>NZ_CP036282.1:2400000-3600000 GCF_006974105.1 Rhodoferax aquaticus
GCGCGGCCTTGGGGTTGCCTGTGGTGCCGCTGGTGTAGCACATGCTGGACGCCGAGTTCTCATCAAAGGTCGGCCAGGTGTATGCGTCAGATTGACCGCCTATCCAAGCCTCGTAGCTTTGCAAGCCCGGAACACCGCTGTCTGCTGGCAACTTGTCAGCGTCGCACAGGGCAATGAAGTGCTTGATCGTGGTGCAGCGGCTGTGCACAGCCTTGACGATGGGTAAAAACGACAGGTCAAAACACAGCACCTGGTCCTCCGCATGGTTGGCAATCCACACAATTTGGTCGGGGTGCAAGCGCGGATTGAGCGTGTGCAGCACCCGCCCCGAGCCGCTCACACCAAAGTACAACTCTAGGTGCCGATAGCCATTCCACGCGAGCGTGGCCACCCTATCGCTGAACGCCAATTGCAACGCATCTAACGCGTTGGCCACCTTGCGCGACCGCAGGGCGACATCTTTGTACGTGGTGCGGTGAACGTCGCCTTCTACCCGGCGCGACACAATTTCACCTTCTCCATGGTGACGCTGCGCAAACTCAATAAGAGACGAAATTAGCAGCTCTTGGCCTTGCATTAACCCCAACATAGGACAAACTCCGAAAAAGTGGACATGCGCTCTGCGGCAACGGGTGTCGCGAGCGTGTCCATGGTACATCCAGCATTACCCTGCCCCACACTGGCCTTAGTCATATGCGGGACAATTCGGCCCATGCATCTCCCTCCACATGCCCCTGAAGTTTTTGAAACTTCCCTCCCATGGGTCCCTGGCTACAGCGCCTTAGGCGCCGACTTTGTAAGCCCTCTTGCGCCCACGCCTCTGCCAGCACCCTACTGGGTCGGAAAGAACCTGCCCTTAGGCCAAGCGCTGGGTTTGCCAGACACATGGACCAGCGACAACGAGTGGCTCCATGCGTTTACGGGCAACCGCAACCTAGATAACACCAGCGCCTATAGCGCCGTCTACAGTGGGCACCAATTTGGCCAATGGGCCGGGCAGCTGGGCGATGGCCGTGCTATCACGCTGGGAGAGGCGGCTGGCTACGAGTTTCAGCTCAAGGGAGCTGGACCTACGCCTTACTCGCGCATGGGCGATGGCCGTGCTGTGCTGCGCAGCAGTATTCGCGAGTTTTTATGCAGCGAGGCTATGCATGCCTTAGGCATACCGACCACCCGTGCGCTGTGCGTAACGGGCTCCGACGCGCCCGTGCGCCGAGAAGCGATTGAAACAGCGGCCGTTGTCACTCGGCTTTCGCCCAGCATGGTGCGATTCGGCCACTTTGAACACTTTTGCCACCACGGCCTGCATGACCAGTTGCGCACCTTGGCTGATTATGTGATTGACCGCTTTTATCCCCAATGCCGACATGCAGACGCTTTCAGCGCCAACTTGGGCGGCAACCCGTATGCCGCTCTTCTGCAGTGTGTGACCTTGCGCACGGCAGAACTATTGGCGCAATGGCAGGCAGTCGGTTTTTGCCACGGGGTGATGAACACGGACAACATGAGCATCTTGGGCCTCACGTTGGACTACGGGCCTTTCCAGTTTCTGGATGCCTACGATCCGGCGCATATTTGCAACCATTCTGATCACCAAGGTCGCTATGCATTTGGCAAGCAACCTAACGTGGCTTACTGGAACCTATTTTGCCTAGGCCAGGCACTCATGCCCTTGATCGAGGATCAGGCATGGGCTATGTCCGCGTTGGAAACCTACAAGGAAGCTTACCCCAAGGCGTTTGCGCAGCGCATGGCCGCCAAGTTAGGCTTTGAACGTCCCACGGCGGCTACCGGTACCCTGACCCAAGACTTGTTGACGGCAATGGCGGCGCAGCGTGTGGACTACACCATATTTTGGAGCCGCTTGACCCAGTGGAGCACTGCACACGACCCTAAAGACCACCGCGTGCGGGACTTGTTTTTGGACAGTGCATCTATTGACGCATGGTTGCTACAGTTTTCAGAGCTGCACGCGCAACACCCATATGCGCATAGTACCGAATTGATGCAAAAAAACAATCCCCAATTCGTGTTGAGGAACCATTTGGGCGAACTGGCCATCCAAGCTGCTCGTGTGAAAGATTTTTCAGTGCTCGAAGACCTACTGAACGTGTTGCAAGCGCCATTTGAAGCGCATGCGCACCACCAAGACTGGGCGGATTTTCCGCCCGATTGGGCATCCGCCATTGCCATCAGTTGCAGTTCTTAAACTTGCGCATCACCCATGGGAGACACTATGACTTTCAAAATCCAGAAAACAGACGAAGAGTGGAAAGCCCTGCTCAGTGCCAAAGGTGCTGAAGCCTTGGCCTACCAAGTCACTCGGCATGAAGCCACCGAGCGCTCGTACACCGGCAAACTAGAAGGCAACAAGGCACACGGCGTTTACCGCTGCATTTGCTGCGACAAGCCCCTGTTTGAGTCAAGCACCAAGTACGAATCTGGCTCGGGCTGGCCCAGCTTTTTTCAGCCCATCCAAGAAGATGCGGTGGGCACCAAGGTGGACGGCTTGCTGTGGATGAAGCGCACCGAAGTGCACTGCGCGGACTGTGGCGCACACTTGGGCCATGTGTTTGAAGACGGCCCCCAACCAACTGGTTTGCGCTACTGCATGAACTCGGCATCGTTACACTTCACGGACTCATGAAAACACTGATCGACTTTTTCCCTATTGCACTTTTCTTCGGTGCCTTCAAGCTGTATGACATCTATGTAGGCACCGCCGTCCTGATGGCCGCCACTGTGCTCCAAATGGGCCTGATCTACCGCATAGACGGCAAATTGCAGGCCATGCACAAGATTACCTTGGTACTCATTTTGGTGTTTGGTGCCCTCACCCTGTGGCTGCACGACGACCGCTTCATCAAATGGAAACCCACCGTGATGTACAGCGCAATGGCCATGGGTCTGAGCATGGCGCTGTGGATTTTTCACAAGAACTTTCTCAAGCTCATGCTGGGCAGCCAGTTGGCCTTGCCGGATGCGGTGTGGCAACGGCTTAACGTGGTGTGGATTCTGTATGCCGCTTTCATGGCCATTTTGAATGGCTACGTAGTGCTGTACTACAGCACCGAAGCGTGGGTGAACTTTAAAGTGTGGGGCTACGCCTTCCCACTGGTGTTCATCATTGGGCAGGGCCTGTACATCGCGCCCCACCTCAAGAGCGACGACAGCCAACAAGAAACGCCCGCACCATGAACACGGATCACTTGCCCACGGCCGCTGCACTAGAAGCGCGCCTGATCGAACACTTGCAGCCCAGCCGCTTAGAAGTGCTGGATGAAAGCTACCAACATGCTGGGCACGCTGGCGCCAATGACAGCGGCGTCGGCACGCACTTTCGGGTACGCATTGCTTCACATTTATTTACCGGCGTGAGCCGAGTAGCACGCCATCGCCTTGTGTATGATGCGTTGCAAGATTTCATCGACCAAGGGCTGCACGCTCTGGCCATTGAAGCCGAAGAATCATCTCCTGTCACGAACCATTGAAGCATCCTAAGGAATACGAATGAAGAAGCAAATTTTGACCGCTATTGCCACCGCTGCCTTGTTGGCGGTGGGTGTGCCCGCGGCCAATGCCCAAAACGTGGCGATTGTGAATGGCAAAGCCGTTCCTACCGCTCGCGTCGACGCACTTGCACAGCAAATTGCGCGCTCCGGCCGCCCAGTGACTCCTGAAATGCAAGGTCAGCTGCGTGAAGAAGTGATCGCACGCGAAATCTTCATGCAAGAAGCGCAAGCCCGTGGCTTGGACGCCACCGACGACTACAAGAGCCAAATTGAATTGGCACGCCAATCCATCTTGGTACGCGAGTTGTTCAAAAACTTCCAAGAAAAGAACCCCGTCACCGACGAAGAAACAAAAGCTGAATACGACAAATTTGCCGCTGCCAACGCAGGTAAAGAGTACCGTGCTCGCCACATCTTGGTCGAAAAAGAAGACCAAGCCAAGGCCATCATCGCCCAGCTGAAAAAAGGCGGCAAGTTTGAAGCCATCGCGAAGAAGTCCTCCAAAGACCCAGGCTCTGGCGCCAACGGTGGTGACTTGGATTGGGCCAACCCCAATAGTTACGACAAAGACTTTTCAGCCGCATTGACCGCGCTTGAAAAAGGCAAAACTACCGAAGTCCCGGTGAAGACCCAGTTCGGTTACCACATCATCCGCCTGGATGACGTGCGTGACGCCCAGTTGCCCAAGTACGAAGAAGTGAAGCCACAAATTTCGCAACAATTGACGCAACAAAAGATGGCGAAGTTCCAAGAAGAGCTGCGCGCTAAAGCTAAGGTGGAGTAATCCCCATCAGCAGGCTCTCACGCCTGCCCTAAAAAAAGCGACCTAGGTCGCTTTTTTTACGTCTATGCCAACACATCAGACCATTTAGACACTTTCCACCGACGCCTCTTCGCCCAAAATGGACAAATCCAAGGGTCGAATTGCCCCCATCCACATCGCGCGGTCGCGGTGGTCGACCAAGTCGTTGTCGCTGATGGGGTGAATAAACAGCACCAAACCCGCACGGCGCATCATGAGCCAAGGAATGATGTCACCAAACAGCTCTGCCTTGAACGCTAACTGGCAGCTCCAGTCAGGGTGCGGCCCCACGGGCTTCTCGTGCACGCGGCCCATCTTGATGGGGAAAGTTGCAGCCGCTGCTTCGCACAGGGCGCGGGCTTGCTCAATGGTTGAGGCATCAAAGTACACATGGGCGTGATAGCCCCGAATGCGCGGTGTCTCAGCGGGGATGGGGGTGATGGTTGAAGTCATGCGCCATGATGCCACTGAATCGCCCCGGATTTACTAGACAGCTTGCAGGTGGATTTGCAAGGGTGCATGGCCGGCTTGGGCCTCCAGGCTGGCGCTGCTAATGGTGAGGATGCGCTCTGCGGGGATGAGGGTGGTGAGGCTGGGGGTGGGCATGGGCGTTGACATGGTGGAGGCTCCGTGCGTAGGGTGGGCTTGCGTTCAAGGTCGCGTTCAGGGTCGTATTGGGGGGTGCTCAGGGCACGTCGCGGTCCCAGGCCTGCAGCAGGTCGGGGGGGATTTGGCTGGCGACTTCGCTAAAGCGTTTGCCCCACATGCGCTGGGCTTGCTTGAGCAGCACAGACACCGGGCTGCTGGGTTCGTTGTGCTCTATCCACTGCTGCACCTGCAGCAGCAGACTGCGGATGTGTTCGCGCTGGTGTTGTAGGTCATGGGACATGGCGGCACTGATCGCGGGAAGGTAGGCTGTGTCCTCCTCTACGTCCTCTTCTACATCCTGCTCTATGTCCTCCAGATAGGGCTCTTGGCGGGTCTCCAAGCTGGCGTCCATGGTCTGGGCTTGGAAGGCGCACAGGTCTGCAAACACTTTGAGCAGGGGTGCGAGGTGGGGGGCGTCGTCACCGAGTTGGCTCTGGGGGTCGTGGGCGATCCAGTGGGCCAGCGCGCGGGCGCTCTGGGCGGCTTGTAGCAGGCTGTGCAGGGTGGCGTCCTTTTTTGCGTGCAAGGCGGCGAGTTGGCGGTGTATGGCCTGGGGCTCGGGGCTGTAGGGCGGGCGGGGAATGGCGTGGGCGCGTTCGATGTCGCGCATGCTCAGGCGCGCGGCCGTACTGGCGCAGACCACGATGTCGCGGATGTCGCCCAGCAGCCCTTCGGGGTCACACAGCGCGGCCAGGGCGTTGGCGCGCACGGCCGGGTCAAACAGCCCGTCAAGCATGAGCTGGGGGTGGACGTCCTGGGGCCAGCTGCGCAGGGCGGCGTGCAGGCTGTCTAGCCCTAGCGCGAGGCCCGCGGCACCGCTGCGCCGGGTACGCGCGCGGGTGAGCCAGATGAGCAGGCTGATGTCGGTGCTTAGCAGGAGCAAGCGGCGGCAGTCGCGTTCGACTTCGCTCCAGTCCGGCCCTTCAGGCTGGCTTGCAAAGCTGCCATATTGCACGTCAGAACGGGGCTGCAGCCGGGCTTGCAGCACGGCGTATTCTGGGTCGTACTCTAGGCTGGTACCGCAGGGTTGCGCCGCGCTCAGGGCAGGATAGGCCGCGTCGGGGCCAAGCGTTGTGGGGGGTGGGTTGTGCATGTTTAGTAGGCGTGGTGTAAAAGTTGGCTGGCGTAGTGCTCGGGTTCGAGCACCATGCCGCTGATGGCGGATTGCGGGTCGCGCAGAGCGCTCTGCAGTTGGCTGCTCTTGTCTTTGTGGCCCTGTACGTGGTCGTCCGACCCGCCCAGCCAGCTCGACCAGCCCAGCGGTGTGGTGCCGCCCAGCGTGGAGGCGGGGGCGGCCTGCCGATCTACCAAAAGTTCGACTTCCCACACGTATTCAAAGCCGATGAAGCTGCGCACCAGTTCGATCAGGGCGCCCAGGTCGCACACGGTGTCTGCTGCAGTGCGGGACGTTGTGGCTTGCTCCACGCTGCCCGGCCGGGGTGCACCTTGGGGGGTGAGACGCAGGTAACCCGGCAAATCCAGCGGGCCGATGATGAGCCTGAAGCGGCTTTGCCGGTCAGGCACCACTTCGCCAATGACTGCTCCCTGACCTAGCAGGCTGGACTGCAGGGGGCGTCCGAGTTGGCACAGGTCCTGGGGCTCCAGGGGCATCCACTGCAGGCAGAACTCTTGCATTCGCACAGGCACCCCGAAGTAGTGCGAAAGGGTGCGTATGAGCCCTTCGGGGTTGCGCGGTGCGCGCACCCGATGGGCTACGCTGGCCCAGCGGGCGTGCGGGGCCAGGGCGCTGTGTTGCACCTGGCTGGGCTCGTCCGCACCCAGGCGGGCGATGTAAGGCGTAAAGGTTTCTTCTGCCGGACGGTCCAATCCCGCTGCACTCTGGCTTTGCGCCCAGGCGCGGTAGAAGTGGGTAAAGGCACGGTGGTGAAACAAGTCCAAAAAGTCGGCCAGCGTGGTGTCGCGCTTGGCCTCCACCCGCTCGCGCACGAGTTCGGTAACGTGGATGGGCAGCGAGCCGTTGGGGCCCAGCGAGCCCAACCCGAAGAGCTTGATGTGGGTGCGGCTGGGGCCGGTGTGCACGCTGGCGATTTCTCGCACGGCAAAGGTCAGGCTTGCCTGTTGCCCCAGCCGGTAGGGTTCTTGCTGGGGCCGCTCGGCTTGGCCTACGCGGGGCCGCTGGGCGTACCAAGCGCTCAAGCGGCGCAAGAGCGGCATGAAGCCGTGTGCCCAGGGCCGGGCTTGTGCGTCTTGCAGGGTGTTGTGTTGCACGGGCTTCATCACACGACTCCCCGAGCGCCCATGCGCACGGGCCACTGCTCGACCCGCCCGCGTTGCATGCTGTGCAGCTGGGTTTGGGTAAACACGTTGATGCTCACGTGGCGCGCCAGATAGTGCTCTAGTACCAGGCCCAGCAGGTACGGGCTGGTGCCGCTGAAGCAGTCTTCGTCCACCGTGAGATCGCACTGCACGCCGCGCCCGTACACCAGCGGGCCGCTGCCCGGCAGGCGTCGGGTCACGGGGGTGATGTGGCTGCCGATCAGTCCCTCGATTTGTTTGCCCGCCACCGGGTCGTCGGTGGCGATGTACAGGCGCAGCATGTCGCGCAGGGCCTGAGCACCCTGGCGGGTGTCCATGTCGTGCAGCGGCAGGTAGTTGAAGTTGAGCTGGCGGATGAGACGCCACGCCATCTCGCCCTGGGCCATGGGCGGGCGCGGCGCCGAAGGTGGGCGAATAAGGCCTATAGCCTTCAGGGGCAGTGAATCGGCCGCGCTCAGGTCTTGGTAGCCATTGCGCGGGATGAGCCGGGGCAGATCCCGGTTGGTGAGCCAGGCTTTGACGCTGAGGTAGCGCAGCGCCTCGTTGTAGGGCGCGTCGTGCTGGTCTACCAGGCTGACAAACACCTCGGTGCCCACATAAGAGGTGCGGGTGCCGTATTTGCGGGTGCTGTCCGAGGCCAGCCGGGGCTCGCGGCGCAGGCTGAAGTAGCGGCCGTGGTTGCCCTCGTCCTGGTTGATGCTTTGGTACAGCGGGCGGAACTCCAGCTCCTGGGTGCTGTCGGTCTTTTGCGCGGTCATGCTGGTGACGCTGAAGACCTCCAGGTCCAGCGGGCGCGAACGGTCGGGCACGAGGTGGAACTCGCTTTGGCCGGTGTTGAGCTCGATGCGGTCGGTACGCTGCTCAAAGAGATTGATGACCGGTGTGCAAAACAACGCAAAGTGGGTTTTATCAATCAGCCCGCTCAGGCCTTGGGTGTCGCGCTGCAGCAGCACGATGATTTCTGCCTCTTGCCCCTGAATGCGCGCGAGGCCGGGCGCCAGGTGTTGCAGGGCCAAAAAGTAAAAGCGGCTGGGGCAGGCAAAGTACTCGTGCAGCAGGTTGTGCCCGTGCCAGGTGTTCCATGGCAGTGGCAGCAGGCTGTTGCCGGGGGCCAGGCCTTCGTGCACCAGCGCCTCCTGCGTAACGGCGTGGGGGCGTTCGCCCATTTGGCCGGGCGCGGCCGTCAGGGTGGCGACCGCCCCGGTGTGCAGCAGCTCAAAGAGGTGGGAGGAGGTTTGCTCGTCCCCGCTGAGGTAGATGGGGAGCCGGTCCAGCCCATTGAGCTCGCTGAACTTGAGCGAGCCGCGCAGCCGCAGCCGCAGCCGCAAAGCCCCCGCCACTTGCACCGTGGGCGGCACAAAGCGCTCCAGCGCCGGAATGTCCGGCGGGATTCCGGTGAGCTGCGCGCTGCTGATCTCCAGCGGCCACAAAGTGACGTCCTGACTGGAGCGGAACTCGCAAGCCGTGCTCTCGCCCGCAGGCACTTGCGCGTAAAACGCACTGCCTCTAGGCACCACAAAGCCCCGGCTCAAGTCGCCCTCGGTGGCGCTGGGGTGCAGTTGCGCCACTGCCATGGAGGGCGTGGGGGCCACGTAGTTGGGGTAGACCACCTCCAGCAGCCGCTGGCTAAAGCGCGGAAACTCCGCGTCAAGCTTGGTGCGCATGCGCGCCGACATGAAGCAAAACGACTCGATCAGCCGCTCCACATAGGGGTCATGCACCTCCACGCCGTGCATGCCCAGTCGGCGGGCAATCTTGGGGTGTTCGGCTGCGAACTCGCCAGCGGCCTCGCGCAGGTAGGTGAGCTCTTGGTTGTAATAGTCCAGCAGTTGGGGGTCCATAGGGCGGGCTCAGGTAAAGAATTGGAAGTAGGTACGGTCGGGTAAGAGGAGTGGGCTCAATACCCTTTGGGGATCACATAGCTGCGCTCTTTGCCGCTTTGGCTGTCGGCCACCACCCAGGGGCCGCGGTAGGCAGTGCGGGGGCTGCCCTGGTCGCTGGCCACCTCGAGGCAAGTGCGTTGCTCAGGCCCGCATTTGCTTAGTTGGATACGGCCTCCTTTTTTTTCTAAAAAGGCAACCGTGGCTTGCATGCGGGCCATGTCTTCGCTAAACGCCTGCTTTTGTGCTTGCAGTTCGGCTTGTTGGGCCAAGATGTCGGCGCGCTGCGCGCGCAGTTGCTGCACCCCCACCACCGCGACTGCCAGCGTCGCTGCCACCCCCAGCGTCGCCAGCGCAGTCCATTGCCAGGCTTGGCGGCTGCGCGCTTGGTGCATACGGGTCTCCACCTCTACCGCCGTTTGCAAGAGCGTGCCCAGCCGCTCCATCACCGGGGTGCTGGCCTCCCCTACGGCCTGGTTGGCTGCATCGTGGGTTACCCCCAGCACGCGCTGCATGGCGCGCTCCAGCGCTTGCTCAGCGGCTTGGCTGACTGCCGGCACCGCTTGCGCCATGGCGCGCTGCACGCTGTTGGCAACCTCTGCTGAGCTGGTGGCAGTTTTAAGCAGGGCCAAGCGCTCTTTGGTGAAGGCCTCGCGCTCGGCAGTGAGGCAGGCAATGGCGTCCTCCACCGCGTGCTGGTTGTCCTGCGCCAGCTCAAAGAGCTGCCGCAGGCGCTGTTCGTGCTGTTCGTGGGGTGGTGTGTGTTCGGCGGCTTGTGCTCGGGTGCTCATGGTGTGTGGGTTCCTGGGGTCTAGGTTCAATGTGTTATTGGATTTGCTATTTTTTTGGGAGCTTCTAACGCCCATTCCATATGCGCTGACGGCGTGTTTGCATGCAATCTGGCTCTTAGGAGTACCCGTACACGCACCCCACCCCACCCTACGCGGGTGCGGTGGCCACCGGTGTGTGGGCGGCATGTCGGGCGGGCAAGGTGCTGCATCACTCTTCCAAATCCTCTTTGCTCGCCTTGAACTTGCTGTCCACAAAATACGGCCCGGGCTTGGGCAGGGGCCAGCCGCGCCGGGTGGTCCACTGGGCGATGTCCTCAATCGGGCCGGGGGCTGCGCCATCGGGGCATTCGTGCAGGCAGACCCAGCGGTCGCCAAACTTGCCAATGACGGGGCGCACCGGGTCATCAAACCCGGCCCAGCCGATGAAGTGGCCTATGGTGCCCTTCTTGCCCACTTTGTCGTGGTAGCTGGTAACGTCGATGTAGGGCTGTACAAAGCCCTTGGCGTTGGGCTTGTAATGGCTGCTCTCGTCCAGACCGGGGCAGACTAGGCGGCCTTTGTACATGCCGGGTTCAAAGCCGCCTGCGCAGAGGCCTTGGGCGTCGGGGACTTGGCCACCAAGGCCTGCCACACTGACCGGGCGTTTGAGTTGGTAAGTCCATTCACGGCAGCCGAAGATGCCTTGTGAGTCGAGGACTTCTTGAACACTGAATTTTCTGCCTGTACGAAGTTCTCGATCGCTACGACTCAGACCGTAACGACCATCGTCTTGTGCAGAACACAATGCCGGTGTTACGGAATCGCCCATTGAGCCTGGCAGGTAGTCTAGCCAGTAGTCACCTACGCTGTACCAGTTTGCACCTGGCTTTCCATCGCCTTCATAGAGCTGCACATTGCGATGATTTTCTGTATCCAATACTTGTTTAGCCATCAAAGGCTTGGGCGCAGTGTGTGGACTAATCAGCTTTCCTGTGTGGTCGAACTCCAGCACAAAGAGACCAAGCTTTCCATACATATTGAGGAAAATAGGGTCGCGCTCTTTGGCATAGGCCTGTCCTTGAAAAGGTGAAACAGGCCGCATGTACTCGTGGTAGAGCCTAAACTGAGGAGAATGCTTCGCCTCTTGCTCGGCATTGAGTTCTTTAGCAATTCTGGTAAGTGATTCCGGGCGCTCAGACACCTCAATCACATAGCGCACTGTCCATGGCTTCTTGAGCCATTCATACCGCAACATCGAGTATTTGGGCGGGGCTTGCGATGCTTGGTTTTGTGCTCGCGCCGCTTGCAGAGCACTCACCGCCATGCACAGGCCCAAGCCCACCCACACCAACACCTTACGCAGTTTCATTGTTTGCATGTCGATGTTTCTCAAGGTAGCAAATACGCATCACAGCCACCTCAATCCTTCTTCAGCGCCAGAATGGCTGGGTCTTGGTACTGCGTGTCTATTTCTAGGCCTTTGGCCCGGGCTTGGGTTTCCCTCTGAAAACGCCACTCCTTGAATTGCTTTGCTTTATCCGACCAAATTTCCTTCCAATTGCCGCGGTCGGCTTCATCGAACAACAAACGACATTTCGCCTCTTCTGTCTTGAGCGTCATCGACATCAAGTAAGCACCGGGCCGATAGGGGTCCATGCGGTCGCTGTCGCGGCGCATGGATAGCTCCATATACACGCCACTGGCTTGCAACTCCCATGAGGCGGAGTTACCCAAAGCCATCCACTCTTCAAACAAGGGGGTGTAGCGGGCGTCCAAGGACAGGGTGTCTTGCAAGCTACTGCGGCCTTTGAGACGAGCTGAGCTGAGACCATAGTTTTGTTTCCACCCAGCATCCTGCAAGCGCTTGAGCAAGGCCATGACTTGCAGGCGGGCTTCGTCGTGGGGAATGAGGTCAGCTGGTGTGATGCCAAAGTTGATAGAAAACTCATCCACCCCAAAGACCAACCGGTCTACGTCTTCCACGCCCTGTACGCTTAATGCCGCATTCAAAGAGAAACTGTGAACGCCATGATTGACGTTGACTTTTCCGGGTAGTCGGGCAGGCCAGTGAATCGCATAAAAGTTCAACCCTGCTGGCTGCTTGGTAATACGTGCGTCTTCTCGCCCCAGTGCGATGGCAAAGTCTTGGCCGCTCATTCCGAGTTGGATACTTACTTCTTGCTTCATGGTGTGTTGTCCGGTGGTGGGTGCAGCCTCTGGCTGCGCGCGCGTGCAGGCACTGCAGGCCAGCACGACGGCCAGGGCTAACACAGCAGCCACGGCTGGCAGCCTCATTCCACGCAAAGCAACACGACGCATCACAGTGACCTCAATCCTTCTTCAGCGCCAGAATGGCGGGGTCTTGGTACTGCGTGTCTATCTCTAGGCCTTTGGCTCGGGCTTGGGTTTCACTTTTCATCCGTGCATCTTGGAAGCGCTTTAGTCGCGCACTGTCACTCCATAGCGTTCTCCAATTACCCCTATCTGGCTCATCAAAATAACCACGCATTTCTTGCTCCTCTGTCTTGAGCGTCATCGACATCAGATAAGCACCGGGCCGATAGGGGGCCATGCGGTCACTGTCGCGGCGCATGGATAGCGCCATATACACGCCGTTGGTTTGCAATAGCCAAGAAGCGGAGTTGCCCAAAGCCATCCACTCTTCAAACGTGGGGGTGTAGCGCGCATCCAGCGCCAAACTGCCTTTTGCAAGTGTGCTGCGCCCTTTAATGCGCGCCTCTCCAAAGTAGTAGTGCTGCTTCCACCCCGCAGTCTGCAAGCGCTTGAGCAAGGCCATGACTTGCAGGCGGGCTTCGTCGTGGGGAATGAGGTCAGCTGGTGTGATGCCAAAGTTGATATCAATATCTTGTACCCCGCCCGGTAGCTTCAAGTCTTCGGTGCCCATCAAGCCCAAAACGGCTGTCAACGAAAAGCCATGTGGGCCATGAACCACATTGACCACTCCAGGGAGTTTTGAAGGCCAATCCAAATCATAAAAATTCACCCCCATAGGCTGCTTGGTGGTGCGGGTGTCTTCACGCCCCAGCGCGATAACAAAGTCTTGGCCGCTCATTCCGAGTTGGATACTTACTTCTTGCTTCATGGTGTGTTGTCCGGTGGTGGGTGCGGCCTCTGGCTGCGCGCGCGTGCAGGCACTGCAGGCCAGCACGAGGGCCAGAGTCGCTAAAAAACGAGTGATGCGAGGGTGGCGCATGGGCATCAAGGCATATAGGGCGGGATGGGCTTGGGGGCAGGATCACTCATGCTGACCCAACTGGCCATGGCTTGCAGTTCACCTTCCATGTAGGCAGCTTGTGTTTGCATGAGTCCATGAAATTTTTTAGCAGCTTTACCAATCCAGTGAAACCGACTCTTGAAGTCCTCCAAAACCGTGTCTTGCGGCGCTACCGATTTGAGTTCGGGGTCGTCTGTGGTGCAAGCGGCTGCAAACACCAGCTCCAGCGTGGGGGATGCCCAGTTGACCCACGCCTTGCGCTGCTGGCGCAGCCACCATGCAAAGTCTTCGTCGTCATAAATCAGCGGCTGGAGCACTACTTTTTGCTCGTGCTCGGCTATGGCGAAAAGGTGCTCGAGCTGGGCTTCTCTTCGGCGTTTTTTTTGAATTTCATCGCCCATAGGTATCGCTTCAATCGCCCGCACCTTCTCAAAAGCCGCATGGATATGTTGGTTGGTCTTCAAGCGCCCTATCTTGGGCAAGGCTTGTGCAGCCCATGGCATGACTTGGGTAGCGGCAATCAGTGCGGGCACCAGGTTGGTGTCGCTGCGGGTGTTCTCGTACTGGGCCATGCAGTCCGGGGCGTTGGCATGCATCCAGTGCCACGGCGCGATGTCATAGAACAACCACAGGTTGCCTTTGCCCAAGCCCTTGGCCACTTGGTCTACACCCGACGGCATGCTGCCAACGCGCACATCTTCCAAGGAACACGCCACCGTTTTGGCAGCAAAGGCGGCGAGTGCCATCCAGTAAAAGCGCCCTTTCTTGCTGGCCTTGCCGCCTTCTTCTTTTTCTAGATAGAAGCGGGCATAGGTGGCGCTGATGCGGCGCGCGCGCACGTTGTATTCTGTTAGCAGGTGTTTCTTGCCCGTCACGACTTCGGGCACTCCCCACAGGTTCAGTTTGTAAGCTTGGGTGGTAGCCAGTCGCAGATAGGCGAACTCCTGTGCTTCTGACCACATTTCTTTGTCGGTATAGCGAATACTGACTTTGTTGTTCGCTTGGCTGCTGGTGGTGCCTGTTGCTGAATCTGCCATGGTGTGCTCTTTTCTGACTAGCTTTGGCGTGGTGTTTCGGCTACTGCACTGTCTTTGACAGGCTGCACCTCAAATTCGGCCCAAACGCGTTTGACTTGCACCTGAGAAGCTTCTTTGGAATACACGACGGGTAGCTGGCCGTCCTCACGCGTCATGCTGCTGTGTCCACCGCGTTCAGAGCTAAGTTCATAGGGCCTGCGCGCAAGGCCAGCACCCGTGGGGCTTAGCCACTCGAACTCCACGCTATGCAGCTCGTGATGCGGCAAACCAGCAACGTCGATCCCCAAGCTCTTGCCCAGCTCCATGCTTTGCGTTGCCGACTTCACATCCCACTGCCCCGGCGTGCCGTGGGTGATGCCTGCAGCGTTGAGGGTGGTGAAGCTGCTGGCTGCGCCCAGGCGCAGTTCTTCTTGCGCGGTGATGGTGATGCTGCGGGCGTTGTGCGTGATGCGCAGTTTGGCCAGCACGTGCAGGCTTGTGCTTAAGGCTTGGGCGTCGATGTTGGCGCTGGCGCTGATCAGCTTGATGCCGGCGTTGTAGGCAAACATGCGTGCGGCGCTCTTGGCACTCAAGAGCCAACTCTTGGCAGTAGACGTGCTCACATGCCCACCCGCGCTGATGGCATGGTGCGCCTGGCTGTGCTGGTGGGTGGAGCCTGCGGTGGTGCTTTCTATGCCTGCTGGGCTGGCTAAGACAAGGTGAGGCTCAGTGAGTTCGGGGTGGGCGGTATCTTTGGCAGTCTTGCCGGTAATTGAGTCGTTCTGCATCTGCAGTGCGCTTGCCACTTCACCTTGATCAGCCCCCTCCCCCGCTTCTTGGGCCTGGTGCTGAGCGGCCAGGTGGCCTAGGCTGCGGTGTTGCTCTTGCGCTTGGGACAGGCGCGCAGCGGTTTCGCTCAATGCTTTGACATGGCCTTGGGCGTTGGGCCTGCCTTCGGTAGTGATGAGCAGGTCGTCTTGGGCGCGGAGGACGCCGTGTCCATCCGTGCGCAGCTCAAAGCCTTCGCCCCGATGTTCTTGGCGGCCTGCCCTGCTCTCTATGCGGGTGATGTGGCCTAGTGAGAGTTGGCTGTGCTGGTGGTCGCTTTTAGCTTGCACTTGGATTTGCTCTGCGGTGTCGTCCAAGAGCACATGGTTGCTGCGCCCAGCAGCTGCGTTGCCTTGGCCTGCTGTGAGTTCGCGGCTTCGGATGCCAGAGAGGGCCTGTTGTCCGGGCAGCTCCCAAGGCGGCTGGTTGTTCTGGTTGTAGACAGCCGCGATCACGATGGGTTTGTCCGGGTCGCCGCCTTCAAAGCTCACCAGCACTTCTTGCCCTATGCGGGGAATATGGATGGCCCCTAGCTGGTTGCCCGCCCAAGGGCTTGCCACCCGCAACCAGCAGCTGCTGCGTTGGTCGCGCGCGTCATGCCTATCCCAGGGGAAGTGCACCTTGATGCGGCTGAGGTAGTCGGTGTGGTGGTTGGCCCCTGCGGGGCCGACTACCACGGCGCTCAAGGGGCCGGGGATCAGGGGTTTGCTCTGTGTGCCCTCAGGGCGCAGGGCGATGGTGCTGGGCTGGACCTCGAACTCGGTGTGGACGCGCCACTGGCCTTGGGTGGTGTCTTGGGTGTTGGTGCTGCCTGCGTGCTTACCCGCGTTGCTGCCTGTTTTGTGCTCACTCGGGTTTTCTATATCGAGTGTGGTGTGCAAGACGATGTATTCGGTGTTGGCGCTAGTCTGGGGGTGCTCGGCCAGGGTGAAGCTGCTGCCGGGCACGATGCCGCGGATGTGGCCTGCTCCCCGGGCGCGTAAGGCACCTTGGCGCAGGGCTTGCAGGCGCAAGCGAGCCAGGTGTTGGCCTTGGGGTTCGGTTCGGTTGGCGGCGGTGTTTGCGCCAGCATTGGGTTGGCTGTAGTCGGAGGAAGATAGGGAGGTGTTTGCTCCACCACCTGCTCCACCACCCACCCCGCTATTAGCTCCCCGCCAGAGGTAGATCTGGTGGGCCGGGTGATTGCCTGCGTGGTCGCTGCTGGCTTGCACCGCCAGGCTGGCCTGGGGGCGGGTGTAGTCGTAGTCGGCACTGGCGTAGGCGCTGGCAGTCAAGCGCTGCACCGGGCTGAAGCGGTGGATGTACTCGCGGTCTGTCTTGTGCCCCAGCGGGTAGTAGGGGATGCTGTGGTAGGGGTTGAGGCCGGGATCAGCGCTGTTTTGTTGCAGGTCTTCTTGCCGGATTTGGAAGGCACCGTTGTGGTCGCTCCAGATGAGGCGGTGGGCCTCGCCGCTGTGCTCGAAGTGGTAGTTGATGCCCCACTCTTGCATGAGCCGGGTGATGAATTGCAGGTCGGTTTCGTTGTACTGCACGCAGTAGTCGCGCACGGGGTAGCTCTCTATGAGCCTCTTGGTACTGGGCTGGGGGTAGTTGGCCAGCACGTGTTCGATCACGGCGACCGGGCTCATGTCTTGGAAGACTTTGCAGTCGCTCTTGAGCCGGGCCTGGGCCAGCCAGGGCTCTAGGGTGAGTTGGTAGACGCGCTGGCGTGGGGTTTCTTGAATGAGGGTGGCTGCGGTGATGAGGGCGCTGATTTGGCGCACTCCGCTGCCTTGGTGGGGGGTGGCGAGTTGGCCCTTGACGACCCCACCGATGCTGCCCGCCTCAAACGTGCCCATGCCTTCGAGCTGGATGTGGCAGCTAATGGCCTGGCCCATGAGGGCTTGGAGGTCCAGCTCTACCAGGCCACCCGGGACCGGGGTGTCCGGGGTTTGCAGGGTGAGTTGGTAGCGAAAGAGTTGGTTGATGCCTTCGTGGCCTTCCAAGCGCACGGCTTGAAGTTGGGCGTGACCGGCTTGGGCCTCTAGGCTGGCGCTGCTAATGGTGAGGATGCGCTCTGCGGGGATGAGGGTGGTGAGGCTGGGCATGGCTTAGCTCCGGGTGAGGTGCAGTTCGATGCGGTTGGTTTCCAGGTCCACGGAGCTTTGGACGGTGAGCTCAAGCGGATAGGGTTGCATCTGGATGTGGCCAGATATCTCAAACGTGAGCACGTTGTAGTTGCCGCTGGCTTGCTCTTTGAGCACGGGCTTGACCATCAGTGTTTCGGGCATGAGACGGGGCTCGAAGCTGACGATGGCGCTGCGGATCATGGTTTCGATGTCCACCCACTTTTTTTCCGACAAGTAGCCGCCCGCCAGCGCGGGGACGCCGTAGTTGATGGTGGACTGCGCTGCTGCGGGGTAGGCTTTGCGGTCGATGAGGTCGCTTTGGTCGGTGGTGTTGAGCAGCAGAGCCAGGTCGCGCAGGATGATTTGGCGCAACTGGCTGCGGCTGCTGGCATAGGCCTCGGGGGACTCGGTGCTTTGGCTGGGGGCGTCGTCGCACAGGCGGTCGAACAGGGTGGGCAGGTAGCGGCGCTCAACTTTTTTGCTGTTGCGCTCCACGGTAGACGGCAGCGGCCGCGCCCCTGGGTGGAGCAGCGAGGGTGTGACGTTGCTCATGCGCTCGCCTCGCTGAGCGGTTGGCGCAGCTCGCGCAGGTCCAACAGGGGCATGTCGCCGTGCTCGGTCATGAGGGTTTTCTGCCCGTGGGCGAAGACGCCGGTGTCGCCCACTTCATGCCATAGGGTGAGGCGCGAGAGCAAAAGCGTTCGGGCTTGGGGGTCGGTGTAGTCAGCGGCCTTGTCTTCGGTGCCGTGGTAGCGGGTGGGGATGTAGGCGTGCAGCGTTTTGTCTGCCGCCAAGGTGCCGCGCAGTTGCAGGGTGACGGGTAGCCACACCAGATCGAGGACGCTGCTGGGGCGCTGGATGTGCAGGCAGGCTATGTCCGCATAGGCCAGCCAGCGGTAGCCACCGGCGATGATGAGTTCACACACGGGGCCCAAGCGGGTATCTGAGTCGCTGAGCCATGTGTGGGTTTGTTCGCCGGATTCATTGTCCTGCGTGCAGATGCCTGCTTGGGTGGGGGCCTGTTCGAGGGCGCGGCAGCGCAGCACGTCGGCGCGCGCATGGTCGCCTCGGGCGTTGTGGGCGATGGCCTGCGCCAGGTCTTGCATCCAGGGCGTGGTGTCGATGACGGGTACCGGCTGCTGCTCACCGGCAAAAACCGCGCTGCGCTGGTCCTGCGCGCGGATGAGGCCCCGCAGCAGATAGGCTGTGTGAAGCCATCCTGGGCCATTTTCTTCGTCTACGGTCGCTAGCTGCATTGCGGTTTGCAATTGCTTGAGCGCCCGCTCCCAGTGGCCCAGCAGGCACAGAAATTCGACCAGCGCCCAGCGTGCTTGCACCTGGGTGGGCTTGAAGCGCACCCCTTTTTCCAGCAGGGCAAGGGCTTGGCCCAGGTGGTGGTCCGGGTGGAGCTGGCTCAGGGTCAAGCTGGGTGTAGGAGCGGTTTGTGCGGTCATGGTGATGGCAGGGCCTGATGTGGGGCCGCTGTGTTGAGGGTGGGCGCCTTGGTGGCGGTGTCGGGTGTGTCGGAAAACAGGGGCATGGCACTGTCCAGCGACAGGCTGTGGTGTTCGCGCAGGGTGAGTCCGGGCAGAGACGCTTGGAGCAAATGGGCCAGGCTGCCCGGCAGGGCTGTGGCGGCAGACTCCGCAGGGGCCTGGGCTTGCAGTTCTTTCGGGGCAAAAAGATGGAGCACGCTGTCGGCGCGGTCTGGCTTCATGAATTCGTGGGCCATGGCCTCATCCAGGTCTGCGAATACTTCACCAATCGTTTGGGCTTGTCCCACCAAATCGCTCAGGCTGTTCTCGTTGCCGGCTCGGAGCTTGAGGTCATCAAAGGGGTCTAACGTCGCCGCGGACTCACGTGCCTGCACCAGCCCTTGCCAATGGCCCTCATCGCTGTTGTAGGCGGGGTCGCGGAGTTTGCGCAGGTACTGGGTGTGCAGTACCGACAGCACGTCCCCCTGCTCTGTTGTCGCGCTGGGTGGTGCTGCGGCTGGCCCATTTGCCGCTGGGTCCGTAACGAGCTCGGTGTTGATCAGATCGCTGATTCCGCGCAAGCGGGTGTCATACCCCTCGTCGGGAGCCACTTCGTCCAGGTCAGTGAGCACAAAGCGTTGCATGGCCAGGTCTGCGGCATGGGCTTGGGCACTAGGGGCGAGCAGATGCACCTGGAAGCTCAGAAGGCCTACTTCCAGCGTGTCGCCATCGTGCAACTGCGCCATGGACCCCTCTTCCAAGGCCTGGCCGTTAACGCTGCACGCTATGTCGCCGCTTTCAGGGCTGACACTCCATTGCGTGCCGGAAGGCGCGGCACGCGCATGGAGGGTGCAGGCGTCCAGATAGGGCATGTGGGCTACGCCCGGCGCAGGGCATGCGCGCAGGAGCTCGGCAAAGTGCACGTGCGTGGCCTGAGTTGGCCATTGCCAAGTGAAATCGAACGCTTGTCCTAGGTAGAACAGGCCTCGCAGCTCAAGGGTATCTACGCTCACGAATGGCCCCTCCAGAGGCTGGATAAGTCTTCACTGGCGTTGACATAGCCACCTTCCATGTCTTGCTGCCAGTACGCACTGACGGGAGCCTCCAAGCGCAACGTACGCTCCGGCAAGCTGCGCCAAGGCAGTGATCGCATCCCGCGCAGGGTATTGGCCATGTCCAATTCTTCGTTGGCGCAATAACGCTTCACGACGCCACGCGCCAAAGCGGCTTCCACGAGGTGCGGTGGCGAGGACAGCAAGTTGGAGACCCCCGGGGTGTAAAGCGTCCACAGTGCGTCCACCGCGCGCACCAATTTTTGCCAGTCGGCGTGTGTTGCGTAAGTGCGGGCCAACAGGCGGCATAGCCAGAACATCAGATCCTGCCCCTGGCCCAGGGTGTTGGAGTTCAGCAGCTGCGCCATCCAATGGCGGGACACCTGCTGGTAGATCACCAGCGGGCAGGCCCGCCCCACGCTGTCTTCGGAGTCCAGGATGGCGCCCACCACAAAGCGCTGCGGCGCAAAGGGTAAGGTGCCTGGCTGCATCACAAAGCTCACCGGCATGGCCCGCATCGAGACGGGGGATGCCACGGGCTCTAGGTGCATCCAGCCCTGTTGGGCGGATCGTCCGGTCTCTGGGCTGCGCGGTCGGACGCTGGTTTGGTGGTGCCTGTTCCAGACGTGGAGGGCCCATTCTTGCCAGTCTGCCGCTTCTCGGGGGGATGCGATGTGGCGCAAAAAGTCCCCATGGCTGGGCAATTTTCCCCAGATAGCAAGGGGTGTTACCAGCCGCTTTTTGACGGCATAACGGGTCAGGGCATTGAGCATGGTGTCGGCAATCAACTGGTTTTTCCGCTGCAATTGAATGACCTGAGCAAACTGCTGCTCAGCGGATTGACGCCGCTGCTGGAGACCTCCAGCACACTGCGGCGGTTATCAAACAAAAACTCGACGGCCACCTTGCCTGCGCTTGCACTGGGAATGGTGCGCCCTTGCTCCATGAGGCGCATCAATGCCCAAGGGCCGCGCGCACTGACAGTGGATGTATCCCACTTGATGCGCGGCTGCGCGCTAATCTCTGCCATGGTGCCGCTACGGGGACCGGGCCATTGCACGGCCAAGGCCTGTCGCGGCCCGTGGGCATAGCGCTGGGTTTGTCCGTCAAAGTCCATGACCAGCTCGGTCACGCTGGGGTCCAATGACTGCACGCTTACATCGAGCTTCCAGGCCATGCGCTTGGCGCCTGGGTCTTTGAAAAACGCATCCCGGATCTGCCCCACCTGGGCAAACACGTCTGGCGCAGGGCCGTACTGCGCCATGAGCTTGAGCAACTCACCCATCATCGTGGGGCCTGTGGTAGGTGCACGCGCTGCACCTGCAGCGGCTGCCGCAGGCTCCGCGGAGGCGGCCAGGGTCGGGCTTTTGTAACGCCAGGGGCGATCGCTGGTGTCCACCAAGGATGCAAGGTACTTGTTGAAGTACTCGTCTGCCGTACCGCCGGCACCAAAGAAGGCGTTGAAGTCTTCAATGGCGACTTCCTGGGTAGTGGCCGCAAAGGGGTAGCGCCCTGCAATGCTTCGCCGGCATGGCTCCACCACCATCTGGTTCATCATGCCCACCAGCCGGTCCATTTGCGCCTGGGCTTGCACCCGCAAGATGCTGACCGAAGCCTGCGATATTTTGTCTGCGCCGTTGGCACTGGCACCCATGAGGACTTCGCGGAACGGCGCGGGTAATTTGCTGGCCTCAATCTTGATTTTGGTGGCCGCCTCTTCGCCCGAAGGCGGCAGGTTGCCGCCGCTGATGGCGCTATCGGCAATCACCAAAGAGGTGTAGTACTCGCCCAGCAGACTGGTGATCTTCTCCAGCGCTACTTTGGGTGCACCTTGCCCATCGCCGCCCTCGCCCTGCCCGGTGACTACCTCACGCAGGGCTCCAAACTGAGAGTCCACATACTGGCGTTCAAACCGCTGTTCGGGGCGCAAGCCCAGGTTTTGATTGAGCTTGTTGGTCTTGCTGTCGAGTTGCTCGCCTGCTTTGTCGAAGAGGGATTTTTCTTCGGTGCTACGGGTTTGGAGGGAGCGCGACAAGGTAGTCTCTCGCGCGGCCATGCGCGCCAGCCGCACCAGCGCCGAGTCCGGTGCGGCGAGCTGGCGCAGCATATTGAGCTCAAAAGACAAGGTGCGCCCCGAGTCCGCCCGCACGACACGGATGTCGGCCAAAAACTCCGTCCACAGCTGCGCGTATTCCTCCAAATACTGGCGGCGGATATCTTCCACCAACGCGAGCTTTTCATCGTCTTTCAGGGCGGCCACGTTTCCGGTGCGCCCCATTACCCAGGCATCTTCCGCCTGCGCTTGCACCACCAGCTCCTTGAGCTTTTTGGCAAAGATCTCGTGGTAGCCGTCATAAGTGAATAGGCCGGGTACGCCCGCCTCAAGCGGGTTGCCAGAGGCCAGGCTGAACAGTGTGCCGGCCTGGGGGCCGAGGGCGCGCACCAAGGTAAAGTCTTGCGGCACCACCTCAATCAGCGATGCCTTGGTGCGCTCGTACAAGCGCTCGTTGGCCGGCGTGGTGTCCAAAAAAGTGCGCACCTGGCGCACCAGCGCATCGTTGCGCGAGGTGCCCGACTGCACCACCCGCTTGCCCGAAAACATGTCTTGCAGGTACGACACCATGGCCGCGCTGTTGTTGAAGGTAGCTGCCAGACTCTTCTCCAAAGGCTTGGCAGTGGCCGACTGCTCATCAGTCTGCACGCCTTCTTGCCAGTCTTGCAATACCCATTTGCGCACCTCTTGGGCCGCCGTGGTGGATGCGGTGAATTGCTCTTTGTCATGCAGCAGCATGTAGACATGCAAGGTGTCGTAGGCCACCTTGGCGTCCTGGTCCTGCACAGCGTTGCGCAACACGGTTTCCATGCGTCCCACGACGACGGGCAGAATCAGGCGATCCTGCAAATCGCCATACGCATGGTGCGAGGCGGCCACCACGGGTTCCGCGCTATACAGCCCATAGGCATACGACAGGGGCGGGTTGACCAGGTCCAGACCAGAATGCGTGGGTAGCTCCTGGGCCATGCCCAACACCTCCAGCATGCGCGCGCTGTCCCGCTGGGTGAGTAAGCCGCGCATTTTGTCAGTCAGCGCCTCTGTCTTGGCACCCACATCGCTCAGGTACTGCTGGTTGTTGCTTTGGCTCAGCATCAGCCCACTGGAGATCCAAAAGAACAAAAAAATCACCAAAGCATGCCCCGTCAGGCGAGCCAAGCGAAAGCGCGCCTCCCAGCGCAAATTGGGCTTGACCAAATGCGCCTCGGGGAACACCACGCGTTTGAACACATCGGTCATGAAAAAGCTGCGCGTTCCATCGGGCTGCACCGCCTTGGTCGCCCCGCCGGTCACACGCGCCAGCGCATGCATCAGGCGTGGCACAAGGGCCTGCTGGTCAGCGGTGACTGCGCGCTCGTCGTACTGCATGGCGCTGGTCAGGTACACCCCGCGCAACGAATGGGTGAGTTGCGTAGTGTCATAGCGCGAATCCGCAAACACGGCATCCAGTAGCGTCACCAGGGATGGGATGACAGCCGCAAGCTCCTGGGCAAACACATACAAGGCCTGCCTGCGGTCCAGGTCAAACTCCTCTTGCAAACGGATGGCCACCCCCTGCGCAATGCGGCTTTGCAAGGCCCGCAGCTCTTGCTCCAGCTGGCTTGCAAGCACCGGGGCCTCAGCCAGAGGCCCCCCATCTTGCCAAGGCAGCGTAAAGCCCCACACCTGGGTGCGGGCCTCACTGGTCAGGCTGCCAAAGTACTCTGCAAAGCCGCGCAACAAGTCCGTCTTGGTCAGCACCACATAGACCGGGAAGCGAATGCCCAACTGCTCGCGCAATTCGTTCAAGCGTGCCCGCAACTGGGCCGCATGCAGCATGGACTTCGCAGCATCTTCCACCAGCAGCTTGGAGACATCCACCGCCAGCAGGGCGCCATTGATAGGCGCGCGCGGCCGCACCTGGCGCAGCACCCGCAAAAAGCCCTGCCACTCGGCCACGTTGCGCTGTTCGTCGCTGGCCTCTGGCGCATCGTCGCCGGAGGCTTGTTGGGAGCGGCCATCTTGCGGGTTGGTGAAGCGCCCGGCGGTATCAATCAGCACCGCCTCGTTGGTAAACCACCAGGCGCAGTTTTGGGTGCCCGCACTTTGCGACAGAGTGAGCTGCGCACTGGCCACGCCCATTTGCTCGGCCACCGGAAACTGCAGCCCCGAGTTCAGCAACACCGACGACTTGCCCGCCCCTGGTGTGCCAATGATCATGTACCAGGGCAGCTCATACAAATAGCGCTTGCCCTCCACCACGCGGCGCAGGAACGACCACATCGACCCCGCCCCACCGGCTACGGTGAGGTGCATCTGGCGTAACTGGCCCACGGCCTTGCCGGCCTTGTCTTTGATGACGCGCACCTCTTCGCGGGCCAGCGCCTTGGGGGACTTATCGTCCTTACGCAGCAGCTTGCGGGCAAAGGCCTCGTCACTGCGCATCAGGGCCAGCACCTTGTAGACCCCCCAGGCGGCGTACAGCACCAGCACCACGCCAATGCACATCACGCGCACCCACACCAGCTCCAACGGGTGCCATGCGCCCAAAGCCAGCAGGGGGCCGGCATGCCACAGCAGCAGGCACACGCAGGCCACACCCACGATGGAGAGCGACCACTTCAGCAGCCACAAAATCACCAGAACCAGCAAAAGGCAAATCACCGAGACCCGCAAACCCACATCCTGCAAAGGGTGCAAGTCACCAATAGCGACCAGGGGCCCCACAAACCAAATCACCAGCGACACCACTATCAGCGCCAAAAACGCCAGGATTGCCGCCACGACAGGAGAAGCAAAAAAACCACGCATGAAATCTTCCTTGGTTACTTGTTGACTGGGGCCAACAACTCAATCTCCACCCGCCGGTTCTTGCTACGGCCTTCGGCACTGGTGTTGGGCTGCACGGGCTGGGTGTCACCCTTGCCCTCGGCTTGCAGCCTAGCTGCGTCCACACCGTGGGCCTGCAGCACCGCCAACACGGCTTGTGCCCGCTTTTGCGAGAGCACCTGGTTGTTGGGGAACTCGGGGAGATTGACCGGCTGGTTGTCTGTGTGGCCCAGCACCCGCACCGCGCCGTCTATCTGCGCCAGCGCATTCGCCACCTTGGTCAGCAAGGCGAGCGTGTCGGGGCTCAAGGTGGCCAGGCCGCCAGAAAACATGCCGTCGCCCTTGAAAACCACCCGCGCACGCTGCGCATCCTCATCTATCTGCACGCGGCCTTGCGCCACTTCGGCTTGGAGCAGCTCGGGCAAATTGAGCTTGGACCGCTGCACCACCGGGGGTTGGAGTGTGGAGAGCGCCTCAATGGACTTTTGCACCGCCCTGCCCTGCGTCAGCAAGTGGTACTTGTACCAACTGAACTGGGCAAACAGAGCAAGACCCAACACACTGGCAGACACCCACACCGGCACCGAGCGCAGCAGCTTGAAGCGGCCCTGCCCCACCCCTTGCCAGTGCTGCGATAGCTCGCGCGGCACCGACTCCTGGGTGGCAGACACCAGGGTGTACAGGCGGTGGCGCACCGTTTCCAGCACGCGGTGGCCGTCCTGCTGGGTGCGGTAGCTGCCCATAAAGCCCAGGCACAGCACATGGTGCAACACCTCCAGCACCGGCATGTGCTCATTGGGCATATTGGCCAAGCGGCCGATCAGCAAAAACACAGTGCGCCCGCCCCCGTTTTCACCATGAAATTGGTTCAACAAGGCCTGGGTAGACCACAGGCCCGGGCTCGTCTTGCCACCGCTTGCGTCGGAGCCAGGTTTGAGGTTGATAGCCTCGTCCAGCGCCGTGCACAGCGCGTAGCGCACGGCCAGCATGTGATCACGCCGCAGATTGGTTTGCTCGCACAGGCGGGTGTAGGTTTGCACCTCTTGCACCAGCAGCGTGTGCAAGCCGTGTAGGCCTGGCACATCGATTTGGACTGGCAGCTCTGCCAAGGTGCGCAGCAGCACACTGGCCGCCTCCAGAAACGGGTTTCCACCCTCCTTAATGACCCGCTCGAGGGCGGCCAGACGTGCATCGTGGTGGTAGCCCGGCGAGAACACCATGCCTTGGGGCATGGCGTCGGGCACGGTCATGGTGCCAGACTCGCCTGTGGGCGGCGCACTGATCCAGCCCTTGTCTTTGTTGGTGTCTAGCAATGCGGGATCACTCATGGGGATGTACTCATAGAAGTTGTGTAGGTCGGGGTGGCGCCGGTGGCGGCCTTGCGCCCTGCCAGGCGCTGTGCGTTGTCGGCCTGGGCGAGGGCTTTGGCATAGGCATCCGCCCGGTTGCCAAAAAACATGCGCCGGAACTTGAACAGGCCGTAGCCGTTTGCGCTGTACTCGTTGAACGCATCTCCTATAAAGCCCGCCACCGCGTCGTGCACATAGGTATCAAAAAACCCAACCACCGCCGGGGGCACCGTGGGGATATGGCCCGCGCTGGCGCTGGCATCGCCATCGACCAGCGCGTGCAGCAGCTCGGCCACATCCAGCTCGGGGTGGTCTGCATTGCGCAGCAGCACGCCGCCGTCTTTTTGCAAGCGCTGGCGCAGCCGTGCCCATTCCAGGGTCACTTGCACAGCGGCCGGCGGGTTGATGATGCGTTCGGCCTTTTCCATGTGCAGCAGCACGGCTTCGGCTGCGTTGGGCACGCGGATGGCACCCATGCGCGGCGCATCGCGGGCCACCACCGCACGCGCCGCAGCACCCGCGCGGGACAGCGCCTCTGCCAGATCGTTCTGCGTCTGCATCATCAGCTTGCGCTCGGCCTCGGTGGCGGCGCGCACAAAGCTGCGATGGCCGTAGGCCTCGCGGCAGGCGATGCGGTAGCACAAGTACCAGGCCCAGTGGCCACGGTGCTGCTGCTCCACCGAGCCCGGCGCCACCCCTACCGCCTGCAGATAGGCCTGGTGCGCGGCCACAGCCTCTGCGCTGGGGATGAGGTTGTCGTAAACAGCCGTTTGATTCTTTTTCAGTGCTTCAAGGCGAAACAGCGGCACCCCCCAACTCAGCGCCGCGTTGTACATGGCCATGCCGGGTATGCGGGCCAGCCCATCGCGCTTGCCCTGGGCGCTGCGGGTGTAGCCACCCCCACCCACATCCGAGTGCGAGCCGGGGTACACACTTTCGCGCACGTTGGGGGGGTAGGCTGCGTCCACCCGCACGCTGTCGCAAGGGAAGCTGGCGCGCACCTCATGGGCCGCCACATAGTGTTCGCAGTGTTTGACGGCGGGGTGGATTTGCAGGTTGTCGTCCGCCCAGGCGTAGTGGCCGTCGGATTCGAGCGCTTTGTTGCCCGCCACCGTGCCACCCACGCCCACCGAGGCCACGGTGTCAAACAAGCCCATAAAGCGCACTTGCAGGGGCACGCCGGCCAACAGATAGGTGGCGGTGCGCGCATCACTGCCCTGCTGCTCGCACAGGCCGTAGAGCCAGTTCACCCAGGCGCGGGCTTGGGCGGCCCCGCGCGAGAAGCCGAAGACGTCCACCACGATGCGGTCTAGCGCGGGCTTGGAGAAGACTTTGAGGTTGGCTTTGAGCTTGGTTTGCCAGGTGTCTTTGAGGGCCAGTTGGCGCTGCCAGCCCGTGCTGCCCGTGCCGCCCAGGTTCTGGACGATGGCTTTGGCTTGTTCTTCCTTAATGAGGTCATCACGGCTTGCGTATCGGTTGACGCCGTTGAGCACCTGAATCAGGCCCCAGAGGATGCGCATCTCCCCGCCCGCACCAAAGCCGCCGCCGCTCATGCGGCCCACGAGGTCCGCCGTGTCGCCAATCTTGTCAAACGGGGTGCCTACGCCGGGGACGTAGTACTTGAAGTACTTGTCCGTTCCTTCTTCCTGGCCTTCTTTGTAGGCGTAGTACAGGCGTACCACGTTGCTGGGCTTTTGCTGCTCCAGGGGCACATTGCCGTTGTCGTAGTCCAGCTTCTCGTTGTTGCCGGTGCCATCAAAGAACATGCCGATAAACACATTGCCGCTGCAACTCAGCACCGGGGAGGCCAGCTTGGCATGCTGCTGCACGGCGCGCATGCGCTCAGCAGGTGTGAGGGTGGGCGTGGGCACGCTGCCTGCCGCGCAGCTTTGGGCGGATGCGGGTGGTGTGTTGGAGGTGGTGCTCATGGTTGGGCGGAGGGCTGAGTGGCGGGTTGAACAGCAGGCGAGGGAGTGGCCTGTACGGCATCTGGCGGCGTGGGGGCGCGCCAGCGCAAGTCGGCGGGGTATTGGGGGTGGCCCAGGTCTTTGCTCGTCACCACCACCTTGATCTTGTGATCCGGGAAGAAGTGCACCGCGACGCGGCCAATGTCGTCCTGTGTGTACCGGGGGAGCTCGACTTCGGCTTCTTGGGGCGGCGGTGCGGGCGGCAACTCGGTGCCCCCTTGGTACACCCAGCGCACCTTGACCTTGATGCCGGGGTGCCACTGGCTGGGGATGGTGGTGCAGCAGGAGGTTCCACCGCCGCCGCTTTCGGGGGGCAGGTTCATACCCATGCTGCCATTGACACTGAAGGTGTAGATGGAGCGGTTGCTGGTGTGGTTGTAGCCTGTGACCCCCGCGCTAGAGGTTGGCTCCGCGCAACCGCTCAGGGCGGCCAGGGCCAAGACTGCGGCCATGGGGGCCAAAGCCTTGCGCACGCTGTGGGCCATGCGCTTGAGGCTGAGGGTGCATCGCGTGTGCAAACTGTGTAGGGTGGATTTACTACGGTTTTGATAGCTGCTAGCGCATATTCCATGTGCGCCAGAGGCTGATTTGGCTTGTAGGTCAAGCTCGTGGGCGGCCACACAGTGTTCGCAGTGGGTCACTGCGGGGTGGATTTGCAGCGTGTCATCCGCCCAGGCGTAGTGGCCGTCGGATTCGAGCGCTTTGCTGCCTGCCGCGCAGCTTTGCGCGGGGGTCATGGTGTTGGAGTTGGTGCTCATGGTTGGGCGGAGGGCTGAGAGGCGGGTTGAATAGCAGGCGAGGGAGTGGCCTGTACGGCATCGGGCGGCGTGGGGGCGCGCCAGCGCAAGTCGGCGGGGTATTGGGGGTGCCAAATTGCCATGTCTGTCACCACCACCTTGATCTTGTGATCCGGGAAGAAGTGCACCGCGACGCGGCCAATGTCGTCCTGTGTGTACCGGGGGAGTTCGACTTCGGCTTCTTGGGGCGGCGGTGCGGGCGGCAACTCGGTGCCCCCTTGGTACACCCAGCGCACCTTGACCTTGATGCCGGGGTGCCACTGGCTGGGGATGGTGGTGCAGCAGGTGGTTCCACCGCCGCCGCTTTCGGGGGGCAGGTTCATACCCATGCTGCCATTGACACTGAAGGTGTAGATGGAGCGGTTGCTGGTGTGGTTGTAGCCTGTGACCCCCGCGCTAGAGGTTGGCTCCGCGCAACCGCTCAGGGCGGCCAGGGCCAAGACTGCGGCCATGGGCGCCAAAGCCTTGCGCACGCCGTGGGCCATGCGCTTGAGGCTGCGGGTGCATCGCGTGTGCAAACTGTGCAGGGTGGGTTTACTATGGTTTTGATAGCTCCTAGCGCAAATTCCATGAGCGCTATAGGCCGATTTTGCCTGTAACTTGCGCCCTGCTTGCAAGGCTTTGTGCTGGGTGGCCCGCATGCTCACTCCACCTCCGGCGGGGGTTCAAGGGCCGAGAATGGGAGGGGGTGATCGCGGCCCGTGGGGCCAATGTTGCTGATGATGACCCGCGCCTGCCCGTTGCGAAACAGGTGCACGTAAGCGCGGCCCGGTTCGGGGTAATAAGGGATGGTGGTGGTGTACTCGTGCAGGGCACCTTTGACGCCCCGCTCCACAATAGGCACGCCGGGTGCGATGGTGGGGTCGTCCTCCACCGGGATGGTGATGGTGGTTGGTTTGGGTCGGTCCCAGGTGTACCACTTGACCTTGACTTTCATACCCGGGCGCCAGGTGCGGGGGATGGTGTAGCCCCCGGCGATGGTGCCGCCGCAGTTGAAGTCGCCCCCGCTCATCTCTGGGCTCACTTGGCCATACGGCACCTCTTGCACCCAAAACCCTTGCACATAGGGCATGAGGTCTTGCTGCGGGCCGCCGTGGCGCACACATTCCAGCCCTACTCCGATGGTGGGGGTTTCTTGGGATTTGCGTATGGCTGCTTCGCGTGCCCGCAGGGGGGCATCACGCGCCTCACGCACAGCCTCGCGCTCGTTCCAGGCTTGTTCCTCGGGCGTTAGTTTTGCGGGCTGCGCACAGCCCATCACCAGTGCGGTCAGGGCCAAGGTTGCGCAAGTGAATGCACGCTGAGTCATTCGTTGCATCGTCAGCCCCATCATTCAAACACCGCACGCGGTAAGAAGTAGCCACCGCCCTCGCGCCGCCCGCTGGTAATGATTCCGATGGCTTTGGCCTTGACCCAGCTTTGCAGCAGGCCCGCGTCTTCATCGCGCATCACCGGATACAGTTCGCAGCTGCTCACGTACAGGGCGTCGGCGTACCCGAAACGGTATTTCGTGTTGTAGGCCGCCTCTTGGTCGAGTTCGTCTTTGCGGTTGGTGGCGTTCATTGCGTTGAGGGCGTCCATACGGTCTTTGACCAACTTCCGCAGCGGTGTTTGGCCTTGGGGCACTTGCACGGTGCCTGCATCTTCTGCATCCACTCGCTTTCTGTAGTTGGCAAACACGGTTTTCTCAAACGCATTGAGCGTCTTGCCCTTGCCTTGGCGGTGCACGATGTCTACCAACAGGCGCGCCTTGTCATCGTGGGTGATGGGGCCGGCCAGCACAAAGCCCGCCAGGCTGTCGTGCACATAGCGCCCCAGCAGCACGCAGTGCGCTTGCCCAGCCACTTGGCTGCGCCCTTGCAGCACGCCAAGGGCGACCTCTATCCAGGCCTGGTCGGCAGGGTTTTGTTGTTGACAGATGAACTGGGGCAACCAGTTGCTGTGACGCCGCAGGGTGTCGTCGATCCAGATCCGGCGCTGGCCGCCCTCGCGCGTCGAGGGGTCCCAGTCGTCCCGCTGCTTGGCGGCCTGCCACTGCGTAAAGAGGCTCAGGTCGCCTTGCAGGTTTTGGTTGTAGCTGCGGATGTTGTCTTCGTCTTGCGCGCTGATGGGGTTGTGCAGCAGCCTGAAGAGGTCGGGTGCCAAAACATGGGCGGTTTTACCGGGTGGCGGGGGCAGGTAGATGCGCCGATAGTCGTAGTACAGGCGCATGTGCAGCGCAATGAGGGCGTGCAGGTCTTGGCACTCTTCCAAGGGCGTGGCCATGGGGGCGGGCTGGGTGCGCGGGGCGTAGTCTTGGGCCTGGGCCATGTAGTCGTTCCAGGCCTGGGCCACTGCGGGGCTGAGGGCATAGTCTTCCAATAACTGCTTGCTCATCAACGTGGCATCAAGCAACGGCACACCGGCGATGCGGGCGAGCTTGTACATGTGCAGCAGCGGCACTTGGGAGAGCAGCTCGGCATCCGTCTTGCTGCGGCCCTGCGCCAGCAGGCCATAGCCCCCGCCCACGTCGGAGTGCACGCCGGGGTACACATATTCGCTGAGCTGGCCGCCCCGGATGCGGGTGAGCGGGAAGTTCAGCCGCTGCTCATGCGCGCCCAGCATGTGCACGCAGCGCTCCACCAGCGCGGGCAGAGCTTGACGTGTTTCTTTGGCCCATGCAAAGTGCCCGGTGGCAAAGCCTGCCACCGGCCCCAGGGCGCGGCGGGCAGAGTCGGCCAGACCGGTGCTGGCCACGCAGTCAAACAAGCCCAAGAATTTGATGCGCAGCGGCATGCCCGCGATTTCGCCGCTGGGGATGGCGGCATTCAGCCAGTGGCAAAACGCGCTGGCCTCTGCGGCCCCGCGCGAGAAGCCAAACACGCTCACGTGGATGTAGGGGATGTTGGGCAAGGGCTTGCGCTTGCGCGCATCTTGAATGCTTTGCGTGGCGTGGGCGTAGATATTGGCCAGCCAGCTTTCGCGGGTGGGGGCGGGGCGCTCCGGGTCGGTGGAGCCGCCGTCTACCTGGCGTTCAAAGTCTTTGAGCAGGGCTTTGATGTCATCTTCTTTATAAAGGGCGAACTCGTTGTTGAACGCCTTGTGCACCGAGTTAAAGACTTCCAGCACCCCGTACAAGATGCGGGCCTGCCCGCCCTTGGCATAGGCTTTGCCCTCGTCGCTTTCGCCGGGCTCTTGGTTGGGCTCAAAGCGGGTGCCTAAGCCAGAGACATAGGTTTTGTAGTGGCCTGTGTGTTCGGGGTTTTCTGCAACACTTTTGTGCGCATTAAAGAGGCGCGCCACATTGCTGTGGCCGCGCTCGGGCATGTCGCGGTCGCGGTTGTTGTTGGTGCCATCAAAGAACAGGCCGATGTACAGCGGTATCTCGCACTTCAGCGGGTCGCTGGGTGCCATCAGGCTCGCAACGACTTCGTCCACCGTGGGTGTCATTTCCTGTGCCGGGTTGGCGCTGATGCGCAAGGGTGCGTTAAAAACTGTGCGTGTCATGGTCTTAGGCGGTGGGTGCTTAGGGATGGCCTTGAATCAGCGCACGGCTAGCCTGCGCGCTGGGCTGCTGTAGCGCGCGGGCCAGTAGCTCCAAGCGGGCCACACCTTCAGGAATGCCGGCCTCGCGCATGCGCGCCAGCACTTGGCGGGCCATGCTGTGCAGCATGGACGCCGGCCTATCTCCGAGCGCGTGGGGCTGTTGGGTGCCTAGCGCATGCAGCAATACGTCGGCCTCGCTGGCGTCTGCCACAAGGGCAAGCGCGTCATCGTCCACGGCGTAGCCGTACTCCAGCATGCCCTCAGTTTCGAGATCGGCGGCAGCGGATGGGGCGTCCATGCTGCCATTCACAATGTCCAATTGCCCCTTGCGGTTGATGAGGTACCACGCGGCAAAGCCCCCTAGGAAACGGCTTTTTTGCGCCGGCGTGAGCGCCTTCACCAAAACCGGTGCCACCACGGTGCAGCCCCAGCGGGCTAGCAACCATTTCCCGTCGGGAGTGCGGGCACGGGCAAAGCAGGCCAGGTGCTGGCGCAGTTGCTCCAAGCTCAGCGTGGTTTGCACAAAGCTCAGTACGGGGCCGGCTTGGCCGCGCTCAAGCAATTGCTCCAGGTCTTTGCGTGCCACACGGGCCAGAAAGAGCGAGCACGCCTCCAGCTCAGCCAGCGGGGTGTCTTGGTAGACAGACTGCACTTGGTCTGGCTGGTCTTGGGCTGCCTGCCACAGCAGCGCACCCCAGTCGGCAACCAAGGTGGGGTCTATCAGGGCGTATGCCGAAGAGTCAGGGTATTGCGCAAGGCACGCCTCGACTGCCTGGCGAATGCGATCTCCAAGGTCGGGAGTGTGCGGGTCGGTAATGCGGTACATGACGGTCTTTTGATGCGTAAGGTGGTGGTGCTGGGGCTTGCTTAGCGATTCGCAAGGGCTAAGCCGCTGGCCGACTTGGCTGCGGCCAACACGCACTCTTTGCAGACCCCAGAGGGGAACTGCGGCGGGGGCAGCGGCACACTCGCCGCACCCACCACGCCGTGCTGCCCCGCATGCACGGCCCGGCTGCCGTTGGTGCCTTCGGTCATGCCGCCGCTTTGCCATTCGATGTGGCTGCCCGAACCGTTGAGCAGCACGTTCTTTTGCGCGAGGAGGTGAACCTCGTTCGCAGTCATGGTGATGTCCATCTTGGCCAACAAGTGGATGTTGGTTTGGAGGGCTTGGATGTCCATGTCATCTCTGGCGCTCACCAGCTTGATGCCGCTCATGTAAGCGAACAGCTTGATGGTCTCCTTCGCACTCAAGAGCCAACTCTTGGCGGTAGACGTGCTCACATGGCCCCCTGCGCTGATGGCATGGTGCGCCTGGCTGTGCTGGTGGGTGGAGCCTGCGGTGGTGCTTTCTATGCCTGCTGGGCTGGCTAAGACAAGGTGAGGCTCAGTGAGTTCGGGGTGGGCGGTATCTTTGGCAGTCTTGCCGGTAATTGAGTCGTTCTGCATCTGCAGTGCGCTTGCCACTTCACCTTGATCAGCCCCCTCCCCCGCTTCTTGGGCCTGGTGCTGAGCGGCCAAGTTCCCCAAGCTGCGGTGTTGCTCTTGCGCTTGGCTTAGACGCGCAGCGGTTTCACTCAGGGCTTTGACATGGCCTTGGGCGTTGGGCCTGCCTTCGGTAGTGATGAGCAGGCCGTCTTGGGCGCGGATAGCGCCGTGTCCGTCCGTGCGCAGCTCAAAGCCTTCACCCCGGTGTTCTTGGCGGCCTGCCCCGCTCTCTATGCGGGTGATGTGGCCCAGTGAGAGTTGGCTGTGCTGGTGGTCACTCTTGGCTTGCACCTGGATTTGCTCTGCGGTGTCGTCCAAGAGCACATGGTTGCTTCTTCCTGCGGCGGCGTTGCCTTGGCCGGCTGTGAGTTCCCGGCTGCGGATGCCACTTAAGGCCTGTTGGCCGGGCAGTTCCCAGGGCGGCTGGTTGTTCTGGTTGTAGACAGAGGCGATCACGATGGGTTTGTCCGGGTCTCCGCCTTCAAAGCTCACCAGCACTTCTTGCCCGATGCGGGGAATGTGGATGGCCCCTAGCTGGTTGCCCGCCCAAGGGCTTGCCACCCGCACCCAGCAGCTGCTGCGTTGGTCGCGCGCGTCATGTCGGTCCCAAGGGAAGTGCACCTTGATGCGGCTGAGGTAGTCGGTGTGGTGGTTGGCCCCTGCGGGGCCGACTACCAAGGCGCTCAAGGGGCCGGGGATCAGGGGTTTGCTCTGTGTGCCGTCAGGGCGCAACGCGATGGTGCTGGGCTGGACCTCGAATTCGGTGTGGACGCGCCACTGGCCTTGGGTGGTGTCTTGGGTGTTGGTGCTACCTGTCTTGTGCTCACTCGGGTTTTCTATGTCGAGTGTGGTGTGCAGGACGATGTATTCGGTGTTGGCGCTGGTCTGGGGGTGCTCGGCCAGGGTGAAGCTGCTGCCGGGCACGATGCCGCGGATGTGGCCGGCTCCCCGTGCACGCAAGGCCCCTTGGCGCAGGGCTTGCAGGCGCAGCCGGGCCAGGTGTTGGCCTTGGGGTTCGGTGTGGTTGGCTGCGTCGACTCCTGCTCCGGCCCCGGCGTTGGGCTGGCTGTAGTCGGAGGAAGTGAGGGAGGTGTTTGCTCCACCACCTGCTCCACCACCCACCCCGCTATTAGCTCCCCGCCAGAGGTAGATCTGGTGGGCCGGGTGATTGCCTGCGTGGTCGCTGCTGGCTTGCACCGCCAGGCTGGCCTGGGGGCGGGTGTAGTCGTAGTCGGCACTGGCGTAGGCACTGGCAGTCAAGCGCTGCACTGGGCTGAAGCGGTGGATGTACTCGCGGTCGGTCTTGTGCCCCAGCGGGTAGTAAGGGATGGTGTGGTAGGGGTTGAGGCCGGGATCAGCGCTGTTTTGTTGCAGGTCTTCTTGCCGGATTTGGAAGGCGCCGTTGTGGTCGCTCCAGATGAGACGGTGGGCCTCGCCGCTGTGCTCGAAGTGGTAGTTGATGCCCCACTCTTGCATGAGCCGGGTGATGAATTGCAGGTCGGTTTCGTTGTACTGCACGCAGTAGTCGCGCACGGGGTAGCTCTCTATGAGCCTTTTGGTACTGGGCTGGGGGTAGTTGGCCAGCACGTGTTCGATCACGGCGACCGGGCTCATGTCTTGGAAGACTTTGCAGTCGCTCTTGAGCCGGGCCTGGGCCAGCCAGGGCTCTAGGGTGAGTTGGTAGACGCGCTGGCGTGGGGTTTCTTGAATGAGGGTGGCTGCGGTGATGAGGGCGCTGATTTGGCGCACTCCGCTGCCTTGGTGGGGGGTGGCGAGTTGGCCCTTGACGACCCCACCGATGCTGCCCGCCTCAAACGTGCCCATGCCTTCGAGCTGGATGTGGCAGCTAATGGCCTGGCCCATGAGGGCTTGGAGGTCCAGCTCTACCAGGCCACCCGGGACCGGGGTGTCCGGGGTTTGCAGGGTGAGTTGGTAGCGAAAGAGTTGGTTGATGCCTTCGTGGCCTTCCAAGCGCACGGCTTGAAGTTGGGCGTGACCGGCTTGGGCCTCTAGGCTGGCGCTGCTAATGGTGAGGATGCGCTCTGCGGGGATGAGGGTGGTGAGGCTGGTGAGACTGGGGGTGGGCATGGCTTAGCTCCGTGGCTTATCCGTGGCGGACCGGGACGGTACCTATGAGGGTGCAGCCGCAGGCTGTGGCATGCCCTTCGAGCGCGACGGGAATGCCATCGATAAGGCAGCTGGATTCACCCTCCACGATGGGGTTGACTCCATGGGGTGCTCCGCCGGGGTAGGTCTTCGGACAGTCCACGTTGTCGCCCATGCGGGCGATGGCTTTGCCCATGATGAAACGGGTCGGCGAGCCGCTAACTACTGTGCCGCCGTGGCTGGTAGGGTCACCCACTACGATGATGGTGCGTGCCATTAGCGCACGCCCCATAGTTCAATTTGCAAGCCCGGCAGTTGGGTTGCGACGTGCAAACCAATGCCACCGTGGGTGAGCATGTGCTCCCACAGGGGGCCTTGTGGTTCGATCTGGAAGTAAACGTAGCCTGCGTTGAACGGTATTTGGCGTGGCGGCACTGGCAGCACGCGCAAGACAAGGCTGGGCAGGTGCAGTCGCACCAGTTCTGGAAGGCGGTCTGCTGGCGCGACTTTGGTGTGGGCCGTAAAGTTTTGCGCCAGTTGCTCGGCGGGCATGTTGGCGGCAACGGCCAGCACCAGGAAGTGGAAGCCGCGCAGTTGCTGAGGGTCCATGCTGGCGAGTTGCATGCCATGTTGCTTTTCTTGCAGCGGGATGTTTTGGGCGCTGCGCACCAGGAGGTTGTTGAGCAGTTCGCGGGTGTCTTCGACCAGTGCTTTGAAGCTGGTGTAGGGGTCGCGGTGCTCGTAAGCAGGCAGGGGGTTGGGGCGTCGCGTCTGAACTCGGATGAAGGTGGATATCTCGCCAGCCATGCCTCGCAACAGGATGTAGGCTTGCTCGGGGGATGTTTCTTTAACCCGAATGAGGTGGTCGAGCAAGGGTTCGTAGCGGTTGAGGATTTGCAAGAGGAGGAAGTCGCTGACTTCTGCAGCTTGGGTTGCGCCACTGCCGGCGCTTCCGCTCAAGCGCTGTGCGAGGTTGTCTGCACGCTGTCTTGTCGTGCCGTGCAACTGCCCCAGCCATTGGGTGAGCTGTTCACTGGCGCCATAGCGGTTGACTGGGGGGATGAGCGTGCTGTCCAGTTCGGCGCTGCCGTCTGAGCGCAGTGCGGTCAGTTTGGCCAGCGGAAGCCCCATCCAGGCGCTGGTGAGTTCTTTCTGCGGAATGAGCTGTAGGCGCAGCTGGGATATTTGAACAATCTTCGCGCCTTGCCCTATAGAGTTGGAATCGCGCAGCTCGGCATCGATGACGTTGAATCGCGCCAGCGAGCCGGGCGAGGATTCGAAGGTGGTTTCTTCCCCGTTCGGTGTACGAATGGGCAGCGCCAGATAGATGATTTGCTCCAGGTGCTCTGGCAGCAGGGTCAAGGGCGGAGGCGGCGGAGTCTGTCCGGGCAGATCAAAGGGTGTGCCGTCAGGGAACAGGCCGGTGGCCGTGGCCAGAACGAGTTTGCCCAGCGTCAATGATTCGCGGTCGATACGGAACTGGCCAAAGCCCCAGAAGAAGGGAGACAGTGGCTCAGCGCGCCTATGGGCAAAGCTCTCTAGGTAGCGCTCTTGTTGTTGAAATAGTTGCGGGCGCAGGAAGAGGCCTTCGCTCCAAGTGACTTTGTTTTGCCAGGTCATGATGGGGGTGTCCAGTGCGTAGCGGAAGTGGGCCTAGGGTTTCTCGGTCAGCACGATGCCCTGGGGCTGTAGCTGTATTTGCAGCACTGTTTTGTTGGCGGGCAACATGGCGCGGTACCACGCTGCCTCTGGTGCTTCGGGTAGCTTGAACACGGTGCGCCAGACGGCGTTGGGGAGGTCTCTGTAACCTGCCAATACACCGATGGCTGTCGCCTGTGGGTTGCTTTTGCGTTCTATTTTTTTGATTTCGCCAGGACGCAAAATGAATTCGTCTTTGCTTAGCATGTCGGCGGCGAGTACTGTTTTGTCGCTTTTGTCCAGGCTGAAATAGTCAGCCTCCATGAACCCGCTACTGTCTTTGAGCTCGTAAATTCGTACCTTGATGGGTGAAGGCCGTTGGCTGTCATCAGGGTTGGCACCTGCTGTGGCCTCCACCATCAGCATGAGCTTGGTGGGCTCCTTGGCGTTTTGGGCGATACAGGGCGCGACGATTAAGGACAACAAGAGCCACAGTGGCAACAAGGTACGTGTCATGGTTTTCCTGCACAGGTATCGGAGACCCCGGATGGAACTCCCATCCGGGGAAAGCGGCATTCGCGAGACGCTAGCGCCGCTGCAGCGAGTCACTTAGGCTTCTTTGTTGAGCTTGATATCGAAGCCTGCGGTAACAGCGCCGCCAGAACCACCTTGTTGGTTTTGCACGGTGTATTCCTGCTTCACTTTGGCAAACGACAAGCTGACTTGCTCCAAGAGCGCCTCGTCTCGGTTGGAGCCAGAGGGTTGGACGTTGGTAATGACCACATCGCTCATGGTGACCTTGAGGTATTCCAGCGGAGTACCGCCCGCTTTACGAACCACCAGAACTGCCTCGGTGATGTGTTTGCCTGTGAGGCAGAACTTCATCAGGTTGGGACTGGCGCGGTCGACGGCGTGCACGAATGTCAAGTCTTTGACAGTTGCCTTGCCGGAACCACCACCGGAGCCTTGGTGCATGTTGGACTCTTGCAGAATCTGCCATGCCCAGCTGTGAACATCGATTTCGTTCTTGTGGGCGGAGTCCAGGCTCTCACCGTCAATGCCTGCGATCTTCAAAAAAATGTCTTGTGCCATGATTTTTTTCCTTTGGTTAATGACTAGTTAGGGTTAAGCAGATGCTTTGACAGACGGCAGCTTGGCGACCAAGCGCAAACTGACCGTCAGTCCTTCCAGTTGGAAGTGGGGACGAAGGAAGAACTTCGCGCTGTAGTAGCCGGGGTTGCCTTCAACTTCTTCCACAACCACTTCGGCCGCTGCAAGGGGCCGGCGCGCCTTTGTCTCTTGGCTGGAGTTGGCAGGGTCTGCATCGACGTAATGCATGATCCATTCGTTAAGCCAACGCTGCATGTCTTCACGCTCTTTGAAGGCACCCACTTTGTCGCGCACGATGGACTTGAGGTAGTGCGCAAAACGGGTGCTGGCAAAGAGGTAAGGCAGACGTGCCGACAAATTGGCATTGGCCGTGGCGTCGGCGTCCATGTACTCTTGCGGCTTTTGCAGGGATTGCGCACCAATAAAGGTGGCGTGGTCCGTGCCTTTGCGGTGTATCAAGGGGATGAAACCGGCCTTGGCAAGTTCCGCTTCGCGACGGTCAGAAATGGCGATTTCTGTAGGGCATTTCATGTCCACGCCACCATCGTCTGTCGGGAAGGTGTGGCAAGGCAGGTTTTCAACCGTGCCGCCCGATTCGACGCCGCGAATCATGGTGCACCAACCATACATCTTGAAACTGCGGTTGATGTTGACCGCCATAGCGTATGCAGCGTTGTTCCACACGTAGTTCTTGTGGTCTGCGCCTTCGGTGTCTTCTTCGAAATTGAATTCGTCGACCGGATTCGTCTTGGCGCCATAGGGGAGGCGCGCCAGGAAACGCGGCATTGCTAAACCAACGTAGCGGGCGTCTTCCGTTTCGCGCAGGGAATTCCACGCCGCATGTTCGAGGTTGCCGGTTATCTTGGCCAGATCGCGCGGGTTGGCGAGCTCCTGCCAAGAGTCCATTTGCAGGGTGGACGGAGCAGCACCAGCAATGAAGGGCGCGTGTGCGGATGAGGCAATTTTTGCCATGGCACCGAGCAGCTCAACATCAGGCGGGGTGTGATCAAAAAAGTAGTCGGCAACGAGGCAGCCGTAGGGCTCTCCGCCCAATTGTCCGTACTCTTCCTCATAGAGCCGCTTGAAGAGTGGGCTTTGATCCCAGGCCACACCTTTGAAGCGGCGCATGGTGCGACGCAAATCGGTCTTGCTGATGTCCATGAATCGGATCTTCAGCATCTCATCGGTCTCCGTGTTCGAGACCAGGTGAGACAGACCGCGCCAGGCGGACTCGAGCTTCAGGAAGTCTTCGTGATGAAGGATCAGGTTGATTTGCGCTGTGAGCTTGCGATCAATTTCGGCAATGATGGCTTCAATGCTGGCATAGGCGTCGTCACTCATAGTGACGGTGTTGCTTAGCGCCTGCCCTGCCAGCGTGCGCACTGCCGCCTCTACTGCGTCGCGTTGCTCAACACCTTTGGGTTTGAATTCACGGTCCAGTAGGCCGGTGAATACATCTGGATCTGCAAACTCGGTTTGCTTCCTTGCGACTGCTGATTGTGTCGTCATGTTTTGGTCCTTTTCCTTGTGATGGGATGACGTCTAGATGGCTTGGCTTCAGGCGTTTGCAGCTTCGGCCACTGGCTTGGGGCTCGCTGCCAAGGCTTTCATGAGTGATGGGTCACCCAGAAGGGTGCGAACCAGGTCTTCCGCGCCCGACTTACCGTCCATATAGGTCTGCAAATTTGAGAGCTGTGTGCGTGCATCCAGCAGTTGCTTGAGGGCATCCACTTTGCGAGCGACCGCGGCAGGCGAAAAGTCATCCATGCTCTCAAACGTGATGTCGACCATGACGTGCCCTGCGCCGGTGAGGGTGTTTGGCACGCTGAACGCCACTCTGGGAGCGATGGCTTTCATTCGCTCATCAAAATTGTCGATATCGATTTCAAGGAACTTGCGTTCAGCAATTTCAGGCAAAGGTTCGACTGGCTTGCCTGACAGATCTGCCAAGACACCCATCACAAAGGGCAATTCAATTTTCTTTTCGCTGCCGTAAATTTCGACGTCGTACTCAATTTGCACGCGCGGGGCACGGTTGCGCGCAATGAACTTTTGACTGCTGTTGCTGGCACTCATAGAGATTCCTCATGGTTGTTGGAAATAGAAGACCGGTTCACCACTTTTGGTCTGGAAAATTCACTACCCTGGTGGGTAGTCAAGGTGATCGAATGGATTTGTTGATTCACGATTGCTTCGACGGCTTAGCCGACTTTTGCTTGCACGAGCAGTCCTGCTCTGGGCGCAAGCTGCAAGGAATCACGCCCCTTGTCAGAGGCACTGTTTTCAGATGCGGCCCGGACCTGTATCTGGCTCAGCGTGATTCGTTCATCCATGGCCTGGAGCCAAAGTTGCGCCAATTGAGTTGCAATGTGTTGCTCAATGAATTGGCTAATGCGGCGCGCACCTGTTTCGTGAGTGCCGCAGGTCGCGACGATGTGCTCTACCGTCTGATCGGTGTAGACCAGTTCAATGGCGTGTTGCGCTTGCAAGCGATCCGCTACCTTGCGCATTTGCAAGCGAACAATTCTTTGCAGTACCTCTTCATGCAATGGCAAATACGGCACGATCTGAAGCCGGCCAAGGAACGCAGCAGGGAAGACTTTTCGGAGTTCTGGCTGCAGGGCATCGGCTAACTCTTCGGAACTGGGAGAAAGCAATGGGTCATCACAAAGTGAATCGATGAGGTCTGCCCCCGTATTGCTTGTCAAAAGAATGAGCGTGTTTTTGAAATCAATGACCAGTCCTTCCCCGTCTTCCATCCAGCCTTTGTCAAAAACTTGATAGAAGAGCTCATGGACGTCCGGGTGCGCCTTCTCCACTTCATCGAGCAGGATGACGCTGTGAGGCCGGCGCCTCACTGCTTCTGTCAAGACACCGCCTTCTCCAAATCCTATGTATCCAGGTGGAGAACCTTTGAGAGTGGATATGGTGTGAGCCTCTTGGTACTCACTCATGTTGATGGTGATTAGGTTTTGTTCACCGCCGTAAACAGCTTTCGCTAACGCCAGAGCGGTTTCCGTTTTGCCCACTCCTGACGGGCCGACCAAGAGAAATGTTCCGAGCGGTTTACCTTCGTCGCTTAACTTGGCCTTTGCGGTCTTAACCCGTTCAGAAATAAGGGACAGTGCACAGTCTTGCCCAACGACCCTTTCTCTAAGCTGCCCCTCTAATCCCATGACCGTCGCAAGCTCATCACGCACCATGCGACCGACAGGTATCCCGGTCCAGTCTGCAACGATAGAAGCAACGATTTGTTCATCGACTTGGAAGTAGACGCAAGGGGACTCCCCTTGCAGCTGGGCTAGTGTCTGTTCCAGTTGCTTCAGCAACTCAAGTTGGATCTCTTTCTCCGCCTGATCTTTTGTCGCGTTGAGCAACTTACGGGTGTTCAAAATTTCTTGGCAGACATTGCGCTCGGCCTGCCATTGCGCGGTTCGTATCGTCAACTGCTCCTGAGCGCTTGCAATTGAAGACTGAATACCAACAAGACCATTTGCGTTGTGCCGCCCGTAATCCGCTTCTTGCTGGAGCAAATTTTTTTCTGTTTGCGCGGCCTCCAGATGCGTTCGTAGTGCCTTAACGTCTGAGGGCGCAGCATGGATTGACATTGCAACCCTGGCGCAGGCTGTGTCCAGAAGACTGATTGCCTTGTCAGGTAATTGACGAGCGGGAATGTAACGGTGTGATAACTTGACAGCTGCTTTGATCGCCTCGTCCAGAATGTCCACGCCATGATGTTTTGCAAACACATGTGCCATACCGCGCACCATTTGAATGGCGCTTGCTTCGTCGGGCTCCGCGATTTGGAGGACCTGAAAGCGACGTGTTAATGCCGGGTCTTTCTCAATATGCCGCTTGTATTCAGCCCAAGTAGTTGCCCCAATGGTTCGCAAACCTCCACGCGCAAGTGCTGGCTTGAGCAAGTTGGCAGCATCGCCTGAACCGGATTGCCCACCCGCCCCCAATAGCGTGTGCACCTCATCAATGAACATGATGATCGCTTGTGGAGATTCAGCTACTTCTTTGAGTACGGCCTTGAGTCGTGCTTCAAACTCGCCACGCATACTAGCGCCAGCAAGAAGTGCGCCTACGTCCAGACTCAGCAATCTGACGTGCTGCAAACTTGGAGGAACAGATCCTGCAGCAATTGCCAGCGCGAACCCCTCGACGACTGCGGTTTTTCCTACGCCAGCTTCGCCTGTTAAAAGGGGATTGTTCTGTCGTCGCCTAAGCAAAATGTCGATCATGGTGCGAATCTCATGCTCGCGCCCAATGACGGGATCTATCTTCCCTTCTTGGGCCTGCTGCGTGAGATCTGCGCAGTATTTTCCTAGCGCTCCTTTTTGATCCTCTTGTGAAGCTAGGGCACTACTCGCCTCCCCCGGGATTGCGGCGGGAAGCTGGGCCTCTTGATGAGACTGAATCCCCTCTTCATTGGAGGCTGCAATGATGGCGGCGAGGTCGGAATCTAACTGCGCGACCGGGATCTTTTGCAAAGCGGGACAGATACCCAGAATGACCTTTCGCAGCTCAGGTGTCTGCAACAAGGCCGCGAACAACCATGCACCTCTGACACGCGAATCACCTGCTGAAAGACTTGCAACCATCCAGGCTCTTTCAATTGCCATCTCAATGTGATGGCTGAAGTCGTTGAGACTGCTGGCACCAACAGGCAAAGTGCCCAAGGAGAGGGATAGGTCCCTTTCGATCTGAGCAGACTCGATGCCGTAACGGGTAAGCACAAGGTGCAAATCATTTCCCGGAATCTGCCACAGCTGATGAATCCAGTGCACTAGCTCCACGTAGGGATTCCCACGAATTTTTGCAAATGCTGTGGCCGATTCAATGGCACGAAACAAAACTAAATTAAGTTTTCCAAATAAGTTTTTTCTAGCGATGTACACGCATGTCCTTCCCCGTTCTGCTGCGGTCTCCATCGACGGACGGAAACAAGCAAACACGCTTTTTGTCAGGGAATTCTGCGCGGGTTTTGGACTTCGAATTGCAAAAGGTTATTTGCAATTGGGCGCGGATCTCTCGACTGCAGCCACGGCGTTTGAGTACCAATCTTTTCTGTCTGAACAGGGATTTGAGCTTCTCAAAACGGGGGATAAATTCAAGAGATCTCGTATGGGGGTGCGGACAATAACTGGGACTACTTGGAGGTAGTTCATGTCTTCATACGAAGAGCGAATTCGGGTGGTCAAGCTCTACGTCAAACACGGCAAACGTACCAGACCGACCATTCGGCAGTTGGCCTATCCGACGAAGAATTCACTCAAGGGTTGGTATCGAGAGTACGAACGGAATCGGGACTTGCAGGTTGTGTACACCCGATGCACTGGGATCCCCATGCCGGTAGTTGCTTACCGCTTGGATTGAAGAGCTCCACCCCGAGGTTCGTCGGCGCATTGTCGGGCGTGCACCGAATGTTCAACACCCACCGGAGGTAAAGAATGCGGCAGTTCAAGCGCTCTCTGGGCTCACTCAGTCCCTTGGAATACCAGCCGACGCTCGTATGCCCCTAGGCCAGCTCTGCCTTGACTTTTGCTGCAGCTTGCAAATCCTCAAATGCGGCATGGACCGACAAATAGACCCGGCCACTGAGTCCCTTCCACAAAGCGGAGTGAACCAAGCGATCTTGCACTGGGCCTTTGACTTCGGCAAAGTGCAAACGCATGTGCTTAGCCCCCAAGTCACGGTTGATGTCGGTAAGCACCTCCAGCGCCGTGGTGTCCACCCGATTCACCGCACTCATGATGAGCACCACATCTTGGGTGAGGGGTGCTTTGACAAGCTCCGCACTGAGCCTTGCCTCGACAGCGCTGAGGTTGCCAAAAAACAGGCTCTCGTCAATCCGCAAAAACAAGGCCGAATCTATCGTTTCAACACCATGGCGTTCAATGTTTCGAAAGTGCTCGGTCCCAGGTATGCGACCAATGACGGCAATGTGCGGCGTGCTGGCGCGCACCAATAGCGTGGCCAAAGACAGCCCTATGCCGATGGCAACACCTAAGCCCAAACCAAACACCAACACGCCAAGAGCCGTACCCAAGAGCGCCATCGCGTCGGCCCGGTCATAAGACCAGGCTTGCCAGAACGCCTTGACTTCGATCATGCCTACGGCGGCGACCACTATGCTGGCGGCCAGTACCGCCAGAGGCAAGCGCTCCAACCAGTGGGTGCCGAGCAGCACCATGCACAGCATGGCGACTGCGGCAACAAGGCTGGCCAATGGGCTTTGGGCCCCTGCCGACACATTGATGGCTGAACGTGACAAACCTCCTCCCACAGGCATGCCGCCATAGAACCCTGCCATGACGTTGGAAAGCCCAAAACCCACCAACTCGCGGTTGGCATCCACGCGCTCACGGCGCTTTGCTGCCAAAGCCTGCGCCATGGTGATGTTTTGTACCGTCCCGATAAACGCCAAAACCAGTGCAGGGGCGGCCAAGGTTTGCAAGGTGCCCCAGTTAGGCACAAAGAACTGGAAGCCTGCACCGCCTTCGCGCACTGGGCCCACCACCGCCACTTGGTGGGTATGGTCAAGATCAAACCCCACGACCAAGGCCACAGCGAGGGCAAGCACAACCAAAGGCATTACGCGCAGCAAAAACTCAGCTTGCGCAAGCGAGGTCCCCACACGCTGGGCCCAAGATACGAGGCGCCAGCGGCACACCAGCAGCCACACCAAGGCAGAGCCGCCCAGCAGCACTGTTACAGGACTTACGAAACTGAGGGAGCCCAATAAGGCCTGCAAGGTATGCCATGTGTTGCCCGCAGGAATCTGCACACCCAGCAAAAACTTGAGCTGGCTCACGACAATCAAAATGGCCGAGCCCGAGATAAAGCCGCTGACCACTGGGCGGCTCAGCAGTTGCGACAAAAAGCCCAGCCGAAGCAGGCCAAAGACAAAGATCAACACGCCCGAGCACAGCGACAAGGCTGCGGCCAACGCGATGTAGGCATTGCTGCCGGGCACCGCCAAGGGGCTGAGCACGGCATAGGTCATGATGGCGGTGATAGCCACGGGCCCCACCGCCTGCGTCATGCTGCTGCCAACCCAGGCGTACACCAGCACAGGCAAGATGCTCACATACAGGCCCGCCTGGGGTGGCAAGCCTGCCAGCAGTGCGTAGGCCAAACTCTGCGGAATGACCAAGACTGCCACTATGAGCCCCGCCAACACGTCAGTCCACAAAAGCTGGCGTTTGTACTGCGTGATCCAAGGTGGCAAGAATTGCATGCGTAGCCCGCCTATCGGTTGAAAGGCCCCAGCTTACCCCACCCACTTGCGCGCATTGCGCCACAACTGCATCCACGGGCTGTGTTGGCTTGCATCGAGCTTGGTCCAGCTCATTTGGATGTTCCGGAACACACGCTCGGGGTGCGGCATCATCGCGGTAAAGCGACCGTCAGCGGTGGTCACGGCTGTCAAGCCACCTGCGCTGCCGTTGGGGTTGAAAGGATAGGCCTCGGTGGGTGCACCCGTGTTGTCCACGAAGCGCATGGCACCAATCGCCTTGTCCGCGTTGCCCCGGTACTTGAAGTTGGCATAGCCTTCACCGTGCGCAACCGCGATGGGCAGACGCATGCCAGCCAAGTCACGGAAGAACAGCGATGGTGATTCCAGCACTTCCACCATGCTCAGTCGGGCTTCGAAACGCTCGCTTTGGTTGGTGGTAAAGCGTGGCCAATCTTGCGCACCAGGGATGATGTCGGCCAACTCGGCAAACATCTGGCAGCCGTTGCACACGCCCAGGCCAAAGGTATCGCTGCGTCCAAAGAAGGCTTTGAATTGGTCGGCCAACACTTCGTTGAAAGTGATAGAGCGCGCCCAGCCTATGCCTGCGCCCAAAGTGTCGCCATAGCTGAAACCGCCACAGGCCACCACGCCTTGGAAGTCGGCCAACTTGGCACGGCCGCTTTGCAAATCGGTCATGTGCACATCAAAGGCTTCAAACCCCGCTTCGGTAAAGGCGTAGGCCATTTCCACATGGGAGTTCACGCCCTGTTCGCGCAACACGGCCACCTTGGGACGGCTCAGGTGCACGGCGGGTGCCGCTACATTTTCAGTCGCTGTTTGCGCAGACTGGATGAGCGCTGCAGCACTATTTGGCACATAAACATGCATGCCGGGATCGTTCTCAGCCCCGGCGGCGGCGTGTTCGGCATCCGCACACATTGGGTTGTCGCGCTGCTGGCAAATCTTCCAGCTCGTGGCGTCCCACACTTGGTGCAGGTCTGCCAGTTTGGCACTGAAAATGGCTTTGGCATCGCGCCAAATTTGCACCTCGCCCACACCTGCTGCGACAGCGCCGCCTGCGGGACGGGTTTTGCCAATCACATGGCTGTGTTTGGACAGTCCGTGTTCGCGCAGGGTTTGCATCACTTCTGAACGCTGTGCCGTGCGAATTTGCAGCACCACGCCCAACTCTTCGTTGAACAAGGCTTGCAAGGTGCGCTCGTCTCGGCGGGCGCTGACTTGCCCTGCCCAGTTTTTGCTGTCGCCAACGTCTGCGCGGCTGTCGCTGATGCCATCGCCTTCGGTAACGAGCATGTCAACGTTGATGGCAACACCCACATGGCCCGCAAACGCCATTTCCACCACCGTAGCCAACAAACCGCCATCACTGCGGTCGTGGTAAGCCAGCACCTGGCCTTGCGCCCGCAAGGCGTTTACAGCGGCCACCAAACTCACCAAGTCTTGCGCGTGGTCCAAATCGGGCACGGCGTCGCCCACCTGATCCAAGGTCTGCGCCAAGATGCTGCCCGCCATGCGCGACTGCCCACGGCCCAAGTCGATCAAGACCAAGGTGGTGTCTTCAGTGGCGTTGAGCTGCGGCGTGAAGGTGCCGCGCACATCAGCCAAAGTCGCAAAGGCACTCACGATGAGCGACACCGGAGACGTCACTTTTTTATCAGCGCCCTGCACCTTCCACTGTGTGCGCATGGACAAGGAGTCTTTACCCACGGGGATAGAAATGCCCAATGCTGGGCACAACTCCATGCCCACGGCTTTGACCGTGGCGTACAGCGCCGCGTCTTCGCCGGCCTCGCCACAGGCGGCCATCCAGTTGGCGGACAGCTTCACGCGGCCCAGCTCAATCGGTGCGGCCAGCAAGTTGGTGATGGCCTCCGCCACCGCCATACGCCCCGAGGCGGGTGCGTTAACGGTAGCCAAGGGTGTGCGCTCGCCCATGGACATGGCTTCGCCCGCAAAGCCTTTGAAGTCGGCCAATGTCACTGCACAGTCGGCCACGGGCACTTGCCAAGGGCCTACCATTTGATCGCGGTGGGTTAGGCCGCCCACCGTGCGATCACCAATGGTGATCAAAAAGCGCTTGGACGCCACCGTTGGGCTAGCCAGCACATCAATGACCGCTTTTTGCAGGTCGACACCCGTGAGGTCTAGCGGCTTAAAGCTGCGCTCCACCGTCTTGACATCACGGTGCATTTTGGGCGGCTTGCCCAGCAAGACATTCATAGGCATGTGGACTGGTGCCCCCACGCTCCCCACTGCGTATGGTTCGCTGCCCCCCACGGGGGCCCCCGCGGGGGCCCCCGCGGCTTGGGACGGCCCGGCGCCGCTCACGCCGTTGTCGTACACCACCAGCTCACGCTCTTCAGTTGCCACACCAATCACTGCAAACGGGCAACGCTCGCGCTCGCACAAAGCTTGGAACTGCGCCAAAGATTCGGGCGCAATGGCCAACACATAGCGTTCTTGGCTCTCGTTGCACCAGATTTCTTTGGGTGCCATGCCGGACTCTTCGAGCTTGACGGCGCGCAAATCAAAGCGTGCGCCACGGCCGGCATCGTTGGTGAGCTCAGGAAAGGCATTGGACAAGCCGCCTGCGCCCACGTCGTGGATGGCCAAGATGGGGTTGTGCTCGCCTTGCACCCAGCATTGGTTGATCACCTCTTGGGCGCGGCGCTCGATTTCAGGGTTGCCGCGTTGCACCGAGTCAAAGTCCAGCTCTGCGGCATTGGCGCCAGTGGCCATGGAACTGGCGGCGCTGCCGCCCATGCCGATGCGCATGCCCGGGCCACCGAGTTGGATCAGCAAGCTACCGGCTGGAAACTCGATTTTGTGGGTTTGCCCGGCGTCGATCACACCCAAACCACCGGCGATCATGATGGGCTTGTGGTAGCCACGCAGCACGCTGTCTTGGGCGCTTTGCGCGGTTTGCTCGTACTCGCGGAAGTAACCCAGCAAGTTGGGGCGACCAAATTCATTGTTAAAGGCAGCGCCGCCCAAGGGGCCTTCCACCATGATTTGCAGTGGGCTGGCGATGTGCTCAGGCTTGCCCTCTTTGGCGTCAGACCAGCCGCCCCACAGCTTGGAAACGGTAAAGCCCGTCAAACCCGCCTTGGGCTTGGAGCCACGGCCTGTGGCACCTTCGTCGCGAATTTCACCGCCAGCACCTGTGGAGGCACCGGGGAACGGCGAAATCGCTGTGGGGTGGTTATGGGTTTCCACCTTCATCAAAATGTGGTTAGTCTCGCTACGCTTTTCATAGCTGGGTGCGCTTATTCCATGGCCGCCAGCGGCAGAATTGGCGGCCTTGGCCACAAAACGTTCGACCTGCACGCCTTCCATGACCGAGGCGTTGTCAGAGTACGCCACCAGCATGTACTGGGGGTTGAGTTGGTGCGTGTTGCGAATCATGCCGAACATGCTCTTCTCTTGCGCCACGCCGTCAATGGTGAACTGGGCGTTGAAAATTTTGTGGCGGCAATGCTCGCTATTGGCCTGCGCAAACATCATCAGCTCCACATCCGTAGGGTTGCGACCCAGCGCAGTGAAGGCATTGACCAAGTAATCAATCTCATCGGCCGCCAGGGCCAGGCCAAATTGGGTATTGGCACCAACCAAAGCGTCTTTACCGCCGCCCAACACATCCACATGGTCCATGGGCGCGGGCTGCAGAGCATGGAACAGCTCTTGGGCTTGGGCGCGGTCCAGCATGGCGCTTTCTGTCATGCGGTCATGCAGCAAGGACGCAATGCGCTCTAACTCTGTCGTACTCAACACCGTTTTAGACAACAGACCATGTTTGACGGTGATGCGGTATTCCACCAAGCGCTCAATGCGTTTGACGGCAAAGCCGCAGTTGTGAGCGATGTCGGTGGCTTTAGAAGCCCATGGCGACACCGTGCCAAAACGTGGGCTCACCACAATGGTGACGCCATCCGCAGCGGCGGTATAAGGGTCACCGTAGGTCAAGAGACCAGCCAACTTGGCGGCCAGGGCCTCGTCCAAGGCCGTTTCACTGGCTACCAGATGGACAAAACGGGCGCTGATGCCCGCTATTTTTTCATTCACACCCTGCAGAGCAGGCAAAAGTTGTTGGGTACGGAAGCTGCTCAGGGCGTTGCTGCCCTCGAAAGAGGTGATATGCAGGGTCACTGTGGTGGCCTTGTGAAGAGAGGGCTGAGGGAAGCCTTAGATTTTACCCACCCCGCTGAGCGCAAACGTATACACATGGCAAGCAATTCCCACCAATGGGATAATTGCGGGATGACTATCACCTACAAAGACGCCCAAGGCATTGCGGGCATGCGCATCGCAGGCCGCCTTGCCTCCGAAGTTCTCGACTACCTCACGCCCTTTGTGAAGCCCGGCGTGACCACCAACGCGCTGGACAAACTAGCGCACGACTACATCACCCAAGTGCAAGGCGCTATCCCCGCGCCACTGAACTACACCGGGGGTGGTAACACCCCCTACCCCAAGTCCATTTGCACTTCGGTCAACCATCAGGTGTGTCACGGCATTCCTAACGACAAGCGGCTCAAAAAAGGCGATGTCGTCAACATCGACGTCACCGTCATCAAAGACGGTTGGCATGGCGATACCAGCCGCATGTTCATGGTGGGCGATGTGTCCATCGCTGCCAAGCGCTTGAGCCACATCACGTATGAAGCCATGTGGCATGGCATCAAGATGGTCAAACCCGGTGTGCACTTGGGTGATATCGGCCACGCCATTCAAAAGTTTGCCGAAGGCCATGGTTTTAGCGTGGTGCGCGAGTTTTGTGGGCATGGCATTGGCCAAGTGTTCCACGAAGAGCCCCAAGTGTTGCACTACGGACGCCCAGGTACGCTAGAAAAGCTGGTCGAAGGCATGACCTTCACGATTGAGCCCATGATCAACGCGGGCAAAAAAGAGATCAAAGAAGGCCCCGAGAAAGACGGCTGGACCATTGTCACCAAAGACCATTCTTTGTCAGCCCAGTGGGAGCACACGGTCTTGGTTACCGCGACCGGCTATGAAGTGATGACCTTGTCCGCAGGTAGCCCTGCCACACCGGCCTTTGTGCCAGCGCAAAGCTAAGACCCACGTCCGCCTACATGCCCACCCACGCTTTGCAGGCCCTGCGTGCCGAATACCGCGCACAAAAGACCCCGCTGCTTAGCAGCATAGGCGCACCAAATGCCACGGCGCGCAGCGTACGCAGTGCCTTGCACAAGCTGTCTGCCCTGGCAGACAGTGTGTTGGTCAAACTCTGGGACCTAGCGGGGCTCAAAGCTCCGTTTGCACTCCTGGCCGTTGGCGGCTTTGGCCGCGGCGAGTTGTTCCCGCACTCCGATGTCGACGTGTTGGTCTTGCTGCCCAACGGCTACTCCACCGACCAAGATGCGGCCCTCAAAGCGCAGGTGGAAGCGTTTATCGGCAGTTGCTGGGATGCCGGTTTAGAAATCGGCTCCAGCGTCCGCACCTTGGACGATTGCCTGGCTGAAGCGCAAAAAGACGTGACCGTGCAAACGGCCCTATTGGAAAGCAGGCTGGTTGCAGGTGATGCAGGCTTGCTGCAGGTGTTTCAAACGGCCTTTTTTGCCGCCATGGACCCGCGTGCCTTCTTTGTGGCCAAAACGTTGGAGATGCGCCAGCGGCACACCAAGTTTGAAGACACGCCCTACTCCCTAGAGCCCAACTGCAAAGAGTCCCCGGGCGGGCTGCGTGATCTGCAGGTGATCTTGTGGGTCGCCAAGGCGGCGGGCTTTGGCAATGATTGGGCCGCACTGGCGGCCAATGGCTTGGCAACACGGTTTGAAGTGCAGCAGATCCAGCGCAATGAATCATTGCTATTCATGATCCGTGCGCGCTTGCACTTGCTCTCCAATAGGCGGGAAGACAGGCTGGTGTTTGATATGCAAAACGCAGTGGCTGAATCATTTGGCTACCAAGCGACTAGCGGACCCGCAGGACACAGCGATACCACGTCTAAACGCAACTTCATTCGCGCCAGTGAATTGCTAATGAAGCGCTACTACTGGGCGGCCAAAGCGGTCACGCAGCTCAATCAAATTTTGCTGATGAATATTGAGGAGCGCCTCAATCCATCGACCCACGCACCGCGCCAGTTGAACGAACGCTTCAACGAAAAAGCGGGCATGTTGGATGTGGCCCGTGACGACCTTTACCAGCGCGAGCCCCACGCGATTTTGGAAACATTTTTGCTGTACCAAACCACGGTCGGCATCAAAGGGCTGTCCGCCCGAACTTTGCGTGCGCTGTACAACGCCCGAGGTTTGATGGACGCAGCCTACCGGCGCGACCCCGTCAACCGCGCCACGTTTTTGCAAATCTTGCAGCAGCCAGAAGGCATCACCCACGCCATGCGGCTGATGAACCAAACCTCGGTTTTGGGTCGCTACTTGTGGGTGTTTCGCAAGATCGTAGGTCAGATGCAGCATGACCTGTTCCATGTGTACACCGTGGACCAGCACATATTGATGGTGCTGCGCAATGTGCGCCGCTTCTTCATTGTGGAACATGCGCATGAGTACCCGTTTTGCTCTCAACTCGCCTCGGGCTGGGATAAGCCCTGGTTGTTGACTATCGCAGCCTTGTTCCATGACATTGCCAAGGGGCGCGGTGGCGACCATTCAGAACTCGGTTGCCTAGAAGTACGCCGCTTTTGCAAGCAACACGGCATTGCGACGGAAGATGCGCAGCTCATAGAGTTCTTGGTCCAAGAGCACTTGGCCATGAGCCGCATCGCGCAAAAGTCTGACTTGAGTGACCCCAGCGTCATCGCCGACTTTGCCAAGCGCGTGGGCACGGAGCGTCGTTTGACCGCGTTGTATTTGCTTACTGTGGCAGATATTCGAGGTACCTCCCCCAAAGTCTGGAACGCATGGAAAGGCAAGTTGCTAGAGGACTTGTACCGTTACACCACCCGTGCCTTGGGCGGCATTGCTCCAGATCCCCATGCAGAGGTTGAGCAGCGCAAGCGTGAGGCCTTGGTGATGATTGCATTGCATGCCATGCCCTTTGAAGCCCACAAGCCACTTTGGGACACTTTGGATGTGAGCTACTTCATGCGGCACGACGCAACCGACATTGCTTGGCACGCCAAACAGTTGTCTAGGCATGTAGGGACCACAACACCCATCGTGCGCTGCCGGCGTTCTCCTTTGGGCGAAGGCCTGCAAGTGCTGGTCTACACCCAGGACCAACCGGATTTGTTTGCCCGCATTTGTGGCTACTTTGACCAAGGTGGCTTTAGTATTTTTGATGCCAAGGTGCACACTACGCTGCAAGGCTATGCATTAGACACATTCCAAGTCGTGAGCAGCACCGACATGGATGAGCACTTCCGCGAGATTACAAGCTTGTTGGAAAACGGACTCAGTGTCGCCATTGCCAACGCGGGCCCCCTACCCGTGCCCAGCAAAGGCCGCGTATCTCGCCGCGTGAAGAGCTTCCCGTATGCCCCGCGAGTGACCCTGCGCCCTGACGAGAAAGCGCAACTCTGGCTGCTCAACATCTCCGCTAGCGACCGACTAGGTCTGCTCTACTCCATCGCCCGCGTGCTGGCCAGCCACGGCATAGCGGTGCAACTCGCCAAGGTGGTGACCTTGGGCGAGCGGGTGGAAGACACCTTCTTGATCCATGGCCCGCAGTTGCAACATAACCGCGCGCAAATTGATATTGAGACCGAACTGCTCAAAGCCTTAGCGGCTTAGTGCTCGGACCAAGAAGGCGTTCAGGCTGAGGAGCGGCCCTACTTGGCCGCCAACCCCATCGCCCGGGTAATCACTTCTTTCATGATTTCGTTGGTGCCGCCGTAAATGCGCTGCACACGCGCATCGGCATAGGCGCGGGCGATGGGGTATTCCCACATATAGCCGTATCCGCCAAACAACTGAACGCATTCGTCCATCACCTTGCATTGCAGATCGGTCGTCCAGTACTTGGCCATGCTGGCCGTCGCCGTATCAAGCTTGTCTTGGCAAATGAGCTCGCAACATTTGTCGACAAACACCTGCGCAACCTGCACCTCGGTTTGTAGCTCAGCCAAGGTGAAGCGGGTGTTTTGGAAGCTGGCCACTGGTGCGCCAAATACTTTGCGCTCTTTCACGTAATCTACCGTCCAGTCGATGGCCGCTTGCGCGGAAGCCACTGCGCTGATAGCAATCTGCAAGCGCTCCCAAGGCAGCTGTTCCATCAGGCAAATGAAGCCACGGTTTTCATGGGCTTTGCCACCCAGCAAGTGTTCCGGCCCCAGACGCACATTGTCAAAAAACAGCTCGGAGGTGTCCTGCGCTTTCATGCCCACTTTCTTGAGGCGCTTGCCGACGCTGAAGCCCGGCATGCCGCGCTCTACCAGCATCAGGCTGGTGCCTTTGCCGCCAGCTGCGGGGTTGGTTTTGGCGACCACGATGACCAGGTCAGCATGCCAACCGTTGGTGATGAAGGTCTTGCTCCCGTTAAGCAGGTAACTGCCGTCAGGCTGCTCTATGGCGGTGGTCTTGATGCCTTGCAGGTCTGACCCAGCAGCTGGCTCGCTCATCGCGATGGCACCAATCATTTCGCCCGTGGCCAGCTTGGGAAGGTACTTGGCTTTTTGCTCAGGCGTGCCGTAGTGCAGGATGTACGGCGCCACGATTTCGCTGTGCAGGCTGAAGCCAATGCCGGTACAGCCCGCGCGCGCCACCTCTTCAAATTGGATCACCGAGTAGAGCTTGTCTGCCTCGGAGCCGCCATATTGCTCGGGCATGCTCATGCCCAAAAAGCCGTTCTCCCCGGCCTTGTTCCAGACTTCGCGGGCGACATAGCCTTGGTCCTCCCAGTCGGCATGGAAGGGTGCGATTTCCTTGTCAATGAACTTGCGAAAGCTGTCGCGAAACGCTTGGTGGTCGCTGGAGAAAAGGGTACGTTCAATCATGGAGAACCTTGCAATGTTGGATGGCGTGGTGGGGAAAAGAGCTGTCTATCTATTTTTACAAAGCATTTGCTTGGCAAAAAGAATATACTGCAAATCACGGTGGGGCCCTAGACCCCACACCTTAGAAAACACCTGATTCAGCACCCAAGTAAACCTAGAACTGGAGACAAGATGACCGAAGCCTATGTGTTTGACGCAATCCGCACGCCCCGTGGCAAGGGCAAGAAAGACGGCAGCCTGTATGAAGTCAAGCCCGTCAACCTGCTCGCGGGACTGTTGACCGATTTGCAGCAGCGCAACCAGTTCGACACCTCACACGTCGATGACGTGGTCATGGGCGTGGTGTCCCCCGTCGGCGATCAGGGTGCAGTGATCCCCAAGGTGGCCGCGCTCAAAGCAGGCTGGGACTTCCAAGCGGCCGGTGTGCAGATCAACCGTTTTTGCGCGTCGGGTTTGGAAGCTGTGAATATGGCCGCCCAAAAGGTGCGCTCCGGCTGGGAAGACCTGGTCGTGGCCGGTGGTGTGGAAAGCATGAGCCGTGTGCCCATCGGCTCAGACGGCGGCGCCTGGGCCATGGACCCCGAGACGAATTCGCAGACCTTGTTCGTGCCCCAAGGCATTGGCGCCGACCTGATTGCCACGCTGGAAGGATTTAGCCGCGCCGACGTAGATGCATTTGCGCTTGAATCGCAGCGACGCGCAACAGCCGCCCAAGCCGCAGGCTACTTTGACCGCTCGGTAGTGCCAGTCAAAGACTTCTTGGGCCAAACCATTTTGGGCAAAGACGAATTCATCAAGCCCAACACCACGCTGGAAGGCCTGGCCGGTCTCAAGCCCGCGTTTGCCGACATGGGCGGCATGGGCTTTGACGCGGTGGCGCTCACCCGCTACCCGCAGGTAGAGCGCATCCACCATGTGCACCACGCAGGTAACTCGTCGGGCATTGTGGACGGTGCTGCCGCCGTACTGGTCGGCAATGATGCCGCCGCCAAAGCCCACAACCTGCAACCACGCGCGCGCATCGTCGCCACCGCCTTGAGCGGTGCAGACCCCACCATCATGCTCACCGGCCCCATGCCCGCCACGCGCAAGGCACTGGCCAAAGCTGGGCTCACGGTCAATGACATCGACCTGTTTGAAGTGAATGAAGCTTTTGCCGCTGTGGTGATGCGCTTCATGAAGGAGATGAAAGTGCCGCACGACAAGGTCAACGTGAACGGTGGGGCCATTGCCATGGGCCACCCGCTAGGCGCCACCGGTGCCATGATTTTGGGCACGCTGATTGACGAGCTGCACCGCCGCAAGTTGCGCTACGGCCTGGCCACTCTGTGTGTGGGCGGCGGCATGGGCATTGCCACCATCGTCGAGCGCCTTTAAGTCAAAAGTGCCACTATCGCCCATAGATATTGGGCTAGCAGCTCCTCAATCAATAGCATTTTCACCATCACCATGAAAACCATCCAGTACACCTTGGCCGACGGCATCGCCACCATCACCTTTGATGAGCCGGACTCCCCGGTCAACACCATGTGCCTGCAATGGCAAGACGACATGGATGCCGTCGCGGCGCAAGTTCTCCAGGACAAAGACGCCATCAAAGGCATCTTGCTGGCCTCCAACAAGACCACCTTCTTTGCGGGGGCCGACCTCAAAGGCGCGATGCGCCTGCAGCCTACGGACGCCACCAAAATCTTCCAAGAGATTGAGCGCGTCAAAAAGAACTTCCGCACCATTGAGACGCTGGGCAAGCCGGTGGTCAGCCTGCTCAATGGCACCGCTTTGGGTGGCGGCTGGGAGGTGGCGCTCGTTGGCCACCACCGCATCGCCATTGACGACCGCAAAACCCAGTTTGGCTTGCCCGAAGTCACGTTAGGCCTGCTGCCGGGCGCAAGCGGCGTCACCAAGATGACACGCCACCTGGGTCTGATGGGCGCTCAGCCCTACTTGGTGGAAGGCAAAACCTTCAACCCGAGCGAAGCCAAAGGCCTGGGCCTGGTGCACGCGCTGGTAGCGCCCGGACCCGATGCCGCCGCTGAAATGAAAGCCCAGGCGCTGGCATGGATTGCCGCCAACCCGTCTGCCCAACACCCATGGGAAACCAAAGGCTACAAGGTGCCCGGTGGACTGCCCTCATCGCCCGCCGTGGCGCAAATGCTGGTGGTGGCACCGGCTGTCATCAAGAAAAACACCCGCGGCCTCTACCCCGCGCCCGAAGCCATCATCGCTTGTATGGTCGAAGGTTTGCAGGTGGACCTGGAGACCGCGCTGCGTATTGAAAGCCGCTACCTGTCCAAGCTAATGACCGGGACCCAGGCCAAGGCCATGATCAATACCTTTTTCTTCAACCTCAACGCCATCAAGAGTGGCCAAAGCCGACCTGCGGGCGTTCCCCGGTTCAAGCCCAGCAAAGTGGGTCTGCTGGGCGCGGGCATGATGGGCGCAGGCATTGCCTACTGCCAGGCCAGCAAAGGCATTGCCACGGTACTCAAAGATGTGAGCCAGGAGAAAGCCGACCTGGGCAAGAGCTACAGCGCCAAAATCACCCAAGGCCGCGTGGACAAGGGTCGCATGAAGCCCGAGGCACAGCAACAGATCCTCGACCTGATCCACCCCACAGGCAATGCCGCAGACCTGCAAGGCTGCGACCTGATCATTGAGGCGGTATTCGAAAACCGCGAACTCAAAGCCAAGGTGACCCAAGAGTCCGAGCCACTACTCGCAGCAGGTGGTTTTTTTGCATCCAACACCTCCACGCTGCCCATCACGGGCCTTGCCAAAGCCAGCGCCAAGCCCGAGAAGTTCATCGGCATCCACTTCTTCAGCCCCGTGGACAAGATGAAGCTGGTGGAAATCATCAAGGGCAAGCAGACCGACGACGAGACTGTGGCCCGCGCCTACGACTATGTACAGGCACTGGGCAAGTTCCCCATTGTGGTGAACGACTCGCGCGGCTTCTTCACCAGCCGCGTGTTCGGCACTTTCGTCATGGAAGGTGCGGCTATGTTGGGCGAAGGGATTCCCGCCGCAGCCATTGAGAACGCGGGCATCCAGGCCGGCATGCCGGTGGGCCCCTTGGCGGTGCTGGACGAAACCGCCCTCACCTTGAGTCTGCATGTGATGGACCAGACCAAAAAAGACTTTGAAGCCGAGGGCAAGACCTACACCGCAACTCCTGGTGAACTGGTCGTGGAAAAAATGGTCAAAGAGCACAAGCGCCCCGGCCGCGCAGGCGGTGCAGGCTTTTACGAGTACCCCACTGAAAAAGGTGCCAAGAAATTCCTGTGGCCCGAACTCCAAGGTTTGTTTGAAAGGGCCGACTCAGCCTGGAACATCACGGACCTCAAAGACCGCCTGCTGTACCGCCAGGCGGTCGAGACCGCGCGCTGCCTGGCTGAAGGCGTGCTCACTAGCGTGCACGATGCCAATATCGGCTCCATCTTCGGCATTGGTTTCCCCGCCTGGACCGGTGGCGCCATGCAGTTCATTTACGGCATGGGTGTGGATGCATTCGAGAAGCGTGCTGCAGAGTTGGCGCAGCAATTCGGCCCAGGCTTTGTGTTGACGGATGAGGTGAAAGCCGCCATCGCCAAGTTCCAACCCCAGTACTAAGACGCTAAACCAAAGGCCAAGAAGCACGCACTACACTGCCACCATGCTTGCTTCTTACCTTCGCCGCATGCTGTTCCTCAACAGCGCATTTGCTCTGCTCCTTGCTGGATGGGGCGTGGCCTACGCGCACTGGCCTTGGTGGCTGTGCTTAGCGCTCCCCGTGGTGTGGCCCTTTGGCACTACGGCAATCTCTATCTTGGCCAGCACCCTGCAGTCTCGCGCGTCCGGCGTGCCTTGGGGCACTTGGTGGGCCAGCGTGTGGGGAGAGTACCGGGCCTCGGTGCACTTTTTCTTGCTGCGCCAACCTTGGGCCGGGCCAGCGCCCGGCTTGCTAGCTGCGAGCGCGGTGCAAACAACGCGTTTGCGCAAGCCCCCTATCGTGTTGGTGCATGGCTATGTCTGCAACCACCGCATGTGGGACACCATGGGCGCTGAACTTCGCGCCCAAGGCCACAGCGTAATCGCGGTTGATTTAGAACCTGTGTTCACGTCTATTGAGGACTACGCCCCCACGATAGAGGCGGCGGTACAAACTGCACTAATCGCAGACGCTGCGAACCCGAACCCGGGCTCGGGCAAGGTGGTGCTGATTGGGCACAGCATGGGCGGCTTGGCCATTCGGGCGTGGATGCGGGCGCAGGGTGAGGCGGACACCTTGGCCCGCGTGGCACAGGTCATCACCTTAGGCACACCCCATGCAGGCACCCGTTTGGGCACGCCCAAGCTCGCGATCACACCCAACAGCGCCCAAATGGTCTGGCAAAGTGACTACGTCAAAACCTTGGAGAAGCAAGAGCCTGCCAGTGTTCGGTCCTTGCTACGCATCGCCGTCACAGCCCAAGACAATATTGTGTTTCCGCAACTGGCGCAAACCGTGCATGGCATCGTGCCCACCGTGTTTACGGGCATTGGCCATTTGCAAATGTGCAGGCACCAAGCCGTGACAGAGTGGGTGTTAGCCCATTTGATGCAGCTTGCGGTGCCCCAACCAGTCAACGCTGAGGTCTGGCACAAGGCCTAATTGCTTACTTCGATGCGCCTGCGCCGTGGCGCGTCATTGGGCGCGGGCCCCACGACGATGACACGGCCATTGGGTAACGCCACTGCAATCTGCTCGTCGCCCTGCGCGCGCTCGCCTTGCAAATGGTAGATGGTTGCACCATCCACTTCGCTAGACGACACCAATGCGTTTTGGTTGAGCAACGCCGACAATTGCGCAGTGCTCAAGGCTTGCCAATGGAGCTTGGTCATGGAAACACCCTCACCCCCGCTTGAAACTTTGCTACAAAACTTGCGGCATCCATGGGGCGGCCAAACAAATAGCCTTGTACCTGGGTGCAGCCCATGGCCAACAAACGGTCTACTTGCGCCTGGCTCTCGACGCCTTCTGCCACTACCCTTAGCCCCAGGCTCAAAGCCATGGCGATGATGGCCCCAGCGATAGCGGCATCGTCTTCATTGACATGAACATCGTTGATAAACGACTTGTCAATTTTCAATTCATCAATAGGAAAGCGGCGTAGATACGACAAGCTGGAGTAGCCCGTGCCAAAGTCGTCCAAGGAAATACTGAGGCCCAGTTGCTTCAAGGTACGCAGCGCAAGCAGCGTGCTGTTGACGTCTTGCATGACCATGCTTTCTGTCAGTTCAAGCGCCAGACATGCGGGTGCGATACCTGTGGCGGCCACCACCTGCGCCACACGCTCAGCCAAATCTTCTTGGCGGAACTGCCGGGCCGACACGTTGACCGACATCTCCAGTGCACCTAATCCAGCTTCCAGCCAAGCAACCTGCTGGCGGCAAGCCTCGGTCAGCACCCATTCACCTAAAGGCAATATGAGGCCCGACTCTTCGGCCAATGGGATGAACTCAATCGGGTGAATCAGGCCAATTTGGGGGTGGTTCCAACGCACCAAGGCTTCAGCGCCCACGATGCGCTGGGTCAGCAAATCGATTTTGGGCTGGTAGTGCAAAGCGAACTCACCCCGCTCCAACCCGCGGCGCATGGCGCCTTCCATATTCATACGGCTGATGGCGGTTGCCCCCATCTCCGGGATGAACTGGCGCACGCTGTTACGCCCATGCTCTTTGACCCGGTACATGGCGATATCCGCATAGCGCAACAAAAGCTCGCCATGGTCCCCATCTCGGGGGTAAACGGATACACCAATACTGGCGGTCACAAACACATCTACCCCATTGATCTCAATGGGGCGTGCCAGGGCTTTGAGTACTTTTTCAGCGATCACATCGACATCACCCGTTTCGGGCAAGTCGGTCAGTACAAGGACAAATTCATCTCCCCCCAGTCGGGCTACCGTGTCGGTCTCTCGCACGCAACTGTTAAGCCGCTGCGCCACTTCTTTGAGCATGGTGTCGCCAGCACCATGGCCTGACGCGTCATTGACCAGCTTGAAATGGTCCAAGTCCAACAGCATGATGCCTACAAACAGGCTTTGCCGCTTAGCCCACGCGATGGCTTGAATGATGCGGTCATTGAGCAGGTTGCGGTTGGCCAAGCCGGTCAGAGCGTCGTGGTTGGCCTGGTACTCCAACTCTTTTTGGTAGTTCACGCGTTCGGTCGCATCATTGATGACACTCACAAAGTGCGTGGTGTGCTGGCCATCCGCATCTTTGACAGGGGCAATGTGCAACTCGTTCCAGAACTGGGTGCCGTCTTTACGGTAATTGCGCAACACCGCCTGGCCTTCGCGGCGCTCACGCAGTGCACTGCGTATCTCTTCAAGGTCCGCCTGCGCGAGGTCGTCACGCAGCAAGAACCGCCCCTCCCGACCAATGACTTCCGAAGCGCTGTAGCCTGTAATGCGCTCAAACGCAGGGTTTACGTACACGATGGAATGGTCATCTACATCACTGCGGGTGATCATGATTCCATTGCTACTGGAGGACAAGGCTTGCTCACGCAGGAGCAAGGCCTCTTCTGCATCCTTCAGGCGAAAGCGGCAATGGCTGATGTCTTGCTTAACCGACACCAAATGCGTGATGTTGCCCGCCTTGTCACACAAAGGGCTCACAATTTGACGCACCCAGTACTCGCTGCCGTCTTTGCGGCGGCACTGCATATCGCCCTGCCAGTGCTCACCCATCTTGAGCGCATTGAACATGCGCAGTTCAGCCTCACTAGAGGGGGTACTAAGGTCCACCAGCATGCGCTGGCCTATGACCTCCGCCGTACTGTAGCCACTGCCTTTGCAATAGCTGTCGTTGCAAAACACCACTTCCCCTGAGGGTTTGGCAAACAGCACCATATAGGGGCTTTGCTGCACTGACAAAGCCAACATCTCCACGCTGTCTTGCAAATCGTTATAGGGGTGCTGCCCCTGCAGCGCATGGATGGCCTCGGCCAGCTCATGGGTCAACCTCAGCAACACGCCGTGCGCCTCGTGCCCAACACCCAGCGCAAATTCAGCACTTACGCGCAGCTCAGCCAAAGCAGTACCAAAACGGCTCACTGGCAAGGTGGCGTGTTGCACGGCCTCAGGCGAGTTGCTGTGCCGCACTCGGGCTTTAAATACCTGGCTTTGTTCTTCTAGGTCCAACTCCAACTCGGCCGACAAATAGCCCGCACGGGTCACCAGTGCCTTACAAAAACCATGCAACATGGTGGGCAAGTCTTCGGTAAACCACAGGCAGGCTGACAGCTCGCCCAAAAGCATATGCCACTGAGAAAGCCGCTGTGTTTCAGCGGCAAGGGCATCAAGTTCGTTGCTTGTCATGGGGGCAGTGTCCAGTCCTATGTAAAGACGGCGGCAGCGTGTATCGAAAAATTTTACTCCTACGTACCACCTGTGCGCACTAAGGTCATACCCCTGACACAATGGTGGCCAATAACGCAAAAGGCCGATACCCACATGCATGCACTAAGCCCTACCGACTCCGCTTTCATGTGGATGGAGACCCGTAACCAGCCGATGCACGTTGCGGGCCTTAACCTCTATACACCACCCGCCAACGAACCCGGTTTTGTGGCGGAGTTGTTGGCCCATTGGGCAACCCATCTCAAAGCACTGCCCCCATTCAATATGCGCCCTGTGCTGCGCATGGGCTTGTGGTACTGGGAAGAAGACAAGCACTTTGAGGTGGACTACCACCTGCGCCACCTAGCACTCCCCCAACCCGGCCGTATTCGCGAGCTACTGGCCATTGTGTCGCGCCTACACGGTAACCTGCTGGACCGCAACCGCCCGCTGTGGGAGGCCTATGTCATTGAGGGTCTGCCTGGGGGGCGCTTCGCCACCTACATCAAGATTCACCACGCGCTGGTCGATGGTGTGACGGCTGCCAAAATGATGGCACAAGCCCTAAGCCACCAAGCCACGGTACACAAAGGCCCACTGTGGTCCTTGCACTACCCAAAGCACCCCACCAGCCGCCCTGCACGGGCACCTCTAAGCTTGGCCCAACAGTTAGCGCAACTGGCCAGTATGGGACGCGACCTCTTACCCGGAGTGGCCAGCGCGCTCAAAGACATGGTGGGAAGTGACCAAGACACCAATGCGCCCGCCCGCGCCTTTCAAGCGCCTGCGAGTTTGTTCAACGTCGAAATATCGGGTTCCCGTCGCTTTGCCGCACAGTCTTACTCTCTACCTAGGCTCAAGCGTTTGGGTGAAGCGTCAGGGGCTACCGTGAACGACGTCACCTTGGCCATTTGTGCCGGCGCATTGCGCCAGTACCTCTTGGCCCACCAAGCCTTGCCCTCCAAGCCGTTGATCGCCATGGTGCCTGTGTCTTTGCATGCAGGTGCCGACGTAGCGGGCAACCAAGTGTCTGTGCTACTGGCCAATTTGGCCACCCACATCGCAGACCCGCTCAAGCGCCTACAGCGCATTGTGCAGTCCACGGGCAAAGCCAAAGAGCGCCTGACCCACATGCCCCGGCTACAAAAACTCTCGCATGGGCTCACCAGCATATCGCCTATGGGTGTGGCCATGGTCACTGGCGCGGCCAAGAAACACCCGGTGTTCAATGTGGTGATCTCCAACGTGCCTGGCCCGACCGACACGCTGTACATGAATGGCGCGCAGTTGGATGAGGTGTATCCGGTCTCTATCGCCACGCACTACCTTGCGCTGAACATCACGATCACGGGCTATGGTGACAAACTAGGCTTTGGCTACATCGCTTGCCGCCGCTCGGTTCCTGGCCTGCAACGCATGCTGGACTACACCGACCAAGCGATTGAGGAATTGGAACTGGCCTTGGGCTTACAAGGCAAGCCCGCAGTGATGGCCAAACCCATCAAAGCACCGCGTAAGCGCGCCAGGATAATGGAGCCATGACTCCTTTGGCACCCACTTCACCTCAGCAAGCCCCCGAACCACAGCATCCCCAAGGCACTGAGCCAAGGCAGCGCCCACAACCCCAATCGCTCTCCGACCTTTTTTGGTCCTTCAGCTGGCTCGCACTGCAAGGTTTCGGGGGTGTTTTGGCGGTGGTGCAACGGGAACTCGTGGAGAAGAAAAAGTGGCTCACGCCCTCTGAATTTTTGGAAGACTGGGCGGTAGCCCAGATACTGCCGGGCCCCAATGTGATGAACCTCTCGCTCATGATTGGGGACCGCTACTTTGGAATGCGCGGTGCGCTGGTGGCCTTGACTGGCATGCTCTTGTTCCCGCTGCTCATTGTCCTAGGCTCAGCGGTACTGTTTGCGGCAGTTTCAGATGTTCCGCAGGTCCAAGGGGCACTGCGCGGGATGGGCGCTGTTGCGGCCGGACTCATCACAGCCACGGGTATGAAGTTGGTTGCTGGCTTAAGGGCAAATGCCATGGGTGCGCCTGTCTGCTATGCGTTAGCCGCTATGACTTTTGTAGCTATCGCCATCTTGCGACTGCCCTTGGCCTGGGTTTTGTTCACGCTGGGCGGCTTGGCCTGGTGGTGGGCTTACCGACAGTTGCGCGCCCTACCTACCCCAGCAGGTGAAACGCCATGACGCTACCCCTCGCCCTGAGCGCCACAGAGTGGCTGGGCCTGTTTGTTCACTTTCTCTCGCTATCGCTCTTGGCGGTAGGCGGCGCCATTGCTACTGCGCCTGACATGCACCGTTATCTCGTCGATGAGCGGCACTGGCTGAGTGACGCGCAATTTAGCTCCAGCATAGCGCTGGCACAAGCGGCTCCTGGCCCCAATGTATTGTTCGTAGCGGTGTTGGGATGGAATGTCGGCGTGAACGCGGCCGGCGGCATGGCAGCTGGTCTGCATGCCTGGGGCTTGGGTGCCTTGGGTATGGCGCTAGCCATGCTAGGCATCATGCTGCCCAGCACAACCCTCACGTTCGCTGCAGCACGCTGGGGCCATAGAAACCGTGAGCTCAGAGTCGTGCGCGCATTTAAGCAAGGCTTGGCACCTATTGTCGTAGCCATGCTGATCGCAACCGGTTGGATTCTTGCAGGTGGTCATGGAGGCCCATGGGCACAATGGCCTTTATGGCTTCTGGCGATCGCCAGCGCGGTACTGGTTTGGCGCACCCAAATACACCTCCTGTGGGTTCTGGCAGGAGGCGCTGTGCTAGGTGCGCTGGGCTGGGTTTAGGCCAAGCGCCGCCCTTCAGTTCTTGCCGCAGTGGACTGATTTTTCGGCCAAGCAGCACAGCCAATGCCTAACAGAACAAAGGCTCCAGCGGCAAGGTGCTTGGGCGTAAGCGTTTCACCCAACACCACGGCGGATAAAACGACAGCGCTCAGTGGCAAAAAGGCCATGAATGCACCTGCCGTGGCGGCGCTGGTCTGCGATAGCCCAGCGTAAAACAGCCAGAATGCCCCCACGGAGACCACCACGCCAAAGTACAGCACCGCCGCCACATCTTGCCAACGCAGGCTGGCCAAGGGAAAGTGCATAGCCTCCACTGCGGCAAAAGGCAAAAACATAAGAAAGCCCAGAACGCTCATGGCGGTGGCGATGGTCAGCGCAGACACCCGCCCGTGGGTACGCTTGCCCAAAACCACGAACAAGCCTTCGCACACCACCGCCCCAAGCACTAGCACCATGCCTTGGGCGTTGGCGGCGGCTCCGCCCCCACCCCTCTGCCCGCCTGTGACGTGTGTTGCCTCATGCACATGGAGCAAGGCCGCGCCCAGCACCGCAAAGCCAATTCCCAGCCACTGCCAGCGATGAGGCCGCTCTCGCAGCAGAACAACTGCCATCACGGCCGTTACGGCGGGCAGCGTGCCCGTGATCAAGCCAGCCTCTAAAGCGCCGCTGGTTTTGAGGCCAAAGAGCAAAAACACGGAGAACAAGAAAACGCCAGTCAAGGCTTGCAAAAACAGCGTCAGACAGTCAGCTCGGTTGGGCCAGGTAATGCGTCCCTCGCGCCAGAGCAACATCGCAATCAAAATGGGGGCTGCAATGGCAAAGCGCATGGCGGAGGCCAACATCACAGGCATGCTGGCAGCGACCAGCTTTCCGGCAACCACCGAACTGCCCACAATGGCCATGGCCAAGCCCAACTGCACATAGGCCACAACAGGTGACCCCGCCCCACTCTTCAACAAAGCCATCGCTTACCGCTCCTTCTCGCTTGATGCATAAAGAAGGCAGTGTCTCGCCCAGCGGCTTAGCGGTATTGAACGTTCTTGCGGTTTTGCGGCTGGCTGCGCAGGGGCGCAAATTGGCCCGGTGGCACGCCCCACTGGCGTTGGAAGTGCCGGCTCATATGGGCTTGGTCAGCAAAGCCGGTGGCAGCAGCAATGCTTGCCAGCGCTTCGCCCTGCTGCACGCGGGCTTTGGCCTGCTCTAGCCGCTTTTGGAGTTGGTAGGCATGGGGCGGCAGGCCTACATGGGCGCTGAAGCTGCGCACTAGGTGAAAGGGCGACACATGGCATAGCGCGGCCAATTCACTCAAGCTGCGCTGGCCCAGCAGGTCGGCGTCCAAGACTTCGCGCGCACGCGCTACTTGACGGGGCATCCGCGAAACAGGCGCTAGGGCCGCACGTTCACTGACATGGCGCGATAGCAACACACCACACAGTTCCAGCCAATGCTGCTCTACCGCCAAGGGACTGTCTTTTGCCAGCATGGCTTGTCCAAGAACCAGCAGCGCCGTAGCCGCTTGCGCATCTGCCACGACCGACTGCCCGAAGTGCAAGGTTTGCGCAGGCAGATCTAGCGTGGCGCGGCTAGTTTGCAGCAGCAGCTCAGGCACCAAGAGATTGAAATACGACCAGCCTTGGGGCGTTACCGTGTCGCCCGTGTGCACCTCACCGGGATTGACGATGCACAAGCTACCCGCAATGGCATGCTGCTGGCCACCCCGGTGCCAAAACGCATTAACGCCGGAGCGCACCACGCCGATGGAGTACCCGTCGTGGCTGTGCTTGGGGAAGTGTTGCTCTACAAAATGGGCGTCGACCAAGGCCAAGCCCGGCAGCTGCGGGTGCGCATGCACTGCAACGCGCCGCCCGCTCATGCCTGCACCCAGAGCGCGACGAACAGCGCAACACACAGCAAGCCCGAGACCCACAGCGCCCTGCGACCGGCCTGGGACGCACTCACCACGAAGCTTGCGGCTCGTTGGCAAACTGCTGGCATATCCGCGGCAACGCTTGGAACAAACAGCTGTAATGCGACAGCCCCGGCAGTACGTGTACAGGTTGGGCCTTGGGTAGCAAATGGGCTAGGCTATGCGCCATGCCTAAGGGCGACCAGTTGTCTTGATCGCCGTGCCATAGCTGGGCGGGAACGTCCATCGCACTCAGCGCAGTGGCCCAAGGTTGAACATAGGAGCCCACATCTCGCATGTACCCATGCACGCCGGGACCTAAGCTGCTGGCAAGCAGCCCCTGCAGCGTTGACTGAAAACTGCTGTCTTTCGCCAAAGTTTTGTCACCCCCCGCCGCACTGCCAAACAACATGCCGTACAGGGCTGCGGGTGCCAGCTTGGCAAGGAGTCCCTGCCACCGCGAGACTACTGCAAACACTAGGGGCCAGTTCTGGGCGAGTTGAAACACTACCTTACCTGCCATACCGGGCAAAAAGTCGCCACTCTCCAGCGGTGCAGCGCTTGAAACCAGATGCAGGCATTTGACCTGGCCTTGCATCCATCGCGCCGTTTGCAAAGCCACATAGCTTCCGATAGAAAAACCGACAAACCAACATGTGCGTCCGCCTAGCTTGGTTTGAATGTGCGCGGCCAGCGCCTGAAAGTAGGCATCCCCCTGGAGTGCAGAAGGCAGCATAAAGCGGTCTACCGCCATGCAGGTCAAGCCCAAGGCTGCCGCCTCGCGCTCTAACCACACTAACTCTTGAACGCCACCCGGTGCACCGTGAAAATACACCAGGACTGGCTTACCTTGCACTGCGAGCTCCCTTGGGGGTTCAGTGGGGGTTTTCAAAGAAGACGTAGTTGCTGCCGTAGTCACTGATCTCGAAGTAAACCTTCTTCTCGCCAGCGTCGACCTGCATGTTCAGGTTTTCATCGAGCACGCCGTAGCCGAAACGGTAAGGGCGTGGTTTGTTGTCGTCCGTGCCCATCGCTGTGCTGAGTTTGTCAATCTTCACGAATCGACGCACCAGCTTTTCGCCGGCATAAACCTCTAAGACTCCATTGGTGCCGGTCCAGTTCTGAATATCTCGGCTGATTTTGTTTTGCTGCTCTTGCGTGCAAGAGGTCAAGCCCAAAATGGCCACAGCGCCCACCAATACTGCACAAGCAGCTCTCAAACCAATAGCACGCATAGAGTCCTTAGTTACAAAAGTAGATTAAGCCAAGCTGCGTTGGCGCACAGCCTCATACAGGCAAACGCCACTGGCAACCGACACATTTAAGCTCTCGACAGCACCCTTCATCGGAATGCTCACCAGTTGGTCGCAAGTCTTGGCGGTGAGCTGGCGCATGCCATCCCCCTCCGCGCCCAGCACTAAAGCAACGGGGCCTTTGAGGTCGGCTTGGTACAGGGTGTGGGTGGCCGCGTCACTGGTACCAATAACCCAAATATTGCGCTCTTTGAGTTCATTCAAGGTGCGCGCCAAGTTAGTCACCATGAAGTAAGGCACGGTTTCCGCAGCGCCACTGGCCACCTTAGCTACCGTAGCGTTAATGCCCGCAGCGTGGTCTTTGGGGGCAATCACTGCGTGGACGCCGGCACCGTCTGCCACACGCAGACATGCCCCTAGGTTGTGAGGGTCTGTCACACCGTCCAATACCAAGATAAGAGCTTGGGTACGTTGTTCCAGCGGCAGTTCGGCATTGGCGGCCTCCAGGCCTTCTAGCAATTCGTCAAGCGAATGTACTTGGGCGAGCTCATGCACACGTGCGGCCACGCCTTGGTGCCCGTGGCTGCCGCACAGCTTGGCAATGCGCAGGCCATCCGACTCGATGAGCCGAACGCCAGCCTCGTTCACTTTCTCAATGAACTGGCGCATGCGCGCATCACGGCGGGTGGGCTCGAAATAGATTTCGATGATGGACTTGGGCGCTGTTTTCAGACGCACCCCGAGGGCATGAAAGCCAAATAGAACTTTGGATGAGGACATGCCCCATTATCGCGGCTTATCTGCCGCTATCAAAGTGAGAGCTGGACTTGCCTGAGCGATGGTCACAAACTCCCATGCGCTCCAACAGACCTACTGCACTTCAGAAGCGACCCGCCCTGCTTCTATCGTGATGCGTCGGTCACAGCGCGCGGCGATCGACCGGTCATGGGTCACCAATACCAGTGTGGTGCCTTGTTCGCGATTGAGGTCAAACATCAATTCCATGATTTTCTCGCCAGTAGCAAAGTCCAAACTACCGGTTGGCTCATCCGCCAAGAGCACCGCTGGGTGAACCACAAAAGCCCGAGCCAGGGCCACACGTTGCTGTTCGCCCCCACTAAGAACGCGCGGATACGCGTTAAGGCGCTGAGCCAGCCCTACCCTCGCCAGCATGTCACCCGCCGCTTTGCGCGCGTCTTTGCGACCGTCCAGCTCCAGCGGCAGCATCACGTTTTCAAGTGCGGTCAGGTTGCCCAACAGCTGAAAACTCTGGAATACAAAACCCACTTTGCGCGCCCTCAATGCAGCCCGCGCGTCTTCGTCAATGGCAAACAGGTCTTGGCCGTCTATACGTACCGTGCCTCTGGTGGGCGTGTCCAGGCCAGCGATGATCGAGAGCAAGGTGCTCTTGCCAGAACCAGAGGCACCCACAATTGCTGCAGTCTCTTTGGCTTTTAGCGCAAAATCAATGTCGCGCAGGATTTCCAGCGTGCCGGTGGAGTCGCTGACGGCTTTGTATACATGCTCAACAGAAATAATTGAATTAGACATGGGGCTCTCTTTGAATCGTCGACACTTTAGCGCGCTTGGCCTTTGGGCTGCTTTGACAGGGTCTTGTTTAGCGCAAACCGCTCCTACGGCTGCGCCCCTTGCCCCCACTGTGCTGGTATTGGGCGACTCGCTCAGTGCTGAGTATGGCCTTAAACGGGGCTCTGGCTGGGTCGCTTTGATGGAGCAGCGCTTTGCGAAAGAGAAGATTGCGGCCAAAGTAGTAAACGCCAGTATCAGTGGGGACACCACATCCGGAGGACGCTCGCGTTTACCGTCGCTACTCACCCAGCATCGCCCAAAGTGGGTCGTTATTGAGTTGGGCGGCAATGACGCACTACGCGGCTTGCCCCTGGGCATGACGCAAGACAACCTTTCCGCTATGACCCAATCAGCGCAGGCGATGGGAGCCAAGGTACTGATAGCGGGCATGCAGGTGCCTCCTAACTATGGCCAAGACTACAGCGAAAAGTTTGCCGCAACATTCGCCACCGTAGCAAAAACCCACAAAGCTGGCTTAGTGCCTTTTTTGCTTAAAGGTATCGCCGATGTGCCTGATGCACTGCGCTGGTTTCAGGCAGATCGCATCCATCCTCTAGAAGCAGCCCACCCGGTGATACTGGACACTATGTGGCCTGCTGTGCGTAAGATGATGCAATGAGCGTAAGCACAATCACGGCCAGCGAACTGCTAGTGCGCCTTCACGAGTTTGATACTGTGATCGACGCACGCACAGAAGATGAGTACGCCTTAGACCACCTACCCGGCGCCGTGAACTGGCCCACGCTGAGCAACCAAGAGCGCATCACGATTGGAACCATGTATGTGCAGGTCAGTCAGTTTGAGGCAAAAAAGCGCGGCGCAGCGATGGCCGCTAGAAACATTGCCGCACATATTGAACGCGAAGTGATGGACAAGCCGCGCGACTGGAAGCCTTTGGCCTACTGCTGGCGAGGTGGCAAACGCAGTGGTTCATTGGCGCTCATTCTGGGACAGATTGGCTTCAGAGTCACGATGGTTGACGGGGGCTACAAAGCATTTAGGGCCGCCGTCGTTGCGGCTACGCCCAGCTTGGTACGTCCGTTGCAATGGCGCGTGATCTGTGGCACCACGGGCTCAGGCAAAACCCGCTTGCTCCATGCACTGGCGGCCCAAGGCGCGCAGGTTTTGGACCTAGAAGCTTTAGCCAAACACCGTAGCTCTGTGTTGGGTGCCATTCCTGGCGTAAGCCAACCAAGCCAAAAGCGCTTCGACACCTTGGTGTGGAGCGCTCTGCGTACCTTTGATCCAAGCAAACCTGTGTATGTGGAGAGCGAGAGCAAGAAAGTCGGCAATGTAGCCGTTCCGATGTGCTTGATTGAGGCTATGCGGGCCAGCCCTTGCATTAACCTTGAACTACCGCAGGCACAACGCGTGGCCTTGCTGTTGGAGGACTACGATTACTTTGTCAACAACACCGAGCACTTTTGTAGTCGGCTACAGGTGCTAGCAGAGATTCGAGGTAAAGCGACGGTACAGCAATGGATTGCACAAGTGAGAGCGGGTGACATAGTGAACGTGGTCACAGAGTTGCTTGCGCTGCACTACGACCCGGTCTACCACCAATCTATGCGCCGTAATTTTTCACAGTTTGATAGGGCCAGCATTTGCACCCTTAAGAGCCGTGAACCGCACGACTTGGCAGAGAGTGCCAAGGCGCTTTTACAGGCCTCCTAGCGGCCCTTGCTGCGCGCTATGCTGTTACGTCACCAAGTAAAAAAGCCATCGGTCTGATGGCTTTTTAGAACTGAAACTCTCAGGATTGGGAAGGGCTAGATGTTTCGCCATCTGCAGGTGCATCTGGACTTGGCGCGGAGTCATCCTCGGGACCGTCGCCCACTTTGCGCTCAGCCTTGTTCTTTAGCTTTTCTTCTTTTTTCTTCTTTTTTGCCAGTTCTTTCTGACGTTTTTCGTATCCGTAATTGGGTGTTGCCAAAATATGCTTTCAAGTAGTTGAAGCCACTTTACCATTTTGTGTGTGCTTGGCTAGAAACTGAGCGTGATTTATTGCGATCTAAACAGGTTCATCGCTCTCTTTGTCAATCCACTGAACCGTGCCACGGTAGGCGTACCAACTGGCATAACCCAAGATAGGCCCCACAAGCAACAAACCCATGGCCCAAGGTGTCAAAAAAGCCAGCACCACCAATGCAGTGATCAATACACCCCAAAGCATCATCACCGCGGTGTTGTTGAAGACAACTTCCAGGCTGGTGATAGCGGCAGTAATGGCATCAGTGTCTCGGTCCAAAATAGTAGGAATGGATACGACTGCAGTAGCGAAAACTAAGACAGCAAAACCTCCGCCCACTAACGTATAGGCCACAATAAACTCCCAGTTGTCGGGATTGAAAATTGCACGAATGACCCCCGTAGTGGAAGGCATACCAGTGTTGAAAAATACTGCGAACACTACCAGTGAAGCCCGTCCCCACAGCAGCTCCAGCACAATCAAAACCAGCACCAGCAAGCCCATGCTCTTGAGGTGCGTGTCCCAACAGGTGATGGATTTGGACAGCTCTGGCTCAAGTCCTAGCTCACGCAAGCGACTCACTTCGTACAAGCCCATGGCCAAAAATGGCCCCAAGAGCAGGCACCCTGAGGCTATCGACATGGTGTATTCGGGTTTGCTTTTGAATACAGCGCTAAGCAACACAGCCATGAGCCAAAACGCGATACCGTAAAACGACGAAATACCGAGATGGGCACGAAAGTCACGAACTGCCTGAAGCAACCAATGCAAAGGGTCCGAAAAACGCGCATGCAAGATGCGCTTAGGGGGCGCATCGGATGGTGGAGGGGTATAGGGAGCTGGCTGAAGCTCTTTTGTTGGCATTTCCATGCACAAAGACTACTGTTAGCAAGCCCCCTTGCCTACTCAGGTAAACACCAGTTAATGCAAATGAATCAATGCTTGGCTAAGGTCCGCTTGAAGATCTGCTACCGACTCAAGGCCCACCCAAAAGCGGACCAAGATCCCTCGCTTGATATGCAATGGCCAAGCTGTACGCATGCTGGCTAAATCGTAGGGGACAACTAGGCTCAGATGTCCTCCCCAACTCCAACCAATTTTGAAGTGCTGCAAAGCATCACAAAATTGGTCGACTTGGGCTTGCGTTACATGGGGAGCTATCACCACGGTAAACAAGCCTGCAGCGCCGCCGCTACCTGATGTGCAGATCTCGGCCCAATGCGCGTGTCCGGGCGAACTAGGCAATGCAGGATGCAGCACTTGGACAAACTCCGGTCGGGTTTCGCACCAAGCTGCCAAAGCGCGCGCAGCGACATCGTGGGCTTGATAGCGCAGGTAGATGCTAGGCAGCGCCCGCAAAATTGCCTCAGCATCGTTGGCCCCCACATTGAAACCTAGGCGCATATGCGTGAGCTTCAAACGCATGTGCAAACCGGCATCTCGGGTAGTCACACTTCCCATGAGTACATCACCACTACCGCAGGGATACTTGGTCAGGGCATGCACCGAGATATCAGCCCCTAATGCAGGCGAACTCCCGGGCAGTAAGTCGAATGCAGAAAACGCTATGCCTGAACCCCACGTATTGTCCAAGGCAGTCCACACATTGCGCGCTTGGCAAACGCGCACCAACTCACACAGGTTCGGAAACTCCAAGCTTACGGACCCTGGCGCCTCCAACCAAACCAAACGCGTATTCTCAGACAGCTTGGCGGCCAAATCCTGCGGGTCCATCGGGTCGTAGCAACGGTGCGATATTCCCCACTGCTTTAACTCCCCATCAGCGAGACTTTTGCTGTTGCCATACACATTGTCCGGAATCAAGACTTCATCGCCAGCGCGCAGTAATGACAGTGAGACCAAGGCAATCGCGGCTAAGCCGCTGGGCACCAGCAAACACTGGCTTCCACCTTCTAATGTGCAAAGACGCTCTTCCAACGTATAGGTGGTTGGGGTTCCATGCAGACCATAGGTGAAAGCACTTTTGTCCTTCCACTCATAGCTACGCATGGCCGCCACGTTTGGAAACAGCACAGTCGAGGCTTTGAAAACCCCTTCTTGAAGCCCCTTAAAACCTGCCGGTGGCTGGTAAGGGTGGTGAATCAACTCTGTGCTGGGACTTTTCTTCATCATTGAACAACCTGCGCCTAAACGCTCCACTTTTGGATGAGTTGCTCGGGCCGCATAGCGTCATAGCCCTCAAATGGCTGATGAATCCATGGATTGGTGGGCAAAAACTCGACCGAGTAGTCAGGGGTAAACGTAGACAATGCTTTGGTCCAAATCACAGCACTGCGCAACTCCGTGATGGGGGCGTAATTGGTCTTCAGCTGTTTGATTACTGCGTTCAAGGTGTGCCCCGAGTCGGCCAAGTCGTCCACCAGCAACACTCGCCCCGCTATCTCGCCCTTGGGTGTCGTGATGTAGCGTGCAATGTCCAAATTGCCCTGCACGGTACCAGCGTCAGAGCGGTACGAACTGGTCGACATAATGGCCAGTGGCTTATCAAACACACGGGACATGATGTCACCTGGACGCAAGCCACCACGGGCTAGGCACAAAATAGTGTCGAACTCCCACCCAGACTGGTACACCTTGATAGCAAGTTTCTCAATAAGGTTGTGGTATTCGTCGTAGCTGACGTAGAGATGTTTTCCGTCTTCAGTTAGCATAGGTTTACTCCTACTTTGATAGCTGGTTGAGCAATAGATACGGGCGTAAATAGCGATTAAACAGAGCTTAATCGGCCAAGTAAGGGTGGCGCATCATGATGGTGTGATCGCGATCGGGGCTGGTAGAGACCATATGGATAGGAACTCCTGTAATTTGCTCAATCCGTTGGAGATAGAGGCGAGCAGCAGTGGGCAATTTATCGTACTGAGTAACGCCCACGGTGCTTTCTGACCAGCCATCCATGGTTTCGTACACAGGCTTGCAACGCTCTATGTCATCTGCGCCCATCGGCAAAATATCTACCAGCTCGCCGTCCAGCTCATACCCAGTGCAGAGCAGCAGCTCTTTCAGTCCGTCCAAAACGTCAAGTTTGGTAATACACAATCCCGTCAGACCATTGACCTGCGCGGACCGTTTGAGCAACGCCGCGTCAAACCATCCGCAACGTCGGCTACGTCCTGTCGTTACCCCCTTCTCCGCCCCCACTGTGCTCATATGGTAGCCAGGGGTCCCAGCGACTTCCCAATCCAACTCGGTCGGGAACGGCCCACCGCCAACACGTGTGCAATACGCTTTGGTGATGCCTAACACGTAATGCAACATGCCTGGCCCAACGCCAGAACCCGCTGCAGCATTGCCTGCTACACAGTTGCTGGAAGTAACATAAGGATACGTCCCGTGGTCTACATCGAGCAAGGTTCCTTGGGCACCTTCGAACAGCAAATTGGCACCTTTAAGGTGTGCTTCGTTCAATTCACGAGATACGTCAGCCATCATCGGCTTGAGCAGCTCAGCATGGCGCATAGCTTCGGCAAACACGGGCTCAAATTGCACTTGACCTTCTTTTATGTAGGGCGCCAAGGTGGGACCGAAGTCGAATGCAGCTGATCCGAGATAACTTGTCAGCACATGGTTGTGCAGGTCCAGCAGTTCGCGCAACTTGGCTGCAAACCGCTCAGGGTATTTCAGATCTTGCACACGCAAGGCGCGTCGGGCAATTTTGTCCTCATAGGCGGGGCCAATACCGCGACCGGTCGTCCCAATCTTAGCGGTGCCACCCTTCTCGCGAAAAGCTTCACGGGCTACATCAAGAGCGGCATGAAATGGCAAAATCAGAGGACAGGCTTCGCTAACACGCAGGCGCGAACGCAGTTCCACGCCCACTTTTTCCAAGCCTTCAATTTCTTCGAAGAGTTTGGCGGCAGACAAAACAACACCGTTGCCGATGTAGCACTTTACGCCCGGGCGCATGATGCCACTAGGAATTAAATGCAAGGCTGTCTTTACACCATTGATAACTAGCGTGTGTCCCGCGTTATGACCACCTTGGAAACGGACGACCCCTTGGGCGCTTTCAGTTAGCCAATCGACTAACTTGCCTTTGCCCTCGTCGCCCCACTGGGTGCCTACTACGACAACATTTCGGCCTTTGGTTGTGTTCATGGTTGGTTTTCGTTTCTCAATTCAGATGGTAGTAACAGTCCATTGCGCGCCTTTGAGCACAAGCTCGCGGTCGCAATTGAATTCGTCTATTTCACTCTCATGGCCTGGCAACACGCAGACCACAGTTTCACCTTGTCTGCGCAGCTGAGCGATTGCTGCGCGCACATCAAGCGCTTCACTCCACGGTGCTCTGATCGCTGCGCGCAGAGGTCTGGGCGGGGCAACCGCTACCAAGGCTTTGACGTCTAAGCTAAATCCAACTGCGGGGCGTTTGCGGCCAAACACGGAACCAACCTCGTCATATCGACCTCCGCGTACCAATGCGTCGCTTGCGCCTGGTGCGAACATCGAAAAACGGGCGCCACTGTAATAGGCATAGCCGCGCAAATCCGCCAAGTCGAAGCTCGTGCGAGCCCCATCCACATGTCTAGCCAACCAATCCAAATGGTCCAAGGCTTCGGTAATTTGGGCAACGTTAGGCAATGCCTTGCGTGCCTGGGCCAGGACGTTCGAATCCCCGTACAGTTGAACTAAATGCTTCAGGGAAGTAGAAACCAATGCGGGGGATTTCGCGGTCAATGATGACAACTCACTCACATCCTTACCTGCCAATGCAGCCAGGATGAGTGCTTGGTGCTCAGTGTCGAAGTCTCCCAGTTTCAACAAGGCCTCAATGATGCGAGCATCGGCCAAATCCACCTGTATACCTTGGACCTGAGTCACCTTCAAAGCATCCAGCGCTAAGGTGAGCACCTCTAAGTCTGCTTCCAACCCACGATGACCGAAAAGTTCTGCACCGAACTGAAGTGGCTCCCGCGTTGCGTGCGGGCCACTTGGACGGGTATGCAGCACCGGACCACAATAGCAAAGACGGGCAACACCTTGTCGATTGAGCAAATGTGCATCTATCCGAGCCACTTGTGGCGTAGTGTCCGCGCGCAAGCCCATCATGCGCCCCGAGAGCTGATCTACCAACTTAAATGTCTGGAGATCCAAAGCCTCACCTGTGCCTGAAAGCAGTGACTCCAAATGCTCTAGCAAAGGAGGCATTACCAATTCATAGCCATAGCTTCGTGCCATGTCTAGCAAATTGCGACGTATTTCTTCAATGTGTCGTGCCTCAGACGGCAGCACATCGGCAATGTAATCCGGCAGGACCCAAGCAGACATTTATTAGAAGGGTGCTGTTAAAACGGAGATTTTACCGGGCTTGGCACATGATTTAGGGTGCCAAGCCCCAAATCAGCACCAAACCACACAAGATGCTTGCAAGTGCAAACAATCGAATTTGAGAATCCGTCATTTGCATGAGTTGGGCAAACATCCGGCGCCACCCTGACGGCGACGCGAATGGAAACAGGCCCTCTATGACTAGCACCAGGGCTAGTGCCAGCCAAAGTGTGTTGCTATCCAAGGCTTACTTCTTGGCGGGCGTTGTGGCACCGCCACCATTGCGCATCACTTTAAAAAACTCAGTAGATGAAGGGTCGAGCACCATCACATCCGTCTTATTGGCGAAGCTTGCCTTATAGGCTTCGAGGCTACGGTAGAACTGCGCAAACTGAGGGTCGCGCCCGAACGCATCACCGTAAATACGGGACGCTTCAGCATCGCCCTCACCCTTAATTTTTTGCGCATCACGATACGCATTCGCAATCGTGACTTCGCGTTGGCGATCGGCATCTGCACGAATTTTCTCCCCCTCAGCGGCTCCCGTGGACCGCAATTCATTGGCCACTCTCTTGCGTTCTGCCTCCATACGCCGGTAGACAGACTCGGTGATCGCTTCAACGTAGTCCACCCGTGTAATGCGAACATCCACCACGTCGACTCCCCAGGGCTTTGTCCCTTTGACCTTCTCAAGGACTTCCGCCTTCACATCCGCCATCAATGCTTCTCGCTTCAACGAAAGCAACTCATTAACCGTACGCTTATTCACTTCTTCCTGAAACGCGTTACGAACCACTCGGTTGAGCTGACTAGCACCTGCACTTTCGTTTTGGCCAACGTTGCGGATGTACTCTGAAGGTTCAGATATGCGCCAACGTACGTACCAATCAATAACGACCCGCTGCTTTTCTGCAGTAAGCATGGGGTCAGCATCTGTGCTATCCAGAGTCAAGAGTCGCTTGTCAATGTAGGTGACGTTTTGAAAGGGCGGAGGCAACTTAATGTTGAGTCCTGGCTCAGTGATGACCTCTTTGATCTGCCCCAAAGAATAAACAACCCCAAACTGACGCTGATCGACAACAAATAGAGTGGAACTGGCAAGAACAACAAAACCTAACACCAAAGAAAGAATCAATCCGATACGGTTCATTTAATACTCCTAGCGTGAATCACGTTCACGGGTGCGGGCAGCATCGCGGCTGCGCGCATCTATCGGTGTTGCGGGCGAAGGTGCTGGCGCTGGCGCAGCTCCAGACACTGCCGCTGCTTGCTCTAGCGATAACGGTGCTGAGCCGCCATTCATCTGCAGTATTTTGTCTAGAGGCAAGTTCAATAAACTAGCACCTTGTCGTGTGTCCACCATCACCTTGGTGACATTCGTGTAGATCTGCTGCATGGTGTCCAAATACATTCGATCTCGGGTGACCTGAGGGGCCTTCTGGTACTCGGCGTAAACCGATCTGAAGCGCTGAGAATCTCCCTGTGCTTGGGCGACCACGCGCGCTTTGTAGGCATCCGCTTCCTCTTTTAACCGAGAGGCGGAGCCCACGGCCCGGGGAATCACATCATTGGCATAGGCTTGCGCCTCATTTTTGGTACGTTCTCTTTCTTGCCCCGCCTTCAATACATCATCAAAAGCTGCCTGAACCTGTTCAGGCGGCCGAACCCCCCCTTGCTGCAGATTGATACCCACCACCTCAACTCCTACGTTGTAGCGATCCAAAATCGATTGCATGAGTGCGCGAACTTGTGGTGCGATCTGGTCGCGCTCTTCTGACAGTGCGGCGTCCATTTTCATTTTTCCCACTACTTCTCTTACCGCGGTTTCTGCCGCTTGCACGACAGCCTCCGCCGGGTTCTTGCTCTCAAACAAATAGGCGCGGGCGTCGCTAAGGCGGTACTGAACCGCAAACTTGATATCCAGTATGTTTTCGTCTTGAGTCAACATGGCTGACTCACGTAAACCGGTTGCCTTTAAAACAGTATCTCGCCCCACATCCACCGAGCGGATTTGGGTCACAAAGATCAACTCGTGACGTTGAATTGGGTACGGCAGACGCCAATTGAAACCCGCATTCACGGTTGCCTTGTAGCGGCCAAATTGAGTTATGACAGCTTGCTGTCCTTCCTGCACTATGAAAAAGCCTGTGCCAAGCCATATCAGCAACACTACGCCCATGATCAAACCAAGGCCTACCCCGGCATTTTTCATGTCTGGCTGAAATCCGCCGCTCCCTCCAGAACCTCCATTGCCTCCGGACGGGCCGTTGCCATTAAAAAGACCGCCTAGCTTCCTATTGAAGTCTTTCCACAATTCATCAAGGTCTGGTGGACCCGACGCATTGCCACGTTTACGATCCCCATTGGAGTTACCGCCATTAGATGTGCTTGGAGGCGCGTCATCTGGCTTCGAAGTATCGGAGGGCTTGTCGTCACCACGCCCCCATCGAGGATCGTTTAAGTTGAACATATTGCGAATCCACAAAGGCATCGCTGTCCAATTTACATACGGAAGGTTTAGTTTCATTTCTTAGTCTCTTGGATATCTAAGGACGATTGTGCACAAAAATGATTTAGCCCCGGCTCATTCGGGGCGATCCATTTCATCAGTCGCTGGTTCATGCACTTTGGCTGTGATACGCGCTAACTCTTGGCGTAACCGTGAAATACCTAAGGACGACTTGGCACTCACAAACACCCTAGGGAAGCGCAATCCATCGACGTCATACTCGTCAAGCCATTGAATGGGCTGACGGTCGTCGTCCAGCGCATCGACCTTGTTGAAGACCAACACCTGAGGAATTCCCTCAGCGCCAATCTCCTTCAAGACCAACTGGACTTGCTGCATTTGCAAAACGTGGTTGGGGTTCGATGCATCAACTACATGTAGCAACAGGTCAGCATCAATCGCTTCCTGCAAGGTAGCTTGAAACGCGTCAACCAAACCGTGCGGTAAGTCACGAATGAAGCCCACGGTATCGGACAAAGAAACCGTCCGCGAAGACTCTCCCAAGTAAAGCTGACGGGTGGTTGTATCAAGCGTAGCGAACAACTGATCTGCAGCGTAAGCTCTTGCCTTGACCAGCGCATTGAAAAGCGTTGACTTACCAGCGTTCGTATAGCCAATCAACGATATGTTGAATGCGTCACGCCTTTCACGCTGACGCCTTTGCGTACCGCGTTGTCGCTTTACTTTGATCAGTCGCTCTTTGGTCCGCTTGATGTTCTCGCCAATCATGCGGCGATCTAGCTCGATCTGGGTTTCTCCGGGCCCACCTCTCGTGCCAATCCCGCCACGCTGCCGTTCCAAATGCGACCAACGACGAACTAAGCGCGTAGAAAGGTACTGCAATCTAGCAAGCTCCACTTGAAGCTTTCCCTCATGACTACGCGCACGCTGGGCAAATATTTCAAGTATCAGGAAAGTGCGGTCATTGACCGGCATTTCCAATTGACGTTCAAGGTTACGTTGTTGGCTTGGGCTTAATGCTTGGTCAAAAAGAACTTCCTGTGCCCCAAGTTGTTGCGCCAACAACTTGATTTCGTCAGCCTTGCCCGAACCAACAAACAATGCCGCATCTGGCGCCCTGCGTTTGCAAACTATGCGACCGACAGGAGTTAATCCGCCTGTCTGTGCAAGCAGGCTTAACTCTTCCAGTTCCGTATCAAAATTGGAGCCACCTAAATCCACACCTACCAAAATAGCAGGTACTTTTACAGCTTTGAGATCGGAACTCAAATTCGGGAAGCCCAGCTAAACCGCAGGATTGAACCGCAACAGGCAGCGGCTTTACGCGGCAGCAGGCTCATCTCCATTTCCAGTCGTTGCAAAGTTCACTGAGCGCCCCGGAACAATGGTTGAGATCGCATGCTTGTACACCATCTGAGTCACAGTATTACGAAGAAGCACGACATACTGATCAAATGATTCGATTTGTCCTTGCAGCTTGATGCCGTTTACCAAGTAAATCGAGACTGGCACATGCTCGCGACGCAGTGCATTCAAAAAGGGATCTTGCAACAGTTGGCCTTTGTTATTCACGATATTCTCCGTGTTGAAAAATGAATAGGAGTGGACAATACCACACCATGATAAGGGTAAGCGCCGATTGCCACTTAGCGGTATGGCGCGACTACAGGCACACAGGTGCCTAAACGGTCCTAGTCATCGTGACTCTTTCTCCGTGAAAGGGTTTTCAGAGGACTTGAACTGGATTTTCAACGGTGTGCCTACCAAATCGAATTCTTTTCGAAATCGTCCTTCAAGGAAGCGTTTGTAAGCATCCGTCACGTGTTCCAAGGAATTTCCGTGGATCACAATGATCGGCGGATTCATGCCTCCTTGATGCGCGTAGCGCAACTTCGGACGGTACATTCCCGATTTTTTCGGCGTTTGAAATTGCACCGCTTCAAGCAACAGGCGAGTCAGCACCGGCGTTGACATTTTGCGGTTAGCGGCACGGTGCGCTTGGGCAATAGAGTCCCACAGAGGACCTAAGCCTTGACGCTTCTGCGCAGAAATGAAGTGCACCGTTGCAAACTTCAAGAACCCCATCCGAGTTTCTAAAGAGCGCTTGACTAGCTCTCGCTGATATTCATCAATGGCGTCCCATTTGTTGACCGCCAATACCACAGCCCGGCCTGATTCCAATATATACCCCGCTATGTGGGCGTCTTGATCAGTTACGCCCTGCGTGGCATCTATCAACAGGAGGGCAACACCCGCCGATTCAATCGCCTGCAGCGTCTTCACGACTGAGAATTTTTCAATTGCCTCAAACACACGGCCTTTTCGACGTAGGCCTGCGGTATCGATTAACTCAAACTTTTGACCATTTCTCTCGAACGGTACAGTAATGGCGTCGCGAGTGGTGCCAGGCATATCGAATGCAACTAAGCGCTCCTCCCCCAACCAGGTGTTAATCAGGGTAGATTTGCCTACGTTGGGCCGCCCCGCTACCGCAAGTTTGATCACGGCAGGGTCAACCTCTGCGAACTCGCCATCAGGTTGCTCTGGCACGAGAGCAGTCAAAGCCAAATCAAGCAGTGGCTTTATTCCTTGGCCATGCGACGCGGAGATAGGAACGACCTCACCCAATCCTAGCTCAAAGAACTCGACCAGCTGAGCACCTTCTTTCAAGCCCTCAGCTTTATTGGCCAACAACACACACGATTTACCAAGCTTTCGAAGGTACTTCGCGATCTCATGGTCTTGAGCAGATATTCCCGCGCGAGCATCGACCACAAACAACACCACATCAGCTTCAGCCACGGCCTGGCGAGTCTGCTTCGCCATCTCCATGTAAATTCCAGAGGATGCATCCGGCTCGAACCCTCCCGTATCGATTACGATGAATTCGATACGGCCGTGCTTACCATTGCCATAGTGACGGTCTCTCGTCAACCCTGCAAAGTCTGCGACGATGGCGTCCCTAGTCTTGGTCAAACGATTAAAGAGGGTGGACTTTCCCACATTGGGACGACCGACTAGTGCAATTACAGGTTTCATAGCTTTATGGCTCTCAGTTACTCGGGCCTAAAGCCAAATACGTTTCCGCGTTGTGTTACGACCACAACGGTTTGACCAACCACCACCGGAGTCGCGCTTATCGGTCCTGCGTTGGTCACCATGCGGTTGGTCAACTCTCCGGTGTCCCTCGAAAAGAAGTAAACGGCACCCGTCTCATCACCTACAACGATGGTCTTACCAACCAGCAATGGGGCAGACAATTTGCGGTGTAGCAATTTGTCAGATGTCCAAAGCTTGTCTCCATTGTCACGACGAAGCGCAATTAGTTGCCCATTCGCTTCGGTTGCGACAACCATGGTCGGATTGCCATCAATTCCAGAGAATCCTCTCAGTGGCTTGGTCCACGTTGTGGTCCCCTTGCGGAGATCGACACAACCAACAGCAATCTGATAAGCCCGCACGCACATTGAACTTTCAACCCGAGACGCACCTGCCACTAGGTCAACTAGACGTTCAACTTCATTGCTTCCACGACTACTGGCAATGCTGGTATCCCATAGCGATTGCCCGTTTTGTGGGCTAACTCCAATAAGCCGGCCAGAAGAGCCGAACAACAGCGTGTCTTCGAAGGGTTGCAATATCCCAGCTTGGGCTAGCACCAAAGCATCCCCAGATCTCTGCTGCTGCCAGAGCCTACGGCCAGTTTTCCCATCAAACGCATACATAGTTCTGTCGGCTGCCAACACAAATACACGCTCCCCAGCAACCACTGGAGAGGTTAATGTCATTCCGTTGATCTTTTGCCTCCAGAGCTCTTTTGCCCCGTTAACCATGATCAGTTCATTGGCCTGAGTAACGACCGCTGTGTTTACACCGTCAGTTCCAACGCCAGCTGCAACCCTTACCCCTAAAGGCAAACGCCATACATCACGCCCCGTAGCTCCATCTAACGCCACAACCGTACCATCGCTGGCCGCCAAATAGACCTTGCCACCATTAACCTTTACATCAACCGGAAAAGTAACAGCAGGCAGGCTAGTGGACCAAACTTGCGTGATGCTAATCAGTGCATTAATTGGCCCCAGCTCGCTTGGTTTAGGTCGATCCACTGTAGAGCAGGCAACAACTCCCACCACACAAAAAGCCACGCTTGAAAGGCGTGCAAACAACCGAAAAGCGACGTTGCGAATAGTCACTTTGCCGCCTCGACAATTGTTTTAGACAAGGTAGCGTCTACATGGACACCAAGCGCATTCAACTTAACTTCCACAAGGCGACGATAGTCTGATCGACCATCAAACATCCCGTACGCAGCCTTGTAGGCTGCAATGGCTTCTGTTTTCTTACCCTGAATTGCATAGATGTCACCGCGCCTGTCTTGGGCTAAAGGTTCAAAATCAGCGTCGAGACCCTGTAGCGCCTTTTCGGCTAAGTCATAAGATTTTTGCGCAATCAGTGCACTGGCTAGCCGCAACTTCGCAACCCCTGCGTAACCCTTGTCGGCACCTTTCTCCGCTACCCACGTAAGCGCTGTCAAGGAAGCCTGAGAATTGCCGGCAACTTCTGCAGTTTTCGAAGCCAAAAGACCTGCCTGTTGCGCATACACTGTAGAGCCAAAGCGAGCCTTCATTTCTTCGAAGGCGCGAATGGTTTTATCTGAATCCGCAGACAAAGCCATACGTTCAACTTCGTCATACAGTGCTGCGGCCTGCACAGCTTGGGTGCGTTGCCAATACTGAAAGCCATTCCACGAAGCAAAGCCGCCTAATACAACGATCAGCACCCAAGTAATCCAATTGCCATACTGGGCCCAAAAATGCTTAAGCTGATCTAACTGCTCTTGTTCTTCGAGATCTAAATGATTTGCCATAAATGCTTAGTTGTAATTGGGTTGGATTGTAGGTGGACACATGGGGGGCAAACTTCGATCGAAGCACCTAACGCTTACTGAACAAGCCAAACACACGCGTGCAAACGGGCGTGGTTAGGCTGGGTAAAGAATGCGCACGATTGCAACGTTTCGCTAACACGATCAAGCCCAAAGCCAAAATGGCTCAACGCGAGAGGGATCGCTACCCATAGCGCTTAAACGCTCTGACGTGCTCCGTATCGTTGCTTAATGTAGCGCTCAACAATTGATTGGAACTCCGTCGCAATGCCATCGCCTCTTAAGGTTATGCTCTTTTCACCATCAATATAGACAGGCGCAGCAGGCGCTTCGCCTGTCCCAGGAAGGCTAATACCAATATCGGCATGTTTGCTTTCCCCCGGACCATTGACGATACAGCCCATAACTGCGACTTTCATGGACTCGACGCCTGGATACGCATCCCTCCATACCGGCATGCGCTCTCTGAGGAAATCGTCAATCTGTTGGGTGAGCTCCTGAAACGTTGTGCTTGTTGTACGTCCACAACCAGGACACGCTGTGACGCTCGGTACATATGAGCGCAACCCCATTGCTTGAAGAATTTCTGCAGCCACTAGAACTTCTTGGGTGCGACTTTCTCCTGGTGCAGGCGTGAGGGAAACCCTGATCGTGTCCCCCAAGCCTTCTTGCAATAAGACCGACAATGCGGCCGTGGATGCAACGGTCCCCTTAGTACCCATCCCTGCTTCGGTCAGACCTAAATGCAAGGGGTATTCACACCTCTTGCCTAACTCCCGATACACAGAAATGAGATCTTGGACACCACTCATCTTGCAAGACAAAACTATTTGGTTGGCCGGCAACCCAATGTGCTCTGCCTGTAGCGCTGAATCCAACGCAGACGTGATCAAGGCTTCATACATGATCGATTTCGTATCCCATGGCTCAACACGTTGGGCATTTTGATCCATGAGTTTCGCCAGTAGCTCTTGATCTAGGCTCCCCCAATTTACGCCAATGCGCACGACCTTGTCCAGCTTTGCTGCAATTTCAATCATTGTGGCAAACTGCTTATCTCGCTTATCCCCTTTGCCCACATTGCCAGGATTGATACGATACTTAGACAGCGCCTTGGCGCACTCTGGATAGTCAGTGAGTAGTCGGTGGCCATTGAAGTGAAAATCGCCCACGAGCGGCACATCAATGCCCATTCTGTCCAACTGTTCCCGCACATAAGGCACGGCCTGGGCTGCTTCCGGGGTGTTGACGGTCACCCTTACAATTTCAGAACCAGCCAAAGCCAGTTCCTTCACTTGAATCGCCGTACCAATAGCGTCGACAGTATCCGTATTTGTCATTGACTGAATTCGCACTGGAGCACCACCACCGATGGTGACCGTCCGAGAGCCCCACACCACTTTAGCTTGCAAGGACTTCCGCTGATATGGGTTGGCAACTGCAATTGGGGTACTTTGGTTCACTATTTCACCTCAAAGCGAGCAACGTTATCTCGCGCTATTTCGGACAATCCAAATTTGCTACCGCGAACTTCTACTTCCACGGCATCAACGCGCCCAATCACGACCGACAGGGGTAAAGTACCGCTTACGGCGACCGTCTCACCAGCAGACACAATTCTGCGCAACTGGACGGCCTTGCTCGCATCAAGCACTTCTATCCAAGAGTCACCTTTAGCCTTAAAGACAATTGCACTCTGGGCCAATTGCGCGCCGGGAAGGGGGGCTGTCACTGGTGAGCTAGGCGCTGTCAAGGCTGATGGAGCCTGTGCACTCGCCGTCACCTTGGGCAAAGACTCCAAAGTCTGCTGTTGCGGTGCCGCCAGCTGCGGCTCTACTTGGGAAGTTAACGGGACAACAGGAACATCCATTGGCTTAACAAGATCCGGCTTCGCAGACACTTCAACCGGCATTTGAACAGTGGCTTGTGGCGGACCCACTACATCCACCTTCTCATTGACGGTGAGGTCCGGCAAGAACAGTATCGCAAAGGCCGCCAACAGCAGGGCCACAACCAACCAAACTACGGGTTTATTGGCGGGGCTCGCCGCAGAATAGTGCTTCTGGTCGCTAGGCGGGTTAAATGGGGCATTGATTCCACTCCGATCAGAGGTCAAACGAGGGGCGTTTGTCTGTGGCAACTTCAGCAAGACGGGGGTGGGGTCTATCTTGAGGGTCCGGCATACGCTAGACGCCAGCGCACGGACAAAGACGGCGTCAGGAAGCTGGTCTAGACGGTCGGACTCAAGCGCTTCCAACTTCTTGACTGGAACTTTCATAGACACAGCCAATGCGGCAACATGCAGTCCAGCAGCTTCACGCGCTGCCTTAATCATCGCCCCTGCCGAAAGACTCTCGTTGAATTGAATTGCCGACACGGAGTCGTTAGTGTCTAAATGATCCGAATCATTCATCAAAGTTACCCTGTTCAAACGCGGCATACTCGCGGGATTGTGAAAACCTCTTCTTCAACTGCCCAGCCAATTGCGAGGCAGCGTCACTATTTCCAAGCTTTCTCTCAACTCTAACGCCAAGCCACAAAGACTCAGCATTGGCGAAATCCCCGTTATTGAGTCGTCTCGCAAAAAACTGAGCCCTAACATAATCACCACGTTGAAACATCAGCAAAGCCAAGTTGTAGACCGTAAATGGGTTTGCTGTATCGAGCTCAAACGCTTTTTGAAAACTTACTTCCGCATCCTTACGTTGCCCTGCTTCCAACTGACACTCAGCCAAAGTCATCCATGTTTTTGCTCTGTCCCCATAAGTGGGATTCGCGAGCGCGCTACGAAACATCATCGAGGCTTCAGTTAACTTGGACTGCTTGCATAGCAAGCGACCATAGTTGTGCTGAACAGCTGCAGACTTTGGCTCCAGCGCCAAGGCTCGCTTAAAGCTATCCTCTGCTAATACAGAGTCGTTTAGCCGCATATAAATCAGACCGCGCAAGTTATATGCTTCAAACCAATTTGGATCAGCAGTAATCGACTGCTTCAACGCATCAAGAGCAATTGTCGTTTTTCCATCGTTAAAGTACAAAACGGCCAAGGTTAAGTGACGCCGGGCACGCGTCCTTGACTCTGGCTCATCCGATTCAGTCACCAGATCTGCCTTGGCACTCGGCACTACCGCAGGGCTTGACGTGCATGCGGCTGCACTGAAAAGTGCACACACCACAAGAAGCAAGCATGAAGCTCGCTGCGAAACACTCACACGGGATCCGGTGATACGCATTAAATTGTGTTCAGCCATTAACTGCTTTAATTGGAATAACGAATTGATCGCCCGCGCTACGCTGCTTGGCAATTCTTGACTGCACATTCGTCCTATCCTTGACGTCGCCGGCAAGCTGCCCACAAGCAGCATCGATATCATCCCCACGCGTTTTACGAATGGTTGTTACGACGCCCGCATCGCTTAATATTTTAGAGAAGTTGACAACCGTTGCTTGCGATGACCTAAGCAGACCTGAAGCTGGGAATGGATTAAAAGGAATAAGGTTGAATTTGCACCAATTCCCCCCATTGGAGAAACGAAAAACCAATTCCAACAGCTCTTGGGCGTGAGCAGGGGTGTCATTGACACCGTCCAGCATGCAGTATTCGAAGGTGATGAAGTCTCTCGGGGCCTTTTCCAAGTATCTTTGGCACGCCTCCATCAGCTCAGCAATCGGGTACTTTCTGTTCAGCGGCACCAGATCATTGCGCAAGAGATCATTAGAAGCATGGAGAGACACCGCAAGTGCGACAGGACAATCGCCCCCCAGCTTGTCAATCATCGGAACCACGCCGGATGTTGACACGGTGACCCGCCTACGAGAGAGGCCGTACGCATGGTCATCAAGCATGACGCGCAGGGATGGTAGCAGCGCGCTGTAATTCTGGAGCGGTTCACCCATTCCCATCATGACAACGTTGGACACCACACGCTCCAATCGATTCAGATGCTTTCGCAGAAAATGCTCGGCAAACCATAGCTGTGACACTATCTCGCCTGATGTTAGATTTCTACTAAACCCTTGGTGCCCCGTAGAGCAAAACCGACATCCGACAGCGCATCCTGCCTGGGAGGAAATACACAATGTTCCCCTGTCAGATTCTGGAATAAACACAGTCTCAATCACGTCACCATCACCAACCGAGAACAACCATTTAATGGTTCCATCGGAGGAGACGTGTTGAGACACAAGCTCCAGCGGTGTTACATGGGCCACGCCCTTGAGTTTTTCACGGAGCGACTTTGCCAAGTCGGTCATTTCGTCAAAACGAGAGGCCCCACGCTGGTGAATCCACCTAAACAACTGCGTTGCTCGGAAGCGTTTTTCGCCTAAGCGATCGCAAAAATCGGCCAACCCATCAAGATCAAAATTGAGCAGATTGGCCGTCATTGCGAATTAGCGTGAAAAAACGTTCATTCCGGCAAAGAAGAATGCAATTTCCACTGCAGCCGTCTCAGGAGCATCGGAACCATGGACGGCATTCGCATCAATGCTATCGGCGAAATCAGCACGGATAGTTCCCGGCTCAGCTTTCTTAGGATCAGTAGCACCCATCAAATCGCGGTTTTTCAAGATAGCGCCTTCGCCTTCGAGCGCCTGAATCATGACTGGACCAGAAATCATGAAATCAACGAGGTCTTTGAAGAAAGGACGCGCTTTGTGCACTGCGTAGAAAGCTTCGGCTTCTGCGCGCGAAAGATGTGCAAGTCGCGCAGCAACAACTTTCAACCCAGCAGCTTCGAAACGTGCATAGATTTGCCCAATTACATTCTTTGCTACTGCGTCGGGTTTGATAATAGATAGTGTGCGTTCGATGGCCATAATATTCCTGAAGTAGTTTAGTAATTTTTATCCATACAAGGACAAAGTCTTCGATTTTAGCACCTAGGGTTAACGATCACGGCCGCCGCGTCGGCTGCCGCTTTTAGTGCCCCGCCCACGTTGCGCAACGTCTTGTCGTTGCCGTGTAAAGCTATCTGCACCAATGTAGCCAAAGGACGTTTTCATCGGGTCAGGCTGACTCGCAGCACCTTTGCTGGCGCTCTTTTCTGACTTGCCGGCCGACGCTCGACCATTTCTAGGCTGGTTGCCAGGATCCCTCGGCTTGGTGTCTGCACTACCCGAAGGACGAGGCCCACGGTTGCTACTGCGAGGCCCACCCATGCGTCCACCTCTGCGGCGGCCATTCGAACCACCGGGCTCTGAACCTAAACCGTTGGACACCGAAGCGCCTTCATCAACCGATGATGATCGCCCCCCCGACACTTTCATAAGCGACTGGATATCCGCATCATCCAACTCCATCCAGGCCCCGCGCTTAAGTCCACGCGGCAAAACCATGGCTCCATAGCGAATGCGGATCAGGCGACTCACGGCATGCCCTACTGCTTCGAGCATACGGCGCACTTCGCGATTGCGCCCCTCAGAAATGGTGACTCTGTACCAGCAATTGGAACCTTCGCCCCCACCCTCTTCTATGGATCCAAACTGAGCAATCCCATCATCGAGGCGCACGCCTTGCAGCAGCTGGTTTCGCTCTTCTTTATTCAAAGAACCTAAAACACGCACAGCGTACTCTCGCTCAAGACCAAAGCGAGGATGCATCAAATTGTTAGCCAGCTCACCGGATGTAGTGAACAGCAGCAAACCTTCTGTATTCAAGTCCAGACGACCAACTGACTGCCACTTGCCCTGATGCAGCTTGGGAAGTCTGCGAAATACAGTCGGTCTGTTTTGCGGATCATCGTGCGTCACAACTTCACCGACGGGCTTGTGGTACGCGATAACTCGAGCGGGGGGGGGATCTATGCGAAAGCGAACTGGCTTTCCATTTACTTTAATGCTGTCGCCAAATTGAATCCGCTGACCTATGTGCGCTGGCTCATTATTGACAGAAATTCTGCCTTCCAAAATAAGCTGCTCCATCTCCAAACGTGACCCCATACCCGACTGAGCTAGCACTTTGTGAAGCTTTGGCGTTTCCACCATCGGGGCTAACACACGCTTAGGAACTGCGACATCCTCGTCAGACTCACTTGCATCGAACTGACCAGACACAACGTCTTCAAAAAGGTTACTCGCCACGATGTTGCTGCGATTCCCAACCGGACCTAAGGCATCGGCCTGTGTTGATTTCACCAAGCCCAGCATATCGGCAGACGCAACGCCTAAAGCCGCAGTGTGAACAGGGGTGCCAACTTCGTCCGAAGACTCTAGCTTTGTCGAAGCTTCTTGATCAACCGGGTCGTTTTTCGAGCTATTCATTCTTTTCATCCAATTCAATCAATGATTGCCCATTCAAAGTGGGCACCTCAGGTTCTGCAACATCCTTCGCCATCAAAGCGTCGACAAGTGCACTGCCGCCGTGAGCCATTTCCAACTCAGCACCTTGATCCAAGGTGTCAATTACACCCAGCCCACCCTGAGGACCTTCCAGCATGGGAAGTTGATCTAAGGAAACTAGGCCAAGATCGTCCAAAAACTGCTTAGTCGTAGCATATAAAGCGGGACGGCCGACGGTATCTCGATGCCCAATAACCTCTACCCATCCACGATCTTCCAACTGCTTGATCAACAATGAACTGATCGTCACGCCTCTAATGTCTTCCATATCGCCGCGAGTAACCGGTTGCCGATAAGCAATGATGGCCAAAGTTTCCAAAGTCGCGCGGGTGTACTTTGGTGGCTTCTCAGGGTGCAATCGGTCTAAATACTCGCGCATTTCAGGCTTGCTCTGGAAACGCCACCCCGTAGCAACAGTCACAAGCTCTACCCCTTTGTGCACCCAATCCAAGCGCAAGTCCTCAAGAAGCTGCCTCACAGTATCTGCACCAAGTGCGTCTTTGAATAGAGTCCGCAACTCTCTCAGTTGCAAAGGTTGCTGGGAGCAAATCAAAGCAGTTTCTAAGACCTGCTTGGCCTCGACCAAGTTCATAGTGTCACTCTAAAGGAAAAACCACGATACCAGTGATTGGTCAACAAGACGATTCGTGAATGCGCTCAGGGAGGCGCTAGCTGGGCGAAAATCTACCGATTCACGCGCGACGGTTGGGCGTCAAGCCCATCGCCGTGATTGTATCCTAGCCCCCAAGAAGACAGCAAATCCAAAAAATCCTTTGGCGGAAGTGACTCAAACACCAAAGGGCCCCCCGTAACTGGATGGATAAATGCTAACCGACAGGCATGTAACGCTTGCCGTTGAATGCCGTTGCAATGCCCCCCATAGACCGTGTCACCGATGAGAGGATGCTTAATCTGCGCCATGTGCAACCGAATCTGGTGCGTGCGTCCGGTGTGAAGAAAACACCGAACAAAACAACCGTCAGCATGATTTCCCAAGAAAACAAAATCCGTTTTTGCCGCCTTGCCGGCATTTTTTTCCAGATCGACGACGGCCATGCGAAGTCTATTTCTTGGATCTCGGCCAATGGGCGCATTGACTGATACGGAGCCAACGCCTGTCCACGGATTGTGACCCACTGCCAAGTATTGCCGACTTACCTCTCGGGCCGCTATGGCTGCGACAAGGGAGTCCATAACGAGCCGCGACCGGGCAACCACCATCAAACCGCTCGTGTCTTTATCAAGACGATGAACAATCCCCGCTCTTGGGACCGCCATGAATACTTTGTTGTGGGCCAACAAGCCATTGAGCAAGGTCCCGCTCCAGTTTCCCGGCGCAGGGTGGACAACGAGCCCGGCGGGTTTGTTAATCACCAATATATGCTCGTCCTCGAACACAACATCGAGACCAATGGCTTCAGGTTGGAATGCTTGGCTCTGGGGTGTGGGCCGTAGCTCAACCGCAATACGATCACCGATTTTTACTTTTGATGCCGCCTTGCTTGCCACACGACCGTTTAAAGACACATGCCCCTGTTCAACGAGCTGTTGAAGATAGCTTCGAGAAAATTCAGGCACTACGTCTACCAACGCGCGATCAAGGCGCACACCGTGCTGCATTTCGGCGGCAATGGCAGTGCGCCACTCCACTTCAGCGAGGGCATCGCCTCCGTCTTCGGCATCGGGTTCATCGAGGAGCGTCGATATAATGATTTCGGTCTGATTCAAGAAGGTTTCCAATAATGCGTCGAGTTAAATTATCGGTCGTTTGTACATCGTTGGTGGCGACCACCCTATTGCTCGTCGGTTGCAACACTACTCCGGTCGACAAAACGGCCAATATGAGTCCCAACGCTTTGTATGCAGATGCAAAAGACGAAATGTCGTCAGGGCAGTGGGAAAAAGCGGTGCCCTTGCTTGAGAAACTCGAGGCCAAAGCGGCAGGTACGCCACTGGCACAGCAGGCCCAATTGGATAAGGCGTATGCGCACTACAAAGCAGCGGAACCCGCCCTCGCACTCGCCACTTTAGACCGATTCATGAGGTTGCACCCAGCGAGCCCTGCAATGGACTATGCGCTCTACCTAAAGGGCATCACAACTTTCAATGACAATTTGGGTGTTTTCTCTTCATTCACGCGCCAAGATCTAGCTGAGCGCGATCAGAAAGCTGCCAAAGAGTCATTTGAGTCATTCAAAGAACTCGTAGCCCGTTTTCCTGACTCTCGCTATGCGCCCGACGCACAGCAGCGCATGGGCTACATCGTCAATTCTCTTGCGCAATATGAGGTTTACGTCGCTCGCTATTACTTTAAGCGGGGTGCTTACTTAGCAGCAATAAACCGAGCCCAACTCACGGTTGCAGACTATCGAGATGTGCCAGCCACCGAAGAGGCTTTGTTCATCATTTATAAATCATACGAAGCTCTGGGGCTTGCACAACTCCGCGATGACTCTAAGCGTGTCCTTGAAAAAAACTACCCGAACTCCGAGTTCTTAGTGCGTGGCTACAGGCCTAACACTGATCCTTGGTGGAAGATTTGGTAAGCCTGAGGAGTTCGGTGTCAAACTCTTCTTGACTTGTCAGCACCCGCATCGCGGGGAGCGCCGCAAGAATTTTCTTCCCGTATCCCATCGACAAAAGGCGAGTATCACAAATCGCCAGAACACCTTGATCTTGTTCCGACCGGATGAGACGCCCCGCACCTTGCATTAAGCCCATGATCGCATTGGGCAAATGCAGTTCTTTGAACGCATTTTTTCCTGAATTTTCGATCTGCAACCCTCTTGCTTGAACCAGGGGATCGTCAGGAGGAGCAAAGGGAAGCTTGTCAATCACCAGCAACTGCAAGGCGTCACCAACGACGTCTACGCCCTCCCAAAACGAGACAGATGCAACTAGTATGTACGCACTACCGCCGCTGCCTAGCTGGGAAAATTGATGTAGCAATTCGTGCTTAGGTGCTTGACCTTGAACCAAAATCTTCATCGACGAATCACTGAGGAAATAGGCTTCCAGCCCTCGCGCAACCGTCCGCATGGAATGCAGAGTAGTGGTCAATACCAACGTTCTTCCACCGAGCACCTCTGCCGACTGCGCTACAAAACGCGCGACTGATGCGCCATGCTGCGCTTCGTTGGGTTTTGGAAAGTATGGTGGAACAAACAACGCAGCTTGTTTGGAGAAGTCAAACGGACTCTCTACCCTCAGTGTCCGTGCTCCTTCAAGGCCGCAGGTTTTGGTAAACATGGATAACTGTTGATCCACACCTAAGGTCGCCGACGTAAATATCCATGATTGGCGTCGCCCACCAATATCAGCCGCTTGATCCATGCGCTGCAGCAAGAACTGACGAATAGTCAACGGTGCTTGGTTTAGGCTGATGCCGCCACCACACTCAAGCCAACGCGTTGTATCCTCTTCGGCGCAATTGGAAAACAGGGCAGTCAACGCCAACAGCCGCTTCGCCCGTTCCGCCAAAGCCCTAAGCTCAACCGACCTTTCTGCATGCTTTGATAGAGCGTCGAAGGCAGACTTCAGACTGTCGCATAAACCTTGAAGACCCGCCGTCCATTGCTCCAAAGAAACTCCCTCAGGCGCATTGCCTGACCAAGTACGTCGAAGACCGCCCGCCCCTCTTCCGGCGCTAGCAATGAGCTTTTCAACTTCGCGCCTTATATCCAACGCGCAGAGTGACCAGCTCTCGGCACTTGGCGCCGATTTGTTGCCCTCCTGAGCAAGCTCACGAGAAAATGTAAGCAGTTGATGGCTACTCAAACGGGTTCCGATGAACTGCACCCCTACGTCGTTGAGATGATGCGCTTCGTCAAACACAACTGCCTGAACCGTTGGCAAAAGCTCAGCAACACCTGAATCGCGGACCTTGCTATCGGCGAAGAATAAATGGTGATTGATCACCACCAAATCAGACTCTAGAGCACGCTTCCTAGCGAGGTTGACATAGCAGGCTTGCCAAGCTTGGCACCGGGACCCAACACAGTTGTCGCGCGTCGAACTAACCAATGGAAGCACTTCAGAGTCCTCTGACAGCGCTTGTATTTCTGACAGGTCTCCGGCACGCGTGGTCTGACTCCAGAGCTCTATCTTCGCAAGAAGAGCAAGTATTCGGGGCTCCAAAGGTGAACTTGCCTCTCGGGCCAGTCTCAGTCGATGCAAACAGAGGTATGAAGAGCGCCCCTTGAGGATGGCCGTCTTGGTGGGCAAGGCCAACACATCCAAGAGACCTGGAATGTCCCGGGAGAACAATTGTTCCTGAAGCGTTTTTGTGGCAGTCGACACCAAAACCCGCTCGCCACTCATCAGCAGCGGGACAAGATAAGCAAACGTCTTGCCGGTGCCCGTTCCAGCTTGTACAACCAAACGCTCCCCAGAAACGAGCGCCTCAGCAATAGCTTGCGCCATTTGTGTCTGTCCAGCACGTGGTCTGTAGCTCGCGATACGACGCTGCAAGGCGCCACCCGTAGCAAAGGTGCCACCCACTAAGGCCAATAGATCCATCGCTATGCTGGCTCTTTGGGGGTCAAAGCTTGTTGCAATTGGGCAATATGGTCACGCAGCGCTAGGCGACGCTTCTTCAGTCGACGCAGCGTGAGTTCATCAACGGAGGTCTCCAAAGCCAGACGATCAACCATTGCATTGAGGTCAGCATGCTCAATGGTGAGCTCAATCAGCCGCCGTTGCGGAAAATGCAGATTAGCTTCCAAGAGTGTGTATCAGAATGTACGTTGGTAAATAGGTCAAAGACAAGCCCACTTCACTCGATAATACGACCAAGCAGCCTTTGCCAATAGATTCGATGAAATAAACACCCCATGTCCACTGGTTACCGACTCACTGCATCCACCGGCATCCACAAGGGCGACCGCGAGTACCAACAAGACCAAGTTGCGCTGATCAAGCATCCGCGCGACAACGGCTGTATTTTGGCCATTATTGCCGATGGTATGGGAGGCCGAAGCGGGGGGCGCAAAGCTTCCGACCAAGTCATGCTAACAGCACGGCAACTGTTTGAGCGCTATGACCCCAACACAGATGACGCAACGTCGACTCTCAAGCAGATTGTGCAAGAAGCGCACCTCGTCATTAAGCTGACAGCAATCTCTTCTGAAGAAGAACCTCACAGCACCCTGGCGGCTTTTTTAATCAATCCAGGTGGCGACTGTCATTGGGCGCACACTGGGGACTCGCGCATCTACCATTACAACGGTAATAAGTTCATCAAGCGCACCATGGACCACTCCTACGTGCAAGCCTTGGTCAATCGTGGCGAGATCACAGAGGCGCAGGCGGCTGTACATCCCCAAGCCAATATTTTGATGGGCTGCTTAGGTACGGAGAATGATCCACCGGTGGATTTTCACTTCATTCCGCAGCTTAGGCCTGGCGATGTCCTGATGACCTGCAGCGATGGGGTGTGGCACTATTTCAACAATGGAGAAATTGGATCGGTGTTGTCCAGTCTCTCAGCCCGAGAAGCGACAGAGTTCCTGATCGAGAAAGCAAGGGCTCGCGGTCAAGGCACGGGTGACAATCTGTCACTGGTGGTGGTTAAATTAGAACCTCTAGGCACCTAAGCGGCACCTTTCGCCTACCAAATGGTAGCAAGCCGCCCCCACCCGTTTAAGGTGGTACAGGGAGTGGGGCTACTGAGCTAGGTGCTGCCTCTAACCGCTCGTCTCGTGCCCGTTTCTTCTCTTGGGCTTCGAGCAGCTTTTTTTGATAAGCGGCTCGGTTCATCGCTTGTGTGTCCGGACTTATCTCCATATGAGTACTAGCCTTTTCGGGCGAAACTCCACCTGAAGTTGGACCCGGTGCCAGGGGTGACTTAGCCGGCGCGTCTACGGCAGGGCGAGTAGGTTCTGATGCAACTTTGGCATCGGCGGCTGCACGTTCTACCAAACGTCTTTCAAGGCGTTGTTTCTGTGCCTTAGCATTCTGTTGTCGCACGATGTCATTGAGAGATACTTCTTCACGCCGGAGCACCGCTAGATCGGCTATGCGCTTGAGTCGTACTTCATTCTCACAGGCCATGACGACGAACTTGGCTTTGCACGCCAGGTCGGCTGCATCGTATTTAGCATTGGTTTCGTTACGTACAGCTTCGATGCGCGTGCGTTCTGTGCTTATGTCGGCCTCAGTCCACTCTGATGGGGTTTGCGCATGCGCGCCCATTTGCACAAGGCCCAGCATCAATAAAAGCGCTTGACGCTTCATGTAAGTCGGGTATCCACTGTGCGACGCTCTTGCGCCAAAAACTCTTTCGAACGCATTTCATTGAGCCGAGACACGGTACGCGGGAACTCGTGCGACATTGGGCCCTCGGTGTACAACAGCTCAGGCGCTACTGCCGCCGACATGATAAGTTTTACCTTGCGGTCGTACAAAACATCAACTAACCAAGTGAAACGTCTAGCTTCTGAAGCCATGCGTACGGGCATGTGCGGTACATCGCTCAAGAGGACGGTGTGAAACCGCGATGCTATTTCCAAATAGTCGTTTTGTGACCGAGGACCACCGCACAGACCTTTGAAATCGAACCACACCACGCCACCGGCTAAACGCCTCGCATAGATGGTGCGGGCTTCGATATGCAACACGGGTGCTTCTTCGTGTGCCTCAGCCAAAGCACTAAACGCGGCTTCCATGGCTGTATCAGCTTCAACACCACAGGGCGTGTGGTACAGGTTTACGGCTTCTAAGGTCCTTCGGCGGTAATCCGTACCGTTGTCAACACTTAAAACATCCATACGGTCGTTTAAAAGCGCTATGGCAGGTAGTATGCGATCCCGGTGCATACCACCGGGATACAAGTTATCAGGTTTGAAGTTGGACGTAGTGACTAGCCCCACGCCGTTATCGAAAAGCGCAGACAACAGGCGGTGCAGGATCATGGCGTCAGTGATATCCGCCACATGGAACTCGTCAAAGCAAATCAAACGGTAACGGACTGCCATACGTTTGGCAAGTTCGTCCAGAGGGTTCACCGTGCCCTGAAGGTCAGACAACTCTCGGTGCACCTCGCGCATGAACTCATGAAAATGAAGACGAGTTTTCCGCTTGAGGGGAACTGCGTTGTAAAAACAATCCATGAGAAAGCTCTTACCGCGCCCTACCCCTCCATACATGTAAACCCCGCGTGGAATGGGGGGGCGATTGAGAAGCTTCTTAAGCGCGTTAGAGCGCTTTTCTTTATAAGCCGCCCACTCTGTAGCACAGCGTTCCAAGGCCTCGACCGCTAGCAGCTGGGCCGGGTCTGCGGTGTACCCGCGCGCGCGCAGCTCAGCTTCATAGATTTGTTTAACGCTCAAAACTCACCTTCGTCAATGCTACGAAATAGATAGCTGTCTGCGCATATCCGACGGGCGGTATACGCCTATTTATCCCAAAATCAGAAGTTCAGCGTACGCTTATCAACCGCCAATGCAGCTTCCTTGGTGGCTTCACTCAAGGAGGGGTGTGCATGGCAGATGCGGGCGATGTCTTCCGCACTGGCCTTGAACTCCATGGCCACCACGGCTTCTGAGATCAACTCGGAGGCTTGTGGTCCGACGATGTGAACGCCCAGAATCTCATCGGTCTTGGCGTCAGCCAGAAACTTCACGAAACCGGTGGTGTCGCCCAAAGCCCGTGCGCGGCCATTCGCCAGGAAGGGGAATTGACCCGCCTTGTAGGCGACGCCATCCGCCTTGAGCTGCTGTTCAGTACGGCCAACCCATGCGATTTCGGGGCTGGTGTAAATGACCCAAGGGATGGTGTTGAAGTTCACGTGACCGTGTTGACCGGCAATGCGCTCCGCCACGGCAACGCCCTCCTCTTCCGCCTTGTGCGCCAACATCGGGCCGCGCACCACGTCGCCCACCGCCCAGACACCGGGCAGGTTGGTTTTGCAGTCAGCGTCCACCACGATGGCGCCGCGCTCGTCCAGCGCCAAGCCCACCGCCTCGGTGTTCAGACCGATGGTGTTGGGCACGCGGCCAATGGAAATGATGAGCTTGTCAACATCCAGTGTTTGCGCTTCACCCTTGGCGTTGGTGTAGGCGACGGACACGCCCTTCTTGCCGTTCTTGATCTCGCCGACCTTTACGCCCAGCTCAATCTTCAGGCCTTGCTTGGTAAACGCCTTGTGCGCTTCCTTGGCAACACCTTCATCGACTGCGCCCAAGAATACGGGCAGGCCTTCGAGAATGGTGACCTCGGAGCCCAAGCGCTTCCACACGGAACCCATTTCCAGACCAATCACGCCGGAGCCGATCAGGCCCAGCTTCTTGGGCACCGCACCGATGTTCAAAGCGCCGTCGTTGGACAAGACGTTCACTTCATCAAAAGGCGTACCGGGCAATGCGCGAGCATTGGAACCAGTGGCGATGATGATGTGCTTGCCGGTGATGGTTTCTTCCGCAGCGCCGGCCACCTTAATTTCGTAGCCACCTTCAGCGGCTTTCACGAAAGAGCCACGGCCATGGAAGAACGCAATCTTGTTCTTCTTGAACAAGTACAAGATGCCGTCGTTGTTTTGCTTCACCACGGTGTTCTTGCGGGCAATCATCTTGGCCACATCCATGCTGACGCCCTTCACCTCAATGCCGTGCTCGGCAAAATGGTGATTGGCGTGGTTGAAGTGCTCGGACGATTGCAGCAAAGCCTTGGAAGGAATGCAGCCTACGTTGGTACAAGTACCGCCAGGAGCGGGGCCGCCAGCGGCGTTCTTCCACTCGTCGATACAAGCCACATTGAAGCCCAGCTGGGCGGCACGGATAGCGGCAATGTAGCCACCGGGGCCACCGCCAATGACGATCACGTCAAATTGTTTGCTCATGAATTTCTCGCTTCTAGTTCCAGAGATTCAGCAGGACCGCAGTGCCTGCTTCCAGAAACACCGCGGAACCGGCTTTGCCGGGCCGCTGGTGTTGCCCCCTGCAAGGGGGAAGCGGCAAAGCCGCCCGGGGGTGAGCCCGATCAGATATCAAACAGCAGACGTGCTGGATCTTCCAGCGCTTCCTTCATGGCCACCAGACCCAGAACGGCTTCGCGGCCGTCGATGATGCGGTGGTCATAAGACATGGCGAAGTAGTTCATGGGGCGAACCACCACTTGGCCGTTCTCGACCATGGCGCGGTCTTTCGTGGCGTGCACACCCAGAATGGCGCTTTGTGGCGGGTTGATGATGGGGGTAGACATCATGGAACCGAAGGTACCGCCGTTGGAGATGGAGAAGGTACCACCGGTCATTTCTTCAATGCCCAGCTTGCCGTCCTTGGCCTTCTGGCCGAACTCGGCAATCTTCTTCTCGATATCGGCAAAGCTCATCTGGTCTGCATTGCGCAGGATGGGCACCACCAAACCACGGGGTGAGCCCACAGCGATACCGATGTCGAAGTAGCCGTGGTACACGATATCGTTGCCGTCCACCGACGCGTTCAACACTGGGAACTTCTTCAATGCGTGCACAGCTGCCTTGACGAAGAAGCTCATGAAGCCGAGCTTGCAACCGTGCTCCTTCTCGAAACGCTCTTGCATGCGCTTGCGCATTTCCATGACAGGCGCCATGTTGATTTCGTTGAAGGTGGTCAGGATGGCGTTAGTGGATTGCGATTGCAGCAAACGCTCAGCCACGCGAGCACGCAGGCGGCTCATAGGCACGCGCTGCTCAGGGCGACCCGCCATTGAATTAGCCAAGCTCACTGTGGGCGCCGCCACTTGGGGCAAAGACTTGGTCGGAGCGCCCGTGGGGATTGCGGAAGTAGCTACCACTTTAGGAGCAGCCGCAGCAGCCAATACGTCCCCCTTGGTGATGCGACCGTCTTTGCCTGTGCCAGACACGTCAGCAGCAGCAATGCCGTTGTCGGCCAAGAGTTTGGCAGCCGCAGGCATGGCAACGCCAGCCTTGGAATTGTTGGACACTGCTGCAGCAGCTACAGGGGCGGCTGCCACAGCCGCAGCAACTGGTGCTGCGGCAGGTGCCACAGCTCCAGCCACCGCAGCGGTATCGATGCGGGCAATCAGCTGCTCTGCGGCAACGGTCGCGCCGTCGGCTGCAACCAATTCCACCAACACGCCAGCTGCTGGCGCAGGCACTTCCATCACGACCTTGTCGGTTTCGACTTCGATCAAGGTTTCGTCGATAGCGACTGCGTCGCCGACCTTCTTTTTCCATTGCAACAGGGTTGCTTCCGCCACAGATTCAGACAGCTGTGGGACTTTGACTTCTACGATTGCCATATCAAATTCTTTCCGTTATGTGTTGTGGGGTGAAGTGCTGCTGACTTATTTGGTCAGAACAAAGCCCTTCAACTTGCCAAATGCGGCTTCGACCAAAGCTTTTTGCTGCTCTTGGTGCAAGTGGGCATAACCCACCGCGGGGGAGGCAGACGCAGCGCGTCCGGCGTAGCCCAGCTTTTGGCCATCGAGCATGTTTTCGTGGATGTAGTGCTGCACGAAGAACCACGCGCCTTGGTTTTGTGGCTCATCTTGGCACCACACCACGTCGGTGGCATTCGGGTACTTTTTGAGCTCAGTGGCAAAGGCTTTGTGCGGGAAGGGGTACAGCTGTTCCACACGGATGATGGCCACATCCGCATCCCCTTTTTCCTCGCGCTTCTTGACCAAGTCGTAGTACACCTTGCCGGAGCAGGCAATGACGCGCTTGACCTTGTCACCCTTGAGTTCTTTGCTCTCAGGAATGACGGTTTGGAAGCCTCCTTTGGTGAACTCAGACAAAGGCGAAGTCGCGTCTTTGTTACGCAACAAGCTCTTAGGCGTCATGATGATCAAAGGCTTGCGCAAGTTACGCACCATCTGACGACGCAGCACGTGGAAAATCTGGCTGGCCGTGGTGGGCTGCACGATCTGCATGTTGGTGTCAGCGGCCAATTGCATGAATCGCTCCAGGCGCGCCGAGCTGTGCTCGGGGCCTTGGCCTTCATAGCCGTGGGGCAACATCAAGGTGATGCCGTTCACACGGCCCCACTTCACTTCGCCGGACGCAATAAACTGGTCGATCACCACTTGGGCGCCATTGGCGAAATCGCCGAACTGGGCTTCCCAGATCACCAGAGTGTTCGGGTCGTTGGATGCATAACCGTACTCAAAGCCCAACACTGCCTCTTCGGACAGGATGGAGTCGATCACGACAAACGGGGCCTGGTTATCGGCCACGTTTTGCAAAGGCACGTAGGTGCCTGCATCCCACTTTTCACGCTTTTGGTCGTGAATGACGGCGTGGCGGTGGGTAAAGGTACCGCGTCCACAATCTTCACCCGACAAACGCACGGGGTAGCCGCTGGCCACCAAAGAGGCGAAGGCCATGTGCTCGCCCATGCCCCAATCCACATTGACCTCACCACGGCCCATGGCTGCGCGGTCGTCGTAGACCTTTTTCACCAATTGGTGGGGGGTGACGCTTTCTGGAATAGTCGTAAGCTTTTCAGACAAACGTTTCCATTCGGTCATGGGGATAGCGGTGTCGCCAGCGTCAGTCCACTTCTTGCCCAAGAAGGGAGACCAGTCCACTGCGTACTTACTCTTGAAGTTTGTCAGTACGGGATCCACGGTGTGCTTACCAGCATCCATCGCGGCACGGTATTCCTTGATCATGGCATCACCTAGCTCGGCGCCCAAGCCTTGGGCCGCCAATTTGTCCGCGTACAGCTTGCGGGTGCCGGGGTGCGCACTGATTTTTTTGTACATCAATGGCTGGGTGAGCGACGGTGTGTCTTGCTCGTTGTGACCCAGTTTGCGGTAGCAGGTAATGTCTACCACCACGTCTTGGCCGAATTCCATGCGGAACTCCAAGGCCAACTGAGTGGCCAGCACCACTGCTTCTGGGTCGTCACCATTCACGTGCAACACGGGCGACTCCACCATCTTCACGATGTCGGTACAAAACGCGCTAGAGCGCATATCGCGTGGGTCCGACGTGGTGAAACCGATCTGGTTATTGATGATGATGTGCACCGTGCCGCCTGTGGTGTAACCACGGGTTTGGGCCAGGGCCAGAGTTTCTTGGTTGACGCCTTGACCACCAAACGCTGCATCACCGTGCACCAGCACGGGCAACACTTGGGCGCCTTTGGGGTCGCCGCGGCGGTCCATACGCGCGCGCACTGAACCTTCCACCACGGGATTCACAATTTCCAAGTGAGACGGGTTAAAAGCCAGCGACAAATGCACAGGGCCACCAGCCGTGGACACATCGGAACTAAAGCCTTGGTGGTACTTCACGTCACCAGCAGGCAGCTCCTCTGGGGCGGTGTGGTCAAACTCAGCAAACAGGTCTGCAGGCATCTTGCCCAAGGTGTTCACCAGTACGTTCAGGCGGCCACGGTGGGCCATACCGATCACGATTTCTTGGATACCTTTGGCACCGGCTTGCTGGATCAGCTCGTCCATGGCGGCGATAAAGCTTTCGCCGCCTTCGAGGGAGAAGCGCTTTTGGCCCACGTACTTGGTGTGCAAGTAGCGCTCCAAGCCTTCAGCCGCAGTCAGGCGCTCTAGGATGTGTTTTTTCTTTTCTGCGTTGAACTGGGGCTTGCTACGGGTCGCCTCCAGCTTTTGCTGCCACCAGCGTTTTTGGTTTTGGTCGGTGGTGTACATGTACTCCACGCCGATGGTGCCGCAGTAGGTTTCGCGCAAAGCGTTCATGAGCTCACGCAGGCTCATGGACTCTTTACCGAAGAACGTGTTGCTGATGTTGAAGACCGTTTCTTGGTCTGCATCATTGAAGCCGTAGAAAGATGGCTCCAATTCAGGAATCTTGTCGCGCTCCATGCGCTTGAGGGGGTCCAGATCTGCCCAGCGTGCGCCCACATTACGGTAGGCAGCAATCAACTGCTGCACAGCAGTGCGCTTGCGCCCCATTTCGGAGTCTGCGCCCGTTGCCATGACGGTTTGCTTGACGCCCTTTTTGGCCAGATCCACAAATGCGTTGATGACGGGCAAATGCGCCACGTCTTTGGCAGTGCTACCGTCTACGGCGGGCACGTGCTGCAAGGCATCGAAGTAGTCGCGCCATGAATCTGGCACGCTGCCAGGGTTGGCGAGGTAGTTTTCGTACATCTCTTCGACATACGGTGCATTGCCACCAAACAGGTAGGTATTGCTTTGGTACGCCTGATAGACAGACGCGTTGGAACCCGCTTGGGGTGTTGTTTCACTCATTTTCCGCTTACCTCCGTTTCCCTTCAGGAAACATTAGCTGGTTAAAGCTTGTTAATTAACCTTCCGCGTCACGGCTTGACCGGTTTGCGGATGCGACTGTGGCATGGGAAGGGCCTAAATTGCAGGCTGGATTGTGCCACCGAAACCCAGAAGCACCAAAAGCACACAAACTAAGGCATGCCTTTTGCGCATAGCTCTATGCCTATTTCACCAAGGCGTCTTTAATCTGTTGCAAGGCTAGGGGGTCATCCATGGTGGTAAGGTCCCCGGGGTCTCTTCCCTCACATAGGGCCTGTATGGCGCGGCGCAAGGTCTTACCGCTGCGCGTTTTAGGCAGGATGCTGACAAAACGTATACGGGCCGGGCGACCCAAGGCACCTAGAGATTGGTCGACCACCTTCATGACTTCCGCTTCGAGCTTGAGGTAGGCTGCAGCGTCCGCGAGGCCACTGGCATCTTTCACAACCGCAAAGGCCACTGCTACTTGCCCCTTTAGGTCGTCAGCGACACCCACTACCGCGACCTCTGCAATATTGGGATGGCTGGCGATGCTCTCTTCGATCTCACGGGTGCCAAGTCGGTGGCCCGCCACGTTGATCACATCGTCGGTACGCCCAAGGATGAAGAAATACCCATCTTCATCGCGAATTCCCCAATCAAACGTGCTGTAAACCAACTTGTTGGGCACGCTGGACCAGTAAGTGTTTACAAAACGCGCGTCATCGCGCCATACCGTTTGCAAGCACCCGGGCGGCAATGGCCCTTCAATTGCGACAACCCCCTTCTGATTGGGGCCCGTCAGCTCAGCGCCCGTTTGGTCATCCAGGAGCTTGACGTTGTACCCGTACACAGGCTTGCCGGGAGAGCCGAACTTGCTTTTGGCAGTCTCCACGCCATTGCACAAAGACAAGATGGGCCACCCTGTCTCTGTCTGCCAGTAGTTGTCGATGATGGGTTTGCCCAAGCTTTCGCTAATCCACTGCGCGGTCGGCTCGTCCAAGGGCTCACCAGCCAGAAATAAGGCGCGCAAACTACTCAGGTTGTATTTACTTAGCAAGGCAGGATCTTGCTTCTTCAGCACCCGCACCGCAGTGGGGGCGCTAAACATCACCGTGACTTGGTACTTTTCAACCAAACTCCACCAGACACCTGCGTCTGGGCGGGTCGGCAAGCCCTCGTACACGATGGTCGCCATGCCGGCAATCAAAGGCCCGTAAATGATGTAGCTGTGCCCCACCACCCAGCCAATGTCACTGGTAGAAAAATAGGTTTCGCCCGCCTTGCCCCCGTAGATGTACTTCATGCTGGCAGCAAGCGCTACGGCGTAGCCACCGGTGTCACGCTGCACGCCCTTGGGCTTGCCGGTGGTGCCACTTGTGTAAAGGGTGTAGCTGGGATGTGTAGCGTCCACCCAGGTGCATGGGATCGAAGCGCCTAAATGCTGTTGGCGCATTTGCGCCCACAGATGGTCGCGACCAGCTGCCAAATTCATAGCGGAAAGCGCGCGATCAACCAATAGAACAGCGGTGGGCTTGTGTTTGGACTGGGCGATGGCTTCATCCAACAAGGGCTTGTAAGGAATCACCTTGCCAGCACGAGAACCCGCATCCGCACTGACGATCAGGCAAGGCTCCGCGTCTTCAATGCGAGACGCCAAGGCGCCTGACGCAAATCCGCCAAACACCACACAGTGAATAGCACCTAGGCGGGCACAGGCCAGCATCGCAAACGCTGCCTCAGCGACCATGGGCATGTAAATCAAAACGCGGTCACCTTGCTTGACACCTAGCGCTGCGAACACCGAAGCCATGACCTGCACCTCAGCATGCAGTTGAGCAAAGGTGTAGGTTCGTTCAGTATCGGTTTCTGTGGAAACTGCAATCAAGGCGACTTGGTCAGCCCTTTGATTCAAATGCCGGTCCACCGCGTTGTGGCAAAGGTTGGTTTTCCCACCGACAAACCAACGCGCAAATGGGGGATTGGAGTAGTCGCACACCTGAGTCGGCGGCGTATGCCAATCCACCAAACCCGACTGCTCTGCCCAAAACTCGTCCCTGTGTTCGATGGAACGTCGATGGAAATCTGCGTACGCACTCATATGGTGTCCCCATAGAAATTATTGAATCTGCATTCATAATTATGGGGACCCAGCTTTCTACTGGCTGACTCGACACGACGCCACGCCTTCAACACTGTTGTTGCAGATCACAGGTTCAACCCGATCAGTCGGCGGGGTCAAAACAAAGCCTCTTTTGCTTGCTATTTGATGATTGCGTGGATTTCTTTGAAATCTGGATGCTCAGCGGTACGCAACCACTCAAACGCAACCATTTCGGTAGTTACCAATTCAACACCTGCACCTGCCAAACGGTCAAAGGCGGCGTCACGGTTGCGCTCTGTGCGTGAACTGCACGCATCAGTGACTACCCAAACTTCAAACTCATCCTCCAAAAGATCAAGCGCGGTTTGTAGCAGGCACACATGGGCTTCACACCCCGCCAGCACGACGGATCCCCGCCCCGACGCGGCGGGCTTTTGCAAGTGCTTAGGTAAGCTTCGTGCATTACCCTGCACCGGCTTAACCGGGGGGCGGAGCATTTCGCCAAGCCCTTCTTCGACCGCACTGAACTGCATTTTGCTCAGCATCATCGCGTTCACGCTGCCCAAAGCCGCAGCCAGCTCAGGTACGCTATGCCCCAGTTTTGATGGGTTTTGCTCTGTCGCAAAGCTCGGCAGCTGAAACACCTTCGCCATCCGAGCCAAACGGACGGCATTGGCAATGACCGAAGGTCCATCCAACATCACAGGCATCAGCTGCACCTGATAATCAACCAGAACCAACTGAGAGTCTTCTACTTCAAGCAACATAATGAGCCTTCCAAATAAATGGGTGAGAGCATAACCAATGCCGAGGCGCAATCTATCTTCGTTGTTTCGAACACGCTGGGCAGCACCCCCTGTGCACTGCCAAAGGATGCACAAACGGTCTACTTGGTAACAAGATAATTCAAAGGAATCAATATGTTAGATCCCACATATCAAGCTTTACCTTTATTGACAGCCCTTTTCGCCAAGGTTAAGCTGTACCTATGAGACTACTTGCCCTCGTTCTATCACTTGCAGTGTGTTTGCCCTCTTGGGCGGAACCGAGCAAGACCACAGACGAGATCGCGAAATTCATGACAGAACGCGGATTGCTAGAACGAATCGGCGACGTGGGCAATACGGTCGAGGCAAAGGCGTCGGAACTGGTCGTCAACGCCATGGGATTTCTTGGGGTTCCTTACAAGCGCGGCGGAACCAGCGTTGAAACCGGATTTGACTGCAGCGGCTTTGTTCGCACCATCTACGAACAAACCGCGGGCTTGCTTCTTCCAAGAAAAGCCGAGCAGCAGGCCGCAGCGACTGAAAAAATAGACAAGAGTGAGCTTCGCCCGGGAGACTTGGTGTTCTTCAACACCATGCGACGTGCATTTAGCCATGTAGGCATTTACGTGGGTAATGGGAAATTCATCCACTCCCCCAAACCGGGTGCCGAAGTCAGAGTAGAAGACATGGGCATCAGCTACTGGGCCCGCCGCTTTGATGGCGCACGCCGAGTGCAGGCTGAGGCCCCCCTCAGTCCCCCGCCCGCTCAGTAGATTGAATTTACAAGCCCCCAACTAAGGGGCAATGGCTTGATGTTGCGCAAGGCGGATACCTTGCAGAGCAATATGCTGTCCCGCATGTTGTTCAACTAGGTCTGAGCCATGCACGATCTCCGCTCCACTGCCCGTATACATAGGCCACGCCCATGAAAGGCCTGAGCGCAAAGGAGGCTGCCGAGCGTTTGCTCCGAGATGGCCCAAATTCACTACCCAGCGCAGACAAAAGCACCTTACTCGCCATCTGCAGAGAAATGCTCAAAGAGCCAATGTTTGTCCTTCTTATAGCGGCAGGCAGTCTGTACTTGGTACTGGGCGATGTACAAGAGGGTACGGTGCTGTTTGTACTGGTACTGCTCGTGCTTGCGCTCACCATTTACCAAGAGGGTAAAACCGCCAGAGCGATTGAAGCCTTACGAGACTTAAGCAGTCCACGCGCACTGGTCCTGCGCGAAGATCGCCAACAGCGCGTTGCAGGAAGTGATGTGGTCGTGGGCGACATTCTGGTGTTAGCAGAAGGAGACCGCGTTGCAGCTGACGCCGATTTGTTGGAAGGCGCAGACATTCAAATGGACGAATCCTTGCTCACCGGCGAGTCAACCCCCGTAGACAAATCGGTAGAAGTGCAGACCCATGCAACCCCATCAAAAGCGGTCAATGGCCAGTCCATGGACCGACTCAAGAGCCGCCTTTACTCGGGTACGGTGCTTCTGAAAGGGCATGGGCTTGCGCGCGTCACCGCCACCGGCGAACACAGTGAAATCGGGCGCATAGGTGCAGCCTTAGACACCGTTACAGAAACGGCGTCGCCACTTAAACAACAAACTGCCCGATTGGTAAAGGTCCTAGCGCTCATCGCATTAGCAGCCAGCCTGTTCATGGTGTTGGCCTTTGGGCTTGTGCGCGGTGACTGGCTAGGTGCCTTCTTGGCGGGTATCGCATTGGCCATGGCCCTACTTCCTCAAGAATTCACCGTCATCTTGACCGTTTTACCGGCCTTGGGCGCGTGGCGATTGTCCAAAGAACGTGTGCTCGTACGCCACATCAACGCTATCGAAACATTGGGCGCAACCTCGGTGCTATGTGTAGACAAGACGGGCACCCTCACCGAGAACCAAATGACCGTGGCGCAGCTCTACAGTCATGTAGAACCAGCCCAAACCCTGGCCATTGACTACGCAAAAGATGAAGCTTTGCCCGAGCCGTTTCACACCTTGGTGGAATACTCCATATTGGCCAGCATGGTGGACCCGTTCGACCCCATGGACAAAGCATTTCACCGTTTAGGCCAACATTATTTGCAGGGTACCGAGCATTTGCACCGAGACTGGACCCTCGTGCGCGAATACGGGCTCAATCCTGAGCTGCGGGCTATGTCCCACGTATGGAAGGCCCAGGTAGGCGACAGCTTTGTCGTCGCGGCCAAGGGCGCGCCTGAAGCCATCATGGACCTATGCCACCTAGACGACTCAGACACTACACGCATCAACCAAGCCGTGAATGCGATGGCAGCCAAAGGCTTACGGGTGTTGGGTGTAGCGCAGGCACGATTTGTAGGTGACACTTGGCCTAAGCAAGAGCACGACTTTCAGTTCGCCTTTGTGGGCCTGCTAGGCTTGGCCGACCCTTTGCGACCTGGTATTCCTGAAGCTGTGGCCCAGTGTCACTCTGCGGGCATACGGGTGCTGATGATCACCGGGGACTACCCCATGACGGCGCGCGCTATCGCCAGTCAAGCCGCGCTGGACTGCAGCACAGACAAGCAGTTGCTCACAGGGGCAGACATTGCCCAACTCTCTGCCCTTGAGTTGCAAGCCCGTCTGAAAGAAGTCAGCGTCTGCGCGCGTGTGGCGCCAGAGCAAAAGCTACGGATTGTGCAAGCCTTGCAAGCCGACGGCCAGGTCGTCGCCATGACTGGCGACGGGGTCAATGACGCTCCTGCGCTCAAAGCTGCCCATGTGGGCATTGCTATGGGCGAACGCGGAACTGACGTTGCCCGCGAGGCCGCTGACTTGGTGCTTTTGGATGACAACTTTGCGTCCATCGTGCGGGCTGTGCGCTTGGGCCGACGTATTTTTGACAACTTGCGCAAATCCATGTCCTACGTCGTGGCGGTTCACATCCCGATTGCTGGTATGGCCCTTGTGCCAGTACTCATGGGATGGCCTGTTGTACTGTTTCCGCTGCACATTGCATTTCTGGAGTTGGTGATCGACCCAGCATGTTCGATGGTCTTTGAAAATGAACCTCCAGAGGGCGAACTGATGCAACACTCGCCCAGGTCTCCCGACACACAGCTGTTCGGCGGTTGGACACTTGCGGTGGCCTTGCTACAAGGCTTGGGCGTGTCTCTGATGGTGGGTGCCGCTTACCTTTGGAGTCGCGAGCACATGGCAGAGCCCTTGGCACGCGCGTTCACCTTCACAACGCTCGTGTCGAGCAACCTCACCCTGATCTTTTCCAATCGTTCGCGCACGGCATCTATGTGGAAAACATTGTGGATTCCAAACCGCACCCTCTGGCTTGTGACGGGAGTCACCGCAGTGGTCTTGGGGCTCACCCTCTACGTGCCAAGCTTGGCATCTTTGTTCAAGTTCGGAGCGTTGCCGATGGAACATCTGTTGCTGGCCGCCCTTGCTGGCTGCATCAGTATGGTTTGGTTTTCGGTGCTGAAACGTGGTTCCTTCTTGGCATCCAAACTATGAAACTCGCACCGTGCTGCGGTGCGATACACACCTAGGCTTTAGGCTTGGTCTTCGTCGTGACTTCGAACAGACTTGGTCTTTCGGTGCCCCGCTTTGGCAATGAGCTCTAGGTAAAACGCATCAGCACCCGCTTGGGCAACCTCATCGATCAAGCCCGTGATCGTCGCAAAGTGCACCACCTGTGCAAGGTCAGCACTCAACCCAAATTTGCAGTCGAAGTCCCAAAAATCGACGCCTTCAGGCAGAGGTACGCGGCGTTGGCGCTTGACGTATTTACGGATTTCGTGCTTGGTCGCGTCCAGCACGCGGTCACGGTTTTTGCCTTCGATATTGAGTTTGAATGTTTTTTTCACTAGGTCCTTTGTGGGCATGAATTGCCACGTTTGGCGCGTGGAGCCACGCAACTTGCAAGGGTAGGATTATGCAACTGCACGCCACGGGATAAACTCGACCCCCGCGAGCGCACGCTCCACACCCCTACCAAAGCCATCTCATGCCATTTTCTTCACTGGGTTTGTCGCCTGCCCTGATACGCGCAGTTCAAGCCAAAGCCTACGTGGCACCTACGCCCATTCAGCAAGCGGCCATCCCCCCTGCACTGCTAGGGAACGACGTACTGGGCTCCGCGCAAACCGGTTCCGGCAAAACGGCTGCGTTTGCACTGCCCTTGCTAGAAAAATTGGCAAAAACCACGCTTTTTAGCCCCCGCAAAACCCTGGCACTGGTATTAGCACCGACCCGTGAACTGGCAATACAAATTGGCGACGAAATACGTAGTCTGGCCCAGCATTTGCCCCAAGCCATCAAAGTCAGCACCGTGTTTGGTGGTGTGTCCATCAACCCGCAAATGATGGGTCTGCGCGGCGGTACCGATGTCTTGGTTGCCACCCCAGGGCGCCTCTTGGACCTGATCGACCACAACGCGCTGAGCTTGGCGCATGTCAGCACACTGGTACTTGACGAGGCAGACCGCTTGCTAGACCTTGGGTTTGAACAAGAACTCGAGCGCATTCTGGGCTTGCTGCCCGCGCAACGGCAAAGCCTGTTCTTCTCAGCCACATTTCCCCCTGCCGTCCAAACACTGGCGCGCACCATGCTCAAGGACCCGGTGCGCGTAGACGTGCTGCCCGATCCACAAGCACCGCTAGAAATTACTCACAGTGCCTTCGCGGTGGACAACGGCAAGCGCACCCAACTTTTGCGCCACCTCATTACCAATAACGACTGGCAGCGCGTACTCGTCTTTGTAGCTACCAAACATGCTGCGGAAATCGTGGCTGACAAATTGCGCAAGGCTGGATTGAGCGCAGAGCCGTTTCATGGCGTGCTGAGCCAAGGCAAACGCAGCCAAGTGCTGGCTGATTTCAAAGCCTCACGACTCAAGGTCGTGGTCGCAACCGATGTAGCCTCCCGCGGCATCGACATTGCCCAGCTGCCCGTGGTGGTCAACTTCGACTTGCCCCGCTCTACCGTTGACTACACCCACCGGATTGGGCGTACCGGCCGTGCAGGTGAAGCTGGCCTCGCGGTGAGCTTTGTCACCGCGGACTCTGACGCCCATTTTCAACTCATCCAGCGCCGCCAAGGCTTGGCTGTGGCCCTTGAGCAAGTGGCGGGATTTGAGCGGATGGAGACAGCCCAGGTCAAGCCCAACGTCGAGGACCTAGGCCACGGGGTTGGGGGCGTTAAGGGCAAGCGCCCCAGTAAAAAAGACAAACTACGCGCTGCAGCAGCGCTGGCGGCTCACCACAAGCAGGCATAGGATTCGCTATCACTTGCATAGCACCTTCCGCTTTATCTATGGGCGCAGGGCATGATTTTCACCACAATTCGCGGATCAAGTGCTCGGTGCCACCCGTGGCAAAGCGACTGTAAAGGTCGTTCCCTGCCCTAAGGTGCTGGTGACCTCTATGCGACCCGCATGCAGGTCCACCGAATGTTTGACGATGGCCAAACCCAAACCCGTGCCCGGAATGGTTCCAACATTGGTCGCACGGTGAAAACTCTCAAACAGTCGACTGATGTCCTCTTGCGGTATGCCAATCCCTTGATCTGCCACCGTAAATACCCATTCCGAGGGGTCGCACTCCACATGAAACTGGACCTGCGTGCCTTGTGGGGAGTACTTCAAGGCGTTTGAGAGCAAGTTCTCGAACATATGCTGCATCAACCGTTCATCAAGCCATGCGTGGGCATTTGAATCTGAAATGGAAAGCTTGATGCGCTGATAGGCCTCCCCCGCGTCTTCGGTGTCAGGCCTCACCTGCTGCACCAGTTTGCTCAGAAACGGCAGCAGCTCCACCAAGCTCGGGCTGAACTCCACCTGGCGTGACTCGCCTTGCCCGATGGTCAAAATATCTTCAAGCATTTTCGTCATCCGCTTAACGGAAGTGCCAATGCTTTGGAAAAGGACATCGCGCTCAGTCACAGGCAGGCGATCGGCGTAGTGCTGAAGCAAGTCCTTGGACGACATGATGGTGGCCAAAGGCGTTCTAAACTCATGCGAAGCCATCGCAACAAATCGTGACTTGAGCTGATTCAACTCACGTTGCTGGGCCAGCGAGGTGCGTATCTCGTCTTCCGCCTGTTTGCGCAGTGTGATGTCCCGAATGAAGGCACAAAACTCAAACTGATTAGGGTCTTCCAGATTCACCCGGGTGATCGCCAGTTCGATGGGAAATTCGCGGCCACTGCGGTGCAAGGCTGAAATCTCAATACGCCGATCCACAACGGTCGTCATATGGGTCGACATATAGCGGTTCATGCCCAAGACGTGCCGGTTTCTGTAAGCCGATGGAACAATCGTATCTTGCAGTTGTCGCCCCAACGCCTCACGGCTGGACCAGCCAAAAATTACCTCGGCTTGTCGGTTCCACCCCACCACGCTGCCCTCAGCATCCACCCGCACCACGGCATCCAATGCGGTGTCCACGATGCCCTGCAGCTTTTGCTTGCTTTGTGCCAGCATGGACACGGTGGCCTGCAACTCTTGGGTCCGCAAGGCAATGCGAACCTCCAAATCGTTGTTGAGGTCGTGGAGCTCCTGCTCAATGCGTTTGCGCTCTGTGATATCGCGCACGGTTGACTGCAACACGCGCTCACCGTCGTAATCAAACGCTGACAACAAAACTTCCGCTGGAAAATGGCTACCGTCCAAGCGTTTGAAAGCCCACTCAAAGCGGTACTCGCCGGTCTGAAAACCACGCTCGATTGCGCGGTCTGCCGCATGAAAGGTGCTGTTGGCCCCCCTATCGCCAGCCAATGAAAGATCCGAAAAGTGCAGTCCAATCAGCTCCGCGCGGTGAGACATGCCAAACATCTCCAAGGCCCGCTTGTTGCAGTCAAAAAAGCCACGGTCCGTGAGCAGCATGACGGCATCGTTGGAGCCGTTGTAAATCGCGTCCAAACGATCTGCAAACCTGGACTTTTCAGCCAACAGCGTAGCCGATCGCTGTTCGGCTACCCGCAGTTCATTCAACCCGTTTTTGAACCGTTCCACGGCACGGGACAACACCCCAATCTGATCGTCACGTGCCATACCGGACAACTTGACGGCGGTATCGCCTTGGTTTAGCTGCTCCAAGGCATACACGATGTCCGAAAAAGGCTGTGTCAACCTGCGGCTGACCAAGAAAACAGAGAGCGAGATGGCGAGAATCAGAACCAAACCTGAAATGCTTGCCTGCACTACCTGCCATTGCAGCTTGCGGCTAATCGTCGCACCAGACACGGTGAGCTCAATCTTGCCAACCACAAACGTGCGCTCAGCTGAGGCGTACACCACATCGCGATTCACGGTGATCGCGCGGCTGTCTTGCACGCGAGTAGCTCCCGTATTCACTAGCTCCGAACCATCGGAACCCCACACGCGTAGGCGCAAAACTTCAGGGTCGCGGCCAATCGCATCGCCCACGCTTTGGATCGCCAAAGTATTGATATCGAACAAGGGACGGGCTAGGGCCTTGGACACAATACTGGCTAGGTTACTCACACGGTCCCGCAACTCAGCTTCCGCACTGATGCGCATGGACTCAATGGCAATGACCGTGCTAAAGACGCCCGCCAATGTCACGGACAGGAGCACCGCCGCCCATACCCGAAAGCGCAAATCTTTGCGCCAACGCGCAGCCAGTGCGTCTACAAAAAACATGAACGGAACACGCAACATGGCCCCAAGGCAAGGCAACGGTGGCGACTAGGCCTGCAGCCAACAACTTTTCTGAACGCCATCAAGGTGCAATGCCTTCCAATGCCTGCGCTTCTATCAATCGGTAAGGCGCTGCCTTGCGCTGTTGCTCCACGCTGTTCCAAAACTCGTTGGCGAGCGCGGGCGAGGTTTCCACCAAACGGTGGGAGAACATCAAAAAGTAGGGTTTCTCGACCAATGGCTGCGGCAACACTTCGAGCTTATCCGCAAGTTTGGGCTCTTGCCGCATCCAGTACCTCAGCTCGTTGCCCAATACTGCGGCAGCGCTCACCCGCCCAGCCATCAACTTTTGGAGTAACTCCGCGATGCTGCTACTTCCATCGTCGACCAGCACATCCATACTCAGCAACTGTTCACCAATGGAATACCCTAGCTGCGTTCCAACAGGGCCATCGACGTGAGAGAAAGCGCGGCCATTCCATTGGATCGCTGAGAATTTTCTACGTACCAATACATAGCGCTCCACATACAAGCGCTTGCTCGCGTCCGGCGTTTTCCCACCCGGATAGGCGCCCATTTCTAATCTATCTGACTTAAAGCTGGCCCCAATAGCGCCATCCACTGCATTTGATTTGAGTTCTGCTAGGCAACGCTTCCAAGGCAAGGGCACGTACTCCACGCGCACCCCTACGTTGATTGCAACTGCATTTATCAACGAGAAGTTGAGCCCAGTTCCCTCCCGGGTGCGCCAAGGCCTTACATCAGCCTGCTCAAAACACAAGCGCAGCAGGCTGGGCCCCTGTGTTGCAGTAAACCCAACACCAGGGTGCAAACCCATCACGCCCGCCGTGAGCGCTTGCGATAGGCCAACCACGGCGTTGCGACGATTCATGCTGTTCACTGTATCCATCTCGCTAGACCCCATGAAAGCACCTCACCCACCCTGAGAGGCAAAGGGCCGATCTTACTGGCAGACGTCATGTTTTAGCGACTGTAGAAGCACGAGGATGCAAACCTTTTTCCAATGCCACGCCCCTAGCGAATATGTCCCGTCGATGCTGCGTTCTGGCTCGCCAGTGTTGGACGCACTGCGGTTAGAAAATTAGTCAGTGACTCGGGCAACGCAGCCCCTTTTCGCCACGCCAGGCCCACGTCCAGAGCGGGCAATGCCACCGCCAAGGGCCTTGCCTCGATACGGTCACCTTCCAGTGACCATGGGCGGTACAGCATGTCAGGCAACACCGAACAACCTGCCCCGGTCGCAACCAAGCTGCGCACCGCCTCCACGGAGGAGGTTCGAATCAGCACCTTGGGGTCTGATCCCGCGTCGTTCCAAAGTGCTGTGCTCGCGTCTCCCAGCTCATCGACCTGGAGTAACACCAATGCATGTTGCGCGAGGTCTGACGCAAAAACCTTCTCTTCACCAGCCAAGCGATGGTTCACCGGGCACCACACGCGCCAGCCCGAGCGCAAAATAGTTTCCGTTGCCAAGGCCCGGTAGTTTTGCAACTGCGACACCACAATCAAGGCGACATCCAGCTCGCCGCTGACTAGCAAATGCTCAAGGTAATCGCGACGGTCTTCGGTGATGTGCACGTCTATGCGGGGGAACACCCGCTTGAAACGCTCCAAGAGAAACGGCAAGTAGTAACCCACCATCAGGCTGGTCACACCTATATTCAAGCTGCCCGTTACCGTGTGGGGGCGCGAGGACAGCGCATCCCGTGCGTTGCGCATGGCGACCTCAATTTGGTGCGCGTGGCGCAGAAACTGGTGCCCCGCATGCGTCAGCGACATACCGCGTGCACGCCGCTCAAACAAGAGGGTGCCAAGGTCCGCCTCAATCTGTGCGATAGCCTGCGAAACCACCGACTGAGACACCCCCAGCTCGTGAATTGCAGCCGATATGGAGCCAGATTCCGCCACCGCTATGAAATACCGAATGCTCTTAAAAGAAGTGCTCATTGTCCATTTTGGGGCGGATTTAAGCCCAATTTCGTGCATAAAGGTGCAAAAAATCAAAGACTCTAAGAGTTCAAAACCTAGGGTAAACCACTAAAAATTGAATTACTCGATAAGGTTTCTGTTTTTCCGATGGATTGTATTGGCCAGACCCTATGGTTCGCCCCAACAAATCAACCTAAGATGAAACCATTGATGCACACCCCACGTTGCACCAACCCAAAACAGGTCTGCAGCCGCAGACCAAAACCCTGGCCCAAGGAGATCTTTGATGAAAAAAATGCGAATTCTGAGTGGGGGCCTCTTGGCCCTTGGCGCAACATGTTCAGCGTTGGCTGCCCCTCCTGCCAGTATCGGCAAGGGCGAGGGACAACTCAACATCATTGCATGGGCCGGATACATCGAACGCGGAGAAACCGACAAAGCCTATGACTGGGTCACAGGCTTTGAAAAACAAACCGGGTGCAAGGTCAACGCCAAGAGTGCGGCCACGTCTGATGAAATGGTGTCGCTCATGAAAGCCGGTGGCTATGACTTGGTTACCGCTTCCGGAGATGCCAGCCTGCGCCTGATTGCATCCAAGCTAGTACAAGAGATCAACCCGGCCTTGGTGCCCTCTTGGAAAAACGTAGATGCCCGCTTGCAAAACGCAAATTGGCACACGGTAGACGGCAAGCACTACGGCGTGCCCTACCAATGGGGCCCCAACGTGTTGATGTACAACACCACGGTATTCAAGAAACCCCCAACATCCTGGTCGGTGGTGTTTGACGCGCAAAACCTGCCTGACGGCAAGCCCAACAAAGGCCGCATCCAAGCCTACGACGGCGCCATTTACATTGCTGACGCGGCACTCTACTTGATGAGCAAAAAGCCTGAGCTTGGCATCAAAGACCCCTACGAGCTCAACGAAGCCCAGTACGCTGCGGTGATGGAACTCTTGCGCGGCCAAAAAACGCTGGCCCACCGCTACTGGCACGACGCCACCGTACAAATGAACGACTTCAAGAACGAAGGCGTCGTTGCATCTGGCTCATGGGGCTACCAAGTCAATGCGCTGAAAGGCGAGAAAAAACCAATCGCTTCCACGATCCCTAAGGAAGGCGTCACCGGTTGGGCAGACACCACCATGCTGCATGCGTCGGCCAAGAACACCAACTGCGCCTACCTCTGGATGGAACACTCCTTGAGCGACAAGTTGCAAGCACCGTTGGCTGAATGGTTCGGCGCCAACCCCGCTGTACCTGCTGCCTGCAAAGCCAAAGCCCCAGGCGGCAGCAACTTCTGCAAAGACAACGGGTTTGAACGCTTCACGCAAGTCAAGTTCTGGAAAACCCCTGAGGCCAAGTGCAGCACCCAAGGTACTTGCGTGCCCTACTCCAAGTGGGCCTTGGACTACATCGCCATCATGGGCGGACGTTAAGCGAAAAACTATGACATTTGCCATCGAATTCAAGGGCGTCTCGCGGCACTACGGCACGGTCCGTGCGCTAGACCAGGTGAGCTTTCATGTGGAGGAAGGTGAGTTCTTCTCCATGCTGGGCCCCTCAGGTTCAGGAAAAACCACCTCCTTGCGTTTGATGGCAGGGTTTGAACAACCCAGCAGTGGCAGCCTCACCTTGCTAGGCGCAGATGCCACCACCACCCCGCCCTATGCACGGGACGTCAACACCGTGTTCCAGGACTACGCCTTATTCCCCCACATGAACGTGCTGGATAACGTGGCCTACGGCTTGATGGTGCGCAAAATGGGCAAGGATGAGCGCCATGCAAGAGCACGCGAGGCCTTGGAGATGGTGGCACTGCCAGACCATGCCATGCGCACGCCCGCTCAGTTGTCGGGCGGGCAGCGCCAGCGCGTAGCTTTGGCACGCGCCTTGGTCAACCGGCCGCGAATCTTGTTGTTAGACGAGCCCTTGGGCGCGCTGGACATGAAGCTGCGTGAGCAAATGCAGGTGGAGCTCAAAGTGCTGCACCGCAAGCTCGGCATTACCTTTGTGTATGTCACCCATGACCAGGGCGAGGCACTCTCCATGTCGGACCGCGTGGCGGTCTTTAACCAAGGCAAGATCGAGCAAATTGCCACCCCACGCGACTTGTACCACCGGCCGCGCACACGCTTTGTTGCCGAATTTGTTGGCAGCGCCAACGTCATTGATGCCACCCTCGCGAACCATTTGACCGGACGCCCACAAGCATTTGCTGTGCGCCAAGAGCACATCTCAGTGCAACCGACCGACAAGCCCGCCAATAAAGGCCTGCAGCTTGAGGGCGATGTCTTGGCGGTTCAGTTCTTGGGGGCCAGCCAGCGGATCGAAGTGCAAGTGGGACCACACACCCTCACCGCTTTGCAACAACAGCAAGACAGCGATACGAATCAGCCGGGCATCAGCGCGGGCCAACGTGTGTCTCTGAGCTGGGCGCAACCGCATATGGTGATGCTTGATGCTTAAGCTCGCTCCCTTGGCAACAGCTTCACCGGCATCCGCCATGGAGCTCTCGCCATTTTCCAAGTCTGGCCAAGGCCTATTGCGCCCTCTGTCCAACCTGCTCTACCAACGCAAAGGCCTGACACTGGCCTTGCTCTTGGCCCCGCCACTCCTTTGGTTTGGCGTGGTCTACCTAGGGTCGCTGCTCATGCTGCTGGGGCAAAGCGCACTGACCTTTGACGAGATGGCCATGTCGGTCACCGCCGAACTCACCAGCGCCAACTTTGTGGCGCTGCTGGTTCCCGCCAATTTAGACATCGTGCTGCGCACGCTTGCCATGGCCGTGGCCGTCACGCTGGGCTGTGTAGCCATTGGTTTTCCCATGGCCTACTACATGGCGCACTACGCTAAGCCAGCAGAAAAAGGCTTCTTCTTCGTGGCGGTCATGCTGCCCATGTGGGCCAGCTATATCGTTAAAGCCTATGCGTGGACCGTGTTACTCGCTAAAGGTGGTGTCATTTACTGGGGTTTGGAGCAACTGCACCTTCTAGGCGTCTTGCATGCGGTGTTGGGCTTGCCCGCAGTGGGCGGAGAAACTTTGGCCACTTCCAACCTAGGGCGCTTTTTGGTGTTCACCTACATCTGGCTGCCCTTTATGGTGCTGCCCATTCAAGCCGCCATTGAGCGTGTGCCCAGCAACCTGCTATTCGCGTCTAGCGACCTTGGCGCGACACCATTTCAGACCTTTCGCAAAATTTTGTGGCCCTTGGCCTTTCCTGGCGTGGTCGCGGGGTCCATCTTTACCTTCTCGCTCACTTTGGGGGACTACATCATTCCCCAACTGGTGGGGCCGTCTGGCCTGTACATCGGCAGCATGGTCTACACCTTGCAAGGCACGATTGGCAATATCCCTATGGCGGCAGCGTTCACTTGCGTGCCCATTGTGTTGATCACCATTTACCTTGCCATCGCGCGCAGACTGGGGGCATTCAATGCGCTTTAACGGAGTATCAGCCCTACGCGTAGCGGCCTATGGCGGGCTGGCTTTCTTACACCTACCCCTGCTGTTCATTGCGCTGTATGCCTTCAACAGCAATGAGAGCGGCTACACCTTTCCCTTAGACGGGCTCACGCTCAAATGGTTTGCCCGGGCCTTAGAGCGCAGCGATATCCGTGAGGCCATTGGCCTGTCTCTTTCGGTCGCGACCATGGCCACCTTGCTTGCTATGGTGCTAGGCACGTGCACCGCTGCCGCGCTGAACCGCGACCGCTTTTTCGGCAAAGACGCATTCACCACCATGCTCATCCTGCCCATCGCACTGCCGGGCATCGTGACAGGTATTGCGCTTTTGGCTGCCTTCAAGTTGATGGATGTCACACCGGGCTTTTGGACCATTGTGGTGGGTCACGCTACGTTTTGCGTGGTGATCGTGCACAACAACGTGGTGGCGCGCTTGCGCCGCTTGCCCGCGCGCTTCATTGAAGCCTCGATGGACTTAGGCGCAGACACACTAACCACCCTGCGCTACATCGTGTTGCCGCAGCTCAGCACAGCACTCATGGCCGGGGGCATATTGGCCTTTGCCCTGTCGGTGGATGAACTCATCGTCACCACCTTCACCTCGGGTAGCGAGAAAACACTCCCCATTTGGCTGCTCAACCAACTCAGCCGCCCCCGTGAGGTGGCTGTCACCAATGTGGTGGCACTGGGCGTCATGCTCATCACCATGCCGCTCATTCTCGTCGCTTGGCGCCTCACCCGCGACGGTGATGCCAACCCCAACAACCGCTGATCTGTCCCCACCGCGTCTATTCAGCCGACCCCATACACCAAGGAGTACATTGCCATGACTGCAACCCGTTTCCCCACCCAACTCTTGATCAACGGCGTCTGCGTAGCGGGCGCGGGCCGCGCTGAAAGCGTCTTGAACCCGTCTACCGGCGAAGTGCTGTGCGAAGTGGCAGAAGCCAGTGCCGAGCAGCTGCGTCAGGCCGTTGATGCCGCCAGCGCGGCCTTCCCTGCGTGGGCGGCCCTCACACCCAAAGACCGCAGTGGCTTTTTGCTCAAAATTGCAGATGCCATTGAAGCGCATGGCGACGAGTTTGCATCCCTAGAATCGCTCAACTGCGGCAAGCCGCTCAGCGCCGCCCGCAACGACGAAATACCCGCCATTGCTGACGTCTTTCGCTTCTTTGGGGGCGCCATTCGCAATCTGCAAGGCGCCTTAGGTGGTGAGTACCTCGCAGGCCACACCAGCATGATTCGGCGCGACCCTTTGGGTGTGGTCGCCTCTATTGCACCTTGGAACTATCCGCTCATGATGGCCGCGTGGAAACTTGGCCCGGCCATTGCCATGGGCAACACGGTAGTGCTCAAGCCTTCCGAAAACACGCCACTCACTACGCTGCGCTTGGGCGAGTTGCTGGCCAATATCTTGCCGCCTGGCGTGGTCAACATCGTGTGCGGCCGCGGTGACACAGTGGGTGCGCCGCTTATCCGCGACCCGCGCATCCGCATGGCGTCGCTCACAGGCGACGTGTCCACAGGCTCCAAGATCATGGAGGCTGCAGCCCGGGGCATCAAACGCACCCATTTGGAGCTTGGCGGCAAAGCCCCTGTCATCGTGCTAGACGACGCAGACCTCGGCTCCGTGGTGGAAGGCTTGCGCACATTCGGCTACTACAACGCAGGCCAAGACTGCACAGCGGCATGCCGTGTGTACGCTACTGAAAAGATTTACGAGCGCTTGGTGGCGGACCTCAGCAGCGCAGTGTCCAGCATCAAAGTCGGTTTGCAACAAGAAAACGGCGTCGAAATGGGCCCGCTCATCTCCGCCCGCCAGCGTGACCGCGTGGCCAGCTTTGTAGACCGTGCCAGCCAGTTACCGCATGTAGAAATCACGGCGGGCGGCAGCGCATGGGGCAACAAGGGCTTCTTCTACAAACCCACGGTGGTGGCAGGCGCGCAGCAAGATGACGAAATTGTGCGCAGCGAAGTATTTGGCCCCGTGGTGTCCATCACTCGCGTCAAAGATGCAGAACAAGCCGTCGCCTATGCCAACGACTCCGAGTACGGCCTGTCGAGTTCGGTGTGGAGCAGCAATGTGGGCACTGCCATGAACATTGCCTCGCGCTTGCAATACGGTTGCACCTGGGTCAACACCCACTTTATGCTCGTGTCTGAGATGCCCCACGGCGGTATGAAGCACTCTGGCTACGGCAAAGATATGTCCATGTACGCGCTAGAAGACTACAGCTGCGTGCGCCATGTGATGGTCAAACATAGCTAAGCGGCCAAGGCTGACCAGGTGCCACGCACCTGCATAGGGCTACTGGTGACGCATCGCGCTGGCAATAGCGCTGCGGTAAGCACCGCAGCCAATGAGCCGCGAATCGTCTAGGGCAAGCACGAAAGAAGACTTCACCCGAACATCGCCACTGACAGGGTTCACGACGCTGTACTCGACCCAGCCGCTTTCTTCCCGGTCCACCCGGGACCACGCGTCAGCAATCATCTGCGACGCATCAATGCCGGTCATGTCGGCAACGTTGCCGCCAACACGCGCCCGGTCTGCACCCAGGGCGCTGTAGGTACCTTCACGATCGAACACAAAGATATACAAATCGCGGTCGATAAAACCGCCTTGTGGGTCATGAAAGTCATGGAATGCTTGCGCCTCGCCTACCGAACGCACATGCTCAGCCGCCCGCAGCGCCAGTGCCATGGCCTCGTCCGCCGTTCCCTCGCGCAGTTTCAAGTGCGACACGGCTGCAATAAGCTCCTCGGAGCGCTGCGCAAGCTTGGCGGCCTTGTGGGAGGTGTGGTCTACCAACTGCGAGTTGGAAATGGTAGCGCGGTCTAGGTCCCCGACAGATTGAACGACCTCCTCCAAAGCCCCACTTTGTTGGGCACTCTGATCGGCAATGCTCGACACGCTGCCCGCCACCTCTTTGATACCCGTCACCAGACTGGTCATCAACCGACTCACCTCCCCCGTGTCGGTTACCACGCGCTGAACGCGCGTGTCGGTCTCGCTAATCATGGTTCGAATTTGCGTTGCCGCAATCTGGCTGCGCCTTGCAAGCTGGCGAACTTCTGTGGCTACCACGGCAAAACCCTTGCCAGAGTCGCCTGCGCGCGCGGCCTCCACCGCCGCATTCAAGGCCAGCAGGTTGGTCTGAAAAGCGATGCCATCGATGGTAGAAATGATGTCTTTCATGCGACTGGCGATGTCCAGCAAGGGAGGCATGTTGGCCATCGCATGCTCCATGAGCACGCTCGCGTCCTGCGCTTCTTTTTCTAGGCTTTCGGTCATCAGGCTGACTTCGGTAGAACCTTCTGAATTGCGGGTGACTGCGCGGCTGACCTTGCCTACATTTTTCGTGGTGCGCTCCAAGCTCGTGGCCTGGGATTGTGTTTGTTGGGAAAGCTGCAGCGCATCAGCAACCAGTTGCCCTCCCACGTGGGTCACCATGACGGACGCGTTGCGCACATCGGCAACTATTCCACTCAAGGATGCCTGCATGGTCTGCAGCGACTGCCCCAACGCGCCAAACTCATCATCGCTTTGTTGTTCAAGCTCACTGCACAGATCGCCTTGAGAAATTCGTTCGGCGAATGCGCCCGCGGCCTGCAAAGAGTTGCGCAAGCTGCGCACCAACCATTCGGTGCCCACCGCGATCATGAGCAGCACACTGAACAATGCGCCATAAATATACAAAGCGATGGTTTTGCAGCGTTCCTCGGTCGCAGCTTGTATGTGCTCCACCTGCAAGCGACGTCCAGCATCAAACTGCGCTTGCGCGTCGGACAAGCCCCCGTCTGGGGTGCTTGCAAGCACCTGCAATTGGGCCTGATTGCCCTCCTGGTGAATGGTGCGTCCAAGGGTCACCCCCACTACGGCCACTGAAACAATGGCCAGACACAGCAACACAATGAACAAGCGCAGCTTATTGGCAAGTGTGAGTTTTCTCATGGTCTCTTGGTTCGCTATTTGCTACAAATTTCGGAGCTATTTACGCAATAGATTCAGGCACTAGAGGCCTAAATGGCCATTTATTTCTGCAGAGGCAGCAACAAACGCGCTCGCCAAACCCATGGCCAGGTCGCTACATCGCTGTGTGTCTCCGGCTCGCCCTGCTGTCTCTAGGCTTTGGCACAACTCGCCCAAAGCCAGAGCGCCCACGCTGCGCGCGGCGGACTTGGCTGTGTGGGCCACAGCGGTCAGGCTATGGGGGTCGTGGGCCGCTGCGAACTTGATGATCTCAACCACTTGCTGCTCCACGTTGACCAGAAACTTGCTCAGCAGGCGCTTGTGCATGCCCGGGTTGTCACCCACCAGCGCAGTGAGCGTCGCCGGGTTCCAGATGGCTAAGGCTAGCGGCGCGGCCGGGGCAAGCGCCGCTTCGGGGGCTGGCGCCACTGCGGGGTCCGCCGCAAGTGGCGCCTTGTGCCCGGTAGTGCCAGCCGCTGCAAGCGGCATCCATTGCGCCAACTTCTCCTGCAACTGTTCCAGGCGCAGCGGCTTGGAAAGGTAGTCATCCATACCATTTTCAATACAGCGCTGTGCCTCACCCTGCATGGCGTTGGCGGTCACCGCAATGATGGGCAAGCGCTTATCCGCAGGCTCAGCCGCGCGGATGGCTGCGGTAAGCCCAAATCCGTCGAGGTTGGGCATGTGGCAGTCGCTCAGCAGCAGACCGTAACGGTCGGGTTTGGCATGCCACATGCCCAGTGCAACCAAACCGTCTTCGGCAGATTCGCACGGGTAGCCCAACAGACGCAGTTGCTCCTGCATCACCTCGCGGTTGATCTCGTTGTCTTCGGCCAGCAAAATCATCAGACCCGTTTGCCGGGTCTCATCGTGCGCAATAGGGGTTTTGCGCTGAGCCATACGGCGCTCTACGGGCGCCCGGTCAACAACCTCATTCAGGCCGGGCTCGCAGACCTGCAGCGGCAAGTCCACGACAAATTCCGAGCCCTCGCCCAGCGTACTTTTGGCGCGGATGCTCCCCCCCATCAGCTCCACCAGCGCCCGTGTGATGGACAGGCCCAGTCCGGTGCCTCCAAATTTGCGCGAGGTGCTCTCGTCCGCCTGGGTAAAGGGCTGAAACAGCTTGGCCACTACCTCCGGTGACATACCAATGCCGTTGTCGGCCACCGCGATGCGCACCCCATCGGCACCACTTTCAAGCACGCACGGGGCCAAGCTCAGGCTGACCTTAGCCCGTTGGCTACCGTTTTTGCTGCTGAACTTGATGGCATTGCCCATCAGGTTCAAAAGCACCTGGCGCAGTCGGGTGGGGTCACCCAGACACCACTGCGGCAGCGCAGGGTCAATCGACAGCACAAGGTCTGATTGGGCGCCCACGCCTGAAGCCAGCAAGTCAGTCACGCCTTCTGCGACTTCGCACAGGCGAATGGGCAGCCGCTCGGTGGTGAACATCCCGGCTTCGATTTTGGAGAAGTCCAAAATGTCGTTCAAGATTTGCAGCAAGGCCATGGCCGAGTTCTCGATCGTGCCTAGCATGCGACGCTGCTGCGGCAGCAGGCTGCTTTTCTGCAAGATGTCCACCATGCCCACCACCCCATTCATGGGCGTGCGAATTTCGTGGCTCATATTGGCCAAAAACTGGCTTTTAGCGCGGCTGGCACTCTCAGCCAATGCTTTGGCGGCCAACAGCTCTGCCTGCTCTTTTTTGTGCTGCGTGATGTCGCTGATGAAGGCGCTATAGCTGGTGCCTTGCGGCGTCACAATGGGCGAAATAGCCAGCTCGATCGGAAACTCAGCACCGTCCCGGCGTACCCCAACCAGTTCAAGCCGTTTTCCCGGCTGAGGTCCGTGATCGCTCGCAAGATACGCGTCCAAGCCCATTTGGGGCGCGGCGTGGTAGCGCTGAGGGAGCACAAATTGGTACCACGGCTTGCCCCGAACGTCGGCTATTGTCCAAGCAAATGCAGTTTCGGCCTGGCTGCTCCACTCGGTGATGCGCCCCTGAGCATCCATGCCAATAATGGCATCCAAACTGTTGTTCATGACCAGGCGCAGGTGGTTTTCGCTCAGCACTGCGGCTGCCGTCTTTTGCTTGACGCGCATTTCCAGGCTCAACTGCTGCTCCATCAAATCCAGCTGCACCTGTTTGCGCAGGGTGATGTCGGCGCGAATGGCGAGGTAGCGCTCCGGCTTGCCCTCAGCATCCATCACGGGGACGATGGTGGTGTCCACCCAGTACAACTGGCCGTCCTTTGCCCTGTTGCACACCTCGTCCCGCCAGGTTGTGCCGGTTGCAACGGTGCGGTACATCGCCTTAAAAAACCCATGCGGATGGTGGCCTGAATTAAGCATGATGTGGTCTTGCCCCATGAGCTCTTCGCGGCTGTAGCCACTGATCTCGCACAGCTTGTCATTCACGTAGGTAATGCGGCCCTGCACATTGGTGGTGGCCACAATGGCATGCTGGTCGAGCGCATACTTTTGCATCTCGAGTTCAGCTTTTTGAAGCTTTAGCGCGGTCTCTGCGTGCTTGCGCGGCGTAATGTCGGCGCGTATGGCGAGGTAGCGCTGGGGTTTTCCATCTGGGCCCATCACGGGGACGATGGTGGTGTCGACCCAATACAAATGGCCGTCTTTGGCCCGGTTGCAGACCTCGTCTCGCCACGTTGTGCCTGCCGCAATGGTGCGGTACATTGCCTTAAAGAACCCATGCGGGTGGTGGCCTGAATTAAGCATGATGTGGTCTTGCCCCATGAGCTCTTCGCGGCTGTAGCCACTGATCTCGCACAGCTTGTCATTGACGTAAGTAATGCGGCCCTGCACATTGGTAGTGGCCACAATGGCATACTGGTCGAGCGCATACTTTTGCAGTTCCAGTTCGTCCAGGTGGTCGTTCGCACTGTGCTCGGCCTGGCGCCGTGCCACCAACTGCTGGTGCAGCAGCCATGCGATCAGCGTACTGAAGAGAGTGCCGCCCAGCAGCAGTACCCAAGGCGTGGTCTTATCCAACTCGTCCTCAAATGCAGCCGTGCTCTTGACCTGCAACGCAAAGTCACGGCCCAGCAGTGGGAGCTGGCGGGTGACTGAAAACTGCGGGGGTGAGACTCCGCGTAGCTGCATCGGCGCCTCCCCCGCAGAAGCAGCATGGGGCCCGCCAGCGCCAAACAGCAAGGGCCCGCCCGGGCTACCTTCTGGCGGCGAGGAGGCATCGAACAGCTCCAAGGTCATCTGGCCGTCGTTGACCAAGTTCATGCCATCTAGCAGCTCTGCCACGGTCACCGGCCCGAGCAGCAAGCCCACCAACGATGCGCGGCGCTGGGCGATGCTGTCGGGGCGGGTACCTTTGGCATAGACGGGCACAAAAATGACCAACGCCGTGCCTGCCTTAACTTGGTCTTGCGGTGGGGCAATCGCCCCAGAAATGGTGGGCATGCCGGTATCCACCGCGCGCTGTAGTGCGGGGCGCTGGCGCATGTCGGAGCCAATGTCTAGGCCCTGGTCATCAGGGTTACCAGAAGCCGGCTCTAGGTACTTGACGATATAGAGGTCGTCGTAGCTGGTGCCAGCCAATTGGCGCACCGCAAACTGGGGTGCGCGGTCCGCGCGCTCAGCAGCCACAAAGGCAGCCAAGTCTGGGCGTAGCACCCGCTGTGCAAAGCCAAACCCGCGCACACCGGGAAATTCCTGCGCCAAATTGCGCGACTCTACGTAGGCCAAAAAAGCGGCCCGGGGCACGCGTTCACTGGCTGCATACAAGCCCCTGGCACCCTGCAAGCCGAAGACAGGGTGTGCAAATCGTGCGCTGATGGTTTGGGCCACGGCATCGGCATTTCGCTGCATGTGGAGTTCTGCAACGCTCACATTGACATGGTGCTTCCAGTACCCGGCCGCAGCGGCTAGGCAACAGCCCACCAGCCAGACCAACCAGGGCGTCCAAGGAGCCAGGGCTACCACCGCACCAGCGCGGGCATGGATGGATGACGCGTTAAGCACCATACTGCTGCAGCCAGGTGGTACAGGCATCAAACGGCATGGGGTGTGCAAAGTGATAGCCCTGTGCAATGCTGCCGCCACACTCCCGAATAAAGGCCAGTTGCGCTGTCGTTTCCACCCCTTCTGCCACCACATGCATATCTAGGCTTGCACCGGCCGCAATGGCCAAGCGCAAAATGGCTTCGGCCTTGGACTCACTGAGGGCACGCTGCACAAAGCTGCTGTCAATCTTGAGCTCTTTGAACGGCAAATCCAACAGCTGCACCAAGCTAGAAAATCCCGTACCAAAGTCGTCAATAGACAGGATGAAACCCATCATGGACAGGCGCGTCAGGGTTTCCAAGGCTAGCTTGCGCTGCACCATGAGCTGGCTCTCGGTGACCTCAATGATCAGGTCTGCGGGCTTCAAGCCCGCATTCAGCACCAGTGCCAGCAGTTGCTCTGGCATAGCCAGGTTCAGCGCAGTATCCATGGACAGATTGATGGCCACCTTGACAGCAACGCCCTGCCTTCGCCAGACCACCAAGTCTTGCACCACGGCGCGCGCCATGGCAAAAAACAATTCGTCGGACAAACCGCAGGCTTCCATCGCAGGAACAAAGGTGCCCGGCCCTATGGATGTCAAAGGCCAACGCGCCAAGGCCTCCACGCTGCTAGCTTTACCGGTATGAATATCTGTTTTGGGTTGGTACCAAGGCACCAATTCTTGGTTAGACAGGGCCTGCGTGAGCGCGGGTAAGGTCAAGGATGGCAATTTCGGGTGAACACCACTGCCCTCTTTGCGGGGCTTGCGCGCGCCCAGCATGGTGCCCAGTTGTTCTGGAGCACAGGGCTTGCTCAGCACCCCAAGCAAATCCAATCCATGGGCCTGTGCCAACCCCGCCCCACTGGTCAAAATTTCGGGGGTGGAGCTCGACAGCAAGATAAACGACCCGCAAAACCCGCGCTGTGCCAGATGGCGCATCAGCACGAGGCCGTCCATATCGGGCATAAAGAGGTCACTCACAATGATGTCTATGCGCCCACCCAAGCGTTCAAACGCTGCCAGTGCCTCGACACCACTTTGGGCCAACACCACCTGGGTGTAATTCAGGTTATGCAGCTGCATCTCCACCAAGCTGAGCTGCAAAGCATCGTCGTCGACCAGCAGGATGGTGGGGTTGGGCATGGCGCTGTGGGGCTCGAGCAGGCAGATGCTGGTATGGGCCCTTAATCCGGCAGCAGTTTGGCCAGTGCTTGCGCCAGAGTGGCCATGGCGACAGGCTTGGTGTACGCCCCCATCAGCTGCAGCCCATTGGCCAAGGCAACTTCTTGCGCAATATGCATCATGGAAGCATCCTCACCGCTGACCAGCATGATGCTGCCGCGGTAACCGCTTTTCGCCAGCTCGGCAAGAAATTCAATGCCGTCCATGTCAGGCATAAAGATATCGCACACCAGAAAGTCTGGGTATCGCGGCAGCATTTTCATAGCCTTTAGCGCCTGGCGGCCATCGACTGCACAGTGAACATCACGCACCCCCAGCTCGGTGAGCATCTCACTCAAAAAATCCCGGCTGAAGTCGTCGTCATCGACCACCATGACCAGTGGCGATGCGTTGCTTTGGACCAAATTTTTACTCATCTTTGCTCCAAGTGAAGTTCTTCGCCAAGCGTTGGGCACTGCTCTCGCGTCAAGCCTGCGATATGCCCCAGAACGGCCACCGCATGGTGATCCGATAAGGTGTAAGGATCAAATTCGGTCGAGTCTTCGTGTTTGAATAGAAAGGGAGCACGCGCCATGACTGCGCTGGCTGTGGCCATGCACCACCGGCTGAAGTGGCGGTGGCTCAGCGATTTAAAACTCAGCAAATGAAAATCAGTGTGGCGGAAGTCTTTGACAAGCCGATTCAGCAGGCTGTTGACATCACTACGCTCACCCTCTACGCCTTGAAAAAAATAGCGTTCGTCATACAGCAGCACACCGCCAATGCCAACACGTTGGTTGTTCTTGCGAGATATTTGCAATATTTCGTTGATGGTTTCTGAACTCGCAGGGGCACAGACCCTGCTCGCATAAATCATTTGCGAAAGCACCGCACCTCCTATTTGCATCGCCCTGCGGAAAGCATCCGCGTTCGAAGAATATATGAACGACCAGACAATAGTACGGTTGAGCGTCACAAAACGTCAAACGAAATATTGACCATTTCGGCAGTAAGTGCGTTGTGCGGTTTTTGTCCCGCTCCATGCGGAGCCGTTATGCCCCCGCCAAGCCTTTTGCCAGCATATAGCCAGACCCAGCACCCGTGCCCGCACCGGGCCAGGTGGACGCCCCCACCATGTACAGCTGCTTAACCGGCGTGCGCCATCGCGAGTGACCAAACGCAGGCCTAAAGCAGAAGAACTGGTCCAGGTGGTGGCTGCCAGACAAACTATCGCCATCCACCAAGTTCGGGTTTTCGCGCTCCAAGTCCACCGGTGACACCACGGTTCTGGCCAACACTTGGGCACCGAGACCCGGCGCGTAGCGCTCCAGCACCGCCATCACGCGGTCCGCATACGCTTCCTTGATCTGGTCCCAGTGCGCAGGTGCAATCGCGCCAGCGGCATCCCCCTGGACCACGCTGGGCAAGACACGCACTTGTACCCACAGCAAATGCTTACCCGCTGGTGCGCGCCCTGCATCAAATGCTGTGGGCTGCCCCACCACCAAGACCGGCTCTGCAGGCAGCAGGCCAGCCATGGCGTCGGCGTAGGTGCGCGCCATATGGTCTAGGGTGGGTGCGAGGTGCACATAGGCAAACTCTTGCAGCTCTTGGCCCGCAGCCCACTGCGGCATTTGGGCCATGGCCAAGTGAATCATCATGGTGCCAGGGCCACTGCGCAAACGGCTGGGCGCTGGCTGCGCAGCTGCAGGGCTGCCGCTTGCTAACAGCTTGCCGTAGAGTAGTTTGGGGTGAACGTTGGCAATCACCGCGCGCGTGGCTTGAAGCCGCTCACCGCCTTGCAAGAGCACGCCTTTGGCCTGGCCTTCATTGGTTTCAATGCGCTCTACGGTAGCGTTGCAACGCACTTCTCCACCTTGCTGCGCAATCACTTTCACCATGGCCTGCACCACGGTCTGCACACCACCACGCCCCAGTGCCATGCCAAAGGCTTGGCTCGCCATGGATTCCAAATACGGAAACAGCGCCCCGCCCGCCACATCGGGACCAAAGTCCAGATGCATCCCCCAAGCCCCCATCATGGCCTGCACACCGGGGTCTTGAAAGTGCGCACCCAGCCAAGCCCTGGGGCTAGACACCATGAGCTTGGCCAGCTCCATACATTTGGCAGTACCCAAGGCCCGCCATGCACGCCATAGCGCCTTTAATACTGCAAACGACGGCACGGGCGAGCCCAACACCGCAAACAAATGCGGTGCCACGGTCCCAAACTCACTTAGCATTTGCCCCCACGCTGCCGCGTCTTGCGGGTTGCGTGCAGCAATGCGCGCCATGGTTTGTGCGGCATCGCTCTCTACGCCCAGCCAAGTTCCCCCGGGCAACACCGAAGCAAAGCTCTTGCCCGCAGGCAACAGCTCCAGCCCAGCGGCATCCAGCTTGGCCTTGTGCGCGGCATAAAACGGGGAGCCAGCAAACATGCTGAGGTTCATAGCGCATGCATCGTGGGCATAGCCCGGCAGGGTTAGCTCAGCCGTCTTGACCGCACCACCGGGCACAGCGGCGCGCTCCAGCACCAGCACCTTCCAACCCTTGCTACCCAAGTGCACCGCAGCCGCCAAGCCATTGATCCCCGACCCCACCACAATTGCGTCCCACGCCATAGCCCACTCCTTACGCTGAATAGCTCAGTCTAGTGGGCACGCCGGTGCCTGCACAGTGCAGAGCAACAGGTTAGCGAAAGCTGGATGGCGAACTGCGGAAAGTGGATAGGTGCGGGAGCTTTCGGCTGCGCGTGTGCTCGTCGGCTCGGCGTAGCCCCGACCAAAGCCATCAGCAGCGATTCAAAAAAGCCACCTGCTTGCCTATGGCTATGTGCCTAGCAGCAAGGAGGAAAACATCAATCCGCACGGCGGCTTTGGGCTGGTTGCAGACTTCCGCAGCGCTCCATAGCGGACGTTAGGATTGCTGCTTTAACGTGAAGATGATCGGCCCAGAACAATTTGCGGCGAAGCCGCATTCTGCATTTGGAATGCCCATGTCGATTGTCATGTTAAGTTCAATCGCCATCGAAGTAGATCCCATCAAAGTCGGGCGACTCGCGACTAGCGCTTGTCTTAAACCAGCCGACCAGTCCGAAGTTTGACTTCACGAGGAGGTAATCTCCTTCGCTCAATAGAACGTGGATCTTTTCTCCTTTTGGTATCTGCGCGATCACCTCACCAGTATCCTTACCAGACAGGAGTGCAATCGGTATCTTGGTGTGGGTATCCAAGCCCACATAGAGATAAGGTTGCGTTACCTCCACAACCTTGCCCTCACGGACCGCATACTTCCGCCGCTCTGTGTGTATCTTGTTCGTTCTTCCGATTGCGTACAAGAAACCATTGCCAGGAATAAGCAGGTAGTCGGTGTCGATTACTCCGAGCCATTTTCCAGTGGACTCATCTGCAACTACCCAAGCTGGATCGTCGCTCGCGCCAGGATCGAAATGAATGAAGTACCGTAGTGACGAGGTTCGATCTATTCGAGTGGACAAAACGGTGGTCATGTCGTTTGTTCCGATCCCCTGAGTATTGAATTTCGAATCGAGGGGTGTATTGATCAGCCTGGTCAGCGACGAGTCATATGAAACCTGCTGAGCAGTCTTCCCCACGATCTGTGAAACAACGAATGTTCGGAGTCCAGGGAATGGGCTTTGCAGAGCATTTGGGTGAGAAATCCTTGCCTGAGCACTGGCAACTGGTGAGACGCACAGTGTCGATACGAAGATGGCGAAGAAAACTAAGGATCGCATTATTTCGTTGGACCTCATCGTGTTTGAAAAGTTAAAGCCGCTACGTATCGCGACACTGAATTGGTGAATAGAGAAAACAGAATACGCGTGCCGTTGATTTTTAACAGGGTCGTTCAGTCAAACTATGCAGCGAAGACTCGGGCGACCTTGATTCGCAGCAAAAACGTCATTTTTCCTGACAAGTCAAACCGTGCAGGTCGATGACCGCTTTCGCGGCATAGCCGACCGATGTGTCACCCGGCTGCTGGCCTACGCGCCTGTAATAAATCTGAGCCCCCTCACGCCCCACGCAAGGTCGCCGAGGGCGAGCAACCATAGCGTTGCTTGTAGTAAGCCGCCAAGCGCCCCATGTGCGAAAAGCCGTTTTGTAGGGCGAGCTCCGTCACCGACACTTCTTGTTGCGCACGCGCCGCCGACTGCAGGGCTTGGTGCACACGGTCTAAGCGCAAGGCGCGCAGATAGGCCAAGGGTGACTGTTGGTGCTCGCGCTGAAAGGATGCCTCTAGCGTTCTGGGGCTCACACAGGCGGCCTTGGCGATGTCGTCTAAGCACACCCCTTCGTGCGCGTGGGCGCGCAGGTACTCCACTGCGCGGCGTACGCAGCGGGTTTGGGTGTTGGCCGGTGCTGGCAACAGCGCATTGCTGTCTGAGCCTGCCTCGGCGGGTTGCAACATGGACGCCAAGCCGTAGAGCAAAAAGTTTTCCATAGCGCCACAGGCGGCGGGTTGCGCCATCCACTGCGGGCCGTATTGGTGCAAGTTGGTGGCCAAGTCATAGGCGGCACGCCACCACGCGCCAATGGCGGGGTAACTGCGGCACTGGGTAAAGGCAAAACGCGGGGCTGGCGCGCTCACGCCGCTGTGGCTATCAATCGGCATGCGGCTTTGCAGCGCGAGCCTGGGCACCTGCAGCATCAGCATGGCGCAGTCACTGCTCCACACCATTTGGGTGGCGCGGTGGGGGTGCAGAACGGCCAGCGTATCGCTGTCGATGTCGGCCTCTTCGTTAGCGCAGCTCACGCGCGCACGGCCACGCAGGGGCAGCAACACCAAATAGAAGTCGCCCCGCTCGCCGGGGTTGATGCACACCTCGCTGCCGTAGCTCAACACGTTCAAAGCCACCTCGCCCAAGGCAATGCGGTTGTGCCGTGCCTCAAAGCCGTGGTGGCTGCCACGCACATCTAAGCGGTGCGGTGAAAAAATGCGCCCCACCATCTCGCGTGCCTCTACGGCTGAGCGGGAGCGAATCAGGGGGTAGTTGTCCAACAGGTAGCGCGACTCTGAGGGTGCGGCAATGGTGGATTCAGGTTCATTCATGGTCAAACAAACCGCTTAGGGCGCGAGGCTAGAAGGCACACAGATCAGACATAAGATTAGTTTAGGCCCAAAGTATTTTCAAAATCTCAGGGATAACACCAACAGTGTTTTCACCAAGCGTGATGAATGTCGCGTTTTTTGGATAAGTGCTGGCGTGAAGTGGATTGCGACAGCCCTTGGCCCTACCCATACTTTGCCCATGCGAACCACCTTGCCCCATTGCACAGCGCTCCAACGACCATGACTCGCCCTATCGACACACTGCTGGTTGGCAGTGGCATTAACTCCCTGGTGTGCGCCGCCATGCTGGCCAAGCGTGGCCAAAAAGTGCATGTGCTGGAGCGTGAATCTGTTTTGGGTGGCTGCATTCGCACGGAGGCACTGACCGCAGCCGGCTACTTGCACGACACCCTGTCCGCGGCCCACCCTTTATTCGTAGCGGGGCCTGCGTACGCAGCACTGGGCGCTGACTTGCACGCTGCGGGCTTAAGCTACTGCAATACCAACAGCCCCACCGCCGTGCTGCTGCCCGATGGCCGCCACCTGGTGTTGCGCACAGCCCGCCAAGACAACATCGCTGCATTTGAGGCGCTGGCAGCGGGCGACGGCCAGGCCTACGCACAGGCCATGAGTGCGCTGGAGGGCAACGCAGAGCTGATCTTTACGCTCCTAGGCCAAGAGCTGTGGAGCACATCGGTGCTCAAAACCCTGGCCAAAAAAGCGTGGAAAAGCGGCTTTTACCCTAGCAGTGCGTTTGCAGGCCAGTCCCTGCAGTCCGCCCGGGCATGGTTGGAGACCCACTTCAAGTCCGACCTGGTGCACGCCTTGTTGGCCCCGTGGGTGCTGCACTGCGGCTTGGGGCCAGATAGCGCGATGTCGGGCCTGATGGCGCAGGTGGTGGCCTTTACGCTAGAAGCCGTGGGCATGCCCATGGTGAAGGGTGGCAACGCGCAAACGGTCCATGCCTTTCGAGCCCTGATTGAGAAGCACGGCGGCAGCTTGCAGTGCAATGCCGACGTTGCGCAAATCTTGGTCAAGCACGGCAAGGCTGTGGGAGTGACGCTGGCCAACGGCGAGGCCCTCTATGCGCGCAACGTGGTGTGCAACGTCACACCCACGCAGCTTTACACACGGCTGGTGCCCCAAGAGCACTGCCCGCCTGCTATTCGCCAGCAAGCCCAGGCCTACCGCTATGGCAAAGGCAATATGCAAATTCACCTGGCCTTGTCTGAAGCGCCCCAGTGGAGCGCGCCAGCGCTGGCAGAGGTGGCCTATGTGCACCTGACACCTGGCCTAAACGGTGTGGCCAAAGCGGTAGACGAAGCCCAGCGCGGCATGCTGCCTGTGGACGGCACCATTGTGGTGGGGCAACCCAGCGCACTAGACGCCACCCGTGCACCTGTGGGCGCCAGCGTGTTGTGGATTCAGCTGCCAGAGTGCCCTCGCCATATTGCCGGTGACGCCGCTGGCACCATTGCCACACCCGCCAACGGTGCGTGGAACGAGGACGTGCGCGAGGCCTACGCCGACCGCATCATCGCCCGCCTGGCACAGCACGTTCCCAACCTGACGCGCAGCATCGTGGGGCGCAAAGTGATTTCACCCGCCGACTTAGAAAAGCTCAACATCAACCTCGTGGGGGGCGACCCCTACTCAGGCGAATGCAGCTTGGACCAGTTCCTGCTGTGGCGCCCGCTGCCCGGCGTGAAGAACCACCAAACACCGCTTAAAAACCTGTGGCACATCGGTGCATCCACCCACCCCGGCCCCGGCTTGGGCGGGGTGTCTGGCCTGCATGTGGCCCAGCACTTGGCCAAAGGCTAGCCCCAGCGCCAGCACACGTTAACGCCCCATACACATCACAACCAAGGAGACACACATGACTAACTCACTCAGCGCATTCGCAAGCGACCTGGCCACAGGCAAGGTGCGCATCGTAGACCTCACCCAAACCCTGTCCAGCGACTTCCCTGCCCTGGTGCTGCCCCCGCAGTTTGGGCAGGTGTGGGCCTTCAAGATGGAGACCATCTCCCACTACGACGAGGCAGGCCCGGGCTGGTACTGGAACAACTTCTCCTGCGGTGAACACACAGGCACGCACTTTGATGCGCCTGTGCACTGGATCTCGGGCAAGGACCACGCCAACAACACGGTGGACACCATTGACTGCAGCAACTTCATCACCCCGGTGGTGGTGGTAGACGCCAGCGCTGAAGTGGCTGCCAACGCCGACTGGTTGCTCACGGTGGAGTTCTTGCAGGCTTGGGAAGCCAAGCACGGCCAGATTCCAGCAGGCGCATGGTTGGCATTTCGCACCGACTGGTCCAAGCGCATCAACGACCCCGCCGCTTTTGTGAACATGAAAGAAGACGGCGCCCACACCCCCGGACCCACCCAAGCTGCTGTCGAATGGCTGATTAACGAGCGCAGGGTGCATGGGTTTGCCGTGGAAACCATCAACACCGACGCCGGCCAGTCCTACGCCTGGCCCGTGGCCTACCCCTGCCACACACTGATGCATGGCGCCAACAAGTTTGGCCTGCAGTGCCTCAAAAACCTCGACCAGCTGCCGCCCACCGGCGCCGTGATCGTGGCCGCACCTTTGAAGATCAAAGGCGGCTCTGGCAGCCCCCTGCGTGTGATGGCCTTGGTACCCGCCTGAGCCACACCAAAAAGAGACCTCAAAGCCAAACACACAACCCAACAACACGAGGAGACAACATGCCATTTACTGACACCCCCGAATTCACTGCCCAGCGCCGTAACTTTTTGCGCCAGTCTGGCGCGCTCATGGCGGCCTTTGGCGCAGCTGGCCCGCTGCAAGTGCTGGCACAAAGCGGCAGCACGCTCACCATTGCCTACAACGTAGACCTGCCCTCTTGGGACCCGACCGTGGGCCCCTCAGCCGTGAACCCCACTATCCAAGCGCTCTACAAGTCGGTGCTGTCGCAGTTCATTGACCAAAACACCGACCTGAGCCTCAAGCCCGACGTGCTCACCCAATGGGGCTGGAACGCAGACCGCAGCAAGATCAGCATGACCGTGCGCAAAGGTGCCAAGTGGCACGACGGCAGCGCCCTCACCGCGGAAGACGTGGCCTGGTCCCTGCGCCGCGCAGCCGACCCCGCCACGGGCAACCCCATTCAGTTTGTGTGGGGCAAGATCACCAACATCAAAGCTGAGGGCGACAAGGTCACGGCAGACGTTAAAGAGTTTGAACCCACCCTCTTTAAGTGGATGGCCTTCTTGACCGGCTACGTCATGCCCAAGGCCTACTACGAAAAGGTGGGCAAAGAAGGCTTTGAGAAAAAGCCCGTGGGCAGCGGCCCCTACTTGGTGGAGGAGTTTGTCTCTGGCTCCCACATGAAGCTCAAGGCTTTCCGTGACTACTTTGGCCCCAAGCCCGTGTTTGAGAGTGTGATCATCAAGTTCGTGACCGACCCATCCGCCCGCGTGGCTGAGATTGAGTCTGGCCGCTCCGACATGACCATGGAAATCCCGCTGGAAGAGTTTGACCGCCTCAAGAGCAAAGGCTTGGGCGGCACCAATGCACCCGTTAGCGACATTGGCATGATCTTCTTGACCAATGTGGAGCCCATGCTCAACGCCAATGTGCGCAAGGCCTTGGCCATGTCGATCAACAAGAAGGCGCTGACCGACAAGCTCATGCGGGGCGCGGCCTTGCCCATTGACACCCTGCAGGCCAACACCTACGAAGCGTTTGACCCGTCCACCAAAGTGCCTTACGACATGGCCAAGGCCAAGGCTTTGATGGAAGAAGCGGGCTACTCCAAAGACAAGCCCCTGAAGTTCAAGGTGCAAACCACACGCGGCTTCAAACCCAAAGACTTTGAAGTGATGCAAGCCGTGGTGGGCATGTGGAAGACCATTGGCGTAGAAGCCGAGCTAGAGGTGTACGAGGTGGCCAAGCACTACGAGTTGCGCTCCCAGCACAAGCTGGCACCGGCAGCGTTTTACAACTGGGGCAATGCCATTGGCGACCCATCCACCTCCACCGGCTTTGCCATGTTCAGCATGTCGCCCCACTCCGCGTGGAAGACCAAAGACGTGGACGATCTCATTGGTCCGCTGTGGGGCGAAAAGGATGAGGCCAAGCGCATTGCTGGCTACAAAAAAGCCGACAAATACATTGCCGACAACGCCTACGTGATACCGCTGTTTCAGTACAAGCAAACCGTGATGTTCCGCAAGGGCATCAAGGCAGCACCGCACGGCGCTGGCTTTGTACAGCCGCAGTCCGTTACCCGCGCCTAAAGCCGCGCTCACCCACTAGCTAAGCCCAACACTGTGCGCCTTTAAGGGCGCACAGCGAGCCTTTATGAGCCCACAACTTCTGTTTAAGCGTCTGCTGCTGGCCCTACCCACCTTGTTTGGGGTGGGCTTGGTGGTGTTCATCCTCATGCGGGTGGTGCCTGGCGACCCCATCGCCATGATGATTCCTCCCGGAGCCAGTCCGCAAGACATTGCCACGCTGCGCGCCCACTATGGGCTAGACCACAGCATTGCAGTGCAGTTTGGCATTTGGGTCAAAGAGGTGTTGCACGGTAACTTTGGCACCTCCATCACCTTTCGCCAAGACGTGCTGGGCTTGATTGGCGAGCGCCTGCCCGCCACGCTAGAGCTGGGCATTGTGGCCATGCTGCTGGCCTGTGTGCTGGGCGGCGTGGTGGGCGTTTTGTCGTCGGCCTGGCACGGCGGCGCACTGGCGGGCCTGCTAGACGGCGGTGCGGCCTTGGTGCAATCCATCCCCGACTTTCTGTGGGGCCTGGTGTTCATCTTGGTGTTTGGCGTGCTGCTGCCTTGGCTGCCCGTGTCGGGGCGGCTAGACCCTGCGCTGAGCCAAGACGCTGGCACCGGCTTCATCTTGCTCAGCAATGTAGCGCGTGGCCGCTGGGACATTGTGGGCTCGCTCCTGAGCCACATGGTGGCACCCGCCTTGGCGCTGGGCTTGCCAGTAAGCGCCATGCTGGCCCGCGTACTCAAGGCCTCTATGCAAGAAGCCCTGGGCAGCGACTATGTGATGCTGGCCCGGCTCAAGGGCCTGTCTGGCACCCGCGTGCTGCTGCGGGAAGCCTTGCCCAACGCCATCACGCCCACGCTATCTTTGTCTGCCGTGCAGTTTGCGTTTTTGCTGGGTGGCACGGTCTTAATAGAACGCCTGTTTAGTTACCCCGGCATTGGCAGCTTGGCGATCACCGCCGTCATTGGGCGCGACTTGCCGCTCATCCAAGCGGTGGTGCTGACCTTTGCGGTTCTCTTCATCAGCATCAATTTGGCGGTGGACACCCTGGTGGTGGCCTTGAACCCCCGCCTGCGTGGGAGCAAAGCATGAGCGCACGCCTGCACATTCCCCTGCGCCAGCGCCTGCTGCGCAACCCCCGCGTGGTGCTAGGTGGGTTGATTTGCGCCTTCTTGGTGTTGGTGTCCCTCTTGGCCCCGTGGATTGCGCCGCTAGACCCGCAAGAGCAAGACCTCATTGCAAGCTTTGAGCCGCCAGCGCTCATGAATACTGCGCAGCCTGCTATCGAAGGTGAAGCAACACACTGGCTAGGCACGGACAACTTGGGCCGCGACGTGCTCTCGCGCTTGGTCTACGGCGCGCGCATTGCCTTGTGGGTGGCACTGGTCTCTGCCGTGCTGAGCTGCGCCATTGGCTCCACGCTGGGTGCGCTGGCGGGCTACTTTGGTGGCAAGTGCGATGCGCTGATCTCCCGCATGGTGGATGTGTGGATGTCGTTTCCCCCCGTGCTGCTGGCGGTGGTGCTGGTGTCGGTGATAGGCACCGGGCTGTGGTCGGTGATTGCAGCCATTGTGATTGTGGACTGGACACGCTTTTGCCGCGTGGTGCGGGCAGAGACCCAAGCCCAAAAGGCGCTGGACTATGTCACCTCCGCCCGCATGCTGGGCCTGTCACCTTGGCGCATTGTGTGGACCGAGATTCGACCTAACGTGGTGCCGCTGCTCATCACCCTGTTCACGCTGGAGATGGGGGTGGCCATCGTGGTCGAGGCCATTCTGAGTTTTGTGGGCCTGTCGCTCGCCTCGGGCGAGGCCACCTGGGGCGGCATGATTGGTGAAGGCCGCCTGTACGTGAACCAAGCGCCATGGCTCATGGTGCTTCCTATGCTGTGCATGATGCTTGCTGTCTTGGGCCTCAACGCCCTGGGCGACGGCCTGCGCCGCGAACTCGACCCGGTGGTGCAGCGATGAACGCGTCAATTCCCAAACCACAAGCGCAGGCTGCTGCCAAGCTGGCCCTGCGGATTGAAGACCTGCATGTCGAAATCCGCCGCGCGGGGCACATCACTCCGCTGCTGCGTGGCGTGAACTTGAGCGTGCAGCCGGGCCGCATCCACGCTCTGGTGGGCGAATCAGGCGGCGGCAAGTCTATGGTCACCAAAGCGGCCACCGGCTTGTTGCCCGCCGCTGCCGTGATCAGCCGGGGGCGCATCGTGTTGGACGGTCAAGACGTCACCCAGTGGCGTGAGTCGCAATGGCGCACGGTGCGCGGCAACAGCGTCAGCATGGTTTTGCAAGACCCGCTCACGGCGCTGAACCCCGTGCGCCGCATTGGCGCCCAGATTGCCGATGTACTCACCCCCAAGCAAGGCTTGCGCGGCCAAGCGCTGGTGCAAGCCAGCATTGCGCTGCTAGAGCAAGTGCAGGTGCGCGACCCGCAGGGGGTGCTACAGCAATACCCCCACCAGCTCTCAGGCGGCATGCGCCAGCGCGTGGTCATCGCCATGGCCTGGGCCTGCAAGCCACGGCTCATCATCTGCGACGAGCCCACCACCGCGCTGGATGTGACGGTGCAAAAGCAAGTGCTGCGCCTGATTCGCCAGCTGGCGGGCGAAGGCCAAGGCATTCTGCTGGTCACGCACGACCTGGGCGTGGTAGCCAAGCTCTGCGACAGCATGTCAGTCATCCACAGCGGGCGCATCTTGGAAGCGGGCACCGTGGCCGATGTATTTGCCCGCCCCCAGCACGCCTACACCCAGGCGCTGATGGCGGCCACCCCCCGGTTTGACCGGCCCAGCCACACCCTGCGCCCGGTGGATGATGCGCTCATTGAGCGCCTGAGCACCGAGGCCCATGCCTACGACCAACAACAAGGAGCCTTGGCATGAGCGCGCCACTGCTGCAAGTGCAGTCCCTGGGGCTGTCACTGCCCGACCTGCCCAACAAACCGTTTTGGGGCGAAGCCCCTGCCAAACGCATCTTGCACAACGTGAGCTTTACGCTGCAAGCGGCGGGCACGCTCGGTGTCATCGGTGAATCTGGCAGCGGCAAATCCACCCTGGCCCGCGCCCTCACCCTGCTCATGCCGCCCCAAACCGGCAAAGTGCTGTTTGCGGGCAAGTCGGTCATGGACCTGAGCCCTGCCGAGCTGGTGCACTACCGCACCCAAATGCAGCTGGTGTTTCAAGACCCTATGTCATCGCTCAACCCCCGGCGCACAGTGCAAGCCATCGTGACGCAACCACTCTACGCACTGGGCCACATCAAAAACAGCCAGGCAGAAGCGACCGAAGCCAAGCGCTTGCTAGACCGTGTGGGCCTGAGCAGCCAATTTGCTAGCCGCTACCCGCATGAGCTATCGGGTGGGCAGCGCCAACGCGTGGGCATTGCACGTGCACTGGCGCTCCAACCCAAGGCCTTGATTGCGGACGAAGTGACCTCGGGGCTCGACGTGTCGGCCCAAGCCCGCATCGTGGCGCTCTTGGACGAATTGCGCCGCGAGCAAGGCTTGGCGCTCATCTTCATCAGCCACGACCTCTCGCTGGTGCGTAGCCTGTGCGACAGCGTGCTCATCTTGCGCCAAGGCGAAGTGATGGAACAGGGCGAGAGCGCTCGCATCTTTGCAGCGCCCGCCCACCCCTACACCCAGGAATTGCTAGACGCCATTCCCCTGCCGGACCCAGACCCCGCATGGCTGAATGCAAAGCCAAATCGGGCTCCAGCGCCCGTGGAATAAGCGTAAGCAGCTATCAAATTTATATTGACTACGGAGGATAAGCCCCATGGCTGAACGATCATTTGCGGCTGAGGTGCAGCAGCTTCGCGCCGAGCCAGGCACGGTTTTCAGGGGCGAAGGCATCCTGGCCGTGACCAAAGCCCTGCTGGAGTCTGGTGTGGGCTATGTGGCGGGCTACCAAGGCTCGCCCATCTCCCACCTGATGGATGTGCTCTCAGACGCACAACCTATTTTGAAAGAGCTGGGCGTGCACTTTGAGCCCAGCGCCAGCGAGGCCACCGCCGCGGCCACCTTGTCAGCCTCGGTGATGTACCCCATTCGCGGCGCGGTGACCTGGAAGTCCACCGTGGGCACCAACGTGGCGTCTGACGCACTCTCCAACCTAGCGTCTGGCGGCGTAACCGGTGGCGCGCTCATCATCATTGGCGAGGACTACGGCGAAGGCTCGTCCATCATGCAAGAGCGCAGCCACGCCTTTGCCATGAAGTCACAAATGTGGCTCTTAGACCCGCGCCCCAACCTCACGTCGATTACCCAAGCGGTGCACACCGGCTTTGCCTTGTCAGAAGCCAGCCGCACCCCGGTGATGCTGCAAATGCGCGTGCGCTCTTGCCATGTACATGGCAGCTTTGTCACCCAAGAAAACAAGCGCCCCGCCTTCACGCTGAAAGAGGCGCTAGAAAGCCCGGTGCGCGACACCAGCCGCATCGTGCTGCCGCCTGCGGCCTACTTGCACGAGCACGAGAAAATTTTGGACCGTTGGCCCGCCGCCGTGCGCTACATCGAAGAGCACCAGCTCAACGAGTTCTTTGACGGCGACATTGACGACCTGGGCATCATCATGCTGGGCGGCATGTACAACAACACCTTGCGCGCCCTCATGGCGCATGGTATGGCCGACCTGTTTGGCAACTCGCGCCTGCCGCTGTATGTGATGAACGTGGCCTACCCTGTGATCGAGTCTGAAGTGCTGCGCTTTTGCGAGGGCAAAAAGGCGGTGCTGGTGATTGAAGAAGGCCAGCCCGAGTACCACGAGCAAACCCTGCACACCATCGTAGGCCGCGCCGGGGTACGCACCACCATCCATGGCAAAGACATGCTGACCATGGCGGGTGAATACACCGTGACCGAGCTGAAAAAAGGCCTGGCCGCATTTTTGGACCGCTACCGCCCCAGTGCTTTGGCACAAGCAAAGCCCTTGGCCTGGGTGCGCAAGCCCGAGTCTGCATCGGCAGTGCCCGCAGCCGCCCCGGTAGCAAAAGCCCCCAGCACGCAAATCGCAGTCACGTCACCCCAAGCTGCTGTGGCAGCCGCAGCGCCCTTGCGCTTGGCCGCGCCAGAGCTCAACGGCATCGTGCCGCCACGCCCACCGGGCTTTTGTGTGGGCTGCCCAGAGCGCCCTATTTTCTCGGCCATGACTTTGGTGCAAGAGCAGCTGGGCCAGCACCATATTGCGGGTGACATTGGTTGCCATTTGTTTGCGGCCATGCCACCGTTTCACATTGGCGCATCCACCATGGGCTACGGCTTGGGCGCGTCCAGCGCAGCCGCTTTGAATGTAGACGCCAGCAAGCGCTCCATTGCCATCATGGGTGACGGCGGCTTTTGGCACAACGGCCTGACCAGCGGCATAGGCAACGCCGTCTTCAACAAGGCCGATGGCGTCATCGTTATTGTGGACAACAACTATTCGGCCGCCACCGGCGGGCAAGACATTTTGTCCTCCCGCGCCGACAACACGCACCGCAGCACTTACCACGCCATTGAAACCGCCGTGCGCGGCGTGGGCGTGGAATGGGTGCGCACTGTGCGCCACACCTACGATGTGACCACCATGCGCAACACGCTCAACGAGGCGCTCACCACCAACTACAAAGGCCCCAAAGTCGTCATCGCGCAAAGCGAGTGCAGCTTGAACAAGCAGCGCCGCGTGAAGCCCCAAATTGCCGCCGCCGTGAAGCGCGGTGAGCGTGTAGTGAAAGAAAAGTTCGGCGTAGACGCCGCCGTGTGCAGTGGCGACCACGCCTGCATACGCCTCTCCGGCTGCCCCTCCCTCACGCTTAAAAACAGCGGCGACCCATTGAAGCCCGACCCAGTGGCCCATGTGGACGACGGCTGCGTGGCCTGCGGCCACTGCGGTGAGGTGGCTGACGCCGCCGTGCTGTGCCCCTCGTTCTACCGTACCGAGTGGGTGCGCAACCCCAGTCGCTGGGAGCGCACGGTCGACACATGGCGGCGCAAAGCCGTGGGCTGGCTGCAGCAGCGCCAGCAGCGCGCCTTGCAAGCCCGCTCTTTGTATGTGGAGGTGCTATGAGCAGCACGCGCACTCTAGGCGGCAGCGCGCAGCGCCCCATCACCATTGCGGTTTTGGCCATGGGCGGCCAAGGTGGCGGCGTGTTGGTGGACTGGATTGTGGACCTGGCTGAGCACAACGGCTACTTGGCACAGTCCACCTCCGTCCCCGGCGTGGCCCAGCGTACTGGGGCCACCATTTACTATATTGAGCTGTTTGCCCTGAGCCACCTCAGCGCTCACGCGAACGGCCAGACGCGCCAGCCTGTGCTGGCCCTCATGCCCGTGCCCGGCGAGGTGGACATCGTCATTTGCTCTGAGCTCATGGAGGCAGGCCGCGCCATGCAGCGCGGGCTGGTCACGCCAGACCGCACCACGCTCATCACATCGACCCACCGCGACTTTGCGACACTGGAAAAAGTGGTACCGGGCAACGGCATAGCAGACCACCACGCCGTGCTGAGTGCGGCACAAAAGCACTCGCAGCGCTTCATCCAGGCGGACATGCAGTCGCTGGCCAAGTCCAGCGGCAGCGTGATTTCTGCCGTGCTGTTTGGCGCGCTCAGCGGGGCCAACGAGCTGCCCTTTACGCCTACGGCCTATGAAGAAACCGTGCAGCGCGCCGGTGTGGGCGTGCAAGCCAGCCTCAAAGCCTTTGCTGCGGGTGCCAAGGTTGTGGCCCAAGCGCTGGCAGCAGCACCCCTTGTGGATGCGGCAGACCCTATGGCTACCGCGCCTCAGCCCTTGCCCCAACGCGCGGCGTCGGCCGCCGTAGAGCCACTGCGCCTGCGCATAGAAACCCAGTTCCCGCCGCACGCCCACGCCATGCTGGGCGCAGGCCTGCAGCGGGTGATGGAGTACCAAGACATTGCCTACGGCACCGAGTACCTAGACCGCATGCAAGCGGTGTACAGTGCCGACCAAAACGCCGGTGGTGCGGCACGCGGATTTGCGGCCACGGCCGAGTGCGCCCGCTGGTTGGCCGTGGCCATGAGCTATGACGACGTGATCCGCGTGGCCGACCTCAAAACCCGCCCTGCCCGCTTTGCCCGCGTGCGGGAAGAAATTGGGGCTCCGGCGGGCGAGATTGTGGGCACCGTCGAGTTCTTTCACCCCCGGTTGGAAGAAATCTACGGCCTGCTGCCCCCCAAACTGGTACGCACCATCGACGGCATAGGCTGGGTGCGCAAGCTGCTAACCCTAGCCATTGGCGACGGCAAGCGCATTCGCCCGCACACCCTGCGCGGCCAGCTCATGTTGCAAGCCATGGCAGGCCTGCGCCGCTGGCGCCGCCACAGCCTGCGCCACGCCACCGAGACCGAGCACATCCAAGCGTGGATGGACAAGGTGGTGGCCACCCTGCCCGTGGACTACGCGCTGGCGGTAGAAATGATAGTGTGCCGCCGCTTGGTCAAAGGCTATAGCGACACCCACGCTCGAGGCAGCAGCAAGTTCGACCAACTCATGCGCGCCGCCACCCTGCTCGCCCTGCAAAGCGATGCCGCCGAGCAACTGCGCGGTCTGCGCACAGCAGCGCTGCAAGATGCCAAGGGTGACGCACTGCGGGCGAAATGGGTGCAGCTGGGTTTGCCGGCCTAGCGTACTGAGTTGACGGGCCTGCTCAGACCCCACGAGCCATGGATCGCCGTTAGCGGCTTAGCCTTCTGAGCAAGCGGCTGTTCAGGCTATCCAGGTAGCCGAACATGCGATCAGGGTTGATGGGCTTTTGGTAGTACGTCACCCAGCTCGGCAGTGGGCCCGCTTGTCTGGCCTCTTCCTCGTCCATGGCAGACAAGACCAAGACATCGACGTTGGCATAGGCTGCCCCATCGCTTTGTAAAACGTTCAACAGATGAAAGCCGTCCAGCGGCAACATCATCAAGTCCGTTACGACTAAGTCCGGGCGCCTGCGCCGCAATACCGTCAAGGCAATAGAAGCATCTGTCGCGACACTGAGATCAACAGCCACGGAACAACGTTTCAAGATGCTGCGGAAGAACTGAATTTGGATGGGGTCATCTTCCACTAGCAGGATTGCCAACTTCGGTGCGCTGACTATGGGTGCTTCTACCAGCGGTGAAACGACAGGTACTTTGGCGTTAAGGACTTTTTTGACCTCCGCGACCGAAATACGGCGATGGCCGCCCGGCGTGTTCCACGCGGCGATCTCACCACGCAGCACCATCTTTTGGACGGTCGTAACAGACAGCCCCAACAGCCTGGCCGCCTGCATTGTTGTTAAAACACCGTCTGAATCCACTAAGCAAGCTCCCCTTCATCAAAGCACAATCACCTGTAGCCGCGCAACAATAACCTTAGTTGAGCACCAAAGCTAGTGGTTTGCGCGAATTTGACGCACCGACCCGCCCTTTACCACACACTGAATCACACACTGAATCACACAAAACGCACGGTACCCAACAAGGCTACCAAAGGCTAGCAGGGGGACACCTTTGGTGAACGGTTGCCAATAGGCCTCGCGCTGAAAGCCGAGGACACACCTTGTCACGCTGGGCAAGCCCAGTGGGCCCTAAGAAAAACCAAAATTCGCAAATTCAAGCCCAGAGGGCTGAAATTTGTAGCCGCCTGCTCACAAAATTTGTGAAATTCGATAGAAAGAAGCGGTTTTTTGAATTGTTGGCGGCACGCGCTTGGCAGTCCCGGAGAATTCAGGCTCTGCAACCCGTGATTCGGTCTTAGTAGGAGGCGATGTGTTTGGCTCGTTATTTAGCAATTTTTTTTCCTCACGGAAAAAAGCCGCAAGGCTCAACCTAATCTCTAAGCTCATGAAGGCGAGAGGTGAGAACTTTCCCCTGCGCAAACGCTCGCTTCTCAACCGGCAAGAGTACGAAATTTTTCAGCTCGTCAAGCATGTCTACGAAGGCCAAGACGTCTTGGTAAAGACTTCGCTGACGAGAATGGTTGTGAGTACCGACAAGGAAAAGAGGCAGGACCTTTTCGAGTGTATTGAGAATCTCGTATTTCTTTTTGTTGTGATGGACGCTGACACCAACGTTGTCGCTTGTATAGACTTTTACAACTTCAATTCGAAGAAACGAAAAGATGTCAGGCTCAAGGCCTGCATCATGGCTTCGCTAGGTATTGATTACTGGGTGCTTGGCAATGATTACCTAGAAGATCTCAAGAAAATTCAAGAAAAGTTTGAGTTCTTGAAATTCAGTATGGACGAATATGGTAACCCCGTCAATCAAGCGGATAAAGATGACTTTACCCAAGTCAAAAAACAACTTCACGAACGGCTCAAAGACCGCCGAAACGAAGCAAAAGCCTTTAGCGACAGTTCCACCATTGGGTCAGGGTTCTCAACAAGTACCAATTCATTTTTATTACCTTTAGACGAACGCTAATTCTCAGTTTCAATTAGTTTTTAATACATTGGTAAAGCGCACATACACCTTGGCATCAGATATTTGATCTTTATTTAATTCGCTTGCAGCGAGCGAGTTTTTGAGAAGCATCCGCTTGACTTTTCATTGCAAGTCAACCTCGCAAGCACGGCCGCTATTCGCTATCCGTGTTCAATATCCTAGTTTCAACATTCTTTTGGGCGAAATAGGCGTTCGAACGCGCCATCTCGATGAGATTCTGTAAATAAGCACGCCACAGCTATTTTAGAAACGTCTGCAAGTTTTTGAGCTGGCGTGCGGATATCTGCCTGTATTAACCGCCCTCTGCGTGCCTATGCCAGGTGCTGTCTGGCGAAACCCTCCATAAACCATACTTTTAGCTAGTCCTGCCCTTGCGACCAGTGACAAAAATATTGTGCAAATGCTTGCTAGGACTTTGTCGTTAGCAATATTGGTGGCACAAGAAAGGATGTTAAAAATGAAAAAACAAAATCACCAGAAGAAAGTACTGTTGGGCGCAATCTGTGTAGCGGCGCTTTTGGCCACTGCCTGCGGAGGCGGCAAGTCCGATGGCAGTTCACCACAAAATGCCGTCGCCTCGTCGGGCAGCAGCACTCCGCAAGTGGCAGCACCGTCGGTAAGCTTGCAAGTTGCGCAATCCCACGTCCTTCCACCCCAGGGACTAAAGTGGACCAACGACACCGCAGGTCACCTGCGGGCCTCGGCAGAGCGCGACACCCTGGTACTTGCGCGCTTTAACGGCATGGCAGTCACGGCACCCATCGTCGACGTGGTATCCGGCTCCACCATCGTGGGCACCTACGCACTCAAACCCCCAAAGCAACTCCCGCCCAGCGAAGGTGGTGACGAAGCCTTTTCAGACAGCACGTGGTCTGTGATGTTGCCCGCTGACAAAGTCACGCCCGGCATTGCGCTGAGGGTACGTGAGGGCGGGCGCGCTTTACACGAGCCAGTTGTTCTGACCGTCGCGCCCAGGTCAGAAGTCACGTTTCAACTGCTTGCTTATCTTCTCTTTGGGGCCAAGCGCGACACCAGTGGCCTCATGCAGATGACAGACAGTGAACGCGCACAGGGCGAGTCGGGCATGCCGTTTACGAAAACTCGCTTCGTGGATCACCCGATTGGCGCATTTGAATCCAGCTATTTGATCCTGCCGCCCACCGGCACACTCGCCGCCACAAAGGCGCTCTCTAAAGACGAGATGGTGTCAGATCCTCTCTTGGATATGACTTGGCTCATCAACGAAGCCGCCGGCGATCTGCCACTTAACCGCGTCACATTTGGTGCCAAATACATGCTCGGCGCAGACGGCAAAAGAGCATGGGCAGGCGGAGGGGTTTCATACCCCGGTTCTGGTGTGGCAGTGGGCGACCCCAGCTTTGGGTTGCTGTGGCATGAAGGTGGCCATGCCATGAGCTTAGGGCATTCACCAGCGGATCTGCAAAGAGGTACCTTCCCCTACGAAGCGGGAAGCCTAAAGGGCTCGGCGTGGGGGTTCGATCAATCCAAAGGCTATTTCCGGTCACCATTGACCACCCCAAATTCTTGGTATGCCAAATGCGAAGGAGACAAGGCCGAGCGTGGCGGCCAGTGGTTCCCGAAAGACAGCCGGGGCCGCTGCTACCGTTTTGACCCCATGCATTCCGCCGATGACCAAAAGGATCCGCAGGCCGCCTTTCCTCTCTTTTCGGACTACAACGTAGGACGCGTGCAACGCTGGGCCTTGCAACGGGACGCCATCAACGATACGAACACCGGCTTCCTGCGGCTCAATGCCGCAAACGATTGGGTCAACTGGCCTATGGCGACCGCAGACTTTGCGTGGGATGGGCTCAATGCCAAACACGCAGCCATGATCGGCAAGGACATGGACTTTGTCTTCATCACCCACAGTTTGGCGGGTACTGCGTTGGCCTCTCAGTTCTACAAACCTGTGCGCCATGTAGGTAACGGCTTGCAATTGATCGACCCCATGGACAGTGTGCAACTGGCCTCCATCCACGCCACCAACAGTGGCAAAGCCTCTGCATCCTATTACAAGTACTGCCACTCGAGCGGTTGCGACTTCACCGTGAGAGCCACTTACGAAGGAGTGTCAACTCCGAGCTACCGTGTGTTGCGTGGCAGTGGTCGGCAATGGGCGAAGCCTGAGCAGTGGAAAGAAACGGTCAATGACGAGAAGCAACGCGACAGCTTTTTGTGGTGGGCCATCAACATTCCGACCCCCGCAGGCAAGCCACGACTCAAAAAGCTTGAACTGCTATCGACACCTATGGTGTGGGGTATGACACCTGCGGCGATTGCCGCAGCACCCGTAGCAGCGACTCTTGATGTTTTCTGAAGAAATTCGCATAGCCCCATGGGTGCCGCAAAGGTAAATGCAGCGTCTTGAGTGCGATTAAACACCATCGATACGGTTAGTTTTTTGCTGATCTTATTGGTAGCTGCGTATGCCTTGCATTCTGGTCACCGTCTCGTGACGAGTTGGGGGAATGCTGAGCACCGGACAGTTCCTTTGTCTTGGTGTTCCTCCAGGTGCCATCAGTCGATTGCACCCCACATCCGTAACCCGAGTAACCCGACAGCTCAGGGGCTCGCTGTGAACAACCCACAAACCATCAATAAAACTCTCGGATGAACTTGAGGAAAAAAGTAGCGCTGTTTTTCGTGGGCTTGCTCGGTGTGAGCAGCAACTCGTTGGGCTTGTCATTTGTCACAGAAGACTACCCTCCATTTGCCTACGTAACTGACTATGGATATCTCTCTGGCTCGTCCTATCAAATCATTGATGAAATGCTCAAACGCACCAGGCTTGCAGCTTCTGTCAAGGTCTATCCATGGGCACGGGCCTACAGAATGGCAAGAGACGGAAAAGATGTTTGCGTTTTCACAGCCGCGAGAACTAAAGACCTAGAAGAACAGTTCAAATGGGTAGGCCCCCTTAGCACGGACAGTTGGACGCTGTTTGCCAGAGCAGATAGCCAAATTTTCGCGAACACTCTCAGTGACGCACGGATCTACAAAATTGGCGCTGTCAACGAAAGCGCTCAAGCAACTTTCTTGAAATCCAACGGCTTTGCGGTTGACACCGCAAGCAGTGAAGACCTAAACCTCAGAAAGCTATCGCTAGGCCGCTTCGACCTTTGGGCCGTTGGGTCGGCCTCTGGAAAATGGTTGGCCAAAAAGCATGGTGTTCCAATAAAAAAAGTGATGACTTTTCGAGAAGTGGCTGTCTATCTGGCGTGCAACCCATCTGTCGCAAGCAGTGCCATAGTGACAATGAACGACGCTATTCGCCGCATGAAAGCGGATGGTTTCATAGACAAGGTACTCCGCCTATACCAATGAAGTCACGATTAGCCCGGCCCCATGCGGATCCCCACATCGACCAAGCCATTGCGCAGATCCTGCACTTCTAGCGAGAGAAGGAATGGATGGCATGTCACTAGTTCTAATACTTACCGTTAATGCTTACCGCTTTTCCGAAGCCACAGCATTGCATACACTGTAGCCAGTCCAAGCGAAACTGCTCACAAGCAGCGCATCGACATCCGCCGGAATCAGACATGAATGGTGTGTTCTTTTAACAAAACAAGATGATGAAAAGCAAAGTAACCGTGGGCCTGATGGGTGACTACCACGCCTCAATACCCGCTCACCAAGCGATACCTTTGGCGCTGCAAAGCGCAAGCCACGCAAACAACATTGCCGTTGAGTTTGAGTGGGTAGCCACCGAAGAGATCATCAACCCATCGCGCGTCGCTCCGTTTGATGGTCTCTGGTGTGTACCTGGTAGCCCCTATCAGAGCATGGACGGTGCACTTCGGGCCATTGAACATGCCCGCCGAGCAGCCATACCATTCCTCGGCACGTGCGGGGGTTTTCAACATGCCGTTATTGAGTTCGCGCGTAACGTGCTTGGATGGCGCGATGCCGAGCATGCAGAAACTGCACCGGATGCAGCCCGTGCGGTGATCTCGCCTCTAGAGTGCGCCTTGGTCGAGGCAACAGGCACTGTCCGCCTATTCCCAGGGACCCGCATTGCCGCCGCCTACGGTGCCAACCAAACGACCGAAGGGTACCGTTGCCGTTATGGCCTCAACCCTAGATTCCAGTTGGAACTCACGGCGGGGCCGCTTCGAGCAGCGGCGGACGACGAAACAGGCGAAGTGCGCAGCGTAGAGTTGGATGGGCACCCTTTCTTCGTCGCCACCTTGTTTCAACCCGAGCGCGCAGCATTGAAAGGTCAGCGCGCACCCTTGGTGGAGGCGTTTGTCCGGGCCTGCGCTGTGTGAAGCTCACGTAGCCGCCCCGCAAGCAATCCAATGAAGGGCGGCAATTACGTGGTTTATAGGGCTTTATTTTGGGTCTGATGTTTTGGGGGCCTGCCCATACTTGGCTCATCCAGGTATTGACAGGGGCCCACCATGCAAATCAACCGTCTGAACCATCTGCAGTTTCCGCCTGACAGCAGCCTGCCGTCCGCGCTGAAAAAGACGAGTGCCACTTCCAATGCCCCTGCTCTAGCAGCCCCCACCGCTGCGCCAGAGATTCAGCGCTCGGACAATTTGCCTGGCAGCGTGGTGCTCAAGATCAACAACCAAGCATCTGTGGGGGCCGAGCAGTTGGGCGACAAGGTGAGCACGCCGGATGCGTCCATGTACAGCAACTTGGCGCGCAACACGGCAAGCCCAGCGCCCGCCATCAAGCCCGCTGATATTGACAACATGTCTTTGGAGAACCAACTGGCTTTGGGCAGAAACATGGGCGTGTTTACCAAGATTTCGCTCAACAAAGACGGCGTGTTGGTGGCCAAAGCACAAACACCCGCTTCAAGCAGCCCACCTGAGTTTGTAAGCTCAGCCGTGAACACCATGCGTGACTATGCAGAAGGTATTGCCGCCTTGAAAAAAGGTGCCGGCGAAGGCGATGCCAAGGTCACCAGTGGCCTGAGCGCCAAGTTTCAGCAGCTCACCGCCAAGCTCAACGTTTTTGCCTAGAGCCCACTAGGCCTCACGCGCCAGGCTTATTTCGACGAAGCTCTTAAACCACGCCTTGCGCACGCAGCGCGGCTATCTCACTGGCCTGCAGTCCCAAGCCTTGCAGCACCTCGTCGGTGTGCTCGCCCAGCACGGGTGGCGCGCGGTGGAGCACAGGCGGCGTGGCGCTTAGGCGCAAGGGGCTTGCCACAGTTGCTATGGATTGAATAGCTGTCTGCGCAATACCTGCGGGCGCTAAAGGCTGATTGACCACCAAACCACGGGCTTGCACCTGGGCATCGGCAAACGCTTGGCCCATGTCGTTAATCGGGCCGCAGGGCACGGCTTTGTCTTCCAACAAGGTGATCCACTGCGCGGTGCTGCGCGTGCGGGTCACGGCTTGCATGGCCTCAATCAAAGCCTCGCGGTTTTTGACGCGCAGCGAGTTGCTGGCGTACAGCGGGTCTGTGGCCCATTGCGGCTGGCCAGCGGCCTCGCAAAAGCGGGCGAACTGGCCGTCGTTGCCAATGGCCAAGAGCATGGCGCCGTCTGCGGTGGGAAAGTCTTGGTAAGGCGCAAGGCTTGGGTGGCTGTTGCCTTGGCGCTGGGGAACCTTGCCGGTGTTGAGCAAGCCTGCCGCTTGGTTGGCAAGGATAGCCATGCCTACGTCCAATAGCGCCATATCAATGTGCTGGCCTTGGCCCGTGCGGTTGCGCACTTCTACCGCGGCCAAGATGGCGCTGCAGGCGTACACGCCGGTAAACAAGTCGGTGAGCGCCACACCCACGCGTTGCGGGCCGCCACCGGGCACGTCGTCCGGGCGGCCGGTGATGCTCATCATGCCGCTCATGGCTTGGATCATGAGGTCGTAGCCCGCGCGTTGTGCATACGGACCGTATTGACCAAAGCCGGTGACCGAGCAGTAAATCAGGCGCGGGTTGAGCGCTTGCAGGCTGGCGTAGTCCAGCCCATATTGCGCCAAGCCCCCGACTTTGAAGTTTTCAACCAAGATGTCGCTCTCCAACGCCATTTTGCGGATCAGGGCCTGGCCTTGGTCCTGCGCCATGTCAATGGTGATGGAGCGCTTATTGCGGTTGCAGGCCGTGAAGTACGTGGCGTGCGCGGTGTCTTGGCCCTCACCGTCTTTGAGGAACGGAGGCCCCCAGTGGCGGGTGTCGTCCCCCACGCCTGGGCGCTCTACTTTCACCACATCGGCCCCGAGGTCGGCCAGCATTTGGGTGCACCAAGGGCCCGCTAACACACGTGACAAGTCCAACACTTTGAGGTGGGAGAGCGCGCCACTAGGGGTGCTGGCGGTGGTTGCTTGGCTGGTGGTTGAAGCGTGGCTTGGCTGCATACAGAGTTGGCTTGTGGCCCGTTTTGGTAATAGTTGCGCAATGGTACTGCGCGCTTTTTCTGGGCCAGTGCGCAGGCGCGCTATGCGCTTGGTGTTTTCCCTAGTTTGCTGCTTTTTTAGGGTGATCCACGTTGACAAGGACTTGTCCCGGCAGGTTTAATTCGCTTCATGAAAACGTTTTCATTACTAGTTTATTAAACTGATAACGATTTCATTGGTAGGTAATTCGGTACGACGCACTAACAACACGAGGAGATTTACATGCAAGCTTTCACACACAAAACATTGGCAGTCTTGGTCGCCGCAATGGGCATGTCGGGCGCGGCAATGGCCCAAAAAGCAGAAGTAGTGCACTGGTGGACCTCTGGCGGTGAATCTGCCGCTGTGCAAGAGCTGGCCGCCGCCTACAAGGCAGCGGGCGGCACGTGGGTGGACACCGCAATCGCCGGTGGCGACAACGCACGCAATGCCACGATCAACCGCATCATTGGTGGCAAGCCACCGACGGTCGCGCAGTTCAACACCTCCAAGCAGTACCACGAAGTGGTGTTTGAAGGCTATATGAACAGCATTGACGCCGTCGCCAAGCGCGACAAGTGGGACCAAATCTTGCCGGAGCCATTGAAAAAATTCGTCAAGATCGAAGGTCGCTACTTTGCGGTGCCCGTCAACATCCACAACCCCAGCTGGTTCTGGTACTCCAAAGCGGTGCTGGACAAAGCGGGCGTGAAGGCTGAGCCCCAAAACATGGAGCAATTTTTTGCCGCGCTGGACAAAGTCAAGGCCAGTGGCGCCATTCCTTTGGCCCTAGGTGGCCAAGCTTGGCAAGAGAACATTTTGTTCAACGCCATTCTGCACACCGCAGGTGGCGCAGACCTCTACAAAAAGTTCTACACCAGCACTGACGGCGCAGTCGCCACCTCCGCAGACTTCAAGAAAATCTTGGCTGACTTTAAGAAGCTCAAAGGCTATGTGGACGCTGGTTCACCTAACCGCGACTGGAACGTGGCCACTGCCATGCTGATCAACAACAAGGCGGGCTTCCAAATCATGGGCGACTGGGCCAAAGGCGAATTCGCAGTGGCCAAACAAACCGCTGGTAAAGAGTTTGGTTGCTTCCCCGGATGGGGTGCCAAAGCGCCTTACATGATTGAGGGCGACGTGTTCGTGTTCCCTAAAACCAAGGACGCCGAAGCCATCAAGGCCCAAGAGTTGTTTGCCAGCGTTGTGACGTCTCCGGCAGTCCAAGTGGCGTTTAACGCGAAGAAGGGTTCCATCCCGATTCGCACCGACGTGGACATGGGCAAGCTCGACATTTGCAGCCAACAAGGTGTTGCCGCGCTGAAAGATGTGTCACGCCAATTGCCCGCCCCCTCGCAACTGGTGTCACCCGAAAAAGGTGGCCGCATGGCCGACGTCATCACCAAGTTCTGGAACACCGACCAGTCTGTGGATGACGCAGCCAAAGCCTTGGCTGCCATCTTGAAAGACCAGTCCTAAAGCGAACTAGCCCCCTGCCCGGCTGCGCGCTGTTTAGCGACGCGGCAGCCGGGTTCTCTTCACCCTCTCACTCTGAACTCACTATGCGCAAGCAAAAGCCCGGGAAACGGCCCAACTGGGGACTGCACCTGGCCCTGCTGCCTATGGCAATTACGGCCATTGTTGGCTACTTGGCCACCCTGTTGTGGTCTATCTTTATTTCGTTCACCAGCTCCAAGATGTTCCCCAATACCAACTTGGTGGGCTTTGACCAGTACCACAAGTTGTTTGCCAGCGAGCGGTGGCAGTTATCGCTCCAAAACTTGGCGCTGTTTGCGGTGGTGGGCATCAGCCTGTGCATGGTGCTGGGCTTTCTATTGGCCGTTTTTATTGACCAAAAGATCCGCTCCGAAAGCATCTTTCGCAGCATCTTCCTGTACCCCTACGCCATGTCGTTTGTGGTCACCGGTTTGGTATGGCAATGGATGCTGAACCCTGAAATGGGCATTCAGTCCGCCGTGCGCCGCCTCGGCTTTGAGAGCTTTCAGCTGGACTGGATCGTGACCCAAGACAAGGTGATGTACTGCATCATCTTGGCCGCCGTGTGGCAAGCCTCGGGCTTGGTGATGGCCATTTTGCTGGCGGGTTTGCGTGGCATTGACGAAGAAATTTGGAAAGCCGCGCGCCTCGACGGCATACCCACCTGGCGGGTGTACCTCAACATCGTGCTGCCCATGATCCAAGGCGCGGTGGCTACCGCCTTCATCTTGCAAGCCATTGGTGCCATCAAGGTGTACGACGCCGTGAACTCCATGACCCGTGGCGGCCCTGGCCTTGCCAGTGAGGTACCCGCCAAGTTCATTCTGGACCACTTGTTTCAACGCGGCAGCATTGCCTTGGCGTCCGCCGCCTCCGTGGTGATGTTGCTCACCGTGGTGGCTTTGCTAGTGCCTTATTACTACATCAACAAGCACCAGGCGGCTCAAAAAAATGCAAAGGCCTGACACCATGTCCAACGCCCCCAAAAACAAGCGCCCCACCAAGCGCTGGACACCCGCGCGTATTGGCATCTATCTCTTTCTAATCTCTGCAGCGGCCTTCTTCTTGTTGCCCTTGTATGTGATGTTGGTCACCTCGTTCAAAACACTGGACGACATACGCGAAAGCTCCATTTTTTCCCTACCCGCCACATTGACCTTGGAGCCATGGGCCATTGCTTGGACCTCCGCGTGCACAGGGCTTGAGTGCACAGGCTTAAAAGTAGGCTTCTGGAACTCGGTGCGCATCGTGATTCCCAGTGTCATCTTGTCGATCTTGCTGGGTGCGATCAACGGCTACGCACTCGCGTTTTGGCGCTCCAAATACGCCAACCTCTTGTTCGGCGTATTGATGATTGGCGTGTTTGTGCCCTACCAAGTCATCATGTACCCACTGGTGCGGCTGCTGTCCACCGTGGGCTTGTTTGGCTCTTTGCCCGCCATTGTGGTGATTCACAGCATCTTTGGTATGCCGGTGATGACGCTCCTGTTTCGCAACTACTACGCGGGCCTGCCCGAAGAGTTGTTCAAAGCCGCGCGGATTGACGGCGGTGGGTTCTGGCGCATTTTTATAGAGCTCATGCTGCCCATGTCCACCCCCATACTGATTGTGGCGACCATCATGCAGGTCACTGGCATCTGGAACGACTACTTGCTGGGCTTGATCTTCGGCGGCACAGAGCTCGCCCCCATGACGGTGCAGCTCAACAACATTGTCAATAGCACCACCGGTGAGCGGGCCTACAACGTCAACATGGCGGCAACCATTTTGACCTCTGCCATTCCACTTTTCATTTACCTAGCGTCTGGGCGCTGGTTTGTTCGCGGCATTGCCTCTGGCGCCGTTAAGGGTTAATTTTTCATGGCCAATATTTCTGTTCAAGCCTTAGACATCGAACTGGGCGGCGTCTCCATCATCAAGCACCTCAACCTTGAGGTCCAAGCCGGTGAGTTCCTCGTATTGCTAGGCCCCTCAGGCTGCGGCAAATCCACCTTGCTGCACAGCATTGCAGGACTGATTGATGTCACCGATGGCTCCATCTCCATTGGAGGCAACGACGTCACTTGGGCGGACCCCAAGGACCGTGGCATTGGCATGGTGTTCCAAAGTTATGCGCTCTACCCCACTATGACGGTGGAAGGCAATATGGCCTTTGGCCCCCGCTTGGCGGGCGTGGCCAAAGCCGAGATTGCCAAGCGTGTGGAGCAAGCGGCAGCCATGCTGCACCTGACCGAGTTGCTACAGCGCAAGCCCGCCAACTTGTCGGGCGGTCAGCGCCAGCGTGTGGCCATTGGCCGGGCCTTGGTGCGCCAAGCCAATGTGTTTTTGTTTGACGAACCGCTGTCCAACCTGGACGCCAAGCTGCGTGCGGAGTTGCGCCGCGAGCTCAAAGAGTTGCACAACAAACTCGGTGTGACCATGGTCTACGTCACCCATGACCAAGTGGAAGCCATGACCTTGGCCAGCCGCATCGCCGTGATGCGCAGCGGAAAAATTCAGCAGATCGACACGCCCGCTGCCGTCTACGGCAAGCCCGCCAATATGTATGTGGCGGGTTTCTTGGGGTCTCCGAGCATGAACTTTTTGGAAGGCACGCTCGAAGTGTCTGGCGCTGAAGCGGCGTTTGTGTCCCCCGCTTTGCGCTTGCCGCTGACTGGCTATGCCTTCAAAACCCCACCAAGGAACGGCCAAAAGGTCGTGTTAGGGGTGCGGCCCGAAGACGTCAGCGGCCACAGCGTGGCAGCGCCAGACCATGCTGCCGCTACCGTGCGCTTGGTGGAGCCCATGGGCCCCAACCAGGTGGTGTGGCTGCAAGTGGGCGACACGCAACTGGGCATGACGGCAGACTGCACCGTGGAGTACAGCAAGGGTGAGCTCACGTTTGTGCGCGTCAACGCCTCCAAGGCCTCGGTGTTTGACGCAGCGAGCCAAGACCGTCTCTAGGCCATGCCCTCACTGACCGACTTCCCCCGGGACTTTCACTTTGGTGCGGCCACATCGGCCTACCAGATTGAAGGCGCTGTGCACGCCGATGGGCGTGGGCCCAGCATGTGGGATGAGTTTGCCCACCACAGCGGCCGTATTGCAGACAAAAGCACGGGCGATGTGGCCTGCGACCACTACCACCGCATGCCGCAAGATGTGGCGCTCATCAAAACCTTGGGCCACAACGCCTACCGCTTTTCCATTGCCTGGCCACGGGTGCTGCCGCAAGGCACAGGGCTGGTAAACGCACAGGGCTTAGATTTTTATGAGCGCTTGGTAGACGCTTTGCTGGAAAAAGGCATCGCCCCCTACGCCACCCTCTACCACTGGGACTTGCCGCTGCCACTGCACGCGCGCGGCGGCTGGCTCAACCGCGACACGTGCCACGCATTTGCCGAGTTTGCCGATGCAGTGGCGCGCCGCTTGGGCGACCGGGTGCACAGCTACGCCACCCTCAACGAGCCGCGCTGCAGCGCCACCGTGGGATACCTAGAAGGGCGCCACGCGCCCGGCATGGAGGACCGCAGCAAATCGCTCTTGGCAGCGCACCATTTGCTGCTGGCCCACGGCATGGCAGTACCTGTGCTGCGCAGCCACACGCAAACGGCCAAGGTGGGCATTGTGTTGGACGTTAAGCCTTACTACGCGGCAGACCCTAGCGTGCAGACCCAGCAGGCGGTGCAGCATGCCGACGGTGTCTTCAACCGCTGGTTCTTGGACCCGCTGTTTTTGGGCCGCTACCCGGCGGATATTTGGCAAGCCCACGGCGAGCATGCGCCAGACATTGCGGCCAGCGATATGCAAATCATTGCCCAGCCCATCGACAGCTTGGGCCTGAACTACTACACCCGGGGGCATGTGCGCTTTGATGCCAGCCTGCCCTACCCCCACGCCCGTGAGGTGGAGGTGCCCGGCGCCTTATACACCACCATGGGCTGGGAAATCTTCCCTGAAGGTTTGCACCACATGCTGTTGCGCTTGCAGCAGCAGTACCCGGTCAAAGACCTGTTCATTGCCGAAAACGGTGCCGCCTTGAACGACCAAGTGCTGGATGGCCAAATCAACGATTCGGTACGCGTGCACTACCTGCACAGCCATCTGATGGCCGTGGCCCGAGCCAAACGCGAAGGCGTGCCCTTAAGTGCCTACTTTGCCTGGTCCCTCATGGACAACTTTGAATGGGGCAAGGGCTACACCCAGCGCTTTGGCCTCTGCCATGTGGACTATGCAACCCAAGTGCGCACCCCCAAGGCCAGCGCCTGGTGGTACCAAGGTTTCATTGCCAGCCAGCAGATATCTCAATAAACAGTTACAAAGAGCGTTCGCGCGCAAATCTCTCACCTTGCCCGTATTGAACCCGCCGCAACAACTCGCCGCCATACCGTCATTTACTACCTACATCCAACGCACCATGACAAGCCCAAACTACCCCACGCCCCCTAGCGACTTGACGTTTCCCCCCGCCTTCCACTGGGGCGTGGCCACCAGCGCTTACCAAATTGAAGGCGGCGCCAAAGACGGTGGCCGTGGCCCCTCTATTTGGGACACCTACTCCCACACCCCTGGCAAGGTACTCAATGGCGACACCGGCGATGTGGCCTGCGACCACTACCACCGCATGGAGTCTGACCTGGACCTCATCAAGTCGCTCGGCGTAGACAGCTACCGCTTTTCCATTGCCTGGCCCCGCGTGCAGCCACTAGGCTACGGCGCTTGGAACGAAGAGGGCTTGGCTTTCTACGACCGCTTGGTGGATGGCCTCTTGGCACGCGGCATTGCACCCCACATCACGTTGTACCACTGGGACTTGCCCCAAGGTCTGCAAGACCAAGGCGGCTGGGAGTCCCGCCAAACCGCGGTGCACTTTGCCGAATACGCACGGGTCATGGGCCAACGCTTGGGGGCCCGCGCCGCCAGCATCTGTACCCACAACGAACCTTGGTGCACCGCGGTGCTGGGCAATGAGCTTGGGCGCTTTGCCCCAGGGTTCAAAGACACCAAGATCATGCTGCGCGTGGCGCACCACTTGCTGCTGTCCCACGGCTTGGCGCTGCAAGCCATGCGCGCTGCGGGGGTGAAGGCACCCTTGGGCATTGTGCTCAATATGTCCCCCAGCACCCCCGCCAGCGACAGCGCCGCTGACATTGCCATGGCCAAGCGCGACTACGCGCAGTTTGTGCGCTGGTACATGGACCCCATCTTCTTGCAACAGTACCCCAGTGGCCCAGACCTGCCGGTGTGCGACGTGGTGCAAGCGGGCGACTTGGCCACCATCGCCCAGCCTATGGACTTCTTGGGCGTGAACTACTACACCCGCCTGTGGTGCTCTAGCGCAACGCCACCGGTTGCGCCACCCAACGCCATGGGCGTGTCCGACATGGGCTGGGAAAACTACCCGCAAGGTTTGACAGACTTGTTGGTCCAGATCCATGGCGACTACACACTGCCCCCTATCTACATCACAGAAAACGGCTTTGCCAATGCCGACAGCGTGGTGGACGGGCGCGTGTCTGACGCCCCGCGCATTGACTACATGCGCACCCACTTGCAAGCCCTCAAGGCCGCCATGGACAAGGGCGTTGATGTGCGTGGCTTCTTCTACTGGAGCTTGATGGACAACTACGAGTGGGACTCAGGCTACGCCAAGCGCTTTGGCCTGTTCCATGTGGACTACAGCAGCCAAGTGCGCACGGCCAAAGACAGCGCGCACTGGTACACCGCCCTCATCGGGCAGCACCGCAAGGCTTAAACCTTAAGCCGCGCCACAGCGCTGGTGGTCTCGCGCACCACCAGCTCTAGTTTGGGCACCAACACCTCGTCCATGGGGTAGCCCATCATGTTCAGCAAGGTATGGGCTGAGTAGCGCCCCACCTCATAGGTGGGCTGGCGTATCGACGTCATGGGCGGGGTCATAAACACCGAGCTAGGCAGATCGTCAAACCCGATGATGGACACATCATTGGGCACATGCAAGCCCCGTCGGTACAAGGCCAAGCGCGCCCCCAAAGCCGACTCATCGTTCGCCCCAAACACTGCGGTAAATGCGATGTGGTTGTCCAAGAGTTGGTTCATGGCATTGAGCCCGCCAATGTCGGTAAAGTCCCCCTGCACCAGCAAAACAGGATCAACAGGCACCTTGGCATCTTGGTGGGCTTTGAGGTAGCCCAGGTAGCGATCCTCCGAGTCAGCACGACCAGCCACCCCCTTGATGTGCGCAATGCGCGTATGGCCCAAGCCCAGCAAGTGCTGGGTGGCCATATAACCGCCGTGAAACTGGTCCAGCTGAATGGAACGCACATTGGGGCCTTCCAGCTTGCGTTCGGTAATCACCACCGGCAACCGGGTGGCAACCTCCAACACCTCGCTGTCTTTCATGCTGCCCGTCAAGATGATCAGGCCGTCTACACGCCGTTCCATGAGCAGGCGCACCGCATTGAGCTCAATGGCCGCGTCCCAATGGCCACTCACAATCAAAGAGGCGTGGCCACTGGCCTCAAAGCCGTCTTCAATTCCTTTGAGGGCATGGGCGTAAAACGGGCTTTGGATAGATTGGGTCAGCACCCCCACTGTCATGGTGATGCCGGTCTTCAGGCTGCGGGCAAACAAGTTGGGCCTGAACTTCAGCCGAGCAATGGCATCTTCCACTGCCTTGCGCTTGCTCTCTGCCACCTTGGCTGTGCCATTGAGAATGCGCGACACCGTGGCCGGTGACACATGGGCCTCGCGCGCGACGTCTAGCAGGGTGACAGGTTCTTGACTGGCGGGGGGGGTGGCGTCTGATCCCAAAATCTCATCCCATGCATTTTTATGGTGCTGACCAAGGGGTCAGCTGTCGCACGATGATACTGGTTTAGCCCTCTAAGCACTAGGTGCGTTGCGGGGCTTCTCCGACGGACAAGCCCAAAGCGGATGCCTGCCTGCCACCCGCTCAACCCCACATCAAAACGCCGCAATCCCCGTCTGCGCACGGCCCAGAATCAGCGCATGGATGTCGTGGGTGCCTTCATAGGTGTTCACCACCTCCAAGTTCACCAAGTGGCGGGCCACACCAAACTCGTCGCTGATGCCGTTGCCACCCATCATGTCGCGCGCGACACGGGCAATGTCTAGTGACTTGCCGCAGGAGTTGCGTTTGAGGATGGAGGTGATTTCTACCGCCGCCGTGCCTTCGTCTTTCATGCGGCCTAAGCGCAAGCAGCCTTGCAGGCCCAGCGATATTTCGGTCTGCATGTCGGCCAGCTTCTTTTGGATGAGCTGGTTGGCCGCCAAGGGCTTACCAAACTGTTTGCGGTCCAGCACATATTGGCGGGCACGGTGCCAGCAGTCTTCTGCCGCGCCCAATGCTCCCCAGGCAATGCCGTAGCGCGCGCTGTTGAGGCAAGTAAACGGCCCTTTGAGGCCTTGTACTTCAGGAAATGCGTTGTCTTCTGGGCAGAACACGCCGTCCATCACGATTTCACCGGTGATGCTCGCACGCAGCCCCACCTTGCCGTGGATGGCAGGGGCTGACAAACCTGCCATGCCTTTGTCCAGAATAAAACCACGGATGGGCCCTACCGCCCCGCCTTCGCTCACCTCTTTGGCCCAGACCACAAACACATCGGCAATGGGGCTGTTAGAAATCCACATCTTGGAGCCTGTGAGCTTGTAGCCGCCGGGCACCTTGTGGGCGCGGGTGGCCATGGAGCCGGGGTCGGAGCCGTGGTCGGGCTCGGTCAGGCCAAAGCAGCCAATCCACTCACCGGTGGCCAGCTTGGGCAGGTACTTTTGTTTTTGGGCTTCGGTGCCGAATTCATAGATAGGCACCATGACCAAGCTGCTTTGCACGCTCATCATGGAGCGGTAGCCACTGTCCACACGCTCCACCTCGCGGGCGATCAGGCCATAGGCCACGTAGTTCAAACCAGGGCCACCGTACTGCTCGGGGATGGTGGGGCCCAAGAGGCCCAGCTCGCCCATTTCACGAAAGATGGCGGGGTCGGTCTTCTCCGCGCGAAAGGCGTCCAGCACGCGGGGCTGGAGCTTGTCTTGGCAGTAGGCAGCGGCCGCGTCACGCACCATGCGCTCGTCATCGCTGAGTTGGGCGTCTAGGAGGAAGGGGTCTTGCCAGTTGAACGCTGCGTGGGCCATAGGTGTCTCCGAAAGCTGGGTGGAAGTTGTGTCCATGTTAGCGGTGGCCTGAGTGCACGGCAAACGAGAAATTTGCACCTAGATATGCCATCTGCACATACTTAATACTCTGCATTTTTGGCACAAATAGCCACTTTACGCACATCCATATTGCCTAAGTAGCTATCAAATACATAGTATCTACGTACCTTTGGTGTGTATATTGCACACACCATGCGCAGAAAAATCCCTTCCCTCCAAGCCCTGGCCTGCTTTGAAGCCGCCGCCCGGCACGAAAGCTACACCCGCGCCGCCCAAGAGCTGGCCATGACCCAGGGGGCCGTGTCACGGCAAATCACCAGCTTGGAAGAGTTTGTAGGCGTGCCCTTGTTCAGGCGCACCCGCCACGGCGTAGTGCTTACCGAGCGGGGTGCAGACTACGCCGCCCAAGTGGCGCCCCGCCTCTTGGGGCTGGAGCAAGACACACTCTCTGTCATGGCACCGCAGGGCCGCAGCGCCAGTGTGCACCTGGCCGCCGTGCCCACCTTTGCCACGCGATGGCTCATCCCACGCCTAGCAAGCTTTAAGGCGGTGCAGCCCGAGCTCACCATCCACATCGAGACGCAAACACGCCCCTTTATGTTTGCCGACACCCCGTTTGACGCCGCGCTGTACTGCGGCACGCCCGAGCAAGTGGCCAACTGGGCAGGTACGCATGCGCTGCGCCTCTTAAGCGAAGACGTGCTCCCCGTGTGCAGCCCCCAGTGGCTGCCCCAAGGCAAGCCCCTGAGTCCTCAGGCTATAGCCGCCCTGCCCCTGCTACAACAAAGCACCCGCCCCATGGCATGGCGCCAATGGTTTGACGCCATGCAGGTAGCCGACGCCCCCATGGCCTTGGCTGGCCCGCGCTATGAGTTGTTTTCGATGACCGCAGCCGCAGCCGCCAGCGGCCTAGGCCTGGCCTTGGTGCCCCGCTTGCTGGTAGAAGCCGAACTAGCCCGAGGCGAACTCGTCATCGCCTGCGACGCGCCGCTCCAAGGCGAACGCGCCTACTACCTCGTGTGGCCCGAACGCACGGATGAGCGCGCGGCGTTGGGGGCGTTTAGGCAGTGGTTGCAGGCGGAGCTTGCTATATAAACAGTAGCTTCTCGCCCATACCCCATGGGCGCCAGAGGCACTTTTCGCCTCTGGCACCCAGGATTTACATCAAACAAACGCAAAATGCTCTTTGTCGATTTGCATGACCGAGCGGGTATGCGCCAAAGCAGTTGAAGGCACCACGCAGGGTTGCGTTGAAAATTTCCCGATCGGAAAATAAATCGCAATTCGACCAGCGAATCAGGGAAATATTCCCGAACGGGAAATATCGCTTGCTTTCCGCACTTTTGTGGCCGACAATTTCCCGAACGGGAAACTCATCAACCCATGACATCCATTCAATCGCCTCAACAATTAGGAAATGCCTTGCGTGCCGCGCGCAAGCAGCTGGGCCTGACACAGCCTCAGCTAGCTCTCGCGGCAGGGGTCGGTGTGCGCTTCATGGTCGACCTAGAAGCAGGCAAGCCCACCTTGCGCTTGGAAAACGTGCTGCGTGTCATTGCTGCCTTGGGCGGCGAGATTCAGTTGAGCGGGTTGCCAGCAGCAGTGACCGACGATCAACAGGCAGTTAATGACCATGGCGCATGAGTTAGAAGTCTGGCTTTTTGCCAATCGGGTCGGCACCTTGGCGCTGGCCGATGGTCGCTTGAGTTTTTGCTACGCATCCAGCTGGCTGGCGCAAGCAGATGCCCTTGCCTTATCCGTGTCGCTGCCCCTGCAAGCGACGCCATTTGACGACCGCACAACGCGTCCCTTCTTTGCCGGGCTTCTGCCAGAGGGGCGCATGCGCCAGCTGATTGCGCAACAGTTCCAAGTTTCTAGCCAGAACGACTTCGCGCTGTTAGACCACATTGGCGGCGATTGCGCAGGGGCCGTGACCTTTCTTGCACCGGGCCAAGCGCTACCCATCCCGCCCCGCAACGAGGATGTTCAATGGCTTAGTGACGACGAGGTCCTAACCATCCTGGATGAACTGCCGCGCCGCCCCATGCTAGCTGGCAAAGACGGATTGCGGCTTTCATTGGCTGGCGCACAAGACAAACTGCCGGTTGTGTTTGATGGGGCCCGCATTGGGCTACCGCGCAATGGCACACCCAGTTCCCACATCTTGAAGCCTGCTATCCACGCGGTGGAAGACAGTGTGACCAACGAAGGATTTTGCATGGCGCTGGCTGAGGCCATGCAACTCAAGCCGGCGAAATCGATTGTTCACCGAGTGCGGGGTCGCGCGTTCCTGCTGGTGGAGCGATACGACCGACTGATAGATACCCAAGGTAAGCGGCAACGCCTTCACCAAGAAGACTTTTGCCAAGCGCTGGGCGTGGTACCGGAGATGAAATACCAAAACGAAGGTGGGCCCGATCTGGCGCAGTGTTTCAACTTGGTACGCAGCGCAACGCGCCCCAGTGCACCGCAAACCTTGCGCCTGCTCGACTACGTAGTTTTCAATGCGCTGATCGGCAACCACGACGCGCACGCCAAGAACTTCTCGCTGCTGTACGCAGGCAAAGCACCCGTACTGGCACCCTTCTACGACACGCTGTCAACGGCTGTGTACCCAAGCTTGACACCGAAGATGGCGATGAAAATCGGCAGCAAGTACAAATTCAGCGAGGTTCAGGCGCGGCACTGGGAGCAATTTGCAGAAAGCGCCGGCCTCACCAAAGCGCAGGCGAAAAGGCGCATACGGGAGTTGGCCCATTCATTGCCAGGCGTGGCGCGCAAGCTCCAGTCCGACCGTGAACGAGGCTTTGCTGGCAACGCAGTGGTTGAGCAAATCAACGCATTAATGGAACAACGTTGCGCTTTGACCATTCGGCGGCTCACCGACCCCGATGCAGAAAATGACGCGACTGCAGAGCCCCCGGTCTGAACCATCCATCGGACTCAGGGGCACTCAAACTAGGCCAGCGCATGAAGGGTCTGCGCTAAAGCTCTTGATTTGAAACACTTCGCACACTTGCTTAAGAAAACCAAAAGTGCGCTGCACTTGGGATGCATGCCCCTCCCGCTCTGAGCGCCAAGACCCGTCAATGGGAAGCAGTTTTTCTGCGAAAACTCCCATCCCAACCAACAAGCACCGCAGAGCGATCGCTATGCCTTTTATAGCTTCTCACCCTTACCCCATGGGCGCCAGAGGCACTTTTCGCCTCTGGCACCCAGGATTTCCATCAAACAAACGCAAAGTGCTCTTTGTCGATTTGCATGACCGAGCGGGTGGACGCCAAGGCGCTGGTGCGGTGGGCGTTGGCGCGGGGCAGCAGGCGGTCGAAGTAGAACTCTGCGGTCTGGATTTTGGTGCGGTAGAACTCGTCAGACTCTGCGCCCTTGGCGGGCTGGGCTGCGTTGGCAGCTGCTTCGCTAGCGGCCTTGTCTTTTAACTTGCTCTTGCCTTTGGACTTGGCCTTGACCGTGTCTAACTCGCCTAGCAACTGGGTGGCCTTCTCCGCCTGCAGGGCCCAGTAGTAGGCCATCATCACGTAGCCGGAGTACATGAGGTAGTCAAAGCTGGCAGAGCCCACCAATTCGCGGTCTTTGGGGGCGCGCAGCATGATGGCGGTGGTCAGCACATTCCACTCGGCAGCGCGCATGGTCAGGTTGCGGGCCATGGCGCCCAAGGGGGTGCGCGACAGCAAATGTGGGCGGGCAAACTGCAGCATGGTGAGGCTGAAGTCGCGCACACACTTGCCTTTAGAGCCCAGCAACACCTTGCGGCCCAGCAAGTCCAAGGCTTGAATGCCGGTGGTGCCTTCGTACAGGGTGGAGATGCGGGCGTCGCGCGCAATTTGCTCCATGCCGTGCTCTTGCACGTAGCCATGGCCACCAAACACTTGGATGCCCAGGTTAGCGGCTTCCAAGCCCATTTCGGTCAAAAAGCCTTTGAGGATGGGCGTGAAGAAGCCCAGCTTGCTGTCGTACTCTTTGTACTTGGCTTGGTCGCCCGCGGCCACGGCGTTGAACATATGGTCACCCAGTTTGAGCACGCCGTAGATCATGGCGCGGCCACCTTCGGCAATGGCTTTTTGGGTGAGCAGCATGCGGCGCACATCGGGGTGCCAGATCAAGGCGTCGGCCTTGTTTTCAGGCTCTTTTTTGCCCGACAAGGCGCGCATAGAGCGGCGGTCTTTGGCATAAGGCAAGGCACCTTGGAAGGCGGCTTCTGCATGGCACACGCCCTGCACAGCGGTGCCCAAACGCGCTGTGTTCATGAAGGTGAACATGGCTTCCAAGCCCCGGTTGGGCTCGCCCACCATGGTGCCCACCGCTTCATCAAAATTGAGCACAGCCGTAGATGAGGCGCGAATGCCCATCTTGTGCTCGATAGATCCGCAAGAGACGCCGTTGCGCGTGCCCAGCGAGCCGTCTGCATTGACGTTGACCTTGGGCACAGCAAACAAAGAGATGCCGCGTGTGCCTTCAGGCGCGTCGGGCAGGCGTGCCAGCACGATGTGGATGATGTTGTCGGTCAGGTCGTGCTCACCGGCCGAGATAAAAATCTTGGTACCTGTGAGCTTGTAGCTGCCATCTGCCTGAGGCACAGCCTTGGTTTTGATTTGGGCCAAGTCGGTGCCGCACTGTGGCTCGGTCAGGCACATGGTGCCCGCCCACGTGCCTGCCACCAAAGAGGGCAGCAACTGCTGCTTCTGTGCCTCGGTGCCGTATTGCATCAGCGTGTTGATGCAACCCACGGACAAGCCAGGGTACATGGTGAACGACCAGTTGGCCGTGCCCATCATCTCAGACTTGAAGATGTTGAAGGACATGGGCAGGCCTTGGCCGCCGTACTCAGCGGGGAAGGACAAACCTTGCCAGCCACCTTGCACAAACTGGTCGTAGGCTTCTTTAAAGCCCTTGGGCGTGGTGACCACGCCGTCTTTGAAGTGGCATCCTTCTTGGTCGCCTGAGTGGTTCAGCGGGGCCAGCACTTCTTCGCACAGGGTGGCGGCACCTTCCAAAATGGCGTCCACCATATCAGGCGTGGCCTCGGCACCGTTGCTCAGGCTGGCGTAGTGACCGGGGTAGTCCAGTACTTCGTTCATCAAGAAGCGCATATCGCGCAGGGGGGCTTTGTACGTAGTCATGGTTTAACGCTCCACAATGGCAACAACACCTTGGCCACCTGCGGCGCAGATGGAAATCAGGCCACGGCCTGAACCCTTTTGGGCCAGCAGCTTGGCCAGGCTGGCCACAATGCGCCCGCCGGTAGCGGCAAACGGATGACCCGCTGCCAAGGAGCTACCGTTGACGTTGAGCTTTTTCATATCAATCTTGCCCAGGGCTTTGTCCAGACCCAAGGTTTCTTTGCAGTAGGTTTTGTCTTCCCACGCCTTCAAGGTGCACAGCACTTGGGCGGCAAAGGCTTCGTGGATTTCGTAGTAATCAAAGTCTTGCAACTTCAGGTTGGCGCGGGCCAGCATGCGAGGCACTGCGTAGGCGGGTGCCATGAGCAAGCCTTCTTTTTTGTCAAAGAAGTCCACCGCTGCCACTTCGCTGAAGGTCAAGTAAGCCAGCACGGGCAGATTGCGCGCGGCGGCCCACTCTTCGCTGGCCAGCAACACGGCGGAAGCACCGTCGGTCAGCGGTGTGGAGTTGCCTGCGGTCAGCGTGCCTTTTTCCGGGGCTACCTTTTTGTCGAACACGGGCTTTAAGGAGCGCAGCTTTTCGATGCTGAGGTCGGCGCGCAAGTTGTTGTCGCGGTTCACGCCCTTGAAAGGGGTCATGAGGTCGTTGAAGAACTCAGCGTCGTAGGCCTTGGCCAGGTTTTGGTGGCTCTTCAAGGCCAAGGCGTCTTGGTCTTCGCGGCTGATGCCCCACTGCTGCGCCATTTGCTCGGCGTGCTCGCCCATGGACAAGCCGGTGCGTGGCTCGCCATTGCGCGGGAGCGACGGTTGCACCAACATGCCGGGGCGCATTTTGGCCAACGCGGCCAGGCGCTGGGCCGTGGTCTTGGCGCGGCTGGCTTCTAGCAAGATCTTGCGCATTTTTTCGTTCACGCCAATGGGTGCGTCCGAGGTGGTGTCCACGCCACCGGCAATGCCGCTGTCAATGTGGCCCAAGGCGATCTTGTTGGCCACCAGCATGGCAGCCTCCAAGCCTGTGCCGCAGGCTTGCTGGATGTCAAACGCAGGGGTTTCGCGCGACAAGGTGGTGGAGAGCACGCTCTCACGCACCAGGTTGAAGTCACGCGCATGCTTCATCACTGCGCCTGCGACCACGTCACCCAGACGCTCGCCATGCAGGTTAAAGCGGTCCACCAAGCCTTGGATAGTGGCGGTGAGCATCTCTTGGTTAGACGCTTGGGAATACACCGTGTTGGAGCGAGCAAACGGAATACGGTTGCCGCCAATGATGGCGACGCGACGGATAGCTTGGGTCATAAGGTGTCCTATTGAAAAGGAAATTGGGGGCTGTGCAAACGGGGCCGACAACTAAGCGGTGTGGAAGCTCAAGTGCCCACGCACATGCGGCTTGTCGCCCTTGGCGTTACGCACTTCAAACAGCGCAGCCTGGTCAAAGCTGCCCGTGGTTTGGCGGGTAGACCACAGCGAGGCGCGTGCAGGCAAGAACAAGGGCGTTTTGAACTCCACAGCCACTTCTGCTTGTGCCACGGGTGCGGCGGGCATGAGTGCAGCCAAAGCGCGTGCCTTGGTCCACATGCCGTGGGCAATGGCTTGGCGAAAGCCAAACAGCTTGGCCGAGAGTGCCGACATATGGATGGGGTTGAAGTCACCCGACACCTTGCCGTAACGCCGCCCCAAGTCGCTGGAAGCGAAGAAGTCTGCTTGGTGTGACAAGGGCGTGTCCATGCTGAGCGCACTGGCAAAGGGCTCGCCGGTGGGGTTTTTCACACCCATGCGCAGCAGGGTTTGCGTGGCTTCCCACACCAACTCGCCATCGCGCAAAATTTTCATGTCGAGGTCAAACATTTGGCCCTTGTCATGCGCCATGAGTTGGCCGGTCGACATTTCCACGCGCACATCGTCACCGGCCGCCAAGGCGTGGTGCTGCTTCACGCGGTTGCCCAAGTGCACGGTGCCCAAGGCAGGCCATGGGCAATCGGGCGACACAAAAAACGCCATCGCCAGCGGAAAGGTCAGCATCTGTGGGTACAGCAGTGGCACGCCATGCGCCGCTTGGTAACCACACACCTTGGCATAGGCGGCAATGGCTGCGCCGTCCAGCACCACGCTGGGCCGCACATAGGTGATGGCGGGCAAGGCCTTGACCACACCAGCGCGCTTGCGCGTGGACAACAAGGCCCCAACGTATTGCGACGCGGTGGCGGGCAGGGTTTCAAAGTCAATGGTTTTCATGCTGTGCACCTGTGCGTTAAGCGCCGATCAGGCTTTGGCCGCACACGCGCACCACATTGCCTGTCAGACCGTTGGAGGCGGGGCTTGCAAACCACGCAATGGCCTGGGCCACATCCTGTGGCAAGCCGCCTTGGCTCATGGAGTTCATGCGGCGGCCCGCTTCGCGAATGGCAAAAGGCACGGCAGCGGTCATTTGCGTCTCAATAAAGCCAGGCGCTACCGCGTTGATGGTGATGCCCTTCTTGGCAAAAATGGGCGCTGTGCTTTGCACCATGCCCACCACACCGGCCTTCGACAATGCGTAGTTGGTTTGCCCCAAGTTGCCAGCAATGCCCGAGATCGACGACACGCACACAATACGCCCACCCGCTTTGAGGGCGCCGGACTCCACCAAGGCGTCGTTGATGCGCTCTTGGGTCGACAAGTTCACGTTGACCACCATCTGCCAGAAATGCTCTTTCATGTTGGCAATGGTTTTGTCGCGGGTAATGCCCGCGTTGTGCACCACCACATCCCAGCCGCCATCGGCCTTGGCGGCGTCTACCAACAGTTGTGGGGCATCGGCTGCGCCAATGTCCAGGGCGATGGTGCTGCCGCCAATCTTGGCAGCCACTTCATCCAAACTTGCTTGGGCTTGTGGAATGTCCAAGCAAATCACGGTGGCACCCTCTTGGGCCATGACTTCAGCAATCGAGGCGCCAATGCCACGTGACGCGCCAGTGACCAGCACTTTTTTGCCCGCCAGGGGCTTGCTCCAGTCGGCAGGAGCAGCGCCCTCGCCCACGGGCGCACCTACGCGCACCACCTGGGCCGACACATAGGCCGAGCGGGGGGACAGCAAGAAGCGCAAGGTGGATTCGAGCTGCCCTTCAGCGCCTTCAGCCACATAGACCAACTGCACCGCAATGGCTTTTTTGAGTTCCTTGGCCAGGGAGCGGCTCAAGCCCTCTAGCGCGCGTTGAATCGTGGCTTGGCGTGGGGTTCGGCACAGCTCTGGTGGGCGGCCCAAAATCACCACGCGGCCACATGGCAGCACCGAGCGCGCGGCATCATGGAAAAATTGGTACAGCGCCTCGGACTCACTGCTGTCCACCAAGCCTGTGGCGTCAAACACCAGGGCTTTTACTTTTTCGCCGGGTTGGCCGTCAACGCCCCAGCGGCCGCTCATCAAACCGGCTTGGTTGGCAATGGGCGTCCATTGGGGCAGCTGGGCGTGGGCCACGGTTTGAGCGCCAATGCGTTTGAAAATGCCGGCCAATGTTTCTAGCAAAGGCGCGTTGGTGCCACCACCGAGCAAGACGCTGCCTTTGATGACGGGCTGACCCGCCTTGTAGCGCTCTAGCACCATCGGTTTGGGCAGGCCCAGCACATCTGCCAGTTTGCCGCCCACAGGGGAGTTAGCGAAATTCAGGTAGGAATCGGTCATGGTGTCGTCCAGTGTTGTGCATGCATATTGGATTTTGGTACCGCCAAGTACCACGAGCGCCATTCTCTGCGCAATCTCTTGGTATTCTCTAGACCTGCGTGCCTAAAACAAAATAAATATTTCCCATGGACCCCGCCCTCCCCACTCTCGACACCAACGAGCACCGTATCCGCCTGTTTGAAGGCATGGCACGCGCTGTAGCGTCTAAGGGCTACGGTGCCAGCACCATTGCCGACATCGTGCGGGAAGCTAGCGTCTCGCGCCGCACCTTTTACGAACACTTCGCCACCAAAGCGGATTGCCTGGTCGCCTTGTACGAAAACGCCAGCCGCAACGCACTGGCCGTGCTGCGCGCCACCCTTGACCCCGAACGCGACTGGCACAGCCAGATTGAAGAAGCGATCACCGCCTATTTAGGCTACTTGGGCAGCAACCCGGTGCTTACGCAAACCCTGTTCATCGAAATACTGGGCTTGGGCGCGCCGGGATTGGCCGCCCGCAGACGCGTGCACCAAGAGATTGCCGACTTCATGCGCGCCGTGATCAACGCCTCTGAAGGCCGCCAAGTCTTGTCCCCCGAACTGGCCATGGCCATGGTGGGCAGTGTGAATGAGCTGGCGCTGGAGTTGATCGAGCAAGACCGTGTGCACGAGATGAAGACCATCGCCGTCACCACCGCCACTTTGGTACGCGCCGTGGTGGACTTCCACAGCCCCAAACGCTAGCCAACGCCCGCCCCAGGAAATAGCCAAAGGCCGACGCCATGTGCTCGGCCTTTGGCGTTTTTGCCGCTTACCACGCCAGTGATTGCCTAAACAATGTTTGCTCAAACATTAATTGCCTTGACAATCACTGCCTAGGCAATTAATATTCAGCCCATGAACGCTAAAGCCTCCAAGTCGCCCACTCCGTCATCAGACGCTGGCAACACGCCCGAGCCCATCACGTTTTACCAAGCCCACAGCTACAAGCCCGATGACAGCGTGGGCTACCTCATGCGGCAAATCATCACCAGCGTGGGCCAAGAGGTTGAGCGGCAATTCGCCCATACCGAGCTCACCAACGCGCAATGGCTGCCCTTGTACAAAATGCACCTCGGCCAAAGCAACACCGTGGCCAGCGTTGCGCGCAGCTGCCAAATGGACTCGGGCGCAATGACCCGCCTGCTGGACCGTTTGGAGGCCAAAGACCTGTGCAAACGCAGCCGCTCCGAGGAAGACCGCCGCGTGGTCAACATCACCCTCACCGAGGCGGGCACCCAAGCTGCGCAAGAGATTCCCAAGGTCTTAAGCACGGTGCAAAACGCCTACCTCGCAGGCTTTAGCCAAGAAGAATTTGACACCCTCAAAAGCCTGCTACGGCGCATGTTGACCAACGCACAAAACTTTGGCACCACAGACGCACCCAATTCCCACGCAGAGTAAGCACAAGGCCCGCCCCGCTACCTAAGCGCCCGCCTGATTCCCCCCGCTCGTATCCCTATGACCCATACCACCACTTCTCACCACGCCCCAGCATGGGGCCGCATGGCCCTTAGCGCCACCGCACTCCTGGTGCTCAGCGCTTGCGCCAATTTTTCAGGCATCAGCTCCAGCGCCAAGCTCATTGAACCCAAAGCCGTGGGCCTAGCGCCGCAAGCAAGCCAAGCCTCCGCTGACCTGCCACCCTTGGCCGCGCCTTTGGACGCCCAGTGGTGGCTGGCCTACCAAGACAGCCAGCTCAACACCTTGATCACGCAGGCGCTCGACAGCCACCCTAGCCTGCGCGTGGCCCAAGCCCGCCTGGCACGCGCCCAAGCCGTGAGCCAACACGCCGAGTCCAACGGTGCGCCCCAAGTCAATGGCAGCCTGGACATGACCCACCAACGCTTTACCGCAACCGGCATGTACCCACCGCCGCTGGCTGGGTCTGTTAACGACACCGGCACGCTGCAAGCCAACGCCAGCTGGGAGCTGGACTTCTTTGGCAAGAACCGCTCGGCCTTGGACACGGCACTGGGCCAAGCCCGCGCAGCCCAAGCCGATGCGCAAGCGGCTCGCATGCTTTTGGCCAGCAATGTGGCGCGCACCTACTTTGCGCTACAGAGGGTGAATGCCCAACTCGCCGTGGCCGAGCGCACCCTGGCGCAACGCACGCAATCCAAAGCCTTGGTGCAAGACCGTGTGAACGCTGGCCTGGACACGCAGCTCGAGCTGCAGCAAAGCGACAGCGCGCTGCCTGAGGCCCGCTTCCAAATCGAAGTGCTCAAAGAGCAGCAAGCCCTGCAGCTCAATATGCTGGCGGCACTGACTTCTCAGCAAAATGTGCCACTAGCGCCCACGCTGACTGCGCAAGCAGCTATAGAACCTATAGCACTGAGCCAGACCATTCCACTGGACCTGTTGGGCCGACGCGCCGATATAGCCGCCGCACGCTGGCGTGTGGAGGCCGCCAGCAGCGATGTTGCCAATGCCAAAACACTGTTCTACCCCAATGTGAACTTGGTCGGCTTTGCCGGACTCTCCAGCATTGGCTTTGACAAGCTGCTGAAAAACGAGAGCCAGCAATGGGGCGTAGGCCCCGCCATCCGTTTGCCCATTTTTGAAGCGGGCCGCTTGCGTGCCAACCTCAAGGGCAAAGCGGCTGACCTAGACGCCGCCATTGAAAGCTACAACGCCTTAGTCATTGACGCAGTGCGCGACGTGGCCGACCAACTGGCCTCGGCCAAAGCCATACAACGCCAACGCGTGGAGCAAGCCGCAGCCCAGGCCTCTGCCGAAGCCGCCTACGCCATTGCCACCCAGCGCTACAAGGCAGGCTTGGGCACTTACCTGAACGTGCTGAGCGCCGAAACCGCGGTACTGGCCCAACGCCGCCAGGCGGTTGACCTCAACGCCCGCGTACTGGACACGCAGATTCAACTCATTCGCGCACTCGGTGGCGGCTATAGCGCAGAAGCAGACAGCCTGCATGCTGCCCGCTGAACCCCGGCCCCACCCCAGACCCAACGCATTTATCTAGACCCAATTTCTCAAAAACATCATGAGCACAGCAAACACAACACCCTCCGCCTCTCAAGCCAACCCTGCACGTAAAAAGGCCCTCACCGTTCTATCGGGCGTGGTGCTAGTAGGTCTGGCGTGGGGCGGTTATGAGTGGATGGGCAGCCGCCACCAAGAAGCCACCGACAACGCTTATGTACAAGGCAATGTGATTCAAATCACCCCCCAAACAGGTGGCACTGTCACGGGCATCTTGGCCGACGACACCGACTTCGTGAAGGCCGGCCAAGCACTCGTGCAGCTAGACACAGCAGACGCAAAAGTGGCGCTGGACCAAGCGGAAGCCAACCTCGCACAAGCCGTGCGCCAGGTGCGCACCCTGTATGCCAACAACGGCACCTTGGGCGCGCAAATCCATGTGCGTGAGTCCGACATTGTGAAAGCACAGACCGAGATCGCCCGCGCCACCGACGACCTGGCCCGCCGCCAAGCCTTGGTGGGCAATGGCGCAGTGTCCAAAGAAGAACTCAACCATGCCCAATCACAGCTGGTCGCGGCCCAAAACGCTTTGGCCAGTGCCAAAGCCGGTGTCGAAGCCGCCCAAGAGCAACTGAGCAGCAACCGCGCCATGACCGATGGCACCAATATTGAGAGCCACCCCAGCGTGCTGGCGGCCTCTGCCAAGGTGCGTGAGGCCTTCTTGGCGCTGCACCGCGCCGCCTTGCCCGCTCCGGTGGATGGCTTTGTGGCCAAGCGCACCGTGCAGCTCGGCCAGCGCGTACCCGCAGGTGCGCCCTTGATGTCCATCATCCCCTTGAACCAACTGTGGGTGGATGCCAACTTCAAAGAAGTGCAGCTGCGCAACATCCGCATTGGCCAGCCGGTAGCCCTGACCGCCGACCTGTATGGCAAAAAGGTGGAGTACACCGGTACCGTGGCTGGTATGGGTGCTGGCACCGGTGCGGCCTTTGCCCTGTTGCCCGCACAAAACGCCACCGGCAACTGGATCAAGGTGGTGCAACGCGTGCCTGTGCGCATTGCCTTGAACGCTGAACAACTCGCTGCCAACCCTTTGCGGGTGGGCTTGTCTATGGAAGCCACCGTGGACGTCACCGACCAAAGCGGCAAAGCCTTGGCGGATGCGCCCCGCGCGGCCTCCATCGTCCAAACGCAGGTGTACGCCGCTCTAGACACCGAGGCCAATGCCGAGGTGCGCAAGGTGATTGCTGCCAACGCGGGCCAGAAGTTGCCTGCAGTGAACTAAGCCTTTGTGTCTACCACTGACGCATCTGCACACCTGACCGCGCCCCGCTACCGCCACTGAGCCGCCCATGAGCACGCCCACCTACACGCCCTTGCAGCCGCTGCAAGGCTCAGCCCGCATGTGGGGCACGATTGCCCTGTCTGCGGCTACGTTTATGAACGTGCTGGACTCGTCCATTGCCAACGTTTCTTTGCCCTCCATTGCCGGTGACTTGGGCGTCAGCCCCAACCAAGGCACTTGGGTGATCACCAGCTTTGGCGTGGCCAACGCCATTGCCTTGCCCCTGACCGGCTGGTTGTCCCAGCGCTTTGGCCAGGTGCGCTTGTTCACCATGAGCGTGCTGCTGTTTGTGCTGACCTCGTGGCTGTGCGGCCTATCGCCCAATATGGAAACGCTGATTGCCATGCGTGCAGCCCAAGGCTTTGTGGCGGGTCCCATGATGCCTTTGGCCCAGGCCCTCTTGCTGTCTAGCTACCCGCCTGCCCTGGCAGGCATGGCCATGGCTTTATGGGCCATGACCACGCTCGTTGCGCCCGTGATGGGGCCTGTGCTGGGCGGCTGGATTACCGACCACACGCACTGGGGTTGGATTTTTTACATCAACATCCCCGTCGGTTTAATCGCGGCCTTCATCACCTGGACCATCTTCAAAAAGCGCGAAACGCCCACCCGCCAATTGCCGATCGACAAGGTGGGGCTGACGCTGTTGGTGATCTGGGTCGGTGCGCTGCAAATCATGCTGGACAAGGGCAAAGAGCTGGACTGGTTCCACTCGGGCGAGGTGATCGCTTTGGGCTTGGTCGCGCTGATTGGCCTGGCCTTCTTCATTGCCTGGGAACTGACCGACGCCCACCCCGTGGTGGACCTCAAGCTGCTAAAGCTGCGCAACTTCTGGACCGGTACCGTGGCCATGGCGGTGGCCTACAGCCTCTTCATGGGCAACTTGGTGCTGCTACCTTTGTGGCTGCAACAGTTCATGGGCTACACCTCCACGCAAGCGGGTATGTTGATGGCACCTGTGGGCTTGTTTGCCATCATCTTGTCGCCGCTGGTGGGCAAAAACATCCAGAAGTTTGACCCCCGTGCGCTCACCACGTTTGCGTTTGTCGTGTTCTCACTGGTGCTGTACTTGCGCTCCAACTTCAACACGCAGGCGGACTTTGGCACCATCATGTTGCCCACCGTCATCCAAGGCGTGGCGGTGGCCTTCTTCTTCATCCCGCTCACCACCATCATCTTGGGTGGCATTCCGCCGGAGAAGATTCCGTCGGCCTCTGGGCTGTCTAGCTTTGCGCGCATTGTGGGGGGCTCGTTTGGTACCTCTATTGCCATCACCATCTGGCAAGACCGCGCCGCCATTCACCACGCCCAACTATCTGAATTGGTGAACATCGGCAGCAGCGCCACCAACAGCGCGCTGGCAGGCTTTGGTGCTGCGGGCATGGGCACCGAGCAGGCCTTAAGCCAAATCAACCGCATGGTGGACCAACAGGCCTATATGCTGGCGGCCAACGATGTGTTTTATGGCTCGGCCATCATCTTCTTGCTGTTGATTCCTTGCGTGTGGCTCGCCCGGCCCAAGCGTGCAGCAGCCGGTGGCGCTGGAGCGGCAGACGCAGCAGCTGGCGCACACTAGGCAAACAGGCTGCTTGCGCCCGTATCTATTGCGCAAGCAGCTACTTTTTTCATAGCAACCCGCGCACCTGCACAGCGCGCAAGCCCGCGCCCTTGCCGCGGTGATGCCACGGGGCGGCGGTATTATGGTGCGCATGACACCCCATTCGATTCCCCCAGACACCATCGCGCGCATGCTGGACGCCGCGCGCCAAGCGCGCTTAAAGGCTTACGCCCCCTACTCCCACTACCTGGTGGGCGCGGCCATCTTGGACGACCAAGGGCGCATCCACCCCGGCTGCAATGTGGAGAACGTGGCCTACCCGCAAGGCGTGTGCGCGGAAGCTGGTGCCTTGAGCGCCATGGTGTTGGCAGGCAGCACCAAGGTGCGCGGCGTGTTGGTGGTGGGCACCGGCGGCGCCTGGATCACCCCGTGCGGCGGTTGCCGCCAAAAGCTGCGCGAGTTTTGTGCACAAGACACCCCCATCTTGACGGCCAACGACACCGAGATGGGACCCAGCTACACCATGGCCCAACTGCTGCCTGACAGCTTTGGCCCTGAACACCTCAACACCTGAGCACACCATGACCGCATTCGACACCATTGCCCAACGTGCCCCCGGGGCCTACGCTCGCATTGCAATCGTTCTCGGTTCCGGCTGGGGCGGTTTGACGCAGTTGCTAAGTGACGCGGTGCGCATTCCCTACGCAGACTTAGAGGGCTTTCCGCACGCCACGGTGGCAGGCCACAGCGGCGAACTGGTGCTGGGTACCTTAGGCCAAAACCGTGTGGCGGTGATGAGCGGACGCAAGCATGGGTACGAGACCGGTGACATCAACGGCATGCAGCTGCCTTTGCAAACCCTGAAAGCGTTGGGGTGTGAAGTGCTGGTGCAAACCAACGCGGCAGGCAGCCTGCGCACGCACTTACCGCCGCAAAGCTTGATGCTGGTGGCCGACCACATCAACTTCCCCCAACGCTCCCCCTTGGTGGGCGCGACCGGCTCTGAGCGTTTTGTAGGCATGGTCGATGCCTATGACCCCGCACTGCGCGCACAAGCCCAAAGCATTGCGAAAGCCCATGGCAAAGTGCTCACCGAAGGCGTGTACGCCTGGGCGTTCGGGCCACAGTTTGAAACCCCGGCCGAGATTCGTATGTTTGCACAGCTGGGTGCCGATGCGGTGGGCATGAGCACCGTGCCTGAGACCATTTTGGCGCGCCACGCGGGGCTGCGGGTGCTGGCCCTGTCGCTGATCACGAATATGGGCGCGGGTTTGTCGCACGAACAGCTCAGCCATGCCCACACGCTTGAGCAAGCCCAAGCCGCCAGCGTTGCCGCCAGCGGTTTGCTGGCCCAGATCGTGGGCCAACTTGACTTGGCGCAAAGTCTCCCCTAGACCTTCAACACCACAATAGCGGCACTTGCTCTTGTGCCTGCCACGCGCTTTATGACCCATCCGAACCCTAGCTCCACTCCATGGTCTGAAGACTTACGCGCCAGCGCGCAGCTCGCTTTGGCCTGCTTAGACCTCACCAGCCTGAACGACGCAGACACCGAGGTTGACATCGCCCGCCTATGCGCCAAGGCCCAAGGTCCGTTTGGCCCCGTAGCTGCCGTCTGTGTCTGGCCCCGCTTGGCCGCGTTTGCGCGTGCCCAACTCCCTGCCCACATTGCCGTTGCAGCGGTGGCCAATTTCCCGGATGGCAGCACCGATGTGGCCCGCGCCGTGCGCGACACATCAGAGATCGTGCAAGCCGGTGCGCAAGAAGTGGATGTGGTACTGCCCTACCAAGCACTCATGGCGGGCGAGGACCGCGTGGTGGCGCAGCTTTTGGAAGCGGTGCGAAAGGCTGCTGCCGGCTTGCGCTTAAAGGTCATTCTGGAGAGCGGCGTGCTGCAAGACCCCACTCTGATCGCCCACGCTTCACGCCTGAGCCTGGACGCTGGGGCCGACTTCCTTAAAACCAGCACGGGCAAAACGGCAGTCAGCGCAACACCGCAGGCAGCCCGCACCATGCTCGCCGCTATTGCGGCTGACCCACGCGCCAACATGGTCGGCTTTAAGCCCTCAGGCGGCATACGCACGGTGCAAGATGCTGCCATTTTTATAGCAGCCACCGAAGAACTATTGGGCCGCGCAGCCTTGAGCCCAAGCCGCTTTCGCCTTGGGGCTAGCAGCGTTCTGACGGACATTGAAGCCGTCTTGGGTGGCAAGGTGGCACCGCCACCAGCGAAACCCGGCACTTACTAAATCACCTTCCTTTGACCGAACGCCATGCTTGCCCAAGAAATCATTCGCAGAAAGCGCGACGGCCACGCCCTGAGTGATGCCGACATCACCGCCTTTGTTAGAGGCTTGGTAGACGCCAGTTGGAGTGAAAGCCAGTCTGCCGCCATGGCGATGGCCATGTTTCTCAAAGGCATGGACAGCCACGAGACGATAGCGCTCACCCAGGCGATGACCCGCTCCGGCTCGGTCATGGACTGGAGCCACGCCGAGCTGCCTGGGCCCATATTGGACAAACACTCCACCGGCGGTGTGGGCGACAAGGTCAGCCTGATGCTCGCGCCGATTGTGGCGGCGTGTGGCGGCTACGTGCCCATGATCTCAGGCCGTGGCTTGGGCCACACCGGCGGCACACTGGACAAGTTTGACAGCATTCCCGGCTACAACAGCACGCCCAACACACAGCAGCTGCGCAAAGCCTTGCAAACCGCGGGTTGCGCCATCATCGGCCAAACGGATGAACTAGCCCCTGCTGACCGCAGGCTGTACGCCATTCGCGACGTGACCGCCACCGTGGAATCCATTCCCTTGATCACCGCCAGCATCTTGTCCAAGAAACTGGCAGCGGGACTACAGGGTTTGGTGATGGATGTGAAGGTGGGCAACGGTGCGTTTGCCGACAACCTGCCCATGGCGCAGGCGCTGGCCCAATCGCTGGTAACCGTGGCCAACGGCGCGGGCTTGCCTACCCGGGCCTGCTTGACCGACATGAACCAGATTTTGGGAGACACCTGCGGCAATGCCTTGGAGATGCAAGAGGCTTTGGCCTTTTTGAAAGGGGAACGGCAAGAAGCACGCTTGCTAAGCGTCACCCGCTTGCTCAGTGCCGAGATGCTGTGCCTTGGCAAACTGGCCGCCACGGAATCGGAGGCTTTGGCCCGCGTAGACGCCGCCTTACACAGTGGCCGTGCCTTGGAGCACTTTGCACGCATGGTGCACACGCTGGGCGGCCCCGCTGACTTTTGCGAGCGTGCGGACAGCTACCTCGCCCATGCGCCAGTCAAAATACCGGTGTTCGCCCAAGAAAGCGGCTATGTACTTGGCATCGACACGCGTGATGTGGGCCTGCAGGTGATCGAACTGGGCGGCGGGCGCCACAAAACCAGCGATGTGGTGGACCCCTGCGTAGGCTTTAGCCAATGCATCCAGCTCGGCCACGCGGTGCAAAAAGGTGATGTATTGGCTATGGTGCACGCTGCCACTGCGGACGCTGCACAGGCTGCAAGCCAAGGGTTTGCGCGCAGTGTGCACATTGGCACCACCAGCGCCTCACACGCAGCCCAACTTCAAAACGCTTCGCCGCTCCTCCAGCGCATCCACGCCTGACAACAAAAAAGGGCCTAGAGGCCCTTTTTGATTTGACGCGCGGTGAGACCGCGACTTAGCGCCCCAACTCTTGCCCTGACGCGGGCACATTGACCACAGCCGTGGGCTTGGCATTGGCGCGGTTATTCACACTCCAAGGAATCGAGGTGGCAGCCTCCAGAGGCTTGGCCTTGGTGAACAGGGCCTGCCAGAAGAAGCCGCCTTGGAAGGCAATCACTTCAAACAAGATGTAGCTCTGTGAGCTGCTGGACAACCACAGGTTGTAGGTGGGGTAAAAAACGATGGGAGACACCAGCAAGGGCAACATGATGCGCCCTACTTGCACCGACTCCAGGCCCTTGCCCATGTTGAACAAGTCCCAGTAGTAGTTGGAGAACATGCCCATGATCATCCAGCAGGCCAAGTGCCAAACAAAGACGATGCCGTGGTTGCGCACCAGCAGTGTGATCCAAGGGGGAGACGCATCGTCTGCATTCACGATGAGCACCATGAACACCCCCGTGGTCAGCAGCACCACAAAGTAGATGAACATTAAAAACTTGAGTGCTCTCGTCATGTGTCCCCCGTGAAGTAGTTCCGCTTATCTTACCCGCAGAAAAAGACGACTTAGATGAGTTTGACGCCTGTTTTGCCCTGCAAAGCCTCTAGGGTGACGCCGGGGGCCAACTCCACCACTTTCAGACCTTCAGGCGTAACGTCCATGACCGCCAAATCGGTAATGATGCGGTCCACCACGCCCAGGCCCGTCAGCGGCAAAGTGCATTGGGGCAGGATCTTGAGGTCTTCAGTGCCATCCTTCTTCTTGGCCACATGCTCCATCAAGACAATCACGCGCTTCACACCGGCCACCAAGTCCATGGCACCGCCCATGCCCTTGACCATTTTTCCGGGAATCATCCAATTGGCCAAGTCACCTTTTTCGCTGACCTGCATGGCACCCAAAATGCTCAAGTTGATCTTGCCACCGCGAATCATGGCGAAGCTCTCGTGGCTACCAAAAATGCTGGAGCCTTTGATGGTGGTTACCGTTTGCTTGCCCGCATTGATCAAGTCTGCATCCACCTCCGCTTCGGTAGGAAATGGGCCAATGCCCAACATGCCGTTTTCGCTTTGCAACCACACCTCAATGCTGGAAGGCACATGGTTTGCCACCAGTGTCGGAATGCCAATGCCTAAGTTCACGTAGAAGCCGTCTTGCAGCTCTTTGGCGGCACGCGCTGCCATTTGGTCTTGGTTCCAGCTCATAGTCAGACTCCTGTTACTTCGGTGATGGTGCGCTTCTCAATGCGCTTCTCGGGTGTGGCGTTCAGCACAATGCGGTGCACATAAATGCCGGGCAAATGCACTTGGTCGGGCTCGATGGCCCCGGTTTCCACAATTTCTTCCACCTCTACCACCGTGATTCTTCCGGCCATGGCAGCGGCTGGGTTGAAGTTGCGCGCCGTAAAGCGGAACTGCAAATTGCCAGACTTGTCAGCGCGGTGCGCTTTGACCAAGGCCACGTCGGGCACCAGCGCGCGCTCCATGACATAGGTTTCGCCATCAAACTCGCGCAGCTCTTTACCTTCGGCCACGATGGTGCCCACACCGGTTTTGGTAAAGAACGCAGGAATGCCAGCACCACCGGCACGCAGCTTTTCGGCCAAGGTACCTTGGGGTGTGAATTCGAGCTGGAGCTCACCGGCCAGGTACTGGCGCTCGAACTCTTTGTTTTCACCCACGTAGCTAGAAATCATTTTTTTGATCTGGCGCGTCTCCAAGAGCTTGCCCAAGCCAAAGCCATCGACGCCTGCATTGTTGGAAATCACACTCAGGTCTTTGACGCCGCTGTCGCGCAAGGCGTCGATCAGGGCTTCAGGAATACCGCACAAGCCAAAGCCGCCAACGGCCAGTAGCTGGCCATCTTTGACGATGCCATCTAGCGCTGCTGCAGCGCTGGGGAAGATTTTGTTCACAGTGCTTTTCTCCATTAAAGAAACAATGGGGCATACGATACTACTTAACCACATACGTAGTACTTCGTAAAGCCCAACCCTAGGCAAATCCTGTGCCACCGTGGGGCATCATCTGACCATGGAACTTGATTACCAACTTGCTTTCAAGCTTGCGCCCGTGGGCTTGGTGCTCTCGCGCAACCGCGCCATCATGGACTGCAACCAACGCCTGTGCGATATGTTTGGCGCAAGCCACGAGCAACTGGTGGGCCAATCGTTCCAAATCTTGTACCCCAGCGCTGCTGAATTTGAGCGCGCGGGTGAGCGCATCTACCCCATCCTGAACCGCAGTGGAAGCTACGCCGATGACCGCCTGATGAAGCGCCTAGACGGCCGCTGCAAGGGTGAGATTTTTTGGTGCCACGTCACCGGTGCAGCGCTCAAGCGCGACACGCCCCACGAGGCTGGAATCTGGACCTTTGAAGACCTCAGCGCCCACCGTCCCGTAAAAGCAGAGCTCACCGCGCGCGAGCGCGAAGTCTGTGCCTATTTGATCCAAGGCCTCACCTCCAAACAAATTGGCAAGACTCTGACAATTAGCCACCGCACGGTAGAAATTTACCGCGCCAGGCTGATGCGCAAATACCAGGCGACCACCACGGCAGACTTGGTGCACAAGCTGGTCGCTGGGTAAAGGCCAAGGACCGCCAGCACTTAGTCAGCCCTGCAGGCGCACACCCATAAGGCGGACGCAACGATCAAGCCACCGCCAACCCACGCGGTAAAGCTCAAAGACTCCCCCAACCACAGCACCGCAAACAAGGCGCCAAACGCAGGCTCGCTGCTGGTCAGCAACGTCACGCGGCTGGGTGAAGAGTGCTTAAGCGCCCAGTTTTGGGCAAAAAAAGCAAATACGGTACAGCCGATCACCAGGTAAGCCACCATTTGCCAAAACGCGGGGCTGCTCGGCAGTGCTGGCAGGCCCTCCTGACTCGCCAGGCCCAAGGCCAAACAACCCACGGCTATCACCCCCGACTGCACCGCCGTCAGTGCCAAAGCCGGTGCGTCACGCCCCTGGGTCCACTTGCTGGTTTGGCACACACCGACTGCGCGCAACATGGCGGCACAGAGCATCAATGCATCCCCATAGCCAAACTGGGACTCCAAGCCACCACTGAGCAAACCAGCGCCTACCAGCGACACCGCCGCAAACACAAAGATGGCCGGGGCCGGCTTGCGCCCCAGCATCCACCACTCGACAAACGGCGTAAAGACCACGCACAAGCTGATCAAGAAGGCGGCATTGCTGGCCTGTGTGTGGGCCACCCCATAGGTTTCACACAAAAAAATGGCCAGCATCATGCCGCCCAAGGGCAGGCCTGCAATCAGGGCATGCTGCCGTTGGCGCGGCGTGGCGGCCCACAGGGCAGGACTCAGAAGCAAAAACGTCAGCGAAAACCGCACCGCCAAGAAGCCCAGCACGGGATAAAAGGCCAAAGCACCCTTGGCCACGCCATAGCTGGTGCCCCAAACGACCGCGACCAAAAGTAGAGCGATATCGGACAGGCGTTGCAAATGTCTGGGCTGCGTAAGGACGAGGCTTGTCATGTCGTGGGGGGAGTCATCAGTGAACGAAGCCTATTGTTGATCCGTGAATCTGTATTGATAATCACCAACTTCAGAACATTACTTTTGCGCCATGAGCATCAATACCGCCTTGGACTCCTTGCCAGACATGGCTGCATTTGCCCGCGTAGTGGATGCAGGCAGCTTTTCGGCGGCCGCACGCCAACTGGGGGTAACCCCTTCGGCAGTGAGCCGACAAGTGGCACGGCTAGAAGACTTGCTGCGGGTCCGATTGCTGGAGCGCACCACCCGCAAACTGCGGCTCACCGATGCAGGCCAAGCCGCCTACACGCGCTGCCAAGCCATGGTGAGCGCCGCGCGCGAGGTGTTGGCCCTGAGCGACACCCATACCGAAGTGCCCAAAGGCTTGGTACGGGTGAGCATGCCTAAGGCCGTGTGCCGCTTGGTTGTGCACCCATTGATGCTAGGTTTTTTGCAGCGCTACCCAGAGGTCGATGTGCAGCTGGTGGTGACCGACCGCGCGGTGGACTTGTTCGAAGAGTCGCTGGACCTTGCAATCCGCATCACCGACACGCCGCCACTGGGCTTGGCAGGCCGCCCGCTGATGCGCATTCGCCACCTGGCATGCGCCAGCCCCCAGTATTTGGCGCAACGCGGCACACCCCAGCACCCGCGCGACTTGGCGCAGCACAGCTGCTTGTACTTAGGTGAAGACGCCCGCGACCGCCATTGGCGCTTTCAGCGTGCGGGCGAGCGTGTGCAGGTCAGCGTGCAAGGGCGCTACATCGCCAACCACAGTGAAATACGCTTAGAAGGCGCCCTCAACCACCTGGGCATTGCCAGCCTGCCCGAGTTCACCGCGCGCCAAGCCTTGGCCAGTGGTGAACTGGTCACCGTACTCGACGACTGGGAACACCAAACCGACTACGCAGGCATGGCGTGGATCTTGTACCCCCCTAACCGCTACCTATCGAGCAAAGTGCGCGTTTGGATTGACTACATTGCAGAGCACTTGGCCCCGCAGATGCAACCCCATGCTGCGGAAAAAGACTAAGCCTTAGTCGCTCGGCGTTTTCACGTCCCCGCCTTGCGCCCCCCCCCCCTTGCTTGCGTGTCATCCGCTCATGATTTCGGTACACAATGCCACCTATGGAATCTACTGAAACCCTTACCCAACACGTAACCGACAACCGCCTCGCCGATGCGTGGGCCGAGTTGCAAAACCATGCAGCGCAAGGCAATCCCTTGGAGCCCAATGCTTACCGCTTGGCGTTTGCCGATCCAGAATTCATGCTGCGCCGCGAAACCCGTGGGCTGCGCATTCAGCTTGAGATGCTCAAGCCGGACTTGGAGCAAGCCAGCCAGGGCATCCAAAACACGGTGGTGGTTTTTGGAAGTGCGCGTTTTCTTGCCCCTGAAGATGCACAAGCCGCTTTGGCCAAAGCGCAGGCCAGTGGCAGTGCAACAGAGCTCGCCACTGCGCGCCAGCAGGTCAAAAATGCGGTGTATTACGACCAAGCCCGTTTGTTTGCGCGCTTGGTTGCGTCGTACAGCGCGCCTTTGCCCCACGAGCAGCGCCTCACCATTGCTACGGGTGGTGGCCCCGGCATCATGGAAGCGGCTAACCGCGGGGCCCATGAACTGGGCGCTTTAAGCGTGGGGCTGAACATCGCCCTGCCCCACGAGCAAAGCGCAAATCCTTATGTGTCACCCAGCCTGAATTTCAAGTTCCACTACTTTGCCACGCGCAAAATGCATTTCATGATGCGGGCGAAGGCACTGGTGGCGTTTCCTGGCGGTTTTGGTACTTTGGACGAGCTGTTTGAAGTGATAACCTTGGTGCAAACACGCAAGGCCAAGCCGGTGCCCATCGTGCTGTTTGGTTCTGACTACTGGAAGCGTTTGGTCAACTTTGATGTGTTGGTGGAAGAAGCCACCATTTCTGAAGAAGACCTCAAGCTCTTTAGCTATGTGGACACGCCGCAAGACGCTTGGGACGTTATTCGTCGGTTTTACGGTTTGTAAGCCCGCCATGCGGCGGTGCCCGCAAATGCCATGCGGGGCGGGCACCGGCACCTACCGTGGCACCGACCACCCAAAAAACGACCGAAACACCCACCGTAGCGCCTACGGCACCAAAGAGCATGGGCATCAGTACGCTGGACGCGTTCATCGCCATCAAGCGGATGCCAATGGCCTCGCCCAAGCGCGCTTCTGGCGTGATTTGGTGCAAGGTACTCATGATCATGGGCTGCACGGAGCCCAAGGCCAAGCCCAGCAACACCGAGCACAGGCCCATGGCCCACGCAGAGTGCATCAGGGGATATAGCGCAAACAAGGTAGCCGTGCTCACCATGGCACACACCAAGACCACATGCTCCTTCAAGCGCGAAGCAAACAGGGGCATGAGCACCCGCACCACCGCAGCCGCTACGGCAAAAGCGCCCAGTATGGTGCCTATGACCGATGCGCTGAGCCCACGCTCATGGCCTAACACCGGCACCACAAAGGTGTGCACATCCCAACACGAGGCCAAGCTGATGTTGACCAGCATGAGCCTTCGCATCATGGGTTGGCGCAACAGGTCCCAGGCGCGTGCGGACTTGGCCACAGTGCTTGGTTGGCTTGACTCGCTCATGCCAGAGCTGCGAACTAAAAACCAAGTACCCAAAGGCAAGAGTGCCATGAGCAAAAACGCCACGCGGTAGCCCACCAGGTCGCCCGCTGCGCTGCCTGCGTAGTCAATCAGCAATCCGGCAGCAAATGGCCCCAAAAAGTTAGAGATTGCGGGGCCAGTGGCCAACCAGCTAAACACACGCTTGAGGTCGGTTGGGTTCTGCGCAATGCGCCCTGCATGCCTTTGCAAGGCTATGACAGCCGCGCCGGTGGCGCCCCCCGACATGAGCGCACTGACGCACAACACCGGGTACACAGGAAACAGCACAGCAAAGCCCACCCCGACCACAGACGCAATCACCGCGAACCCCACGGGGCGCACCAGGCCGTGCCGGTCGGTAAATCGCCCAGCGGGTAGAGCCAAAAACACCTGCGTCAAGGAAAACAGCGCCAAAAGCACCCCCACGGCCAAGGGGCTGTAGCCCATTTTCAGGGCCAGCAGCGGCGCTGCCATGCGGGTGCCCGCCATACAGGCATGCAAGCAAATTTGCGCGGCAATGAGCCGCGCCAATAGATGGCGCTGTGCGCGCTGGTGCATGTGGGAAGCACTCATGGCTTATCGACCACAGGGTCGGTGTCAAAGTCTTTATCAAACGCGATGATGCCGGGCACTTGCGCATCGGGCAGCGCTTGCACGTGCTTGAGTGCGCGGCCCATCGCCCGGCTGCGCGTCTCTGCGCTGTCCAAGGTTTTGAGCACGGTTTCTGTTTGCGCTTTGACTTTGGCCAGCACATCGCCAAACTTGCCAAATTCTGTCTTTACCGCACCCAGTACCTGCCAGACTTCGCTGGACCGTTTCTCCAAGGCGAGCGTGCGAAAGCCCATTTGCAAAGAGCTCAGCATGGCTAACAGTGTGGTGGGGCCCGCCAGTGTGATGCGGTGTTCACGCTGCAAAACCTCCATCAGCCCCGGGCGGCGCAACACCTCGGCGTACAGGCCCTCCGTGGGGAGAAACAGCACGGCAAAGTCGGTGGTGTATGGCGGCTCTACATACTTCTCGGCGATGGACTTGGCCTCTAGCCGGATGCGCAGCTCTAGCGCTTTACCGGCTGCCTCTGCCCCTGCAGCATCCGCGCGGCCTTGCGCGTCTAACAGGCGCTCGTAATCATCGTTGGGAAACTTGGCATCAATCGGCAGCCACAGCGGGTCGCCGGTCTCAGACTTGCCCGGCAGCTTGATCGCAAAGTCCACCACGTTTTTGCTGCCTGGCCGTGTGGCGACCTGGGCAGCATACTGGTCGGGCACAAACACTTGCTCTAGCAGGGACGCCAGCTGTGCCTCCCCAAAAATACCCCGGGTTTTAACGTTGGTGAGCAGGTGCTTGAGGTCGCCCACGCCCTGCGCCAAGGCTTGCATTTCGCCCAAGCCTTTGTGCACTTGCTCCAAACGCTCTGCCACCTGCTTAAAGCTTTCGCCTAGGCGGGCTTGCAAGGTGGCTTGCAGCTTTTCGTCCACGGTGGCGCGCATTTCTTCAAGCTTGCCCGCATTGCTGGCCTGCAGTTGGGCCAGTTGCTTTTCTAGGGTTTCGCGCACTTCTCCCATGCGCCGGGCGTTGGACTCCGCCAAGCCCGAGAGTTGTTGGCTCAGGGTGTCGGATACCGATTTTTGCAGCAAGGCCAGTTGCTGGCCAAAGGCATCCATTTGGGTATTTTGAGTGCGGGTGGCCTCTGCACTTTGCTGCACAAGGGTCTGCTGAAAGGTGGCCAGGGTGTGCCCCAGTTCTTGACGACCTTGGCGCGCTGAGTCTGCCATGTCGCGGCGCAGGTCGCGCTCGAACGCGGCCATGCGCTCAAAGCCAGTGCGGACGGTGGCGAGGAGTTCAAGGCGGCCCTGCTCTGCGGCACGTGCGGCTAACTCTGCTGATTTGCTATCCAGCTGCTGGCCCCCTGCCAAGTTACGCCACAGCAACACAGCCAACAAGACCAGGTTGACGCCAGCCAAACCCACACCAACCCACACCGCAACATCATTCAAACCCAATTCCTCCAGTCCTCTATTGTTGTGCAAAAGCGAGCGTGTGGCTTCGTCCGACGCATTTTGAGGCAAAACCACCCGTTGGCGCCCATTGCGCTTGCGCAGGCAGCTATCAAATTTATAGTACACAGGTAGCACAAGGGAGGTGAGTTCGAGGCCAGCAACAGCACGCTCTGTCACAAAATAAACGCCGCTGCGTTACACCGCAGTCACATTGGAAATAGCATGATGGCTATCACTACAACAAACGGAGAAAAACATGCACAACACACAACGTCTCAGCTTGACCCTGTCGGCAATCGCTATGTCCCTAGCACTCTCGGCTTGCACCCGCATCGAAACCGGTGAGGTGGGCCTGCGTATCAACTTTGACAAAACCACGGACCCCACGGAGCGCCTGCCGGGAACGTTTAACCAAACGCTGATTGGCGACATCATCACGTTCAAAATCCAAGATGTAGCGGTAGCGGTGGACAACATGACGCCCTTGGCGTCTGACAACTCCACGATCAAAGACTTCGACATGACCGTGGTCTACAACATCAACCCCGCAGCCGTCTCTGAGCTGTGGACGACCAAAAACAAAACTTTCCATGGCATGTCAGACAAAGACATTTTGCTCATGCAAAACTACGTGGCACTGAGTGCGCGCAACGCGGCCTACAAGGTGGCGCGTGAGTACGAGTCTTTGAAAATGGCGGACAACCGGCCCATCATTGAGCAAAAAATCCGCGAGAACATCATCAAGACCCTGACGGAAGAAAAGCTGGCCGAGAAGATCACCGTGTCTCAGATTCAAGTGCGCGCCATCACCCCTGCAGACATCATTGTTGCCAGCGCCAATGAACTGGTGCGGGCACAAAATGAACTCAAGACCAAAGAGGTGGAAGTGCAAACTGCCAAGAAAGAGGCCGAACGCATTGCCGCACTGAACGCGAATGCAGGTGCAATTGGCTATATGAACGCGATGGCCAACCTCAAGATCGCTGAAGGCGTTGCAGCAGGCAAAGTGAACACGATTGTGGTGCCTTACGACTTCAAGGGCATCGTGAACGCAAAGTAGGGCAAGGTCGGCTAGGCCAGCACGTCTGGGTTCAAGGGCGTAACCGGTTTGCCATGCACAAGGTAGCCCACGAGGTTGTCCACCGCCAACTGCGCCATAGCCCTGCGCGTGGGCAGACTGGCGCTGGCAATGTGCGGCGTTAACACCACGTTGCTCAATGCCAGCAGTGCGGGATGCACGGTGGGCTCGCCTTCAAACACGTCTAGCCCTGCTGCTGCAATGCGTTTTGCCGCCAAGGCTTCGGCCAGCGCTGCGTCGTCTACGATGCCGCCTCTGGCGAGGTTGATGAGGGTGGCGCTTGGCTTCATGAGGGCCAACTCAGGGGCCCCTATGGCGTGGTGCGTTTGCTTCGAGTAAGGCAAGACCAGCATCAAGTGATCACTGGAGCGCAAAAGCTCTTCTTTGGCAACCCACTGGGCCCGGCACTGGGCTTCTGTCGCGGGGTCTAAACGGCTGCGGTTGTGGTACAGCACCTTCATGCCAAACCCTAGTGCGGCGCGTTTGGCTATACCCTGCCCTATGCGCCCCATGCCTAGTATTCCCAGGGTAGAACCATGCACATCGGCACCCGCAAACATGTCATAGCGCCATTGGGTCCACAGTCCGGCACGCAGGAAATGCTCGCTTTCGGTCACGCGCCTGGCGGTGGCTAGCAGCAAGGCAAAGCCAAAGTCTGCGGTGGTTTCGGTCAATACGTCTGGTGCATTGGTGCCAAGCACTTTGGCGGCCGTCATCGCAGCGAGGTCAAAGTTGTTGTAGCCCACCGTCATGTTAGCGCAGATTCTGAGCTTGGGGCAAGCGGCCAGCAAGGCGGCATCGACCCTATCGGTGCCCATGGCAAACAGCCCTGCTTTGTCTTGCAACTTAGCGGCCAAGACATCGGGACCCCACACTTCATCTGTTTGGTTGGTCTCGAGCTCAAAGTGTGCAGACAACTGGTCTAGCACCTCGGGAAAAATGGCGCGGGCAATCAACACTTTGGGCAGTTGGCTCATCTCATTCTCTTAAACAATGGCTTTGCGCCCATCAAATAGGCGCAGACAGCTATTTAATTTATAGCAAACAATCACACTACGCTGTGACAGCATGTCTACTCGGGTTGGTTGATATCGAACACTTGGCGCAAGTAGGCCAAGTATTTCTCATCGTCACACATGCTTTTGGACGGCGTGTCAGACAACTTGGCCACGGGTTGGCCGTTGCATCGCACCATTTTGATCACAATTTGCAAGGGCACATGCTCGGGCGCATCGGCAATGTCATTCGTGAGGTCGGTGCCAATACCAAAGGCAAGTTGGCAGCGACCACGGAACTGCTGGTACAACTCAATGGTGCGTGGAACGGTCAAAGCGTCGCTAAAGATCAGAGTTTTGGTGCGGGGATCCACCCGGTTACTGATGTAATGGTCCAACATGCGCTCCCCCCAGTTGAAGGGGTCCCCACTGTCATGGCGCGCACCATCAAACAGCTTGCAGAACAGCAAATCAAAGTCGCGCAAAAACGCGCTCATGCCGTACACATCGCTCAATGCAATGCCCAAGTCGCCCCGATACTCTTTGGCCCATGACTCGAAGGCATAGATTTGACTGTCGCGAAGCCGTGGCCCTAAGGCTTGGCAGGCCTGCAAGTACTCATGGGCCATGGTGCCCAAGGGGGTCATGCCTAGCTTCATGGCGAAGAACACATTGCTGGTCCCAGCCAATTGGCCAGGTGTGCCGCGCGCATGGCCAGGGCTTTGTCCTAGGCCCAGTTTGGCGGACAGCACCCGCAATACCTCTTCGTGCCACGCCTTGGAGAAACGTCTGCGCGTGCCGTAGTCAGCGATCTTGAGGTCGGCGAGGCCCTCACCACGCAAGAGCGCGATTTTTTCGTCTAGGCGCCTGCGGCCCTCCATGAGGTTGGGCAGTTGTTGGGTATTGCGAAAGTACACCTCATTGACGATGGCCAGCACGGGTATCTCAAACAAGATGGTGTGCAGCCATGGGCCCCGAATGCTGATACCAATTTCCCCTGTAGGCAGCGCCTCCACTGTGATGTACTTTTCGTTGAGCTGAAACAAGCCCAAAAAGTCCACGAAGTCGCTCTTGATGAAGCGCAGCGATTGCAGGTACTCCAGCTCTTCGTCTTGAAAGTGCAAACTGCACAGCGAGCGGATCTCGCTGCGAATTTCAGCGATGTACGGAGCCAACGCACGGGTGGCCTGTCCAGTGAGCGGGTCAATGGCGGGGTTTCTGCACTTGAACTTGTATTCGACCTGCGCCCCCGGAAACTGATGCAGTACGACTTGCATCATGGTGAACTTGTAAAGATCAGTGTCTAGCAGACTGGTAATGATCATGGGTGTGGTCTCAGAGTCAGGACTTAGGGCTTAGTCCAACCATTGGGTAAAGTCTTGTGCCGCAACGCGAGGCGTTTGCAAGGTATTGACCACCGCATCTTCATCGGCATAGCCAAGCGACATTCCACAGACCAGCATTTCCTCAGCTCCGGCACCAATATGCGGCAAGATGATGGATGCAAAACCGTTCCAAGCAGCCTGCGGGCAGGTGTCCAAACCGTGCGCCCGTGCAGCCACCATGATGCTTTGCAAGAACATGCCGTAGTCCAGCAAAGAGCCACGGCCTAAGACGCGGTTGATCGTGAACATGAGTCCCACAGGCGCATCAAAGAATTGGAAGTTTCTTTGGTGCTGTACATGCATCTTGTCTTTGTCAGCTTTGCCTATGCCCAGCAAACCATAAAGGCTCCAGCCGTTTTCGCGGCGGCGGTCAATAAATGGGCTGATCCACTTTTCGGGGTAGTAGTCGTACTCCTCTCGGTATTGAGCGGCCAAACTAGGGTCCGCACGAACTGCATCGTGGGCCGCACAGACCTTGTGGACCAAAGTATCGCGGCTCTGCCCCTGCAAAACATAGACCTTCCACGGCTGTGTATTGGTACCTGAAGGTGCACGGCTTGCGAGATCAAGCAGAAGGGTGATCAGCTCTTTGGCAACAGGTTGTGGCTTGAATGCACGAATGGACCGACGTGAGCGAATGGCGTTATCAACAGAGATGTTGGACATTGAAAGGCTTTCAATAGGTTAAAGCGCTTGGGGGTTGTAAGCACATTCTGCCAGCGTAGCGCGCACGGCTTCCACTCAAGCCTGTCGGGTCCAAACCTTAGTTTCATGACACAGGTATGAAATTTTCAAAGCTTCAGGGGCAAACGTGTTCATTTGCTGCATTGCAACAATATGCTTGCAATGATTGACTCAGTCTCTATAATTGATCTGAATGCTGCACTGCAACATTGGCAAACTGCCAATTTCAGCGCAGCGCAAATGTTTGTCACACACACACTTTAGGAGTAACCCATGCTGACAGTTGACCAAGTCGTAGCGTCCCACAAAGCCAACCTCGAAACTTTGTTAGGCTTGACCGCAAAGGCCTTTGAAGGCGTGGAAAAGATCGTCGAGCTGAACCTGACCGCCACCAAAGCTGCAATGCTTGAGTCTGGTGAACAAGCCAAAGCGCTGCTAAGTGTCAAAGATGCCCAAGAGCTATTGGCATTGCAGTCTGGTTTGTTTCAACCCTTGGCCGAGAAAACAGCAGCGTACAGCCGCCACCTGTACGACATCGCCTCTGGCGCGGGCGCTGAGTTCACAAAAACCTATGAAGCCCAAGCCGCTGAGGCGCAAAAGAAGTTTTTGGGCTTGGTAGACAATGCCGCTAAGAACGCCCCAGCTGGATCAGAGGCTGCCGTAGCGGTCATGAAAAGCGCCGTTGCATCCGCCAACAATGCGCTAGAGTCCGTTCAAAAGGCCGTGAAACAAGCCACAGAACTAGCTGAAAGCAACTTCAACGCAGTAGCGGCAACCGCCAGCAACACTGCCAAATCGACTGCCAAAAAGCGCTAACGGCCAACAGGCTAAGAATTTTTGAGGGCAATGGCCCCAATGCGTTGCAGACAAGGGAAAACCCTGAGATAATTCGCGCATTGAGAAACGTTGTTTCTACCAGTTGTCTCCTCGGGTCCTTTCGAAACCTTTTGGTTCAGGGATCCCTTCAAGGCCTCGTTGCAAAACGAGGCCTTTTTTTTGTCTCCCGAACAATCGGCCTACTTGGTTTTGGCTGCTATGGCGGCGCGCAGTTGAGGCAATGCTTGCAACATGGCTCGGCGGCCCGCTTCGATAGACCGCTTGCGCGCACTGAAATCAGCGCTCGAAATGCCCTGCAGCGCAGGGCGCACCACGACATCAGCATCATTCAATTCCAGTGCATTGATACTCTGGCCCATGATGGAAAACGTCTGCAGCAAGATTTCCAGTGTGCCGCCGGTGAGGCTTCCTTCGGGCGGGCTTGAAATGTCCACCGCAACAATGACTTGAGCCCCCATCGATCTGGCACCACGCACAGGCACTGGCGACACCAAGCCGCCATCCACGTATTCTTTGCCCCCAATCTTTACGGGCTGAAAAACCGCAGGCACTGCGCTTGAAGCACGTACAGCTGTGCCGGTATCGCCGCGCCGAAACAGCACACTGAGGCCAGTATTTAGGTCGGTGGCTACGATACCCAGAGGCAGAGGCATATCCTCAATTAACTTAGACTTGACCTGCCCGTTGACATAGCGGGCAAGAGCCTCGCCACGCAACATGCCTCGGCTAAAGATGGGGAGTGTCCAGTCCGCAATGGCTGCCTCCTCCATGGTTTCAGCGATGTGTTGCAACTGGGTGCCAGTCTTTCCGCTGGCATACATCGCGGCAACCACGCTGCCAGCCGATGTCCCTGCAACCAGCGAGGGACGAATGCCCGCCTCTTCTAGCACTTGAATCACGCCTACATGTGCGAAACCGCGTGCAGCGCCTCCCCCCAAGGCAAGCCCCACACGCGGCGGAACCTTTGGAACCACTGGCGGTAATGGGCTTATTACGGGAATTTCAGGTACCGTTGTTGATGCCGTTGCGCCGGAGTCTTGCACCACCACTGCATTAGGAGGACTTGTTGCACAACCTGCCAAGACCATGGCAAACAAGATAAGGAGAAACTTCATATAGAGAACTACAACGAAAAAAGAGGAAATGAAGTCTTGCTAGGACTGATGAAGGAAGGCTTGAGCCGGAAAACCCATGCCAAAACAGTTAGCGCACAGACGTACTACGACTCAGTCCACTGATATTTGTAAGGAATTTACGACTGCAAAGACAAAGGCCCAGTTGCTTAGCAACTAGGCCTTATCTTATCAACCGAAACGTGCTCGCTTAACCGGCGGTTGCTTCTTCAGGCTTAGCCTTACCTTCTTTCTTGGGTAGGGGCTGGATGTCCAACAAAACCTCTGTTTTGGTTGGGTCAGTTTCATCAAGATCCACGGTCAGACGCCCACCTTCTGTCAAGCGACCAAACAGCAACTCATCCGCCAAGCCACGACGAATTGTGTCTTGGATGAGGCGCTGCATCGGACGTGCGCCCATCAAGGGATCAAAACCCTTCTTGGCGAGGTGCTTGCGCAGTTTGTCTGTGAAGGTAACTTCAACCTTCTTCTCGGCAAGTTGCGTTTCCAATTGCAGCAAGAACTTGTCAACCACACGCAAGATCACGTTTTCGTCCAAAGCCTTAAAGCTAACCATTGCATCCAAACGGTTGCGGAACTCTGGCGTAAACAGGCGCTTGATGTCCGCCATTTCGTCGCCAGATTCCCTTGGGTTGGTAAACCCGATGGTTGCCTTGTTCATGGTCTCAGCCCCCGCATTGGTCGTCATCACAATGATGACGTTGCGGAAATCTGCCTTGCGTCCGTTGTTGTCTGTCAAAGTCCCATGGTCCATGACTTGCAGCAGTACATTGAATATGGCGGGGTGTGCCTTTTCAATTTCGTCCAGCAAAAGTACCGAGTGCGGTTTCTTGGTAATGGCTTCTGTCAGCAAACCGCCTTGATCGAAACCCACATAGCCAGGAGGTGCACCAATGAGTCGACTCACGGCGTGCTGTTCCATGTACTCACTCATGTCAAAGCGAATCAGCTCAATGCCCATGATGTAGGCAAGCTGTTTGGCAGCCTCTGTTTTGCCGACTCCAGTAGGGCCACTAAACAGGAATGAACCAATGGGTTTATCCCCCTTGCCCAATCCGGAACGCGCCATTTTGACGGCCGAAGCAAGCACATCCAGTGCTTTGTCTTGTCCAAACACGACACTCTTCAGGTCTCGCTCCAGCGTCTTAAGTTTGCTGCGATCGTCATTGGATACGTTTGCCGGAGGGATGCGCGCAATCTTGGCCACAATCTCTTCAACTTCAGCCTTGCTGATGGTTTTCTTGCGCTTGCTTGGCGACAAAATACGTTGCGCGGCACCCGCTTCGTCGATCACATCAATGGCTTTGTCAGGTAAGTGACGGTCATTGATGTACTTAGCACTTAACTCGGCAGCAGCTTGCAATGCCGCCACTGCGTACTTCACGCCGTGGTGCTCCTCGTAACGCGACTTCAAACCCTTGAGAATTTCAACGGTTTGGTCAATGGTGGGCTCTACCACGTCCACTTTCTGGAAGCGGCGAGACAAGGCTGCATCTTTCTCAAAGATACCGCGGTACTCTGAGAATGTCGTGGCACCGATGCACTTCAGCTGCCCAGAACTAAGGCTCGGCTTGAGTAAGTTGGAAGCATCGAGCGTGCCGCCCGAGGCGGCGCCTGCACCGATGAGTGTATGAATCTCGTCAATAAACAAAACCGCATTAGGTTTGTCCTTTAGGGCTTTCAGCACACCCTTCAGGCGTTGCTCAAAGTCGCCCCGATACTTCGTACCGGCGAGCAACGCACCCATGTCCAAGGAATACACAATAGATTCAGCGAGGATTTCGGGAACATCCGCTTGAGAAATGCGCCACGCAAGCCCTTCAGCAATTGCGGTTTTTCCGACACCCGCTTCACCTACGAGCAGTGGGTTGTTCTTCCTACGACGGCACAGAATTTGGATCACGCGCTCGACTTCAAACTCGCGGCCAATGAGCGGGTCAATCTTTCCGTCTTTTGCCAATTGGTTCAGATTCTGAGTGTATTGCTCTAAAGGAGAGGCCTTCTCATTCTTTTCCGCAGCACCTTCCTCTGCTTCGGCAGGGCTATCGCCAGATTTTGTGACTTCGGGTGGGTCGTTTTTCTTGATGCCATGGGCAATAAAGTTCACCACATCCAAGCGCGTCACGCCTTGTTGGTGCAAGTAGTACACAGCATGGGAATCTTTCTCGCCAAAGATGGCTACCAAGACATTTGCACCGGTTACTTCCTTTTTTCCACTGCCAGTAGACTGCACGTGCATGATGGCGCGCTGAATCACGCGTTGAAAGCCAAGCGTAGGCTGGGTATCTACATCGTCGGCACCCGCAACCTGAGGCGTGTTGTCCTTAATGAAATTGGACAAAGACTTGCGCAAATCATCAATATTTGCAGAGCAGGCGCGTAACACTTCCGCAGCACTGGGGTTATCTAACAGTGCCAGGAGCAAATGCTCAACGGTAATGAACTCATGACGCTGTTGGCGGGCTTCAACAAAGGCCATATGAAGGCTAACTTCTAATTCTTGAGCGATCATGTGATTTCCTTTTTGCGAGCTCTGATAAATAACTGTAAACCGTTTTCCAAAGATGGATGCGGTATGTGCCTTTTCAAGCTATGACTCGATAGGTTCGCTAATACATTTCAAGGGATGACCCGCTTTGTGCGCCGCCTCCAAGACTTGGTCCACTTTAGTTGCCGCCACATCTTTGGAGTAAACACCACAAACGCCCCGACCATCCAAATGAATTTTCAGCATGATCTGTGTAGCAGTTTCCAAGTCTTTGCCAAAAAAATCTTGAATGACAAAAACAACAAACTCCATGGGGGTGTAGTCATCGTTCAGCATTACCACTTGAAACATATGCGGGGGCTGGACACGCTGCGTTCGGCGTTCCAGAACCACCGCGTTGCCCTCGTCACGCTCAGGGCTTAACGTCGGCGGTGCCGGCGGTTGGGTAGGTTGTTTGGTAGCCATGCTTGTCACTTAATCGATGCTCTCAGAATACTGTATCACGCTAGTAACTGGGGGCGATATCGCAATTTCAATACACTTCAAATCTGAGTAGCTTCCGCTTCGAACTCAAAAGGAGAGGAGCGCGACAGCGCCAATACTTCACGGGCGGGCAGGTGCTTCAGCCTGTGATCACTCCAAAGCTGCCTCCATTTGCGTGATCCGGCCAAGCCATGCCTCAAACCCAGCATATGGCGCGCGATGCCGTACCAGCCCTGGCCATTCCTTGCTTGTTCTAGCTCCATATACTCCACCATTTGCTCCTCAACGGATTCACGACTCAGGCTATCCGCTGGCGCGCCATAGAAGATGGTGTCCCACTGGCTGAGCAGCCAAGGGTTGTGGTACGCCTCTCGTCCAATCATCACGCCATCACATGCCTGCAGATGCGATGCGATCTCCACATTGGTTTTAATCCCCCCGTTGACACAAACTACCAAATCGGGGAAATCAGCCTTAAGCATGGCGATGATTTCATATCGCAAAGGAGGAATTTCACGGTTCTCTTTGGGCGAGAGTCCTTGGAGCCATGCATTGCGTGCATGCACTATGAAGGTATTGCAACCTGCTTCAGCCACTGTCCCGACAAAATCACGAACAAAAGAGTAGCTCTCGTCCTTGTCAATGCCAATACGGTGTTTGACAGTGACCGGCACGTCAACTACATCCACCATGGCCTTGACGCAGTCTGCAACCAAGCTAGGCTCATTCATTAAACATGCGCCAAACGCTCCACGCTGAACCCGCTCACTAGGGCAACCACAGTTTAGGTTGATTTCGTCGTAACCCCAACTTGCTCCCAAACGCGCACTATGGGCCAGATCAGCAGGCTCACTTCCACCCAACTGCAAGGCAAGCGGATGTTCTTGAGCACTGTATTGGAGATGGCGAGGCACATCACCATGCAACAGGGCTCCTGTAGTGACCATCTCGGTATACAGCAACGCGCGTTTCGAAAGCAGGCGATGAAAGTAGCGGCAGTGCCTGTCGGTCCAATCCATCATCGGGGCAACGGACAGACGCCAACGCTCGGCTGAAACTTCTTTATAACTTGACATAGGGGCCAATTATCTCAGCCCAACCGACTTCATGCCGGCGTCACACACCAAGGCGCAGTGTTGTGGACCAAGCCCATCCACAGTGCCCACGCAGCACTCAGAGCTAAGGCAAGCCCGGCCACCTTTACGCCAATAAGTCCATTGACCTGAACTTTGCCAAGCAACGGCACGGTGTTGCCGCTTTGCAACCGTAACCATAGCCAAGGACCAATGGTCATGGTAATACTGGTACCGAGAGCAAACATTGCCATCACACCGGCACCGCCAGACACACTATTTGCCATGGCCGAGACCATCAGTGCCGAGTACAGCAGCCCACATGGCAGCAAGGCCCAAGCGACTCCTACCAAAACAGGCAACCGTATAGCGTGCCTATTGGTTAGTGACCGCACTTTGCCCCACGCGTTTCGCCCCAGCGCATCAACCCAGCCGGGCTGTTGGCCCTGCACAAGCAGCAGCAAGCCAAGCACAAGCGCGGCGATATGAAACAGAGTCCAAACGGGTCGCAACGCTGCCGAATGCACAGTCAGCCAACCGAGCCCCTGAAGTGAGGCCGCAGACAATGCGCCCAAACCAGAGTAGCCCACCACCCTCCCCAATTGAAACAACAAGATCGTGCGGGCTGGACGAGCAGCTGAAAATTGGCCAATTCCGGCGCAAGCGGCTCCGCACATGGCCACACAGTGGGGCCCTCCAACAACGCCCATTACCAGTGCAGTTAGAGTAAGGGATGCATCCATGGGGCGATGCTAAATGATCTTCGAGAAACGTGCGCGGGTCTTATCAGTCTGTAAATGTTTGTCAAACACCATGGCTACAGCACGCACAAAGAACCATCCTTGGCGGGTGACCAAAACTCGCTGCTCATCCACCTCGACCATGCCCTGCTCTGCCAGTAGCTCTAAAGCACTCAACTCGGCAGCAAAGTAAGACCGAAAATCTATCAGGAACGACAGGTCTATCGACTCATAGTAGAGCTCACCTTGGCACATCAGAGCCATGATGACCGCGCGTCTCACCAAATCATCCCGCGTCAAAGCCAACCCTCGTACTACGGGAAACTGGCCTTGGTCCAAATAGTCGTAATACTCTTCTAAGGTTTTCGCATTTTGGCTGTAAGTCGCACCAATTCTTCCAATGGATGACACGCCTAAAGCAATCAAGTCACAGTCGGGCTGGGTGCTATAGCCTTGAAAATTGCGGTGCAAGCGCCCTTGCCGCTTGGCGATGGCGAGCGAGTCCTCTGGCAAAGCAAAGTGATCCATGCCAACGTATACGTAGCCCGCACCCATAAATGTGGCCAAGGAACCAGAAAGCATCGAAATCTTTGACCCCCCAGTGGGCAGCTCTACGGTATTGATACGACGCTGTGGCTTAAAACGTTCTGGCAAATGGGCATAGGCGTACAAAGCAATACGGTCAGGACGTAGCTCAACCACTTGATTTAGAGTGCGGCTAAACGACTCAGGGGTTTGCTGGGGCAAGCCATAGATTAAGTCAACGTTCACTGAGTCAAAGCCACGCGACCTTGCAGCCCCCATTAATTCAAACACCTGTTCCGCAGGTTGAACACGGTGTACCGCCTTCTGTACCGCCAGGTCAAAATCTTGGACACCAAAGCTCAAACGATTGAAGCCCAAATCCGCAATTGTGTCGAGGCGTGCAGAGTTCACAGTACGGGGGTCAATTTCAATGGAGTACTCACCGCCCGGCACAAAAGAGAAATTGCGCCGCAGCATCCCCATCAACTCACGTAGCTCCGCGTCGCTGAGAAATGTAGGGCTGCCTCCACCCAAGTGGAGCTGGCTAATGACTTGACCTTGACCAATAAGCGCAGTGTGCAAATCTATTTCCCGACTGAGGTAGCGCAAATACACAGCCCCTTTGTCGTGGTGCTTGGTGATGATTTTGTTACATGCGCAGTAGTAACAGAGTGACTCACAAAACGGAATATGGACGTACAAGGACAGGGGCAAGGCCATCGCCGCAGCTCCACTGCGCCGTTGCTTTAGCGCTAGCGCGTAATCATCGGCTCCAAAGGCTTCAACAAATCGATCTGCGGTTGGGTACGACGTATAACGAGGACCGGATACGTCATAGCGGCGTAACACATCCTCCGCGACAGGCGCTGCAATTGCATTCATAAACACTCCAAATCAAGCGTAGTGACTTTGCCTGAATGACTGCAATTCGAACTTGATGTAAATCAAGTTGAATCGACGTTGCGCTGCTCCATAATTGATCCAAATCACGGAACGCATATGCTTGAACAAGACTTAAAGCCGCATCCTGGCGCACATGCATTGGCTGCAATCGCAGTCACAGCGCATCCCGCCAGTTCTACCCTATCGGGTCAAGCCATTAAAGTGGCCTGCTCTAACTGCAACTTGCGTGAGCTATGCATGCCCTTGGGCTTGAGTCCATCGGAGCTTGAACGGATAGATGACGTCGTCGCAAGTAGACGAAAAGTGAAGCGTGGCGACACTCTCTTTAGAAACGGGGAGCGCTTCACGAGTCTCTTTGCCATCCGCACAGGTTTCTTCAAGACCTGTGTGGCATCGGAAGACGGCCGTGACCAAGTAACTGGATTCCAAATGGCAGGGGAAGTCATTGGCCTAGACGGCATAGTGCATGACCATCACACATGTGATGCCGTGGCCCTAGAAGACGCTGAGGTCTGCGTCATGCCATTTGACCGCATTGAGGAGTTGTCTAGAGAGGTCAATGCCCTGCAGCGCCATGTTCATAAGATCATGAGCCGTGAAATCGTCCGCGAAAACGGGGTGATGCTTTTACTTGGCAGCATGCGCGCTGAAGAACGGGTAGCTGCATTTTTATTGAATTTAGTACAACGATTGCATGCCCGTGGATTCTCTCAATCAGAGCTCATCTTGCGAATGACGCGCGAAGAAATCGGCAGCTATCTAGGTCTCAAGCTTGAGACCGTGAGCCGCACATTCTCCAAGTTTGCAGACGATGGCATCGTCGAAGTCAAGCAACGCCACGTACGAATACTGAACACTGAGGCGCTCAAAGACATTGTCAACCCCAAGGTTTGCAACTAGCTTGCCCAAAAGGCAACTGCAAACCTCGTGCTACCACAATACGTGCCACTTACTTGGGTGCTGGGGCGCCTGTCGCGGCATGGTTACGGGCTTGAATAGCAGGTGCCAAGCTACTGGGATTAGCCGATAACGTGCTGTTAATCTCAATGCCTTTGCGGTAGTAGTCCTCGTCCACTACGGGGTCAGTACCTACTGCAGCCAGATAGAAGGTGAAAAAGCTAGCTATCACCACGGTGAGTGGCCCGGAAATGACGAGCCATACATGGCCGAATTGCCACCATGGGCGAGACGTATCGATTTGTGAAGTTGACATGATGTTTCCTTAACGTGGAACAATAAAAACAGACTTTTCTGCCACCGTCCGCTCTAGCGTTGGCGCGCTAATCTTGAAATGAATCGCATGGGATCCTGGCTGCGCAGCTTCGTAAGGTATTTGAACCCTCACAGCAACCCAGCGAGCCTGAGTAGCCTCAACGATTAGATGCTCGTCGTACGACACTGTAAGGCCAGGCAAACCTTCAGCGGCAATCGTGTATGTTTGCGCAAGCTCAGTCGCATTCATGATTTGAAGTCGGTAGACATTCTCAATCCGCCCTCCTCCAACGATGCGGGCTAGGCTGCCACGGTCTCGCACCACATCGACCTTAAAGGGTGTGCGCAGCGCCAAGCCTGCAACCATTGCGCACACGACCAGCCCTAGCACTGCGGTATACACCAATACACGTGGCCGCAAGACATGGCGCCAAGTTTGGCTACGCGTCCAATGTTGGCTCACGGCATTTTCGGTCGAATACCGCACAAGTCCGCGTGGGTAACCCACTTTGTCCATAACGGTGTCACAGACGTCTGCACAGGCACCGCAGCCTATGCACTCGTACTGCAGGCCATTTCGAATGTCTATTCCGGTTGGACAGACTTGTACGCATAAGGTGCAATCCACGCATGCGCCTAAGTTCAAAGTGGTCAGATCGGCTTTCTTAGAGCGCGCTCCACGAGGCTCCCCACGTTCTCGGTCATAGGTAACGATCAAGGTGTCCTTGTCGAACATCGCGCTTTGAAACCGTGCGTAGGGGCACATGTGCTTGCACACCTGCTCCCGCATAAACCCTGCATTGCCATAGGTTGCAAAACCGTAGAAAAAGACCCAAAAATTTTCCCAAGGCCCTAAAGAGAGCTGCAAAAACTCGGCGCCTAACTCATGAATCGGGGTGAAGTACCCCACAAAAGTAAACCCTGTCCAAAGAGCCAGTGCAAGCCACAACAAGTGTTTCCCAAACTTACGAGCCAGTTTCTCTGCAGTCCAGGGGCCTGCATCGCGGCGCATGCGGGCGGAACGATCACCTTCAGTCAGCTTTTCCAACCAAAGAAACAACTCCGTGTACACCGTTTGTGGGCACGCGTATCCGCACCACAGCCGCCCTGCAACGGCAGTAAACAAAAACAAAGAGAACGCGGAGATAACCAGAAGCCCCGTCAAGTAGATAAAGTCCTGCGGGTAGAGCACTAGGCCAAAAATGTAAAAGCGCCGTGCGCCTAGGTCAAACAAAACAGCTTGACGCTGCCCCCACTCCAACCACGGCACACCATAAAACACCAACTGCGTGAGAAACACCGTAGCCCAGCGCCAGCGAGAAAAGAACCCAGACACGCTGCGGGGATAGATTTTCTTGTGTGCCTCATACAAGGCGATCAACTCCGCGTCCGCACCTGCTGGTGGCTCAATGGGCCCTTTGTCAGATGACTCAACGATAGGTATAACCCTATTGGACGACGGAGTGATGTTTGCCACGAATCCAGGTCTCTAAACGCGCACTACTTAGAAACAGCGTTGTTCGAGAGGCCCCAAACATACGATGTCAAAACATGAATCTGCGCTTCTGTGAGCTTTTCACCCTGTGCAGGCATCTGGTTCACTTTACCGTTATTGACCATAGCAATGATGGCGTTTTCACCGTAGCCATGAAGCCATATGTCATCTGTCAAGTTGGGCGCTCCCAACGCTTGGTTGCCTTTACCGTCCATACCATGGCATGCGGCGCATACACCAAATTTTGATTTACCCAAGTTGGCACGCACCGAGTCATGTGGACTACCAGATAGGCTGAGCACATAGTTCGCGACGTTTTTCACGTCATCACCAGTACCCACGGCCGCTGCCATTGGAGGCATTTGACCCACGCGCCCTTTGACCAAAGTCTCCTTGATCTTGTCAGGCGCACCGCCATGCAGCCAGTCTCCATCCGTCAAGTTTGGGAAGCCTTTAGAGCCGCGCGCATCAGAGCCATGACACTGGGAGCAGTTGTTCATAAACAAGCGCTCGCCAATCGCCATGGCTTGCGGGTCTTTGGACACATCCTCAGGCTTCATTGCGATGAATTTTGCGTACAAAGGCGCCACTTCAGCATTGCCCTTGGCCACTTCCTTTTCATACTGGCCTTTTTGGGACCACTTCTCGGTCAGCGCACCAGGGTAGCTGCCCAGGCCTGGATACATAGCTAAATAGACAGCGGCAAACACCAAGGTGATCACAAACAACCACACCCACCAGCGAGGCAAGGGATTGTTCATTTCACGAAGGTCTCCGTCCCACACATGCCCTGTGGTGTTGTCATGCGCTGTCATGGCCTTGGCTTTGCCACTAAACCACAGCAGCAGTAGACAAGCCACGATCGCCACCACCGTAATGGCAGCCACATAAATGGACCAAAAGTTACTTGTAAAGTCGCTCATTTTTATTCCTTATCAGGGGTCAGTCCTGCTCAAATGGCAGGTTGGCGGCTTCAGTAAAGTCTTGGGCGCGGCGCTTAGAGCAGGCCCACCAGACGATGCCAATGAAAGTCACCATGCTGACCACGGTCGCAACAGATCTCAGGGTATTGATATCCATGTTGTTCTCCTGGTTCAATTACTTGAGAGCCAAGCCCAACACCTGCAGGTAGGCAATGGTGGCTTCGAGTTCAGTTTTTCCCTTAACTTCTTCAGAGGCTTTTGCAATTTGCTCATCGGTGTAAGGCACCCCCACTTTGCGCAACGCTGCCAAGTGCGAAGGTAGGCTCTCTGCGTCTACCAAGTTAGTTGCAAGCCATGGATAGGCTGGCATATTGGATTCAGGCACGACGTCACGCGGATTCACCAAATGAATGCGATGCCACTCATCACTGTATTTACCGCCCACACGCGCCAAGTCAGGCCCCGTGCGTTTGCTCCCCCATTGGAAGGGGTGGTCATACACTGACTCGCCGGCCACGGAGTAGTGGCCGTAGCGCAAAGTCTCGGCACGGAAAGGACGGATCATTTGCGAGTGGCAGTTGTAGCAACCTTCGCGAATGTAGACGTCACGTCCCGCAAGTTGCAAAGCTGTGTAGGGCTGGATGCCCTTAATCGGCTCAGTCGTCGATTTTTGGAAGAACAAAGGAACGATTTCCACCATTCCCCCAGCCAGCAGCACCACCAAGATCAAAACGATCATCAAGAAGTTGCTGGTTTCAATTTTCTCGTGCGACAAGCCCGAAGATTTAGGTTGATTAGCCATGTTGTTTTTCTCCTTTAGGCGTGGGCAGCAGCTGCGGGGATCGTCACGCTAGAAGCGCGGCCAGCGGTTGCTGTTTTCAGCGTGTTCCACAACATGATCAACATGCCACCCAGGTAAAGCAAACCACCGAGCAGACGCAGCACATAGAAGGGGTAAGTAGCCTTCACCGACTCCACAAAGGTATAGGTCAAAGTACCGTCTGGGTTGATCGCGCGCCACATCAAACCTTGCATCACACCGGCAATCCACATCGCGGCGATGTAAATCACGATACCGATGGTGGCAATCCAGAAGTGCAGCTCAATCGCTTTCACGCTGAACATTTGCTTTTGACCAAACAGGCGTGGAATCAGGTAGTACATAGAGCCCATGGTCACCAAGCCCACCCAACCCAAAGCACCTGAATGCACGTGGCCGATAGTCCAGTCGGTGTAGTGGCTCAAGGCATTCACGGTCTTGATAGACATCATGGGGCCTTCAAAGGTGGACATACCGTAGAAGGACAAAGACACGATCAAGAAGCGCAGGATAGGGTCATCACGCAGTTTGTGCCATGCGCCAGACAAAGTCATGATGCCGTTGATCATGCCACCCCAGCTAGGAGCCAAGAGAATCAGCGAGAACACCATACCGACAGACTGGGTCCAGTCAGGCAAAGCGGTGTAGTGCAAGTGGTGTGGGCCCGCCCACATGTAAGTGAAGATCAGCGCCCAAAAGTGAACGATGGACAAGCGGTAGCTGTACACAGGCCGTTCCGCTTGCTTAGGAATGAAGTAATACATCATCCCCAAGAAGCCAGCGGTCAAGAAGAAGCCCACCGCGTTATGGCCATACCACCATTGCACCATCGCGTCTTGCACACCTGCGTACGCAGAGTAAGACTTCATCCAACCTGCAGGAATAGCCGCGCTATTGACCAAGTGCAAAATTGCCACTGCAATGATGAACGCACCAAAGAACCAGTTGGCTACATAGATATGTTTCACCTTGCGGGTACCCACGGTACCGAAGAACACAATGGCAAACGACACCCAGACCAAGGTGATCAAGATGTCAATCGGCCACTCCAACTCAGCATACTCTTTGCCAGAGGTGTAACCCAATGGCAAAGAAATCGCGGCGGCCAAAATGACCAACTGCCATCCCCAAAACGTGAAGGATGCCAGCTTGTCGCCAAACAGCCGGACATGACAGGTCCGCTGAACGATGTAATAGGCGGATGCGAACAAGCCGCATCCGCCGAAAGCGAAAATCACTGCATTGGTATGCAGCGGACGCAGTCGTCCGTAGCTCAGGAATGAGATGCCAAAGTTCAACTCTGGCCACGCGAGTTGAGCCGCAATGATCACGCCCACAAGCATGCCCACTACGCCCCAAACCACCGTCATGATGGCGAACTGACGTACAACGGTATCGTTGTAGACAGTTGCCTGCTGGTTAGGAAATGCCATATTTACCTCTTCTCTAGTTATCTACGGGATATTCTCTTGGAGCACTTGGACTAGACAGTTGATTCACATCAAACCTTGCCTTAAATGGCTTCAATTCGTGGGAACCATTTAGGAGTCACGCAGCACCCGTTCACCTTCAGCTTCAATGTCTTCAAATTGGCCACGGTCGATAGCCCACCACAGCCCTCCCAGAATGAAAAACACCAGCACGACTGACAGCGGTATCAGCAAATACAAAATGTCCATCACTCATCCTTCACAAATCGCGGCGCACGCGCCAGTCGCAGCGCATTGAGCACCACCAATAGAGAACTAGCAGCCATGCCCAGTCCAGCCGCCCAAGCGGGCAACATGCCCGCCACGGCCAAGGGCACGCAGGCTGCGTTGTAGAGCAAGGCCCACCATAAGTTTTGTCGGATCACATCACGGGTCTTGCGGGCTACACCAAGGGTTTGCGCCACGCCTTGCAAGCTGCTCCCCATCACCACAAAGTCAGCCTTCGACTGGGCCAAGGGCACGGCACTACCAAACGCAAAGGCCACGTTGGCGCCAGCAAGCACCGGGCCGTCGTTAAGCCCATCGCCCACCATGGCCACAGTGTGACCAGCACGCTGGAGTTCAGACAGGTAGGCCAACTTGTCCGCAGGTAAACAAGCACTGCGCATCTTGGCGATACCCACTGAGTGCGCAACCGCAGTGACTGAGGCTTCTTCATCCCCAGACAGCAAGTGCACATCCAAGCCACGCGCGACCAAGTCAGCCACAACACCACGTGCTTGCGCCCTCACCTGCTCAGCCAAATCAAAGGTTGCCAGCCACCCGTCTTGGTCGCTCATAAATACCCGCACATGCGCCGCAGCATCCGAGGGCACGCCACAATGCAGCGCTGAACCCAGACGCAGTTGGTAAGTCCGACCTACCTGCCCTTCAATGTCTGCGCGACTTGGCGCAAACACAGAGCCCGCCAAGCCGCCACCCGCAAGTTCTTGCACATCACCCACCAAAGCACAGCGGCCTGCCGTATTCGAATTGGCGACAACGCCTTGCTCAAACGCCGCAGCAATGGCCCTGGATGCCGGATGCAAAGACTGGCTGGCAAGCACTGCGGCCAAAGCAAGCGCTTGGTCAGTGCTGAACTCTGCCCGCGTATGCACTTGGGCCAATACCATGGCGTCTTGGGTGAGCGTGCCTGTTTTGTCGAACACCACCGTGTCTACTTGGGCCAGCGTATCCAAAGCGTCTAGCTTGCGGACCAATATGCCGCACCTAGCCAAGGCACCTGCTGAGGCCAGCACGGCCGCAGGCGTTGCCAGCGACAAGGCGCACGGGCAAGTCACCACCAACACCGCCACGGCCACCATTACGGCGTGCGTCGGGTCTTGGGGCCACCACCAAGCGCATGCAGCCACCGCAGCCACCAGCACGCCAACTAAAAAAGGCTTGGCCAAGCGGTCCACCAAAGCTGTGTTGCCTGGTTTGGCGGCAGAAGCCGTCTCCATAAGCGCCACGATTTGCGAAAAGCGAGTGTCTGCCCCTACACGCACAACACGCATCAACACTGTGCCCGACAAGTTGTGGCTACCCGCCACGACCTGACCGCCTGGGCCTCGCGACAAGGGCTTGGATTCACCCGTAAGCAATGCTTCATCGACTGAGGTGTTGCCCTCAAGCACCTCACCATCGGCCAAAAACGCCTCGCCGGCGTGTACGCGCAACACATCGCCCACCAGCACGCGCCGCCCAGCAACCCGCTCATAGCTGCCATCGGCTTTTTGGCGTTCCACACTGTCCGGCAAGCGGTTCATCAGCGCCTCCAGAGCGCCCGCCGTGCGGTCACGCAGGCGCAGCTCTAACCACCGCCCGGTGAGCAAGAAGAAGACAAACATGGTGAGCGAGTCAAAGTACACCTCGCGCCCAAACATGCCATTGGGCTCAAAGGTGCCTACAGTGCTCACTGCAAAGGTGATGGCCATGCCTAGGGCGACGGGCAAGTCCATGCTGACACGCGCATGCAGCACATCGCGCAATGCACTCTTAAAGAAAGGCCCGCATGAAAAAAGAATGACTGGCAGCGTGAGTACCCAAGAGGCCCAGCGAAGCAGTGACTCCATCTCCTGGGTCAGGTCACCTGGATGCGCGATGTACGCCGGGTAGGCATACATCATCACTTGCATCATGCAAAGACCAGCCACCAACCACCGCCACAATGCCTTGCGGGTCTCTGCGCGTCTACGCTCGCTTGCAAACACATCGTTGGCTGGAGCCGCACGGTAGCCGCAGCGCTGAACCTCGAGCATCCATTGCGACGGAAGCACTTGGTCTTGCTGCCAGACCACATGCGCCCTGTGGGTCGCAGCATTTACACGAACACTCAGTACGCCAGGTACTTTACTTAGGGCGTCTTCAACAGTGATCGAACATGCTGCGCAGTGCATACCTTCAATCACTAGGGCGGAATCCCATGCACCGGGCTGAGTGGGCACCGCCACACTAAAGGCATTCCACTCTGAAGGCTCATCCAAGAGCCGCAAGGTTTGCGCTCCATGAGGAATCAACCCTGTTCGCTCAGGCGGCAAAGCCCCCGCACCTGCAATCGTGCCTAGCACTACGTTGATGGGCGGCAGATTCGTCGATGCAGTCATGGAGCGACAGTGTGCAGACAATCCTCACTCGGACTCTTGATGTAAATCAAGGCTTAGGGGTTCGGCAGAGCGTAATCTGAGGTTTTTCAACCGTCAAGGACTTCTGATGTACCAACGCATACTCGTTACGACCGATGGCTCTAAACTTTCCAAAAAAGCAGTCAGTAGTGCCATAGCCTTGGCGGCACTTAGTAGTGCAGAGTTAATTGCGCTCAAAGTGGTGCCGCGCTATCCCCAAAGCTACTTTGAAGGTGCGATTGCCCTGCAAGCCAGCGAAGTGGCTAGGGTAGAAAAACAATGGGCAGATGATGCACAGGCCGTGGTGGACGCGGTATCCAAGTCGGCAAGCGCCAAAGGCGTAACTTGCAAGGCTGTTGTAGTTAAGTCGGACGTAGTTTCCGACGCTGTTTTGGCCACTGTAAAAAAGCACCAATGTGATTTGATTGTGATGGCCTCTCACGGGCGCCGAGGTATCAAGCGCCTGTTACTAGGCAGTGAAACCCAACAAGTGCTCACCCACGCGAATGTCCCCGTCTTGGTACTCAAATAACTTTGCCCGTTGACTTTGAGCCGTGTGTCAAAGGGCGGTGTAACTAACCTTGGTAATGATCACGTATCTCGAGCACCTGCTCCCATGCACTCAAAAACGCGTTGACGCACTGTGGATCAAAATGCTGCCCAGAGCCTGCCACCAGAAACTCTACGGCAGCCTCCAAGGTCCAAGCCTTCTTGTATGGTCGCTCGGAGGTGAGGGCGTCAAACACATCAGCCACAGCGACGATGCGACTGAAGATCGGAATCTCTTCTCCTTTCAACCCGGACGGGTAACCTGATCCGTCGAACTTTTCGTGGTGGCCCAGCGCGATATCAGCACCGGTTTGCAAGACCAAAGATGAGCTGCCCTTTAGCAACTCATAACCAAATTGGGCATGCTGCTTCATGACATTAAACTCGGCCTCATCCAGGCGTCCGGGCTTTAGCAAAATGTTGTCGCTGATACCCACTTTTCCTATGTCGTGCATGGGTGCGGCCTCTAGCAAGAGCTCTTGTTGTGCCAATGGCATACCCAAGCCTGCAGCAATCAGCTTTGAGAAGTGCGCCATTCGCAAAATGTGTGCACCCGTCTCTGGATCGCGATACTCGGCGGCCCTGCAAAGGCGAATCACCGTGTCTCGCTCTCTGGCCACAATTTCAGCGGTGGCCTTGCGCACCTCTTCAGACAACCAAGTAGCACGCTGGGCGAGATGTTTGTTGGCCTCGTTCACCACTAGCATGTTCTTTGCCCTCGCCAAGAACTCAACTTTATCAACCGGTTTGGTCAAAAAGTCATTGGCCCCCGAGTCTAAGGCCCGGTAACGCACTTGCTTTTGGTCGTTGGCCGTAATCATGAGAAGGGGCACCGTTTCACAGCCCGCTAGAGCACGAAAGTGGTTGATGAATTGCAGGCCATCCATCTCGGGCATCATGTAATCGACAATCACCAGGTCGATGTCATTCTCAGCCGCCCACTCCAGTGCTTTTAGGGGCTGCGAGAACACATGCTCCACGCAGTTTCCCAGCTTTTTGACCAAGGCCCCAAACAAAACGAGGTTGACTTCGGTGTCATCCACGATCAACACATGTTGGATCATTGGAGTGTGCTCTTCCATGATGAAATAGTGAATAGGCGCTAAGCCTACAGCAATCCGTGCTCACGCAAGACAAATATTAGCTGGGCAACCTCAGCCTTGAATTGAGGCAAATGCTCCGAGATAAGCACAACATCTTCTTGCGACGCATAGGTCTGTAAATCCGCCGCCAATTGACTGGCGGGCTCGGCACCAAACATCATGAAAGTGCCCTTCAATGCATGGACCGTAAAGAGAATCGTTTTAAAGTCTCCGGCAGCCAATGCCAACTCAATTTTTTCAATATCTAAGGGCCACTGCTCTAGAAACGGCTGCAAAACAATGTCAACCAACTCCATGTCTTGGGTTGACAATGCCTTTGCGTAGTCAAAGTGTTGCGGCCCATTGCTTAGATGCTTTGTGGCGTCCGCCCCCTCATAGGCCTCCACAGTTGAATCCGTAACCAGCTCCGTGTTTCCTTGCGCATGCAAATTGTCCAAGAGGAGTTTCAAATCGAGTGCCTTGATAGGTTTCGACAAGTAATCATCCATCCCAGCATCTAGACAGCGTTGCCGGTCGGAAGCCATTGCATTGGCCGTCATGGCGACAATTGGCGTACGCGGCCCTAGTTCGCTTGCCCTGAATCGGCGGGTAGCCTCCATGCCGTCCATCACAGGCATCATCATGTCCATGAGAATCACATCGAACTTGGTATGGGACAAAACATCTAGGGCGATCTGTCCATTGTCGGCAAGCTGCACATCATGGCCCCAGCGGCTAAGCAAAGACACCGCTAGCCGCTGATTGACTACATGGTCCTCCACCACCAGCACTTTTAAACGCACTTGGGAGTCCAACAACGAATGCCTGGTCAGCAGCTCTTGGGGTACGGTGGTATCCGCACCCAGCACACGCCATACCGCCAAGACGAGTTCATCTCTGGCAATCGGCTTGTTAAGGTAGCCCGCAATGCCGGCATTTTTGGCTCGGCTTGCGTCGCCTTTGATGCCAGCGCTCGACAGCATGATCATCGGGATCTGCGCAGCGTGTGGCAATAAAGACAGCTCTTGCGCAACTGCAAAGCCGTCCATTTCAGGCATTTGCGCATCGAGCAAAATAAGGTCAAAAGCTGGGTCTGGGGTTGTTTGCGCCAAAAGCGACAAAGCTGTGCCACCCGACGCTGCATCCACGACCAAAGCACCCGCGCCTTGCAACGCGTTGGTCAACACCCGGCGATTGACGTCATTGTCGTCAACCACCAATAGGCGCCGACCTTCCAAGTTTGGCGTGAATGCTAAGGGCTCGTCAGCGTGTGCCGGATGCGGATCAAGCGCCACCAAAACTTCCAAGTGAAAAACACTGCCTTTGCCTAACTCGCTTTCCGCCCAAATGCGCCCGCCCAAAGCCTGGGCCAAACGATCACAAATCGTAAGACCTAAGCCGGTACCACCATACTTGCGCGTCGTTGAGCTGTCTTCTTGGGAAAAGGCGTTAAAGATGCTGCCTAGCTTGTCTTGCGGTATTCCAATCCCGGTGTCACTCACGGTCATGTGCAGCAGACGGTCATTACTTGCGTTTAGGCGGCGAGCACCGTTCGTTGCCAAAGCCACACGCACCACAATCTCCCCGTGCTCGGTGAACTTAATGGCATTGCCGACCACGTTGAGCAAGATTTGGCGGATCCGCCCAGGATCCCCCAGCAGGTTCAATGGCACATCAGCGTCCACGTCGCATACCAACTCTAACCCTTTGCTCTGGGCGCGCAGGGCCAAGGATTTGAGGCTGTCGTTGACCGTACGGCCTAAATGAAACGGAATGTGCTCAATCAAAAGCTTGCCCGCCTCAATTTTGGAAAAATCGAGGATGTCGTTAATCACGACCAAAAGCGCTTCAGACGAGGACTGTACGATCCCTAAATACTCGCGCTGTTCATCGTCAAGGTCAGTGTCCATCAGCAACTCGGTCATACCCATGACACCGTTCATGGGGGTACGAATTTCGTGGCTCATATTGGCCAAGAAATCAGACTTGGCCCGGCTTGCGGACTCTGCGTCTTCCTTGGCTTTTTGTAGCTCCGCTGAAATGCGTTTGGCAACCGTGACATCGGTCAAGTAGCCATTCCATACCCCATTCGCTCTATCTTGAGGACTTGCATTGGCCTCACCATGCACCCATAGGGTTTCCTGGGTTTTGCGGTGAATGACACGAAAATCAATGCTCCAAGACCTAGCTTGTGCCTGAGACGACTCAATGGTTTGGAACACCATTTTTTTGTCTAGCGGGTGGATGCACCCCGTAAACGAGTCTGCATCCGCCACAACGTCTTCAGGTAAGACACCACAGATGCGTTCCATGCCATCACTCATGAAAGGAATCAAGAAACGCCCCTGCGCTGACAAGGTGTACTGAAACACTGCTGCGGGAATGTTCTGCGTGACGTTACGCAAGCGAAGATCGACGTCCTTGAGCACACTGACGTCTTGCCAAATTCCAGTGAACACGGTGCTCCCATCAGGCGCGAGGTCAGACTCTGGAATGATTTCACTACGAATCCAATGCACCGCGCCATCAGGCAAGCGCACACGATACTCGCCGCTCCATGCGGTGCGATTGGTGGCCGCCGCTAAAACCCCTGCGACCACCCGTGGGCGATCCTCGCCAACGATCTGTCGGGTTGTCAGTGATGGGTCCGCAAGCAAGGCTTCGCGTTGCAAGCCCAGCACCTCTTGAAGGCGCTCACTGATAAATGTAAATCGGTAGCTTGTTGCACTGACGTGCCACTGAAACACAACGCCTGGCACACTGTTGGTGATGTGGCGCAGCCTAGCCTCTGCGCCCTTGATCTTCGCCTCCATGCTCTTTCGCTCGGTAATGTCCGTGCGAATGGCAATGTACATATGGGGCTTACCGGTTTCGTCACTCAGTGGAACGATGGTTGCATTCACCCAATACAAATGGCCGGCCTTGGCACGGTTGCAGATCTCACCGTGCCAGACGCGGCCCTGGGTAATGGTTTCCCAGAGATTGGCAAAAAACGCCTGGTCCTGCACACCGGAATTGATCATGCGGTGGTTGCTATTGAGCAACTCCGCCCGGGAATACCCGCTGATCTCTATGAGCTTGTCGTTGGCATACACAATGTCGCCCACTGCGTTGGTAATGCTCACGATAGCGTGCTGGTCCAACGCAAACTTTTGGTGGGCCAAGTCGGTAAGTGCGGCTTGCAGGTCGCGTTGGCTCTCGTGCTTTTGCTGAAAGAGCTGACTCATCAAGGTCGAAAGATTCTCTAAGTCATCGTCCTGGGTTTGCAGGAGATCAGCATCGTCCACGTCCATAAGGCTTCGTGCTGTGTTCCGCAGGCTTTCAATGGCACGGTTGCGGCTGGCAATCTCTGCCCGCATCGTCTCGTTCTTTTGTGTGAGTTCAATCGAACTCAGCTCCAGACTGCGGGTTTTCAGGTCAAGATCGCGGTCGCTTTGTAGGTAGGCATCATCCACTCGTTGAAAAAAAGTGGCCAATCCACTGAGTAACTGCGCCGCCGCTGGGGACACCGCAGGCTGCTGGGCCAAGGCCTTAAGCTCTGCCAGTACCTCGGGCGCTTGCGCCTCTTCCACGCCCAATAGGCGCTTCATCTGGCGGGCCAGCAACTTGTGCATATACCTGCTAGCCTAGGTACTAGGCAGATTCGGATAAATAGGTGATCGTCATGGTTTGGTTATGCAATTTGCAATCAACCGATGGCGCAAACGGGCTTATCTCACCGTAGGAATAAAAGCCGGCCAAAGTCGCGCCGCGCCCAAACACCTCTCCCACGGCTTCGACCTCTTCGTCCACTCGCCCACCCATGACGAGTTTGCGGCCCACACAACTAACCAAGAGTGCCAAGCCGTCGTTGTCATTCGCGTGCATGGCTTGCGCGGCCTGTGCCGCTGACTCCGCCCCTTCAACCAAAGCATCGGTACTGGCATGCATGAGCTTCAAGTAGCCGTTGGGGTCAATGTCGCCCGCCAAGGTCAGGCTACCACTGGCTTCATCCACCGCCAATATCGTGCGAATGAGTCCTACGTCATTGTGGTCACTACCTAGCATGGCAAATGGGAACAGCAAGCCAGAGGCTGGCAGACCTTTGGCGTGGTCGCCAAGATACTTTTTGTAGACCTCTAGGGCGGACTCACCATCGAGTTCGTAAAGCACATTGTTGTCGCTTCGAGTGACCTTACGCGCTGGCCCAAAGGGTGACCATCCGCCAAAAGAACCATGGGAAAACTCAAGCTTCTCACCATACAACCCTACGCAGACCAAGCGATCGCTGCTCAGCCCCATATCGTCCAATACCCACGTCTTTGAAAAAGCGCCACCGTCGCCCGCCAGCCCACCGGTAATCGGCACATGCGCCCCAACGACAGATGCCAAGCCACCAATCACGGCACTCCCGTTAATGGCGACACCCTGACCGAAAATCAAAATGGCCCGCAAGCCTTCGATCTCCAAGCCTTGGGCTAAGCGCTGGCCAGCAGCAAATGAGTCAGCCATGTCCGCCAGGATAGCACTTACCTGCTCGACGCGCGTATGCTCAAACCGCAGCGCGGTGACCACCAAACTTCCATCCTCAACACCTTGTTGAGAAATTTCACCGGCGGTAGAACACCCCACCAAATGAGAATCTGCGAAAGCCGAGCTCAAGGCAGACGCCGCGCCGCGCAATGCGTCTACCGAACCAAAGGCAAAAACCAGCGTGGGCTGTAATGCTGTCAGGGTGGAGTAGTCGGTGGCCTCGTAGGCACTGCGAACGGTCAGTTGAGAGACTTTCACGGTTTCACTCCTTCGTCAAGCCGAGCGGTGGTGCAACTCATAATACCTGTGAACGCTGGGTTTGACCACCGCCAAAAATGCCCCCTGTTTTGCTGCGCAAGCCGCAGACGTGCTATGGGTTTAGGTATTGAGCGCGCAATAGGTTTTTTTGAACTTTGCCCATGGCGTTACGAGGCAATTCAGGCACCACATAGCAACGCTTAGGCACCTTGAAGTTGGCTAGCGTAGCCTTTAGCTGCCTGAGGATTGCAACGCCATCAATGGTCTCTCCGGTCTCAGGTACCAGCACGGCCACGCCCACTTCACCAAAGTCGGCATCAGGCACACCAATTACTGCACTCTCCAACACACCAGGCAAGGCGTTGATGAAGCCTTCCACTTCAGCTGGGTACACGTTGTAGCCGCCGCTGATGATGAGGTCTTTGCTGCGCCCCACAATCGTCACATAGCCGTCTGCGTCGATGCACCCTACATCGCCCGTTTTGAAAAAACCGTCGGCAGCAAACTCTTCCGCCGTTTTCTCAGGCATTTGCCAATAGCCTTGAAACACACTTGACCCACGAACTTGGATGTTGCCCACCTCACCCATGGCAACAGCTTGCCCCTTATCATCTACCACCCGCAGCTCTACGCCAGGCAATGCGGGGCCTACAGTGCCACCTCGTCTGGGTCCATCTGCAGCCTTGCAGGGGTTTGACGTCAGCATGGCTGTTTCTGACATGCCATAGCGCTCCAACACCTGGTGGCCAGTTCTTTGCTCCCATGCCTCAAAGGTATCGACCAACATGGGGGCTGACCCGGAGATGAACAAGCGCATGCCGCTCGCAAGCTGCCGAGTCAACCCAGGCTCGGCCAACAGCCGCGTGTACAGGGTAGGAACCCCCATAAAGACTGTCGCCTGCGGCAGTTTGCTGAGCACGACCTTGGGATCGAACTTACCCAACCAAATCATTTTGCTGCCGTTCAGTAAGGCGCCATGAATAGCGACAAACAGTCCATGCACATGAAATATCGGCAAGGCATGGATCAGCACATCCCCCCCATCTGCCCGGCCATGCCCGGGTGCTTGCCAGTCCCAATACGCCTGCAGGGTACGGGCGTTGCTGAGCAAGTTTCCATGGGTCAGCATGGCGCCTTTGCTACGACCCGTCGTACCACTGGTGTAGATGATGGCAGCCAGATCTCTGGGGGCACGCAGCACGGGCGTGTGCACCGCGGAGTGGCCCGCCGCCCGGTCGAGCAAAGACCCGGTGCGGTCGTCATTGAGCGTAAAGACGTACTGTGTGCCTGACACAAACGCCAGTTTGCTAATCCAGCCGAAGTTCACCGTGCTGCACACCACGACTGCTGGCTGAGCATTGCTAATGAAGTAGTCCATTTCCGCGCTTTGGTAGGCGGTGTTCAGCGGCACATAGACCAGCCCAGCTCGCAAAGTGGCAAGGTAGAGCACCATGGCCTCCACCGACTTCTCCACCTGCGCCACTAGCCTAGAACCTACCGGTAGCTCCAAAGATGCAAGCAAGTTGGCCACCATGGCGCTGGCCTGGTCCAAGTCTTGCCACGAGTAGTGCAAGCCAGTATCGGTCTCCACTGCGCACCGAGTACGGTCCTGGGGAAACGCAGAGCGTAAGGCGGCAAACAGATTGCTATCTTCGGTTGCGAGGGGTGGTGCAAGTGGCATATCAAATGAAAGCAGGTGAGAAGGTGTCACACGAAAGGCCAGCGAGGCGAGGTCAAAATGAAGGTGGGCGCTTTTCCAAGAAGGCCGCGATGCCTTCCCTGTGCTCAAAAGATCCCGCGTAGGCATATGTATCCACCGCATGATCCGATTCAAAATTCATAGCACACTCCACACTATCTACGGGCGGCAATGGCATATTCATGCTTCTCAACGTCCGTTTATTCATGCGTGCAGCAGCTGGCGCCAAACTGGCGATGCGCTGCGCCAGTGCGTCAACCTCGCCCTCCAGCCCGGGCTCAGGCAGGACGTAGGTCAGAAAGTCGCGCGCAAGCATGTGAGGTGCATCAAACACGGCTGCACTGAGCAGCATGGCTTTTGCGGTTGTATGGCCAACCGCCCCTGTCACCAGTGCCGCTTCCTTGGGAGCCATTGGAAAGCCTAAACGTGCAATAGGCGCACCAAACCTGGCGCTCTGCCCGGCTAATCGAATGTCGCAGCAGCTAGCGATTTCCAGCCCTGCCCCCATGCAGTTGCCTTCAATGTGCGCCACTAAGGGCACATCGCACTGCAGCATGGCATGCAGTGCGCCCCAGACCTCGTCTTCGTGGAACGCTCGCAATGCGACAGGGTCGAATCTAAAGCTGGGGTACTCCGATATGTCGCCGCCAGCACAAAAATGACCTTGCGCGCCACGCACCACCACGCAACGCAAGCCGTCGTCGCGCGCTATCGATTCAAAGCGTTGTCTCAACGCACGCCACATCTCGCGCGACATGGCGTTGAACTTACCCTCATGGTGCAAGATGAGGTGTGCAATACGGCGGTCAGCAGCGCCAGTTTCTTGGTAGTGGATATGGCCTGTCATAGCGAGGCGCTTACCTTAGGTGGGTGACATTGCATGCAGCGCGGCGTTCGCTACGTTTTTGATAGCTGGCTAAGCAGCATTGATGGGCGAAAAGCGCTTTTTTCTCTACATTCTCTATCCAGCAGTCACCCATTTTTCTTGCCTAACCATAGCCAAGCCAACAACCCGCCCAACACCATAGGCACACAGAGCCATTGGCCCATGCTCATTCCAAGGGACAGCAAGCCCAGGTGGGCGTCGGGTTCGCGGAAGTACTCCGCAATAAAGCGAAAGACCCCGTAACCGAACAAGAACGCTGCGGCGACTTGTCCTTGGCGAGGCCCCCGAACAGAACCCAATGGGGTACCCACTCCAGCGACTGGCTGTGCTCGGCGCGCGTACCACCACAACAGGCAAAACAAAAGCACGCCTTCCATCAAAAACTGGTAGATCTGAGAGGGGTGGCGTGGCACATCGCCTGCACCGCGGAACACCATAGCCCACGGCAAGCTAGGGTCGGCGACCCGCCCCCACAACTCGCCATTGATGAAGTTACCGATCCGTCCGCTTGCGAGCCCCGTAGGTACGCAAGGTGCCACAAAGTCAGCCACTTGCCAGAATGACCGTTTGCGCGAGTAGGCAAACCACACCATGGACACGATCACGCCTAACATGCCGCCGTGAAAACTCATACCGCCTTGCCAAACCGCAAAGATCTCCAGCGGATGCTCAAAATAGTACAAAGGCTTGTAGAACAAGCAGTAGCCCACTCTGCCACCGGCCACCACACCCAGCACGCCCAAGAACAAAATGTCTTCAACATCCTTGAAGGCCCATGCCCGGGGCCCAACTAGGCTGGCAAACGGCTGGTGCTTGAGCCGGCGATAGCCCAAAAACATAAACAAGGCAAATGCGACCAAATAGGTCAAACCATACCAATGCACGCTCACAGGGCCAAGGTGCAAGGCGACAGGGTCAATTTGTGGATGAATCAGCATGGCCATGATTGTGCACGCGCTAGTGCCCCACCTGCAAAGCAGGCACCTTAAAAGTCCAAGGCATTACGTTGCCGCTAAGCACCAAGCTTATGCAAGGATGCGCCCGGCGGCGCAAACTCCAGAAAACGCGATAGTACTGGGCTGCTATGTGGCCAGACCAAGCTGGTTTGGCACTGCGCCACGGCACCGACCACCTGCCGGTAGACAACGCCAGGGCGCTGAAACTGCCGCACACTCGCCGGCACCCATGCAACGCCCAAACCGGCCGACACCAAGTTCACAATGGTCTGCATCTGAATCGCCTCTTGGGCCACCGCAGGCAGAAGCCCTGCTGCGTGGTACATACCAAACACGGCGTCGTAGAGTGAGGGCACGATCCGCCTTGGGAACATGACCAGCGGCGTTGCAAGCATATCCGTCAGCTGTACGACAGGTGCTTGGGCCAGTGGATGCTGCTCGGGCATCGCCAAAACCAACGAGTCGGTGTTGAGGATGAGCCCCGCTAATCCCACCGGCGCAAAGCCTGGCGCATGCAACAAGAAACCCGCGTCAAACTCTCCGCGCTCCATACCTAGCAGCTGAACGTCGCCAGTAGCTTCGACCAACTCCAACTGCACCAGCGGGCAGGCTTGCCTGAACGCCATGACCCACTGAGGAAGCACATCAAACCCCACCGTCGAGACAAATGCCAACTTCAAACGCCCTGCACTGCCTTCTGCCGCCGAATGGGCGAGCGCTTGCAATTCGGTCGCCCGCTGTAACAAATCGATAGCATGCGGCAACAAGGTGCGCCCTGTGGCACTGAGCTGCACGCTGCGCTTGGAGCGATCAAACAAGCGAGCCCCCACAGTTGCTTCCAACTGGGCAATGGCATGCGTCAGCGGCGGCTGGGTCATACACAAACGTTGGGCCGCGCGGCCGAAGTGCAACTCCTCAGCCACAGCCACAAACTGGCGCCATGCACGCAAGTCGATGAGAGCGAGGCTTGGCGAGGTACTCATATGCAAAACATATTAATAGGCGTTAAAAAAGAGATTGGAGTCACATTATCAAGCCGGGCATACTTCGCACCATTGTCAACCCACGCCATTTAGGAAGCACCATGGACATCAAACCTGTCGTCATGAATCCCCGCAGCAAAAATATCACCGAGGGCAAGTCCCGGGCGCCTAACCGTTCCATGTACTACGGGATGGGCTACACGGCAGAGGACTTCGGCAAACCCATGGTGGGCGTGGCCAACGGCCATAGCACGATCACGCCGTGCAACAGCGGGTTGCAAAAGCTGGCTGATGCAGCCGTAGCAGGCATCTTGGATGCAGGCGGCAATGCACAAATTTTCGGCACACCCACCATTTCAGATGGCATGGCAATGGGCACCGAAGGCATGAAGTATTCACTGGTCAGCCGCGAAGTCATTTCAGACTGCGTGGAGACCTGCGTGCAAGGCCAATGGATGGACGGCGTGCTGGTCATCGGTGGCTGCGACAAAAACATGCCCGGCGGCCTGATGGGCATGTTGCGCGCCAACGTACCAGCGATTTATGTCTATGGTGGAACCATCCTGCCGGGTCACTACAAAGGCCAAGACCTGAACATCGTGAGCGTCTTTGAGGCCGTGGGCGAAAACGCCGCCGGCAAGCTCAGCGACGCCGACCTGACCGAAATTGAAAAACGCGCGATTCCTGGCACCGGCTCGTGTGGCGGCATGTATACGGCCAACACCATGTCGTCGGCCTTCGAAGCGTTGGGCATCTCTCTGCCTTACTCCAGCACCATGGCCAATGAGCACGACGAAAAAGTAAAGTCGGCACGCGAATCCGCACGGGTTTTGGTAGAGGCCATCAAGAAAGACATCAAGCCACGCGACATCGTGACGCGCAAGTCCATCGAGAACGCGGTAGCGGTCATCATGGCCACTGGCGGCTCCACGAACGCGGTGCTGCACTTTTTGGCCATCGCCCACTGCGCTGACGTGGAATGGACCATTGATGACTTTGAACGCATGCGTAAAAAGACTCCGGTGCTGTGCGATCTGAAGCCAAGCGGAAAGTCGCTGGCTGTCGAGTTGCATAAAGCAGGTGGCATCCCACAAGTGATGAAGATTTTGCTGAAAGCGGGCTTGCTCAACGGCGACTGCCTCACCATCACTGGCCAAACCATTGAAGAAGTGCTGAAAGACATTCCTGACGAGCCACCAGCCAATCAGACCGTGATTCGCCCGATTAACAACCCCATGTATGCACAAGGGCATCTGGCTATTCTCAAGGGCAACCTGAGCCCAGAGGGCTGCGTCGCAAAGATTACCGGCCTGAAACGCCCCGTGATGACAGGGCCTGCACGGGTTTTTGATGACGAACAGTCTGCCTTGGCTGCAATTTTGGCCAACAAAATTGTGGCCGGTGACGTCATGGTGCTGCGCTATCTGGGCCCCAAGGGCGGACCCGGCATGCCAGAAATGCTGGCACCTACCGGCGCGTTGGTAGGCCAAGGTTTGGGAGAATCCGTAGGACTAATTACCGATGGCCGCTTCTCTGGGGGCACATGGGGCATGGTCGTGGGACACGTGGCACCGGAAGCCGCAGCGGGCGGCAACATCGCTTTGATTGAAGAGAACGACTCCATCACCATCGATGCGCACCAGTTGCTGTTGCAAGTCAATGTGAGCGATGAAGTCTTGGCCAAGCGCCGTGCAGCATGGACACCCCCCAAACCCCGCTACACCCGTGGTGTTCAGGCGAAGTTTGCGTTCAATGCCTCCAGTGCAAGCAAAGGCGCCGTACTCGACAACTATTGAGCACTCGGAGACCCGAATGCCTCCCAAAAAAGCCAAGCCCTCAACGCTTGGCTTTTCGAAGCGATGGCGAGCGTTTCAACCGCAAAAGGCCGCAACGTTTACTTGCGCTTCTTTGCGTTGAGGTTCCCCATCGCTTCTTTGTTGCGGTCGATTCGAGATTGCTTCTTAGCTTGCTCCGCTTCCATCGCTTTGCGCTTGGTATAGCCCGACGAATCTGCCCAATACCACCACGCCGTTGCCAAACCAAACGGTGCAAGCACCAGCCACCAAGACCACAGCGCAACCGGCGCTACCTCCAAGTACTTAAGCAACAGCAAGACCACACCAATTCCAACCAAATACATAGTCACCTCGTTCTTTTTTGCGCCAATGCCTTAGAGTCAACCTCTGTTACTACAATCGCGTTGACATACTGTAAACCAACCCAAAGGCCATTCATGAACCGCTCTTTGATGACCGCCACACTTGGCGTAGCCGCGCTTCTCTCCACAGCCCCAGCCTTCGCTGATTTGGCCTTGGCCACCAGTAAAAATTGTATGACCTGCCATGCGGTGGACAAAAAACTGCTAGGTCCGTCGTACAAAGATGTAGCCGCCAAGTACAAAGGCGATAAGTCCGCAGCGGACAAATTGGCCAGCAAAATCTTGAAGGGTGGGAGTGGCGTCTGGGGTCAAGTACCAATGCCCGCCATGAATCAAGTCTCTGAAGCCGAGGCTAAGAAATTGGTGGGCTGGATTCTGAGCCAGTAAGCGATTGGGTGCATGCTCGACTGGCCAGGCAAGCGCTTGACTTTTGTTCGAACAACGCGACTCCGTAAAAAACCCCGCCAACGCGGGGTTTTTTACTTTCTACGCAGCAGGCTCTACTTAGTAGGTTTGCCCCAACTGGCTCAGGATGGCGGGATTTTCCAAGGTGGAGGTGTCTTGGGTAATCGTTTCTCCTTTGGCCAAGGAACGCAACAATCGGCGCATGATCTTGCCCGACCGAGTCTTGGGCAAGTTTTCACCAAATCGAATGTCTTTGGGTTTAGCAATAGGCCCAATTTCTTTGGCAACCCAGTCGCGCAACTCTTTGGCGATAGCTTTCGCCTCATCTCCACTAGGGCAAGGACGCTTGAGCACTACAAAGGCACAAATGGCCTCGCCAGTCACGTCATCAGGCCTGCCCACTACCGCAGCTTCTGCAACCAAGTCGGTCTTGGCCACCAAGGCGGACTCAATTTCCATGGTTCCCATGCGATGCCCTGAGACGTTGAGCACATCGTCAATCCGACCTGTGATGCGGAAATAAGCGCGATCCGCACTGCGAATGGCACCGTCACCCGCCAAATACAGCTTCCCTCCCATTTCCTCAGGGAAGTAGCTCTTCTTAAACCGCTCAGGGTCATTCCAAATCGTGCGAATCATGGAGGGCCAAGGACGCTTGACCACCAAAATGCCACCGGTGCCGTTGGGGATGTCGTTTCCGACCTCATCCACAATGGCGGCAATGATGCCAGGCAGTGGCAAGGTGCAACTACCGGGGACCAAGGGCGTTGCACCGGGCAATGGCGTCATCATGTGCCCGCCAGTTTCGGTTTGCCAGAAGGTATCTACGATCGGGCACTTTTCATGGCCCACATGCTTGTGGTACCACATCCACGCCTCTGGATTGATAGGCTCACCGACGGAGCCCAAGATGCGCAAGCTGCTGAGGTCAGAACGATCCGGGTGCACTTTTGCATCACCTTCTGCCGCCTTGATCAACGAGCGGATCGCTGTAGGCGCGGTGTAGAAGATAGAGCATTTGTGGCGCTCAATCATTTGCCAGAACCGCCCTGCGTTGGGGAAGGTGGGAATACCTTCAAAAATAATCTGCGTAGCGCCAGCCGCTAAGGGGCCATAGGCCACGTAGCTGTGCCCTGTGATCCAACCAATGTCGGCAGTGCACCAGAACACATCTTCAGGCTTAAGGTCAAAGGTCCAATCCATGGTTACTTTGGCCCACAACAGATAACCACCGGTGGAGTGCTGCACTCCTTTGGGTTTACCTGTGGAACCAGATGTGTACAAGATAAACAGCGGGTGTTCCGCCCCCACGGGCACTGGCGCGCAGTCTGCAGACTGCCCAGCCAAAACTTCCGAAAAAGTCTTGTCGCGACCCGCGAGCATTGGACAAGCAGTTGCGGTGCGTTGGTAGACAAAAACGGTCTTTACCGCTTCGCAACCGCCCAGCGCCATACCTTCATCCACAATGGCTTTAAGTGGCAACTCTTTGCCGCCTCGCATTTGGTAGTTGCTCGTGATGACCGCAACCGCACCCACGTCGATGATGCGCTCTTGCACAGCCTTGGCGGAAAAACCACCAAAAACCACGCTGTGTATGGCACCCAAACGCGCGCAAGCTTGCATCGCAATCACGCCTTCTAGCGTCATGGGCATATAAATCAATACCCGATCACCTTTTTGAATGCCATGGGCCTTCAAAGCGTTGGCAAACTGGCTTACCCGTGCCAGCAGTTCTTTGTAACTTGTTTTTGTGACGGTGCCGTCGTCCGCCTCAAAGATGACCGCGGTCTTGTTCTCTACCGCAGTCCCCATGTGCCTGTCCAAGCAGTTGGCGGAAGCATTGATCTCTCCATCCGCAAACCACTTATAAAACGGAGCCTGGGACTCATCCAGCGTTTGGGTGAATGGCTTGGTCCAGTTTAGATTCTCACGCGCCAAACGGGCCCAAAAACCTTCGAAGTCTTGTGCGGCCTCGGCACACAAGGCATCATACGCTGGCATCCCCGATACGCGCGCTGCTTTAACGAAGGCTTCACTGGGTGGGAAAACCCGATTCTCAACCAAGCCAGAAGTGATAGTGGACTGTTGTTCGCTCACGGTATGTCATCCTCATTTAGTTAATTAACTCAAACTTGCAGCACTGTCGAGCGTGGCACTTACAGGTCACTGACTGTAACTACGTTGAGCGCACAACCACTTTGCCCTCTGGTGCGCTGCACCTCTACAATTAAGCGATTCCAAAGACACTTTCTATGACCCAACCGACACCGAAATCTCCCGTGCGTTTACGCCCCCTTCCCGCCTTTATTTTTTCTAGTCGCTGGTTGCAACTCCCGCTTTACGTTGGGCTCATTGCAGCACAAGGCGTCTACGTGTTTCACTTTTGGGTTGAGCTTGTGCACTTGCTGGAAGCCGCATTTGGCAACCAAGCTGCTCTCCAGTCTCTCATAGCAAGCATTGGCTACAAGGAGACTACGACCACTGTGGCATTAAACGAAACGATCATCATGCTGGTGGTACTGGCTCTGATCGATGTGGTGATGATTTCTAACTTACTGATCATGGTTATTGTGGGTGGCTATGAGACTTTTGTAAGCCGCATGGACCTGGAGACGCACCCCGACCAACCCGAATGGTTGAGCCACGTGAATGCGTCCGTTTTGAAGGTCAAACTAGCTACCGCGATCATTGGAATTAGCTCCATCCATTTGCTAAAGACCTTCATCAATGCCGCGAACTACGATGAAAAAGTACTCATTGCACAAACCGCAATTCACATTACCTTCCTGTTGTCTGCCATGGCGATTGCCTACACTGACCGACTCATGAGTCGGCCTGCAGACGCCCATTAATCACAACAATCCGCGAGCCGCCACCATGACCAGCATTCACCAAAAAGACCTGATCGAGTCCGTATCCGCCGCGCTGCAGTACATCAGCTACTACCACCCTACTGACTACATCGCCCATCTGGCCCGTGCCTACGAGCGCGAGCAGAGCCCAGCTGCCAAAGACGCCATTGCCCAGATCCTGACCAACAGCAAGATGAGCGCCACCGGCCACCGACCTATCTGCCAAGACACCGGTATCGTGAACGTGTTCCTTAAAGTAGGCATGGATGTACGCTGGGAAGGGTTTACCGGCAGCTTGGACGACGCCATCAATGAAGGCGTACGCCAAGGCTACAACCACCCCGACAACACGCTGCGTGCTTCGGTGGTAGCCGATCCCGAGTTCCTGCGCAAAAACACCAAAGACAACACACCCGCTGTGATATTCACGGAGATCGTGCCCGGCAAGACCGTGGAAGTGACTGTCGCAGCCAAGGGCGGTGGCTCTGAAAACAAGAGCAAGATGATCATGCTCAACCCCGGCGATAGCGTGGTGGACTGGGTCCTGAAAACTGTACCCACCATGGGCGCTGGTTGGTGCCCGCCGGGCATGCTGGGTATCGGCATCGGTGGTACTGCGGAAAAGGCGGTGCTCATGGCCAAGGAAAGCCTGATGGACGACCTAGACATGTACGAACTGCAAGCCAAGTCGTCCCGCGGTGAAGCGCTGGACAAGGTGGAAGAAATGCGCCTTGAGTTGTACGAGAAGGTCAATGCTCTAGGCATAGGCGCACAAGGTCTGGGTGGCCTGACGACCGTGCTGGACGTGAAGATCAAGATGTACCCCACCCATGCCGCGAGCAAGCCTGTGGCCATGATCCCGAATTGCGCAGCCACCCGCCACGCGCACTTCGTGCTCGACGGCTCCGGCCCGGTGTATCTTGATCCGCCATCACTGGACCTGTGGCCCAACGTCAACTGGACACCCGACTACCAACTCAGCAAAAAAGTCGACCTGAATACTCTGACCAAAGAGGAAGTAGCCAGCTGGAAGCCAGGCCAGACCCTGCTCTTGAACGGCAAAATGCTGACCGGTCGCGACGCTGCGCACAAGCGCATCCAGGGCATGCTAGCCAAGGGTGAAAAACTGCCTGTGGACTTTACCAATCGCGTCATTTACTACGTGGGCCCCGTCGACCCTGTAGCCGGTGAAGCCGTTGGCCCCGCCGGCCCCACCACCGCGACCCGCATGGACGGCTTTACCGAAATGATGCTTGCGCAAACCGGCTTAATTTCCATGGTGGGCAAGGCTGAACGTGGGCCCGTCGCCATTGAAGCCATCAAAAAGCACAAGTCGGCATACCTCATGGCCGTGGGCGGCGCAGCTTATTTGGTCTCCAAAGCCATCAAACACGCCAAGGTGGTGGGCTTTGAAGACCTGGGCATGGAAGCGATTTACGAATTCGACGTGGTTGACATGCCTGTCACGGTGGCCGTGGACTCCGGTGGCACCAGCGCGCACATCACCGGCCCGGCAGAGTGGCAGAAGAAGATTGCTACCGGCGAATTCAAGAACATCCCGGTGACATCCCGCTAAGCCCTTGTCCAAGATCAGTAACTCCCCCATTGGGGTGTTTGACAGTGGCGTGGGTGGCCTGAGCGTCCTGCGGGCGCTCAGGACTGAGCTGCCCCAAGAAAGGTTCGTCTATGTGGCGGACAGCGGCCACGCACCCTACGGGGAGCGCGACGACGACTACCTGATTGAGCGCTCGCACAGGATCGCGCGTTGGTTCAAGGAACGCCACCAGATCAAGGCCTTGGTTGTCGCGTGCAACACCGCCACTGCTGCGGCCATTCATGTGCTTCGGGAAGCCCATCCAAACCTATTCATCATCGGCATTGAGCCCGCACTGAAACCAGCCGTAGCGCATAGCAAAACCAAGGTTGTCGGTGTGATGGCCACACGCAGCACGTTGAGCAGCGAGAAATTCAAACGCCTCCTGACCTCGCTGCAAGATCAGGCCAACTTCGTGCTGCAACCCTGCTCTGATCTTGTGCCGGCTATTGAAGCGTTCGACGCGATCAAAATAGACGCGGCTTGCATTGAATATACGCGTGCCATGGGGACTTTTGGACTGCAACATGGTGAGATGGACACCTTGGTACTTGGCTGCACCCATTACCCTTTCGCCGAGCACTCGCTGCGCTTGGGCACAGGCAATGCGGTCACGTTTATGGAGGGTGGTGCGCCAGTTGCCCGTCAAACGAGGAGATTACTCGAAGCTGCAAACAAACTAGGCAACAAACAATTAGCAGAACAAGCCAGTCTCGACTTGTTCAGCACTGGTGACCCGGCTGCTCTAGCAGCTGCGGCGCATCGCTGGCTAGGAATAAACGTAAGCTCACGCGTGCTAACAGTCTAAAGTACGCAAAGGTGGTGTGCCCGGAGGGGATCGAACCCCCGACCCACAGCTTAGAAGGCTGTTGCTCTATCCAACTGAGCTACGGGCACAAAGAACAAAGGCCCCAAAGCAGTAAAACTTCAGAGCCTTTGATTTTGAAAGAATGGTCGGGGCGGCGGGATTCGAACTCGCGACCCTCTGCTCCCAAAGCAGATGCGCTACCAGGCTGCGCTACGCCCCGACAGCTAGTATTGTAACCCGTTCCAACCCTTAGTTTAGAAGCGGATCAGAAAATTTTTACATAACTCCTGACGATAGATATGCAGCAATCGGTTCCCCCTCTAGCATGGCTTAAGCCAAGCGCTCCGTTTCCGTCGCTCGACATGGCATGGCCAGCTGACTCTGATGCACCAGGCCTGCTGGCGGCAGGTGGTGCACTTGACGTACCAACGCTCTTGGAAGCCTATCGGAATGCGGTGTTCCCTTGGTTTGGTGAGGGCCAACCCATTCTATGGTGGAGCCCTGACCCCCGAATGGTTTTGAAAACGAGTGACTTTAGGGTTCATCGATCTATGCGAAAAACCCTAGTTCAATTCACCCAAAACCCCTCAGCGGGAATTCGCATGAATACCGCTTTCGCTAGAGTAATCGAGTCTTGCGCGCAATCCAAACGAAAGGATCAGTTTGGGACTTGGATCATGCCTCGCATGGTAGACGCGTATACGCAACTCCATGCGGCTGGTTATGCACATAGCGTTGAGACATGGATCAACGGCGAACTGGTCGGTGGACTGTACTGCGTCAACATTGGCATGGCATTATTTGGTGAGTCCATGTTCGCACATCAAACGAATGCTTCAAAAATTGCGCTCGCAGCTCTAGTGGCTTGGGCCGGCGCAAATGGCATTGAGATGATTGATTGTCAGCAAAACACCAATCATTTGACATCGTTAGGGGCTTCAGAAATCCCCCGATCAGTATTTGCCGGGCATGTTTCTGTCGCCACCAACCAACCCGGCCCATCTTGGACGTTCAACCCTCTATACTGGGACACCATTTTGCAAAGATGACCGAATGACGGACCTCAAAGACCTCCCCATTCAAGCCATACAGTTCTACGCCACTGCACCTTACGAATGCAGTTACTTGGACAACAGGCAAGCACGCTCCCAGGTAGCCACGCCCAGCCACATGATCAATAACAGTGCTTACTCGGCACTTGTGGCGCAAGGCTTTCGCAGGAGTGGGGTGTTCACCTATCGCCCGCATTGCGATGGATGTGCGGCCTGCTTGCCCTTGCGCATATTGGTTGGTGCCTTCCAACCAAATCGCAGCCAACGCAGGGCGTGGGCGCAGCACTCAGACCTGCAAGCTCGCACGCTTGGGCTTGGCTTTATGCATGAACACTACGAACTGTACCGCCGCTACCAAAATAGTAGGCATGCAGGCGGCGGCATGGACGAAGACAGTGTTGAGCAATACAGCCAATTTTTACTGAACAGCAAAGTGAACTCAAGGCTCATTGAGTTTCGCACAGCCGCAGAGGACGGTGGCTTAGGTGAACTAAAAATGGTCTCGATTATTGATGTCCTAGAAGACGCTCTTTCCGCTGTCTATACTTTCTATGAGCCAGATCCTAGCGCCAGCTACGGCACGTACAACGTGCTGTGGCAAATTGAACAAGCCAGAAGCAACCGCCTTCCCCATGTCTACTTAGGCTACTGGATTGAGGCCAGTTCAAAAATGAAATACAAGGCGAGTTTCAAGCCATATCAACTCTATAGTGGCGGGCAATGGATAAATCGGGATCAGCATTAACGATGCCTCGCGCCATGATGTCCCTCCCCTCCCGTAAGATCGCCCAACTTCGCTATGACAAGAAAAGACTCTGACATCCCATCCACTCCAAGCGTGCAAGTACTAGAGCGCATGTTTACTCTGATGGATGTACTTGCTTCCAGAGAAGAAGCACTGCCTCTGAAAGAGATAAGCGAAAAAGCCAATTTACACCCATCAACGGCACACCGTATTCTCAATGACTTGGTGTGCGGACGTTTTGTAGACAGACCACAGGCAGGCAGCTACCGGCTCGGCATGCGCCTTCTAGAGCTTGGTAACCTTGTCAAAGGAAGGCTCAATGTCAGAGATGCTGCGCTTGGACCCATGCGAGAGTTACACAAGCAGATCCAGCAGCCAGTCAATCTAAGCATGCGTCAAGGTGACGAAATCATTTACGTTGAGCGTGCCTATAGTGAGCGCTCGGGGATGCAAGTTGTTAGAGCGATTGGTGGTAGAGCCCCTTTGCATCTCACTTCAGTCGGCAAACTGTTTCTGGCTGCTGATGACCCCCAACGTACCCGCGCATATGCCGCAAGAACCGGACTAAAAGGCCACACAAAGAACAGCATTACGCAAATCAACGATCTAGAGAGAGAGCTCTCAAAAGTTCGTCAGTATGGCCAAGCCCACGACAATGAGGAATTGGAGCTTGGGGTCCGTTGTATGGCTGCAGGTATTTACGACGACCAAAGTAAACTGGTCGCCGGGCTCTCTATTTCTGCACCGTCAGAAAGATTGGAAGATGCTTGGTTGCCCAAGCTACTAGACACCGCCGACCAAATCTCGCAAACACTTGGCTACAAGCAATTTGCAATAAAGTAGGCGGTCTATTGGATGGCAGTAGCTTGGCTTGAGGAATAGCTAGCCAGTGGTACGGCCTTCCCATGTTGAGCTGGAATAGATTCCACCCAGCGCCTCACCCTTTCCGCGTCGGCCACACGGCTTAGCTTTCCTGCGGAGTCAAGAAACACCATGATTAACTTCCGGCCAGCCACGCTGGCTTGCATTACCAAGCACTGCCCTGCTTCACTGATATACCCGGTTTTTTGCAACCCAATGTCCCATGCAGGATTTTTAACTAGTCGATTCGTATTGTTGTACTGCAATGTGCGACGCCCAACAGCTACCTCATAACCAGTCGAAGTAGACAATTCGCGCAGCGTGGAATCGCCGTGCGCATAGCCCACAAGGGTAGCCAAGTCCCGTGCGCTCGACTGATTACTGCTTGACAAGCCTGTAGGCTCAACATATCGCGTACTTGTCATGCCCAAGGCACGTGCCTTTTCATTCATGAGTGACACGAAAACTGGCAAACCACCAGGAAATGTCCGGCCTAATGCATGCGCGGCACGGTTCTCACTGGCCATAAGTGCCAAGTGCAAAAGTTCTCCACGACTCAACTCCGAACCCACTGACAGCCTAGACGTACTACCCTTTTCCGTGTCTACATCGGCTTGCGTGATAGTAATGGATTCATCCATCGCAAGCTTAGCCTCACTAACCACCACGCCCGTCATTAGCTTCGTAATAGATGCGATAGGAAGCACAGCTGACTCATTCTTCTTGAACAAAACCTCTTTCGTGTCCTGATCTACGACGAAGGCTACGCTAGACTTCAAGTCTAAGGGATCAGGCGCGTTGTGCAGGCCCGCCAACTGCCCAAATGAAGGCTTCAAAGGCACGAATGCCACTTTGGCACGTGCATTTTTCTGCGCGATTGCGCGCTTGGCGATCGGTTTCTTTTTGGCCACTTGCTGTTTGGCCGCGGCTTTCTTCTTGACCTCTTGTTTCGTCGCAGACGACTGCTGAAGCGCAAATGTCACAGAATGACTAAGTAGCAACAATGCGCTGAAAAACACTATTGCAAGGAAACCGACGGGGTTATTTTTCACAGTTGACTCCAACGCAATCACCAATCTAAGCACTCAGCAGAAGACCGCAGGCCACATTGTTAGAGTTTACTCAAATTAGTTGCGTTAAATCAACTACTTGCAAGCCAAAGCTCAACAAAAAGGTAAAGTTTTCCCGGTTCATCTAGCCTTGGGCCATCACTCTCTCAGATTTACTTTGCAATTTACTTAAGGCATTCAGGTAGGCTTTGGCTGAGGCAACCACGATGTCGGGATCGGCACCAACACCATTTACCACACGCCCGTTGCTTTGTAGGCGTACGGTTACCTCGCCCTGACTCTCGGTAGAACCGCTGATTGCATTGACTGAGTACAACACCATTTCAGCGCCACTATTCACGTGCGTTTCGATTGCCTTGAGGGAAGCATCTACAGGTCCATTTCCATTGGATTCGCCCCGCACCTCTTTGCCCCCAGCGGTAAACACAATGTTCGCATAAGGCCGCTCGCCGGTCTCGCTACGCTGCGACATGGATACAAATCCGAACGCGTCTTGGTCGTGCGAAGCACTCTCATCGATAACCAGCGCAAGGATGTCTTCGTCGAATATCTCGCTCTTGCGGTCCGCTAACTCTTTAAACTTGGCGAATGCTGTATTGACCTCTGCTTCACTCTCAAGCTGAATTCCAAGCTCCTGAAGTCGTTGCTTGAAGGCATTACGGCCACTTAGCTTTCCCAACACGATTTTGTTATTGGTCCAACCGACGTCTTCCGCTCGCATAATTTCATAGGTGTCGCGAGCCTTTAGAACGCCATCTTGGTGAATACCAGAGGCATGCGCAAAGGCATTTGCACCAACAACCGCTTTGTTTGGCTGCACTACAAAACCTGTTATTTGGCTCACCATGCGACTTGCTGCCAAGATATGTTTGGCGTCTATATTCATGGTCAAATCAAAATAGTCTTTTCGTGTTTTGATCGCCATGACTACTTCTTCCAAGCTGCAATTGCCAGCACGCTCCCCTAGTCCATTGATAGTGCATTCAATTTGCCTCGCCCCACCTAGCTTCACACCCGCCAAAGAATTGGCAACTGCCATGCCTAGATCGTTGTGGCAATGAACCGACCATATCGCCTTATCTGAATTTGGGATACGTTCCCGCAGGGTTTTAATAAAGTTGCCGTACAGCTCAGGGATCGCGTAACCCACGGTATCAGGTACATTGATCGTCGTCGCGCCCTCTGCAATCACGGCCTCAAGCACGCGGCACAAGAAGTCGTTATCGCTGCGATAACCATCCTCAGGACTGAACTCAATGTCTCCGACCAAGTTGCGGGCATATCGAACGGACTGCCTCGCTTGCTCCAGCACTTGGTCAGGCGTCATCCGCAGTTTCTTCTCCATATGCAGTGCGGAAGTGGCAATGAAGGTATGAATGCGGGCACGGTTTGCCCCTTTCAATGCATCGGCAGCTCGTGAAATGTCGCGATCATTGGCGCGGGCCAGTGAACAAATTGTTGAATCCTTTACGGTATTTGCAATCAGCTGAATGGCATCGAAGTCGCCATTTGAGCTTGCAGCGAAGCCTGCCTCGATAACATCAACCTTGAGGCGCTCTAGTTGCCGCGCAATGCGCACTTTGGCGTCTTTGGTCATTGATGCACCGGGTGATTGCTCACCATCGCGCAATGTAGTATCGAAAATGATTAACTTATCTGACATGGATCCACCTCAAACCTGTGTATACCTATAAATGAAAAATATGACATCAGTTCGCACAAAAGATTTCGCTGACTAGCTAGCGATGCAAACCACGCTCTTCCGGTTCATCTGTGGAAGTACTAATAACGCTAGTTCGCACTCCACGAGAGCGCCTAAGTCCGTAGACAACATATCCACTTACGCCGTACACAACAAATGCGGCAAACATCACGATGGGTGGATGTAAGTTGATCAGCGCGATCGCTAATGCAATCAAAACAATAACAGCAAAAGGAACACTTTTTTTCATTTGCACATCTTTGAAGCTGTAGAAGGGAACGTTAGTTACCATCGTAAGGCCAGAGTACAACGCGACCACAAACATCGCCCAAGTGAGTTCGCTACCGCCATATCCAAGGTCGTTACACAGCCAAATAAATCCAGCGACTAGAGCCGCTGCCGCAGGGGAAGGCAATCCCTGAAAGTAGCGTTTATCAACTACTGCTGTGTTCACGTTAAATCGTGCAAGTCTAAGAGCGGCGCACGCACAGTAAACAAAGGCAGCGAACCATCCCCATCGCCCTAAATCCTTAAGGGCCCACTCATAGGAAATCAATGCTGGGGCAGCACCAAAGGAAACCATGTCAGACAGAGAATCCATCTGTTCACCAAACGCGCTTTGCGTATTCGTCATTCGAGCAATACGGCCATCTAGACTATCTAACACCATGGCACAAAAAATACCTACGGCCGCCAAATCAAAGCGCCCATTCATAGCCATTACTACGGCATAGAAGCCCCCAAAGAGCGCAGCGAGAGTAAATAGGTTCGGCAGTATGTAAATTCCTTTGCGCCTCTTGCGCATCAAAGTGGTATCCGAAGCACCTGTTTTATCATTCCCACGATCTAGCATATGAATCCCTCGTAAACCCACTTATTCCCAACACACTTGAACATCGTGTTAGGTCGGCATCTTGTGGCGGCACCACACACTGCAAGTGTAAGCCAGCGTACCGCACCGAGCCGCAACACGGAGTGAAAACGCAAAGGGCCACGTATGTGGCCCTTTTTGATGTGTACAGTTAGCTTAGTTGCGCGTTTGATCAACCAGCTTATTCTTAGCAATCCAAGGCATCATGGCGCGGAGTGTCGCCCCCACTTTCTCGATCGGATGCTCAGCAGTCAAGCGACGACGGCTCAGCAACGTTGGCGCGCCAGCCTTGTTCTCGAGAATAAAGCTCTTGGCGTATTCACCCGTTTGAATGTCCTTCAGACATTGGCGCATAGCGTCTTTTGTCGCATTAGTCACAACCCTAGGGCCGGTGACGTACTCGCCGTACTCAGCGTTATTGGAAATCGAATAATTCATGTTGGCGATACCACCTTCATAAATCATGTCAACAATCAGCTTCAGCTCGTGCAGACATTCAAAGTACGCCATCTCAGGCGCGTAGCCAGCTTCCACCAAAGTTTCAAAGCCTGCCTTGATCAGCTCGACGGTACCGCCACACAAAACCGCTTGCTCGCCAAACAGATCGGTCTCAGTTTCTTCACGGAAATTCGTCTCGATAATGCCAGCCTTACCACCGCCATTAGCCATAGCATAGCTGAGTGCTAGGTCACGCGTGCGACCCGACTTGTCTTGGTGTACAGCAATCAAATGGGGCACACCGCCGCCTTGGGCATAAGTTCCACGCACTGTGTGCCCTGGAGCCTTGGGCGCAACCATCCAAACATCCAAGTCCGCGCGAGGAGTGACGAGGCCGTAATGCACGTTAAAGCCATGGGCAAAAACCAAGGATGCACCTTGCTTGATGTTTGGCTCAATTTCACTGGAGTACACCGCACCAATCTGCTCATCGGGCAGCAACACCATGACTACATCGGCTGCCTTTACTGCTTCTGCAACTTCAGCAACTTGCAAGCCAGCTTTTTCTACCTTACCCCAAGATGCTCCGCCTTTGCGCAAACCAACGACCACCTTGACACCACTGTCATTCAAGTTTTGGGCATGCGCATGGCCTTGGCTGCCATACCCAATGATTGCAACCGTCTTACCTTTAATGAGACTCAAGTCGCAATCTTTGTCGTAAAAAACTTTCATTTCTCTCTCCGAATTAAATTGTGGCGAATAGCGCCCAGTTGAAAAAACAAACCCAGCTCAGAGCGATTGAATTACACACTCGCCAATAAAACTGTGCGCGCTGAGCCTGCCGAAGCGCCCGCACAGAACAAACCGTCACACCCGCAAAATTCTCTCACCACGACCAATGCCACTAGAGCCAGTTCTCACTGTCTCAAGAATGGCACCTCGTTCAATCGCTTGAAGAAAGGCGTCGTTTTTGGACTGATCTCCGGTCAACTCAATGGTGTAACTCTTCTCTGTTACGTCAATGATCCGACCACGAAATATGTCCGCCATTCGTTTCATTTCTTCGCGCTCTTTACCGACAGCACGAACTTTCACCATCATCAACTCCCGCTCAATATAGGAGCCTTCGGTAAGGTTCACGACTTTTACGACTTCAATCAGGCGATTCAAATGTTTAGTGATCTGTTCAATCACATCATCCGAACCTGTCGTTTGAATCGTCATACGGGAAAGACTTGGGTCTTCAGTCGGCGCCACGGTAAGTGACTCGATGTTGTAACCCCGCGCGGAAAACAAACCCACAACCCGGGAGAGTGCACCGGGTTCGTTCTCCAAAAGCACTGCAATGATGTGTTTCATATGGATAGCATCCTCTTTTCGCTGCCCTCCCCCCAACGCGGTAACGCCAGGGCTTGGCAAACAATAGATTCTTCAGAATAAAGTGCGTCGCTTAAAGGTCTTCAGACCCAAGTAACATTTCGGTGATTCCCATGCCAGCCTTCACCATGGGAAAAACGTTCTCCGTTGGATCTGTTCTGAAGTCCATGAAGACAGTCCGATCCTTGAGCTTCCTTGCTTCACGCAACGCAGGCTCAACATCCTGAGGGCGTTCTATCAACATGCCCACATGACCGTATGCCTCTGCCAACTTCACGAAATTCGGCAACGCATCCATGTAGCTGTGGCTGTAGCGCCCCTCATACTCTAGCTCTTGCCATTGCCTTACCATCCCAAGATATCGATTGTTCAAAGACACGATTTTGATCGGCGTGTTGTATTGCAAACAGGTTGACAACTCTTGGATGCACATTTGCACCGAGCCTTCACCTGTGATGCAAAACACCTCACTATCGGGCTTCGCCAGCTTTATACCCATTGCATAGGGAATACCAACACCCATAGTCCCCAAGCCGCCAGAGTTAATCCACCTGCGAGGCTCGTCAAAACGATAATACTGGGCCGCCCACATCTGATGCTGCCCTACATCAGAAGTGATGTAGGTGTCAGCGTCTTTGGTCATGTTCCAGAGGGTTTCCACAACATATTGAGGCTTAATCACCTCACCATTGCCTGGGTCATATTGCAGACATTGACTGGCACGCCATCCTTCGATGGTGCTCCACCAAGCACCCAGAGCACCAGAGTCAGGTTTTTGCGCGCCTTCCTTCATCATCGCAATCATCTCGCAAAGTACGTCCTTCACGTCACCCACGATCGGAATATCAACCTTCACTCGCTTTGAAATGCTGGATGGATCAATATCGATGTGAATGATCTTGCGTTCGTTCTGGGCAAAATGCTTGGGGTTGCCAATCACTCGATCATCAAATCGCGCGCCAACTGCCAGCAAAACATCACAGTGCTGCATGGCATTATTGGCTTCAACCGTGCCATGCATGCCTAGCATCCCCAAAAATTTAGGGTCACTTGCGGGGTACGCACCCAAGCCCATTAGGGTGTTGGTGCACGGGAAACCCAACATGTCTACCAAGACACGCAACTCGGCAGAAGCATTGCTCAGCAAAACACCACCGCCCGTATAGATATATGGACGCTTGGCACCTAGCAACAACTGCATAGCCTTGCGTATCTGTCCACCATGGCCTTTGCGCACAGGGTTGTAGGATCGCATTTCCACTGAGCTAGGATAACCCGCGTAAGGAATCTTCTTGAAGGAAACGTCCTTGGGAATGTCAACCACCACCGGGCCAGGTCTTCCACTGCGCGCAATGTGAAAAGCCTTCTTCATAGTCTCTGCCAAATCGGCGACATCTTTGACCAAGAAGTTGTGCTTCACAACCGGTCGGGTAATACCCACCGTATCGCATTCCTGAAAGGCATCCAGTCCAATCGCATGGGTCGGCACTTGCCCGGTGATGATCACCATAGGAATGCTATCCATGTAGGCGGTCGCAATACCTGTAACTGCATTGGTGGCGCCAGGACCCGAAGTAACCAAAGCAACGCCTACGTTACCGGTGGCACGTGCATATCCATCAGCAGCATGCACTGCGCCTTGCTCATGGCGAACTAAGACATGCTGTATGGTGTTCTGTTTGTAAAAAGCGTCGTAAATGTGAAGAACTGCGCCACCTGGATAACCCCAGACGAATTCAACGCCCTCGGCTTGTAGTGACTTAATCAGTATTTCAGCACCTCGAAGCTCAGGCAAAGCGCTGGCTGTCGAGTTTTTTTGTACGAGTGCAGTTGTTGATGCCGAAATAACTTCAGCTTTTGATAATTCCATGATAAACCTTTGTGAATTTCTCTAACGAAAAACCTTGGGTGCCTCTTCGCAAACACTTGTGGCGTTGCGTCGAGACTTAAGGTCAAGACCATAAGCGCATTGAATCCACGCCAGACCATGACCCGTTTGCCTTTTGATGTGCAGCGAATATTATCGCATCTAGATGTCGACATTTCTCAACCGGCGGGGTTATTTGTGACTCCGGTGTCATAATCACGATCGAAAGCGAGCATTGTGGCGGTTTTTTGAGTCAACAAGCTCGCTCGCAACAACCGTATTATCAGCTGCACCGATCTTTTGGCAACCGAACTAGAACTATCAGACTTTCTTAAAAGCGTTGAGAAACGCGCTTTTAAGCGGGCGGTTTACCAGGTACGCAGAGACGAAGTCGCGCTTGACATTGTCCAAGACAGCATGATGAAGCTTGCAGAGCACTATGGCCACAAGCCCATTGAAGAGTTGCCAATGCTCTTCCAGAGAATTTTGTCGAACAGCACGCTAGACTGGTTTAGGAGACAAAAAACACATAACGCGTTGTTTTCAAATCTCGGGGATTTTGAAAGCGAATCCGCAGATGACGACTTTGATCTCCTTGAAACACTGCAATCAGACCGTGATGGTGAAGAAAGTCAAAGCCCAGAAACGCAAGCTCAGCGACATCAAACGCTTCGAGAAATCGAAATCGAGATCCAAGAACTACCCTTGCGTCAACGGGAAGCATTTCTCATGCGTTACTGGGAAGACATGAACGTCGCAGAAACTGCCACTGCGATGGGCTGCTCACAAGGCAGCGTCAAAACACACTGCTCTCGTGCGGTCCAAGCCCTAAGCAAGGCTCTGTTGGCGAAAGGAATTAGACTATGAACACCCTAAACAACAAGTCACGCTATTCGCGCGAACAGGCATTCAGCGAAAGAATCGTACAGCGATTATCTGAAGCAGAGAACGACCTACCGCGTGATGTCAGTGAACGCCTGAAGGCGGCACGCGCACTTGCCCTGAGCAAACGCAAAGTTGTTCCCATAGAGATACATGCAACTGGATTGGCAGGCAACACTCTGATTTTGGGAGGCCCCTTTAGCAGTACCAGGTGGAACGTATTTGGCTCACTGGTTCCGCTTGTCGCTTTAGTGATAGGCCTTTTGGCGATCGGTCCTTTGCAAGATCAGTACAGGGCGGTAGAAGTAGCAGAAGTCGACACTGAGCTGCTAACCGACGAGCTCCCTCCAGCGGCTTTTACAGATCCTGGCTTCCTAGAATATCTGCGCTCTACCAATTCGAGTTTACAACGCTAGCCTTCCATGCCCGCTACTCCACAGATCAAAGGACAAACGATCAGCCTACCGGACTTGGCCACGCTGCTGTGGATTTGCGCGACAGTACTTCTCTGCTGGTCGGGCGCTTATGAAGCCCAAGCCCAAGAAGTGAATGCAACCCAAACGGTTGCGCAGCAAAAACCCTCACTCGCGCAAGATGTTCGCCCAACTTGGATAGAACTCACGGTGAACCAACGCCAAGCCCTTGAGCCGCTGGCAAAGTCGTGGGATACGCTTGCTGCAGGACACAAACGCAAGTGGATTGTGATATCGCAAAACTTCCAATCATTGAACCAAGCAGAGCAGGAAAAACTCCATGCACGCATGGAAGAGTGGGCCTCTCTAAAGCCTGCAGATAGAACCGTGGCTAGGCTGAACTTCGCTGAAACAAAAAAAATTCCCAGTGCCGACAGAAGCACCCATTGGGAAGCCTATCAAGCACTTAGCACTGATGAGAAAAACCAGCTAGCGTCCCAAGCTGTTAAACCCAAACCAAGGGCAGCCCTTGCAGTTCGCCCAGTTGCACAAGAAAAGCTAGCCCCAGTGCCGGTGACACGCAAATCAAACATCATGGCAACTGAGCTCGCAGCGCTGAAGCAGTCCATCAATCGAAATACTCTGCTACCTGTAGTTCCGCGACCAACTGAAGGCACCAAGCAATAACAGCAAGCAACGGCAGAGGTTGCGCGCAATGCAGCCACTACAATCGCGACGGTGTCATAGGTGGCATGAAGCGAGTGGAATGGATCAAAATTTTAAAACCCCAAGTATTGGTGTCCGCATGGCCTGCTGGATGTATGAGGGCATGCTCATGTTTGCAGTCTACTTCTTGGCTGCTTACTTGTTCGGCGCATTGAGCCAAACTAGGCACGGGCTGGACAATCGGCACGCCCTACAAGGCTTTCTGTTTGTTGTTGCTGGTATTTACTTTGTGTGGTTCTGGTCCAAGGGGCAGACCTTAGCCATGAAAACTTGGAATATCCGAATTGTGGACAACTCGGGGAACCCGATATCCCAGCTCAGGGCTTTATCCAGATACGCGCTGAGCTGGCTTTGGTTTTTACCCCCGTTTGCAGCTGTAGCCCCGTTTCATTTAAGCATACCCGAGATACTAACTTTGGTGCTTGGTTGGATCGCTTTTTGGGCGCTGCTTAGTCGCCTGCAACCCAATCGTCAGTTTTTACATGACGCTATGGCAGGTACACGGCTAGTAGTATCACCACCGCTAAGCAAGTAGCCAATTCATCACTAGACTCTGTGACAAAAAATCCACCTTCGGTCGACACGACATCTGTCAACCCACAAAAACTGCGCACTGGCTTTAGTCGCATGTGGCACGCCACTGGATACTCTATTGCCGGGCTACGTGCTGGCTGGTATGAAACTGCGTTTCGACAAGAAAGCATTGCGGCATGCATATTGATCCCACTTGCACTGTGGGTTGGGACCAATTGGCTGGAGACTGCCATGCTGATGGGCACCGTCGTTATTGTTTTAATCGTTGAGCTACTCAACACCGCTGTGGAAACAGCTATAGATCGGATTGGGCCAGAATGGCATGACCTGTCCAAGCGCGCCAAGGACATGGGCAGTGCCGCTGTGTTGTTGAGCTTGCTGCTCGCAATTGGTATCTGGAGTACCGCGATTTACCACCGTTTCCTATGAACAAAGCCGCCTTTTCGATTTGCGTGTATTGTGGGTCTAGGCCAGGTGACAATCCTGCATTTTCAGCTGCGGCACGACAAGTTGGCGAATGGATTGGCAAAAACAATGGCCAGTTGGTCTACGGAGGCGGTAAAGGGGGACTGATGGGGATAGTCGCTGACGCTGCGTTGGATGCTGGAGCGTCCGTTGTTGGCATTATTCCAAAGGCTTTAGTAGAAAAAGAATGGGCCCACCGCGACTGTACTGAACTGCATATTGTTGAAAACATGCATGAACGCAAACACATGATGGCCGAGCGTTCAGATGCTTTCATCGCCCTGCCCGGGGGCATCGGTACTTTAGAGGAGTTTTTTGAAGTCTGGACTTGGCGCCAACTTGGCTACCATGACAAGCCAATCGGGCTTCTCAACGTTGCCAATTTTTACGACGGGTTGTTGGCATTCTTGAGCCAAACCACAGATCGGCAGTTCTTGAGTGATTGGCAAATGGGATTGGTCAAAACTTCTAACGCACCAGTCGACCTGCTCAAAGACCTCGTAGAAGCAATCGTTCCTTCTGGGCGAATACAGTTGGACCAAATTTGAAGCGGGCTCGTCCCGGTACTGGGAGCACTCCGAAACGAGCTCAAACACGCGGCTTGAGACTAGACGGCTGACTCGTCCTGCTCGCCGGTCCGAATGCGCACCACCCGCTCCACACTAGTGACAAAAATCTTGCCGTCACCGATTTTCCCGGTGTGGGCTGCTTTCACAATTGCATCAACGCATCGGTCAACGTCGTCTGTTTTTACGACTACCTCTACCTTGACTTTGGGGAGGAAATCTACAACGTACTCTGCGCCACGGTACAACTCAGTATGGCCTTTTTGCCGACCAAAGCCTTTTACCTCAGTAACGGTGAGTCCCGTCACACCACATTCAGCCAAAGCTTCTCGAACCTCTTCAAGTTTGAAAGGTTTAACGATAGCGGTAATTTGTTTCATAGAAGCTCCGAAAGAATAGTCAAGCGCGAAAACGGTTGGTTATAGGATAACGCCAATCCTTACCGAAGCTACGGTGCGTAAGGCGGATACCTATAGGCGACTGTCTGCGCTTGTATTCGTTGATCTTGATTAAACGCGTTACTTTGTCGACATCCGCCGCCAAATAACCGCTAGCGACAATAGATTCGATGCTTTCGTCATTCTCCATATAGCGCTCAACAATTGCATCCAGCACATCGTATGCAGGCAGGCTATCTTGGTCTGTTTGGTCTGCACGTAACTCAGCGCTTGGAGGCCGTGTGATGATCCGCTCGGGAATGGGCTCAGCCCCTCGTGCATATGGATCATTGGCATTGCGCCATCGAGCCATATGAAACACTTGGGTTTTGGCCAAGTCCTTAATCACGGCAAAACCGCCGGCCATATCTCCATACAAGGTGCAGTAGCCTGTTGCCATTTCTGACTTATTGCCTGTTGTGAGTACGATGCTTCCGAACTTGTTGCTCAGGGCCATCAGCAGTGTTCCTCGAATACGTGCTTGGATGTTCTCTTCTGTGGTGTCTTCTTTAAGCCCTGCAAAATCGGCTGCAAGCGCATCCTTGAATGCATTGAACTGCGGGATGATAGATATTTCTTGGTATTGCACCCCTAAGCGCTGCGCCATGTCTCTGGCATCCAGCCAACTCATCTCGGCAGTGTAGGGAGACGGCATCATCACCGCCCGTACTTTGTCCGCACCCAGGGCATCTACAGCAATCGCCATCACCAGCGCCGAGTCAATTCCCCCAGACAAGCCTAGCAGCACACTTGGAAACCTATTTTTGCCGACATAGTCACGCAGGCCACTCACCAGCGCATCCCAAAGGTCCGATTCAGCGCTGCGCAGTGGCGCAACCCAAGCTGTAAGCAAGGGTGTAGCCTGCTCAGTCGACACAAGCACATCGAGCATAGCCTCTTCGAAGCTAGGTGCCCTTGCCCAAACCTCGCCCAGTGCATTTACCGCAAACGAGCGGCCTTCAAAAACCACCTCGTCCTGTCCACCTACTAAATGGGCATACATCAATGGCAGGCCGACCGCTCGGGCACGCTCCCCCATCATGATTTCTCGCTCCGCCCCCTTGCCAACGTGAAATGGAGAAGCATTAATCACTGCAAGGATTTGAGCCCCCGCGTCTTTCGCCAGCCGCGCAGGTGCATCAAACCATGCATCTTCACAAATCAGAAGACCTACCCTGATCACGCTGCTGCCCTCGCCAACCTCAAACACGCAAACATCAGAACCAGGCGCAAAGTACCGACGCTCGTCAAAAACTTGGTAATTGGGTAATTCACGCTTAGCGTAGGTCGCAACCACAGCCCCCTCTCGTAGAACACTGGCAGCGTTGAATCGCTTCTGTATAGACACCGACCGGGTACGACTGTCCCCACCTTTAGGATGGCCAACCACCACCGATAAGCCCTTTAACCCAGCAAGTTGCTGGGCCACCGAGTTCACGGCATCATCACAGGCATGAATGAAGGCGGGACGCAAAAACAAATCCTCCGCGGCGTATCCACAAATTGCCAATTCAGGAGTCAATACAAGCCTTGCACCATTCATATACGCGGTGCGGGCAGCAGTCACAATTTTTTCGACATTGCCTTCAAGATCACCCACGCAAAAATTAAGCTGCGCAATGCATATTTTTAAAGTCATGAACCAAACATTCTTTGTAGTTAGCTGCAAGCCCATAGCGTGCACAATTTTCGGTGTCTGCCATGGGCGAAGTTAATTATGTCACCCAGGTGCTTACCTCGCCTGACGAAGTCAATGCGTTTGAGTGGGACGCATTGCTAGCGCTTCAAGCAGCCCCCACTCCGTTTATGCGGCATGCGTACTTGGCGGCAATGCATGCTAGTGGCAGCGCATGTCCAGCCACAGGTTGGACCCCACACTTTTTTGTATTGACCCACCAAGGCGCGCTGCAAGCTGCTTGCGTACTCTACGTGAAAACGCACTCATATGGAGAGTACGTCTTCGACTGGTCGTGGGCCAATGCGTACGCACAACATGGGCTGGAATACTACCCAAAGGCACTGATTGCTGCGCCGTTCACCCCGGTTCCAGGCTCCCGCCTTATGGCTTTGGACGCCAACGCACGGCGTGCGCTCGTCAATGAGTTGTTGCTGTGGGCCAAGCGCAATCACATGTCGTCGCTGCATCTGCTCTTTGGGACGGAGCAAGACACAGAAACCTGCCAACGTGCGGAAATGCTACTCCGACACACGGTTCAGTTTCATTGGCAGAATCGCGACTCCCCATATGAAAATTTTGACACTTTTTTAAGTGCCCTTACCCAAGAAAAACGTAAAAAAATTCGGCAAGAGCGGCGTAAAGTTCAAGAGGCAGGCGTGACCTTTAGGCACAGTTTCGGAGAACAAATTGCAGCCGAAGATTGGGATTTTTTCTATCGGTGCTATGAACGCACCTATCTAGAACATGGAAACGCACCCTATTTAAATCGTGATTTCTTTAGGCGCATAGCGGAGTCCATGCCGGAAAACTGGGTTCTCTTCACAGCTGAGCGTAATGGCACCCCTATTGCTAGTAGTTTGATAGCAGTCGGCGCATACCCTATAAGCGGAGATGGCACTTTCACCCCAAGCCATCACAAAGTAGCCTACGGTCGCTACTGGGGAGCACTAGAACGAGTGGACTGCTTACACTTTGAAGCTTGCTTTTACCAACCGTTGGAGTGGTGCATACGCAATAGCTACCACCGTTTCGAAGGTGGGGCCCAAGGCGAACACAAAATGGCCCGAGCCTTACTTCCTGTAAAAACCACCAGTGCGCATTGGCTGGCTCACCCTAGCTTTTCAGATGCGGTTGCTCGTTTTCTTGAGCGAGAAGGTACAGGCATTGAAGAGTACATGGAGGCTTTGGAGCACCGCAGCCCCCTACGCCCGTAGTTGCAGCATCAGAAGGTTTCCCAGTCGTCGTTTGCAACGACACCCGCTTTAGCCGCCTGACTTGGCCCCGCAATTTTTAAAGAAGGTCTGGCGTTTTTGGCACCAACTTGACCTGAATGCTTGGTCGCTCCACTGTAGGAGCCACCAGACGAAGTGCCTAACGCACCCCTCTTGTTTTCTACATTCGTTGCTTTGGCTTTAACCGGTGATGCAACCACCGGCCTGCGTACCTGAGGTGAGGAATGTCCCGCTTCACTACTGAGTTTAAAAACGGCCACCGTATCTACAAGCTCTTGGGATTGGGACTTAAGGCTGCTTGCAGCTGCGGCCATTTCCTCAACTAATGCAGCGTTTTGTTGAGTGGTTTGGTCCATCTGCGAAACAGCAGCACCCACCAAGGAGACTCCATTGGCCTGCTCGTTGCTTGCGGCACTGATCTCCCCCATGATTTCAGTCACGCGCTTGATGCTGCTCACGACTTCTGTCATCGTGATGCCCGCTTGGTCCACCAGAGTCGTACCGTGCTCCACACGCTCGACGCTAGCGTTAATCAAGCTTTTGATTTCTTTTGCAGCATCAGCAGAGCGCCCAGCCAAGGACCGCACCTCACTGGCTACTACCGCAAAGCCCCTACCCTGTTCACCTGCACGTGCAGCCTCGACAGCAGCATTGAGCGCCAAAATATTCGTCTGGAACGCAATGCCATCAATCACGCTAATGATGTCAGCAATCTTGCGTGAGGATGCATTGATGTCTTTCATGGTATCGACCACCTGCGACACCACAGTACCGCCCTCCACCGCAATGCTGGAGGCACTGGTTGCCAACTGATTGGCGTGTATCGCGCTTTCTGCATTCTGTTTCACCATATTGCTCAACTCAGCCATGGAACCGGCGGTTTGCTCGAGTGCATTGGCCTGCTGCTCCGTGCGCTCGGACAGATCATGGTTGCCCTGAGCAATCTCAGCGCTGGCGGTCGCCACAATTTCTGCATTACTTTTAACGTTCTTAACGATGCCTGAGAAACTGCTTTGCATGCGCGCCATCGATGTTAATAGTTGGCGCGTCTCATCATTGCCCTCGCTGACCACCTGAGCGGACAAATCCCCAGAAGCAAGCTGGTCGGCGATCTGGACCGCATGCGCCATAGGTCGCGCCAAGTGGCCAGAAAGCCACAAGGCCGCCCACATGAGGAGGCCCGCAGCCACTGTCAGAGCAACAGCTAGCTGCACCAGCGTCTGGCGGGCCGCACCCTTGGTCATTTCAGCATTGTCTTGGGCATTTTTCTCAATAGACGCACTTTGTGCTTCCATCGCCCCTTCGAGAACTTTGAATGCTTTCTGAAACTCTGGCACAGCCGCTTGTGAAGCGGCTGCATCTGTGGCCGCTAACTTGATAACCGTCTCAGCACTCGCCGCATAGGCTTGTACAAGGGGCGCTGTGATCTTCAAGTTAGCCTTAACCTCATCAGATATCTCTAAAGAATTTAGAAACTCCATGTTCTTTGCAAACACGCCCACATGGTCACCTAGATCTTTTTGAGCTTCAGCAACTTGGGCTGCATCTGTCTTTGCAGCCCCTAGCAAAGCCAAGAACACATCTCCACGAATGGCGTCATGCATCATGTCGGCCTCCTGGCTAGCTTGAAGCGCAAGAGAGGTGGTGGCTGACTGTTCAATAGCACCTGCAGATCGATTGGCATTGAGCAACCCAATACCGCCGACCATGCATGCCATGATCACCCCCACTAAGCCCAAACCCAATACCTGGTTGCGAAGCTTCATCTCTACCCCCTTCTTGCGAATTGATAACGAATTATTTTTTAACTTGTCAGCGCATTGACCCTGCACGAAACAGCTTTAAAAGCTTGCACCAAACCTATCCGCACTGAGGTGTCTAAAACGTTTCCCAGTCGTCCGACTCGCCACCCTTGGCTGCAGCCGGAGGAAGCTTGACTGCTGCAACTTCAGGCGCTGGTGGCTTAGCCTGCATGGCATTTGGTTTTGCCAAAGACGGACTGGGTTTGCGCGGGGGCAATTGAGCCTGCCTAAGGGGCGCTGACTTTGGCTTGGAAGCACTGGACACTGAACCTGCCCCGCCGTGAGGCGCATTTCCGAGCTTAAACACAGCAACCACTTGCACCAAATCGTTGGCTTGGCTCTTCAAACTGCTTGCGGCAGCGGCCATTTGTTCCACTAAGGCGGCATTTTGCTGGGTAGCTTGATCCATCTGAGTGACCGCTTCTCCCACTTGTGAGACACCTGCACTCTGCTCAGCACTCGCGGCGCTGATCTCACCCATGATGTCAGTCACCCGACGAATGCTACTCACCACTTCTGCCATGGTAGTACCGGCTTGGTCTACCAAAACGCTACCGTGCTCCACTCTTTCAACGCTGGCGTTGATCAGGCTTTTAATTTCTTTAGCTGCATCTGCAGACCGCCCTGCTAAGGAACGCACTTCACTCGCGACGACAGCAAAGCCACGCCCCTGCTCACCGGCGCGTGCCGCTTCTACCGCCGCGTTTAGAGCCAGGATATTGGTCTGAAATGCAATGCCGTCGATCACACTGATGATGTCTGATATCTTGCGCGAAGATTCGTTGATACCTTTCATGGTCTCAACCACTTGGCCAACAACCTCCCCACCTTTGATGGCCACGGTGCTTGCACTCATGGCCAGTTGATTGGCTTGTCGCGCGCTGTCTGCATTTTGCTTCACTGTTGAGCCAAGCTCCTCCATCGAAGCCGCTGTTTCCTCAAGGTTACTGGCTTGTTGTTCTGTACGCGCCGACAGATCGTTGTTCCCTTGTGCAATCTCGGCACTAGCAATCGCCACCCCGTCTGCACTGGTGCGCACTTGCTGAATCACACGATGAATCTTTTCGACAAACTGGTTGAAACCGGCGCCAATTACTGCAAGTTCATCGTTGCCAGATGTCGTAACCCGGAGAGTAAGGTCCCCATCGCCGGACCCGATTTCGTGCATAGCGTCCCGCAGCACAGTTAAGCGCCCTAACAGTTTGGTCAGCAAACCAGCGATAAAGATCACTGCTACCAGTGCGATCACTAGGCTGCCCCCCAAAGAGGACCAGACCATGGCACTGATGCCAGCCAAGGCTTCCTGCTTATTGAATGCAATCACCAGCACCCAGTCTGAACCCGCAATTGGTGCCGCAGTGATCAAATTGGACTTGTTGTTGATCGTGGCGTCAGTCAAGCCTGTGTTGCCCACGAGCGCAGCAATCCCCGCCGCATCGAGCGCAGGGGAAAGTTCTGTTGCCGGTTTCAGCAACATGGCGGTATCTTCATGGACCATGATTTTCCCGTCCTTGGCGACGATGAAACCATACGAAGCCGGCGTAGGCCGAATAGACACGACATTGCGCACCACACCATCCATGAATACATCTAGCGCCGTAACGGCCTTTACGTTAGCACCGTCTTTGACGGCAGATGCTACGGTGATTACAAGCTTCTTGGTCCCCGAGTCTAGGTAAGGTTCCGTTACCACGGGGCCACTTCCAGCGGCCGCCAGTTTGTACCAAGGCCGGGACGTGGGGTCGTAATCAGGTGGAAGCTCTTGGGGTGAAGAGAACGCGGTGCGCTTGTCAGAGTAGCCAATATAAGCCGTGTCAACGCCACCCGCTATTTTGGCCTGTTGCAGGAATTTCACCGGGTCGGCTTCGTCAACCGCACTCGCAAAGGAAAGCACAACGTTACGACGCGCACCCAACCAGTCAGCAACATCATTGGCATGCGCCTGTGCTAGAGCTTTCGCCTGGTCGTTGAGCGAGCTGATCGCGTGGAATCTGGCGGTCCAAACGTTGCTGGCGGTAAGGGCTAGTAATCCTAGTAAGACCAGTGCACCTACTGTGGCAATGACCCGGCCGCGCAATGAAGAAAGAAATGAACGCATCATGACCCCTCTATCAAAACTGATACAACTGTCACGCCCATCTGCACCCGTCAGATGCAGCCAACGACTAACTTACCCGCCCGGAGGAGTGGCGCTCAAACCTATAAAGCACCAACCAAGCCTAGCTCGGTGTTGCTCATCAGGGACTCCATATTCATTACGATCAACATACGTTCACCTAGGTTGGCTAGTCCCACAATAAAACGTGACTCGATCTTGGATTCAAACTGGGGCGCAGGCTTGATGTTTTCAGACTGAAGGGTGACCACGTCAGAAACGGCGTCAACAACGGCGCCAACGACCGTACCACGCACGTTTAAGATGATCACTACGGTGAACTCTGTGTAATCAACCTTAGGAATACTGAGCTTGAGGCGCAAATCTACGATGGGAACAATGACACCGCGCAAATTGATTACGCCCTTTATGAAATCAGGCGAGTTCACCATCTTGGTGGGTTCTTCGTAAGAACGAATCTCTTGAACTCGAAGAATGTCGATAGCATATTCTTCGCCACCCAAACGGAGTGTCAAAAACTGACCCGAATCTACCGTCACTTGATGGTACCGGGCGCCTTGGCTACTCATTGAAGATGGGGCCTGCATTGTTTCCATGGTGAATCCTTGACTGCGACAGCGTGCGAAGAACTTCTAAGACCAATAAGCTCCAATTCATCATACACGGACGTTCACATTCCGTGAATAGCTATTGGGGCAAAAGTCCAAAACGCCTGTTTATTCAAAGCCTCTACTACCTTTTGCGTTGCAACACAGGGCGTCGAGCGCAGTCTCGAAGGGGACAGAGACCCCACTACCAAGCACAGCCTGTGCCCTGAAAATGCCGATAGTACAGATGTGTGACAGGCCCAAGTGACCACTAACCCCGCCGCGCCCACCTCACAAAAGCCTTCAGCAGCTACACATTGCCAGCGGAACACCAACAACCCCAACGATCACCGTGAAAAAAGAGTCGGCAACACCATCCGCAAAAGACCACCGCGCCCCAGGCGCCCTGCTTATGGCCATGGAATTTCGTGCGCCTTGGGAATTTTGGTCCGTGCTCCCAAGTTGGCCGGCACTGATGCGCGCGCCGGCAGGTGATGGGCACAGCGTCATCATGTACCCCGGCCTGTCTGCCAGCGACACCTCTACATTGGCCTTGCGGCTGTACCTTCAAAACCTAGGCTACAACGCCGTGGGTTGGAAGCAAGGCCACAACTTTGGCCCTCGTGCTGGCGTTATGCCGCTTGCCAGACATCAACTCGAGGAGGCGGCGCAAGACAGTGGCGGCAAGGTCAGCTTACTGGGCTGGAGTTTGGGTGGCATCTACGCGCGAGAACTCGCCAAAGAGCTCCCTCACTTGGTGCGCAGCGTGATCACTTTGGGCACCCCGTTTGCTGGAACGCACAGAAACACCAATGCGTGGCGCTTGTTTGAACTTACAAGCGGCAAGAATATTGCAAACGAGGCGGAGAGGTTTGATCTCCCCACTGCGCCACCGGTTCCTACAAGCTCTGTCTTCTCGAGGACCGATGGCGTGGTGCACTGGGAAGCCAGCGTACAGCGGAGCAGCAAAGCCCAACCCAAGACGGAGAACATTGAGGTGTATGCCAGCCACCTTGGTATCGCACTCAACCCCAGCACGTGGTGGGTAGTGGCAGATCGCCTCAGCCAAGCAGAAGAAAGCTGGCAACCCTTTCGCAGGGATGGCATGCTGCAAAACTGGGTGTACCCCGATCCGAAACGCTAAAAGAAAAAAGAGCAGATGGCTTGCGGCCAGATGCTCTTATTTTTATAGCTAGCTGCGCACTACTGAAGGGCGCAAACTGTACTTTTCTTGCAATTACCCGGCAGCAGCCTCAGACTTTTTGTAGTTCTCAATACCATCGGTGATTTCTTTTTGGGCTGACTCTGGACCTTCCCAACCCAGCACCTTGACCCACTTGCCTTCTTCCAAGTCTTTGTAGTGCTCAAAGAAGTGGGCGATGGTTTTTAAACGCAGTTGGTTCAAATCTTCGGGCTTTTGCCAGTGTGAGTAGATGGACAAGATTTTGTTGATAGGCACGGCCAACACTTTACCGTCTTGGCCAGCTTCATCTTCCATCTTCAAGATGCCAATAGCGCGGCACTGAACGACCACTCCAGGAATCAATGGCACCGGAGTAATCACCAACACGTCCACCGGGTCGCCATCACCCGAAATGGTTTTGGGCACATAACCGTAGTTGGTGGGGTAGTGCATGGCCGTGCTCATAAAGCGGTCCACAAAGATTGCACCAGTGGCCTTGTCCACTTCGTACTTCACGGGGTCCGCATTCATCGGAATTTCGATGATCACGTTAAAGCTGTCTGGCGCGTTTTTTCCGGGGGTGACGTTATCAAGTGACATGGTGCTTCTTCGGGTTAAGTTAAATCAATAAGTGCTAAGGATTAACCCTGATTTTACTTACTCCGCTCTTGCTTGCCGCGCTACGGCTAGATATTTCAAGTTACAGTCCGCCCGTTGGCCAATCGTCTCCACCGTGCTCTTAGCAGCAGGGGCTTCGAGGAAGCAACGCAGCGGGGTCAACGCTTGCGTTGCCCCCTCCATAAGCGAACCAACACAAGAGGAGACCTTCTATGACGGGAAATTCCGCGCTGATACTGGCGCTAGTCTGTGGATTCATTGCCGTTGCATACGGCTTTTGGGCCCGCAGTTGGATACTTTCTCAAGATGCCGGCAATGCACGTATGCAAGAAATTGCATCTGCCATTCAGACAGGTGCCGCTGCTTACCTTGCACGGCAGTACAAGACCATTGCGATGGTCGGTGCGGCTCTAACAATTCTTATCGCCTTGTTTTTGGACCCACTGAGTGCTGTCGGTTTTGTCATTGGTGCGGTGCTGTCTGGCGCCTGCGGTTTTATTGGTATGAATGTCTCTGTACGAGCCAATGTCCGCACAGCCCAGGCTGCCACCAAAGGCATTGGACCAGCGTTGGATGTGGCATTTCGGGGTGGCGCCATCACAGGCATGCTAGTCGTGGGCCTAGGCTTGCTTGGAGTAACGGCGTTCTACTGGTACTTGGTGCCAGATGGCGCAGTGACGGCTGCGAAGCTGAATCCTTTGATTGGATTTGCGTTTGGATCCTCTTTGATTTCCATTTTTGCACGTCTGGGCGGAGGCATATTTACCAAAGGTGCAGATGTCGGGGCTGACTTGGTTGGCAAAGTGGAAGCAGGTATTCCTGAAGACGACCCACGCAACCCGGCAGTGATTGCTGACAATGTGGGCGACAACGTAGGGGACTGCGCAGGCATGGCCGCCGACTTGTTTGAGACCTATGCAGTGACCCTGATAGCGACCATGGTGTTGGGCGCATTACTTGTCACAGGCGCTGGGGCCCAAATTGTGGTCTACCCCTTGGCCTTAGGCGCCGTTTCCATCGTGGCATCTATCGTGGGCTGCTTCTTTGTCAAAGCTTCGCCGGGCATGAAAAACGTGATGCCTGCGCTGTACAAGGGCTTGGCAGTAGCCGGTGGCCTGTCCTTGTTTTTCTTTTACTTTGTTACCCAAGCGCTGATTGCAGATGGTACTTTAGGTAGCACAGGCGCGCCCATGAAACTCTTTGGGGCCTGTGCGGTCGGTCTAGTTTTGACTGCGGCATTGGTATGGATTACCGAGTACTACACCGGCACCCAATATGCCCCCGTCAAGCACATTGCCCAAGCTTCGACCACGGGCCATGGTACGAACATCATCGCTGGCTTGGGCGTATCCATGCGATCTACCGCGTGGCCTGTCATCTTTGTATGCATAGCCATATGGACAGCGTACACATTGGCTGGTCTATACGGTATCGCCATTGCTGCAACCTCCATGCTGAGCATGGCTGGTATTGTGGTTGCTTTGGACGCATATGGCCCCATTACAGACAATGCCGGGGGAATCGCGGAGATGGCTGAGATGCCCAAGTCTGTCAGGGACGTTACAGACCCACTGGACGCTGTTGGCAACACCACAAAGGCCGTCACCAAAGGATACGCCATTGGTTCTGCAGGACTTGCCGCACTCGTGCTTTTTGCCGACTACACCCACAAACTAGAGGCTTACGGCAAGGTCATTAGCTTCGACCTCAGCAACCCAATGGTCATCATTGGGCTTTTCATTGGCGGATTGATACCTTACCTTTTTGGAGCCATGGCCATGGAAGCAGTAGGCCGTGCTGCAGGTGCTGTCGTAGTGGAAGTCCGCAGACAGTTCCGGGAAATCAAAGGCATTATGGATGGTTCTGCAAAACCGGAATACGGCAAAGCGGTTGACATGCTTACGACCGCCGCCATAAAGGAAATGATGATCCCTTCCCTTTTGCCTGTGGTTGCGCCGATTGTGGTCGGGCTACTCTTAGGGCCAGCCGCGCTGGGTGGCTTGCTGATGGGAACAATTGTCACCGGTTTGTTTGTCGCCATCTCTATGTGTACTGGCGGCGGCGCTTGGGACAACGCCAAAAAATACATTGAAGATGGCCACCATGGTGGCAAAGGCTCGGATACACACAAAGCTGCAGTGACGGGAGACACAGTAGGTGACCCCTACAAAGACACAGCGGGTCCAGCAGTTAATCCATTGATCAAAATAATTAACATTGTGGCCTTACTCATAGTCCCATTGATGATGAAAATACACGGTGGCTAAGCGGCTTCACCTCTAGCCCAACAACCACTAGGCCCGCATTAGCGGGCTTTTTTTGGACGGTGAGTGCGTTCAGAAATTGAAGCCCGAGTGGCATTAACATGTTGCCTAGTGCGAACACTTATTCTGAACTGAGGTCCTGACGTGAAAATTCTTGTGATTGATGACCATGCGCTGGTCCGAGAGGGGCTGAGTCAAGTCCTTAAGGGCTTAGATCCCCTAGTTCAGGTGCTACAGGCGGGTAACTGCGCTCAAGGCTTCGCCTTGGCAGATCAACACCAAGACCTTGACTTAGTTTTGCTGGACTACCACTTGCCGGACATGACAGGTTTAGTGGCACTTGATGTTTTTGGTAAACAACATCCCGAGCTGCCCGTGTTAGTGCTATCAGGGTCCGTCAATGGACAAATGATGCACCATGTCCTCAAGGCGGGCGCAGCGGGTTTTGTCACAAAATCCAGCCTGAGTGATGAACTTCTGCAGGCGGTAAAAAGTGTCTTGCGCGGCGATGTGTACCTCAAACAATCGACAACACCAAGCGGGCCAAGCGAACATTTACGGGATGTTGATGTACGCCCCCAACTGACTCGACGACAAGAGTTGGTCTTGCAGCAGCTATTGGATGGTCGGTCCAACAAAGAAATTAGCCAAAGTCTCAGTGTGTCCGAAGAAACCGTAAAGACCCATGTAGCAGCAATTTTGCGGCATTTTGACGTGCAAAACAGGACACAAGCCGTTGTGGCAGCAGCTCGTTCCGGATACGCATCTCTTTCGGGTGACTCATCCTGGGTCAGCCTTCCCCACTAATGGGCGCTCTGCGAAACCGGCAACAGATGTCGCATCAAGCTGCGTAGCTTAGCTGGCCGTACCGGTTTGTGGAGCAGGGTCAGCCCCGCATCTTTGGCTTTTTCCATCAACGCCGCATCCGTGTCGCCACTCATCAGGCAGGCTGGTATTTCGCGCCCGGCTAGTGCACGGAGACCTGCGATGAGCCTTAGACCATCGACATCATCGCCAAGTCGGTAGTCGCTGACCACTAAATCTACGCGATGACCGCGCAACAGCAATTCCGTAGCCTGCGCAGAAGAAGCCGCAGCCAGGACCTCGCAGCCCCAGGAGTCCAGTAAGTCACGCATTGCTTCCAGTGAGAGGATATCGTCTTCAACGACCAAGACTTTCACGCCAGCCAGCGAGACCAAGGCGGGAAGCCCTGCCGAAGAAGACACGACATCCGGTGCCACCACCAGAGGGACGGTGAGCGAGAAGCGTGTTCCACACCCCAAGCTAGAGCGCAATGCAATGCCAATCCCTAACAACGCCGCTGTGCGTTCCACAATATTTAGGCCCAGACCTTGTCCGTTGCTGTGCTCTCTGTCCGCGTTTCCAAGCTGCACAAACTCTTGGAATACCCGGGTGTGATCGGTCTGCGCAATTCCAATACCGCTGTCCAGCACATCGATCCGCAAGCTCCGACCTTGCTCTACCAAGCGGCCGCATAACAGGACTGTTCCACGCTCCGTGTAGCGTAGTGCATTGTGGACAAGGTTCATGACCATCCGCTGGAGCAACACGGGGTCACTGTGTACCCACACAGAGCATGGCCGAATCCGCAAATACAACCCTTTGTCTACAGCGACCTGCCCCAGTGAAGTACGCACAGACGTAAAGAGCTCGCTCACACTCAGGGGCCGCATCTGAACCTGAACCACTCCTGCATCCAAACGGGACAAATCCAACAACCCATCCAAAAAATCTTGCATGGCCTGCACCGAGGCCTCGAGTCGCCCCACCAACTGCGAGGCATCTGCGGGAAGTTCAATTTGGCGTAAGCGCGCAATGAACATTCCCAAAGCGTGGGTAGGCTGTCGCAAATCGTGGCTCGCAGCAGCAAGAAACTTGGACTTGGCTTGGGTTGCCAATTCGGCCTCTTCTTTCTTTTGCCTTAGCTCTTGGGTGGCGCTCACAATGCGCTGCTCTAGTTCATCTCGACCCCATGTCAAACGCATGGCCATTTGATTCAGGCCGTCTTGCAACTCTTGGAGCGGGTCATGTGCACGAACGTTCGCGCGCCCAGAGAAATCGCCTTGGCCAATACGCTCGATTCGCCGTGATACGTTCAATATCGGTTGAACGACCCGCTCCCCCAGTCGAGCAGCAAAGAACCCCCCCAGAAAAACTCCAATCACCCCAACCGCCAGGGACACCAGCAATACGTTACGCTCCCGTGCTGCGAGCGCACTGCGAGAAACCTCTAAGACCGCGTATCCGAGCAACTTCGGCGTCGACACCTTGGGCTCTCTTCGGTCTGCAAACATATCATCCAGTTGAATATTGACCGCATAGATAGGCTCGGCAACCACATCTCGATCAGCTTTCCTCACCACAACCCCGAACTCGGTTTGACGCAATTGGGCTGCATCTAGCGGCGTGAAGGCTCCTGCGCTGACCAGTAGCTGAGCGTCAACGTCATAGACACGAACAGACTTCACATCCGCTTCAAGCTTTACGGCGCTAGCGGCACTTTGCAAACTTGCTCGATTGCCCGAAAAGAGCCCAAACTCGCTGGCCATGGACACTTGCCGCAGAAGCAGCTTGGCTCTTTGTGCATGCGCTTCGCCCAACTCACCGACCCGGCTAAACGAGAAAGCACCCACAACAAAAGAAACGACTAACAGTACCGGCAACACCGCGGCCACCAGCATGCGTCTGCGCATTTCACGCAACTTCATGGCTTGCGCTCCAATCGTTTTAAGCGCTCGGACAGCTGAGCAGCATCCAACGTCAACCCTAGCGAGCGCGCGACATGTTCGTTAACACCTACCGTGTACTCCTGTAAGTATTGGCCATGGGATAGGTTCGCCCCTCCCAAAACACTGCGCGCCAAAGCGCCAGCTTGAAACCCTATTTGCTCGGGCGTGCTGTACAAAGACAAAAGTGCGCCAGCTTTTACATATGCTTGGGAGAACGCAAGCACAGGTATCTGGGCCCGGTACGTTGCCAACAATATATTGGGTAGGGTCGCACTATTGAAAACACTGGGGTCAGCAATGGCCAATAGCACTTGGGCATCATCCGTTATGGTCCTAAGCCCCTGCGCCAGTGAGCCATCTGGTGCGGCACGCCCGACCACAAGGTCCATGCCGCGACTCTGCGCACTAGCCGCAAGTGCCAACTGGTTGCCAGCAGACCCATTGCCCCAAATCACTCCAACTCTCTTGGCATGCGGTAGTGCCAAATGCAAGAGATCTAGTTGCCGCCCAAACGGCTGATCCAAATACAAAGCATACACAGGCGCTTGGGGCTTACGAATCGGCTCTTTGACTAGGCTTTCAAAACTACCCCGCGGAATCAGAGTAGCCAACACGGGAACTCGCACATCGCGAACCAAGGTTTTCGCCAAGGCTTCGCTTCCAAGGGTAATGATGAGCTTACCGCTATTCAGCACGCTGGGATCTATGGTCCCGGGATCACTCAAGTAAGCGACTACCACCTCACTGCGGGCAACCCCACCGTTTTCAAGCTCTGCCGTGATAGCTGCAACAGTTGCCTCGTACTGGGTACTTCGGTCACTACAGACCACCCAAACGACCGAAGCTGCATGGGCAGCCTGACTGGCAACCAAGCACCCTAACAGCATTAGCAACCCACTGCACGCCCATCGAAACCAATGCATGTGCTTAGCCCTAATGCTCATAGCGCACTGAAACGAATAGCCGTTGGTCAAAGAAAAACTTTCTATTGCCATCTCGGTAAGGTACATCTGCATTTTGCAGAGTCAGTGCGAACTCCGTGCCATGACCTTCGAGCTTCATTCGGTGGGCCAAGCGCAGATCCGTTCGCCCGACCGAGAAAAGCTCTCTGTTGCTGGCCATCAACGCAGTTTCCTCAGCGCGCTGATGCATCAGCGTGACGCTAGTACCAGTCTTAAAGGTATGCATGAACGCGAGCGATGCTGCATATTTGGGCGCACTCTGATTCGTACGAAAGGCCGTCGCGTCGTCTATAGATCGCGTCGCCTTGATGTCTGTCCATGTCTGGCTAAAGAACACACGCGTTGCATTGGCTGGCTTCCACGCCACTTGGTGCTCAAGCCCATTTATTTCAAAGTCTTCGCTATTGAGATAGTCCTGTGGGGAAGCGTTGTTGTGGGCAATGCCATCCACAATGCGTTCTTTAAACACCCGCACATCACCCGTCATCCCGAGCTCTGGCACATTGACTAGGTAGCCTAACTCGCGCGACTCCACGCGCTCTGGCCTTAGCCCGCCGTTGCTTTTAACGTAGTACTGGGTGGGATTGCCTCCATTGACATCGTAGTAGCGCGTTGCAGCATAATTTTCATACGCACTAGGAGGCCGGTATGCCGTCGACAAGCCCATACGCCACGTTTGACGCTCGGTGAGATGCCAGTTCAGCATCAAGCGTGGGGCTAAAGTGAACCCAGCGATGGAGCTACGTTCTGCCATAGCGCCAGCGTTGAGAATCCAGTCTTTGGACAAGCGCAATTCCGTGTTGCCAAACAAGCGAATGAAATCTGTACTCACCTGCCCCACGGTGTCAAAGCTAGAGGTAGACGCCAGCCGCTCCCGCCTAGCTTCTACCCCCCAAACCGTGCGAAAAAAATCGGTGTGCTGCCGCGTATCTTGAAGTGATATCGCATCGTTGTACTCGCTTGAGTTTGCACTGATGCCTGCACCAAAGTAGGGCCCGGGGGTTTGGTACGGGAAACTATCCACAACCGAATGCTCAGTGTGTGACGCACTCAACAACACATCGTGGTCTTCTCCCAAGCTGTTCCGAATGTCTGCTTGAATGTATCGAGAACCCAAGTAGCGCATGTGCGCGCTATTTCCCTCAATGTCCCCCACTACGCCACGGCCAGCGTTGATATCCAAGGCTCCCGCACGAAACAGCAATTCATTACCGCCCCCCAGCATCAGGTGAGCGGCATAGTTCACTCGGTCAATCTGATTCGCGCCATACGCACCGCGCAAGCCATAGTCTCCACGCTTATCTACCGACAAGCGCTGCGCTTCACTGCCTTGCCCCCATGACAGACGTGCGCCAGTGTCTTTGATTCCGTTCTCTCCAATATTGGCATACACCACAGGTCCGGATAACTCACGCACATCGCGAGAAACAATGTTAACGACGCCCAAAAATGCCCTAGCCCCATATGCTGCAGAGTTGGACCCACGCAGCACCTCAATGCGTTCGATGTCTTCGATCGCAAGGGTTTGCCAGCCCATGCCCGCAGAGCCTTGCAAATGCCCCGCGTAGACGGAGCGGCCATCCACCAACACCTGAATTCGATTGGCCCAGTCGTCTGTTCGCCCGTGGTACGTTGCCATAGGCGCATCAGTTTCGAAACTGGTGGTCGTCTGAAAACCAGGCACCAAACGCAGCACATCAACCACATCACGCGCGCCCGACATGCGAATGAAGTTACGGTCTAATACCGTGACTGCCCCGGGAGTTTCATCCAAGCGCTGCGCCAAGCGCGAAACGCTCAACACAATCGGCATCTCCGCCCAATATTCTTGCTCACCCAACCCGACCTCCGGGCTAGCAATTTGTGCATGCAGCATCGATATAGGCCACAAGACCATCAAAGAAATCAGCTTTTTTTGCATGAGGTAAGAATGCGAAACATTGCTTTCGCTAAGAGTTCGCAACGTCGAAAGATCCCAAAAAGCACTCGCCTAGCGAACGGTAGACAATAGTATCCATGCAGAACCGCTTCAGCCACCGTATCGTCCCCATTTTGGATCAACGCAACATCCAAATAGGGGTCCACAACGCCAGATCGCCTCTTGCCAACACAGATCCCTCGCAGGCAACCCTGCTCGACGCCTTAGAGCGCCCCATGCGCGACTTGCGCATCAGTGTCACAGACCGATGCAATTTCCGCTGCAGCTACTGCATGCCTAAAGAAGTGTTCAATTCAGACTACACGTACTTGCCACACCAAGCACTACTCACGTTTGAAGAGATAACCCGCTTGTCAAAGCAGTTTGTAAGCCTCGGTGTGCGCAAAATTCGGCTAACAGGGGGAGAGCCCTTGCTGCGCAAAAATATCGAATCCTTGATTGCGCAGTTGGCAACTTTGAGAACGCCCAATGGTGAACCTTTGGACATCACGCTTACGACCAACGGCTCCCTGCTTGCGCGTAAGGCCTTTGCACTGCGTCAAGCGGGGCTCAAGCGCATTACTGTGAGCCTAGATGGGCTGGATGACTACGTGTTTCGCCAGATGAATCAGGTGGACTACCCCGTATCGGACGTATTGCAAGGCATAGCGGCAGCGCGAGACGTTGGATTTACGTCAATCAAGGTCAATATGGTGGTGAAACGTGGAACCAATGAACATGAAATTCTGCCTATGGCTCGCCATTTTCGGGGAACAGGGGCTACCTTAAGGTTCATTGAATACATGGACGTAGGCGCCACCAATGGTTGGCGAATGGATGAGGTTTTTCCTTCGCAAAAAGTCATGGAAACGCTACGCAGCGAGTTTGAACTGGTTCAGCTAGCGGCCCATGTGCAAGGGGAAACCGCTCAGCGCTGGGGCTACGCCGATTCGCGAGGTGTTCATGATCCCGCCCTTGGCGAAATTGGCCTGATCAGCAGCGTGACACAAGCCTTCTGCAGTGACTGCTCGCGCGCACGCCTTACCACCGAAGGAAAGCTTTTTCTCTGCCTCTTTGCAAGCCAAGGCCATGACCTAAAGACACTGTTGAGATCTGGCGCCAACGACGACCAGCTCGCAAACGCAATCGCGTCGATATGGGAACATCGGTCCGACCGGTATTCAGCGCTCCGCGCCTCAGGAACAGCCGCGGATGCACCATCACCATCTCGCGCTGAAATGAGCTACATCGGTGGCTGACGTCGAAATGCGTTCCATATCGGCCAATGGCGTGTGTGCCGTGGTCTTGGCAGGTGGACAAGCCACCCGCATGGGTAATCTAGACAAGGGTCTGCAAGAGTACCAAGGAAGTCCTCTTGCGGTATGGGTCGCGCAACGGCTGGCCCTGCAAACCACAGGGTGTCCGGATTACATAGCCATTAATGCCAATCGCAACGTCGCTGAGTACGCCACATATGGCTACCCAGTCTGGGCTGACTCAGCGCCTCAATGCATGGGGCCACTCGAGGGATTCGATACAGCGTTGACCAACGCAAAAGCATTTGCCCTGACAAGTCAGCATGTGCTGACAGTGCCTTGCGACACCCCCGAGTTTCCCTCCAGTCTGCTAGAAAGACTCATGCAAGCATTGGATAGGAGCCCGGCACAAGTAGCCTTCGCGGTATCTGTACATCAGGCGGATGACGGAACTTCAGTCCGCAGACTACAACCCACGTTTTGCCTTATGCACATTTCAGTGCACTTGCGACTACACGCGTATTTGCAATCAGGTGGACGAAAAGTCACCGAGTGGCTAAGGTTGGAAAATGCCGTAGAAGCCCTTTTCGAATGCAAAGGACAGAACGCAGACAGCTTTGCCAATGCGAATACCCTAGCGGAGCTTGAAGCAATCGCCCAAAGGCAGCGTTTGCTCCGCCAAACCAACTAACTTGGTGGCTCAGGTCACTTCCGCAAAGGCGTCTTCGGTACGTGGCCCTGGCGCGTGTTTTCTGGCAAAAAGTGTGTAGATGGTGGGGACTACAAAAATAGTCAGGAAGGTGCCTACCGTCATACCCCCAACGATCACCCAGCCAATTTGCTGGCGGCTTTCTGCACCAGCACCTTTGGCAATCGCTAAGGGCACAGCCCCCAGCACCATGGCGCCAGTAGTCATCAGAATCGGGCGCAAACGCTGCGCAGCAGATTGTTTGATGGCAAGCATTGTCTCCATGCCTTGCTCTCTGAGCTGATTGGCAAACTCAACAATCAAAATCCCGTGCTTGGTAATCAGGCCAACCAGCGTAATCAAACCAATCTGGCTATACACATTCAAGGACCCCCCCGACCACTTCAAAGCCAGCAGAGCACCGGCCATCGAAAGCGGCACGCTCAGCATAATGACCAACGGATCCACAAAGCTTTCAAACTGGGCTGACAGCACCAAGAAGATGAAAAGCAAGGCCAGCATAAAAACCAAGGTCAAAGAATCTGAAGACTTCTTGAACTCACGGCTAGAGCCACTCAAATCGGTCGCATAGCCTGGCTTCAGCACTTGTTTGGCGGTTGCGTCCATAAAGCTCAGGGCCTCACCCTGTGAGTAATCGGGTGACAAGTTTGCCGTTATGGTGGCGGATCGGCGCTGCCCAAAGTGATTTAACTCTCGTGGCACGACGACCTCTCGCACCTTGACCAAGGCGGACAGGGGCACCATGGTGTCTGCGCGCCCTCTCACAAAAATCTTGTCAATATCATCCGGCGTATCACGTCCGCTGGCTGTGGTTTGCACCACCACATCGTATTGCACACCTTCGCGCTTGTATCGGGTCACGTTTCGCCCCCCCAGCATGGTCTCTACAGACCGTGCAATCACATCAATGCCCACGCCCATGTCGGCAGCCCGCTCACGATCAACTTCCAAGCGAAACTCAGGCTTATTGAGTCGCAAGTCAGTGTCCACTTGAACAAAACCAGGGTTCTTAGCTAACTCCTCTTGAAATGCACGCACGGTTTGAGACAGGTTCTGGTAACTGTCGGAAGTCATGATCACGAAGCTAATGGGCCTCTGCGAAAAGCCTTGCCCCAAAGAAGGCGGCGTGATCGGGAATGCGGTAACGCCCGAAAGGCCTGATATCTTGCCGGTCATGTCTTTGGCAAGTTCCTGGGTGGTGCGGGTACGCTCTTCCCAAGGGACGGCCCTAAAAAACACATTGCCCTGAGCTACAGTGGGATTGCCCATTGTGGCAAACACTCGATCAAACTCTGGGTAGTTTTCCCCAATTCGCTCTATGGCTTTGGAATACCGGTTGGTGTACTCCAGTGTTGCACCATCTGGTGCGTTAACTTGAGCCAACACGACACCTCTGTCCTCGATAGGAGCTAACTCGCGCTTAATCTCTGACAAAACGCTCCAAGATATCCAAGCACAGCCGCCCATTACCACAAGCACAATCCAGCGCTGCCGCAACACCAAATCCAGGACCGATGAATAGCCACGGGTAATGGCGTTGAGTACGCCCTCAACACTGCGGTCAAACCAAGACGGGTTGGCTTGATGCTTTAGCAAGAGGGAAGACATCATGGGTGACAAAGTCAACGCGATGAGTCCTGACACGGCCACAGCGCCAGCCAAGGCCAGCGCAAACTCTGTAAACAGCCGCCCTGTCCGCCCAGGTGCAAACGCCAATGGTGCATAAACAGCCACCAAAGTCAGGGTCATCGCCACAATGGCAAAGCCCACCTCCCGCGCACCTCGAATGGCCGCCTGAAAAGGCGGTACGCCATTTTCAATATGTCGATAGATGTTCTCCAGCATCACGATCGCGTCATCGACCACCAGTCCGATCGCTAACACCAAGGCCAACAGCGTAAGGGTGTTAATGGAGAAGCCCGCTAGCGCCATCAGCGCAAAAGTACCAATTAAAGCGACGGGAATCGTCACCAAGGGTATCAATGCTGCCCGCAACGAGTGAAGAAACAAAAAGATCACCAAGGCCACCAACACCGCAGCTTCGATGATGGTGCGATAGACACCGCTGATCGAGCGGTCAATAAAGACTGAACTGTCGTTGGCCACCTCAATCGTCACACCAGCAGGTAGGTCTTTTTGGAGTTTTACCATCAAGTCGCGCACACCAGCCGACAAGTCCAACGGGTTGGCCGTAGCTTGGCGCACAACCCCAACGCCCACCGCATCACGCCCATTGAGACGGACGCTAGAGCGTTCGTCTGCGGCGGCCTGTTGCACCCGGGCTACGTCGCCCAAACGCACGGGATATCCGTTCACTGTGCGAATCACGATCTGCGAGAACTCTTGGGGCTTTTGCAAATCAGTGGCAGCCGTGACATTGAACTCACGCAAAGTGCTCTCAATGCGCCCCGCCGGCACTTCCAAATTCGACTTCCTCAATGCATCTTCCACATCTTGAATCGCCAGTTTGTAGGCTGCGAGTTTGTCCGAATCCAGCAAAATTCGCATGGAAAACTGGCGCTCTCCTTGCACCACCACATCGGCAGCACCTGGCGCTGTCTGTAGCACAGGCTTAACCAAAGTATTGGCAATCTCAGACAGCTGCAGAGCCGTATGGGTGTCCGAAGTCATTGATAGAAAAATGACCGGAAACGCATCGGCCTCCACCTTGGCTATGACCGGCTCATCAATACCTTGTGGCAAGCGTTGCCTCACCCTTGAGACTTTGTCACGCACGTCGGCGGCTGCAGAGTCTGCATCGCGGCTCAAGGAAAAGCGTATCGTTACTTGGCTGCGCTCTTGTCGACTACTCGAGGTAATGACATCGACACCTTCAATACCCGCCAAGGAGTCTTCCAAAATTTTGGTGACTTGGGCCTCCATGACGCTACTAGAAGCTCCTCCGAACCTAGTGGTCACATTAACCACTGGCTCGTCAATTTTTGGGTACTCACGAACGGAAAGTCGGTTAAACGAAACCGCACCCACCAACATGATTAATAGAGAAAGGACGGTTGCAAAAACCGGCCGACGAATAGAGGTTTCCGCCAATTGCATAGTGACTAGCTCGCGAAGAGTTAACGGCTAGCTGGCGCAGGCGCCGCCAATGCAGGTGCGGCCACCCCGGGTGCAGCTGCAGGTGCCACGACAGCACCCGAAGGGTTGGCTGCACCGGCAGCCTCTGGAGGCTTGGAACCGGGAGCACCTCGCCCCAATTCAACAATGCGTAACGGGGTACCGTCCTTTTGAAGCCTTTGCTGCCCTGCCACAACAATCGTTTGTCCAGTGGCGAGTCCGTCTTGCACTTCCACTTTGCCTTGGCGACGTACACCAAGCTTGACTTCTTGGCGCAAAGAAACCCACTGTGTGTCGGGCGGGAGATTTGTTGCTGCGGGCACCTCGGAAGGTGGTACTACACGCACTACAAACTGCTTACCACCCTGGGGGACAATGGCTTCTTCGGGTACAAGTAAAGCTGCCTCATTCACACCAAAAATCGCTGTTACTTTGGCAAACATACCGGGACGTAGGGGCCCGAGTGGCGGACCTTCACCGGGCTTACCAGCCTTTTTCTGGGCACCCTTAGCAACGCCAGTTGAGCCACCCTCGTTGGCTTTAGAGCGGACGACTGGCTCCAACTTGGCTCCGGGTGTTGGGGCTTTCGCGTCTTTTTTGCCATCTTTGCCGGAATCTTTGGTAGCTACGGCTTCGCCCATGGTGTTGGGCAACATTGCGCGCACACTCACGGAACGGCCGTTGGTATCTAGCAGCGGGTCAATGGCTTCAATATGTGCCTTAAAGACGCGCCCTGGGTAAGCTTCCAAGCCCAGCTCCACCGTTTGCTGCAGTTTGAGTTTCCGCTGGTAACGCTCTGGAAGCCTAAAGTCAACCAGCATGCTGCTCAGGTCTTCAAGGTTAATCAGGTCAGCACCGTCTTTTACATAGTCACCCACATTGACGGACCTGAGGCCCACCGTGCCATCAAAGGGTGCCAAGACCGCCATACGGGCCAAGCGGGCTTCTGACAGAGACACTTGTGCTTGTGCTACCTGCAAGTTGGCTGCGCTTTCTTCCAGCACCCTCTGGGCAATAAAGTTTTGTGCCACGAGCTCTTGGTTGCGTTTGTAGTTCGCTTGGGCAATGGACACTTGGGCTTGTGCCTGCCGCAGATCAGCCCGCTGTAACGTGTCATCTAACTGCACCAAGAGCTGCCCCTTGCGGACCCTAGCTCCATCGGTAAACCCAAGCTCCTTGACGCGGCCTGCGACTTCAGGCCGCATCATGACACTTTGGCGCGACCGCAAACTACCGACAGACTGGGCATCGTCCTGCAGAGATGCTTGCTCAACTTTGGTGATTTCTACGCCCGCGGCACGCGGAGTTGCAGGTTTGCCGGCTGCCGGGGATGCGGTTGCCGCAGATGGATTCGCCAACACTTCTTGTGGACCCTGTGGCTTGCTTTGGTACCACCATGCGCCCGCAGACGCCAAAACCAATCCGACCACTGCCACCGCGGGATACAAAACTTTAGAAACCATGCAAGTCAAACCCAATGATAAGGAACACAGAACGTTCGAATGTAACCGCTGAAAAAGTCGCACGCATGACGAACTGCCTGCTTTACCACGTAAAGTTGCCCCTACTTGGTCCGCTGAACCTGTTCTACCCCCGAGTTCGCCAGCGCATCAGCCCTTTCGTTGCCGGGATCCCCTGCGTGCCCCTTTACCCAGCGCCAGTCGATCACATGACCGGCTTGGGTCACCAATAGGTCCAACCGCTTCCACAAATCCACGTTTTTGACGTCTTGTTTGCTGGCAGTCTTCCATCCCTTGGCTTTCCACCCGGCCAACCACTCGGTGATACCTTTCAGGACATACTGACTGTCTAAATGCAGAACCACTGTGCATGGTCGTTTCAAAGCAGTAAGCGCTTGAATAACGGCCATCATTTCCATGCGGTTATTGGTCGTTTCCTTTTCTCCACCGAAAATTTCTTTTTTACTTCCATCGGATGACTGCATGAGCACACCCCACCCACCAGGTCCTGGGTTGCCTTTGCACGCACCATCGGTATAGATGGTCACCTGATTCAACACTTCAGCCACGCACTACTCCTCAAAACGACTACGGCTCGGGCTACGCCCTACAACAGATACAGATTGCCCAGCTCGCGCAGGCGTTTTCTTCCAGGCTGGCCCGAGCAATCGCATACCGCGAACCCGTTTGATGGCAACCAAAAAGTAAGCGGCTCCAAAAATAGGCCACCATTTGGGCCCCAGTCTGTCCATCCAGGCAAACCGCTCTAGCCAAACCGTGCCAGCGACGGAAGGCCTATAGAGACCAAAATGACCATGCTCTACCTCAAACCCCAATAGGCGCAACCAGTCGCGCATCCGCCAGTACCCGATAAACTCACCCTCTGCGGGCAAGAACAACTGCCCATAGCCCAAGCGCTGGTAAATATGGCTTCGCTTTTGTCGCAATCCCCAAAGGCTGGCTGGGTTTAAACCGCAGATCACAACGCGCCCCTCAGGCACCAACACACGTTCGACTTCTCTCAGGGTGGCGTGAGGATCTAGGGAGTATTCCAAAGTGTGGGGCAAGACGATCAAGTCCACACTATTGGCCGGAAATGGCAAGGCCCTATAGTCCGTAACTAGCGTTCGATTCAAAGCAGGAGCGCCGGAATGGTCCACCCCAAGCCAGCGGTGGGGCATGCGGTTTGCACGCAAACCGTCAACAAGAGGCGCACCAAGTTGCAAGGCGTGGTAACCAAAGATATCCACAACTGCACGATCAATGCAATCTTGCTCCCACTCCAACAGGTAGCGACCTGGCGGGGTTTGAAACCAATCTTGCAAACTTATAATTTGATCGCTCATGAAGTTAATACCACTGCCCGCATTTGACGACAATTACATCTGGATGTTGCACGATGGCCAAGGTGCGCTCGTCGTGGACCCTGGGGACGCGCAGCCCGTTCTTGAGGCCTTGGCGCACCATGCGCTGCAACTTGCGGGCATTTTAGTCACCCACCATCACGCAGACCATACGGGTGGGGTGAATACCCTTCGAGACGCAACGGGCGCTCAGGTATTCGGTCCAGCCCATGAACGCATGCCCGAGCCCTTACGACGGCTCAGCGCCGACGACCGGGTCGAATTGCTCGGCTGCGCCTTCAAGGTGCTAGACGTACCCGGGCACACCGCTGGGCATATCGCCTACTACAGTGAAGACGTCAACGGTCATCCTCTTGTTTTTTGCGGGGACACCTTGTTTAGCGGGGGCTGCGGGCGACTTTTCGAGGGTACCGCCCAGCAACTCAATGCTTCATTGACGCAACTCGCGGCACTACCTGACGACACCGTTGTCTGTTGTACCCACGAGTACACATTGAGCAACCTGAAGTTCGCGCTTGAGGTTGAACCCCAGAACATTAGCCTCCAGCAGTACCAACATCACTGCAAAGAACTCCGTGCCCAAGGATTGCCTACCTTACCCTCCACGATAGCCCTTGAGAAGTGCATCAATCCTTTTTTGCGCTGTGACCGCGCAGTGATTCAAGCATCCGCCCATCGGTTTGATGCGGCGGCTGTGCAGCGTGATGGCGTCTTTGCCACGCTGCGACAATGGAAAAACCAATACCAATGAACTTTTTGAATACCACTGTCCTGTGTATCGGCTTGCTTTTGGCTGGCTGTGCCAGCTCAGGCGTCAATGATTCACGGGGGCTATCCGGTAGTACAAGCACCGTAACTAGGCTTGGCACTGGCGCGGATGCGCTGGTGCTATCTCCTACGCGAGAACTCAAAACTCCGCCCATTACCCAAGCGAGCGGACCCGCGCTAGGGCCCAACGACACGGTGCCGCTTGCCCCCATGAGCCTGCAAAGCCCAAGCACACGCACGGTGGCATCGCTATCAGCACCAGCGGACTTATGGGAACGGATTCGCCGCGGCTATGCCATGCCCGACTTGGACAACGACTTGGTACGTGACCGCGAGCAGTGGTATGCCAACAAGCCCGATTACATCTACCGCATGACCGACCGGTCGAAAAAATACCTTTTCCACATTGTTGAAGAACTAGAAATGCGCAACATGCCGACCGAACTGGCGTTGTTGCCATTCGTCGAAAGCGCATTCAACCCCCAAGCAGTTTCCAGCGCAAAAGCAGCGGGCATGTGGCAGTTTATGCCCGCAACTGGAAAATCATTTGAGCTCAAACAGAACTCCTTTCGTGACGACAGGCGTGATGTCCTAGCGTCCACGCGCGCTGCTTTGGACTATCTGCAAAAGCTTTATGGTTTGTTTGGCGACTGGCACCTTGCACTGGCGGCCTACAACTGGGGCCAAGGAAGTGTCGGAAAGGCGATTGCAAAGAACCAGAAGGCCGGACTCAACACCGGCTACACGGACTTAAACATGCCCATGGAGACCCGCTTTTACGTACCTAAGCTGCAAGCGATCAAAAACATCGTCACTGCGCCAGACTCGTTCAACTCCAAGTTGCCGCACATCAGCAACAACCCCTATTTCCAGTCCGTCACCATTCGCAACGACATTGATGTGACCTTGGCTGCCAAGCTGGCTGAAGTCCCACTAGATGACTTCAAGGCTTTAAACCCCTCGGTCAACAAGCCCGTCATCATGGCGGCAGGTACGCCTCAAATCCTGCTGCCTTGGGACAACGCGGCCATTTTTCAAAGCAATCTTGAGGGTTTTAGTGGTGGTCGTTTAGCCAGTTGGACCGTCTGGCTCGCACCTACAACCATGCGCACTGCTGACGTGGCAAAGAAGGTGGGCATGTCGGAAGCGGACTTGCGTAACGTGAACAACATTCCCCCCAAAATGGTGATTCGCGCGGGGTCTTCTTTGCTAGTTCCACGCTCTGCGCGTATGGACAAAGACGTGACCGAACATTTGGCCGACAACGGCCAGTTGTCCGTTGCCCCTGAGGTGGTGCTTAAGCGAACCCTAGTCAGAGCAGGTAAAAACGAGAGCGTTGCAACGATCGCTCGCAAGTTCAACGTCAGTACGGCCAACGTGGCCCAATGGAACAAAGTGGGCAGCAACGCGAACTTTAAACAGGGCCAGCAAGTGGTTCTATTTGTGCCCGCTAACAGTGGGAAAAAAGGCAAAGCAACCGCAACAGGCAGAGCCGCTACCCCCACCCAAGTCAGCGCCGCAAAACCCCAGCCGAAGCGCACCCAAAGCAAATCATGAACCGATGACCGCTAGGCGGTCATCGGCACGCTTAGCGGTAGCCCAAGAAAAAAATACCAATGTTGATGGCAAAGGCAAGCATCCACACAATGCTGCGTATATTGGCCATACCCGCTACGTACATCATGATGTACAGCATGCGCAAAAATACGTACAAGAACGCCAAGATATCGAGGCGTCCTTGGTGGGCCCCCAACTGATGCGCAATGATGACCGCGCCCATAAAGAAAGGCAAAGCCTCAAAGCTATTGGCCTGAGCTGCATTGGCACGGGCACGCCAATCAGTTTGGCGAGCTAACCAGGCACGTGGGTCGCCATTGTCGTAGCCACCTTCACGGCGCGGTTTACCAAACATGCCCGACTTGGCCAAGCCGGCACAAGCTATCGGCAAAAGCACGGCAATGAGCACACACCAATAGGCAATGGTGAAATGGGCGGTTTGCATAAAAGACTCTTCTTTCAAATGAAAGGCGAAAGGCCGCAAGTCAACGGCGATCCACCAAAGCGTGGGCGATCGTGCCCAGATCCACATACTCCAGCTCGCTGCCAACAGGCACACCACGTGCTAAGCGCGTAGGTGTTAGCCCCCTGGCCTTCAAGCCTTCGGCGATGACGTGGGCCGTGGCTTCACCTTCAGCGGTAAAGTTTGTGGCCAAGATAACCTCACGCACAAGGCCATCGCTGGCTCGATCAAATAATTTTTTAAGACCAATGTCTTTGGGCCCCACTCCATCCAGCGGACTTAGTTTGCCCATCAACACAAAGTACAAGCCTTTGTAGGCATTGGTGCGCTCCAGCGCAGACTGGTCCGCTGGCGTTTCCACCACGCACAATTGCGAATGGTCGCGCCTAGGGTCTAGGCAGGTGGAACAGATGACATCTTCAGTAAAGGTGTGACAGCGCTCGCAATGGTGCACATGGCCTGCCGCATCCTGCAAAGCACGAGACAAAAGCTGGGCCCCAGGGCGGTCATGCTGCAAAAGATGAAAGGCCATGCGCTGCGCTGACTTGACCCCCACCCCAGGTAAGCGGCGCAGGGCTTGGATCAGCGCATCCAGCGCATTCGTTTCAGCCATCAATACAACAGTTGCGCGGGCTTAGAACGGAAACTTCATACCACCGGGCAGCCCTGGCATGCCGGCGGTGATTTTGCCCATCTTCTCAGCAGACGTTTCTTCTGCTTTGCGCACTGCTGCGTTGAACGCAGCCGCTACCAAATCTTCCAGCATGTCTTTGTCGTCGGCCAAGAGGCTGGGGTCAATGGTGATGCGTTTGACATCGTGCTTGCAGGTCATCACGACTTTCACAAGGCCCGCACCAGATTCGCCGGTTACTTCAATATTGCCCAATTCGTCTTGGGCCTTTTTCATGTTCTCTTGCATTGCCTGCGCTTGTTTCATCAGGCCAGAGAGTTGTCCTTTGTTGAACATCAAATTTCCTTCGGGGTTTCAAAAACGATCAGCATCCAGATACGTGCCCAGGCTATGCCATGGGCTTGATCGAACCGGGCACGATTTTCGCGCCAAAGTCACGCATCATGGATTGCACAAATGGGTCATCAAAAATAATTTTCTCAGCGGCCAGTTGACGTTCAGCCGCTGCCGCTGCATTGCGCTTGCCAGGGCTATCCGTCACCCGCCCTACTTCCACTACCAGCTTCACCACATGGCCCGCCGCATGCAAGGCGTTGGTCAGCCGTTCACGGCTCCCAGGTTGGTTCAGCGACTCGCGCTCCACGCGCAACACCCATTGGTCCACGTCACGCGCCAACAGCTGAGAATGCAAGGCTAGCTCTCGGGTAAAGGCCGCAATGGACTCTTCTTTGATCAGCTGCTGCACCGTTGCATGCCAAAAATCTCCCTCTTGCGTGGGCTGAACCACAGAACTTGTCTGGGTCGAAGCTGCATCGGCGCGCCCCTCCGATTGCTCACGCACCGGAAATGCTACAACTTTGGTAGCGGACTGCACAATTCCCATGGGCGCAGAAGCCGCATTTGATTCTGAACCGCTGCCTCGCACTTGCAGCAAATGCCCCGGCGGCAATTCCATGCCCTGCTGCGGATGACTTGGCGGCTCAGAATCTAAAACGATTGGCGCGGACCGTGCTGGCTCCGCGCGGCCTGATGAGGCAACGGGGGGGGCGTCCTCCCAAGGCTGCACCACCCGGCTACTGGCCGAATTGACCCCAAATGCGGGAGGCGCAGAGCCTGCTGCCGGAACCGCAGCGGCCCCCACACCCAACTGCGCCAGCGGTGTTTGAGGTGCTGGAGCCTGTGTCTGATGTGGTGCAGCTACGTGCTGGCTGGGCCCACTAGCAACTGCTAGAGTTTTTTTTTCCACCACGCCGACTTGAGGCTTCATCGGGGAAGTGCCTGCTTCCGCAGGCTTGAAGGCTAGCAATCGCAACAGCACCATGGTGAGCGCTGCATACTCGTCTGGCGCAAGACCTAAATCTGCACGCCCATGCAAGCAAATGCTGTAGAGCAGCTGGGTCTCATCCCTAGGCAACAGGGCAGCTAGGCGCTGCGTCTGAGCCGCCTCTGGGTCACTGTCATCCTCGCCCGCGTCTGCTACGGGGGTACCTGCACGGGCCAGTGTCTGGACTACGGCCATGCGCTGCAAAACCGTCGCCATTTCTTCCAAGGTAGATCCCGCGCTCAGCCCATTCAGGCGCAACTCTTCGGATGTTTCTACCACTGTGCGGCCATCCCCCACCGCAAGCGCCTCTATCAGGCGAAACACATAGGACCGGTCTACGCTACCCAGCATTTGGCGTACCGACGCCTCAAGCAAATGGCCGTTCCCAAAGGCTATAGCTTGGTCTGTCAGCGACAGGGCGTCGCGCATAGAACCGCGGGCAGCACGCGCCAGCAAGCGCAAAGCTTGCACCTCCGACGGCACATTCTCCACACCCAGCACGCGGGTCAGGTGTTCACGAATGGTCTCTGGTGCCATGGGCCGCAAATTGAACTGCAGACAACGGGACAAGACCGTCACTGGCACTTTTTGTGGATCAGTCGTCGCCAAAACGAACTTCAGGTACTCAGGGGGCTCTTCCAGTGTTTTCAACATGGCGTTAAACGCCGTGTTGGTGAGCATGTGCACCTCGTCAATCATGAACACTTTGAATCGGCCTTGCACAGGCTTGTAAACCGCTTGCTCTAGCAGGGCCTGTACCTCGTCGACACCCCGGTTGGAAGCCGCGTCCAGCTCGGTGTAATCCACAAACCGTCCACTATCAATATCAGAGCAGGCTTGGCACACGCCACAAGGGGTTGCAGTAATTCCGCCGTTTCCATCAACGCCTTGGCAGTTCAAGGACTTAGCCAAAATACGTGAAACGGTGGTTTTACCGACTCCACGGGTCCCAGTGAACAAGTAGGCGTGGTGCAAGCGCTGGGTTGTCAGGGCATTGGTCAGTGCCTGAACTACATGGTCCTGCCCCACCATCTCGGTGAAATTGCGAGGGCGGTACTTGCGAGCGAGCACGAGATAAGACATGCGGCGATTCTACGGTGTGCCGCCCATACGTTCGTGCAGCGCAGCAGTTAGTTCCGCAACTACAGGTGCCCAGTCCTCGTCAGGGCCTTGCCTAAACAGCCGCATCACGCCGGGATACCACGGAGAGTCGCTGCGATCTTGGAGCCAACGCCAATCTGTTTTGTAGTGCGGCAGCAGCACCCAACATGGAATATTGAGGGCACCAGTGAGATGGGCCACCGCCGTGTCAACTGTGATCACCAAGTCCAGGTTAGCTACAAGGGCAGCAGTGTCCGCAAAATCATGCAGACGCTCGCCTATCGCAGTCATGTGCCCGACATCGCCCAGTTCAGGTGCTTCCAAGGTGTGCGCACCCTCCACTCCCTTTTGCAAACTGATGAATGCCACACCAGGTACTTGAAACAAGGGCCCCAGCACAGACAGGTGCTTTAGCGACCGGTCTGCGTCATTTTCAAAGCGCGGGTTTCCCTTCCATACCAAGCCCACTTTGAAGCCTTTTGACGGTAGCAAGCTTTGCCACAAAGTCCGACGCTTCGGCGTTGCATGTAGATAAGGCAGCGTGCCGGGGATCGTGTGCAAGCGGGTTTGCAAGTGAAACGGCAAGCTAAGCAAGGGGCACCAGCAGTCCCAGTGGAGTTCAGGCAAAGGCGCGTTCAAATTCAGCACATGGTCCAAGCCCTCTAAGCCCTGCATGATGCGCACCAAAGGGGGCTGGCATAACAGGCTCACGCGGCTCGCCCCTAGGTGTTTGAGCACTGGTACATAGCGGCAAAACTGCATCACGTCGCCATACCCTGCCTCGCACACGAGCAAGACAGATTGCCCTGCCAATGGGGAGCCATCCCAACGCGGAGCATGCAGCTTGGCTGCCATAGCCGCATACCAGTCGCGCGCCTCGAAGCAAGCCCAACCTTCTTCCAAGTCTCCTCGGCGCAGCAATACGTAAGCCAAGTTGAAGCGTGCTTTGGCGTGCCCGGGGTCTAGTTCCAATGCTCTGCGACAGCACTGCTCGGCCTGCGCGTTCCTGTGCATACCGGCATACACACCACCTAGGTTGGACCACGCGGCCACGCAGTCGGGTTCCAAAGATATTGCCCACTCAAAGTGCGCAATCGCCTCCTGCAAGCGCTTTTGCTCAGCCAGCAAGGTGCCTACATTGATATGCAGTTGCACGGCGTGGGGCGCGAGTTCCAAAGCGCGCAAGTAGCACTGCTCAGCCTGCACGGTTTCACCCAATTCAGCGCAGGCGTAGGCCAGATTGGCGTGCACTTCAGCCCAGTCCGGATCTTGGTCTAAGGCCTGCAAAAGCAAATGTTTGGCTTCCCCAAACTGCCCGTGCTCCATCAAGCCATTGGCCTGAAAAAACAAATCCTCAGTTGACGGGCTGTTCAGTAGAGACATAGAACTGGATTACACGCTTGGCGGAACTTGCGAATCACCCAAAGAATAGGGCAACAAAACCCTTACAATGCTAGGTGACGGGCCTTCCCGCATGGTAAAGCGGCCAACCGAGTCAGGTGGGGAACCAAGCAGCTCTAACTGTGGAGCCAGTGCCGGGGTCAAGGCTCGTCAACTTCTTCTTTTTCAAGTGCATACAGCCACTTGTTTCCCTCAGAAAATCAAGAAACGCTATATTTTCAGTAGCGCACTACGCAGGAAATACGAGGGCCACGGCCGGTCAACCTGCGTTTGAAATCACAAAGCTTTAGCAACCCCACGAAAGTGCAAAGCCACGCTGCGCACTGCAGCGACAAAACCACTGCCGTTATAGACGATGCCGTCTTGCGCAAAGGCGGTACGCACAATGTTTTGTACGCGGTATAGGCGAAACGAAGGCACCGAGGGAAACAGATGGTGCTCAATCTGGTAATTCAAGCCGCCGAAAAACCAGTCCCACTGCTTGGGGTTAGTGATGGTGCGGGAGGTAGCCGCTTGGTGCTCCAAAAAAGAGAGCCCCTGCGTGCCGCGAACCAAAGGCATTCCGATGTGGTTGAGCCAAAAAATGGCCGCCAAGTAGGGGCCCAGCACGAACAGTGGCAAGGTGTAGACCAGCACAGCGATCTTCAAGTCGACCTGCAAAACCAGCACCGGCAATGCAAACCACAAGCCAAAGTGCACGCACAGACCCACTAAATCCGCCCAATACCTGAGGGGCTGGCGCAGCGCCCCCCATTGGGCCAGGTGGCGCTGGCTATGGGCAAACAACAAGGACAGCCCCCAGACAAGCCACCCTTGCTGCCGCGTAAACCAACGCCCGATCCGACCTTTGGTGCGCGCGGCATTTTCGGTCAGCGAGACGACCACGCTCACCTCCATATCAGGGTCCTGTTCCTCGTCTTGGCAGTGGCGGTGGTGCGCCGTGTGGCGGCTGTACCACTCGCCAAAGGCCATCCCCGTTACTACGGTCATGCAGAGTTGCCCCAAGAGGCTATTCAATGCTGACTTGCGATGAAGCCCCCCATGGCCCGCGTCATGCCCCAAGAAGGCGAACTGCGCGAGCAACAGTGCGGTGGCTAACGCTCCCAACCCCAAGCCCAGCACAGTGGCATGGGTCCAGGTGACCCACAGCACTCCCGCTAGCAAGGCGCTCAACACCACAAAGCGCAGCCAAGCGACCGCGCCAACGTGCTGGACTACACCTTGCGCCACAATGCGGCTTTGCATGGACTTCCACACAGCGCGTGCTCGCTCGGGGTCTAGTGTCGGCTTGTAATAACTCTGCATGGATGAGAAATGGGTGTGCTTCAGCGCTACGCGGTCAGGGCATTGGAAGGCATGGGTTTGCTACTGTTTAGCGCCATGGTACTGGATGCCCTCGTCCAGCTGCACCGCGCACTGCCGCTGTGGGCGTGGAGCTTCGCCCTTTTGGCAATTCCGGTGGCTTACTTTTGTGCGGACTTGCTTACAGGCGTCATTCATTGGGTGTGCGACTCCTTCGGCTCTGAGCGCACGCCCCTCTGGGGGCCGCTGCTGGTGGGCCCGTTTCGCCGCCATCACCGCGACCCCTTGGAGATCACCCGCATTTCACTGCTGGAGAACCTAGGCGCTTCGGCAATTGCCGGTGCCTTGGTCCTCGCCGCTTGGCAGCCACAACCACTGGAGGGCGCGTTGGCCCAGTTTGCCACCTTGTGTGGGGTGTGGACGCTGGTATTCGCTGTGGTCTCTAACCTGTTTCACCGCTGGGCGCACATGCCTAGCAAGAGAAAGCCAGGATGGATGCTGGTGCTGCAAACCAAGAAGCTACTGCTCGACACGCCAACGCACTTGCGCCACCACCGCAAACCTTACCGCGTGAACTACTGCATTTTGAACGGCTGGGCCAACCCCGTGAGCAACCGAGTTCCTTGGCCGCGCCTAGAAGCCGCCTTAGCCCGACTCGGAATCCCTACCAACTTCGACTAGGGTTCAGCAACCACTTGGCGAGTGTCCATCTGATTTTTGGGACCTTGCGCGCCTCTGAAAGGGAAACAAAAGCTGACGCCAAAACCCCAGCGGCACGTAATCGCCCAGCACCCCGTACTCGCTGGGCCATGTTTTGGTCGATTTCACAGCCGTGCCCATCAGGTAGTCGATAAAGGCAAACTGGCCCGCGTAGTTGCGGTCCAAGGCTTCTTTGTCTTGGGAATGGTGCCAATGGTGAAAGTTGGGAGTTACCACGAGGTAGCGCAGCCAGCCAAGGCGCAAGTCCACATTGGCATGGTTGAGCACAGCCTGAAACCCGATGATGACGATGTAGGCATCCATCACCTCACGCGAAAAGCCCAACACGTAAATCGGGGCCAACACCAAGGTGCGCATCAGCAAAACTTCGCCGACATGCAAGCGTGAACCTGCCAGCCAATCCAAGGTCTTGATACTGTGGTGCACCGCGTGAAACCGCCACAGAAAAGGCAGCTCATGCATGGCACGGTGCACGGCGTACTGAATCACATCGGCCACCAACATCAGCACGCACAACTCCAGCACAAACGGAAGTGATTGCACGGCCTGCTGCACCTCCACGCTGACGGCCCACGAGAAAAATCGGTGCACAAAGAAGTTGGTTGCCAGCAGCACAAAACCCACCAGCAAGTGGTTCACAAAAAAATGTGCCAAATCGGTTTGCCATTCAGGCCTGAACACAGGCTGCTTGGGCCGAAGTGGGAACAGTTTTTCGATGAACACAAAAACGAGGGTAGACCCCAGCAAATCCAGCACAAACCAGTCCAAGCCGATATAGGGCGTGCGACCACTCAGCTCTGGAGGCTGCACCTTGTAGCCGCCCATCAGCGCGCTCAGCACCACGCAAGCAAACGCAGCGGCAGACAGCCAAGGAGCGCGGCCCAACAGCAAGTTGGCCAGCGCAATGCCACCGCCCACCACCATGCCACCCAACAGCAAAGGCCGCAGCAAGGCTAAATTCAAAGCTTGGCGCAGCTCTGGCGTTGTGAGGTACTGCGGGAAGTGCAAGGTCAATACCAACAAAACGCAGGTCAGCCCACACCCTAAGGCGATCACACCACTCACCAACCCAGTTCCAGTGCGCAAAGCACCATGCGATTGGGTGAGCTGGCGCAAACGACTCAACACAGCGTCATCACCTCTTCAGGTAGGCGGCGCTGCCCTGCCCCGCCTTGGCACCGCTGGCAAAACAGGCACTCAAGAGATAGCCCCCAGTGGGCGCCTCCCAGTCCAACATTTCTCCGGCACAAAACACGCCGGGCATTTGCTCCAGCATCAAGTCAGGCGTAAGCACCTCAAACAAAACCCCACCGGCAGAGCTAATGGCCTCATCCAAGGGACGGGCAGCCACCAAGGTGATGGGCACCGCCTTGAGGGCAAGTGCAAGCTTGATGGGGTCTTCAAACGTGTCCTTAGGCAAAACTTCATGCAGCAGCGCAGATTTCACCCCGTCAATTTTCAAACGGCTCTTCAAATGGCTCGATAGCGAACGACTGCCTCGGGGGTGGCTCACCTCCGCCAACACCCGCTCTGGACTCAGCGTTGGCAATAAATCAAGGACCATGGTTGCGCTGCCGGTGCGAATAATGTCGTCACGCAGCAAGCTAGAGGCTGCATAGACCAAGCTGCCCTCAACACCATGGGCAGTGGCCACAAACTCGCCCTTGCGCTCAAATTGTTGCCCTTGAGAGGTCTGCACCCGCACCGCCACGGCCTTAAACGGGTGGCCGGCAAACTGGGATTTAAAGAATTCACTCCACCCTCCTTGCACTTCGAAGCCGCAATTGGAGGGCAGCAGGGGTGCCACGGCCACGCCTTTTTCTGCCAGCAAGGGCACCCAAGCCCCATTGGAGCCCAATCGCGCCCAACTGCCCCCGCCCAAGGCCAGCACCACAGCGCGCGCTTGCACAGTACGTACACCTTGTGGGGTCTCAAACTGCAAGGCGTGCGGCGTGGCACCCAAGACATTCGGCGCGAGAGTGCTTTTCCCCCAGCCCACCCAGCGGTGACGCATGTGAAACTGCACGCTGCCTGTGCCCACTGGATGCCGCAGGCGCTGCAGCCACGCACGCAACAACGGCGCCGCCTTCATGTCTTTGGGAAACACCCGCCCTGATGTGCCCACAAAGGTTTCGATTCCCAATCCATGGGCCCATGCGCGCAGTGCATCGGGACCAAAATCTTGCAACAAGGTCTCAATAGCCGATCGACGGGCCCCATATCGCCCTGCAAACGCGTCAGCTCCTTCGGAATGGGTCAGGTTGAGCCCTCCTTTGCCGGCGAGCAAAAACTTGCGCCCCACAGAAGGCATGGCGTCAAAGACATGCACGGCCACGCCCGCATCAAGGGCGGTTTGCGCCGCCATAAGCCCTGCAGGCCCCGCGCCGATGACGGCAAGATCAAGAATGGGAGCGTTTTCAGTCATATAAGGGTTCAAATTTCAATCAATGCGCCTTGAGGCGTCAAAAAAGCGGCGCGCACCGTGTGGCCTGGGTTTGCCAGCGAGACGCCGCTGCGGTAGGCTTCCAACTGGGCCAGCAGCTCCACCTGGTGCTGCGGTTGGAAGGCAGACTTGTAGTCAAAGACCCACCATTGTCCACTGTCGGCCCGCCGAACCAAACGGTCAATCCGCACATTCTTGCCCGCGCACACCATGGCCACTTCATTCCCATGCCACGCGAGCAGCCCACTGTTCCAAGCCCAAGCACCCTGCCCGCCCACAATGGCAACTGCCATGTGCTGTGCTTGCAGCACCTGAGCCTGCGTCAACCCAAACTCAAGCGCAACGCGCGCCCGCTGCGCGTCGGACCACAAGTGCATAAGGTCCAGCGTTTGCGCTGGCTCCACCCACTCCAACAAGCGGTGCATGGCTTGCCCCATGCGGGAATCTAAGCGATCAATCTTCGCCAGCCGTGCTATTTTTTCAGTAGCATCTCGCGCTTTATCCACGAGCGCTTGCGGCATATTTGGCAACACTGAGAGCGCCACAATGTCGCCAAGCTCGCTCGTACCAGGTGATGTAGCAGCGCCAACCAGCAGAGGGTCTGCAGCCTCCAGGGCAGCGCCATCCGCCCAAGGGGCGTTTTCAGCCATGCCCTCTAGCCGCTGCCACCAGCTTCCGGCTTGTGGTGCATGGGGCTCCAGACTGCTTAGCACCAGCGTGCGCTGTGTGCGGGTCAACGCCACGTACAAGGCGTTGAGCTCTTCACGTTTGCGCGCCATTTGCTCTTGCGCCAATGCGTCCGCCACACAAGCAGGCGGACGTGTTTCGCTGGCCAAGAAAACAAAGCGCTTGGGGTACGCATCTTCTCCGGGCCACTGCACCAACGCCCCCATGGTCTCGGATTTCAAGGCTTCACTGTCGGTATCTAGCAGCAGTACCAAGGGTGCCTCCAGCCCTTTGGCACCGTGCACCGTCAATAGCCGCACTGATTGGGTGTCTGCGCGCACCGGAGCGGCTATTCCACCGGCCTTCAAAGCCCGCACCAGTGCATAGGCGGTGACATAGCGCCCGCCATCCAACTGCAACGTGGCCGACAACAAGGCCCGCAGATTGGCGAGCACGCTCTCCCGCTGCTTAGGTCTGGCAGCTGCAGCAAAACGCGCCAATACGTCACCGTCATGGTAGATACGGCTGATGGCGTCATGGGGAGATGTGCCCTGTAACCACGCCCTCCATCGCAACAAGATAGGCCCAATGGCCGACAAAGCCTGGGGCAAGCCCGTGGCCTCTTGCAGAGTGTCGAACCACGACGCCCGCGCGCTGTCTTCTGGTTGAGGCAAGCCCCGTTGGCACAGGACCAGCTGGACCAAATCCTCATCCCCCACACGGAAGAGAGGCGACTTGAGTGCCCGAGCCAAGGACAGATCATGCCGGGGTGACACTAAGGCATCCAGCAGCGCAACGATGTCTTGCACTTCGGGCATGTCCCCTAGCTCGGTTTTTTCAGGCTGTTGCGCAGCGATGTGCAGAGCTGCAAGCTCCGATTGCATCAGACCCAAGCGCTCCCGCTTACGCGCAAGCACCATGATGTCTTTGGCTTGCAAGCTGCCACCCGAAACGTGCAACTGCTGGGCCAACCAACGCGCGGCTTGGCGGCACTCCATGGTTTTGCGGGTTTCCTCCTGTGTGTGGCGCGGGGTCGTCAAAGAGTCGCGCCACTCAGATGCCGTCGACTCCACCGCATCAAGCTCCCCCGTTTCACGCGTGAGCCGAGGCAGCTTAAAGACGCGCCCTAGGTCTGTGGACTCTGTGCTGTGGGGTCGGTACCCATCAAACTGGCCATCCGCTTGGGCTTGTCCGAGGGCTTGGTTAACGACTTGAATAATGGCAGGCGCATTGCGTCGGGTGTGGTCACAACTGAGCACATCCCCGCCCAGACCATCCACCACAAAGCGCTTGGCGGCCATAAACACCTGCGGTTCGGCGCGCCGAAACCGGTAGATACTTTGTTTAGGGTCACCCACAATAAACACGCTAGGTGCCCGCGCCGCGCCGCCATAGCCTTGCAACCAGGCGCTCAAGGCTTGCCATTGCAGTGGGTTGGTGTCTTGAAACTCATCAATCAGCAGATGCCGCACTTGGGCGTCTAGCCGCTCTTGCACCCACCCGCTGAGCACCGGGTCTGACATCAGCGTCAAGGCGGCGCGCTCCAGATCCCCCATGTCAATCCAACGGCGTTCGCGCTTCAAGCCCGCGTAGTCCTCCAGCAGACCCCGGCTCAGGCGCGCCATGCGCTGCTGGTGCAGCCATGCCTCATGCTGCATTTTTGCTGCGCTGACGCGCAATAGGGCGTCTTGGGCAGCCTGTACGGTCGCGATGCCTGTCAACTTGTCACTGAACTTGCGGGCAGTGCCTGTCTTGGTGAGCAAGGCGTCAAACATGCCTGCGACATCATGGTTGCCCAGCGCTTGTTCTAGCGCAGTGGCCGCTTTGGTGCAGCTCACGAGGCTGCTGGCCCCTAAGGCACGGGCCGCATCTAGCAAAAGGGTTTGGGTGATAGCCTGGTTCAGGTAGTCCTGCGGAGTTTGCAAGCCCCCAAACTCGGGAAACTGTTGCGCAAAGGTCTGTACCGAGGCATCCACCACACCATGGGCGTCAGCCAATGCGAACTCTACGCGCTTGGATAGCGCGGCCTCTAGGGCTTTGTGGGTTTGGTGACGCCCATACACAGCGACCGCGGCCATGTAATCCGCGTGGGCCATCGCGTCCTTTGCCACCCGTGTGAGGAAAAGCCGCCACACCTGTGCTACCGCCTTGGCATCGTTCTCAAGCAGCTCGTAGGCGCTGGGCAAGCCCATTTGGTGCAAGACCCCCAATGGCGCACTGCGCAACAGCGCCGCAAACCAACTGTGAAATGTACGTATCTGAACGGGGCGCCCGTGGCGCAATAAGTTCAGGTGCAAACTACGCAACATGGCCAGTTGCTCAGGCGCCGGCGCTTGGGTAAAGCCGCGACTCAGCAGCTCTTGCTCCAGCTGCGCATCCGTGCTTTGTGAAAACTGCAGCAACCACTCATGCAACCTCTCACGCATCTCGCCCGCTGCTTTTTTTGTGAAGGTAATCGCCAAGATTTGGTGTGAAGCACTGCCGTCCAACAAAGCGCGGACGATGCGAGAGACCAGCATCCACGTCTTACCTGCACCCGCGCAGGCTTCTACCGCAACGCTCCTGCGTGGGTCACACGCAATTTCGTAAAACCGCTTGCGTGCAACGGGCTGTGCGTTGTGCTCAAAGGCGGCAGGTTGGCCAAACTGACTCATGGGGCCTCCCAAAAGTCTTTACGGCATAGTCCACGTGCTTTGCAGTAATCACATGCCATGCCCTCCCCCAGCGCAGGCAAAGCTGCGCCGGATTGAATCTGCGTCATGTCTTCCAGAATGGCCTCCAGCAAAGCGTCACGCGCTTGCACTATGTCAGCTTGCGGCACAGTACGCGTGGCGTCCCGCTCGCTGATGTTCACGTAGGCCGCATCCAAGGTGTCGTCGGGTAGCAGCGCCGCATAGAACGCGATTTGTGTGTCTTCGAAGGGGTCTTTGATACGCGCCTGAGTCTTAGCCATAGGCTCTGTCTTGTAGTCCATGACCCAATGGCTGCCATCAGGCAGTGTGTCGATGCGGTCTATACGCCCAACCAAAGTAATGGGGCCGAGGTTTTGGGTGTGCGAAGTCTCTGCGCTGGCAAACCTGGCGTTCGTCCTGTCATGGGTTTCACACCAATCCAGGTAATGCTCACGTACGGCTGGCCAAGCCGCCGCAAAAGGCAGAAACTCACCTTCGGATAAGCCCATAGACAGCGTGCTGTGTTCACTCGCGGCTTGCAACATGGTTGTCCGACGAGCACGATCTGACGTGGGCTCAATTTGCAAGCCCTCATGAAAGCGTTTGAGCACCTCATGCAACCATAAGCCAAAGTCCCGCTTGTCTACCTCTGCATCCAGTTCATCACTCGCTTGCAAACCTAGCTGCCGCATGGCAAAGAAGCGGTAGGGGCAGGTCCGCAAGTCTTCATAGGCACTGGCAGAAAGTTGCGCGGGCAACACGTCAGCACCGATGGGCATGGGCCTCGCAACTGGCTGAGCGGGCACATGCCGGACGCTCCGCGGGTCTTCGCAGGCACTCGCCATTTCGGGAGCGCCGGACATCGCGATGTCGAGCTGTAGCAATTGAACCAGCACGCTAGGTTGCAGTGTTTCGCCCGCGTCATCGCTGGTTCGCCAAAGCACATCACAGCTCGGGGTAGCTAAGGCCCCCAACCAAGCCCAGCGGCTTTGTTCCTCCAGTTGTTCACGTGACGGCAACCCCAGTGCCTCGCGCTGGGCAGCCGTCCAGTTGCCTGGTGGGTCCGTGGAAGGATTCAGTCGTACCTCGTCGCAACCAGCCATTACCAGCGCAGCAAAGGGCCGCCCCATCATTTGGCTCATGGGCAAAATGACGACTTGCTCCAATGCTGGATAGGCCGGTGACGCACTTGCGCCTTCAAACGTTTGGTTTACCCAAGTCGTAAAGCCAGCCAAGTCAAACCGGTGCCCCGCCCACAGAGCGTCGGTTTGCAAAGCATCCCACTCTGGTGTGCTAGGGCTGCTCAGGCGCAGCACTTCAATCAGGCTGTGCTTTGCCGTTTCAGAGTCGATGTTGTCGGGCTGGAGCGTGTCCCAAATGCCACTCTCTTGCAAAGCCAGCCGCAGCTCTGCAAGCCATGCCTGCAGGGGGCGCACGCCCTTGAAGCGCGCTCTTTGCTGCTCGATACCGCTGTGCGCCACTAGTAAGTGAGCTTGCTTCTTGAGTGCGGAACAAGCACTGAACTTGCGCCAATCACGCAGCTGTTCGCGACGGGCCAAGGCCTCCACCTCGCTTGCCATGCGTGCGTAAGTAGGTGCGCCTTTTAGCCAGGCAAGCACATCATCTGTCGATGCGTTCCAAGCACAGGCGCGCAAAAGAGCCATCACTTGAGCTGCACCGTGACTGGTGGAAAGCTTCCACCCGGTTTCATCACGAATCTGCACTTCGGACGCTTCAAGCATCGCGCGCACGCGTCGCGTAAGCGCGCGGTCACTGGAGACGAGTGCTACGGGAAAACGCCCGTCTGCGATGTGTCGAATCAGGCAAGCGGCAGCACGCTGTGCTTCATCCTCGGCGTCTAGACAGCTGTGCAGCTGAGTTCCTAAGTGCGCACGCTGCTTGGGCTTCGCGGTCACGTCGGCAGGTGCTAACTCATTTGGCGCTGAAAACGGGATTACCTCAGCCTTGCCTCGCCATGCCTCCAGTAACCCTGCCGCAATAGGGTCTAGGGCTAGTCCTTGCACCACAAGGACTGCATCAGTGGTCGTCGAGGTCTGTGGCGACAGCAAGACATCACTTGCATAGGTCGAAACTGCAGCCCACTCCACCGCCACCTGGCCTACCGCTGCTTCCCACGCGAGCGCAGTGGAGTCCATGCCCAGCACCACCGCTGCACGCGCGGCCACCGCCCACTGGCCTCTGCGCTCTGCGGGAACGGCCGCAGCCAAGGGGCCAATCTGGTGCGCTACCTGAACCAAGAGAACCGTTAAGGCTGCGGATTGTTCGCCTAAGCCTACTTGTTCTAGCATGGCTTGCGCAGTCAGGCTGTCTAGGGCTGCATCAAATGCGATATCTGTGGGCCCTGCCGACCAAGGGGACAGTGAGGTACTCCAACTCATGCTGGTCTCGAACCTAGGCGCAAAGCCATCAGGAAAACGTTGGGCCCACAATCGAGCGGCCAAGGGTCTGAGATGGGCGAACGGCAGAACAACCACTGTGCGAGCCGGATGAACTCCGCGCCCCCATATGGCTTGCGCTAGCCGGTCCAGCAAACCCTCGCCCAAGGCTAACCATTGCTGCATCACCGGGTGGTCCACAGGAACTTCTGGCAACGAATGGGCCGGAACCACTGGCCCAGCATCAATTTTCTCTATAACTTCCATAGCGGGAAGTGCGGCATTGGGGTACTTGGTTTCTGTCACAATGCCGCAACTTTAGCCGTATCAAGCACTCTCAGAAGGAAAATCATGGCCAGCGATCTGATTAAACACGTAACCGACGCCACATTTGAAGTTGACGTTCTGCAAGCAGCCCAGCCCATCTTGGTGGACTACTGGGCTGAGTGGTGTGGTCCATGCAAAATGATTGCCCCCATCCTGGATGAAGTGTCGACTGCCTATGAAGGCAAACTGCTCATCGCAAAAATGAATGTTGATGAGAACCGTGACATACCCGCCAAGTTTGGCATCCGTGGCATCCCAACACTCATGTTGTTTAAAGACGGGCAACTTGCAGCCACCAAGGTTGGCGCCATGAGCAAAGCGCAGTTAACAGCCTTTATTGACCAGCAATTGGCTTGATTTTTTTCATGCGACCGTGACACCGCTGCACGGTCGCAAAATTTCCTGTCATAATAAATCCCGTTCACCTGCCTTCACGAGGGCAAGTACCCAACCTAGACTTAGCTAGGTAGAGAACACAGAAGCAAGATTACAGGTCAAGCTTCACCCAATCTCCCCTGAATTTTCGCAAGATTTCGATTTTTCACCGATCCGTCGGTTAACTCCCTTTCGGGACCATTTCCATGCACTTAAACGAACTCAAGGCACTGCACGTGTCGGAAGTCCTCAAACAAGCTGAAGAGCTTGAAATTGAAAATACTGGCCGTATGCGTAAGCAAGAGCTGATGTTCGCGATCATTAAAAAGCGCGCTCGCACTGGCGAACAGATCATTGCTGATGGTGTGCTGGAGATTCTGCCCGACGGCTTTGGTTTCTTGCGTAGCCCAGACACGAGCTACACAGCAAGCACTGACGACATTTACATCAGCCCCAGCCAAGTGCGCCGTTTCAATCTGCACACAGGTGACATGATTGAAGGCGAAGTTCGTACCCCAAAAGACGGCGAGCGCTACTTTGCCCTCAATAAATTGGACAAGGTCAACGGCGGTGGCCCCGAGGAAAATAAACACAAGGTCATGTTTGAAAACTTGACACCGCTGTTTCCCAAGTCTCAGATGAAGCTTGAGCGTGATATCAAGGGGGAAGACAACGTTACGGGACGCGTGATTGACATCATCGCACCGATAGGAAAAGGTCAACGTGCACTGATCGTGGCTCAACCCAAGAGCGGCAAGACGGTGATGATGCAGCACATTGCACACGCCATTTCCGCCAACTACCCCGACAGCTACCTCATGGTTTTGCTTATCGACGAGCGACCAGAAGAAGTTACAGAGATGCAGCGCACAGTCAAGGGTGAGGTCATTGCATCGACTTTTGACGAACCAGCAGCACGTCACGTACACGTGGCCGAAATGGTGATCGAGCGCGCCAAGCGTTTGGTGGAGTTGAAGAAAGACGTGGTGATTCTTCTGGACTCCATTACGCGTTTGGCTCGGGCCTACAACAACGTCGTACCAAGTTCTGGAAAAGTATTGACTGGCGGTGTTGATGCCAACGCCTTGCAGCGTCCCAAGCGCTTTTTGGGTGCGGCACGTAACGTAGAAGAAGGCGGCTCACTGACCATCATTGCAACTGCTTTGGTCGACACAGGAAGCCGCATGGATGAAGTGATCTTTGAAGAATTCAAGGGCACTGGCAATAGCGAAATCCACTTGGACCGCCGCCTATACGAGAAACGCGTCTTCCCGTCCATTCAATTGAACCGCAGCGGCACGCGTCGCGAAGAGCTACTACTAAGCCCAGAAATTCTGCAAAAAACCCGCATCCTGCGCCAGTTTTTGTACAACATGGATGAAATCGAGTCCATGGAAATGGTCTTGAAGCAGATGCGCGCTACGAAAAACAACAACGAATTTTTCGACATGATGCGCCGTGGCGGCTAGGTTATAATCTAAGGCTAACAGCGATAAGTACGTTTGGTTTTGAATTGCGCAATGGTTTGCCCAAGGACTCAACGCGGCTACCGCAACTGATGGAGAAGATATGAAAGAAGGCATCCACCCCAATTACCGTGAAGTGTGTTTCTTGGACTTGTCCAACAACTTCAAGTTCGTAACACGTTCTTGCGTAAACGCCAAAGAAATGATCAAGATGGATGATGGCCGTGAGTTGCCGTTGTACAAGCTTGACACGTCCAGCGAATCGCACCCTTTCTATACTGGAACCCAAAAATCCGTCGACAACATGGGTGGCCGTGTTGAGAAGTTCCGTAATCGTTTCGGCAAGACCGCAGCAAAGTAACTTCATTTCAGGTTTCGGCCTGATGCGCAAAAAAGGCAGTCCGGTATCTCCGCACTGCCTTTTTTTATGACCCTAGCCCCATCGTTGTGAACCATCCCAACCCCGCCATCGTTACCCAGGCAGCCGCTCGCAGACTACCTCGCGTTGCGCTGCTGCTTCTCTGCATCTGTTATGTGCTGTCTGGCTTTGTGGGCAGAGAGGCTTGGAAAAGTGCGGACATCACGGCACTCGGCTACATGTCCGAGCTTGCAAACGGCACTTCCAATTGGCTACGGCCCACACTAGCTGGTTTGTCAACCAACTTTCCAGCACTTCTGCCTTATTGGCTGGGTGCTGGCGCCATCGCCCTAGCGCCGCCTTGGGTAGCTGCGGACTTCGCGGCGCGAATTCCATTCGGTCTGCTACTAGCCATGGCAATGTTGGCCACTTGGTACGCCACGTACTACCTTGCTCGTACTCCGCAAGCACAGCCGGTGGCATTTGCGTTTGGCGGAGAAGCAAAACCCAAAGACTATGCCCGCGCTATGGCGGATGGCGCCCTATTGTCATTGATTGCAAGTTTGGGCTTGGCACAGCTTTCGCATGAGACAACCCCCGCAGTCGCTCAGCTTGGATTCACGGCACTTCTGTTCTTCTCTCTGGCGGCTCTTCCATATCATCGAAAGATATCTCTTGTCACAGTGCTCGTTGGATTGACTGGCACCACGCTGTCAGGCGCACCTGCAATGGCTGTTTTTTTTGGACTAGGAGGTAGTTTGATTCACGCCTTCGACCAAGGCGCTCCTTACGAAAAAAACCCAAAAGCAACAACAACTCAGAGGCTTATTGACTCGAGTTTCATTCTCTTAGCCACGGTACTGGGCGCCTTTCTAGCCCTAGTGATGGATCTCTGGCGCTGGAAGATAGAGCTTCCGCGTGCTCAGTGGCAAGATTGGAATGGCTACGCGCAATTGTTGATATGGTTCGCTTGGCCTGCTTGGCCGCTAGCGTTGTGGACCGTGTGGCGTTGGAGGCGCCAGTTATTCAACAGCAAAATCAGCCGCCATCTTGGGCTTCCCGCATGGTTCGCTTTAGTTACCGTGGCAGCAACATTGCTAACAGGGAGCTCCGACCGCACCTTGCTGATTGCCCTACCAAGTCTTGCGACCCTTGCGGCATTTGCCCTCCCCACCCTCAAAAGGCAAGTTGCCGCCTTGATTGATTGGTTCACACTTTTATTCTTTTCGGGTTGTGGCTTTGTGATCTGGGTCGTATGGATTGCTATGCAAACGGGGTTTCCCAGTCAACCTGCGTCCAATGTTGCGCGCCTTGCTCCCGGGTTCACCCCCAGTTTTTCTTGGTGGGAGTTTTTTGTAGCGTGCGCTGCGACCATGGTGTGGGTTTGGCTGGTTCATTGGCGCGTTGGCCGGCACCGGGCAGCAATTTGGAAAAGCCTTGTCTTGCCAGCTAGCGGCGCGTCGTTGTGCTGGCTCCTGCTCATGACACTGTGGATGCCTTTGCTCAACTATGGCTTGGGCTACACGGTGCTGGTAAACAAAGCCGTAGCACTGCTTGAACCACGCGGGTGCATTCAGGCTGTCAGTTTAGACCCTGCGAAAATTGCAGCGCTGCAGGTCTATGGTCATCAGCGGTTCGGCACTGAGCCGGGGCTTTGCCCCTGGCTTGTCACCGATATTGAGCTAGAAAAAAGAGAGCACGATCAGCCACAGAATTCAACATGGGCATGGCATGCAGAAGTGGAACACCCTGTGGATGCCAAAGAATCCCTACAAATACTCAAACGCCGATAAAGGCTGTCAGGCCGGCAGCTCCAAAAAGGCCCGTTTTAGCGGCGCTTGCGCGGCAGACTCTTTTTGGTCGAGGTTGGCTTCGCCGCATTGCGCTTCACCTCCACTACGCCTTGCTTAGACTTGGTTGATCGCCCCCCCCTTTTCTTGGAATCACTCCAGGTAACTGCGCTTAAACCTTGATCTAAGAAATCTGCGTTCATACTTTTTGCGGGACGCGCATCCAACTTTTCAGAAGGTGATCGCATGGAGACTGCTTGCTTATCTAAAAGCAGTCGAAAGTCGATCCTTCTCCCATCTAAATCAACTCGACTCACTTGTATCTGTACCCGGGTACCAATTGCGTAGCGAATACCGGTTCGCTCACCGCGGAGTTCTTGTTTAGCTTCATCAAATCGGAAGTATTCACCACCTAACTCTGTGATATGCACCAAACCTTCAACATACATAGCGTCCAGCGTAACGAAGATTCCAAAATTAGCGGCAGATGTGACCACCCCACTGTATTCTTCACCCAAGTGCTCATGCATGTATTTGCATTTCAGCCAAGCTTCAACGTCACGGCTCGCCTCATCCGCCCTACGCTCATTGGCGCTGCAATGCAAACCTGCCGCCGCCCACGCTAAAGTGGCGGCATTGGCCTTGACTGACCTTTGTGGAGTCTGATCGGGGCGAGCCGAAGCATTCTTTTCCAATCGACGCGCAAGCTTTGCATGCGCTTCCCCCGGCGTTGGTAGCGCAGGAAGCTGGTACTTGGTCTTGCCGAGTATTGCCTTGATTACTCGATGCACCAGCAAATCTGGATATCGGCGAATAGGACTCGTAAAGTGTGTATACGCGTCGAATGCCAAGCCAAAATGACCACTATTCAAAGGGGTATAGATCGCTTGCTGCATCGAGCGCAAGAGCATGGAATGAATTTGCTGCGCATCAGAACGATCTTTAGTAGCCGTGGCAATCGCCTGAAACTCTCCGGGCGACGGTTCATCGCTGATAGTTAAACCAACACCCGTCGCTTTAAGGTAGTTTCGCAAGGCCTCACGCTTTTCCGGCGTTGGACCTTCATGTACACGAAACAAACCAGGGTGCTTGCTTTGCGCAATAAAGTCAGCACTGCAGACATTCGCGGCCAGCATAGCTTCTTCAATCACACGATGCGCCACATTGCGAGTCCGCGGCACTATTCTTTCAATGCGGCCACCTTCATCACACACAATCTGAGTTTCGATGGTCTCAAAATCTACCGCTCCGCGTTTTGTCCGCGCCTTCAAAAGAGACTGATAAACCCCATGCAGATTGAGCAAGTCACCGACCCGCTCATTACGCTTGAGTGCTTCTGGGCCGCGCGTGTTCCCAAGAATTGCAGCGACCTCCGTATACGTAAACCTTGCATGGCTCCACATCACAGCGGGATAGAACTGATAGGCTTCAACGTCCCCCTCTTCTGATACAAACATATCGCAAACCATGCATAAGCGCTCGACGGCTGGATTGAGCGAACACAATCCATTGGATAGCTTCTCTGGCAACATGGGAATGACACGCCGAGGAAAGTAAACGCTGGTTGCGCGCTCATAAGCGTCAACATCGATGGGTGAACCCGTATCCACATAGTGGCTGACATCGGCAATGGCCACAAGTAAACGCCAACCCTTGGTTGCAGACTTGCCGCGACCACGGGTAGCCGGTTCACAGTACACCGCATCATCAAAATCTCGGGCATCCTCACCGTCAATAGTCACCAAAGGAACGTCGGTCAGATCAATTCGACCTTCTTTATCCTGCGCTCTCACGGCATCGGGCAATTTGCGCGCGAGCAAGAGACAAGCTTCTGAGAATTGGTACGGCACGTCATACTTGCGAACGGCGATCTCTATCTCCATACCGGGATCGTCCACTTCTCCGAGTACCTCTTTGACTCGCCCAGTTGGCTGCCCAAACAAACTGGGGGGCTCCACCAGTTCGACTACGACCACTTGCCCAAGTTTCGCACCATTTATTGCACCCTTATGGATCAATACATCCTGTCCATAGCGCTTATCCTCGGGCACCACCAGCCACACGCCGCTTTCCTGCAACAGCCGCCCGATAATTGGTTGCGACGATCTACCAACAATGCTGACAACACGCCCTTCAGGGCGCCCCTTGCGGTCACTTCTCACAATGCGCGCTTTGACTCTGTCTTTGTGCAGTACCGCGCGCATTTCGTTAGGTGCCAAGTAAACGTCTGGGCCATTGTCATCGCGTGCAATAAACCCGTGCCCATCTCGGTGGCCTTGGACTACGCCTTCAAACTCATCAGAGTGTGATGCAGTTTCAGTAGGGTATTTAATAGCAATGCTCGCTTTCTTTGATGAGACTTGGTGCAACCACAAGGTAGCTGATGCTTGATGGTAAGGGTAGTGAGTGACAGATTAATAGGAAATTGCCAACTTCCCCCGTGTTATAATTTAATTCGTGCCCAGGTGGCGAAATTGGTAGACGCACCAGCTTCAGGTGCTGGCGTTCGCAAGGACGTGGAAGTTCGAGTCTTCTCCTGGGCACCACTATTGTATTAAAAGGCCTTATGTATCTACATGAGGCCTTTTTTTTGGCGTGCACAAAAGTTTTTGGGCACCCGCCTAATTCTGAGTTCTAGATCAGCCCACTGATCTGAAGTTCTTTTTTCAGATAGGCGTAGAACAGTGGAGCACTGATCAGCCCAGGAAGCGCAAAGACAGCCTCGCCGAGGAACATAACAAGCAGCAACTCCCACGCAGCCGTATTTGTGCGGCTTCCTACGACCTTTGCGTTGATGACGTACTCAAACTTATGAATGAACACCAAGAACACAAGGCAAAGTAATCCAATTTCTGGCGATATGGACAGCCCTGCCAAAGTCAACACTCCGTTGCAAATCAAGTTTCCGACAATAGGTAACAAGCCCGCGAAAAAGGTAAAGGCTGTCAATGCACCCGCGTAGGGCATATCCGCGCCAAACAAAGGCAATAAAAAATACAAGAAAACACCAGTACACATAGCATTGAATGCGGCGATCCAGAACTGCGCCACCACGATTTGGCGAAACGCGTCGATGAAGTGAGACGCGCGCTTTCGCATCTCCACCCGCAATTCTCCTGCGTCCGATCGTTTAGCTGGGGCGCCTTCTATGAGCGCCCCAATAACCAGGCCTACATAGACCAACAGGCCGCCTCTTAGCCCTGACGTCCCGAGATCCGCAATTGCATGAGCCTGGGACTTCAAATACTCGGACAACCAGATTTGCGCGCCCAATAGCTCGTCAGGAAGATGAATAGCCAGATTGCCTGGTAACTTCTGACGAATCTCTAAAACCGTCCCGGCGAGATGGTGCAGCATGGCCTCGTACTGAACGACGGCGCCAAACACCATCCCTCTGGCATTCAATAGCAATGCCATCAACCCAAGTAAGGGCACGGCAATCACAACGACCGTAGCGCCAGTGGGCCCAAGCCGCACCCGCCGTATGCCCACACGTGCAATCGCATTGGCAAGCAAATAACCCAAGCACACCGCCAGCAGGCCGGGAATCAATCCATAAATGAGGACCAGCGAGCTAAGAAGTACAACAGTGAAATAGCTAGCCGCTTTAACGAACAACGGATGACGCGACAAAGCAATCGGCATTACATGAAGGCCCTATTTTTCTTGCAAAGTCAGGCAGCGTTCGGCATGTTTTCCCACGGCCGACTTAGCGCATTTGAACTTTTTGACGCTTTGACCATTCAAATGGGAAGACCAACAAGATCGTGTCCTTGAGCGGCAACAATACGAGCCTTGGTGAATTCACCTACCTTCAGTGACTTGCTTATCTTCTCTGGCGGCAATAATCGCACGACACCATCAATCTCAGGCGCATCCGCATAGCTGCGGCCTACACCTCCTTTTTTCCCCATTCCAGGCGCAGAGTCGACCAAAATTTGCATCACCGACCCAACGCGGTGTTGCAGTTTTTCAGCGGATACTTCTTCGGCAACAGCCATAAACCTTGCTCGACGCTCTTCACGTAATTCCACTGGGAGCATCCCAGGCAATTCATTCGCCGTCGCACCTGCCACATCGCTGTAGGCAAAGCAACCCGCTCGATCGATCTTGGCTTCCCGCAAAAACTCTAGCAAATGGGAAAACTCTTCTTCTGTTTCCCCTGGGAATCCAGCAATGAACGTACTACGGATCACAAGCTCAGGACAGTCGGCGCGCCATTTTTGAATCCTCTCCAGGTTACGCTCACCACTGGCTGGTCGCTTCATTCGTTTCAAAACGTCAGGATGGCTATGCTGCAAAGGAACATCCAAATAGGGCAACACTTTGCCCGTTGCCATTAGAGGCAAGATGTCGTCCACGCTCGGATACGGATACACATAGTGCAGTCGAACCCAGGCACCGTAAGGTGCAGCGATCTCACCCAACGTCTGAACCAATTCAAGCATGCGCGTCTTGACAGGCTTCCCATCCCAGAATCCAGTCCGGTACTTAACATCCACCCCATAGGCTGAAGTGTCTTGGCTAATGACGAGTAACTCTTTTACACCACCTTCGAACAACGCTCTTGCCTCGGACAGCACATCACCTATCGGGCGTGACACCAAATCACCGCGCATCGACGGGATAATGCAGAAAGTGCACCGATGGTTACAGCCCTCACTAATCTTCAAGTAAGCATAGTGACGTGGAGTCAACTTGATTCCGGCAACGCCAAAAGGCTGAGGAATCAAGTCCAGAAACGGGTCATGGGGCTTGGGCAAATTCAAGTGCACCGCATCCATTACTTCTTGAGTTGCATGTGGCCCTGTTACTGCCAAAACCTTTGGGTGCATTTGCTTAACCAAATTTCCACCATCGGCACCTGACTTAGCCCCCAAACACCCAGTCACAATAACGCGACCGTTCTCCGCCAAAGCCTCACCTATCGTATCCAGACTCTCTTTAACCGCATCATCAATAAACCCACAGGTGTTAACTATGACCAGATCCGCGCCCTGAAACGTTTTAGAGGTCTGGTATCCCTCTGCACTCAGTTGGGTCAGAATCAACTCAGAATCAGTTAAAGCCTTTGGGCAACCAAGTGACACAAAACCAACCTTCGGCTGTGCAGTTCTCAAGACAGGTGCGGACATAGATTCAGTCATAGTTCAATCAAGTGTGAAGGCAGCCGCAACTACCAATGTCCTAACGCTTAAGGCCAAAGGTACCGAGGAACTGCTCAGTCTGTTTTTGCAGATGGTCCTGCATTTGTTGAAACGGATTGGCGGGCATCACGCCCTTCATCATTGGGGCTTGCAAGTCCATCAAGGCCTGCATGTTCTTCTCTAGATAGCCGCCCATCATGCCCTGCATGGCATGCCCATAAAACCGAATAATGTTCGCCAACACGGGGGTAGTGAACATGGGAGACCCATTTGCCTCTTCTTCGAGAATGATTTGCAACAATATGCTACGGGTCAGGTCTTCACCGGTTTTTGCATCCAGCACGGAGAACGGTTCGCTATCCATCACCAAGTTCTTTATTTCGGACAGCGTAACGTAGCTCGACGAGTCTGTATCGTACAAGCGACGGTTGGGATATTTTTTGATAACCCGCTGTGAACTTTTTGAATCGTTGGATGACTTGTTTTGCATTGCGAGGCTCGGTGCTTGAGTAGCCCGATTGTGTGTTGCACTGCAATACATTCTAAGGAATGCCACTGCTGCAAATAACTAGGTTAACCCTAGAAGCAAGTGACCAAAATATCCGTTGGTAGGCGCGATTGGACTCGAACCAACGACCCCCACCATGTCAAGGTGGTGCTCTAACCAGCTGAGCTACGCGCCTAAGGATCTCCGAGACCGCAATTATAGCGCGGAATTCGAGCGCAACGCAAAAACAAGAAAATTTTATCGAAATATCTAAAGGAGACAAGTAGCTGCAATGCCGTCCCCCCGAGTAGCAACAGCGTCATTTGCACATTCTGATCAAGCATAATTAAGCCACATTGACGTTTACGTAAACGTCAATCAACGACTTACCTATCAGCAACCTACCTAGAAAGTTCAATATGGAAATCCAAGGCAAAGTATTCATCGTGACCGGTGGCGCATCCGGTTTGGGCGAAGGCACAGCACGCATGCTTGCAGCAAACGGCGCGACTGTGGTGATTGCTGATATGCAAGCCGAAAAAGGCGAAGCTATTGCCAAAGAGATTGGCGGCGCCTTCGTCAAAGCAGACGTCAGCAGTGAATCAGATGGACAAGCCGTAGTAGCCAAAGCAGTCTCTTTAGGCAAGTTGATGGGCCTGGTGAACTGTGCAGGCATCGCCCCCGCAGAAAAGACCGTTGGCAAGAATGGCGCGCACACACTCAATACGTTCACCAAGTGCATCACTGTCAACTTGGTGGGTAGCTTCAACATGATTCGCTTGGCTGCTGACGCGATGTGCAAAAACGAACCAGAGCCCACAGGCGAACGTGGCGTCATGATCTCCACTGCATCGGTTGCAGCCTATGACGGTCAAATCGGCCAAGCGGCGTACAGCGCTTCCAAAGGCGGCATTGTGGGTATGACTCTGCCCATTGCACGAGACCTCGCCCGCAACGGCATTCGCAATATGACCATCGCCCCGGGCATTTTTGGTACCCCCATGATGTTTGGCATGCCCCAAGAAGTGCAAGACTCATTAGCTGCTAGCGTGCCGTTCCCTTCACGTTTGGGCACACCACAAGACTACGCCAAGCTAGCTAAACACATCATTGAAAATGACATGCTCAATGGTGAAGTCATCCGCTTGGACGGCGCCATCCGCCTGGCACCACGGTAATCGTCATTTGACTTCATTCGCTCCTAATCATTCGGAGCGAATGACTGTCGCAGAACCATATAGTCATCAAATTCCAAAGCCGTCGTCCGCAGCAATCACCGCACCGTTGATGAAGTGGCTTTGGTCTGAGCACAGCATGACCAGCAGAGCGTCTAAGTCCTGAGGCTGCCCCACACGTTTGCGTGGCAGCATGTTGACAAGCTTTTGCCCCCCATCGGTTTGCCAGTGGTGGTGATTGATTTCGGTATCGATATAACCCGGGCAAATGGCGTTAACGTTGACACCAAACTTGCCCCACTCCAATGCCATCGCTTTAGTCATCTGAATGACTGCAGCCTTGCTCATGCAATACACGCCAATTTGGGGTAGTACCCGCAGACCTGCGGCCGACGCGATATTGATGATCCGTCCACCGGTGTAGCTGCCAGGTGCCGACCCGGTTGCACGGGCCATCATGCGTTTGCCCACCTCTTGCGCAACAAAAAATGCACCTTTGACATTGGTGTCAAAGATAAAGTCGTAGTCCTCTGGCTCAACTTCCGTGAGGCGTTGGGTCGTACTGACCCCTGAGTTATTGACCAAAATATCAATAGACCCAACCTCAGTTTCCGCATGCGCCACTGCAGACTTGATGGAGTCCGGGTCGGTGACATCCAACTCAATCGCATGGGCATCGCCCCCCTCGCCTTCAATCGTCGCCCGCAAGTCTTTGAGTTTGTCGATACGTCGACTTGCCAATATGACAGCCGCCCCAGCGCGCGACAAGGTCAGGGCAAACTGGGCCCCAAGACCACCCGACGCGCCCGTAATAAACGCAACACGGCCCGAAAGATCAATGCTGTAAGCCATTTAGAGAGCCTCCACAAATCAAAAAAGAACGATCGTTCTTTTTTGTGAATTCACCACTTAAAATCAACAGCTAGCGGATTGGCGCCTGTCGAGGTCAATAAAATCCGCCACGATCCCATTATTAAGCGAGACAACATGACAAACCAAGAGATTCTGGCCCAGTTTGGTCCCCGAGAAGCAATGGAATACGACGTCGTCGTCGTAGGTGGCGGACCCGGTGGCCTAGCCACCGCCATTCGTTTGAAGCAACTTGCGGCCACCAAAGGCACAGACGTCTCTGTTGTAGTCTTGGAGAAGGGCTCTGAACCTGGAGCACATATTCTGTCTGGCGCCATCATGGACCCCAAGGCGCTGACCGAACTCATTCCTAACTGGAAGGAACTCGGCGCTCCCCTGAACCAACCGGTAACCGACGACGCTTATGTATTTTTGAGCGAATCCTCTGGCACCCGCGTACCCAATGCTTTTCTGCCGCCCTTTGCCCACAACCATGGCAACTACATCATCAGCTTAGGGGCAGTCACGAAGTGGCTGGCAGAACAGGCCGAAGCGCTGGGGGTCGAGATATTTCCAGGCTTTACCGCAGCCGAAGTGCTTTACAACGAAGACGGCTCCGTCAAGGGTGTTGCCACCGGCAATATGGGCGTGGGCAAAGACGGCGAACCCATGGAGAGCTTCCAGCTCGGCATGGAACTATTGGGCAAGTACACCGTGTTTGCAGAAGGCGCACGCGGCCACCTCGGCAAGCAGCTGATTGCCAAATACAAGCTCGATGAAGGCAAAGACCCCCAAAGCTTTGGTCTTGGCGTTAAAGAAGTGTGGGAAATCGACCCCAGCCGCCACAAGCCTGGCTTTGTGATGCACACCGCCGGCTGGCCCATGGAGTCGGACACCTATGGCGGCGCCTTCTTGTACCACTTAGATGGCAACAAAGTCGCACTGGGCTTTGTCACTGGACTGGGCTACAGCAACCCCTACCTCAGCCCGTTTGAAGAATTCCAGCGCTGGAAAACCCATCCCAATGTGCGCTACTACTTTGAAAATGAAGCAGGCGAAATCACCGCCAAGCGCCTGTCCTACGGAGCACGTGCCATTAACGCAAGCGGCATCAACGCGCTACCCAAGACCGTATTCCCAGGCGGTGCATTGGTTGGATGCAATGCCGGCTACCTGAACGTCAGCCGCATCAAAGGTAGCCACGCAGCCATCAAAACCGGCATGTTGGCAGCAGAAGCGGCATATGACGCGGTCGTCGCTGGACGCCAGCACGATGAACTCAGCGCGTACCCCGATGCGTTTGACGCAAGCTGGCTGCACACCGAACTCAACAAAGACCGTAACTTCAAAAACTGGTTCAAGTACGGCTTGACCGTGGGCACCTTGATGAACGGGTTCGAGCAGTTTGTGCTGCGCGGTCACATCCCATGGACCCTGCGCCGTGACAAGCCAGACCACGCATATCTCAAGCCAGCGGCTGAATGCAAACCTATCGTGTACCCCAAGCCCGACGGCAAGCTCACTTTCGACCGTTTGAGCAGCGTGTTCATCAGCAACACCAACCATGAAGAACAGCAACCCGCGCATCTGACACTCAAAGATGCATCGGTGCCCGTGTCTATCAACCTGGCCAAATACGCAGGCCCAGAAGCACGCTACTGCCCCGCTGGCGTCTATGAATTTGTCAAAAACGAAGACAACACAGACCGTTTGCAGATCAACGCGCAAAACTGCGTGCACTGCAAAACCTGCGACATCAAAGACCCCACACAGAACATTGTGTGGGTCACGCCAGAAGGCGGTGGCGGCCCCAACTACGCGGGCATGTAGTCCACCACACGCGCTACCAAGGCCCCTCGGGGCCTTTTTCTTTGGAGTGCACAACTTTGTGGGCAGGCCCAGGCCCTCGCACTGCCCGGCTCGTTTAGAATCCCACCCCGTCAGGAGAGAGTTTTCTCGCAGAAAACCGCCGAAGGCGCAGGACGGCTGATTGCAGCGGTCTGAACGCTCAGGCAAAAGGACTGACAAACGCCTTGCTGCAGCGATGCATCAAGACGATCCCCACTGGAGAGAGGTTGCACCCACCACCAAAGTGCTGGCGATGCAACCCACCGAAGGAGCAAACCGCAGTCAGCACCCATCTATGGGGCAGCCGGCCCGGCGAATCTCTCAGGTAAAGCGGACAGCGGGGGCAGCCTAAGGCACATGCTATGTGACTTGGATATTGAATTGCCCCCGAGCGCTTTGGCGCTAAGCCTGTTGGAGAACGCTGTGTCCGCATCCCCTGAATCCTTGTTGACGACCCCTTTGAATGCCCTGCACATTGAGCTAGGCGCACGTATGGTGCCCTTTGCGGGCTACTCCATGCCCGTGCAGTACCCAGCGGGCCTGATGGCAGAACACCACCACACGCGCACCTCTGCAGGCTTGTTTGACGTGTCCCACATGGGGCAGTTGCGCTTGGTAGGCCCAGATGCTGCCGCCGCGTTTGAAACCCTGATTCCCGTGGATGTGATCGACCTGCCCGTGGGCAAGCAACGCTACGGATTGCTGCTCACCGACGAAGGCACCATCATTGACGACTTGATGTTCTTCAACAAAGGCAATGACGAAATCTTTGTCATCGTCAACGGTGCGTGCAAGGTCGGTGACATTGCCCACATCCAAGCCAAGATTGGTAACCGTTGCCAAGTCATTCCATTGCCCGATCTCGCATTGCTCGCCCTGCAAGGCCCCCAAGCCGTGACCGCACTGGCACGTTTGGCGCCCGGTGTTGAAAAGCTCGTGTTCATGACGGGCGGCAACTTCACCGTCGATACCGGCAGCGAAAAGATTGACGTGTTTCTCACACGCAGCGGCTACACCGGCGAAGACGGGTTCGAGATCTCGGTGCCTGCAGCCCAAGCCGAAGCTTTGGCCCGCGCCCTGCTGGCGCAACCTGAAGTCAAGCCCATTGGTTTGGGTGCGCGCAACTCCTTGCGTTTAGAAGCCGGTCTGTGCCTGTACGGCAACGACATTGACACCACCACCCACCCCGTAGAAGCCAGCCTCAACTGGGCCATGCAAAAAGTGCGACGCGCCGGCGGCGCCCGCGAAGGCGGCTTCCCAGGCGCTACAAAAATACTAGCTGCTCTCGCAGAACCCACGGGCGCTGCAGCCCCAAAAGGCACAAGAAAGCGCGTCGGCCTGATTGCCTTGGAGCGCATTCCAGTGCGTGACCATACCGAACTGCAAGACGGCCAGGGCAACAAGATTGGTGAAGTCACCAGCGGGCTCTTGGGCCCTACCATCGACAAGCCTGTCGCTATGGGCTATGTGGACAGTGCCTATAGCGCCATCGGCAGCCGTGTGGTCGCCATCGTGCGTGGCAAGCCCGTGCCCATGGAAGTCAGCGCCATGCCTTTTGTCCCAACCAACTATTTCCGCGGCTAAACCCCGGCTACAGTTGCTTCGGCATTTATTTCTCACCCATTTTTTAGGAGCACCCTATGACCATCAAGTACACACCCGACCACGAATGGCTCAACGTTGAAGGCGACATCGCCACCGTAGGCATTACCACCCACGCGCAAGACGCCTTGGGCGATGTGGTGTTTGTGGACCTGCCCGCCGTTGGCACCACCTTCGCTGCCAAAGACGTGGCTGGCGTTGTGGAGTCCGTCAAGGCCGCTGCCGATGTGTACATGCCTGTCACCGGTGAAATCACCGAAGTGAACGAAGCCTTGCGCGCTGACCCCTCACTGGCCAACAGCGACCCGCTGAACACTGGCTGGTTCTTCAAAGTGAAGCTGTCCAACCCCGCCGAACTCGACGCGCTGATGGACGAAACCAGCTACACCAGCTTCGCTGCCAACGCCTAAGCCCGCTGCCCCGCTTAGGGCTGAGCCTGTCGCAGCCCTTTCTCCCACTGTTTCGCTTGCCCTTCGACAGGCTCAGGGCGAACGGTTTGATTGACCGCTTGTTATGTCCACCCTTGCCCCTACCCTTGCTCAGCTGGAGAACGCCAGCGAATTCCACGCCCGCCACATTGGCATTGATGCTGCTGACGAAGCGCTCATGCTGAAGGCCATTGGCGAGACATCGCGCCGCGCACTGATCGACAGCGTCGTGCCGCGCTCCATTGCGCGCTCCAGCACCATGGCAATTCCAGACGCCATCACCGAGGCCGCAGCCTTGGCCGAGCTCAAGGCATTGGCAGGCAAAAACAAGGTGCTCAAAAGCTTTATTGGGCAAGGCTATTACGCCAACCACACCCCCGGTGTGATCCTGCGCAACATCTTGGAAAACCCCGCGTGGTACACCGCTTACACGCCCTACCAAGCCGAAATTTCGCAAGGCCGCATGGAAGCGCTGGTGAACTTCCAAACCATGGTGTGCGACCTGACCGGCATGCCGATTGCCAACGCGTCCATGCTCGACGAGGCCACGGCAGCAGCTGAGGCGATGACGCTGGCCAAACGCTCGGTCAAGGCCAAAGGCAATGTCTTCATCGTGGCGGGCGACGCGCATCCGCAAACCATCGAAGTCGTCCAAACCCGTGCGGCACCGCTGGGCATCACCGTCAAGTTGGCCAACTCCAAGGAAGAATGGGATGCACTGATTGCCGGCGACGACTACTTTGCCGTGCTGGAGCAGTACCCCTCCACCAGCGGCCGCTTGGGCGAGGAAGGCGACGATGTCAAAACCGTGCACCACAAGGGTGGCGCTTACATCGTGGCGGCTGACCTACTGGCCCTTACTCTGCTAGTTCCCCCTGGCCAATGGGGCGCTGGCGACCCCGCAGGCGCGGCCGACATTGTGGTCGGCACTACCCAACGCTTCGGCATGCCGCTGTGCAACGGTGGCCCCCACGCCGCCTACATGGCCTGCCGTGACGAATTCAAACGCTCCATGCCCGGCCGCCTGGTGGGCGTGAGCATCGATACGCACGGCAACCCCGCCTACCGCCTCGCCTTGCAAACCCGCGAGCAGCACATCCGCCGCGAGAAAGCCACTTCCAACATCTGTACCGCCCAAGTGTTGCCCGCCGTGGTAGCCAGCATGTACGCCGTGTACCACGGGCCAGAGGGCCTCAAGCGCATCGCCACCCGCGTTGCCACCCTCACGGCCATTCTGGCCAAAGGCCTAGAGCAACTGGGCATCAACAACAGTAGCCCAGAAACCTTCGACACACTGTGCCTAAAGACCGATGGCGCTACCAAATCAATAGCTGCACGCGCTCTATCTGCGGGCGTGAACGTGCGAATTGCTTGGGATGACTGCATCTGCATCTCGCTGGACGAGACCACCACCCGCGACGATGTGGAACTGCTGTGGAGCCTTTTCGCCCAGCCAGGCCAGAGCCTGCCCACGGTGGAAGCGCTGCAAGCCGGCGCACAGCCCTTGATTCCAGCGGCCCTGCGCCGCACCAGTGCCTTCCTCACCCACCCGGTGTTCAACACCCACCACTCTGAGACCGGCATGCTGCGCTACATCCGCATGCTCAGCGACAAAGACTTGGCGCTGGACCGCAGCATGATTCCGCTGGGCTCTTGCACCATGAAGCTCAACGCCACCAGCGAGATGATCCCGATCACCTGGCCTGAGTTTGCCAACATCCATCCCTTCGCTCCCGCTGACCAACGCACTGGCTACGCCGAGTTGGACGAACAGCTGCGCGCTTGGTTGTGTGCTGCCACGGGCTACGCAGGCATCAGCTTGCAGCCCAACGCGGGCAGCCAAGGCGAATACGCAGGCTTGCTGGTCATCAAGGCCTACCACGAGGCCAAGGGCCAAGGCCACCGCAACATCTGCTTGATCCCCAGCAGCGCGCACGGCACCAACCCTGCCAGCGCCATGATGGTCGGTATGACGGTGGTGGTGACCAAATGCGATGACAACGGCAACGTCGACATGGACGACCTCAAGGCCAAGTGCGAACAGCACAGCGCCAACCTTGCCGCCATCATGATCACCTACCCCAGCACCCATGGCGTGTTCGAGACCTCGGTCAAAGAACTGTGCGCATTGGTGCACAGCCATGGTGGCCGTGTGTACGTGGACGGTGCCAACATGAACGCACTGGTCGGCACCGCAGCCCCGGGTGAGTTTGGCGGCGATGTGAGCCACTTGAACCTGCACAAGACCTTCTGCATCCCCCACGGCGGCGGCGGCCCCGGTGTGGGCCCGGTGTGTGTCGTAGCCGACTTGGTGCCCTACCTGCCCGGCCACGCCACTGGCGGCGTTGCAGGCACTGGCGCAGTGAGCGCAGCCCCCTTGGGCAATGCTGCGGTGCTGCCGATTAGCTGGATGTACTGCCGCATGATGGGTGCTGCCGGCCTGAAGCTGGCCACAGAAACCGCTATTCTGAGCGCCAACTACATCAGCGCCCGTTTGGCTGACCACTACCCCACGCTGTACGCATCGCAAAACGGGCATGTGGCCCACGAGTGCATTTTGGAACTGCGCCACTTCAAAGACACCTGCGGCGTTATGGCCGAAGACGTGGCCAAGCGCTTGATGGACTACGGCTTCCACGCGCCCACGCTGTCCTTCCCCGTGCCCAACACCTTGATGGTGGAACCCACCGAAAGCGAAACACTGGCGGAGCTAGACCGCTTCATCGACGCCATGATTGCCATCCGTGGCGAGATTGCGCAAGTGGAAGCCGGAAACTGGCCACAGGACAACAACCCCTTGAAGCATGCTCCCCACACCGCTGCCAGCCTGATGGGCGCCGAGTGGAACCGCCCCTACAGCCGTGAAGTAGGTGCCTTCCCCGTAGCCAGCTTGAAGGCAGTGAAATACTGGCCCACCGTGGGCCGCGTGGACAACGTGTATGGCGACCGCAACCTGTTCTGCAGCTGCGTACCTGTAGGCGACTACGCCTGACATCGCTATCGACACCAACTAGGAGCACTCTATGGCCGTTTCCGTCTTTGACCTTTTCAAAATCGGCATCGGCCCGAGTAGCTCGCACACCGTAGGCCCCATGCGGGCGGCACGCCAGTTTGTGGCCCGCCTGCAGCAAACCGGTCAGCTAGAGCACGTCACCACTGTGCGTTGCTGGCTGCACGGTTCGCTAGGCGCCACCGGCAAGGGCCACGCCAGCGATGTAGCCGTCTTGCTAGGCCTGTGCGGCCACGAGCCAGACACGGTAGAGATCGACAGCATTGCGCCGCAGCTGGCCGACATTCGCACCCACAAACGCATCACCTTGGCAGGCCAGCACACCGTGGCCTTCAATGAAAAAGAAGACCTGCTCTTCATGCGGGCACCACTGCCGTTTCATGCCAACGGCATGCGCTTTGTGGCGTTTGACGCCAGCGGCGCTGAGCTGTCTAACCGCGTGTTTTACTCAGTGGGCGGCGGCTTTGTGGTCAGTGAAGAAGTGGCGGGCGACGGCAGCCGTCAAAAGGTCATTGCCCCTGACGCCACCGTGCTTCCCCTGCCCTTTACCAGTGGCGACCAGTTGCTGGAACTCACCAAGGCGCACGGCCTGACCATTGCGCAAGTAATGCGCCGTAACGAACAACACTGGCGCACCGATGCGGAGATTGACGCTGGCCTGTTGCGCATCTGGCAAGTCATGCAAGACTGCGTGCGCCGTGGCTGCCGCACCGAGGGCATCTTGCCCGGTGGCTTCAAGGTCAAACGCCGCGCCGCGCCGCTGTTTCGCGCCTTGAGCGAAAACCCCGAGGCTGCTTTGCGTGACCCCCTGCAAGTGCTGGACTGGGTGAACCTCTACGCACTGGCCGTGAACGAAGAAAATGCCGCCGGTGGCCGCGTAGTCACTGCCCCCACCAACGGCGCAGCAGGCATAGTGCCTGCCGTGCTGCACTACTACACCCGCTTTGTGCCCGGTGCCAATGACGCTGGCGTGGTGGACTTCCTGCTCACGGCTGCCGCCGTAGGCATTTTGTACAAAGAAAACGCGTCTATCAGTGGCGCTGAAGTGGGCTGCCAAGGCGAGGTCGGCGTGGCCTGCTCCATGGCCGCAGCTGCACTGTGCGCGGTGATTGGTGGCAGCCCGGAGCAAGTGGAAAACGCCGCCGAAATTGGCATGGAACATCACCTAGGCCTCACCTGCGACCCCGTAGGCGGGCTGGTGCAAATCCCCTGCATTGAGCGCAACGCCATTGCCTCGGTCAAAGCCATCAACGCCGCCCGCATGGCCCTGCGCGGCGATGGCAGCCACTTCGTCAGCCTAGACAAAGTGATCAAAACCATGCGCGAAACCGGCGCAGACATGAAAACCAAATACAAAGAAACCGCCCGGGGTGGCTTGGCGGTGAACATTGTGGAGTGCTGAGCTAGTGCCATGTCCATGCCACCCAAAACACGGTTTGGGTGGCCGCTGCGGGTGGAGCAAGAGCATGGGTTTCGCGTCTGCCTGATTGGTAGACTTGTGCCATGAAGCACGCACCCAAGCACTCCCTCCAAGCCCTTGTCCTAGTTCCGTTTTTAGTAGCTGGATGCGCTACAGACAACAACAAAACAATAGCCCCGCCCAGCATGGCGGCGAGCGTAACCACAGCTTCGAAAGAGGCTTGTGACGTCAGTATTTCTCAAGACGGCAAGGTAGTAAGTTACCAAACCGCTGGCCGCAATCGGACCTATGTGCTCAAAAGCAGGCCTTTTCAAATTGAAGTGTCCTCTGCGCGGTGCGCCCCTAGCGTGGGCACCTTCAACAACCTAGATGACCAGTTGTTTGTAGCCAGCAACCCCTACGCCATTGGATTCAGCGGATTTGGAATGGCATCGTCACCCAAAGACGATGTATTGGTCCGCAGATCAGACAACCCAAGGCCAGCGCCTGAGATCAAAGAATCATTTGACGCCTACAAGGCGGAAATTCTGCGCCTGTGCGACAGCCTGAAACGATGCCCCAATCAAATCACGGGCACGCGCAATTACTGGAACTTCCTACTGGACGAAGCGGGCACTCAGGGCAAGGTGGCGCTGATTCGCAACTACTCGGCCAACCAGCCCATGACCAAGGCCTTTGGCATGGTGCCCGTGGTGGTGTACACCAAGCTACAGCCAGACGAAGCCGAGTACCGGGGCCGTGGTGCGGTCTTGAACATACTAGAGACCCACCCCATGATCTTGCTCTTTACGCCCTAGGCCTTGCCGCCTTCCAGCTTGTCTTGGGTCTTGGTCGCAAAGTCGCTGGCGTCATGGCGCTCACGTAGCTGCTCTGACAAATCGCCACTGGTGCGGTTCACCATGCGCCCGCGCTGCACAGCAGGTCGCTGGAGCAGCAAATCCGCCCAACGCTGCACATGTTGGTACTCGTGCACACTCAAAAACTCGGCCGCCCCATACGACCAGCCCTTGACCAAGCCACCGTACCAAGGGAACACCGCAATGTCGGCAATGCTGTAGCTGTCGCCCGCCAAGTATTCACTCTCCGCCAAGCGCCGGTTCAGCACGTCGAGCTGGCGCTTAACCTCCATGGCAAAGCGGTCTATGGCGTATTCAATTTTGCTGGGCGCATAGGCGTAAAAGTGACCAAAGCCACCACCCAAGTAAGGCGCGCTGCCCATTTGCCAAAACAGCCAGTTCATCGCCTCCGTGCGGCCCGCCAAGTCTTTGGGCAAGAACGCGCCAAACTTCTCTGCTAGGTAGAGCAAGATAGAGCCCGACTCAAACACACGAATCGGCTCAGCCCCGCTGCGGTCCATCAGCGCCGGAATTTTGGAATTGGGATTAACCTCCACAAAGCCAGAACCAAACTGGTCACCATCGCCAATCTTGATCAACCAGGCGTCATACTCCGCGCCGCTATGGCCCAGCGCCAGCAACTCCTCCAGCATGATCGTCACCTTCACGCCATTGGGCGTGCCCAAGGAGTAAAGCTGCAAGGGGTGCCGCCCCACCGGCAACACCTTGTCGTGCGTAGGCCCCGCTATAGGGCGGTTGATATTGGCAAACGCGCCGCCGTTGGCTTGCGTCCAGGCCCACACTTTGGGGGGCACATAGCTAGTGGAATCCGTCATGTCAGTTATCACCATCGTAGAAAGCCAGCGCATGCGGCTGGCAGGTCATAAAAAGGCACAGGTGCCTGCTCGGTTTGGCCTGCCATGGTATGGCGGAATGAATACCTGTGGGGCGGGTTGAGGCAAAAGGCGGCTATGGGCTGCAAGCGGTCGGTCAGATTTCCAGAAGACGGTCATTGAAACGCTACGACTTCACCCATTAACGTTTGAGGCCAGGCGACGCCGAAGGCGGTCGCCTCTGGGCCGACCTGTTAAGGTGCATGCTAGTCCAATTGGGCATATGGGGCCAACTGCCATAGCCGCTCTGGAATCGGCTCGAACCCCGGCAAGGGAAGTTGGCCAAAAGGACCAACGAGAGTGCCCGTTTCTGGCCAGCCGTGAACATAAAACGCCACTCGGAACGCACTTGCTGCAGGCAAATCAGAGGCGTCCTCCCCAATGTGTCCTTGTCCATCGACCGTCAGATATGCAGGCTCCCATGCTACTGAGGATGTCTCCTTCTCAGAAATCGAGAACGGATCGAACTCGCCATCATGGTCTTCTACCAACACTTCAAAGAGTGCGGCTGCATTCAATGAAGCTTCAAGCTCTTCGGGAAGTTCTGCCGCCCGTTCCATCAGTTCTTCTTCGGACCAAGACTTCGCCAAGCCGCGTTGCTGAAGTTCGTGAATCCCATCAACGAAGTCCCTAACATCGTTGGCGACCCAGGACGCTAGCCGCTCCGGCGAGAGCCTAGGGAGATATGCGCCAAGAACCGTGAGCCGCATCGCTGCACCTTAACGTTGGAGGCCATCGGCATGCAACCTTTGCCGCGCAGTGGCAGCCTTCGGTTGCATATCCGCGTGGGCCGACCAGTTAGATTGCGCATTACGGTGCATTTGCTCCGCACCCTTCAAACTTGCAGTTGGCGTCCTGACCAGCCTGAATTAGGTAGTCGACCCACTTCAGTAGCTGCGCCTCGTTCCAGGCGATCGCGCCAGTTGAGCCGGTCACTGTGTAGCGCTTCTTCAAGAAACCCCGGCTCTGCACTTCGATCGGATAGGTAGACAGTGTTTCCTTGAGCGCCTCGACAGCCGCCTTACTTGGCGCTGAAAAGGAAAAGTCGAAGTTGACTAACGACTCCTCTGTCGTACCGAGTTCACTTAGGCGCGTCCACACTGCCGCTGTGCGTACCAAGTGTCCTATTCGGAATTCTTCGAAGCTGTACGTCATGAGTGAAGCAATCTAACGTTGGCGCTGTACGGCGCGCATCACGCGCCGCGAAGCGGCATTTTTATGATGGGTGTCCGTGACGAGCAACATGTTAAGCCTCACGTCGTTCCACCAAGGAAAGAAACTCATCTTGAAGTGCCCCCGTGTGTTGCTGCCCATCACCATCCACAAGTGATAGCGACAAAAATTCTCCGCCGAGTTGAGTACTTCCGTCGATGGCGCCGCAAATTGTGGATATGGCATCAATTGCAGATTGCCGCGCAAACTGCAACAAAGTTTCTCGTTGTTCGGGTGTCAATGTGCGAGCCAGCGCAATGACCTTTCGCCAATGCTCATCCTTTACCGCGTCAAGAGGCTCTTTTTCAATCAACCCGCGATAGAAGGAAATGTTGTCTTCGCATGCATCTTTGAGCAACGATTGACAGAGGTCGTGCGTCTTCATGATTGAGTGAGGTTTAACGTAAAAATGACCGGTCCACCAACACTCGCGGCAAAGCCGCCTCCTGCTGTTGTGGGTCCGTGTCGATTGGCATGTTAAGTGTCATCCCTTTCCCAAGGCGGATGTCTTTCGGGAGCGTCTTCCTGATTTCCCCAGATCAAAAGGACAACCGGGCTGACCGAAAGGTGTAAAGGCTGCACGCCTTCACGAAGGAAACTGATGTCAATTCGAACCCCTTCCTCATCCTCGGTCGCGGAGAGTTCGGCAACGTCTCCTAGCGCCAAGCGAAAGATACGCGTCGGATTTTTCGCCACCACGGACAGCTGAATCTCTGCAGCCCAAGGCAGCACCTGCAGGGTGATACGGTCATTGTCCGTCTCGTAGGTAACCTCGTAACTTACAACACCGAATTCCGGGGGGCCCGTCTCCATGGTTGGCTCGCAGCCGAGCATTTGAGCCAGCGCCTCAATGGAAGGTAGAGTAGCAAGCATGTGAGACTTAACGTAATGTCCAGAGCAAAACTTGCTCTATAAGCTGGCCGCTGCTCCATAAGTTGGACATGAAAAACTCCTAAAGATGGCTTGCAGTCTTGCTTGCGGAGGTTTTGCCTGAAATTTATACAGTTATAAAAACATCGACAAACCCCGCAGGCTTTTTTCGAGCGATTCTAGCCACGGACAGGCCAATTTTTACAAATGCGAGCGCCAGTTGTATGACTGCAATCGCGGCAAAGCAGCCCAAAACTTAACCCAAATTCCCCATCGCATACGCATACACCGCATCACCCAAAAACTCCACCATCTGGGGGTGGTAGGTGTTGTGGAAGTCGCGCATGGCGGGGTTTTCGCTGTAGAACAGGCCCATGCCGATGTAGGCATCACGGCTGGGGGTGTAGAAGCGGCTGGCCAGGGCGTAGTGCTGGGCCATGAGGGCTTGCACTTCGGCGGACTCGGGTGCTTGCATTCCCACGAGTGGGGCTAGCACTTTGTAGAAGGCGTCCCAGTCGGCGTGGGCTTGGGCTTTGTCTACGTGTGACCAATGGTTGGTGGCTTGCAGGGAGCGGGTTTGCTCGGTTTGCATGGCGTTGCGGCACGCGTCTAGTGTTTGCGCGCTGGCGTCTTTGATTCCCATGGTGTGGCTTTTTCTACTCGTTGTTATTGGATAGATGTGACAGCGAACAGCACTGGCTGTTGCGTCTCAAGCTTAAGCTAGAAGCTTGATTCTTTTTTGCAGGCGCATGGCCCGCCCAGAATTATTTCCCTACAAGCTGTTGTAACCGGACTCGCGCTGATGCCTTAGCGCAAGCACCAATATGCGGTCGATGTGCGGCAAAAACCGATACAGCGCCAGATACCCAGTTCGCCCCCTTGAAATGACCAACTCTCGCTGTCCGAAGTGCACCTTGCGGCCCATCTCGGGGTGCTGAACCAAAATCTCCAGCGCGTCGAAAATCAGTGCGGCAGTGCCAAGCGCAGCTTGCGGATCGGTTTCAAGCAAGAAATCGCTAAGTCTTTCCAAATCAAGCAAGGCTTGATCGCTGTAGACCAGCTCAGTCATGGGCTGGCTTCATCGGCTTGCGTGTATCCAATGGCTGGGCCTCTGGCCTGCCAGTGGTGTCACCCGTCTTGCCGCGCTTTACGCGGGCCAAGAGGTAGGCTTTGACATCGGCACCACCAAACACGGTGTTGGTCTGCAAGGTTTGCTGATAAGACGCGTCACCATCTGCATAAAACTGTTGGCGTACCAGCGCGTCTTCCATGGCAGATTGCAAGGTATCCACCATGAGCGCGTGGGCCGTCTTGCCCTCAAACGCTGCAACTTGGGCAATGGTGGCCTTCAAGGCATCCGGGAGTTTGAGCGAAGTAGTGGCTGTCATGGCATCCTCCAAAAAGTAACACTATAGTAACACTCACGCCGCCTCAACGAAAGCTGTGCCTCGCCAAGGCTGCATAACGGTTCTACTTTGAGGATCAGTGAAAATCGGGGGATTGCCCTTCACTCCCCTTCCCATTTAAAGCGCCTGTGGTGACTACCAAACTCAAGGGGTTCATCCTTACCCGCCGCTGGTGGGACACACCAACAGGCACAGACATCGAGTACTGGCTGGCAACCGACGCCGGGCCGCTGAAAGTGCTGCTGAGTGCGCAAACGTCGGTGGCCTTTGTCGAAACCCGCTTCCGTGCGGCCGTGGAGGCGCAGCTTGCGTCCCTGCCCGGCTTGCAGTTGCGTGAACTGGACCTCAAGACCTTTCAGCAAAACCCCGTCGTCGGGGTCTACGCCAAACAATTTCGCCAACTCGGGCAACTGGCCCGCAAGCTGCAGCCGCAGAACATTGCGCTGCTGGAGGCCGATGTTCGGCCACATGAGCGCTATTTGATGGAGCGCTTCATCACCGCCGGTGTCTCGGTGGAGGCTGGGGCGGACGGCACCAGGCTCAGGCCAGAGCCAGACTATCGCCCGGTGCTGAAAGTCGCCTCACTGGACATAGAGACCAGTGAAAACGGTGAGCTCTATTCCATTGCGTTGGACGGCATGGCACAGCGCGTGGTCTTCATGCTGGGCGAGCCTGCGCCAGAGCCTAACGGCCCCGCCCAGGCCCTGGACTTTGCGCTCATTTACCTGCCGACCCGCAAGGCCATGATCGAAAGCCTGAACGACTGGTTCGAGCGCAACGACCCGGACGTCATCATCGGGTGGAGCGTTATCCAGTTCGACCTGCGGGTGTTGCAGAAGACGGCGGACGCTTGCGGCACGGCGCTGCTGCTGGGCCGGGAGCGACAGCCCACCGAGTGGCGCACGCATCCGGGCAAGCAAGGCTATCTGTTTGCGCCTACGCCGGGGCGCATCGTCATAGATGGCATCGAGGCCCTGCGGGCAGCGGCATGGAGTTTTCCATCGTTCAGTCTGGAGAGCGTTTCGCAAGCGCTCTTGGGCGAGGGCAAGGCCATCGGCGATGAGTACGACAAGATGGCCGAGATTAACCGGCGCTACCGCGATGACAAACCGGCCCTGGCCGTCTACAACATCCGGGATTGCGAGTTGGTGCTGCGCATTTTTGAGAAGGCGCAACTGCTGCAGTTTGTGATGGAGCGGGCGCACACCACGGGCCTGGCTGCCGACCATTTTGGTGGCTCCATTGCGGCGTTCAGCCACCACTACCTGCCGCGCATGCACCGCATGGGCTATGTGGCACCGAGCGTGGGGGATATTCAGAGCAAGGCCTATCCCGGTGGCTATGTGATGGACTCAAAGCCGGGCTTCTACGATTCCGTGGTGGTGCTGGACTACAAGAGCCTCTACCCCTCCATCATCCGCACCTATTGCGTGGACCCCGTGGGCCATGCAGAAGGCCAGCACGCCAGCGACCCGTCCGCCCAAATCAAGGGCCCGGGGGGGACACTGTTCTCGCGCACCAAACACTGCCTGCCGGAAATTGTGACCACGCTTTCGCGCAGCCGCGATGAGGCCAAGCGGGTCAAAAACGAACCCCTGTCGCAGACCCTGAAGCTCTTGATGAACTCCTTCGCCGGGGTTCTGGGCGCCAGCGAATGCCGCTTCTTCAACCCCGAACTGGTGTCGGCGGTGACGCTGCGCGGGCATGAGATCGTCAAGCGCACGCAGGTGTTTGTGGAGAACCGCGGGTACGAGGCCATATACGGTGACACTGACTCCATCTTCATTTGGCTGGGGCGCACCCACACCAATACAGAGGCCCATGCCGTGGCAGCAGAGCTGGTGCGGGACATCAATGCCTGGTGGACGCGCACGCTACGTGAAGAACAGGGCCTGGAGAACTTCCTAGAGATTGAGTTCGACACGCACTACGCCAAGTTCTTTATGCCCACCATCCGCGGTTCAGACGTGGGCAGCAAGAAGCGTTATGCAGGCCTGAGCACTGACGCAGCGGGCAAAGAGGAAATGGTTTTTCGCGGTCTGGAGATGGCCCGCAGCGACTGGACTCTTTTGGCACGGCAATTCCAAGAGGGGCTGTTGTCACGCATCTTCCATGGCCAGCCCTACCGGGAGTTTGTGACCGACTACGCGCGCGCCACCTTGGCAGGTGCCAAGGATGACCTGCTCATCTACCGCAAACGCCTGCGCCACCGGCTGGATGCCTACCTGGTCAACGTGCCACCCCAGGTGCGCGCCGCTAGGATGGCGGACGACTACAACCTGCGTGTAGGCCGCCCCATGCAGTACCAAAACGGTGGCTGGATCCAGTATGTGATGACGACGAACGGACCTGAACCGCTGGAGAACCGCCCATCCCGCGTGGACTACGAGCACTATCTGAACAAGCAGCTCAAGCCGATTGCAGACGCCATCCTCCAGCCCATGGGTGACAGCTTTGCTGCGCTGGTTTCATCGCAGCGCGCTCTGTTCTAGCCCTACCCTTAGCCACTGCAAAATGTCGCCCATGACAAGGACTCATGACACAGACCTCGCCCTGGACCTGGCTCGCACCTTCCGCTGGGTTGGGCATTTCGTGTGGCCGCTGCCTCTGTCGGTTGCGCAGCCATTGCCCAGATTTCTGAAGTCTCGGCAGGATGGAGCGGTTGGGTTCACCATGACATCTTGGTGTTTTAAGGTACTCATGGGCTTGGGTATGGCCATTCTGGTGGGGTGTGCGACGCCTCCCGCGCCCATGCCTTTGCCCTTGCCCGTGCCAGCGGCTACCAACTTTGCGCCAGCGCCCTTGGCTGAGGCTCTACCAGCCATGCCGCAAGCTCCAGTGCAAGCCCCGATGCAAACTTCTGCACCTGCGGCCAGCGACCCGGGCGCGCTACCAGACGAACAGCCGCAAGCCCCCCTGGCGGCCGACGCGCCCCGCAAGCAGCAGGGGCTGGCCTCGTGGTACGGCAAGAAATTTCATGGCCGGCGCACGGCCAGTGGCGAGCGTTTCAACGCATCGGCCTTTACCGCAGCGCACCGCACCCTGCCCCTGCACAGCTATGTGCGTGTGCGCCGGGTGGCCAACGGGAAGGAGGTTGTGGTGCGCATCAATGACAGGGGGCCGTTTCATCAAGCCCGCCTGATGGATTTGAGTTTTGCTGCGGCCAAGAAACTCGGCATCGTGGCACTGGGCAGTGCCGAGGTGGAGATTGAGCTGTTGACCGAAGAGGACGGGCGCCTCTTGGGGAACCGTGCCACGCCCAGCGGTTTACGCAGATAACTTGCTCTCTACAAGCCCTTGTACCCAGACTCGCGCTGGTGCCGCAGCGCCAGAACCAATATACGGTCGATGTGCGGCAGAAACCGATACAGCGCCAGATTTCTGCCGGACAGCTTTGCATCCTAGGGTGCTGTTTTTGCCCCTTGTGATGGGATAGACATTGCAGCAAACACGGGCGGGAATTGCTTCCAAAAGCATAGCTGGCTGCGCAGCATCCATGCGCGCCAGTGGCCGAAAATGGCACAGCTTCCCAGCAGAATTTCAAGAAATTGGCAGCTACGCCAGCACTGCCACCGACTTCACTTGCGCCCACACCGGCGTGCCTGGCTGCAGGCCCAGTTGCGCCACGGCGCGCTGGGTAATGCGCGCTAACAGCGTGGCGCTGCCGCATTGCAGCGCCACCATGGCCTGCGCGGGGTGCGTGTCTGCAGCCAGCTGCTGCACAGTGCATGGCAGCAGGTTTTGAATGCTGCTGTGCTGTGCGGGCTCGGTGGTGAGGCTGACGTCACCCGCGCGCACCCGCAAGCGCAAGGCTTGGCCCACGCGGTAGCCCGCGTCGGCCACCCACAAGGCACCGCCTGCAAACTGCACGCAGGCCAAATGCCACGGCGCGTCTAGCGCAGACACCTCGCCGCTCAAAACCACGCTGGCATCGTCACCCGTGAGTGCGGGGTTGTGGGTGTTGGCCAGCACCTGCGCCACGGGGCCGCAGGCGGTGGCTTTGCCGTCTTTGAGCAAGACCACGGTGTCCGCCAGGCGGGCCAACTCGTCCGCCGCATGGGTGACGTAGAGCATGGGAATGCGGGTTTGGTCCCGCAGGCGCTCTAGCCACGGCAAGATTTCTTGGCGGCGTGCTGGGTCGATAGACGCCAAAGGCTCGTCCAGCAGCAGCACGCGTGGCTGCTTGGCCAGCGCACGCGCAATGGCCACGCGCTGGCGCTCGCCGCCAGAGAGCTGGGTTGGGCGCTTGTGCAGCAGATGGCCAATGCCCAAGAGTGCAATCGCGTCCTCCAGCGCTTGGCGCTGCACATCGGCCTGCGGCGCATTGCCAGCGTGCCTTGTCCAGCGCGCCCACAGGGGGCGGCGCAGGCCGTAGAGCAGATTGCCTTGCACGTTCAAGTGGTCAAACAAGCTGGCTTCTTGAAACACATAGCCCAAGGGACGCTGCCAAGTGGGCAGGTTGATGCCTTGTGCGTCGTCTTGCCACACCTGGGAGCCAATGTGCACCAGCGCGTTGTGGCAGGGCTCTAGCCCCGCCACGCAGCGCAGCGCCGTGGTTTTGCCGGAGCCCGAGGCACCAAACAACGCCGTGATGCCTTGCGCGGGCAAATGCAAATCAAGGTCTAGCGCAAAGCCGGGGCGCGTGAGTCCAAAGCGCAGGCGAATGGCGTGCTCCATGCTCAGCCCCCCACCCGTGGCGTGCGCTTGGTGAGCAGCCCTAAGCCCAGCAACACCACAAACGAAAACACCACCATGCCGCCCGACAGCCAATGGGCTTGTGTGTATTCCAAGGCCTCCACATGGCCGTAGATTTGGGTAGACACCACGCGCGTGCTGCCGGGAATATTGCCACCCAGCATCAGCACCACGCCAAACTCCCCTACGGTGTGGGCGAAGGTCAAAATGCCAGCGGTCAAAAACCCGGGCAAAGCCAGCGGCACGGCCACGGTAAAGAAGGCGTCTAATGGGCTGGCGCCCAAGGTCGCGGCAACTTCTAAGGGCCGCTTGCCCACCGCTTCAAACGCATACTGCAAGGGCTGCACCGCAAACGGCAGCGAATACACCACCGAGCCCACGAGCAAACCCGCAAAGGTAAACGGCAACAAGCCCACGCCCAGCCACTGGGTGAACTGCCCGCCCCAGCCATGCGGCCCCAAACTCACCAGCAAGTAAAACCCCAACACCGTGGGTGGCAGCACCAGCGGCAAGGCCACCACTGCACCAATGGCGGCACGCCAGCGCGAGGGCGTGTGCGCCAGCCACCAGGCCAGCGGCGTGGCCACCAGCAGCAACACCACCGTGGTGGCGCTGGCGAGTTGGAGGGTGAGCCACACGGCTCCCCAGTCGTCAGCGCTTAGCAACGCGGTGCCGCCTTAAAACACATAGCCATAGCCTTTGATGATGGCGCGGGCCTTGTCACCCTTGAGGTAGGCCACCAAGGCTTGTGCGGCGGGGTTGTCGCGCCCGGTGGCCAACACCACGGCGTCTTGGCGCAAGGGGGCATGCATGTTGGCAGGTACGACCCAGGCCGAGCCTTCGCTCACCTTGCCGTCTACCATCACTTGGGACAGCGCCACAAAGCCCAGCGCGGCGTTGCCGCTGGCCACAAACTGGTAGGCCTGCGCAATGCTTTCGCCCTGCACAAAGCGCGGGGTCAAGGCTTGCAACAAGCCCATGCCGGTGAGGGTTTCTATGGCTGCCGCGCCGTAGGGCGCAAGCTTGGGGTCGGCCAAGGCCAAGCGCTCAAACGATGCCTTGCGCAGCACTTCGCCTTGCGCATCCACCAGCCCTGGCTGCTTGCTCCACAAGGCCAAGCGCCCGGTGGCGTAGGTAAAGCGGCTAGTGGCTTGGGTGAGTCCTTCTTTCTCTAAGCGAGCAGGCGTTTCATCATCGGCAGACAAAAACACTTGGAACGGTGCGCCGTTTTTGATTTGTGCGTACATCTTGCCGCTGGACCCAAACGACAGCACGGCCTTGTGGCCGGTGTCTTGCTCAAACTGCTGGGCGATTTTTTGCATGGGTGCGGTGAAGTTGGCAGCCACGGCAACCCCCACCTGCGCAGCGTGCGCAGCCCCCGCCAAGCCCAAGCACAGGGCGAACATAGATGTCAAGAATCGAGAAGCGTTCATGGTCAATAGCGTCATGGGGCGATGCGCGTTGGATAAACCCGTTATCCAAATTTTGAATAGCGCAGTATAGCCAAGCGCTACACTGCGTCGCACCCCTCACCTTGCTACGCTCACCACCATGCCAAAAGCTCCCTTGCAGCTGGCCCAAGCCTTGGGCCATGAAGAAGTCGACAAACGGCTGGACATCTTGCGCCGCGTGGGCGAGGTAGGGTCTATCTCGGAGGCTGCGCGCGGTGCGGGCTTGAGCTACCGCGCCGCGTGGCAAGCCATTGACACGCTGAGCAATCTGGCGGGCACGGCGCTGCTGGAACGGGCAGTGGGTGGCTCAGGTGGTGGTGGGGCCAAGCTCACACCAGCGGGCGAGCAGTTGCTGCATGCAGCGCAGCAACTCAACCATGCCAAAACCCAAGTGCTGGCCACGCTGAGCAGTGCCAGCGCAGCAAGCGCGGCTCCCAGCGCCCTGCCCGCCTTGGGCCTGCGCACCAGCATGCGCAATATGCTGCCCTGCACCGTGCACCGCCTGCAGCGCCTAGGTGCCATAGTGCGGGTAGAACTGCACTTAGACGACGGCAGCGCGCTGGCCTCTCGCATCACAGGCGAAAGCGTGGAACTCCTGGGCTTGCGCAAGGGCTTGCGCGTGTTGGCCCTGTGCAAAGCCACTGCGGTTACGGTGCGTGCAGACGCGGGCACTGAGGCAGCGGCCCAAGCAGCCAATCAGCTGATTGGCACAGTCAGCCGCGTGTCACGCGCTGCATCGGGGGGCGAGGTGGTGCTCACCCTGGCCGGTGGCCTGCAAATGGTGGGCTTTGCCGGTCCTGCCCACGGCCTGAAAGCCAAGCAAGCGGCCACTGCAACGCTGGATGAAAGCGCGGTGGTGCTGGCGCTTGCGCAGTAGCCCACTGGAGTCGAATCAGTTACTCCTAAAAAGATAGCTGCTTACGCAGTATCCACGGGCGAAAACGGCATTTTTTGCCCTACCCCCCTCTGACAAACGGAATCACCAGAGCTGCGCCAAGGTGCCGTCTACCACCCGGTAACCTGCATCGCCCATGGCGCGGGCCTCGGCTTCGTCGTGTGTGACCCACAGGGTGGCCATGCGTTGCTCGGTGATGCGGCTCTGGAACTCTGTGCGCAGCTGCAGACGCAGCTCGGCATCCAAGGCAGAGAAAGGTTCATCCAAGAGCAAGGCGCGTGGCTGGGTGATCAGCGCTCGGGCCAGGGCCACACGCTGTTGCTCACCACCCGAGAGTTGGGGCACCCGCGCCAATGCAAACTGCGCCATGCCGAAGCGCTCTAGCGTGGCACAGGCTTGCAACCTGGCTTGGCGCTTGGCCACGCCCTGCTCCACCAGGCCAAAGGCCACGTTGTCTTGCACGCTCAGGTGGGGGAACAAGGCAAAGTCTTGGAACATCAGGGCAAAGCGCCGCCGCTCAGGCGGGAGGTCGGTGATGTCTTGGCCATCAAACACCAACTGCCCGCTGTCCATGCGCTCTAGGCCCGCCACCACTTTGAGAAGCGTGCTTTTGCCGCTACCCGACGGGCCCAAAATGGCCACTGTTTGGCCCGGCGGCACTGACAGGTTCACGCCTTGCAGCAGCACACGGCGCTCGCCGCGCACCGGCTCCCAGGTTTTGCAAATGTGTCGCAGTTCAAGCATCGCGTCTCTCTTCTCGGCTGGGCCATTCAATCAGCATAAATGCGGCAAACGACAGCAGCATCAGCACACAGGCCAGTACCAATGCAGCGTCCATATTGGCAGCGCCGGGGCGGCCTAGGTGCTGGTATATCAAAGTGGTTAAGGTCGCCCACTCCGGGCGGGACAAAAACAAGCTCACGGCAAATTCGCCCACCGCCGTAGCGGCGGCAAACGCCATGCCCCGGCGCAAGGCTGGCGCAATCAGGGGCAAGCTCACGCGCCAAAACGCGCGCCATGGGTTGGCCCCCAAGCTGCGCGCCGCATCGGCGTAACTGGCGGGCAAACCATCAAGCGCAGAGGCCACCGCCTTGGCGACAAATGGGTAGGCCAGCAAGGCATATGCGGCGACCAGCAGGCCTGCGCTGTTGGTCCAGCTGGGGTATAGCAGCAAGAGCCCAAAGCCCACCATCACAGGCGACACAACAAAGGGCAAAAACACGGCGGTGCGCAGCCACAGGGACCGGCGCGCAGCCACTGCATGCAGCACACCCAAGACCGTGGCCACGGCTAAGGCGGATGCGGAGAAACGGCAGGTATTCCACAAGGCTTGCAGCGTGGCTTCGTCACTCAGCACAGCCCACACCTGCGCACCCGCATGGGCCGCCCGCCACACAATGGCCACCAGCGGCGCGGCGCATACCAGGGCCAGCACCGCCACACAGCCGATGACTGCGGCCCACTGCAATGGAGTGCGTGGCGATTGGCGCGGCACGGTATCTGCGCGCAAGGGCGTGGCCAAGCGCCGCTCTACAGCGGCATAGGTCCAGGCCACCAAGCCGGTGAAGGCCATCACCCACAGTGCCAACACACTGGCCGAGCCCAACTGCAACTCATGGGCCACCAGGGTGTAGATTTCGACCTCGACCGTGCCGTAGTCTTGCCCGCCCAACACCAGCGCCAAGCCAAAGCCTGAGAAGCAGTACAAAAACACCAGGCACAGCGCAGACATCAGCCAAGGCGCAATAGCGGGCAGCTCCACCCGCCAAAAAGCCCGCCACGGGGTGCAGCCCAAGCTGCGCGCTGCGGCCAAGCGTGCCGCACTCACCTGCCCCAGGCTCTCGGTCGCGGCGCGCACCAACACGCAGAGGTTGAAAAACACATTGCCGTAGAGCAGCAGCCACGGCGTACCTTGCAAATCAGGCCCCCCCAGTTGCACCAGCAGACCGCGCGGCCCCATCAGCGCCAACACGCCCAAAGCCGCCACCAAAGTAGGCACCACAAAAGGCAGCATGAGCAAGCGCAGCACCAGCGTGCGGCCCGCAAACTCAAAGCGCGCCAAAACCCAAGCCAGCGGCAAGCCCACGAGCAAGCAGATCATGCAGGTCAGTGCGGCCTGCGTAAGCGACCAGGCCATGCGCCCGCGCAAGTAAGCGTCTTGCCAGGGTGCAAATAAGGAGGTGACCCACGCCAACCCGCCACTGGCCTCAAGGTCCACAGGCGCGCCAAACCAGCCAGGCGCCATGCCCTGCAGCATGAGCCGCAGCGCGGGGGCCAGCAGCATGACCAGCAAAAACACTGCAGGTACCAGCACAGGCAAGTACGCAGCCGCACGCGCGCCCAAGCGGGTGGCCGCTGGCCATGAAAAAAGGGCCACGGACGGTGGCCCTTTGGCTAAGCCGAGAGGTTTCATACCACCCCGGCGTGTGCAAGCCTGTGCATTGGCAACTTCCGCAAGCGCTTTACTTCAGCACCACTTTGGTCCAGCGGGCGACCCAGCCAGCGCCTTTTTCCGCGATGTCTTTGCCCTCTGGGCTGTCAAATTGGGTGGGCTCGGGTGCGAACTTCATCACGTCCGCACGCGCGACACCGGCTTCCACGGGGAACATCCACATCTCGGTTTGCATTTGCTGCTGCACGGCGGGTGAGCGCATGAATTCCACAAACTTTTCAGCCGCAGCACGCTCTTTGCCGCCCTTCACCAAAGCCACGCCCTCTACTTGGCGGAATACGCCACCCGGCAAGGACAAGCTGCCCGTAGGTGGCTCGCTCAGCTTTTCTTTGGAATAAAAAATTTCAGCCGCAGGGCTGCTGGCGTAGCTCACGACCAGCGGGTATTTGCCGCCGTTGCGGCTGAACTCGGTGTAATAGGCTTCGCTCCAGCCCTTGGCTACCTTCACGCCATTGGCGCGCATACGGCCCCACCAGTCAAACGCTTTTTCTTCGCCCATGGCACCAATGGTGGAGAGCATGAAGGCGTAGCCGGGGCTAGAAGTCGCGGGGTTTTGCACCACCAAGAGCTTGGCGTAGGGGGCTTGGGCCAAATCGTCCAGTGTTTTAGGCAAAGCTAACTTGCTCTTGGCAAACCAAGCTTTGTCGTAGTTCACGGTCACATAGCCATAGTCCACGGGCACCAGGCCGGGCAATGCCACCGCGCTGGGGCGGCTGGCGGCTGGGCCTGTGTAGGCGTCGAGCACGTCGGCACCCAGTGCTTTGCTGGCCAAGGAGTTGTCAATGCCGTAGACCACGTCAGCAATCGGGCTGGCTTTGGTGAGGATGAGTTTGTTGAGCATTTCGCCCGCGTCACCCGCTTTGCTTATCACCAGTTTGACGCCGGTGTCGGTTTCAAACTGCTTGAGCAGCGGCTTGGGCACTCCAAACGAGCTGTGGGTGAGCACGCGCAGTTCAGCCGCTTGGGCAGAGGACAAAGTGGCGCAGGCAAGCACCAGGCTGGCGCACGCAGTGGCCAGGGCAGACAAAGTGATGTGTTTCATAAAAGCTCTCTTCTTGCAATGCGCCAACGCTGGGCGTATGAAGAACCGGAGCTACAGACAAAGTGGCGCTTGAACAAACAAGGCTCGCTGCAAAAGAGGCCCATCACACTTCCTACGCTGGCATGACCCAGATCAGGTTCATGGGGTAATTCTCAGCCCGCTTTGCAGCAGACACCCCCGGTGAAGCGCGTATTGTAGAACCTATGCCAAAAACCCCAGGTCAATGGGGTAGTCGGGCCGCCCGGCGCGTGCGCCAAACTGTGCAAGGTTGGGCAACACGCGGTACAGGTCTTGCGGGCCCACACCAAACCAGCGCGCCAAGGTAGCCGCGTACTGGTCTACCGAGGTGCTAGGCAGCAAACGCCCCTGCCCCACATGCCACTGGTCTTGTGCCGCCGCTGTGTTGCCCACACTCACAGGTGGAGCCGTGCCATAGAAAGCTTGGCCTTTCACCGCGCCGCCTAGCACCATATGGTGCGAGCCCCAGCCGTGGTCTGAGCCGTCACCATTGGAGGTGAGCGTGCGGCCAAAGTCGGATGCGGTAAAGGTGGTCACGCTGTCGGCCACCCCCATCTCCACCGTGGCGCGGTAAAACGCCGCCATGGCCTCGCTCACACGCCCCAGCAGCACGGGCTGCTGCGCAATCAGGTTGTCGTGCAAATCAAAGCCGCCTAGCGACACCAAAAACACCTGGCGCTTGTTGCCCAACACGCTGCGCCCTTTGATGAGGCGCGCCACCATTTTGAGCTGATCCGCCAAGGGGTTGGCCGTGGGAAATTCGGTGGCCAGCGGACTGCCCGCCGACGCCCCGGTGCCTGGCTGACTCAAGGCCAGCGCGGCAGCAATATGCCCTTCGGCCTCACGGGCCCGTTGGGTGATGCGGGTGTACTCATGTTCCAGCATATGCGTGCTGGGCTGCGTGATCATTTGGGAGATCAGGTTTTTCACCGCAGGCGAGCCATACACGGCTGCATCGGTTGCGCAACGAATGCGCACCGCACCCTGGGTGCTCACCTGGTACTGCAGCGCCTGCTCGCCCGACAAAAACACGGCATTGCCGGTGACTGACACACAGGTGAACAAAGACTTGGCGTTGCCGCCCAAGGCCAAGTCGCCCAGGTGGCCGCCCCAGCCTACGGTAGAGCCCTCGGGCGAAGACGATTGCCACACCGACTGCTGGTCATTGTGGGAAAACAACTTGGGTGGCAAGGGGTACTTTTTGCGGTCTGGGCTGGCATATTGCTCGCGCGTCAAGGGCACCACCAAGGGCCCCACATTGAGCTGCACGGCGGCGTGGCCGGCGTTAAACAGATCCGCCATGGCTTTCATGGCGGGGTGCAAGGCGTATTGCCGCCCGCCGGGCAAGGCTAGGCGTGGCTTGAGCACCGTGGCAGCCAAATCTGGGCGCGCTAAGGCAATGCCCCCACCTGCTTCGCCACCGCCGCCGCGCACCGTGGCGTACTGCGCGTAGCTCGCTTCGTCATAGGTGACGACGGTGTTGGCGTAATCGTTGCCGCCATACAAAAAAACGCATACCAAGGCTTTGTAGTCTTGGGCGGTGGCGGCAGCTGCTTCGCCCAGCGCTGCCAAATTCATAGCAAAGGGCAAGGCGGTACCGGTGAGCGCCAGTTGGCCCGTGCGTTGCAAAAAGGCGCGGCGGCTGTGGAGTGCGTCTGTGGGGTGTGCCATGGCCGTTCCTTACTTTTGAACCAAGTATTGGGGCGCGGCCATCACCATGAGCACGGCGGCGCTGACCCGGTCTAGGCGCTTGTCCGCGCTACTGGTAGCGTTGAGCGGCTGGGTATTCAGTGCATCCGCCATCTGCGCGAGCAGCTTGGCGGGAAGCTGGCCTGCGCACATCAACAGGTTCAGCCGCGCGAGCAGGGCTTTGGGGTCAAGGACCAAGGCCAGTTCATTCACATAGCTGGCCTTGATGTCGTAGCCGTTTTTGGGGTTTTTGGAGTTGCTAACGTTGTTGGGCAAGTCTGGGTCGTTGACGTAGATGCCGTTGCGAATCACGTTTTGCATGTAGTTCAAATAGCCCGCCACGGTGCTTTCTGAGACGATTTGAAACTCGGGCGCCACGCTGCCCGCTGCAGCCATCGGGGTGCTGGGTGGCACATAACCGGGCCTGAAGTAGTTGAACACCGAGGGAGAACGCAAGGGGCTTTGCCCCAGCTGCGTGGCCGGGTTGCTGAGGTCGGGAATCTTCCAGCTGCCCTGCGCGGAGCTGGCACCAAAGGTACGCGCCCATTGCACCAGGCGCAGCATAGGCTCGCGCAAATGGCCAAACTGCGGGTGGGTCAGCCCCTCTGGTGCGCGGGCTTCGTTGTCTAACAAGATGGCGGCAAACACGGCACGCAAGTCGCCGCGCACGCCAGCTCCGTTGTCCGCAAACACGCTGGCCACGCGGCCGATGTAGGCAGGACTGGGGTTACTCGTGACCAAGCGCTGGATCATTTGCCGGGCAAAAAACGGCCCTACGTTGGGGTGGTGAAACAGCGTATCCAGCGCTGCCTTCAAGGCTGCAGACGCTGAAGTGTTGGCCGCAATCTGGGTGCCCAAAAACTGCACGGCCAAATCGGAGTGGCGGTTGGGGGTCAAGGCCATGGGCTTTTTGGCGAAAAACGTGTTGCCCACTTTGCGCTTGCTCTCGGCGTCAAACATCACGACCACGTTTTGCCGTTGGTCAAAGTCGTAGCCCGTGAACACACGAGCCAACTGGGTCACGTCGCTCTGCGTATAGGTCTCCAAGCGGTTGCCCGCCGCGTCGCGTTTCTCAGAACCATCGGGGTTGAGTTGAACCAGGCCGATGGTGAAGAGCTGCATCACCTCGCGGGCGTAGTTTTCGTCAGGCACGCGGCCCGTGGCGGGGTTTTCTTTTTGGTTGCCTTTGGTGCTGAGGTAGTGGCCCATGGCGGGGTGCAGGCTGACCGCTTCGAGCAGGTCACGGAAGTTACCCAAAGCTCCGCGTACCAAGGTGTCCCAGTAGTCGGCCATGGCGTGGCTGCGCCAGCCAAAGTCCAGGCCTGTGAGCGACACCACAAAGTACTCCGACAGCGCCAGCGCCAAGCGTTTGCGCACCGGGTCTGGCGCAGTGATGAGCTGGTTCCAGACCATGTAGTCGCCGGGGTAAAAGTGGTCGAAGTAGCGGGTGTCGTTGGCAATAACACCGTAACCCCGCGCCTCTAGCCAATCCCACCCGGTTTGCCCCAAGGGTGCTGCAAACTGTTGCGCCAACCACCCGGCGTAACCTAGGCGTTTCACAGCGGCAAGGTCGGCATCAGACGCCGAAAACTGCGCCTGCAACACAAAGCGCGCGGCTTCTTCCGAGGTATGGGCTGAGGTGTAGGTTTGTCCATCACGCTGTAGCGAAATGCCTTGTCCAGCGGGTTGGGTGGCGCAGTTGGCCAGCAACACACTGGCGCCCACAAGGGCTGCGCGCTGGGCCCAAGGGCCTGGGGAAGTGTCTACGGGGGTGTCTTCAACAACGGTGCTTGTGTCCAAAGTGCGCTCCAGAGATGTGGGCTTGCGCCAGTTGGCGTGAACCGGCTAAACGGATGTGTAGTTTGGCAAGGTACCACGGCTCGGTAAAGCCTGCGTGAAGCGAGTGTCACAAAGTTTTGGGTCGAAGCCGACAGCGCTCACCCCAATGTCGGTTTGTTCACCATCAAATAAAACACCACGGCCATGGCGGCAAATGCGGGGTAGCCCAAGCGCTCCCACCACCGTGCGTAACGCCAATACTCGGCGGGCAAGGCTTGGCCGGTGGCAGCTGCGTGCTTGGCCAGCGCTGCCATGCGAATTTGCAACCACACCACAGGCAGCCAGCAGGCGCCTGCCAGGGCATACAAGGCTATCGACACCATGAGCCATGGAGTCGTGAGCGGAAAACCCGCGAGGTACACCATCAGCAAGCCGGTAAGCGGTTGCAACACCACGGCTGGCGTGGTGAACCACCAATCGGCCCGCACCACCAGTGCACACACCACCGCTTGGGCTTGCACGACCCCGCTGCGGTTGGTGAAGAACATGTAAAACGCCGACCCTAAGCCCGTGCCCACCAGCACCACGCTGGACACGATGTGCAGGGTTTTCAGGAGCAAGTACGTGTTCATGCATCCCCCTTCGCAGCCTCAGTGCGTGCGCCTTTGCCGGAACTGCTACGTGGGCTGTGCAAGGCCAAGATCCATAGCATCACGCCCAGGGGGATGTTTTTGCTCAAGGGGCCCAAGGGGTGCAGCCACAGCTCTGGCAAGAGCACGGTGGCCAAGAGCGTCATCACCACCATGAGCACCAAGGCCAAGGCATACACCCAACGGCTAGGGCGCCACAACATGGCCAAGCCCAGAGCCAAGTCGGCCGCAGCGCCGCCCCACACCAAGGCGGCCACTAACACCGGGTGCCCAAGGCCAGCATTGAGCAAGAGCAAGCGGCTTTGGCCATGCCACTCCCACACACTCACCAAGGCCGTAAAGATCCACACCGCCACCAAACTCAAGCGCAGCCAACGCAACTCTTGTTCACGCATGGGCCACCTGCTCTTCCAGCACATCGCTCACCATGCCCCAACGCGCAAACTCTGGGGCGAATGCGTCCAATGCCAGCAAACCTATGCAGGCTTGGGCACCGGGCGCAAAAGCTTCTCCTGATGCAACACGGCGCGCCAACACAATAGCGGCCATACAAGGGATTTCAGGCCCGTGGTCATGGTCTGCAGCAATGTGCCAAGCACGCCGCACGGCGTGCCCTTGCGCACTGATACCTGCCACCCGCACCACCATGCCGCCCAAGGCCGTGCCCAAGCCATCGAACACAGGCGCGGTGGCGTTCAAGAAGCCCGCAAACCGCTGCAGGTCGGGCAGCCAACCGGCGGCGCGCAAGGCGGCAAGCCAAGCAAATACGCGCTGGGTCAAGCCAACCTCCAGCGCCGCGCGAAACTCCACGCGATCACGCACATGGAAATGCGTGGGGAAAAGCTCCAAGTCAGGGATGTCGCACACCGCGCCCAAGCGTGGCTTGAGGCGTGCAAAGCTCACGCGCTTTGGCTTGGCCCACCCGATGGTTTGGGTCCACTGCCCACCAGACCATACCGACAAAGGCTTGCCGCAGTAGCTAAGCACCGCAGCCAATGTGGCTTTGCCGCGAGGTGCCGTCTGCGCAGGGGCAATGCAAATGTCTATGCTGTGAATCTGCTGCCAGCCCTGCGTCAGATGCGCCACCACCGCCGAGGACAAAGCGGGCACGGTGCTGGCACCGCTGATGGCGGTGCGGCCTGCCTGCGCAAAGTCGGCATGCAGCGCATCGGCAAAGTCGCACACAAAACGGCGGCCGTCGGCCAGGTCGATATAGTGCGCGCCCGCCGCCGCCACAGCGCGCGCCACGCCATAGTCCTGCCCCTGAAATGGGCCCGCGGTATGCAGCACCAAGCCCACACCCAGCGCACGCACACGCTGGCTAAACTCGGCTCCCCGCATGTCCAAGCCCACGCCTTGGGCACTACCGCCCAGTTGCGTGGCCAGCGCTCGGGCCTTGGCGACATCGCGGCCAGCGACCAAAAGTTGGATGTGGGGATTGCCGCCTAAGGCCCGGCAGATGCGGGCGCCAAAATTGCCATAGGCACCGAGAACAAGAACTTTCATGCCAACGCGGCCTTGCGGCCCAAGAATGAGACAAGCGACTATAGACCACACCACATGACCACACAGCACGCGGCGCAGCCTGCGCACGCCGCACAATGGAGGCCTATGCGCAGCGCGATTGCCTCACTCCTCATTACCTACTCTTGGCAGGAATTGCGACAGCACCCCTGGCGCAATGCCGCAGCGGTGGTGTCGGTCATGCTGGGCGTGGCCTTGGCCTTTGCGGTGCATGTGATTAACGCGTCGGCTTTGGACGAGTTTGCGCAAGCAGCGCAGTCGGTCAGCGGCAAGCCGGATTTAGAGGTGCGTGCGAGCGGCGGGCTCAGCGGTTTGTTCGACGAGGGCCTGTACCCGCGTTTGGCCAGACACCCGGATGTAGCCCACGTAAGCCCTGTGCTAGAGCTGAGCACCTACGCGCTGCGCCCGGGCGCAACACCCCCCCGCGTATTGCTCAAAGTCGTTGGCGTAGACGCATTGCAGGTGACGGCTATGGCACCTGACTTGATGCCGCAGCCCGCAGCAGACGCTGACCGCTTGGCCATTTTTGCGCCGGACTCGGTGTTTTTGAACGCGACTGCGCGCACGCAGCTGCCGCAAGACCACATCGACTTGCAGCTAGGCCTGCAACTCAAACCCGTGCGTGTGGCTGGCCATGTGCAAGCCAGTGGCGCGGCGCTGGCGGTGATGGACATTGGCGCTGTCCAAGACCTGTTTGACCGCCAAGGCCAGCTCAGCCGCATAGACCTGCGCTTGCGCCCAGGGGTGGACAAGGCGGCGTTTATCCAGGCGGTGCAGGCCCAAAGTGACTGGCCTGCGGGTGTTCGCGTGAGCGAGCCGGGTGAGGCGGTGTCGCGCCTGGGCACCTTGTCACGTGCCTACCGCATCAACTTGACTGTATTGGCCTTGGTGGCTTTGTTTACCGGGGGTTTTTTGGTGTTTTCGGTACTGGCGCTGAGCGTGACACGCCGGGCGCAGCAGTTTGCCTTGCTGCGTGTGCTGGGGCTTACCGGCGCGCAGGCCATGCGCTTGGTGCTGTTGGAAGCCTGTGTGCTTGGGCTGATAGGCAGCGTGCTGGGGATTGCTTTGGGCACTGGTTTGGCCATGGCTGCGCTGCACTTTTTGGGCGCGGACTTGGGCGGCGGCTACTTCACGGGCGGTGCGCCGCGCTTGCAATGGAGCGCCTACGCTGCCTTGGGCTTTGGCGTCTTGGGCCTAGGCGCTGCGGTGCTGGGTGCTTGGTGGCCGGCACGTTTGGCGCAAGGTTTGCCGCCTGCGCAAACCCTCAAGGGCTTGGGCGCAGGCTTGGGCTTGGGCTTGGGAGGATCGGGAGGCAAGCGCCCATGGCATGGCTTTGTGCTCCTACTGATTGCAGGCGCGCTGGCATGGGTGCCGCCCATGGGCGGCATTGCCTTGGCGGCGTATGCCAGCGTGGCCTTGCTGCTGCTAGGTGGCATCAGCACCTTGCCCTTGCTGGTGGGCGTGGTGCTGGACCGCTTGGCGCCCTGGGTGCAAGGGCAGGCCTTGCCACTCTTGGCCGTGGAGCGCGCCCGCCGTGTGCGCGAAAGTGCTGCCGTAGCAGTCAGTGGCGTGGTGGCCGCACTGAGCCTGGCCGTGGCTTTGACCGTGATGGTGGCCAGCTTTCGGCATTCTGTGACGCAGTGGTTAGATACTGTGCTGCCCGCAGACCTGTATGTGCGCACGGCCAACAGTGGCAGCGCCAACGACACCAGCTATTTCGACCCAGCCTTTGTGCGCGCTGCGCGCCTATTGCCGGAGGTAGAAAAACTCAGCACCCAGCGCAGCGTGCCGCTGCTGCTCAACCCCGCCCTGCCTGCCGTGACCTTGATCGCCCGCCCCTTGCACGGTCAAGATGGGGGTGTGCCATTGCCACTCACAGGCGCGCCATTGCCGGTGCCGCCAGGTGCCATTGGCATTTATGTGAGCGAGGCCATGGTGGACCTGCATGGCGCAGGCCTGGGGCAGAATTTCCCGGCGCTTAACGAGGCATTTAGACCTCTAGCGCCCATGAATACAGCGCAGGCAGCTACGTTTTATGTAGCAGGTGTGTGGCGAGACTATGCTCGCCAGTTTGGCACCATTGCCATGGACGCCGCCGACTTTGAGCGCTTGAGCGGCGACACCCGCGTCAATGACTTGTCGCTATGGCTTAAGCCAGCGCGTCCGGGCAGCGTTGAGCACGATACAGCCAAGCAACAACTGGTGCGCGTGGAGCAAGCCTTGCGCGACTTGGCCCGCGAGCAAGCCCGCGCATCCGCACCAAGTGCCAGCAACACAGCCATGGCGCAGGCCGATGCGCTTTTGGAGTTTGGGTCCACCCAAAGCATTCGGGCCACTACCCTCACCATCTTCGACCGCAGCTTTGCGGTGACCTACTGGCTGCAAGCCGTGGCCATAGGTATTGGTCTATTTGGCGTGGCGGCCAGCTTCAGTGCGCAAGTGCTGGCGCGGCGCAAAGAGTTTGGGCTCTTGGTGCACTTAGGGCTCACACGGCAGCAGGTTTTGAAGGTGGTGGCGCTGGAAGGTTTGGCGTGGACCTCACTCGGCGCCCTCGCTGGAATTGCCCTGGGCTTGGCCGTGGCCTTGGTGCTGGTGCATGTGGTCAACCCCCAAAGCTTTCACTGGACGATGGACCTGAACGTTCCTTGGCTGCGCCTCGGTGCTTTGGGTGCTGCAGTGGTTGCTGCGGGCACAGTCACCGTGTGGCTATCGGGCCGCGCCGCGGCAGGTCAAGATGCGGTGCTGGCTGTGAAAGAAGATTGGTAGATGCCAGCAACACACCATTTACTTCGCCTTATGCAACCGAAATATGCTCTTCCAAGCCATCTGGCCGCAACCCCACCTTGCCTTTGCATGCCGCATCTAAGCACAACATGGACACCCCTCCTCTCAACGAAGAAGCCCGGTTGCTGCATGCGATTCGGGGCCTACCAAGGTGTGCTGCGTCGCCCCTACTTGCAGATTGCAGCGTGAGATGACCCCGCCCGACATGCCCACTCTGCCAGCGTTAAGTCGCCGCCAGCTGCTGCAAGCGGCAAGCCTGTACTCTCTGGCTATGGCTCCATGCGCCCATGCTTTGGCGCCAATGCGCTTGCAGTTTCCGCGGGACGCGGGGGCCCATCCTGATTTTCAAACGGAGTGGTGGTACATCACCGGCTATGCCAATGCCCGGGGGCGCGAGGCGGCGTATGGGTTTCAGCTCACGTTTTTTCGCAGCCGGGTCCCGCAGACCCAAGGCATGCGCTCAGGCTTTGCGGCCAAGCAACTCATTTTTGCGCATGCGGCCATCACCGACGTGCAAGGCAAGAAACTCTGGCATGACCAACGCACTGCGCGCTGGTCAGGGCGCGTGCCCCGTACAGAGTCGGCCAGCACCTCCAACGTCGACTTGGCAAGCGCCAGCACCACCGACACCGACGTGGTGCTGCGTGACTGGTCGCTCAAACGCGTGGGCGCGGAGTTGCATGCCACGCTGCCCAGCCCACAGTTCAAGCTTCAACTGCGTTTGACGCCCACCCAGCCTGTGCTGCTGCAAGGCAAAGACGGGCTTTCGCGCAAGGGGCCAGACCCCGAGCAAGCCAGCTACTACTACAGCCAACCGCAACTCGCGGTGCAAGGCACGCTGGACTTGAACAACGTCAGCCACGCGATCGAGCCGGGAAGCCGCGCATGGCTGGACCATGAGTGGAGCCAAGCCCTGTTGCACCCGAACGCGGTGGGCTGGGATTGGATTGGCATGAACCTCACAGACGGCAGCGCGCTCACCGCATTTCGCCTGCGTGACGCCCAAGGCCAGGCACTGTGGGATGGCGGCTCCTTTCGCAGCGCGGGGCAGCTCTACACCTTTAGCCGGGGCGAAGTCACCTTTCAAGCGACGCGGTTTTGGACTAGCCCCATCAGCCGCGCCGTATATGGCGTGGAATGGACCGTGCGCACCCCAGCGGACATTTACACCGTCAAAGCAATGCTGGACAACCAAGAACTCGACAGCCGCGCATCGACCGGTGCCATCTATTGGGAAGGCTTGTGTACCCTGTGGGACAGTAACGGCCGCTTGGTAGGGCGGGGTTACCTTGAAATGACCGGCTATGCCAAGGCGCTCAAACTGTAGGAGACGCAGCATTTGCCTAAAGCCAAGCAGACTCCAACAACGCGCCCGAACCACTACACTTTTTATAGCTGCTTGCGCTTATTCCATGGGCGCAATCAGCACTTTTGACCCTCATACAGAATAATGCGCTTGTTGCACTGCTACACCTTGTACAGTGCGGACACCGCCCCCATCTAAGCGACCATGACTTCAGAACGACCCAAATCCCAAAGCCCCAAATCGCTTTCTGGCTTGTTGCCATTTTTGCGGCCCTACCGCAACCACATTGCGTCCACCCTAGTGCTCTTGGTACTGGCAGCGGTGGCCACTTTGGCGTTTCCGGTGGCTTTGCGCAGCCTCATTGACGGTGGCTTGGTGCAGACTGACAAAGGCGCGCAAGTGATGGCCATGCGCGAGCATTTCGCGCTTTTGTTTGCTGTGGCGGTGGCGCTGGGCATTTTTTCAGCCGGGCGCTTCTACATGGTGAGCTGGTTGGGCGAACGTGTCACGGCAGACTTGCGCAATGCGGTGTACCAGCATGTGCTGCGCCAAAGCCCAGAGTTTTTTGAAACCACGCAAACTGGCGAAGTTTTGTCCCGGCTCACAGCGGACACCACGCTGGTGCAAACGGTGGTGGGCTCGTCCTTGAGCATGGGCCTGCGCAATTTGGTGATGGGTGTGGGGGCGCTGGCCATGCTGGTGTGGACCAACCCGGTCGTTATGTTTCAAGTGCTGCTGGTGCTGGTTTTGATTGTGTTGCCCAGCCTGTGGTTTGGACGGCGCGTGCGCAAGCTCTCGCGCGCCAGCCAAGACCGCGTTGCAGACTCCAGCGCCATTGCGGCGGAAGTGCTCAACGCCATTCCCGTGGTACAGAGCTACACCGCCGAGGGGCGTGAGGCCACGCGTTTTAACGACTCCACCGACCAAGCATTCAACACGGCGGTGAAGCGCACCCGCGCCCGAGCCGTGCTGGTGGCCTTCATCATCATTGCGACGTCGGCTGCTCTGCTTTGGGGCTTGTTCCAAGGTACCCAAGCGGTTATGGAGGGCCGTATCACCGCGGGCCATTTGGGCCAGACGGTGGTGTACGTAATCATCTTGGCCAGCGCATTTGCGATTTTGGGCGAGGTCTATGGCGACCTGTTGCGCGCCGCCGGAGCCACAGAGCGGCTCATGGAACTGCTCGGTACACAGAGCCCTATCACTTCACCTCAAAAACCAGTGCTATCGCCCATGCCTGCTGCGGGGAGTGCTATTCAATTTGAAGCAGTAACATTCCACTACCCATCACGCCCAGACACACCTGCCCTTGCGGGGTTTAGCTTGGACATACACCCAGGCCAAACGGTGGCCATCGTGGGCCCCAGCGGCGCCGGTAAGAGTACGGTGTTTCAGCTCTTGCTGCGGTTCTATGACCCACAAAGCGGCAATATTGTGCTGTACGGCACCAATACGCGGGAGCTATCGCTAGAGGCCTTACGCCAACGCATAGGCATCGTGCCGCAAGACGCTGTGATCTTCTCCAGCTCCGCGCTCGAAAATATTCGCTATGGCCGCCCTGATGCCACCGATGAAGAGGTCAAAGCTGCCGCGCATGCAGCGTTTGCCCATGAGTTCATCAGCGATCTGCCCCAGGGCTACGACACCTTTTTGGGAGAGCGGGGATTACGCTTATCAGGCGGTCAACGCCAACGCATCGCGATTGCCCGCGCCATGCTCAAGAACCCGCCCCTGCTGCTCTTGGACGAAGCGACCAGCGCATTGGACGCGGAGAGCGAACGCATGGTGCAAGCAGCACTAGAGTCGGCCATGCGCGACCGCACCACACTGGTCGTGGCCCATCGTTTGGCCACGGTGCAAAAGGCAGACCGTATTTTGGTGCTAGACCACGGTCAGCTGGTAGAGCAAGGCACACATGCTGAGCTGGTAGCACTGGGTGGCATTTACGCGGGCTTGGCGGCATTGCAGTTCAACGTGTAGCGTGCCAACGGCTTTGGCCACATCTCAACGAGGCCTTGAGTTTGGATGCACCCACACCTAAAATGGGTGATCTCATTTTGGGAGCTCGCCATGGACGTTTCTTCAGTGAACCAGCAAGCGGTGCGCAACGATCGCCCCACCAAACAGGCGGACGAGGCACAGCGGGCTCCGAAAGAAAAAGCCCCTGTGAAGTCAGAAGCTGCAACGGCCCATGCGCCCGTGCAGAAGCAACCCGTGATCAATACGCAAGGGCACGTCACCGGGCGCAAACTCAATGTAAGTGCCTGAAGTGTTGGCGCTTGGGAACCTAGGCAGCTTTGTATGCCCACTATTACCGCGAGCTATGCCAGACCTACGCCACAGGCCATGATGGACAAAGCCCGCTTGGAGCAGGCCAAGCGCGATGCAGACCAGGCAGAAGCAACAGCGCAAAATTTGCGCGCCCAAGCTGACGCTGCGGAAATGGACGCCCAAAAGAACCATGATCAGGTTCGTGACTTGAGTTCAAGGATCCGGCGTGCCGACGCTACTTACTCTGCACCTAGCGGCAAGCCTTCCGAAGTACCCCAGAAAACCCAAAATTTCTTGGAAGACATGTACACCGCAACCAGTGCCAAATTTGCCGCCAGTGGAAATCCGCTAAAGGCGGATGCATTGTCATCGCCTGTGGTTAACAACCAAGGACAAGCCACAGGGCGCATTGTCAATCTCAAGGCTTGAGCCCAGAGACACAATCATGCATAAAACGCATAGATGTGAAAAAAGTTAGCCTTGGACAAGGCCTACACCGAAGTCTAAAGTGCAGGCTCTAACAACGAGACGGAGCAATTTTGTCAAACACCATCATCACCGCCACAAGCGGAAACATGCCGGCACAACACCCCGTGCCATCGTATTTGCAAGCCGACAACCTTGGCCCTTGGGGCAACTACTTGCAGCAAGTCGACCGCGTGATTCCTTATCTGGGTCACCTCGCCCGTTGGGCTGAAACGCTTAAGCGCCCCAAGCGCGCCTTGATCGTCGATGTGCCGATTCAATTGGACAACGGCACCGTTGCCCACTTTGAAGGCTACCGCGTACAACACAACACCTCGCGCGGCCCAGGCAAAGGCGGCGTGCGTTTTCACCAAGACGTAACATTGTCCGAAGTGATGGCTTTGTCCGCGTGGATGTCCATTAAAAATGCCGCCGTTAACGTGCCTTACGGCGGTGCCAAGGGCGGCATTCGGGTTGACCCCAAGAAGCTTTCACTCGGTGAGCTTGAGCGTATGACCCGCCGCTATACCAGTGAGATCGGCATCATCATTGGGCCAACCAAAGATATCCCGGCACCTGACGTGAACACCAACGAGCAGATCATGGCGTGGATGATGGATACCTACTCCATGAACGAAGGTGCGACTGCAACCGGAGTGGTAACCGGTAAACCTGTGGATTTGGGTGGTTCCTTGGGCCGCCGCGACGCTACTGGGCGTGGAGTGTTTACCGTGGGGGTTGAGGCAGCGCGCCACCTAGGTATGGACGTATCAACAGCTCGCATAGCGGTGCAAGGTTTCGGTAACGTGGGTGGCGTGGCTGCGCGTTTGTTCACTGAAACCGGCGCAAAAGTGGTCGCTGTCCAAGACCATGGCGGCACAGTGTACCGAGACTCGGGCCTAGACGTAACGGCTCTATTGGCACATGTAGCAAAGGCAGGCACTGTGGCCGGCTTTACACAAGCCGATGTCTTGCCCAACGCCGCTTTTTGGGAGGTCGATTGCGACATCCTGATTCCCGCCGCCCTCGAACAGCAAATTACGGTCGACAACGCCGGCCGTATCAAGGCAAAGCTGATCATTGAAGGTGCCAATGGCCCGACAACGCCGGCCGCCGACGACATACTGCAAGAGCGCGGTATTTTGGTTCTTCCTGACGTCATCGCCAATGCCGGTGGCGTAACCGTTAGCTACTTCGAATGGGTGCAAGATTTCTCCAGCTTCTTCTGGGGCGAAGACGAGATCAACGCACGCTTAGTGCGCATCATGAAAGAGGCTTTTGCAGCCGTGTGGCAGGTTTCGCAAGACCACAAGGTGACCTTACGCACAGCCACCTTCATTGTGGCTTGCAAGCGCATCTTGCACGCACGCGAATTGCGTGGCTTGTACCCCTAAGCAAATCTCAGTGCGCCACATTGAGGCGCACTTGGTTTGAGGCACGCCAAAAAAGCCCTTGCAAATTCCTACTGCAAGGGCTTTTTCAATGCATTGGGCAGTAGTAGTGGAAGCACGTTAATGCCTTCTTCCAGCAAGGACTGGGTTTCCTCCTGCGAAGCACGGCCACGTATGGCGCGCTCTTCAGCTTCGCCGTAGTGCATCTTGCGGGCTTCTTCGGCGAATTGGCTGCCCACGTCGGTTGTGGTTGCGACCACATGTTTGGAAATGTCTAGCCAGGCTTGGGTTAAAGCGTCCATTGGATCGGCACCACCTTCAGTGCCGGCAGAGCTATCTATAGCCTTGAGCGGTACAGCACCCTCATTTCTCGGGCCAAAATTCAGCCTAGGCGCACTGAGCTTCTTCTGAACTTGGCTATCGCTACACATCGGGCACTGCACCAACGCACGAGCCTTTTGATCTATATAGTCGGCTTCAGATCCAAACCAACCCTCGAAGCCATGCCCGTTCCCACACTGTAAATCCAAGACCTTCATGATGTGCACTGCCTCAAGCTGTAGCCGACGCGCAGGCCTGCCACTCAAGCGACCATTTGCCCGCTAACACATTTTGCAACCAAAGTGCGCCCGTTAAGGTTTTAGCGTCTGTCACCTGGCCCGACTGACACCACCCAAGCAGTTCGTCTGGCGTAGCGGTGAACACATCCAGAAATTCGCCGTTATCGAGTTGGCGGGCACCTAAAGTCAAGTCACGGGCAAACCAGATATCAATGAACTCGGTGGAATACGCAATCACCGGATGCATAACCCCTGCCCTTGCCCACTCCTGAGCTCGGTAACCTGTTTCTTCGGCAAGTTCCCGTTGTGCACACTGGATGACGCTCTCGCCCGGGTCTAACTTACCAGCAGGGAACTCAATCATGACCTGCCCCACCGGATAACGGAACTGCCGCTCCAGCACGACACGCAAAATACCTTGTCCATCGGTCAGCAAAGGAATCACCATCACGGCGCCAGGATGCCGCACATACTCGCGGGTAGCGCGCGCACCATCCGGTAGGGTTACATGGTCACGAAAAGCGTGGAGAAATCGTCCTTTCAGAATCTCTTCTGTCGATTCCTTGACCTCAATTAAGTGCTTGTCGCGCATGCAGAAACAGCAGACTCACGTTCCACGTTTCAACAGGTACCGGTACACGAACCCTGGAAACGCAAACGTCAAGAACAGGGTGCCCGTAATCGCATAAAACTCCCAAGTCTGGGGAGCGATTTGACCCACACGGCGCTCCAACAATCGCCCAAACCCACCCGCCAAAAAGTAAAAAATCACCAACTCTAGCAGACGAATATGCAAAGCCTTTGGCTTTGAGAGCACAAACGCAAGCAAAAACCTGTTGGTAAAAAAAGGAAGGTTTGCTGCGACTAACGCCAACAGCACGACAAGGCTAACGAACAAAGACGTAGTCACAACGTAAGAACACCCAAGGTAGCTGACTTTTGAACGGAGTTAAGTGCCCAGCATCTGAAGAACGGAATTCGCACACAAAGCCATCAGGGCGCCAGGAAGAACACCCAAGACCAATAGCAAGCCGCCATTGATTGACAAGGTAACGCGAACATCCATACCAGCAACCACTTGGGTCGCGGTAATGGGTGCGTCAAAGTACATCACCTTCACAATGCGCAAATAGTAGAACGCACCGATCAATGACATGATTACAGCGAACACCGCCAAGCCCAAGTAAACCGGCTGACCTGACACGATCAGCGCTTGCAACACTGACAACTTGCCATAAAAACCGACCATAGGGGGAATGCCTGCCAAGGAAAACATACCTGCCGCCATAACACCAGCGTAAAGCGGACTACGTTGGTTGAGACCCGCCAAGTCAGCAATTTCTTCGCTCTCGAAACCCTCGCGTGATAGCAGCAGAACTACACCAAAGCATGCCAATGTGGTCAAAACATAAGTGATCACATAGAACATGGCTGAGCTGTAAGCATTTGCAGCAGAGAAAATGTTTCCATTGACCACACCGGACAACAAACCAAGCAAGACAAAACCCATCTGTGAGATGGTGGAAAACGCCAACATGCGCTTGATATTGGTTTGAGCGATGGCAGCCAAATTACCGATGAATAAAGACCCGACCGCCAGCACCATCAGCATTTGCTGCCAATCCAACGCCATAGGCAACATACCTTCCACAAGCAGGCGCATAGTGATCGCGAATGCAGCAAGCTTAGGTGCCCCGCCAATCAATAGAGTTACAGCTGTCGGCGCTCCTTGGTAGACATCAGGAATCCACATATGGAAAGGAACCACGCCTAGCTTAAAGGCTAGACCAGCCACGATAAACACTACACCAAACACCAGCACCTGATGGCGAATCTGACCAGAGGCAATCGCCTTGAAAACTTCATTGACGTCCAGCGAACCTGTCGCGCCATACATCATGGACATCCCATAGAGCAAGAATCCAGACGCCATTGCACCCAACACAAAATACTTCATCGCAGCTTCAGTGGCAGCAGCGTTATCCCTGCGCAGAGCCACCAATGCATAACTGGACAAAGTCAGTAGCTCCAAGCCCATATAGATAACCAGAAAATTATTCCCAGAAATCATCACGAACATGCCCAGCAAAGCAAATAGGCTCAGCGTAAACAACTCCCCGCCGCGCAACATGTCTCGAGTTGCTGCGTAAGGGCGGCCGTACACCAAAGTAACCAATACCGCTACGGATGCAAAACACTTGAGCCAATTCCCCATCGTGTCGCTGACGACCATATTGCCGAAGCCGTAGTAAGTAGCACCGCTACTTGCATAACTAGCCTGCACGACAGCAACCACGAGCAACGTTAAAACCGTAACCGCGTAGGTTAGGCCCCGTTGTGGACTCTTAACCCACAAATCCATGATCGCTATGAAACACGCCATCACCAGCAAGATGATTTCGGGAAAGGCAGTGAACCAACTGATTTTGTCAATCATCTTTCTTCTCTCAATTCAGTAGGATCAGTTCAACTTGGAAACAGCGACGTGCTTCAAAAACTCGGCCACAGAAACGTCCATCACGTCAGTAAACGGTTTGGGGTAAATGCCCATACACAGTGTCGCGATTGCCAATAACGCTAACATCAGAAACTCTCGTGCATTGATATCCACAAGCGCCTTCACATCATCATTAGCAACTGGCCCGAGGTACACGCGCTTAAACATCCAAAGCGAATAGGCCGCACCGAAAATTAGGGCACTGGCTGCTGCCAAGCCAATCCAGAAATTAAACTTCACTGCGCCTAAGATCACCATCCATTCGCCCACGAATCCAGCGGTACCTGGCAGTCCACAATTCGCCATCGCAAAGAACAGGGCAAAGGCCGCAAACTTAGGCATTGTGTTCACAACTCCGCCGTAGCTTGAGATGTCACGAGAATGTACGCGGTCATACAGCACGCCAATCGACAAAAACATGGCGGCAGAAACAAACCCGTGGGCAATCATTTGGGTAATACCACCAGCGACGCCTAATGCGTTGAAAATGAAGAAACCCAAGGTCACAAAACCCATATGAGCCACTGAAGAGTAAGCTACTAGCTTTTTCATATCTTGCTGGATCATGGCCACCAGTCCAACGTAGACGACTGCGATCAATGACAGCGCCACCATCAACCATGCCCACTCATGGGCTGCATCTGGTGCGATCGGCATGGAGAAACGTAAAAACCCATAGGCGCCAAGCTTCAACATAATGGCGGCCAGAACGGCGGATCCACCTGTTGGAGCCTCCACGTGTACATCGGGCAACCATGTATGGACGGGCCACATAGGTACCTTGACCGCGAATGCAGCAAAGAACGCGAAGAACAACAATGTCTGGGCATTCATCGGCAATGGGAGGTCATGCCACACCGACAATTCAAAACTGCCACCAGACTTAGCGTACAGATAGATCAATGCCACCAACATGAGCAGGGAGCCCAATAAGGTGTAAAGAAAAAACTTAAACGCTGCATAGATCTTGTTGGGTCCACCCCACACCCCAATAATGAGGTACATCGGAATCAGTGTCGCCTCAAAGAATACATAGAACAGCATTCCATCGAGGGCACAAAAAACACCGATCATGAGGCCACTCAGTATTAGGAATGCACCCATGTACTGATTGACCCGCCGAGTAATGACTTCCCAACCTGCTATAACAACGATCACGTTAATGAAGGCAGTCAGCAGCACGAACCACAGCGAAATACCATCCACTCCTAGATGGTAATTAATGTTGAAACGTTCAATCCATGGGACGTTTTCGACAAACTGCATCGCAGCGGTAGCGATTTCAAATTGCCCATACAAAGGCAGCGTTACCAAAAAACTTAGCAGCGCGCCTACCAAGGCGACCCACCGAACGACAGTTGCATGTTCATCACGCCCAACTACCAAGAGCAATATGCCAAAGGCGATCGGCATCCAAATTGCAAGGCTCAACAAACCCATATTCCAATACTCCTACTTGAGCCAAACAAAATACGTCATCAAAACAAAGATTCCCAGAATCATTGCCAAGGCGTAGTGATATAGGTAACCACTCTGCGCGAACCGTACAACCCCAGACACACGAGACACCAGCTTCCACGACCCATTGACAACTCCTCCATCAATGAGTTTTTGGTCACCAAATTTCCACAACACGCTGCCTAGGCCTCTGGCGCCCTTTGCCAAAAGGTTTTCATTGATCCAATCCAGGTAGTACTTGTTCTCGAGCAAATTGAAGATGGGCATTGCCATGCGCTTGATCGCTGCAGGTACAGCTGGATTGATCATGTACATGTAATAAGAGGTCGCAACACCGGCCACAGCAAGCCAAAACGGCAAGGTACTCAGCGCATGGATAGCCATTGCGATAGCTCCGTGGAAGGCCTGGCCCAACTCCTCCATAGCGGCATGTTTCTCGTGATCTACAAAGATGGCGTCTTTGAGAAATTCACCGAACAGCATGGAGTCAATGGTTAAAAACCCGATTAGCACAGAAGGAATGGCCAGCAAGACCAAAGGCAAAGTTACAACCCATGGGGATTCATGTGGCTTGTGCTCCCCATGGCTGGAGTGCCCATGGTCCGAGTGGTCATGGTCGTGCGCGTCAGGGTTCTGGTCGTATCGCTCTTTGCCATGGAAAACCAAAAAGTACATCCGAAACGAATAGAAGGCAGTAACAAATACCCCCGCCAGCACGGCAAATGAGGCGAATCCAGCGGCTGGTAAATGGCTCTCATGGACTGCTTCGATAATGCTATCTTTAGAGTAAAAGCCAGAAAAAAGAGGCGTTCCAATCAGCGCTAGCGACCCCAACAGTGAGGTAACCCATGTGATCGGCATGTACTTACGAAGTCCGCCCATCCAGCGTATGTCTTGGTTGTGGTGGACTCCCATGATCACTGAACCTGCCGCCAAGAATAGCAACGCCTTGAAGAACGCATGGGTCATCAAATGGAACACTGCCACTGAATATGCAGATGCCCCCAAGGCTACCGTCATATAGCCCAGCTGTGAAAGGGTGGAATATGCCACCACGCGTTTTATGTCGTTTTGAATAATGCCCAAGAAGCCCATGAACAAGGCCGTAATGGCACCGATGACCAAAACAAAGTTAAGTGCGGTATCACTCAATTCAAACAATGGCGACATGCGTGACACCATAAATATTCCCGCAGTTACCATGGTTGCGGCATGGATCAGTGCCGATATCGGAGTCGGGCCTTCCATAGAATCAGGCAACCATACATGCAGTGGAAACTGTGCAGATTTCCCCATTGCACCAATGAAGAGACAAATACAAATCACTGTCACCAACAGCCAATCCGTGCCAGGGAAGACAGTTGCAGACAGCTCTGCAGACTTTCCAAAAATCTCTGTGTAGTTTAGGCTGCCTGTGTATGCAACGAGAAGCCCAATTCCCAAGATAAACCCAAAATCACCAACACGATTCACCAAAAACGCTTTCATATTCGCGAAAATGGCCGTGGGCTTATTGAACCAAAAGCCGATCAGCAAATAGGAAACCAACCCTACAGCCTCCCAACCAAAAAACAACTGAAGCAAGTTATTGCTCATGACTAACATAAGCATTGAAAACGTAAACAGTGAAATATAGGCGAAGAAACGGTTGTAACCGGCATCTTCATCCATATACCCAATGGTGTAGACATGAACCATGAGTGAGACAAAAGTCACCACACACATCATCATGGCAGTCAGCCCATCCACCATGAAACCTACTTCCATCTTGATTCCGCCAACCACCATCCACGTATAAAGGGTCTCGTTAAACCGAGCGCCATCTATAGCAACGGAATACAGTGTCATTGCGGACAACACGAAGGCGATGAAAACTCCCAAAATGGTAAGGGAGTGGCATAGACGTCGTCCGAAGTGATTGCCACCAAACTTTGTACCAAAAACACCCGCAAAAAGGGCACCCAGTAAGGGCGCCATGGGAACAGCCAATAGAGTGGAAGAGGAAAGGGTTTGACTCATGTGATTAACCCTTAAGCGTATTGAGTTCGTCCACGCTAATGCTGGACTTATTTCTAAATAGGAGCACCAGAATTGCCAATCCAATTGCGGATTCAGCTGCAGCGACCGTCAATATGAAGAACACAAAAATCTGCCCATGCATGTCATTGAGGTAATGGGAAAACGCTATGAAGTTCGTGTTCACCGCCAGTAACATGAGCTCGATAGCCATTAGTAATACGATGAGGTTGCGCCGGTTTAAGAAAATACCAACGACTGAAAGTGCAAACAGCATTGCACCCAAAGACAAAAAGTGGCCTAGTGTTAATGTCATGATTTGGTCCCAGCGCCTTCAGCCATGTTTTCAGATTCGGGCGCTATTTTTGTAGCAGACATTTTGACCACAGTCATGCGGTCCTTCGACCGTACACGAACTTGGTCACCTGGATTAACGTACTTGCTATCTTTCCGCGCTCGTAGAGTAAGAGCGATAGCAGCAATCATTGCAACCAAAAGAATAGCGGCGGCAACTTCAAGCGGATACACATACTCGGTGAACAACAAAATTCCGAGTTGTTTTGTATTTGGTAGATTGGTTACTTCTGGACTCGGGGCAACATCCGCAACCCTAAAGCCACCCATTAATACAGCCGTCATCTCTAAAGCGATCACGACGCCAATCAACGCAGCCAGGGGAAAGTGCCGCCAAAAGCCAATGCGCAAGTTCTCGACGTTGATGTCCATCATCATGACAACGAACAAGAACAGAACCATGACTGCCCCCACATACACAAGTACCAATGTAATGGAGAGAAACTCTGCCTTTAACAGCATCCAAATCATGGCTGCTTGAAAGAACGTGAGAACCAGAAAGAGCGCTGCGTGCACAGGGTTACGGGCCGTAATAACCCTAAATGCAGCTAAGAGCAGTACGGTCGAAAAGATATAAAACAGGCCAGTGGTGACATTCATAACTAAAGCTCTTTTCTCGACTGCATCAGCGGTATTTGGCATCAGCCAATTTGTTGGCCGCAATTTCGGATTCGTACTTATCCCCTACAGCCAGCAACATCTCTTTTGTGAAGTACAGGTCCCCTCTCTTTTCACCGTGATACTCCAAAATATGAGTTTCGACAATAGAGTCAACGGGGCAGCTCTCCTCGCAGAAGCCGCAAAAAATACACTTCGTCAGGTCAATGTCGTACCGTGTTGTACGACGAGAACCATCCGCCCTGACGTCCGATTCAATCGTAATTGCCATCGCCGGACATACGGCTTCGCAGAGCTTACATGCAATACAACGTTCTTCCCCATTTTCATACCTGCGTAGAGCATGCAAGCCACGGAAACGCGGTGATAGTGGGGTTTTTTCTTCTGGAAACTGAACAGTGACTTTGCGTCTAAAGGCATAGCGCCCCGTCAACGCAAGTCCCTTGAACAACTCAAGCAACAAAAAACTATATAAAAAATCTTTAATGGAAAAGGCGCTACGCGCGCGTGCAGGAGCGTTCAATGACATAGCAAGCTCCTATTTCCAAATATTAAAAGATGTTTGCATCCAAGCACCTACCACTACTAGCCAAAACAACATCACAGGGATAAAGACTTTCCATCCCAAGCGCATGATTTGGTCATAGCGGAACCTAGGAAATGTTGCACGCACCCAGATAAACAGGCTAACCACAAAGCATGTCTTCAGTCCGAGCCAAATCCAGCCAGGTATCCAATCCAAGAAGGCAACCGGTGATAACCATCCACCCAAAAACATCAGTGCAGCAAGAATCGAGATCAGCCACATATTTGCATACTCTGCTAAGTAAAACATGGCATAGGACATGCCTGAGTACTCAACCATATGTCCGGCAACAATCTCCGCCTCGCCCTCGACTACGTCAAAAGGATGCCGGTTAGTTTCCGCCATACCCGATATCACGTAGACAACGAACACTGGCAATAAAGGCAACCAGTTCCAAGAAGCAAACCCCAGTCCTTGATCCGCAAAATAGCCCTTGCCTTGACCCTGCACTATCTCAGTGAGGTTCATGCTGCCTGAAACCATCAACACGATAACCAAGCAAAATCCCATGGCAATTTCATAGCTAACCATCTGAGCCGACGCACGCAACGCCCCCAGAAATGCGTACTTCGAGTTGGAAGCCCATCCTGCAATGACGACACCATAGACCTCCATGGAGGTGATCGCCATTATGAATAGCAGTCCAGCGTTAATGTTGCCCAAGGCAACATCCGGGCCAAATGGAACAACCGCCCAAGCGGCCATCGCAGGCATGATCGTCAAAATCGGACCAATAAAGAACAATGCACGATTGGCAGCCGTTGGTACCAGTATTTCTTTCGTCAACAGTTTCAATGCATCAGCAATGGGCTGCAAAAGGCCCCAAGGACCGACACGATTTGGCCCCACTCGCACCTGCATCCAACCTAAGAACTTACGCTCCCAGAGGGTCAGATAAGCAACAGCTCCCATCAATGGAAGCACCACAACAACTATTTTTAATAGTGTCCAAAATATGGGCCACGCTAAGGACTGCCACCAAGCGCTTTCGAACAAGCCCAAACCAGCAGCAAAAACTGCGTCAATCATGCTGCAACTCCCTTAACTGAAGCCACAGAAGAAACTCCAACAGCGTCAGCGGTACGTTGAAGTGAATCCGCACGACGCACTAACCCATCGAGTTGATAGATATTGGCGACGACAGGTTCAACTGCACTCGGTATGAGGTCAACTTCAGCAAAACAGGAGTTATCAAGTCGGCTTGATGACAAAACACTTTCTGCTTCAGGACCTGATTCAGTCAACGCTGCCAAGATTGCCTGCGATGACTGATAGTCAAAACCATCTAAGCCGAGCATCGTGCCAATAACCCGCAATACCTTCCACGCGGGCCGCGCTTCACCGAGCGGCTTAACTACCGCGTGGAAGCTTTGGACACGACCTTCCGCGTTTACATAGGATCCTGAGGTTTCAGTAAAAGGCGCGATCGGCAAAAGCACGTCGCTGAACTCTGTGTTTGTCTTAAATGGACTCAGTGTGACCACCATCTTTGCTTTAGCCAAGGCCGTAGCAGAAGACGAGCCAGCAGCTGAATCAAAAACCGGTTCTGTGTTGACAAGCAATGCTGCCTGCAGGCCACCCGCCAGCATTTGTGCCGCATTCAATCCATTTGACTGAGGTTTCGCCCCCACCAACTGAGCGCCAACGGTATTGGCTGCTTCTGTCAAAAAGCCTACGGTGGATCCCGTATGTTGCGCAATCCAATTAGCCAGTGTCAAAATACTGGACGACTTAGCATGGTGGGCGGCTCCATTCCCTAGCAGGATGGCCTTGCGTTCACCGCTGAGCAGAGACCTTGCCATGTTGGTCAGTGTAGGCGTTGTCTCTGCAGTTACGGGTGGCAAAAGACCCAATTCAGCCGCAATAGCAGCCGCTAGACCAGCCATCGCATTGACCCAAGCATCGGAAGCAATGCTGGCACTATGTCGTACAGGAATTGCCCAATCTGAACTGCCTGAACCAATGACATTCAGTTCACAACCAGCTTTAGCCGCTTGACGAATTCGCTGGGCGAATAGCGGGTGGTCTTTTCGAAGATTTGAGCCGACTACCAGCACGCGCTGCAATGTTGACAACGATGCAATCGTTCGCCCAAGGTAACGAACCGCAGTTGTAGTTTCAAACGCTGCATTGCGATGACGATAGTCAACACTATCACTACCAAGCTTTCGAACGAGTTGCGTTGCAAGGTGCAGCTCTTCAACGGTACAGTGGGGACTTACCAGTGCACCGAAAGCGTTTGCACCGTCCTTGGAGATAACATCCTTGATACCATTTGCGATGTACTCAAGGGCAGTCTGCCAATCAACGGCATGCCATAAGCCACCCTGCTTAAGCATCGGAGAGGTCAAACGATCAGGACTACTCAGTGCCTCGTATGAGAAACGATCACGATCCGCAATCCAACACTCATTGACTTCTTCATTCTCCAACGGAACAACCCGCATAACTTTGTTGTTCTTAACCTGGACAATCAAATTAGCACCCGTGGAGTCATGCGGACTAATGGACTTCCTTCTAGACAGTTCCCAAGTGCGGGCGCTGTAACGAAACGGCTTGCTCGTCAGGGCACCAACTGGGCAGATATCAATCATGTTGCCCGACAACTCGGACTCAATCGCACTGCCGACAAATGTTTCAATTTCGGCGTGCTCGCCACGATGCGACATACCCAGTTCCATGACGCCAGCGACTTCCTGTCCAAAGCGTACACAACGCGTGCAATGAATGCAGCGGCTCATCTCCTCCATAGAGATCAATGGACCCACGTCCTTAACAGGAACGACCCGCTTTTCTTCTTCGTAGCGAGAATGCGAACCACCATAACCAACCGCTAAATCCTGAAGCTGGCATTCACCGCCTTGGTCACAAATAGGGCAATCCAACGGGTGGTTGATCAGCAAAAACTCCATGACCGACTTTTGCGCCTTAATGGCTTTGTCGCTTTTGGTACGGACAATCATCCCTTGTGTCACAGGCGTAGCACATGCAGGCATGGGCTTAGGCATCTTCTCCACATCCACTAAGCACATACGGCAGTTCGCCGCGATGCTGAGTTTTTTGTGGTAACAAAAATGGGGAATGTAGGTGCCTGCTTTCTCAGCTGCATGCATGACCATGCTGCCTTCAGCTACATCTACTTTCTTTCCGTCGAGTTCAATTTCAATCATCTTGGGACTCGTTCAATCGTAGGCCGGAACCGCACAGCTTTTGTGCTCAATGTGGTGCTCAAATTCATGCCTGAAATGCTTAATCATTGCCCGCACTGGCATCGCAGCAGCGTCACCCAGCGCGCAAATAGTTCTGCCTTGGATGTTTTCTGCAACGTTGTCTAACAGGTCCATGTCACTTGGACGCCCTTGGCCATTTTCGATACGGTCAACCATTCGAGACAGCCACCCAGTTCCCTCTCGGCACGGTGTGCATTGCCCGCACGATTCATGCATATAGAAGTAGCTCAGGCGCTGCAAACTCTTGACCATGCACCGTGTATCGTCCAAAACAATCACAGCACCTGAGCCCAGCATAGAACCTGCCTTAGCTATGGAATCGTAGTCCATAGTGCACTCCATGATCACAGATGCCGGTAGGATGGGTGAGGATGATCCGCCAGGAATAACAGCCTTCAGGGTACTGCCCTTACGGACGCCGCCAGCCAGTTCAAGCAACTTAGAAAATGGCGTCCCCATGGGAATCTCATAATTACCCGGACGCTCAACATCTCCACTGACCGAGTAGATCTTGGTGCCGCCATTGTTAGGTTTTCCGCACTCCAGATACGCAGCACCGCCGTTCCGAATGATCCACGGAACCGCCGCAAAGGTTTCCGTGTTGTTGATCGTTGTGGGTTTGCCATAGAGCCCAAAGCTAGCCGGGAATGGTGGCTTGAATCTGGGTTGTCCCTTCTTACCTTCTAGGGATTCCAACAGTGCTGTTTCCTCCCCACAAATATAGGCCCCAAACCCATGTGCTGCGTGCAACTGGAAACTGAAAGAACTTCCCAAGATTTTGTCGCCAAGCAAGCCTGCAGCACGAGCCTCCAGAAGTGCTGACTCAAAGCGATCGTAGGCGGAAAATATCTCACCATGGATATAGTTGTAACCAACCGAAATGCCCATAGCATAGGCGGCGATTGCCATACCTTCAATCACGATGTGCGGATTGAACTGCAAAATATCTCTGTCTTTGCATGTACCTGGCTCTCCCTCATCGGAGTTACAGACCAGATACTTTTGCCCGGGGAACTGGCGGGGCATAAAGCTCCACTTCAATCCCGTCGGAAAGCCCGCTCCACCACGCCCACGTAACGCAGACTCTTTGACCGTGGCTATCACCTGGTCCTGAGTAAGACCTTCTCCACCATCGGCAGCCAGAATCTTGCGCAGCGCTTGATATCCACCACGAGCCACATAGTCACTCAGACTCCAATTGCTTCCATCAAGACCAGCAAAGATCTGCGGATTGATATGGCGATCGTGAAAGCAAGTTTCCAATCCTGATGCCGTGAACTGGGACAAAACGTTCAGCGCGTTCATTGGGCATCTCCGGCTGTACGCAAACCTTCAATCAATTGATCCAACTTGTCGTTGGTCATAAAACTACACATATGCCTGTCATTGACTAGCATCACTGGAGAGTCAGCACAGGCACCCAAGCACTCGCTTTGCTGAAGCGTAAAGAATCCATCGGAAGTCGTTTGGCCCATCTTCACGCCCAACTTCTGCTCCAGAAAATGCAGGGCTTTAGACCCATCACGCAGTTGGCACGGCAGATTGGTGCACACATTCAACTTGTACTTGCCGACAGGCTTCTGGTTGTACATGTTGTAGAAGGTCGTAACTTCATGCACCGCCATGCTGGGCATGCCGAGATAGAGCGCTATTTCCGTTTCGCTGTCAGTACTGACGTAGCCGTACTCTTGCTGAACAATGGCCAGGCATGCCATGACGGCTGACTGACTTTGCTCCGCGGGGTACTTTGCAACTTCTACGGCAAAGCGTGCTTTGATGGCGTCAGAGATCATCGATCAATCTCTCCAAAAACAATATCCATTGTGCCAATGATAGAAACAGCATCAGCAATCATGTGGCCGCTCGCCATCTCGTTTAAGGCGGCAAGATGAGCAAAGCCAGGGGGTCTAATCTTCAAACGATAGGGTTTGTTAGCACCGTCACTCACAATATAAATGCCGAACTCTCCCTTCGGATGCTCCACCGCCGCATAGGCCTCGCCCTCAGGGACATGGAAACCCTCGGTGAACAGCTTAAAGTGATGAATAAGGCCTTCCATATTCGTCTTCATCGACTCGCGGGAAGGTGGTGCAATCTTATGGTTATCCGTAATGACAGGACCAGGATTGGCCTTTAGCCAAGTGACACATTGCTGAATAATTCTATTGGATTGCTTCATCTCTTCCATGCGCACCAGATAACGGTCATAAACGTCACCGGTTTTCCCGACTGGAATGTCGAAATCAAGCTGAGCGTAGGCATCGTACGGTTGTGTCTTGCGCAGATCCCATGCAAAGCCTGACCCACGAAGCATCGGACCGGTAAATCCTAGATTCAACGCGCGTTCAGGACTCACCACACCAATATTTACAGTACGCTGCTTCCAAATACGATTTTCTGTTAGCAGTGTGTGGTACTCATCCAAGCAAGCTGGGAATCGATTTGCAAAGTCCTCGATAAAGTCCAGCAAAGAACCTTGCCTATTTTTGTTGAGTTCAGCAACGCCCTTGGCATTGCGTACACGACTTGCTTTGAACTGAGGCATTGTGTCGGGAAGATCGCGATAGACACCACCTGGCCGAAAGTAAGCAGCATGCATACGCGCGCCACTGGCGGCTTCATACATGTCAAACAAGTCTTCCCGCTCGCGAAAGGTATATATCAAAATCGTGGAGCTACCGCAGTCATTACCATGCGAACCAAGCCACATCAGGTGATTGAGCAATCGGGTGATTTCCGCGTACATCACACGGATGTACTGAGCCCGAATCGGCACCTGAATTCCCAAAAGTTTTTCAACCGCAAGGCAGTATGCATGCTCATTGCACATCATGGACACGTAGTCCAAGCGATCCATATAGGGCAACGCTTGCATATACGTCTTTGTTTCCGCCAGCTTTTCAGTGGCACGATGCAATAGACCAATGTGAGGATCCGCTCGCTGGATAACCTCACCATCTAGTTCCAGCACCAAACGCAAAACGCCGTGCGCAGCAGGATGCTGAGGTCCAAAGTTCAAAGTGTAATTCTTGATTTCAGCCATGCAAGATTCTGCCTACTGCAGGCCTCCGTAATTGTTTTCTCGGATGATTCTTGGCGTTATCTCTCGCGTTTCAATAGTCACAGGTTGATAGACCACGCGAGCCAGTTTGGGGTCATATCGCATTTCTACATGCCCTGTCACTGGAAAGTCTTTTCGAAACGGATGTCCGATAAAACCATAGTCCGTAAGAATTCGCCTCAGATCGGTATGCCCCTCAAAGACAACACCAAACAAATCGAATGCTTCGCGCTCAAACCAGTTAGCTGAATTCCAGATGTCAGACACTGAGTCAACGATTGGCATATCGTCATCTTCAGCATAAACGACCAATCTAATACGCTGATTTAAAGTCACCGACAGTAGATGCGAGACAACACAAAAACGTTTACCCTCATAGGCGCCGTCTTTGTAGTCAGAGTAATCTACGCAACATAAATCGATCAATTGCTCAAACTGGCACCCCACCGTGTCACGCAGAGCAAGTGCTGAATCATGGTACTCCGCAGCACCCACAACAACCTTCAACTCGCCTAACGCAATCGATGAAGATATTGCTTTGTCACCTAGCACAGCAAGCACTCTCGCCTGCAGGTCTTCGGGACGCACTGAATAGACAGTCATAATTGAACCTTACACACGTGCAATTGTTTCGGTGCGTCGGATTTTTTGCTGCAATTGCAAAATACCGTAAATGAGCGCCTCAGCTGTGGGCGGGCAACCTGGCACATACACATCTACAGGAACGACTCTGTCGCAGCCACGTACAACTGAATAACTGTAGTGATAATAGCCACCACCATTGGCACAGGAACCCATACTAATAACCCAACGTGGTTCAGACATCTGGTCATAGACCTTACGAAGCGCTGGCGCCATCTTGTTGCACAACGTACCTGCAACAATCATTAAATCAGACTGCCGAGGACTCGCACGAAACACCTCTGACCCGAAACGGCTAATGTCATATCGCGCAGCCGCCGCATGCATCATTTCAACAGCACAACAAGCCAAACCAAAGGTCATAGGCCAAATGGAGCCTGTTTTAGCCCAATTGACTACCGAGTCATAGCTCGTGGTAGCAAAGCCCTCATTGAATACACCTTCAATCATTGCATCACTCCCAATCTAGGGCACCTTTTTTCCACATGTAGACGAAGCCAATCGTCAGCACAATTACGAATTCGAGACCTATCAAAAAGCCCATCAAACCAATTTCACGAAGAGAGACCGCCCAAGGAAACAAAAACGCTGTTTCGAGATCAAACAGAATGAACAAAATCGCAACTAGGTAGTAGCGAACATCAAACTTCATCCGCGCATCTTCAAACGCTTCAAAGCCGCATTCATAGGGGGAGTTTTTGGCTGCATCAGGACGGTTAGGGCCAAGTACATAGCCCAGAACTTGGGGCACCACGCCCACACCGATGCCCACCAAGATGAACAACAAAACAGGAAGATATTGATCGAGGTTCATTTTGAGATTCTGATCACCACAACAAGATTGCGCAAGTAGACAAACATTGCAATCCGCTTTTATTTGGTGCCGTCGGCGAGACTCGAACTCGCACAGCTTTCGCCACTACCCCCTCAAGATAGCGTGTCTACCAATTTCACCACGACGGCGGCTCTCAGATGTCAAGATTGCGTGAGGATCTTTGCAGATTTAGCTTTCTCGACAACGATAGAGTTTACCCTGAATTCCCCCCCGTTTTGGAAGGGAGAATGCATTTATGAAGGGATTATTTTGCAGGGATTTGGGGCGCTTGCGGCGCAGGGGCCACCGGCACGGCTGAACCGGCGGGAGCTGCAGGCGCAACGGGAACAGCAGTCTCCAAAACGCTACCAGCAGTCGGTTGACGCAGATTGCCAAAATAGGCCAAGGCCAAAGTGCAAACAAAGAAAACTGTGGCCAAAACGGCCGTAGTCCGCGACAAAAAGTTGGCGCTACCGCTGGCACCAAAAAGGCTCCCCGAACCACCACTACCAAAGGCAGCCCCCATGTCAGCACCCTTGCCGTGCTGAACCAAAATCAAACCGATCATGGCCAAGGCAGACAACATTTGAACCGTCAAAATCACCGTTACCAAAATACTCACATCTATCTCCTAAATCAAAAAAGTAGTACTGCCGACGCTTACGAAGCGGCCGCAATAATGGACAAGAAATCCGCCGTTTTCAACGAGGCCCCTCCAACCAGGCCTCCATCAATATCCGCTTGGGCAAGGAGCTGCTGAGCATTCGCAGCGTTCATGCTGCCGCCGTACAAAATGTGTACCTTATCTGCATGTGCGCTCGCTGCACGCAGTTGCGCACGCAAGACAGCATGCACATGTTGCGCTTGCTCTGGCGACGCCGTCTTACCCGTGCCGATCGCCCAAACTGGCTCGTAGGCAACCACGATTTCACTGATGCAGTGGCCGTTGGCGTGGATGACCGCAGCAAGTTGGCGCTTCACGATTTCTTCGGTCTGCCCCAACTCTCGCTCCGCCAGTGTCTCGCCCACACAGACGATAGGTGTAATGCCTGCAGCCAATGCACGTTGGGCTTTAAGAGCCACATGTACATCGGTTTCCCCGTGGTACTGACGTCGCTCAGAATGACCAACGATGACATAACGCGCGGAAAAATCGCGCAACATTGCAGCCGATACCTCACCTGTGTAGGCCCCCACCTCATGTTGCGACACATCTTGTGCGCCCCACTGCATCGCACTACCTGACAACAAGGCTTGCACCGACGCCAAATAAGGTGCCGCAACACATACGGCCACGGTGCAAGTCGCACTGGTAATCTTTGGCATCAATGTCTGCAACAAAGCTGCATTCGATGCCAAATCGCCGTTCATCTTCCAATTGCCAACAATCAATTTTTTCATGTGGAACCCCATGTCAAAACTATTTTCCCAACGTGCCGATTGGACTCCATCAGCGCGTGCGCTTGCACCGCGCCAGTCCCGGTTGGCGACATCGCATCTTCTGCCTTAAAGACAGTGTGAATCACCGGTTTTACGCGCCCAGCCTCAAGCAGAGGCCACACCTCTCTGCAAAGGGCTTGCGCAATCGCTTGTTTAAATTCGACCGAACGCGCGCGCAGTGTAGATCCGGTGATAGTCAAACGCTTGCGCAGCACCGATGCAGCGTTGAACTGTGCGGCCACTCCACCTTGCACACCAATGATGACCAGCCGCCCGTCATCAGCAAGGCAAGCAACTTCCCTCTCAATGTAGGGGCCAGCCACCATATCCAAAACAAGGTCCACGCCGCGACCATCGGTGATACGCGCAATCTCCGCAACGAAGTCTTGCGTTGTGTAGTCAATGGCGTAGTCCGCACCAAGCGCTAGACAAGCCGCGCATTTCTCCGCACCAGAGGCCGTCACAAAGACGCGAGCGCCTCGTGCCTTTGCCAACTGTATTGCAGTGACGCCAATGCCACTACCGCCCCCCTGAATCAAAATCGACTCGCCCACCCTCAGGGCGCCGCGCTCGAACACATTGCTCCAGACAGTGAAGAAAGTCTCGGGCAAGCTAGCTGCCTCGATATCCGTCAATCCTTGGGGGACAGGCAGGCACTGCGCAACAGGAGCCACGCAGTACTGCGCATACCCACCGCCAGTAAGCAAGGCACAAACACGGTCACCAACTTTGAGGCCAGCCAAGGCCATGGCATCAAGGTCGCCCGAGAGGATGACACCCGCGACCTCTAGTCCTGGGATGTCAGAAGCACCTGCAGGCGCGGGGTACTTGCCTTGGCGTTGCAAGACATCAGGCCGGTTAATGCCACTGGCACTCACGCGTATGCACACCTCTCCCGCACCCGCAACAGGCTCTGGGCGCCGGGCTAGACGAAGGACCTCGGGCTCACCAAAGGCCGATATCTCAACAACATTCATGGCATGTTAGGCCGGTAGCGCACATGCACATTGCGTATGCAGCTACCAAATCCATAGCAAATTGCAGCTACCTTACGCGTGATCAGCGGCAGATGTCGGGCGCTCAATCAGTGCCTTCATAGACAGCTTGATGCGTCCCTTTTCGTCGGTCTCCATGACCTTGACCTTCACGATTTGGCCTTCGGACAAGTAGTCAGTGACCTTTTCCACGCGCTCATGGGCGATTTGGCTGATGTGCAGCAAACCGTCTTTACCAGGCAACAAATTCACCAAAGCACCGAAGTCCAACAACTTCACGATGGGGCCTTCGTAAACCTTACCGATTTCAACTTCTGCAGTGATCTGCTCGATACGACGCTTAGCCTCTTCAGCCTTCACAGGGTCGGAGGATGCGATCGTGATCGTGCCGTCTTCATCGATATTGATTTGGGTACCCGTCTCTTCGGTCAATGCACGAATGACAGAACCACCCTTACCGATGACGTCACGGATCTTTTCTGGGTTGATCTTCATGGTGAACAAGCGAGGCGCGAAGTTGGAGACTTCGGTCTTAGCTTCAGCCATCGCTTCTTGCATCTTGCCCAAGATGTGCATGCGCGCTTCCTTGGCCTGCGCCAACGCCACTTGCATGATTTCTTTGGTGATACCTTGGATCTTGATATCCATTTGCAACGCAGTGATACCGTTGGTGGTACCCGCCACCTTAAAGTCCATATCACCCAAGTGATCTTCATCACCCAAGATGTCGGTCAACACCGCAAAGCGGTTGTCTTCCTTGATCAAGCCCATGGCGATACCAGCGACGTGCGCCTTCAAAGGAACGCCAGCATCCATCATGGACAAGCAGCCACCGCACACCGACGCCATAGAAGACGAACCGTTGGACTCTGTAATTTCAGACACCACGCGGATAGAGTAAGGAAACTCTTCTTTCGTTGGCAGCACTGCCACCAGAGCACGCTTAGCCAAACGGCCGTGACCGATTTCGCGACGCTTAGGGGTACCTACGCGACCAGTTTCGCCAGTGGCAAAGGGAGGCATGTTGTAGTGCAACATGAAGCGGTCATCGTACTCACCGGACAAAGCGTCAATGCGTTGGGCATCACGCTCGGTGCCCAACGTAGCGATCACCAAAGCTTGAGTTTCGCCGCGGGTAAACAAAGCGGAGCCATGGGTGCGGGGCAGCACGCCGTTGCGAATTTCAATCGCGCGCACAGTGCGTGTGTCACGGCCGTCGATGCGGGGCTCACCTGCCAAAATTTGGCTGCGAACAATCTTCGCTTCGATATCAAACAACAAACCTTCAACAGCTACGGAGTCAAACGCAGCGCCGTCCGCCTTCAAAGCGGCCATGACTTCGGAGTACGCAGCACGGCATGCTTGGGTGCGGGCTTGCTTGTTACGAATTTGGTAGGCCGCAACCAGCTTGTCTTTGGCCAAAGCGTCGATCTTGGCGATCAAGGCTTCGTCCTTGGCAGGTGCTTTCCAGTCCCAAACAGGCTTACCGGCGTCGCGCACCAACTCGTGGATGGCGTTGATGGCAATGTTGCCTTGCTCGTGACCAAACACCACAGCACCCAACATGATTTCTTCGGACAGTTGAGCCGCTTCAGATTCCACCATCAACACGGCAGATTCAGTACCAGCCACCACCAAGTCCATGATGGAGTTCTTGCGGGCGGTTTGGCCGGGGTTCAAGACGTATTCGCCGTTGACATAACCCACGCGGGCCGCGCCGATGGGGCCGTTGAATGGGACGCCAGACACAGACAAAGCCGCGCTCACCGCGATCATGGCTGCGATATCAGCATCCACTTCAGGGTTCAACGACACGGTGTGCACCACCACGTGCACTTCGTTGAAAAAGCCTTCAGGGAACAGGGGGCGGATGGGGCGGTCGATCAGACGGCTAGTCAGCGTTTCGAATTCGCTGGGGCGGCCTTCGCGCTTGAAAAAGCTACCAGGGATCTTGCCCGCAGCGTAGGACTTTTCCAAGTAGTCCACGGTCAGTGGGAAGAAGTCTTGGCCAGGTTTACCTTCGGTTTTAGCGACCACAGTGGCCAGCACCACGGTGCCATCCATGTCCAACAGCACAGCGCCGGTGGATTGGCGAGCGATTTCGCCGGTTTCCATGGTGACCGTGTGTTGGCCCCATTGAAAAGTCTTGCTTACTTTGTTGAAAATTGACATTGTGGATCTCCTGTTATTGCAGCACTGCACTGGCAGCACCACGGATTTGGAAGGTAAAGGCCACCTCGCCCAAGCCCGGATTCAACAACACAGAACACGATGCCATTCCAGAGAAACTTTGCCCAATTTCTTTGGAATGACACAGCTTCGCTCCGTTTTTGCCGTCTCCGAAGTAAAAAACGCCTGAGCTAGTGACCTAACTCAGGCGTCTGTCATTCAATGAACCAATTACTTGCGCAGGCCAAGCTTGGAAATCAAGGCAGCATAACGATCGTGGTCTTTGGAGTTCAAGTAGTCCAACAACTTACGGCGGCGGCTCACCATGCGCAACAGACCGCGGCGACCGTGGTGGTCTTTGGCGTGGGTCTTGAAGTGGGGGGTGAGTTCGTTGATACGGGCAGTCAACAGTGCAACTTGCACTTCTGGGCTACCTGTGTCGCCGGCTTGGCGTGCGTTGTCTTTGACGACAGCGGCTTTAATGCTAGAAGCAATCATGTGTTTTCCTTGTATGAGATTGCGCCGTAAAGACACAACTCGGTTTAGTACTTGCGTTTTCGACTGGAACTGCCAAAAACGTGCGTCTTGCCGAATGCAAAACCTGTCGATTATAGCGCGGACAGAGGCTCTTTGCCCAGCGAGCTGTGTACCGAACTAGGGCCTCACACGTACAAAGCCCGATTTTTCTAAGCAAAGGTCGCCCGAAATTGCGTCGCAACGGCTGAATTCAAGAGCCACCTACAAAGAATAAAGATCGATATCTTTCTCTTGAAATGACGGCAATGGTGCGCAGTTTAGGTGCATGCGGCGCTTACCGTGAGGGTCGCAATCTGTACCAGGAGTTACACCATGTTTTTCGCAGCAACCCAATCCCCATTTCAAGCTAACACACGCCGTTACGTCAACTCGGCCGCGGGCCGTTTCTTGGACGATGCACTCTTTGCTGCTCGCCAACAAGGATGCGCCTACACCCAAGACGAAACCTCATTCACATTGAGCTTGGACGTACCCGGAATCGCCAAGGACCAACTCACGATTTCGATTGAAGACGCAGTGGTGCGCATCAGCACCAAAGAAGGTGCAAGCCGACGCTACCGCGCAGCGTATGAGTTGCCCCAAGACATTGACAGCGCCTTGAGCGAAGCCAAGCTGGACAATGGCGTGCTGACCTTGAAGCTGGCGAAAAAAGTACCGGTGAACACCGCTACCGAACTCAGCATCCAGTAATGCGCACTGGCGCAGGCAGCTCATTACTTGCTACAAATAAATGAGCTTCCTGCGCAATATAGATGGGCGCAAAAGCCACTTTTCACCCCACTAAATCATGTCCAAAGGCCAACGCGGCTTGACGTCAAAGGCATAGTGCGTGGTCGCCGCTTGCAAGCCGCTTTGCAGGCGCATGGCAGCTGCCATGGCGATCATGGCGCCGTTGTCCGTGCACAGATGCATCTCTGGGTAATGCACACGCACCTTGCGCTTGGCGCACTCGGCATTGAGTTGGGCACGTAAATTGCGGTTAGCGCCCACACCACCGGCCACTACCAACCGGGACATACCGGTTTGCTTCAAAGCCGTTAGCGACTTCTTCACCAAGACCTCGACAATCGCCGCTTGGGTAGACGCCGCCAAGTCGCAGCGCACGCCATGCGGCAAGTCTTCAAACTGCGCCACATCAGCAGCCGCCATGATCTTTTGTGACTGCACCAGCACCGCCGTTTTCAAACCGGCGAATGAAAAATCTAAATTACCACTGTGCAACAAAGGCCTTGGCAAGGCGTAGGCCTTAGGGTCGCCCTCTTCGGCCATGCGCGCCAGCAAGGGGCCACCGGGGTAGGCCAGGCCCATGAGCTTGGCAGACTTGTCAAATGCCTCGCCGGCGGCGTCGTCAATCGACTCACCCAGCATCTCGTAGCGCCCCACCCCATCGACCCGCATAAGCTGCGTGTGGCCTCCAGAGACCAGCAGCGCCACAAAGGGAAACTCCGGCGGGTCTTCACTCAAAAAGGGCGAGAGCAAATGCCCTTCCAAATGGTGCACGCCTAACACCGGTTTGCCCAACGCCGCGGCCATGGCACAGGCCACGCCCGCGCCCACCAACAAGGCACCCGCCAAACCCGGGCCACGGGTGTAGGCCACCACATCCACTTCCGCCAAGCTGCGACCAGACGCCTCCAAAACCTCTTGCGTCAAAGGCAGCACGCGCCGAATATGGTCGCGGCTGGCCAACTCAGGCACCACACCGCCATAGGCTTGGTGCATCTCAATTTGGCTAAACAGCGCGTGCGACAACAAGGTGGGCACACCGTGCTCGCGCGTTTGCACCATGGCAACCCCTGTTTCATCACAGGACGACTCAAAACCCAAAACCAGCATGTTTTCCCCTAGAAGCCCGCGAGTTTAGAGGAAGCACGGTTTTTCGGTACAGTCTGCACTCCCCCCACAACTGGCCCCGCGTGCTGCGTGGCATTGGAGTTTTTTTGAAATCACACATCGAATCCAGCCTGCGTGAGGCGCAGTCTGCACTGGACAACCTGCTCAGCAACCCCGCCGGTTTGGCCTCCATCGAAGCGGCCGCAGCCCTGCTCATTCGAACGTTTGAAGCCAAAGGCCGCGTCTTCTCATGCGGCAACGGTGGCTCTATGTGTGACGCCATGCACTTTGCCGAAGAGCTTACGGGCCGCTACCGCCGCGACCGTGCGGCCCTCGCCGCCACCGCCATCAGCGATGCTGGCCATTTGACCTGCGTGGGTAACGACCATGGCTACGAGCAAGTGTTTTCGCGCTACCTTGAAGCACACGGCCGCCCCGGTGACTGCCTGTTGGCGCTAAGCACCAGTGGCACCAGCAAAAACATTGTGCGTGCCGCCCAAGCCGCGCGCGCGGCCGGCATGGAAGTCATCATCCTGAGCGGCAAGGCCAACACGCCGCTGGAGCCGCTGAGCACCGTGTATGTCAACACCCCGGGCGGCAAGTTTGCCGACCGCGTGCAAGAACTGCACATCAAGGTGCTGCACATCTTGATTGAGATGATCGAGCGCCACTTCTTCCCCGAGAACTACGCCGACGACGTTGCCGCCTGAGTTCCAACTAGGCCGCTTCATCAGACCCGGCCTCATCCCGCCATGACAGACTCCACCCTCCAGTCGCCCCTGAGCGATGCCGACATTGCCAGCATTGAGCGCGCCACGCTAGACGCCGTAGCCCCCGCTTCGGTAGAGGCCATTAACGGCTGGCTACTGCCCTTTGATCCCTCCACGATTGGCCGGGCCAAAAGTGCGGTGCCCTTGCGCCACCACAGCCTGCGTGCGCAAGACGTAGCGACCATCAGTGCCCGCTACCAAGCGCATGGCATGACCCCGGGCTTTCGCGTGGTCGATGTCGCCGGGCTGGCGGATGTGTGCGCGGCCCTGGCCAGCCAAGGCTTGGCGCCACAACAACCCACATTGACCCAAGTGGGCAGCGTGAGCAGCCTGCGCACGTTTTGCCAAGGCACACCGGCGATCGTGAGCCAGCAGCCCACCGCGGAATGGGCCAGCGTTTACACCGCGCCAGGGTTTGACCCTGTGGATGGCGCCTTTCGCGTGCAGGCGTTGAGCCGCAGCGCCACGGTGGTGTATGCCTGTGTGGTCGAAGACGGCCAAGCTGTGGCCGCAGGCACTGCATCACTGAGTCAAGGGTGGGCCAGCGTCCATGGCATGCGCACGGTGGTGGGCCAGCGCGGGCGGGGTTTGGCGGGGCGCGTTTTGGCGGGTTTGGCGCAGGCGGCGCTTGCCCAAGGTCTAGAGCGTGTGTTCTTGCAAGTGGAAGAAGACAACGCGGGCGCCATTGCGCTGTACCGCAAGGCGGGCTTTCACACCGCTTGGCGCTACCACTACTGGCGTTAGAATCCACCCCGCAGGAGAGTGAGCGCACCTAAGCGCTCCACCGAAGGCGCAAACTCCCATGAACGCTCAGGTATCCCCCAACAGGTGATGTACTGCAATTCTTTTTAACGCCGTCTGGAGAGCCGCTGCCACCCAATTTGGGCCCGCGCAGCGCACCGAAGGAGCAAACACCTCAGGGGACTAGGGTGTGAATCTCTCAGGTACCAAGGACAGGGGGAGCGGCATCTGTGCGTGACACGATGCTGCTATTTTTCTAAGCACCAGCATGTGTTCGCGCGCGGGCCACATCAAGTGAGTTTGCAATGCGCACTATCGTTTTAGGCAGCGGCCTGCTGGGCGTCAGCTCGGCCTATTTTTTATCCCAACTCGGCCACGAGGTCACCGTGGTAGACCGCCAAGCCACCCCGGCGGCGGAAACCAGCTTCGCCAACGGCGGACAAATCTCGGTCAGCCACGCCGAGCCCTGGGCCAACCCGGGCGCCCCCATTAAGCTCTTGCAATGGCTGGGCAAAGAAGACGCGCCCTTGCTGTTTCGCCTGCGGGCCGACATGCGGCAGTGGCTGTGGGGCCTGCAGTTTTTGCGCGAATGCACACCGGCGCGCACACGGCACAACATCCAGCAAATCGTGCGCTTAGGCACCTACAGCCGCGACACCTTGCAGCAGTTGCGCCGCGACACCGGAATCAGCTATGACCAACGCACGCAAGGCATTTTGCACTTCTACACCTCGCAAAAAGAGTTTGAGGCCGCCCTCACCCCGGCTGAACAAATGCGCGCCTTGGGCTGCGAACGCCGCGTGGTGAGCGCGGACGAGGCCGTGGCCTTGGAGCCCGCTTTGCGCCATATTCGCGCTCGCTTGGCAGGCGCCACCTACACCGCCGAGGACGAGTCGGGCGACGCCAACCGCTTTGCCCGCGAACTGGTCAAGCTGTGCGAAGCGCAAGGCGTGAAGTTTTTGATGAGCCATACCGTCACCGCCCTGCGCGAAGCCGGCGGGCAAATTGACCACATCGAAGCCACCGATGCCGAGGGGCGCTTCCAGCGCCTGCGCGCCGACGCCTACGTACTGGCCATGGGCAGCGTGAGCCCTGTGCTCGCCAAGCCCTTGGGCATCAACTTGCCCATCTACCCGGCCAAAGGCTATTCCGTCACCATGCCGGTGAAAGACGCGGCCATGGCCCACCAAGTGAGTTTGACCGACGACGAATACAAGCTGGTGTTCTCGCGCTTAACACCTGTGGCCGGCAGCGACGGCACCGACCGCCTGCGCATTGCTGGCACCGCCGAGCTCAATGGCTATGACCGTGACCTGAACCGCGTGCGCTGCGAGGCCATCGTGCGCCGCGTGGAAGCGCTGTTCCCGGGTGCTGGTGACACCACCCAAGCCAGCTTCTGGACCGGCTTGCGCCCCGCGACCCCGAGCAATGTGCCCCTCATCGGCAAGAGCAAGTTGCCCAACCTGTTCTTGAACACGGGCCACGGCACGCTAGGCTGGACCCATGCCTGCGGCTCTGGCAAGTCGATTGCACGCATTGTGAGTGGCAAGGCGGCTGAGGTGGACTTTGCCTTTACGGGCGTCTAAATCCCAGTGCATTTAGGCCGCTAGCGCCCATAGATACTGCGCAAGCAGCTATGTTTTATATAGCTGCTTGCGCAGACTGGACGCCACCCCTCGGCAAACCGCTTAAGCGCCCCTCACGCCCGCACCGCCCAGCGCAGCTTGGCCGAGGTAGAGCGTGGATTGGCGCGGCGCTCGTCAAACGAGGCGCGAATCAGGTCTTGCGCCACGCTGGCGTAGGTACCATTGCGCTCACCGGTCTGAAATGCCTTCTTCACCCGGCGGTCCTCGCCGGAGTGAAAGCTCAAAATCGCCACCCGCCCACCGGGTTTGAGGCAGCCCGGTAGCGCCGCCAAGAGCTGGTCCAGCACGCCAAACTCATTGTTCACCTCAATGCGCAGGGCTTGGAAGGTGCGCTGCAGCGCCTTCTTGATTTCCGCCGCACGCTCTTCGGCAGGCATATTGGCTTTGAGCGCTTTGTCGACCGTGGTGCGCACCAACTCAGCCAGCTGAAAAGTGGTTTCCACATACTGCCCTTGCAAGGCAGCAGCCAGCACCAAGGTAAAGGGTTCATCGGCGTTGTCGGTGAGCAGGTCGCGCAAGCGCTGGCGGGTCACGGTTTGCAGCAACTCGCTGGCCGACTGGCCGCTGCTGGGGTCCAAACGCAGGTCCAGCGGGCCATCGGCCCGAAAGCTAAAGCCCCGCGCCGGGTTGTCAATTTGCATGGACGACACACCCAAATCCGCCAGCACAAAATCAAAGCCGCCACCCGCTTGGGGTAGCAAGGTCTCCAGCGCACTGAAGTTGGCCCGGGTCAGCACCAACACCGCCTCATCAAAGCCCAAAGCACGCAAGCGCAGTGTGGTGCGTGGCAACTCAATGGGGTCTACATCCATGCCAAACATGCGCCCGCCGGGCAACACGCGGGGCATCAGGCTTTGGGTGTGGCCACCAAAACCTAGCGTGGCATCAAGCCCGGTCTCACCTGGCTGCGGATTCAAGATGCCCAGAATCTCGTCCACACAAATGGAGCGGTGCATGCCGGCGGGCGTTTGCCCCCGCTGCATGACCTTGTCCACTTCGGCCGCATGACGAGTGGGGTCTAGCTCTTTGTATTTGTCCTCAAATTGGCGGGGGTGGGTGCCTGCGTAGCGCACGCGGCGCTTGTGGGGAGGATCGGTGTCGGTCATCGGCCATTATGTGCGCTGGGGCACCGTCTGCCTCGGGCCACACACGCACTGAGCTGTGTTGAGCCGGGTATATTTGTTCGCCAACGCCACGCAACACCTATTCAATGCACCCCATGAACACTCCAGACCGCTTCAACGCCTTAGGCGCAGGCCATTTGCCCGGCCACCTCGGCATCACCATCACCCAGGTCAACGGCACCGAAGTGTGTGCAGAGCTCCCGGTCAAGCCCGAGCTGATGGCACCCAATGGTTTTTTGCACGCTGGCACCGTGGTCACGTTGGCAGACACCTGCGCGGGCTACGGCTGTATCGCCAAACTTCCGCCTGAGGCCACAGGCTTTACCACCATAGAGCTCAAGTCCAACCACTTGGGCACCGCGCGTGACGGCACCCTCACCTGCCGCGCCACCGCCGCCCATATCGGGCGCACCACGCAGGTGTGGGACGCTGTGGTAACCCACAAAGAAACTGGCAAAACGCTGGCCCTGTTTCGCTGTACGCAAATGGTGCTCTACCCCAAATAGCGCCCCCTAGAGTCGCCAGCCCACGCACCCTTTTTAAGTCCTGAGGAGAGACTCCATGCAGCCTGTGTACCAAGCCAATGCCCAACTGGACCTGACGTTTACGCGCCTGGTGGATGTGCCACGCGCACTGATCTGGCGTGCGTGGACTGAGCCTGCGTTGTTGATGCCTTGGTTTTGCCCTCTGCCCTGGAAGACCATCGATTGCGAAATCGACCTGCGCCCCGGTGGCCTTTTTCGCACCACCATGCAGTCACCCGAAGGGGCAGAGTTTCCCAATGTTGGCTGCTACCTAGACATCGTCCCCCAAGAAAAGCTGGTGTGGACCAACGCCTTGCTGCCCGGCTTTCGCCCCAGCCAACCGGCCGCCACCAGCGGCTCTGACGAGGTGAACTTCTTGTTCACCGCCATGGTGGAACTGGCTGACGCCGAACAAGGCACCCGCTACACCGCCACCGTCATCCACGCCGACGAAGCAGGTTGCAAGCAACACGCCGCCATGGGTTTCGAAGCCGGATGGGGCGCGGCACTTGACCAGTTGGTGGCCATGGTGCAGCGGGGGTTTTGAGCTCTAGCGACTGAGTCATTCGCTCACACCATTCAATTTGATTTCATGCAACTCAGCCTGCGCCCACCCTGCCCTTCGGACTACATCACCCTCGCCACGTGGATCCCTGATGCCGCCAGCTGCCTGCGCTGGGCGGGACCCAAAGTGTCGTTTCCGTTTGAGGCAGACCGGCTGGCTGAGTTGCTGTACGTCGATCAAAGCGTTAGCTACTGTTTGGCACATAGCGATGACGTTCCCTTAGCGTTTGCGCAGCATTGGGTGATAGCGCCGGGCGCTGTGCATCTGGGGCGCATCTTGGTGGACCCACACAGGCGCGGCCAAGGACTGGGGCGCATGTTGTGCACTCAACTCATAGCGGCAGCGCTTGCACATACCCAAGCGAACAGCGCGACACTGCGGGTGTACGCCGACAACTTAGGCGCACAGCAGCTCTACCAAAGCTTGGGCTTTGTGCGTGAAGCGGTGCAGTCGACCCAAGAGCTTGACTTCATGCGCCTACCAGCGGACGTGTGGCGCAGCGCGCAACGCGCAAACCATTCGAACCCTCAACCCATGTGAGCGAAACAGCCCTTGCCAGACCCCTTCCTGATTCAGCCCAAACGCGCCGATGACACTGACGCCGTGCAAGCATTGTTTGCGCTGTGTGTGTCGACTGCCCAGTGGCTGCCCGACGCTTCACGGGCCAAAACTACATTCGCCGATGTGTCTGAAGGCGAAACCATTTGGCTTGCGCGTGCTGCAAGCTCCCACGATGCCTCCCAAGCACTTTTAGCTTTTGTATCCGTGCAAACCGAGACGCCCTACATTCACCACCTGTATGTGCATCCCACGGCCCGTGGACAAGGCCTTGGGGGTGCTTTGCTGGAATCCTTGCAAAGCTGGCTACCCAGCCCTTGGCACTTGAAATGCGTGCGCGCCAACCACGCGGCTATGGCGTTTTACCAAGCGCAGGGTTGGATCGAAGTTGGCACAGGCGCCAGTGACGACGGCGCCTACGTATTGCTGCAATGGACCCCACAAGAGACTAGGCCATGAAACTACTAGCCATTCACCACGCTGCCATCATTTGCTCAGACTATGCGCGCTCCAAGCACTTTTACACACAAGTGCTGGGTTTGCAGGTGCTCGCTGAAAACTACCGCGCGCAGCGCCAGTCTTACAAGCTGGACTTGGCCCTGCCCGATGGCTCGCAGGTAGAGCTTTTCTCATTTGCCAACCCACCCGCACGCCCCTCCTACCCCGAAGCCTGTGGCCTGCGCCACCTGGCCTTTCAAGTAGCCGATGTCGCCGCTAGCAAAGCAGAGCTGGAAGCCCAAGGCATTGCGGTCGAGCCGGTGCGGGTGGACGAATTCACCGGCAAGCGCTTTGTGTTTTTTGCCGACCCCGACGGCTTGCCGCTTGAGCTGTACGAGGTTTAGGTCACTCTATTGGCAAAAAGTGCCTCTGGCGCCCATGGATATTGCGCAAGCAGCTACGTTTTAAATAGCAACCACGGCACACACCCAAACCCATCCCTCCAACTATTGCGCTAGATCAATCCCAAACGGACCCAAGAACTTGGCCCATGGGCCGGGTTGACACTACAATACAAACGAAAGTTATTCGCATTTAGATTGCGAAATCTTTCAACGATTCCGTTTTAACGTCACCATGGGCAAGTTCATGAAGTTTTCGTTCTCGTCTCTCTCCCACGCCTTGGCTTTGGGTCTCACACTGATCACCGCGCCGTTGGCCTCCCACGCGCAAACCGCTGCGGTCACGCCCAGCGCAGAAGGCATCGTGGTGTACAACGCGCAGCACGTCAGCCTGACCAAAGAATGGGTGGCTGGCTTCACCGCGCAAACAGGCATCAAAGTGACCTTGCGCAATGGCAGCGACACCGAGTTGGGCAACCAAATCGTGCAAGAAGGCGCCGCCTCCCCAGCAGATGTGTTTTTGACTGAGAACTCCCCGTCCATGGCCCTGGTCGACGGTGCCAACCTCTTTGCGCCTTTGGACGCAGCCACCTTGGCGTCTGTGCCTGCTAACTTCCGCCCTGCGAATGGCCGCTGGATTGGTATTGCCGCGCGTAGCACCGTGTTTGTGTACAACAAGTCCAAGCTGCTCAAGTCGCAGCTGCCCAAATCCATCCTAGATTTGGCGCAGCCTCAGTGGAAAGGCCGTTGGGCTGCGTCCCCCGCCGGTGCTGACTTCCAAGCCATTGTGAGCGCCATGCTCGAACTCAAAGGCGAGGCTGCAACCCTGGCCTGGCTCAAGGCCATGAAGGAAAACGCCGTGGCCTACAAAGGCAATGGTGTGGTGCTCAAAGCCGTGAACGCAGGGCAAATTGATGGCGGCGTGATCTACCACTACTACCGCGCTGGCGACCAAGCCAAGACCGGCGAAAACAGCAACAACACAGAAACCCATTACTTCCGCAACCAAGACCCAGGCGCTTTCATGAGCATCTCGGGTGGCGGCGTGCTGGCGTCTAGCAAGCACAAAGCGGAGGCCCAAGCCTTTGTGGCGTGGATTGCTGGCAAAGCCGGCCAAGACATTCTGAAGACTGGCGACTCTTATGAATACGCCGTAGGCGTAGGTGCTGCATCCCACCGCTCCCTGGTCCCTATTGCTGAATTGCAAATCCCTGCAGTGGAGCCCGGTAAACTCAACAGCCGCAAAGTGTCCGAGTTGATGCTGCAAGCGGGCTTGCTGTAAGTCCGGCGCAGCCCATCGACTCCCGCACGATTTTTGAGAATTTGAACAGGGTGCTACTTTTTTGTCTGCCAATCGCCTTGCCCTGTTGAACTGGCCCCGCCCACGTGCGGGGCGCTCATTGAAAAGCCATGCCCCCGTCGGCAACTGGTTAGGAAGCGCTGCCCTTGTGGTGGCGCTTTTGTCCTTGGTGCCTCTGTGCTTTGTGCTGTGGGTGGCCTACCAAACCGGTTGGGCCACCGCCAGTGCCTTGATTTTTCGCCCCCGTGTGGGCGAGCTGCTGCTCAACACCGCTTGGTTGTTGGCACTCACCGTACCCATTTGTATCGCCCTGGCCTTGGCCTTGGCCTGGCTGACCGAGCGCAGCGACCTGCCCGGAGCACGCATCTGGTCGTGGTTGGCTGTGGCACCCCTGGCAGTGCCAGCCTTTGTACACAGCTATGCGTGGATGACGGTCACCCCCGGCTTGCACGGCCTGTTCGGTGGCGTGATGGTGGCTACCATCGCGTACTTTCCTTTTCTGTATTTGCCGCTGTCAGCGGCCCTGCGCCGCTTAGACCCTGCCATGGAAGACGCAGCGGCCTCCATGGGTTTGAACCCCTGGGCCGTGTTTTTCAGAGTCGTCATGCCACAGCTGCGCCTGGCGTTGTGCGGCGGCTCGCTCTTGATTGGCCTGCACTTGCTGGCCGAGTACGGCTTGTTTGTGATGATGCGGTTTGACACATTCACCACCGCTATCGTGGACCAGTTTCAATCTAGCTACAACGGCCCGGCGGCCAACATGCTGTCTGGCGTTCTGATGCTGTGCTGCTTTGTGCTTTTGGCACTCGAATCCCGTGCACGCGGCAAGGCCCGCTACGCGCGGGTAGGCACAGGCGCAGCCCGCCTGCAACAGCGCGTTGCGCTCGGGCGCGCCACATGGTTCGTCATGCTGCTACCCGCACTGACGACAGCGCTGGCTTTAGGTGTGCCGCTGCTCACGCTGGGCCGCTGGCTGATTGCAGGCGGCGCCGAGGTCTGGCGTTGGGACGAGGTCGGCAGTGCAGTTTGGCAAACACTGGCCTTGGGTGCGGCAGGTGCCGTACTCACCGCTGTGGCCGCCATACCGGTATCGTGGTTGTCTGTGCGCGCGCCGGGGCGGCGGGCGCGCTGGCTGGAGTCCAGTGCTTATTTGGTAGGCGCACTTCCAGGCGTAGTGATAGCGCTGGCCATGGTCACCGTCACCGTGCGTGTGGCACTGCCGTTGTACCAAACCGTGGTCACCGTGTTACTGGCTTACATGCTCATGTTTTTGCCGCGCGCCATCATCAGTTTGCGCACCGGCATTGCCCAAGCGCCCGTAGAACTAGAGCAAGCGGCCCGCAGCTTAGGGCGCTCTCCCGCGCAGGCTTTGTGGCACGTCACCATGCGTCTCGCAGCGCCAAGCGCTGCAGCGGGCATCGCCTTGGTGGGCTTAGGCATCACCACCGAACTCACAGCCACCTTGATGTTGGCACCCAACGGCACGCGCACACTGGCCACGGCCTTTTGGTCTTACACCAGTGAAATTGATTACGCAAGTGCTGCCCCCTATGCATTGACCATGGTATTGCTCTCTTTGCCCATGACCTGGTTGCTCTACATTCAATCTAAAAAGACCGCTGGACGATGACCGCTTCTGACGCACTGCATATCAACGGCGTGTGCAAGGCCTACGGGCCCCATACCGTGCTCAATGACATCGACCTCGTGGTGGCCACCGGCAGCCGCACGGCCATCGTGGGCCCCTCTGGCTCAGGCAAGACCACCTTGCTGCGCATCATTGCAGGCTTTGAAACCCCTGACACCGGCAGCGTCACACTCGGCGGCGTGCAAATGGCCAATGGCCCCACCGCCATGCCAGCCCACAAACGTGGCATTGGCTTTGTGCCGCAAGATGGTGCCTTGTTTCCCCACCTGAGCATTGCCGACAACATTGGCTTTGGTCTCGCTCGCCATGCGCCAGACCGCGCAGACCGCATCACCGAATTGATGGACATGGTGTCATTGGATGCAGCCTTGCTCAAACGCTGGCCGCATGAGTTGTCTGGCGGTCAACAGCAGCGCGTGGCCTTGGCCCGAGCCTTGGCCCTGCGCCCAGCCTTAATGTTGCTGGATGAGCCTTTCTCTGCCCTAGACACCGGCTTGCGCGCCAGCACTCGTAAGGCCGTTGCGCAGCTGCTGAGCAAAGCAGGCGTGACTACTATTTTGGTGACCCACGACCAAGCAGAGGCACTCTCATTTGCCGACCAAGTGGCGGTCATGCGTGCTGGCCAATTGGTGCAAGCGGGCCCTCCGCGCGAGCTGTATTTGCACCCCAAAGACCCTGCCATTGCCAGCTTTTTGGGCGAAAGCATGGTCTTGCCCGCCCAACTCACCAAAGGCTGGGCCGACTGTGCGCTAGGTCGCGTGGCGGTCAGCAACCAGCAACGCATCGGTAGCGCGCAAATCATGTTGCGCCCCGAGCAATTGCACGTTGCCTTGATCCCCACCGTCACATCCATCGCTCCGACCGAGCGCCCATCCGTGTATGGCAGCGTGGTGGACTGCGACTTTGGCGGAGCGGAGTGCAGTGTCACAGTCGAACTGGCCCAAGCCCTGCGCGTCACCGTGCATTGCCCCAGCAGCACCGCGCCCGCGGTGGGCACCCGTGTGACGCTGAGCGTGAGCGGCAACGCACATGTGTTTGACAGCACCGAACTATCTGTCCCGCCTGAGGAGCCCCAAGGGCCCGTGTTGGCCAGTGCCAACGTGGCTGCGGTTTAATCACTACCTACTCGCCGTCAACACTGAGCGACCAGGCATCCGCACGACGATCAACCGAGCACGCTGACATGGCCATTGGGCACTACATCAAAGAAATTGGGCGCGGCAAAGATGGTGCACGGCCACTCACCCGAGAACAAGCGGCAGACTTGTTTGGCCAAGTGCTGGATGGCAGCGTGACCGACTTGGAAATGGGGGCGTTTTGCGTGGCCATGCGCATCAAAGGCGAAACCGACCAAGAAATGGCCGGCTTTCTGGATGCCACCTATGCGCGCATGCAGCGTGTGCCGTCAGCGCAGACAACAAGCCCCACCATCGTGATCCCCACCTACAACGGTGCGCGCAAACTGCCGGTGCTCACACCCTTGCTCGCCTTGCTTTTGGCTCGCGAAGGCTTACCTGTCTTGATACACGGCACCGCGACTGAGTCCAGCCGTGTGTTTACCTCCAAAGTGCTTGCAGCGCTTGATATACCTGCGCAGACCGCTATGACAGAGATAGCACCGGGAGCAGTCAAGTTCTATCCGACCGCTTTGCTGTGCCCTGGCTTGCAGCGCCTGTTAGAAGTGCGGCGCGTGCTCAACCTGCGCAACCCAGCACATAGCTTGGTCAAGCTCATGAACCCGTGTGCAGGCAAAGGCTTGCTAGTCACCAGCTACACGCACCCCGAGTACGCAGTGTCCATGGCCGCGACCCTGCAACTTCTGAATGCCAACGCCCTGCTGATTCGCGGCACCGAAGGCGAAGCGGTGGCCGACCCTAGGCGCACACCCAAAATGCAAGCCATTGTGGGAGGCGTAGCCCAAGACTTGGACGCCTACCAAGGCGGGTCCTTAGGCGTCCTTCCCGATCTCCCGAAAAGCACTGACACCGACATCACAGCCGCGTACATACGCCAAGTGCTTAGCGGCACACAAGCGGTACCCCAGCCCATTGCGCAGCAGGTCGCTACCATTGCAAAATTGGCCGCCGGTATCTAGGATGGTCAAAACCCTTTGCAATGAATGAACGGAGGATGTTTTCATGATCGGCTATGTCACACTGGGAACCAATGACTTGCAGCGTGCCGCTGCCTTCTACGATGCCTTGTTGACGGAGATTGGCGCGGCTCGGCTCTGGGATATCGGGCATGGAATTGCTTGGGGCACCGCAATGGACAAACCTTGCCTTGCCATTCTCCAACCATTCAACAAAGAACCCGCCTCCGTGGGAAATGGCACCATGGTGGCACTTGCTGCCAATAGCAAAGAAACGGTCGACCGGCTCCACGCCAAAGCGCTAGCGCTGGGCGCCAAAGATGAAGGCCCCGCTGGCCCACGTGGAGACAGCTTCTACGCGGGTTACTTCAGAGACCTTGAAGGCAACAAATTCAGCGTTTTTTGTACGCAGTAGCACCATAGGCGCAGACGCCATTCTTCACGGCGCGCATCTTGGGGCGTGAACTGGGCGTCTACACTTGCGCCCATGAAAAAGTTTGATGTCGTAGTGATGGGTGCCGGTGCAGCGGGCTTGTTTTGTGCCGGCGTGGCCGGGCAGCTGGGCCTGAGCGTGCTGGTTTTGGACCACAGCGAGAAGGTGGCCGAAAAAATCCGCATTTCAGGCGGGGGCCGCTGCAACTTCACCAACGTGGACACAGCGCCCGCCAACTTCTTGAGCGACAACCCGCGCTTTTGCCGCTCCGCGCTGTCTCGCTACAGCCCACGTGACTTTGTAGCCTTGCTGCAAAAGTACCAAGTGCCTTTCCATGAAAAGCACAAAGGCCAATTGTTTTGTGACCGCTCCGCCGAAGACATCATCAACACGCTGTTAGCAGAGTGCGAACTGGGCAAAGTTACCCGCTGGCAACCGTGCAGCGTCAAAAACATACGCTTTTTAGCCTCTAGCGCCCATGGAGTAAGCGCAGACAGCTATGAAATTGATAGTGACCGTGGCATCATCCAGAGTTCAGCCATCGTGATAGCCACAGGCGGCTTGTCCATTCCCAAGATAGGCGCGACCGACTTTGGCTACCGCGTGGCCAAGCAGTTTGACATTCCCATGGTGGAAACTCGCCCGGCTTTGGTACCACTCACCTTTGACGCGGATGCATGGGCACCCTTTGCCCAGCTCTCGGGCTTGTCCTTGCCCGTACACATTGCCACGGGCAGCAAAAAGGAACGGGTTGTCTTCCACGAAGACTTGCTCTTCACCCACCGGGGCTTGAGTGGCCCGGGTGTCTTGCAGATTTCCAGCTATTGGAAGCCGGGTACCCCCTTGCAGCTGAACCTTGCCCCGCTGGTAGACGTGGCGGCTACGCTTAGCCAAGCCAAAGCCAGTTCGCGTAAACGCATTGCCAATGAATTGGCAAGTTTGGTTCCGTCACGCTTGGCTGAAACCTGGGTTGCACAAGGCGCTGCGCTGGGCCACAACTGGGAACGACCCATCATGGAAGCGTCGGACAAGGCGCTCACAGCACTGGCAGAGCGCCTAAGCCGCTGGGAACTCTTGCCCACCGGTACCGAGGGCTATAAGAAAGCCGAAGTCACCGCTGGCGGTGTAGATACCAAAGCACTCTCCAGCCAAACCATGGAGTCCCGCCAGCCGGGGCTTTACTTCATCGGTGAGGTGGTGGACGTGACGGGTTGGCTGGGTGGCTACAACTTCCAATGGGCTTGGGCCAGCGGTTTTGCCTGCGCCCACGGCTTGGCCGCCAAGCTACGCCCCAGTGCCAACATCGAGCCAGCCTAAGGCAAATTCCCATAAATCCGGGGCAAATGGCGCCATTTGTCTTAAAAATCCACGCCCAGCAAGACCCCTAGGGTTATAATGCAAGGCTTTTCTGGCATACCCCGTCGGCCAATACTAGTTACAGACGGGGAATACCGCTGAACGTGGCATGTGGGGCCCGATCTCCCCCCGTGACTGGCGACAGCACATTTTGGATAACATTACGTAATGACAACGATCCGTGTAAAAGAAAACGAACCCTTTGACGTAGCGCTGCGCCGCTTCAAGCGCACCATCGAAAAATTGGGCCTTTTGACCGACTTGCGTGCTCGCGAGTTCTACGAAAAGCCAACCGCAGTGCGTAAACGTAAAAAGGCTGCTGCTGTTAAGCGCAATTACAAGCGTATTCGCAGCATGCAATTGCCCAAGAAATTGTTCTAAACAGAACAGCTTTCAAGGCTCAAAAAGCTCGCTTGGGGACGCTCCAGCGGGCTTTTTTCATTTTGCTCACCATTCTTAGGATTTAAGCCATGTCATCACTCAAAGACCAAATTACCGAAGATATGAAAACGGCCATGCGCGCCAAAGACAGCGAGCGCTTGGGCACCATCCGTTTGCTGCTGGCAGCCTGCAAGCAAAAAGAAGTCGATGAGCGCGTGGTTTTGGATGATGCAGCCGTGGTGGCCATCGTGGACAAGCTGATTAAGCAACGCAAAGATTCGATTGCTGCGTTTATCACAGCTGCCCGCCAAGACTTGGCCGACAAAGAAGAAGCTGAGCTCAAGGTACTGCAAGCCTACTTGCCACAACGCATGTCTGCCGATGAAGTTTTGGCCGAAGTCAAAGCTATTGTGGCTGAGTTGGGTGCTGCAGGACCCGGCGACATGGGTAAGGTCATGGGCGTGGTGAAAACACGCTTGGCCGGTAAAGCCGAAATGGGCACCGTGTCTGCCGCCGTAAAAACAGCCTTGGCAGGATAAACGCCAAAGGCCTGAGGTGCGGGGTGCTTGCCACCCCGCCACCATGACTCGCGGTGCTTAAGAGCCAGCCACCTTCATACGGTTGATCAGCACCGAACCTACCGTCTTGGCACCGTAGTTATAAGTATCCGCGCCAATCGCTTCGATGCCCTTGAACATGGCCTTCATATTGCCAGCAATGGTGATTTCATGGACGGGATAGGCAATGCGGCCGTTTTCCACCCAAAAACCGCTCGCACCACGCGAGTAGTCACCGGTCACGTAGTTGGTGCCCTGGCCCATCAATTCGGTCACAAACAAGCCGGTACCCAGTTTTTGCAGCATCGCATCCAGGTCATCGCTAGATTTGGTTAGACGCGACGTAAACGTCAGGTTGTGGGAGCCACCGGCATTGCCCGTGGTCTTCATGCCCAGTTTGCGAGCGGAGTAGCTGGACAGAAAGTAACCCTGCACGCGCCCTGCGTCCACCACTTTGCGAGCCTGCACCCGCACGCCTTCATCATCAAACGGGGAGCTGCCTTTGCCGCCCAAGATGAACGGATCTTCGTAAATGTCGATGTGCTTGGGAAACACGGGCTTGCCCAAAGAGTCCAGCAAAAACGTGCTCTTGCGGTACAAAGCACCACCACTCACTGCCTGCACGAAGGAGCCCAACAGGCCGGCAGCCAGCGGGGACTCAAACAACACGGGGCATTCCACCGTGGCAATCTTGCGCGCCTTCAGGCGGCTCAAAGCGCGCTGCGCGGCATAGCGCCCAATGGCTTGGGGCGATGCCAAATCTGAGGCACGGCGCATCGAGCTGTACCACGCGTCGCGCTGCATGTCTTTGCCCTTACCGGCAATGGGCGACACCGACATGGAGTGGCGTGAACTGGCGTAGCCGCCACGGAACCCATTGCTATGGCCACTGACAAAATGCGACTGTTGGGCAGATACCGCAGCACCTTCGCTATTGGTGATCTTCTTACTCACGCCGAGTGCCGCGGCTTCACATTCCATAGCCAATGTGGCAGCCTCTTCGCTAGTCAGTGCCCATGGGTGGAAAAGGTCTAAATCACGGGCGCGGTCACTGGCAGACGCCAAGTCGGCATCGTCCGGCAAGCTGGCAAACGTGTCTTCGGCCGTGAAGCGAGCAATGTCATAGGCAGCCTGCACGGTCTGCGCAATGGCTGCCTGCGAAAAATCTGACGTACTTGCATTGCCTCGGCGATGCCCCAAGTACACCGTCACGCCCAAGGACTTATCGCGGTTTCGCTCAACATTTTCTAGCTCACCATGGCGCACAGAGACGCTAAGGCCGCACCCTTCAGACACTTCGGCACCCGCTTGCGTGGCGCCAAGCTTCTTGGCGTGGGCCAAGGCAGAGTCCACCAATGACTCGAAATAAGGGCGACTATAAGCAAAGCCGCTGTCGGCGGGTTTGGTCTGTAGGAGGGATTTTGGTTTCTTCATAGCGGAGGCTATGATACTTGGCTATGTCACGTAAACTAAAAAAAGGCTATTTCGTCAAGGGCAAATTCGTTGCTGAGGGCAGCGAACTTGACTTGGAGTTCAAACGCGAGCTCAAAGGCACCGACGAAGCCACCCGCACCGACCTTAAGCGCGAAAGCGATGAACTTCAAAAACTGGGCGAAGAATTGCTCACCTTGCGCACCGAATTGATGACGCGCATTGCGTTGCCTGACAAATTGATTGAGGCGGTCGCCGAAGCCAAACGCATCACCAACTTTGAAGGCAAGCGCCGCCAAATGCAGTTCATCGGCAAGTTGATGCGCAAGCTCACCCCCGAAGTGTTGGAAGACGTGCGCAAGGCGCTGGTGGAGCAGCACACTCCGTCGATTCAAGACACTATGGTCTTGCACCAGTCAGAAGTCTGGCGTGACCGCCTGATTGCCGAGGACGACGCTGTGGGCCAATGGCTCACCCTCAGCCCCGCGACCGATAGCCAACAACTACGCTCTTTGATTCGCCAAGCGCGCAAAGACGCTAAGCCCGAAAAGCCAGGTGAAGCCGTACGCCATGGCCGCGCTTACCGTGACATTTTCCAACTCGTGCGCGAGCAGCTTTTGGAACACCGCGCCGCAAGCAAAGCGGGCCCCGCCGCAGCTGACGACACAGAAGACGGCGAAGCGTGAGCGACTCCACTGCAGTGATGCCACCTGAAACCGTCAAGATCGGCATTGTGTCGGTCAGTGACCGGGCTTCTAGCGGCGTCTATGAAGACAAAGGCTTGCCCGCCCTGCGCACTTGGCTTGCAAGTGCCTTGCTGAACCCCATCACCTTTGAGGCGCGCTTGATTGCGGATGAGCAGACGCTCATCAGTGCTGCGCTCATCGAGTTGGTGGATGCAGGTTGCAGCTTGGTTTTGACAACAGGCGGTACAGGCCCAGCTTTGCGCGACGTCACACCAGAGGCGACATTGGCAGTTGCCCACAAAGAAATGCCAGGCTTTGGCGAACAAATGCGGCGCATCAGCCTCGAATTTGTACCCACTGCCATTTTGTCGCGCCAAGTCGCAGTGATTCGCGACAAGACCCTCATCATCAACTTGCCTGGCCAACCCAAGTCCATCGCGGAGACACTGGAAGGTCTGAGAGACAACCAAGGCACGTCACTGGTGCCGGGCATTTTTGCAGCGGTGCCCTATTGCATTGACTTGCTGGGTGGTCCCTACCTAGAAACGGTAGACACAGTGTGCAAGGCCTTTAGGCCCAAAACTGCGCAACGCCCTCCCCGCACAATGGGCTAAAGCGCGCCTACTTCCCGACAAGCTCATTCAAGCGGGCTGCTTCAAAGCACTCTTTACGGGCTGCATCGGTTGGCACACAGTCACCGTTCGCTGCAGCTGTCGATAACTTTTCAATAGCCTGCCACAGCATGGCAATTTGATGCTCTTGGCCTGCTGCGGAGTCAATCAAGCCCCGCAATGCTTGGCTTACCGGGTCATCGTCTTGGGTGATGCCATAGGCCGTGAATTTGCGGTCTTGGCTGGTGACATCTGCGCTCTCCCCTTGTTTAGAGGGAATGATGCGTGCCGGTATGCCCACCGCGGTCGCACCGGCGGGCACAGGTTTGATCACTACAGCGTTGCTACCAATCTTGGCACCGTCACCCACGACAAAACCACCCAAGACCTTCGCGCCCGCACTGACCACCACATCTTTACCCAAGGTGGGGTGGCGTTTCGCCCCTTTGTACAAAGAGGTGCCACCCAAGGTCACGCCTTGGTAAATGGTGCATCCGTCGCCAATCTCGGCGGTCTCCCCCACCACAACACCCATGGCATGGTCAAAAAACACGCGTTCACCAATTTTGGCGCCGGGATGAATTTCAATGCCAGTAAAGCCTCGGGCCAAGTGCGAGATAAAACGTCCCAACCATTTCAGTCCGTGGGTCCAGCACCAATGCGCGCGCCTGTGCAAAACCAAAGCATGCAGTCCTGGGTAACAAGTCAACACCTCCCAAGTGCTGCGCGCAGCGGGGTCACGGTCAAGAATGCACTGGATGTCGGAACGTAGTCGAGAAAACATACGGTTAAGTTTATCCGCTCGCCTTTTCACTTACAGCGCGTGCAGACATTTGCAAAATGGACTTGGCAATGCCCCGTAAGATGTGAATCTCTTCTTGCGTCACAGCCGCGCGATTGACCAACTGGTTCAGACGCGGCATCAACTTCTTAGGCGCCTCTGGGTCTAAAAAATCCAAAGCAACCAAGGCCTGTTCCAAGTGGGCCAGCATGCCACTCACCTGCGCGGCATCCGCAGCCAAGTTGTTGCGTGATGCGGCAGCCTCTGCCGGTTCGATGGCGCTAAACCCACCGAGCGCCAAACGCCACTCGTAAGCGATCACCTGCAAAGCGGCACCGATATTCAAGGAACCAAACTGGGGGTTGCTGGGAATCGAGAGGCACACATGGCTGCGGTACACATCTTCATTGCGCATGCCAAAGCGCTCGGAGCCAAACAAAAACGCGATGCCTGTCTGCGCTACATGAGCGGCCGTAGTCTGGGCCAAATCAGGCCCTGGCGCACATGCAGACTGCGCAAGCAGCTGCGTTTTTGATAGCATTTCAAAATGCTCACGCGGCGTGGTGGTGGGTGGACCAAAGTCACGCGGCGTCATAGCCGTTGCACACAAGTGCGTCATCCCGTCCAAGGCCTCGTCCAAGGTTTCCACAATGCGGGCCTTAGCCAGCACGTCCAAAGCACCACTGGCACGCTGGATGGTTTCTTCCCGGCGCAACACATTGGCCCACCGAGGTGCTACCAACACCAAGTCATCAAAACCCATGGTTTTCATGGCCCGCGCGGCTGCGCCCACATTGCCAGCATGGCTGGTATTAATTAAGATGAATCGCGTTTGCATGGTGTCTAAATGGCCGCTCTGTGGCCTTGGTGGCGCAGTTATTTGGATTTAACGACAGTGCTAGGGTGCACTCTCTGGTCAAGCCCGGTAAAATGTGCGTATTGTCGCCGTCTGCATCGCCTGATGGATCTCACTAGTTCTTAATAAAATTTATGTCGCTTAATCTGCACCCCATGATCAATGTGGCCATCAAGGCTGCCCGCGCTGCTGGTTCCATCATCAACCGCGCCGCGCTCGATATCGAATCCGTGCGTATTTCTCAAAAGAAGGCCAACGATTTCGTCACTGAAGTGGACCAAGCTGCAGAAAAAGCGATCATAGAAACCCTCTTAACCGCGTATCCCGGCCACGGTATTTGGGCTGAAGAATCAGGTAAAGAACACGGCGCAAAAGACTCCGAATACGTCTGGATCATTGATCCCCTGGACGGCACCACCAACTTCATCCATGGTTTGCCTGTGTACTGCGTGAGCATTGCTCTAGCTGTGAAGGGCAAGGTCGAGCAAGCCGTGGTGTACGACCCCACCCGCAACGACTTGTTTACGGCCACCAAAGGCCGCGGCGCATTTTTGAATGACCGCCGCATCCGCGTCTCCAAGCGCGTGCAGCTCAAAGAGTCGCTGATTTCCACGGGCTTTCCGTTCCGCCCAGGCGACAACTTTAACCAATACCTGTCCATGATGGGCGATGTGATGCAACGCACGGCGGGCCTGCGCCGCCCTGGCGCTGCCGCACTGGACTTGGCCTATGTGGCTGCCGGCTACACCGAAGGCTTTTTTGAAACCGGCTTGCAGCCATGGGACGTGGCAGCGGGCTCACTGCTCGTCACCGAAGCCGGCGGCTTGGTGGGTAACTTCTCCGGCGACTCTGACTTCTTGGAGCAAGGCGAGTGCTTGGCAGCTACTCCCCGGGTTTACGGGCAACTCGTCAGCATCTTGGGCAAGTACAGCAAGTTTGCCAGCGCTGGCGAAAAAGCGAGCCTGCGCCAAGCTGCTGCTCCCGCCGAGGCGAGCGAAGACACGCCTGCGGACGACAACTCAGCGCCTGACGCTCTGGTGTAGTAAACCAAACCGGTCTGGGGCAGTCTCGAGTCGCAACTGTTCCAGCGGTGTAGGTTTGCCGAAGAAGTAGCCCTGAAAGGCTTTGCAGCCACTGGCCAACAAAAAGTCGCGTTGGCCCGCGGTTTCCACCCCTTCTGCGACGACTCCCAAGTCCAAACTGGCAGCCAAGGCCAATACGGTGCGGGCAATGGCAGCGTCGTTGGGGTCGGTCAGCACGTCGCGCACAAAGGACTTGTCGATCTTGAGCTGGTCCAGTGGCAACTGCTTGAGATACGACAAAGAGGAGTAGCCAGTTCCGAAGTCGTCTAAGGAAAAGCTCACCCCTATGGACCGCAATTCGCTCATTTTGGCAATCACATCGTCAAAATCGGTCAGCAGCAAAGTCTCTGTGAGCTCAAGCTTCAGGCGATACGGATTGGCACCCGTCATGCGCAGCAAGGTCAAAATCTGGTTGGAAAAATCAGGATGCCTAAACTGCCGTGCACTGACGTTGACCGCCATGGTGAGTCTGCGCGTGTCCGCATGTTCACTCCACACCACCAATTGGGCGCAGGCCTGCTCGAGCACCCAGTGCCCCAATTGCAAAATCAAACCCGTTTGCTCCGCGACCGGAATGAATTCGCCCGGCGCGACCAGCCCATGGCGCGGGTGCAACCAGCGCACCAAGGCCTCAACGCCGATGGTTTGGCTTAACTCATTCACCACGGGCTGGAAGTACAAGACAAACTCACGATTGGAGAGCGCCACCCGCAAGTCAGCTTCAATGGCCGCGCGTGCGGAGGCAGCGGCCTGCATCACTGGGTCAAAGAACCTAGCGGTATTGCGGCCAGCCGCCTTCGCTTGGTACATGGCTAAATCGGCGCGCTTCAACAGCTCATCCACCGACAGCTTGTTGTCATGGAACAGCGCAATACCAATGCTGGGTGTGCTGTGAAAATCACTGCCGCTCAAACGGTAGGACTGGTTCAAGGTGGCCAGTATCTTGCGGCCTACGGCCTCTGCATGGGTGGCAGCATCGTCTTGGTCGCTGCTCAGCTTTTGCAGCATCACCACGAACTCGTCCCCCCCGAGACGGGCCACGGTATCGGCGTCACGCACGCATTCGTGCAGGCGGATGGCTACTTGCTTGAGCAACTGATCTCCCATATCGTGCCCACGGGTGTCGTTCAGGTCTTTGAAGTTGTCGAGGTCAATAAACAACAGGGCTCCGGTTTGCCCTTCCCGCTCGGTCAGTGCCAAGGCATGCTGCAAGCGGTCCATCAGCAAGCGGCGGTTTGGCAAACCCGTGAGCGCATCAAAAAAAGCCAAGCGCTCAATCTTGTCTTCCGCCATGCGGCGTGCTGAGATGTCTCGACCGATACCTCGGTAACCCGTGAACGTTCCATCCTGGTCAAAAATGGGGGCACCGCTGATGGACACCCACATCAAGGAGCCGTCTTGTCGGCGGCGCTGCATCTGAAAGTCATGAAACACCTCGTGCGCCTCCACTGCGGCGCGATGGGCAGCCCACCCCTCTGAACTCACGCCCTCGGCACCAGACTCCCAACGGGTCTTGCCCATATAAGCATTTCCTGCACTCAGAGAAGCCGCCTCCAAGTCTCCATATGCCGAGACAAAGCGGTACTCCGCGTCCTGCTCCCAGTACCAGTCGGACGACAGCTGGGTCAGTGCCCTGAAGCGGCTTTCACTGTCGCGCAGACGTTGCTCAGCGGCCTTGCGCTCCGTAATGTCGCTTGAAAATCCATTCCACAAAATGCTGCCATCTTCTTCGCGCTCTGGAATCGCTTGGCCTAGTAGCCAACGCACTTCACCATCCGGCAAGCGCAAGCGGTACTCGTGATTCCACGGCGATAAATCGCGCGCCGACTGCTTCACTGACGCAAGCAACACCGCCAAATCATCCGGGTGGTGCAAGGAAAACGTGCATCTGGCGTCGGCCATCATTTGCTCAGCAGAGCAGCCCGGAAACAATTCGGACGCAGCTTGACTCACAAATGGAAACTCGAAACCGCCATCGCGCTTGGCCCGGAACTGAAACACGATCCCAGGCAGGCGGCTGGTAATTTTCTTGATGAACTCCAGCTTTTCTTGCAATGCCTGTGCGGCCTCTTTCTCGCTGGTGATGTCTTGCACCATGCCGAAATCAAAAGGCTCTTCGCCTTCAACGGCCCACCGCCGCATGCGGGAACGCAGCCAGTGCACGCGGCCGTCGCGGTGCAAGCGCCGATATTCGACAATGCTCCCGTCCAGCTTGGACCGCGCCTCCTCAAACACAGGCCGGTCTTGTTCATGGATGCGTTTAAACCCCGCAGGAGAGGCCAGCGGCGTGCCAGGCTCCAAACCAGAGATGCGGTACAGGCCTGTGGACCACTGCAGACTGCTGGGGTCTGCGCCACTGGTCCAATGCCCCACGGCGGCCAGATCTTCCATGTACTCAAACATGCGAATTTGTTGACTCAAGCGCTTGTTGGTGGCTTTCAACAGTTGCTCAGAAGCCAGCAGCTCCGCCTGTGCCAAGCGTTCGGCGCTGACATCTTTGTAGCTACTGAGCACGAACTGCACACCAGCAACTTCAATACGAGACGCATTGACTTGAAGTATCAGCGTGTGCCCGTCACTGCGGGCAAAAGGAACATCGATGTTGCGAAGCTGCCCCTTTTCACGCAGGCTCTGAAAGCCGGTGTCGCGGTGTCGCTCGCCAGCCCAAAAACCAAGGGTCTCTGGACGACGGCCCAAAACATCTTTGAGAGGCAAGCCAGTGAGCTGCATCCACTCAGCATTCACATCCACAAAGGTTCCATCGCTGGCACTGATGAGCGCCATGGCGTTGGGGTTTTCGCTGAACAGCGTTGCCAGTTGTTGTTGCGTACCCAAACGCGCCGAAGCGGCTTCCAAACTGGCACCTTGGTCCCAAATTTTCAGCACCACGCCGCGTGGGCCTGACTGAAACGCGAAGCAGTGCAAGGCACGGCCTTGAAACAAACCCAGCTCTGGCACACTTTGCGGCGACACGGTGCCACCCTGCGCAGCAATGTCCATGAGCGATTGATGCAACGGGGAAGCAACAATCGTTGGCAGCAACGCTGACAGTGGCTGCTGGCAGAAGGCGCCGCAGTCAAAGCCCAGCAAATGGCTCGCGATACCCCCCACACGCTCCACCATCAACACCCCATCGACGGCAAGACTGCACTCCACTGAACCAAACACAGCACCCGAGAGCTGGGTCGCGGCCTGCAACCGATCTTGGCTTTCTTGCAGCTCACGCTGAAGGCGCTGCACTTCGTGGGACAAATGGTTGGGATCTACGCTCATTAAAGTTGGCACGCCAGTTTGCTCCCCGCATCTTGGGGCCAATAAATCCTTTTTTAGTCATCGCATTGTGCCGTAACAATGCGGTTTCAGGGGCACTACAGCGCCTTATCAATAGCAGCCAATATGGCAGGGCTTTGGGGCTCAACTTCGCTGGGAAAGCTGGCTAGCACCTTGCCGGAGCGGTCAATCAGGTACTTATGAAAGTTCCATTGCGGGGCCTTGCCCGTGGCTTGGAATAGCGCTGCGTACAAACCATTGCGCCCCTTGCCCGACACCACGGTTTTAGACAGCATGGGGAACTTCACGCCATAGGTGTTGAAGCAAAAGTCCGCAATCGCTTTGGAATTGCCGGGCTCTTGGCTGCCAAAGTCGTTCGACGGAAAGCCCAGCACCACCAAACCACGGGCGTTGTACTTGGCGTACAGCGCTTCCAACCCTTCGTACTGGTGGGTAAAGCCGCAGTAGCTTGCGGTGTTGACCACCAAGACGACTTTGCCGGCGTATTGGCACAGGTTTTGCGGCGCATCGTCTTGCAAGCGGGGAAACTGGTGCTGCAAGATGGCTGGGCACGCTGCGTTTGCCGCAGCAGTCATTGAGGGCACCGAGGGCGCTTTGGTCTGGGTCCACGCTGGGGATTGCAAAAACGCCCCTAGCCAGCAGGCCCCAACGACGACACGCAGCTGACGGTAATTGAGAACCATGCGAGAGCCTCCAAAGTGTGAATTCACTCTACCCCAATCCCCCACAACCCGCAGGGCGCAGGGGTTTCACGCGCCGTGGTACACCCCTAGCACCTGAACTGCCTGCCACCGCACTATGCCCAGCCCCACGACTCTTAGCTTTGAACCCACAGAAGTGCAGCCCTTACCCAGTGACTACCGCGCCATAGTTATTGGGGCGTCCGGCGGCATTGGTGCCGCCTTTGTGCACGCCTTAAGCCAAGACCCCGATTGCGGCTTGGTACTTGGCCTGCACCGGCAGTCCACCCCTGCCGTCGACTTTGACCACGAGGCCAGTGTGGCGCAGGCGGCCCAAGGGGTGGCGGCGCAAGGGCCGTTTCATTTGATCATCCACGCGGCGGGCTTCTTGCACAGCGCCAACTTCACACCCGAAAAAAAGCTGGGTGACTTGCACTACGCCCAGCTGGAAGCCACCTTTCGCGCCAACACCTTTGGCCCAGCCATGGTGCTGCGCCATTTCTCGCCCTTGCTAAGCCCTGGGCGCAGCAGCATGGTGTTTTTGTCGGCCAAAGTAGGCAGCATTGGCGACAACCGATTGGGCGGCTGGTACAGCTACCGCGCCTCCAAGGCTGCGCTCAACATGCTGGTGAAAACGGCGTCTATCGAACTGCGGCGCAGCAAGCCCCACACCTGTGTGTTGGCCATGCATCCAGGCACGGTGCAAAGCCGACTGTCGCGCCCCTTTGGCAGCGCCGCAGCGCGCCCTGCAGAGGATGCGGTGCGCGACATGCTAGGCGTCATCCGCAGCCGAGGCCCTGAACACAGCGGCCAGTTTGTCGCCTACAACGGGGAAGGCTTGCCTTGGTAAGCACCGCCAAGGCAAACGCTATGCAATTGATAGCTGCGTGCGCAATACCCATGCGCGCTAGCAGCCAAAAAACACCCCAAATCTCCTACACCTTGCGCAAACGCCGGTAAAACCACTGCTTGCCCAGCTCCACCATCGCGAGATAGGCCCCCAGCAACACCGCCAGCAAGCCAAAGAACTCCAGCGGCAGCGATGTAAAGCCGAGGTACGGCGCCAGGGGCGTGAACGGCAACACCATGGCAGCCAGCACCACGCCCAGCGAACTCAACACCAACCAGCGGTTCGGGGTGCTGCGCAAGGGGTTGCGCCGGGTGCGGATCACAAAGATCACCAAGACCTGCGTGGCAATGGACTCCACAAACCAGCCCGTGCGAAACAGGGACTCATGGGCATTGAACATCTGCACCAGCGCATAGAAGGTCAAAAAGTCAAACAGCGAACTGATAGGCCCAATGGTGAGCATGAAGTTGCGGATAAAGCCCATGTCCCAGCGCTTGGGTTCGGCCAGGTCTTCGGCATCGACCTCGTCCAGCGGCAGCGATATCTCTGACACGTCGTAGAGCAAGTTATTCAGCAAAATTTGCAGCGGCAGCATGGGCAAAAAGGGCAAAAACATCGTGGCGGCCGCCATGCTGAACATATTGCCGAAGTTGGAGCTGGTGGCCATCATGATGTACTTCATCACGTTGCCGAAGGTGCGCCGCCCCTCCAAGATGCCTTGGTGCAGCACCATCAAATCGTTTTCCAGCAAGATCATGGCGGCGGCCTGCTTGGCTACGTCCACCGCACCATCCACCGAGATGCCGACATCGGCCGTGTGCAACGATGGCGCGTCGTTAATGCCATCGCCCAAATAACCCACCACATGGCCACGCGCCTTGAGCGCCAGAATGATGCGGTTCTTTTGCGCCGGGTTCACGCGGCAAAACAGGTTGATGTCTTCCACGCGGGCGCGCAAGGCATCGTCGTTCATGGCGGCGACATCTGTGCCGGTCAACACGCCGGTAATGGGCACGCCCAGCTCGGTGCACACATGGCGGGTGACGCGCTCGTTGTCACCGGTCACGATCTTCACGGCCACGCCGCTGGCGGCCATGGCACGCAGGGCTTGGCCCGCGCTGGCTTTGGGTGGGTCTAAAAATGCGGCAAAGCCTGCGAACACCATCTCCGTCTCGTCCGACACCACGGCGTGGGAATGGCTCACGGGCACGTCTTTCCACGCGATGCCCAGCACCCTAAAGCCCTCTTCGCCCAAGCCGTCAAACAAGGCGACGATAGTGGCATGCGCGGCCTCATCCAGCGGCAGGCTGGCCCCGCTGGCGTCTTGGTAGTGGGTGCACAGGCGCACCACATCTTCGGGCGCGCCTTTGACCACCAAGCGGCGCTCACTGCCCTGTTCAGCCGCACGCTCCACCAGCACTGACACGCGGCGGCGCTCAAAGTCAAACGGCACTTCGTCGATCTTGGTCCAAGCGCCTACGTCAATCTCAGCGTGCTGCAAGATCGCATCGTCCAAGGGGCTCTTCAAGCCGCTCTCAAAAAAGCTGTTCAGGTAGGCCAAGGCCAAGACATTGGGGTTGCTTTGGCCTGTTGCGTCCACATGGCGCTCCAGGCGAATGCGGGCCTCGGTCAGCGTGCCGGTTTTGTCGGTGCACAACACGTCCATGGCGCCCATGTCTTGGATAGCGCTGGGGCGCTTCACAATCACTTTGAGCGCGGCCATGCGCAAAGCCCCACGCGTGAGCGTGACCGACACCACCATAGGCAGCAGCTCAGGCGTGAGCCCCACGGCCAAAGCCACGGCAAACAAGAAGGACTCCAGCAAGGGCCGGTGCAAAGCCACGTTAACCAGCAAGGTAAACAGCACCAACAAAAACGTCAGCCGCATGATGAGCAAGCCAAAGCGGCGGGTGCCTATCTCAAACGCGGTGGGCGGCGCCGCGGTGGCCAAGCTATCGGCAATTTGCCCCAAGGCTGTTGCGCTGCCAATGCGCCCAATCACAATCCGGGCCGAACCACTGACGACCGAGCTGCCCATGAACACCGCGTCTTCAGCGTCCAACACCCATTCAGCACTGGGCGCAGCAGCAAACGCAGATGCGCGCTTCTCCACCGGGTAAGGCTCACCGGTGAGCTGTGCCTGGTTCACAAAGAAGTCGTTGGCCTGCACCACCCGCGCATCGGCAGGGATCAGGTCACCGGCGGACAACAAGACCACGTCCCCAGGCACCAAATCAAACACAGGCAGCTCATATTGACTGCCATCACGCAAGACCGTGGCGGTGACTGCGACTTGCAAGGCCAAGCGCTCAGCCGCGCGGCCTGCGCGGTAGGCCTGCACAAAGTCCAGCGTCACACTCATCAAAACAATGAGCGCAATGATCACGGCACCCGCAACGTCGCCCGTGGCAGCAGACACCACACTGGCCACCAACAAAATGAGTACCAGCGGATTGCGAAACTGCTGCAAAAACTGCACCAGCACTGCGCGCTCCAAACCGGGCTTCAGGCGATTGGGCCCGTATTGCGCTTGGCGCAGGGCCACCTCGGCTTGGCTGAGTCCGGGGTTCAAGTCCTTCGCGGGGGTGGTGCTGTTCATAAACCCAATCCAAATGAGGTGCGGCGCTGTGCCAAGGTGCTGCGCAGTATGCGTAGCGAATCTCACAATCCTGTGACTACAGCACGCGCCAAGTGCCCCGGTACGCTGCAAAGCGCACAAAGCTTGATTTGGCTCAAGCAATGGGCCTTGATGCGACCCTCCCAAGCGCGGCACCGGGCGTAAAGTGCCAAGTACTGTGACCCTCAGCACCACTCCATTTCAACGGCTAGCAAAGCGCGCCTTCACCCTATGGCGCACCAGCGCATGCCTGCTGCTGTGCGCATGGGGCTTGGCGGGCTGCTCATCGCTACTGCCCAAGTCACGCAATGAGGCACCAATTTTCAAAAGCTTTGAAGAGGCCAGGCGCACCATTGAATCATTGGTACCCATGAAGAGCGGCTTAGAGGCCTTGACGCACATGGGCATAGACCCCGTCAAGCAGCCCAACATCACCATCCTGACCCAAGCCGATGTGGTGCGCCGCTTGGCAAATAGCAACGTCATGCTGCGCGAAGACTTGGATCCCGGCATCTTGCAGTGCATGGGCGCCCGCGACGCCTGCCGTGGCTGGGAGCTCACCATGTCGAGCATCTCCAAAGAGCGCACAGGAAATTTCTTTAGCGACTTCTTTAACTTCACGCGTCGCACCGAAACGACGGGCTGGCGCTTCAATGCGCTGATCGTGCTGGTGGACAACGTGGTGGTCTACCGCACCTGGGGCGGCGAGCCTGTGGTCAACGAAGTGGAGGTCAAAACCAATCCGCTTGGCCCCTTGCAGGACTCAGGCCCATCGCTGGTACCCGCACCCAGTTTGCGTTGAGTCACCACGCTTCAGACTGCAACAGGTTTAGTTTTTCGCTTGGGCTTTGGCTTGGGCTCAGGTGAGCACCAAGGTTTTGGACAAATGCCCAAACACGGTTGCCACGCGCCGCAAGTGCCGCGACTCGGTATGGGTGAGCAGCCATAGCTCGGTTTGGCATTCATCCAAGGCCTCGGTCAACGGCACCAAGTCGGCACGGCCTTGTGCCAAAAACATGGGCAACAAGCCAATGCCCAAGCCCTGCGCGACCAACTCCGCCACCGAGAGCACGCTGTTGACCCGGTAAGTAGGCATGACTTTAGGGAAGTGCTTTTTGCGCCAAACCACCGAGGGGTGGTCCGGCAACGCGTCATCGGGGGCCACCCAGCATGCGCGCGCCGCCACATCGCCATCAAAACTTTGCAGACCGCTTGCAGCGGACGCGTACAAGGCCACACGTATGGGCCCTACTTGCTTGCCCACCAAGTGTTGCGGCGGGCGCTTGGTGGCCCGCACCGCAATGTCGGCATCTCGGCGGGTCAGGCTGGCCAGCTCATTGCCTGCATGCAGGTCATACCGCAGCAAGGGGTGCTGGGGCTGAAGCAGTTGGAGCGCAGGCGCAATCAGGCCGTGCAGGATGGTGTCGGTGGTAGTGATGCGTACCGAGCCTGCAACTTGCTCAGGGCTTTGTTGCGCCGCGCTGCGCGCCGCCTCTAACTGCGCCTCCACCTGTTCGGCATGCACCGCCAGGTTTTGCGCCAGCTCCAAGGGCAAATAGCCTTGCCGCGAGCGTTCGAACAGGCGTTGGCCCAGGCCCTTCTCCAACTTTTGCACCGCGCGAAACACCGTAGACGCGTCCACCCCCAAGCGCTCGCCCGCATTCGCCAGGTTGCCACCGCGCACCAAGGCCAGCAGCACTTCAAGATCGCCAGGGCTTACTTTGTATTGCATTTTTGCATTATATGAATGCCACAACGCCTATTTTCATTGCGTATTGGAAATCATAAAGTGCAAGCCTTCTCAACCACTTTGGATCTATCTTTATGCAAACAACTACCGCAGCAAACCCAACTGAACTCGGCATCACCCTCCTGCGGGTCAGCCTTGGGGTCATGTGGATTTCTCATGCTTTGCTCAAGCTCATGGTGTTCACCCTGCCGGGAACCGCACAGTTCTTTCAAAGCGTGGGGTTTCCAGGTTTTTTGGCTTACCCGGTGTTTGCTATTGAACTCTTGGGCGGCATCGCCTTGGTGCTGGGGGCCTACGCCCGGCAAGTCTCATTGCTGCTAGTGCCCGTCATGGCGGTGGCGGCCAGCGTGCACTTTGGCAACGGATGGGTACACACCAGCCCCAACGGTGGCTGGGAATACCCCGTGTTCTTGACCATTGCATCCCTTGCACTGTGGCTGCTGGGTGATGGCGCGGCTGCCCTGCGCCGCTCCGACCGCTTTGCGCCAGCCTTGTGAGGCACCACACCATGGCAAATACCCTCACACTCATCAGCCACGCACTGTGTCCCTATGTGCAGCGCGCAGCCATTGCCCTCGCAGAAAAAGGCATTGCCTTTGAGCGCATCGACATCGATCTGGCCAATAAGCCCGCATGGTTTTTGCAGGTATCTCCGCTAGGCAAAACCCCTGTGCTCTTGGTAGATGGCGAAGCCATTTTTGAGTCTGCCGTGATCTGCGAATACCTGGACGACACCACCCTCCCGCGCTTGCACCCCGAAAATGCCCTACAACGCGCCCAGCACCGCGCCTGGATGGAGTTTGGCTCAGCCACACTCAACACCATTGCGGCGCTGTACAGCGCACAAGACAAGGCGGCACTGAGTCAAAAAACCTTGGAACTACGGGCCAAGTTCGCGCAACTTGAAGCGCAGTTGGGGGCCGGCCCCTACTTTGCGGGGGAACGATTTAGTCTGGTAGACGCTGTGTTTGGCCCCGTATTTCGGTACTTTGATGTGCTGGACCACTACACGGAGCAAGCCTTCTTCGATGGCCTGCCCAAAGTGCAGGCTTGGCGGGCTGCACTGGCACTTCGCCCATCAGTCGTTGAGGCCGTGGCCCCTCACTACGCGGACTTACTCACACATTTTTTGCGCAACCGCAGCGGCGCGCTGGCCGCGCGCATGCAAGGCACCCATGCATCACCAGCCATTGCCCAACCCGTTTGCACGATCTAAGAGCCTTCTCAACCACTAGGACACTCACCATGACACTCTCCGTACAACAAGCGCTGGAACAGCGCAACGCCACCAACCACTTTGACAGCGCCCGCCCCGTGACGGATGCGCAATTGCAAGAGCTGCTGCGCTTGGCCACTTTGGCGCCAAGTGCTTACAACTTGCAAAACTGGAGCTTCATTGCAGTACGTAGCGCCACCGCTAAAGAGCAGCTCAAAGCAGCTGCGTACCAGCAAGCCAAGGTCACAGAAGCACCGCTCACACTGATTGTGTGTGGCACCCTGCAAGCCCATCGCACCTTGGCGGCTCGCTTGCAGCCATCTATTGACGCCAAGCTACTCCCGACCAGCGTGGTGGAGTCTTGGGTTGCCATGGCCAACGGCTCACATGAGGGCAACGCACAACTCCAGCGGGACGAGGCGTTTCGCAGCGCCTCACTCGCAGCCATGGCGTTGATGCTGGCCGCCCAGTCCGTGGGCTTGTCCACGGGCCCCATGAGCGGCTTTGACCCCGCAGCCGTGGCACAAGCGTTTTCACTCAGCCCCAACGAAGTACCGGTGATGTTGATTACGCTGGGCTACGCCGCACCGGGCAACTGGGCCCAAAAACCGCGTGAGGCCGTCAGCACGGTGTTGCGCACGGTCTAAGTTAGGTTGAACCGCCCCGCGCAGAGTGCCTGGGGCGGCGCTTGGCGCGTTGAAGTTGATAGACTTCACGCAATGACTGACAGCGACAAGACCCACACCCCCATGATGGCCCATCATTTTGGCGTTACTCTATAACCCGCATGGATATTGGGGTTGTGAAGTAATCAGTGATTATTTGGCGGCGATTTGGTGGAGTTGGTTGTAGCTCGTTAGACCTTATGCCCCTTGGGGGGCTCGTTTCTTAAGGATTACGAGGTAATGTGCTCAGCCAAAGGCCCCTAACAGCGCGTCCATGCAAAAACTTGGCGGAGTCGGCAGCGCATTCATCTAAGGCAAAAGTCTGATCAATGGTTGCCTGGCTTGTGGCCAACAACGCCTCAACATGACACCAAATTGCAAAACTTGGCTCGAGCCAAGTTTTATGCACGGGCTACCGGCATGTCATCCCACTCGGTCGTGTAGGCCGGTGTTCTGCGCTCCTGCTTCATCGTCCAATCCTTCGGGGCCTTGCCAAATTTAGCACTCCCGATCTTGACTGTTCCTCTCCCCCACCGATCATTCACGGCATCCAAAGCAAGCATCAAACGATTGCGATCCCGTTCCGACTCTGGCTCACCTAAGTCGAGCTCAATCTGCTCCACCGCACTGCTGGATAAATCCAAAAGCATCACCCCGGCCTTGGCATATTGAAATCCCGGCTTGTAGATGGCTTTAAGGCCCATGATCGCGGCTCCTGCAATGCTTGCTGTGTCACTGCAAGGACGCCTTAGTGGCACAACGATGGAACGTGAATACTGGGGCGTTTTGCGAAACGGGCTTGTTCTTACAAACACCAAGACTGAACCCGTCACTCCATCTTGTGAACGCAGCTTCTCGGCAGCACGAGATGCGAACTCGCTGACTGCCTCAATCAAGGGCCTGAGTGACTCCACAGGGTGCCCAAAGGAGCGTGTGCAAGCAATCTGCTTTTTGTTGGCAGGAGCCTCTTCAAATCCAATGCATGGCGTGCCTTGCAGCTCACGCACTGTGCGCTCAAGAACCACCGACCAGCCACGCTTTACCGTAGCCGGATCCATTGACGCCAGTTCAAAAGCGTTTTGAACGCCTGCCGCCTGCAACTGCTTACTGATCTGACGACCGACTCCCCAAATCTCACCTACTTCAGTCGCACGCAAAAGCTCCGCAAGCTCTTGCTGAGTTAGCACGGAGAGATCGCACACCTGAGCATGCTGGACCGGATAAATTCCGGGCTTTCTCTCACTGCTTTTGGCCACATGATTGGCAAACTTCGCCAGTGTTTTTGTGGGGCCAATGCCAATGCTGCTGGGAATTCCAATCCAGCGCAGCACCCGATCTCTGATGGCAAAGGATCGCTTCTTCAAATCTCCCCGCACACCATCGAGACCTATGAAGCACTCTTCTGGGGCTTGCCATCCGTTAGGATGGCTGTAGACTTTCCCCTGTCTCTTTGAGACGAGTAGCAGAAGGGGGTCTGGGGGAGGATGGCGTCTGTGGATAACTCTGTTTTGATGCGTTGGCGTGCGATGGATTCGTCCTTTTGCTTAAAGGCGCTGGCAGATCACGCCAAGGAAGATCGCAGCTTTCAACCTCGATCTGACCCGCGCACCTCGCGGTGGCATGCCTATGTCGCAGGCCAGGATGTCGAGTTGCTTTGCACTGGTCCGAAGTTCTGGGACTCCCGCGCAGAACATGGCGGTGGAGGCGCAGTGGATCTCGTCATGCACCTTTTTGGACTGAATTTCAAGCAGGCAGTCGCAATGCTCAAGGACCGAGGCCTTTGATGCGCCTCACCAGATAAGAGGCTCATGGAACTTGTTTACTCCACCGAAGATTTCTTGCTCAAGGGGCAGCCCTATCCTGGGTTCCCCATTCTTTTGCATGACTCGATGGAAAGCTGCGTCCACGCGAACAGCTTCATGCGGCATTACCTTCTGCGCGGCACGATTGGATCAAAGCGCTCGTGGCCAAGCACTGGACGGGCCATGTATGACTATTTCAGCTTTCTCCAGGTCCACGAATTGAATTGGGATGACGTTCAACGTGGTGAGGAACACAGCCTCGTCGCAGCATACCGGGACTACTGTCTGGACACGATTGGGCTCGCGCGCAGCACGGTGAACCAGCGCCTGCTGTATGTCTGTGAGTTCTACAAATACGCGCTCAAAGAGGGCTGGGTAGACGCTATTCCATTTGGTTATGAGGAGCGCAATATCAGCCGGACTGGCTATCTTGCCCATGTCGACGCCTCTGGCGGGAAAACGATGGCGAGGGACGTCAGCCTAAAAAAACACCGCGCGCTTCCGAAATTCCTGTCCAAAGACGAAATTAAGGCATTGATTGCCGCTGCAAACAATCAGCATCACCGGCTCCTGATTCGTTTCGCCTTGCAAACAGGCCTGCGTCGGGAGGAAATCGCCACGTTCCCATTGTCGTATGTAATGGCGGCCAATCTCGCCGCGAACGTTGAGGCCAATATTCGCATCCGACTCGACCCTCGCGATGGGCATGGAATCCGAACGAAAGGATCAAAGCCTCGCGACATCTATGTCAGTCGACGGCTTATGAAAGACCTGCATCACTACGCCGTCCACACGCGGGGGCAGCGCGCCTGTCTGAGTGAGGTGAAGCATCCTCAGCTTTTCCTCAATCAACGTGGCGAGAAATTCTCGGAGGATGGCAAGCGGATTGAACGAATCGTGCGTGATACAGGCGCGAGAGTCGGTATCCAAGTTCACCCCCACATGCTGCGTCATACCTACGCCACTCACACGCTCTGCGCCATGCAGCGGTCCAACTCGGGCATTGACCCATTGGTGTTTGTTCAGCGTCAACTCGGACACTCGTCGATTCAGACGACCGTGGTCTATCTGCACTTGGTCAACGAACGCGCGGACGAAGCGGTGTTGGCCTACGACGATGAACTCAACGACTGGATGGATGCCTGATGGGGATAAAGAAGGTCTTCGTCAAAACGGACTTGACGATCCCGAAGGTTGAGCAGATTCGCAATCCCGTGGGTCAGAATGTCATTGCGCTGGAGGCCATCCCCCCAGCCATCACCATGGTCCGCTTTCCTGCCGAATGCAATGCCAGCAGCAATCGTAGCTTCGATTTTGGCAGGTGGTATGGCTCAGGGGCAGACGAAATAATTTATGCCTGCCAGCGACAAATCGAAAGGTTTTTGACCACTCACGACGGTGATAAGTCGGCAGCTTCTGTGGTTTCCTATTGCCTGAATGGACTCAATACCTACTTCGACTATTTACTCCTCCGCAGCGTCGCAGAAGACCGCTCCCTTAAGTTGGTGGACATCAACAGAAATTTGATCGACGGATTTTTGGTGTTTCTTGATGATGGAAAAACCTCGGCGGTTACGCAAAGCACGCGATTTCAGGCCATCAAGGCAGTGCTTGTAGCGCTTGGGCAGAGAGGCTTGATTCAAATTGTCAAAACTGGTGACAACGCAACTTTTCCAAGGAATGCCTTTCCAAACATTCATCGAAGACGCCAAGGCGAGAGTCCCATGCAAAGGGGACACCGGCAGGCCTTTGCTGCGGCGGTGAAAAGTGCAGTCATGCCAATCTTCCAAGATGGTGCTCAACCGACACGCGAGCTTCTTTCTTATGCGTTGTTGACCATCGCGCTTCATACAGGGCGCAACACCACGCCTCTGCTGGAAATGGGGCCGGATTGCCTACGGTCGCATCCAAAGGACAAGCTGGAGTTTCTCGTCGTCTATAAGCGCCGTAGTCGCCAAAACTCGACGGTCATTTTGGGTTCGGAAAAAATGATCGAGTCCATGCCCACGGTCTTTCCATCCGTCGCTCGACTCATTCGCCGCATCATTGAACTGACGCAGCCGTTGCGCGAACAGGCGCCAGGCTATTTGAAGCAAAGGGTGTGGCTATATCCAAGTCAGAGCAACCCCAGGGCCGGAGAAATTTGGGCGCTAAGTCCCAGCATGGTAGGTCTGACTGTCAAAAAGCTGGTCAAGGACTTTAATCTGCGCGATGCGAACGGAGACCCATTGCGAATCAATATCTCACGCCTTCGAAAGACGTTCATCAACCGTATCAATGAAATTCTTGGCGATGATCTCGTGGCCACTGCCGTGGCCGCCGGCAATACGCCGCAGGTCACCGGCAATATCTACCTCCGTCCTGGCGAGGGCTCTAAGAAGAATTGGAAGTTCATGGGCGTGGCGCTGACGAGAGAGCTTCTATCGGCCACCCTTGGCGAGACTGAAAAAACTCCCACTGGAGGCTGCACCGACACCAAGATTGGGCAGTTCGCACCCAAGCGCGATGGTGCGACCTGCATGAATTTTCTCGATTGTGTTCGATGCCGGAACTACGTGGTGACCGGGGACGATCTGTATCGACTGTTCTCGTTCTATTGGCGAATCTACAGCGAGCGTGGCCGCATGGACAAGAGAAAGTGGGAGCGCCACTACGCTCACATCCTGCGGCTGATCGACCGCGATGTTGTTCAGGCCGGAATGCAAAAAAAGGCTTTCACCCAGTCGGAAGTGGCTGCCGCGCGCGAGCGGGCCAGAATTGATCCTCATCCATTTTGGAGCTCCAATGATCCATTGGGAGGTTTTAAGTTATGAGCGTTCTGCAAACCGTGGAGGCTCAACCCGCCGATGTTCGCAATCTTCTCGATGCTCAGCGAGATCGGCTCATCATCTCCTTTATCAACGTTGACGGGCATTGGCAAGCGCTGAGCCATTATGGAGATGATCGGTGGCGCCTCGTTGACACAACGACCAACCGATCAGCGGCAAGTGCAGTCTTGAGTTTTTCTAGGCTTCCAGCCGCGTTCAGGGGTGTCATGAAAGCCGTGATTTATCGTTATCTCGTTCGCGGACGTGATGGCCAAGTGCGGCCCAAATCAAGCAGCGTTAGTTCATTTTTCCTTTATGCCAGCTCTTTTCTACGCCATTTGGAGGAGCTGCATATTCCTCGACTGAGTGAAGCGACGCCGTTGGTATGCAAACTTTATGTCGACTCTGCCAAGCAAGCCTTATCAAAAAGAAGTGGCGAACCTATCAAGGCAACGACTCTCATGCTGCGATTCCTGGCGGTCGAGGCTCTTTACGAATTGAGCCAATATACCGATGAGCCAATGACGATTGAGCCGTGGCCAGGCGCTTCCGCCCAGTTGCTGGCAGGCCTACGCGGCGATGCCAGGGCCGCCTTGCTAGCAGAGGGACGGACACCTCTCATTCCAGATGACGTGTTCGCAAGTATCTTCCAAATTGCATGGAGGAATGTGTTGGGCATTGACAAGCTGCTGGACCTGCGCGATGGGCTGGACCGAATTGATGCGGAACGCATAGGGCAACAGGCAAGGACCATCTCAGGTGCCAAACGCCAGTATCTGATCCATAACAACTGGGAAGGCGGACTGACGACATTCAACCAAGCGCTCCTTGATGTTCGCACTGCCTGCTACATTGTGGTTGCCAGCCTCACAGGCTGTCGCAATCACGAAATTGCGTTCATTGAATCGGACGCTTGTTATCGCGCACAGGATGATGATGGCGAGATCTATTGGTGGATGAGATCTCGTTCCACCAAGACGGGCGAAGGAAATACAGAATGGCTGGCCCCTGAGGCGGTAGTCACCGCGCTTCGAGGCATGGATAGATGGGCGAAACCCTATCAAGAAGCCATCGAATTGGAAATCGTCCAGCGGCGGGCGGTTGATCCATCCGACCCTGAAATTTCGGTGTGTCAGAGGCACAAAAACGCCGTTTTCTTGAGCGGAACCCAGGCCAATGACGCCCATGTCCGAACTATGACGGCTGGAGCGTGGGGCAGCGAGCTCAAAGCATTTATGGCCCGCCACGGCATAGACTGGAAGCTTAGCACCCATCAATTCCGCCGCAAATTTGCCAACTATGCAGCCCGCAGCCAATTCGGCGATCTTCGGTATCTCAGGGACCACTATAAGCATTGGTCGATGGACATGACCCTTGGCTACGCGCTCAATGAGTCTCAGGAACTATCGCTTTTTCACGAAATTCAAGACGAACTCGATGACATCAAAAGCGGAGTCGTCGAACAATGGTTTCAACCAAACGAACCACTTGCTGGCGGATATGGGCAAGGCATCATGAATTGGCGCCATGGCACCGACGTGACTATATTCAAGGATCGTAGTGCCATGATCAAAGCGATCTCCGACAGCACCGCGATTCGCAGCAATGGCCATGCGTGGTGCACAGCTGACGACAACCTCTGTGTCGGAAACGGCGGCCTTGAGACCACTCGTTGCGCGAGTTGCAATAATGCTGTGATTGGACGCGCCCACGCGCGGCTCTACCAAGGCCTTTATGACCAACTCAAGGAGATACTTGGTTGCGCAGACATTGGCGAGGCCGGTATGGCGCGTGTTCGTCGCGACATAGCCCGTTGTCGCGACGTCCTCGCTGCTTTGGGCTATGAGCCCGTGGAGCGATTGGTGTGAGTGAAGAACGCAAGACGGCTGGGGTTCGCGATAGAGAGCTGCGCTTGGCGATCACGCGAATCGAAAAGGGTCGCTCCAAAGCTAACGAAAGCAATCTCACGATAGCCGCTGTTGCACGAGAGGCCGGTGTAAGCACCGCACTCATTCACAACTGCCACCCGGACATTGCAGAACTGATTCGCCAATCCCAGGGGCGCTCCAGTCGTGCTCAACGTGACGCAAAGCAGCTGGAACTCAAGGCTGAGCGTGAGAAGACTCGGGAGCTGCGGTTGGAAATCACGCTTTTGAAATCCAAAGTCGCAACGCTCGCCTCGATCAACGAAGTATTGCTGGACGAAAACAGAACGCTGAAATCTCGATTGGGTGACCCAAAGGTCGTTGGTATCCCAAAGCGCTCATAACCTTCATTCACCCAGCGCAGCAAGAGAGTTGCTTCACATCCTTGGTGAAAGTTTGCGCAGCAAGCTTGATGCCTTCGACCATCGTGAGATAGGGGAAGAGCTGGTCGGCCAATTCGCGCACAGTCATGCCCATCCGGATGGCGATAGCTGCCGTTTGGATCAATTCACCCGCCTCGGGCGCCACCGCCTGAACGCCAAGCAGCCGGCCTGTCCCCACTTCAACGACAAGTTTGATAAACCCGCGCGTGTCAAAGTTCGCCAATGCTCGCGGCACGTTGTCCAAAGTAAGTAGGCGGCTGTCGGTCTGGATGCCCAGGCGCTGCGCCTGCGACTCGTCAAGTCCCACCGTCGCGATCTGGGGATCGGTAAACACCACCGTGGGCATGGCGGTCAGATCAAGCTCAGCCTCGCCGCCGGTCATGTTGATGGCTGCGCGGGTGCCAGCCGCCGCCGCCACATAGACGAATTGAGGTTGATCCGTGCAGTCGCCCGCCGCGTAAATATTCGGCGCGCTGGTGCGCATGCATTTGTCCACGACGATCGTGCCATTGGAAGACATCTTCACACCCGCCGCGTCAAGACCCAGGCTTTGAGTATTTGAAACTCGTCCGGTTGCAACAAGCAACCTCTCCACACTCAATTCACCGCGCTCGGTCGCAAGTATGTATGCGCCATCAGCGTAACTGACATGACTCGCCTGAGTGTTTTCCCAAACATCAATTCCCTCCAATCGCAGCGCTGCGGTGATCGCCTCGCCAATTGCACGATCGTCCCGGACAAAAAGGCTTCTGCGCGCGAGGATGGTCACTTTGCTTCCCAACCTGGCAAACGCCTGCGCCAGTTCGACGGCGACCACGGACGCGCCGATGACCGCCAAGCTCTTTGGGATGGCGTCGCTGGCCAGGGCTTCCGTGGACGTCCAATAGGGCAAGCCTTCAAGCCCAGGGATATCCGGCCGCGCGGCACTGGCGCCTGTGGCGATCAGACATCGGTCAAAAGCCACTTCATGTTCACTGCCGTCAGTGTCGCTCACCAATAGCGTCGATGCGTTCTTGAACCGGGCTCGGCCCCGCTTCACAGTGATCGCAGGATTCGCCTCCAAAATGTTTTCGTATTTGGCTTGGCGCAACTCGTCGACGCGCGCTTGTTGTTGAGAAAGCAGCCGATCGCGCCGTATCAGCGGGCTCGCCGCAGAAATGCCCGTGTCAAACGGGCTTTCTCGACGGAGGTGAGCGATATGGGCTGCCCGGATCATGATCTTGGAAGGCACGCAGCCCACATTGACACATGTTCCTCCGATGGCGCCGCTTTCGATCAGCGTGACGCGCGCGCCTTGCTCAACCGCCTTCAAGGCCGCAGCCATGGCCGCGCCGCCGCTTCCAATGATGGCGATGCGCATCCCGCTCGCTGACGAGGTTTTCGGTTGATCAGCAACCGTGGATGAATAGCCCAGTTTTGCTATCGCCGCTGAGAGCGGGTCCTCCGCCGCCCCGTTGCGCATCAATATTTTGGCTACGCCCTCCGGAAAAGACACCTCCGCTGACTCAACACCAGCGACTTTTTCCAAGGCCTTCTTCACATGCGCGGCGCAGGAGCCGCAAGTCATGCCGGTGATGGTTAAAGAGATCATCATCGCCTCAACGCTTAATGGTCGACGGATAGCCTGCGTCCGTGGTTGCCTTGGTCAGCTTCTGCACGCTTGCCTTTGAGTCGTCAAAGGTGACGACCGCTTCGCGCTTGTCGAAATTCACCTCGGTCTTGCTGACGCCATCCACTTTGGAAATGGCTTTCTTGACAGTGATCGGACAAGTGACGCAAGTCATTCCAGGCACAGCCAAGGTGACAGTCTGCATTGCCGCCATGGCCGGAGCGAAGGCGCATGCGAGAGCGAGCGCCGAAACGAGGTTTTTCAATTGATTCACGTTGCTTGCTTTCATGATCAGCTCCTAATCAGTAAAAAAACGGGACGACATAGGGAAAACCCAGCGCGATGAGCACCAGCGCCGCAACCACCCAAAAAATTTGCTTGTAGGCCGTGCGCGCTTGCGGAATCGCGCAAACCTCGCCCGGCTTGCAGTCCTGCGAAGGCCGAAATATTCTTCGGCCCGCAAAGAACATGGCGACCAGAGCCAAGCCGATAAAGATTGGACGATAGGGCTCTAGGGCAGTCAGGTTGCCGATCCATGCGCCGCTGACGCCCAGTCCAATAAGGACTAGCGGCCCGAGGCAACACGTAGAGGCGAGGATGGCCGCGATGCCACCTGCCAAAAGCGCGCTGCGGCTGATCTTTGGTTCGTTCATGGATCTTTCCTTTTTAGTTCCAATGCCGTAAGCTTACTTCCGTAGTTAGATACGGAGTCAAGGGGTATGGAAAAAATAGTTTCAACTTTCACGATCGGCACTTTCGCTGATGCTGGCGGTGTCAATGTTGAGACCATCCGGTTTTATCAACGTAAGGGTTTGCTGACCGAACCGGAAAGACCTCTCGGCGGCATTCGGCGGTATGGGCCGGAGGACGTGACCCGCGTGCGCTTCATCAAGTCCGCCCAGCGCCTTGGTTTCAGCTTGGATGAGATCGCCGAGCTTCTCAGGCTTGAAGATGGAACGCATTGCCAGGAGGCGAGCAGCCTCGCGACACGCAAGCTCACGGACGTGCGCGAAAGGCTTGCGGACTTGTCTCGGATGGAGAAAGTTCTTTCAGAGCTTGTCGGCGCGTGCAATTCTCGCAGCGGCAATGTGACTTGCCCGCTAATCGCTTCATTGCAAGAAGGGACTTAGCTTGTCCGACGAACGCGTGGAACTGCGATGGACAAATGACTACAAATTATTCAAAAAAAGTCCAAAACCGTTAGTGACCGTAGCTTGTGGATTTTTCTGTGAAATTTCAATACTAACGGTTATAAAAGCCCCGGAATGATTCATCAATGGAGTAAATCTCTTGTGTGGGTCCTAGTCCGGCTGCCAGGCTCATCATGCGATCTGACATGTCACCGTATAGAGCGAAGTTGGCTGAGAGTGCAACGACACCGGCTTCCTCCACTAGGTGTTTAACCTCAAACCAGGGCTGCCCCATTTTGATGCCCAGTGCTTTGGCTTCGTTTGAGCGCGCGATGGCACATCCATCATTGTTGGAAAGCACCACCAAAGGCACATGCTCGAGCGAGGGACGAAACACCCGCTCACAGCTTGCATAGAAGTTATTGCCGTCCAAAAGAGCGATCACAAGTTCCTCCTAGAAAAACTTGGCTCGAGCCAAGTTTTTGCTTTTCAGACTGGCATGGCCTTGATGGCATAGGTCACAACCCCCCAAACTTCTACGGTTTGACCATCTTTAGGCACGATGTCGGCGTAGCAAGGATTGGCTGCTTTGAGCTTCATACGCCCTGCCCTGACCGACAAGGTCTTGCAGACAAACTCCCCATCCACCACTGCAATCACCACATGCCGATTGGCTGGCCGAATCGCGCGGTCAACGATGAGCACATCCTGATCGGCAATGCCCACACCCATCATGGAGTCCCCTGTTGCTCGTATCAAAAACGTGGCTTGTGGGTGTTTAACCAGTTTGGCTGATAGATCTATGCGCTTAGCCCCCAAGTCCTCTGCAGGTGACGGAAAACCCGCCTTTACTGACGCCAAACACTCTGCGATAGGCATCGGACTCACATCCACCTGGACGACCTGAAAGTCGGGGTTACTTGCTAGAACACTGGACATGCATACAGTATACCCAAGCATGACTGTTTTTTGTTCTCCAAGCTGCAGAACAAACGTTAGGTAGGATCAAGAGCATGTGTGCCCACTACGAAGGGATCAAAGATCCCAAGGCTTATGCAGAGCATTTTTCAGCCACTGCACCTGCAAGCGAGGTGAAGGTTGACTTGTGGCCAGGCTACGTCGGGGCATTTATTCGGCGCCATCCCCACGCTGATGTTGGGGATGAGGCTGTGCCGCAGTGTGAGGCTGTTGCTGGTGTGTTCGGACTCGTCCCGCATTGGGCGACTGACCTGAAGCTAGCACGCAGCACCTACAACGCTCGCAGTGAGACCGTGGCCAGCAAGCCAAGCTTTCGAGACGCATGGAAAAAGGCCTGCCATTGCATCATCCCTGCCAATGCCATCTATGAACCCGATTGGCGCAGTGGCAAGGCCGTGCCCACGCGCATCACGCGAGCTGATGGGCAACCGATGGGCATTGCTGGACTTTGGGACTCATGGAAGCAGCCAGATGGTCAGTGGATCCATAGCTTCACCATGCTCACCATCAACGCGGACCAGCATGAGCTGATGAATCAGTTTCACAAACCCACTGATGAAAAACGCATGGTGGTTGTCCTGTCCGAAGAGCATTACGGTGATTGGCTTTCAGCTCCAATGGAGTCGAGCACGAATTTCCTTCGACCATACCGCGCAGATAAACTGATCGCAGCCCAATCCAACCTGCAGGCGATTGGGCAAACAACAGGACAGAGTTGATCAACCCAGCTATTGGCTTAATCAGTTATATCCAACCTTTTTTGCTTTTACCTTCGCTCTCAGAAGCTGCGTCTCCGGCCAAAAGCGTTGAAATCTGTTGCTTCTCAATCTCACTCTGTCTTGCTTCTATAAGTGCAGCAGCCTTAACGTTTTGACACCGCAATGCAATGTTAAGAGGGAGGTCTCCTGCATCATCTTTGATGAACGGATCAGCTCCAGCCTCGATAAGGTATTCCAACATGGGAAGCAATTGCACATCCTCTGCGGCAAGGTGCAAAGGAGTTTGTCCATCCGGCCCCTTAAAGTCGATTTCCAGGCCAGATTCGACCATGAGTCGTGCACATTGCGGTCTGTCCGAATAGATGGCGGCATGAAGTGCTGACATTTTTAGATCGTTCAGGCGACGCGCATCTGCACCTTTGAGGAGTAAAAACTCAACGACTTTGAGTTCACCGCAGTTGGCCGCCCACATCAGCGGTGTCGTGCCTCTTTCTGTGGGACCATCAATGTCGGCGCCTAATCGAAGCAATGAGTCGACCATTTCCAGATACCCCTTCTTGCACGCAAGAACAAGAGCTGTTTCGCCATCACCCGTCTTTGACTCTACGTCTACGCCCATTTCTAAGAGAGCCTCCACGGTCTTTACGTGCTTACTTTCAGCGCATCGATGCAGAGGGCTTTTAAGATTCTTGTCGAAAGCCAACAAATCGACTTTCTCGTGATAAATGAGGGCCAAGGCCAAATCAGGCAATCGAATCTCGAGGCTTGCGTCCAACATAGAAAAGTCACCGTCATCACAGACAGGATGTCGTAAATACTGCTCCCATATCCAGTCAACCAAATCTCGTTCACACAATCCAGAAAACAGTCGCTTATCTTTATTCTGCAAAATCTCAAAGAGAAATCTAAAGCTCCCTGAGCTTGAGTCAAAGGCATTCGTCTCTTTTAAGAGATAGGGAAAAGTCAAATTTCCGCCGCCAAAGTAAGCATTCTTGGTGACCACTTTGATATCAAATGCTTCTTGCCCAAAGTAGTTTAAAAAAGCCTTCACGTGCTCAACTTCATTAGTGACAGCAGCCAATTCAAAACTTTCACTAAGCATGCCGAGGTTATAGCCACTCAAACATGCTAGATCAGGATCAACGACATAACCCAGTTTCGTTTTGGCTGCATCTGAGATTGAATTCAGCATGCCTCTTTGAGCCACAAATTCATGATTAGCCAAAAGCTCAGCAACTGAGACTCCAGTTGAGCTCTTTGCTTTCACGTCTGCGCCTGCCTCGATTAACACGTTGACCATTCGGCCATAGCCACCAAGACAGGCTTTTACTAAAGCAGTCTCTCCGTCTTGATCTTTCTCCTCCAAATTGCAAACACCTTTACTTAGCTTGTGTTCCACAACTGCCAACATGGCAGCCACGATAAGTTGATCGGGATCAGTTGTGGGCATAGCGCGGTTCACTACCTGGAGAAAGATATTGGCGCTCAATCTTGGGCGGCAATTTCATCCAGAATATTTGAGACTCCAGGCAAAGCCAACACCGCTAGTCGCCTACATGGATTAACCGACCAAAATGACTCATTTTGCAGCCATCAAAAACGTATGGCCGACTAACAATACTGGTCAGGTTGCGTATCCTGCCACGCAGTCACCGCACATCCATTCGCCATCGTCGTAAATTCCTCCACTCATGTCTTTTTTCTGATTGCACCAGCCACATGTGGGAAGATTTCTTCGGTAGCGCTGCTCCTCCAGCAGATCCTGCAGTGGGGTGGTGCGCCGCTCGTTGATGCCAAGTTTGGCGGAAGGCAACTGACTGGGGTCTGGGCGCACCGCAAACGAACCGCAGTTGGAGCACCAGCGTCCTCCGTGATGCTCAATGGTGCTGGCCTTGTGGCACATGGGGCAAACCGTCCTCTCAGGATCATTAGCTTGAATTGAACCAATCGGCTCAAGACTTGCAACCAAATCAGCCATGGACTTCACGCGCCGACACACCAGGCCATTCTTGTTCAAATGAGCCAAAAGAGGATCAAAGCCTTTGTCCCCTGAGAGAACCACGCACTCGGTTTCTGGGGCAGTCTCAATGGTGCGCCCAAGCTGAAACGCAATATGAAAGTCGAGCGCGTTCTTCCCGGAGCCTTCAATTTTTTGAAAATCAACCCGTTCAAAGCGGTGAGCTGTCGCTTGCTTCTTAGCTGCTTTGGGCGGATTTTGTTTGGCCCCCACGAAAATGATCGCCCGATAGCTCTCATCAAGCAATGAGAGATCAATCTTCTGGACGTTCTCTAAGTCCACCAGCAGTAGTTTCTTGGTCATTGCCATGGATTATTTCATTGGTGCAAAGAGTTCAAGGCAAAAGCCAGGCCTAAACTGCTTGTCATGACATTTGTGCGCCACATCTTTACAGCCGTGATCATCTATGCGGGCATGAATGTTTTGCACGCTGACACCATCACGGGCAAGGTTGTAGCGGTCAAAGATGGTGACACCATCGTGGTCTTAGTAGATCGGCGTGAAGTAGTTGTTCGAGTGGCAGGCATTGACGCACCAGAGAAAAAACAGCCTTTTGGAGACCGCTCAAAACAAGCGATGTCTGAATGCGCCTTTTCAATGCAAGCCATCATTGAATGGAAAAAGACCGATCGGTATGGGCGCGCCATTGGTAAGGTCAACGTGGATGGCGTTGACTGTGGCCTTCAGATCATCGAAAAAGGACTGGCATGGCATTACAAGGCCTATGCCAAGGAGCAATCAGAAGTTGATCGCATCAGCTACGCTCTAGCCGAAGAGAGTGCCCGTAGTGCTGGGATTGGACTCTGGGTTGACTCCTCCCCTACCGCCCCATGGCTCTTCAGGCACCCGAGCCATCAAAAGTAATTGGTCACGCAGGAGAGTTTGCATGGTCACCCAAACCATTCACTATCAACGGTGCCTTACTTCCTTGGCACTTTCTTCTTACCGGCTTTGACGTCTTTCAGGCCTAGGCTCTTGAGCGACGGAGCATAGTAATTAAAGTCAGCCGGCGACTTGGGGGAGACCGAAGTGTCGTTGACCCTCCTGAATACACACCGATATGCACACAAGTCTCCATCAAGTTCGCTGACCTCGAACTCAAACACGAACAACTCTGGGTCCTTGAGAGCTTCCTTCACCTTCTCAATGGAGCAAGGATACCTCTTTGAGTGTGAAAAGCTATGTTTGCCAGGACGGTCTACAGTAAAGTCGTGTCCCTTTTGAGCCGTAAGCCAGACATTGGACTCAGTCGTTCCAAGCGCTGGAGGGAAGACCATGGAGGCGGCGCGCATCTCAAGTTGCTTTTGTTCTTCTTCCAACGCCAGTCTCTTACGGTCTGCTTGGTAAGCGACGATCATGGCCTTGCAGCAATCGAAAAGTGACGCCTCGGCAACCTTGGGTTTGTAGTCGGATTGGGCAGCCCACTGCTCAACCTCCTGCCGATACTCCTGCACTGATTCAAGATCAAAATTTGAAAAGAACATGGTTTCGACTTTGTGCTGCTCCTGATCAACCTCGTGAGCATGTCGATGAAACCGCCAAACGTAGCAGTCTTCAGTGCGATTGAACTTCACATCATGTTCGTAACCCGGCCAATGCCGCACCATCGAATACGCAACAGCATCGGACATGTCCAATCTGGAATCCTTCTTACCTTTTCGCAAAGGGGTAAGACTTGTTGCACTCGGCTCAACCAAACGAGGATACCTTCCAAAAGCAAAGGCGAAGGCTAAGGTCACAACATCGATGGTCATACGACTCCCTATCTACGAAATGAAAACTTTAGGCCACCTAATCAATCAAAGTCATGGTTTTTAAACTTCAATTGATTGCAGTTCTCGCGCACTGATCTTTGCACACCGTCATCAAAGCCAGAAGGCAGCTCGGCCTCAACCTCGACCGATACGCGCAGCTTGACGTTAGGGTTTTGTGCAAACAACATGATCACTTCGTCAGCCACTTCAGAGAATTGCAGCTTTGCTTTTCGAGCGTCGAGCTCCACCGAACCAAAGAACACGGTCTTTTTGGCCACCGTGGCTGCTGAGCCCGACTTACCCGATCCAGAGCTTGAGCCAGTGCCTGCCGAACCTGCCCCTGTGGTCGTGGATGAGGCCCCACCAGTGGACTCGGCCTTAGAACCTCCTGCTGTCGATGACGCTGGGTTCTCTTTTCCCTTGGCTTCGGCCTCACGATCAGCCGCTTCTTGTGCCAAGGTTGCAGCAAAGGATGAAGCCGCCTTAGGCTCAATCAGCAAGAGGGCATCATCAAGGATGGGCGTGGTGCTTTGGGCGAAGTGAAAGCCCTGGAAACGACTTCCTTCACGCCCGTAGGCAATCCCATAGAAATCACGGGAGGAAACGCCTGCTGCAATCGTTGCTCGAAGGGTGTCAGCCTCGCGCAGTCGTGGGAGGTAGAGGTAGCAGCACGTCTTTTGCCAAGTCTCCAAGGCCCCCACTGCGGTGGCGTCATCTTTCCAAAACCATGTTTGGAGCATTTTGGCCAAGTGAATAGGTGCCCACTCGGTGATGAGAAGTTCGTGCTCTTTGAGCACTTTCTCAATTTCCTCAGTGCGATTGACTGCTGCAGGGTTGATCAGGAAGTGGTCCCACTGAATCTCACCAATGCCCTTGCCGGGTTTGGCCTCCTGCAAAGGAGCCAGTAGCCACTTGAATGTCTCACGCACCATGCGACCGAGGGCCTCATTGGCTTGATCAAGACTGGCTGAGGCCTGTTTGGTTTGAAGCCCATCCAGATTCAAGCGCCCTTCTTTGACGTCATCCACGATGGACTTCCAAGCGAGTGAAGAAGTCACTTGGTCCTTGAGTCGCGCAATGCTGTCTGTGTCAGGAGCAAGGAAAATCAAACGGTTTTGCTTTTGACGTGGCTGCTCACCACGGCTCTTCAAAATGGCAGTAGCAGCATCAATTGCTGGCGACTGTGCGCCTTTGCTAAAGGTAGCCTCTGGTGGCAGCACCACCAATCTCAATTGCCAGTCATCCGGCACATCCGACGATGGGGTGAAGACATGAACGCCCCCAAATACACCACTGGCAAAACGCAGTTTGTCTTTGATGAAGGGATAGACATCCTCGCGCAGATCAAAGCGGCGCTTGCGGTCCTCCATTTCCCGACGCAGGTTAGGTCGGGTATCAAACCAGTAGCGGTTATTGGCACTGTTGAGGTATTGCAGCTTGTCCACCATGGCTCGAACGCCATCTTTGTAGTGCCCAATCACTTGCCCTGGTTGCACGCATCCCAATAGGAGTCGCTCAAGCTCAATGCCTCGGTGGTGTTTGGCACCACCAACGGCTCCTGCGTCCGGTGCTGAGCCCAAAAATACGGAGCGCGCAATGCGCCTGCAGGCGTGAATGGAACCAAAGAGAGGGCGAGCGTTATCAAGTTCGGTAGTTGCTGCACGCTCACCATCAATGTCCCGATCAAGCACTGGATCCCAACCTTGCTCAAGGTAGTAGATGGCTTCATTCCGGGTGTCAGAGTCAAACAGGGGAAGACTGCCGGGTTGAATCATCAACTCGTTGTTACCTGTGGTCCACAGGCGATGGATGACCTTGGCCATCAACTTCAAAACCCCACGTGTGCGCTGGAAGTTGGGAAGCGTTGACCAGTCTTCGTAGAGCCGATCAAACACCTCTGGGTGAATGGGATAAGAGTGCTTGAGTCGCTCAAGATAATTGCTCTCTTGCGTCTCTGGAGGAAGATCCGAGGAGTTGGCCGCGTAGTAATCGGCGTAGGCACGACATACCTCTTCTGCAGCAAGTCGGTTGCTAACAGTCTCAAAGAGGCGTCTGCGGACAATCTCAAAAGCCTCTTCAGTGGCCACTGGCTTCCACAACGCTTGGACTCGTCCAAAGTAATGCTCCAGTGCACGCAAAGCCTTGATACCTTGCTGACTACCTGCTTCACGATCCGAATAGGGCAATGAAGCCAACAGAATGGCGTTGGGGACACCTTTGAGGGCTTCAGTGAGCGACTGGATGAAGGAAAGCTGGGTGTCATACGTGCCACCCGAGAGTGTCTTGCCTTCCTCGAACTGAGAAACGTAACGCACCAGCTCATCCATCAAGATAATGCAAGGAGCACTGTCTGCAATGATTTCGGCCAACACGGTTTTGCCTGGTGCAGTGCCATCACGATCAGCTTCTGCTACTTTGGCAAAAGCAGACTCTCCTCCTAGCTGCCAAGCCAGCTCACCCCATACGGTTTTAACAGTGGTCTTTCCATACACGCGCGGTTTACTGGCCAGATCAAGCAGCTCCACGCCATCAAGGACCGCAACACGGGCCTTAGGTAGCTCAGTAATTCCGGCTGCGTCAAGAATGGGAGAAATGCCTTGCATCTTGCTGGCAGCCGTTACCCCTTGCGCCAAGTGATACACGGCCAACAACGTATGGGTTTTGCCTCCACCAAAGGCGGTTTGCAATTGGACGACAGGGTCGCCCCCTTTGCCAGCTAACCTTTTGACGACGGAGTCCAGTAGCAATCGCATGCCTTCGGTGATGAAGGTGCGCTGAAAGAACAAGGCCGCATCCTGATATTCAAGCGTAGCTGTCCCTTGGTGCACTTTGGAGATATCAGCGGCAAACTCAGCCTGCTGGAAAGTGCCCTTAAGGACATCTTCGTGAGGAATAGCGATCTCACGCCATGGTTTAAGACTCATTTTTATTACTCCCTAAATATCGAGTTTGGTTTGCGATCCAAAATGTCCCGCTTGATGAGAGGCGGACTCAATGCTTGTCCAGGACCCAATAAGTTCGTTGTAGGCCCGTGCATCTTCCGCCCAGCCTTTGCGCTCACACAAGGTGTAGAGCCGATAGGCTAAATTCCGTATTGGCTCTGCTCTTTGAGGCATCCCTGCAAGTAACCGGCCAGCGTCCGATTCCCCCGAAGCTCGAAGCTCACGAATCAACTGATGCAACGCTTCCCAAACAGGAGTGTTGTTATCACTCTCAGGATGCCAATCTGCTGGATACTCAGCAGGTTTTAACAGTCGAACCTTGCCAGAAGAAGACTCGACAACACCGGCTTCACGCACATGCTCAACACTTGTTCCCTTTGCACGAGTCAAGACATCGGCCTTACCAAACTCACCTGCTGACCAACCTTGTTCATCAAACCAACCGAGACAGAATTGTGTGTCTGCATCAAAGTCATCAACGCCTTCAGTAAGCATCCTATTGATGAGTGTCAGTGCGGAGTGAACGGTCATGGGGCTTCCATCCGCCTCGAGCACCGACGAATACTTTGAGAAAATTGCCATGCCAGGACCAATAACGGCCTGAGCAAGATCGACTGGTGCTACAGGAGATATGCCATCCGTTCCTCCAATCATTGCATCCAAGGCTTCTACCAACTCTTCTTTCAGTTCACGCAAGAACTCTCGCCTTGATATTGAAGAAGCATCAGCCGCGCGCGGACGACAGACCAAAACAATTGATGAAGCCAATGCATTGGCCCCCATACCTATCATCCGATTGCTGAGCTCAGTGCGCATGGGCCACGTCCCTGTAATCGAAAAACCAGCGCGCAAAACGGCTTCAAGAAAAGTTTCCCAACCCGTGTTTCCGGTGCCGACATCAGTAGTGTCAGATTGCTTGAACGCGTAATAGATCGTCGCAGGAAAGGCAGGATGAGTTTGCTTAGCCAATTGACCCATTGCATCCGTCATGCCTGCTAGAAAGAAAGCCTCAGCACTATCTTTACCACCATGTCGGTATGCAGTTGCAACGAGTTCTTCGTCTTTTGGCACCGCCATTGTTGTGAACACTGAGGGATATATGGTCCTTAAGGACCTCCTAAGCCATACGTAGAAAAAGTCAGACAAGTCTGCATATGCAATGTTGTCGTAGTAAGGAGGATCAGTTGAGATCACCTTGTTCATACTGACCGTTTGGCGCTGCGCATCTTGCTGTGTTGCCTCTCCAAAGCCTCTGCCAGGCATCACGTCCAACGCGCGCGTTAAATTCGATAGGCTAATGGCGTAGTCTCCAGCGGCATCGCCAAATACATTGTTCTCAGCAAAATCCCACAACATTGGGATAGATTGACGGCCAAAGAGATTTCGGACTTGGGTTTTTGTGTTCTCCCACCTGCACAACGAATTGCATATATCAGTGAGTCGACTCAGGCCCATTCCTAAGTAGACTGCGACTGCATCCGCATATGCCGTTGCAGCAGATCCACCTGACTCAAGCGACAACCCATCGTCAGACATTCCCGCACTTATCGCATCCTTTTTTATTTGTGCTCTGACATCAATTACCAACTCTGAAAATGTATTCAGTGCTACTAATTGGCGGTCGGTAAAAAGATCACCCCACTCTTTTAAGCCGTAAGGAACGCATGTTCCTCCAGTTAATCTTGCGGGAACGTCCCCGCTTGGTCGCCACTCGGGTCTGGCCCCTTTCGCGAGAGCTTCGGCCTCTTCGGTTGGAGCTAAATAAATACGGCTTCTCCCACCATCAACCACAACTGCCATCATCCGTGCTCCCAGCCTACCCGCTGTGCCTTCAGCTTTGATGTAGTCCCCACTTATCGGAGTGCCAGATAACAAGCAAATAAAGTTTGCCCCCCGTCCGGGGGCCTTAGTCCCATTGACCAAGTGCTCAGGTGTTTTTCCTTTGCGAATATGAAATTGATACGTGTCTTTGGACACCTTGGGTTCAATGTAGAACTCAGCGCCTGGCTTGCTTGACAGGATAAATGTTGAGGCAAGAGGAACATCCACATGTGAATACATTGGATTCGGGCTTTTAACTGTTCTTGCCCATAGCCAAGCGATTACACGGCCTTTGCCGCCCCCAGCATCTTTTGGCAAATCTGCTTCTGGATAAAGGTGACCAATGCGCCTAAACGCCTCATTTCTTATCCATTCGCCGTAGCGCCTCACATCAATCGCGAGCCCCTTTGCCCCACTCCAATCGTTGACCATCTTTAGCTGTCGGTCACCTGCAGGTAACGGTCCAACAGGAGCTCTCCCAGAGAAACGTGTAGGGATGTCAATGGTTGCTTTGTTGATTAATACGGCAACTGGATTTAGATCAGATGCATAGCTATCCAAACCAAGCCGTTGGGCTTCAAGCGGTATTGCGCCACCACCAGCAAATGGATCATGCAGTCCAGGAATTATTTCAGGATTAAAAATTTCAGCAGCCTGCGGGTGCCCTTTATTCAGCTCACATGTTTCCCGCCAGCTCTTTTTGATTTCTTCTAAAGCTTCGGCAAACAGAGCCGTATCAGATGTGTTCTCCCACAAAACAAGGCGTCTAATGATTTCAAAGAGTCGCTGCCTTTCAAGTTTTGCTTTCTCCTTATTTACTCCACGCCCCAAAGCTCTTTCGAAACCTGGATCATTGACCATTTGCGAAAAAATAACTGCTCGTGCTGCAGCAAGTGGGCGCCGGGCCCACCACAAATGAAGTGTCGATGGATGTCCAAAACGAATTGACTTTTCTTTCGTGCACGCCTCATTGATTAGGTCGAGAGGCAGTGCTACTTCGATTAGTTTTTTTGGGGTTTTTACTTTGATCATTGTTTTTCAGCCCTTACGAGCAAGGACGCCAGGTCCAAGTTGATGCTGGTCACTGCCCAATCCGGCTCTTGAGTAAATGGGTTGCGCACATAGTGGGGACCTTCATGCTCGTCTCCATCGACGATCACAATGGCCAGGATAAATTTGTCGGATTGGTTTAGCCCGTAGAGAATTTCATTTCGAGTCACTGTGATCGTTGACTGCCCTTTTGAGCGGCCTTTCACTTCAATGTGACGAGCTTGAGGCAGCTTGCCTTCAGCCACAGGCACGATGGCTGTGAGATCCCATCCACACTTCTCCGCTGAGACATCAATCACCTGATGTCCTCTTGCCTCTTCTGCCTTGCGAACCGCTTCCATGGCTATGCGCTCAACCCGAGCTCTGGCTTGTGCATCAGCACTCCAAGTTGGGCCTTCAGCCTCGCCACCCTTCATGGCTATGAGACCAGCCGGAATGACCAACGCACCGCCAACCACAATGGGCATGCTGGAGACCACGTGACGAGCCTCTTGAAGGGTCTTAGTGCGGGTTTCAAGTCGCACTGTGAGCTCATCAATGGTGCGGCGGACGTTCTCCAAAGTCAGGCGCACATCTTTACCAGCGGAAAGATCTGTCTTAAGCTTTTCATGACGATCTGACCAGTAGTCAATTTCTTTAATTAGACGTTCATAGATTGCTGCAAGGTTCTTGTCGATCTGACGTTCACGGCGCTCTTTGATTTCTTCAAAATGTTCTGGCACCAGTTTGTCAGAGGCATGCGCGAGAGCAGCCTGTTCCAAGTCCTTCTTAATCCAGTCGGCATCGATCTCTGCGGCCACCATGGCGCGTTGATCAGGCTCAATTGGATTTAAGTCAAGGTGAGGAGCCCAGCCTGCATTGCAAATCTGGCCATGCTTGTCGATGGTGACAAATTGCAAACGGCGTGAGACCACAACCCCAGACTCACCCCCTTCACGCACTGAGTGATCCAACAAGAACAAGAGCTTGGGATCTATGCTCTCATCATTGGGATCCACCAGCACGGCCCCTTGCTTGAGCTTGCCTCGGTGCTGCTCAATCATCAGATCCACCACCGACTGCATCAAGGGATGTGCAGGATGGATCAAGCTGGCCACTGCCTCATTGGGCTTGTCTTCCACGCGCACTTTGTTTTTCTCGAAACACACACGCTCGTATTTGGTGACCACGGGGTTCATGTTTCTGCGATCACGTCCTGAGATCTGCCTATCCCGCTCACGGATGGTCGCCGGAACGAACGTGATCTCATATCGGCCAGAGCCACGTTGGCGCAGATCTCCCCCAAGTCGCTCAAAAGCTTGAGCAAAGAAAGAACGGATGAAATAGGGCTGCAGCTTTCTGGCTTCAGCTTTCTCCATCTCTTCCTTCAAGGCAAAGAGTCGCTCTTCACTCATGACCTCTTCAGCCAGAGCATTGCGCTTGATGATCTCGCGTAGCTTTTCGGTCTCTAGTGCACTTGCCACCACTTCACGCAAATGAACCTTGCGTGCTGGATCTTCTCCGTAGCGAATCGCTTCAATGAGTAGGTCCTTGAGCTTCACGCCATCAAAGACCTCACCCAAGATATCGAACACACGACCACCCAGAGCCTTGCGCTCAATCTCAATCTTGTCGAAGAGCTTTTGAAAGACATCGCCTTCACGGGTCTCATTGGCCACCATGTTCCACAAGTGACAAACCTGCGTTTGACCGATACGGTGAATGCGGCCAAAGCGCTGCTCTAAGCGATTGGGGTTCCACGGCAAGTCGTAGTTCACCATTAGGTGAGCGTTTTGCAAGTTCACACCCTCGCCTGCAGCGTCCGTGGCAAGAAGCACCCGTGTGTCCTTGTCATTGCGAAAGAGCTCCTGGACTTTGCGCCGATCTTCACGGTGCACACCACCATGGATCATGACTACCGCTTCGAACTTGCCCAGCAATCCACGAATGCGATCAGCCAGGTAATTGAGCGTGTCTTTGTGCTCGGTGAAGATGATGAGCTTGCGCTGCAAGCCATCTGGGCCACGCATCTCAGGAGTGTTTTGCAACAACTCACGCAACTCTTCCCATTTACGGTCTTGACCAGAGTGAACCAGCGTTTTGGCTTGCTCTTCCAGGTGCCCAAGTGTGAAGACTTCTGTTTCGAGTTCAGCAATGGTTTGGGCTGCAGTCGCCTGATCGACCACTTCCTCTTCAAACTCTTCAAAGTCTTCTGGGGCCATGTCATCAGCGGTCTCCCAGATGTCCTCTGAAGCTTTGGCCTCATAGGTCTCAGAAAGAATGCGTCCGCCACCACGTTGGCGGATCTTCTCTTCTTCAATACGCCGCTTGAGCTTTTCACGCCTACGTTTGAGTGACTGGTAGATCGCTTCAGGGCTTGAGGCTAAGCGACGTTGCAATGCTGTAAGAGCAAAACCAACAGTGCCCTTGCGTTTGCCATCAAGTTGATCCGCCCTGTTCATTTCCTCTTTGACGTAGGTCGTCACGTCGTTGTAGAGCTGAGCCTCAGCTTCAGAGAGCTTGTAGTTGGCGGTATAGGCCACACGCTCAGGAAAAAGTCGTGTGCCATCAAACTTCAACAGGTCTTCCTTGACCATGCGGCGCATCAAGTCGTTCACATCGACCTTGTGGGCACCATCGCGGAACTTGCCATAAAAGCGATCCGAGTCCAACAGTGACATGAAGAGCTGAAAGTCTTCCTCTTTGCCGTTGTGAGGAGTAGCCGTCATCAGCAAGAAATGACGCGTCACTGAACCGAGCAGTTGCCCAAGCTTGAAGCGCTTGGTTTCATTGATCTTGGTGCCAAACCATGTGGCTGAGAGCTTATGAGCTTCATCCACCACGATCAGGTCCCAGCGCGAGTTCATGATCTTCTCTTGCAACTCCTCGCTGCGAGAGAGTTGATCGAGCCTAGCCACCAGAAGATCATGGTCATCAAACGGATTTCCACTTCGGCTTTGATCCACCATCTCACGCGAGAAGAGATTAAAGGAGAGCCCAAACTTCTCAAAGAGCTCGTCTTGCCACTGCTCCACCAGACTTCCAGGAGAGACGATAAGAATGCGGGCCGCGTCTGCGCGCATGAGCAGCTCACGAATGAGAAGACCGGCCATGATGGTCTTACCGGCACCGGGGTCATCAGCAAGCACGTAACGCAGCGGTTGACGCGGGAGCATCGACTCGTAGACAGCAGTGATCTGGTGAGGTAGAGGTTCCACATTGGAGGTGTGAACTGCCATCATGGGATCGAACAGATGGGCTAAATTGATCCGGTAGGCTTCAGCGGCCAACTTGAAGTCAGCTCCATCGGCATCAAAGCTCCAAGGCCTGCCAGCCGAAGCAATCTGCAGCTCTGACTCGTTTGAGCGAAACAGCACCCGCTCACCTAAACGACCATCATCGGCCTTGTAAACGACTGTTACTGCATTTTCACCAAGCGGGTCAGCACTAACCACGCGCACGACCTTGCCCGGTTCAATGCCGGAGATCTGTGCACCTTTTGATATCTGTTCTAGTTTCATTCGTCTTCCCTGAGTCCTATGCTGGAGCCTTCTGACTCTCGATGTATCCAGGAGCAAGAGTGGCACTCTCAACTCCATAAAGCGTTTGAGGATTGCGCAGCCACAAATGGTGAGCAGCAGGATCCAGTCGGTGATCTATGGAGGAGTCGATTGACCAACGCCGAAGGACATACCCCGCCAGTGCTGCACGAGTTTTCAATCTGAGCACTCCATCGGTCATGGCGTAGTCAGCCTCCACCGCCTTTGGCCACTGAACGCTAGGGTGAGCTGCTAGCTCCAAATCAACAATCCTTGCCCACTGCTCATCGGCTCCAAGCCTCTCGTGATCGGCTACCGAGTCACTGAGCTCCACTGCCTTGGTGATGCGCGTTAGCACAAAGTCTGAAAATCGCCCCCGCTCACGATCAAATGCCCGCACGTGCCAACGCAAGCCGTTATCCGCCAAGGCCACGGGCACAATTTCACGACGCTTTGAACCAGAAGAGAGCGAGAGATAGGTGATACGCAGAGCCGTCTTTGCACACAAGGCTCGGGTGACCGCTCCAAGCACCTCTAAATCCGGCTTTACAAGGTGCCCTGGCCCCTCACACGGTGCAGCCTGCTTGATGCCCAAATCCAGCCCATCCCCGAAGCCTTCAAGCAACCAAGTGAGAACACGCTCAGGTTGAAAATCAAAGAGAGGTTTGAAGACATCGGTTGGGCGATAGCAGCGCGATGCCTGGTCGTAATCCAGATTGGAGGGAGCCGCCTCTCTGTAGGCACTCAAATCCCTTGAGGCTGCTGCCGGTTTGATTCCGAATCGCGACTCAATGTCACCACGGCGCAGCTCCCCCGTGAAAAAGGCACGCATTTCTAGGAACGCTAGCCGCTCTCGCTGTGTCTGGGTAAACCCTGCAACAATGGGCTTCAAACGGGGCTCCTAGGGGTGTGTTTAGGCCGCATGGGCACTCCACCCCCACAGCGAACAGAAGAATACCACGCGCCCTCATCATTTTGATGCGCTATGCTATGCCTTCTTTAAACAGATGCCCAAATTTGTTCGACACAAGAGCCCTAACGGCCAAAGGGAGAATTTTTGATGAGCGTGCCCATTCTTGATGCCTCGGCTTGGCGTGAATTTCGAGGAAAACCGGCCAACTCTGGCATCAACCAGACAACCCACATGGCCAAAGTGGCCGACACCCAAGGCAAACTGCGCGACTGCTTTGTGAAGCTTTTGCCTACGGACACGCCAGCTCTACTCTGTGAAGCTATTGGATGGCTACTGGCACGTAAAAGTGATGTGGCGTGCCCCGCCTTTGGAGCTATCTTGCTGGTTCCGGTTGAAGAGCTTCGCAAGTGCACCCCACTGCCACCCGAATTTAATGGAATGACACTATGCCCAGCATGGTGCAGTGAAGTGGTGGCTGGCAAAACCGTCAAACAGATTCACTCCATGGCCTACTTTGTGGCCAAGAAGAATTGTCTGCGCAGCAAAGACGCAAGAAAGATCGCCGCGTTTGATCAGTGGGGGGACCTGCGGGATCGCAACTTTGGCAACGTCATTGCTTCAAGCAAAGGCGGCTATGTCGCCATTGACCACGAAACCTTGCTTCATGACCTTTTGTGGATCCCGGCTGGGCGTAACTACCTCGAGTGGAGTCTTCTTAAAGAGGCCCAGAGCACGCTGGACGCCGCAGGCATCAAGAAGTTTCAAGTGGACATGGCCAACGCTGCCAAGGGACACGCCAAGGCTCTGGTGGACGCGGCTGCCGACTTGGCCGCCATCGTTGCACAATTGCAGCCTGGAAACGCCGCTGCCCTGAGTCAGAGCATTCATCAGACCTTGGATGCCCGCTCACAGCCAGACTGGCTATCCAATAAACTGGGGGTGATCGCATGAACAGCCCAACATCGCTTTTTAGCGGCATAGACACCAACCATCTAAGCCGCATCGCCACAGCGACGCCAAAGCCGTCGTTTGCTGGTGCGTGGACAACGGTGGAACTACAGCCCGATGTCTTTGTCCCTCAACGGTTCACCATTGGCGTGGTTGTTCAGTCTCCAGGTGACCGCTTGCACTTTAAGTTACTGGACGACTTTAAAAAGTTTGAGTGCTTTTATCACGATCAGTTTCCGCAGAAGTCTGTGCGCGAGATCTTGGCCTATGCCTACGAAGCTTTGACCAAGGCATCCAAGGCAAAAACGGCTATCCCTGAAATTCGCTTCGACACTCACTGCCTAAGCCTAGCCGCACCAAGTTACACATCAGGTGATGATCGTGAAGCTACGGTGGAGCGTTTGTATTCCGAAGTGGTTGTCATGGCTCCATCTAGAAAGCGCAAGGTCGGGGAGTTTGAGTTCATCGACACCCCAGCAGCACGGCTGATGGTGAACAAACGGCTTAAAGAAATTGCCAAGATGGACTTTGAGAAGATCGTGCCATCTGAAGGACAAGGCCTGCTTTTGGATTTTGAAGGTCAAAAGCACTTCTTGGATCTCAACATTTTGACTTCTGGGGCCTGTGGCAGTGTGACCTCCGTTGCCTACAAGTCTCCGCAAACAGTAGAAATCAACCTTCTCAAGTCCAGTCGTGACTTGACCACCTACTCGCGCGTAAAGCAGATGGACAACATTGGCTTATTTCTCTTAATGCCTCAAGCCGATCTGATGGAGCCCAAAGAATTCAAGAAGATCGAAGAGACGATTGAAGAGCACGAGTGGAAGCTTGAGCGAGACGGGTTCAGGGTGGTAACTCACGCTTCACCGGATGATCTCGCTCAAGACATTTACGACTGGGCACTTCCGTCACTCTAAAAAACTAAACCACTTTTTTTACTTGTTCAACCAATTTATCAAATTCAGACCAGTCTGTAAGTGTTGACACGCATACTGAACCCTCAACTTCAATAAGTTTCCAAACATCGAGCACTCCTCTTTTCTCAGAAACAATCGTCATCGTATTTGGCTTTGAGAGTTTGTTTTTCTTTGCGTCTTCAGCGAGGAAATCAATTCCCACCCTGAACAACTCCAGTAATAGTCGCAGTTTCCAATCATATTTATTTGGATCAGACATCAACCAGTTTTCATAATCAATAAGCAGGCCAATCTTGCTTTTGCTTGATGGCGGATAAAAGTAATTGTCACTTTTTGTATTCACCTTATTGTTTTCAATGATAGAAGGATGAACACTACTCAGAATTCCAAAAATTTGATCAGGTGTATATGATATTTTTAGAAAATCATATAGAGCCAATGAGTTCATTATGTTTTGCATAGCTTTCTCCCTTTTGTTATTAAATCGTCTTCTTGTTTGATATGTAGTGGTCGTAATCGTCCATGAGCATTTCGGAGCGCTTGGACAATGCCGTGAGGGCTACTCGCGCGAAGTCACTGGTAGTGAACTTCGCACTGGAACGTGCCTTGTTAAACAGCCTGTTGAATTGCTGCAGTCGGTCATCCCACGGAAAGTCAGACTTACCTTCAAGCCAAGCCGTGAGAGCCTTACGGTAAAAGCCGGAATTTCCAACACGATCGTCCTTTGCTCCGCAGGCTTCAATTTCTATGAAGAGGCCATGAACAAAGTCGCGCAGAGCCTGAATGGCTTGAGCCTTTTTGGTCTCCTCAAGCTCAAGCACACGCAATATGTCGATGACTTCAAGGGAGGACTCAATGTCTGTAATGGCCAGCCCATTAGCGTCAATCGAGGCTTGGCGCTTGGAATCATGAGACTCTTGGGGACCGCTCTCACCCAGCACATCAAGCTCATAGGTCTCTGTCTGCTCTACTTGGATGACGTCGAATAGGACATCTATGGATTCATCTTCGGCCTTGCCCTTGGCGGCCAAGTGCTTGACCACTTGCTGGACGAAATCCACCTGACGCTGATCCTTGTGCTTTGTTAAGCCTTGACGATCAAAATCCAGCAAGGCCATGAGCTTTTCACGACTGCCCACCCAAGCAGCTCCTGCCTTTTTGAGAAGCAGGGCTCTAGACTTGTCCGATTGCACAAGTTGATCAAGCCAATCTGAGAGCTTTACTGCACCGTGGTGATCTTTACCACCGGCAAGGGTGGCCTTCCAGGTTTGAAAATGGGAGTTAATGTCTTTGTCACCGAAGAACGCTTTCCACGCCGCGTCCATCTTTTCATTCATGTGCATCGCATCGAGTGCTGAGACGGTTAACCCACCGTATTTGGCAAACACCAATGGCAAGTTCTTAGAGACCACACCCTCACGCGAAAAGTCAACAATCAGGCAATCGTGCTTGTTTTTGTTGGTGCGGTTGATCCGGCAGGCCGCTTGAAAGAGGGCAACATCATCAAGGTTTCTGTTGATGAAGAGTGTGTGGAGTGTCTTTTCATCGAAGCCCGTGAGCAACATGTCCACCACGATGATGATGGCGTTGCGGCACTTGATCTTTCCGGGCTCATTGATTTCTTCAACACCCTTGCGCCGAAACTCATCCAAGATCGCCTTTTGACTCTTGCCACCATTGAGCTGAGAGCATGGGGTCTCCCCTTGCTTGTCACTGTAGAGAATCAAAACGGGACAGGCTGCAATGTGAGCTGAGCGATCCTTGTAGGCTGGATCATTGGCAAGGGTTTGCATGGCCTCTTTAAGGTAAGCCTGCATTGCGACCGCTGCCTTGATTGATGCACAAGCGACCATGGCTTTGCCCTCTCCCACTAACAGTCCACGGCGACGAATAGCCATCATGGTCTTTGAGACAAAGATGCCTGCGATCTTCTCAGCCACGAGTCTTTGCCGTGATGGGTTCTCATACACGGCGTCCGATGTAGGCGCCTTGAGTGCACTGGCCGTAAGGCCCTTGGCGTCCACGGATGATTGGATCTCACCAAGGTCATACACAAGCTCATCAGAGAACTTGAAGATGCTTTGAATGGGGTTGAGCACCACTCCGTCTTTAATGGCCTGTGCCATGGAATAGGAAGCAAAGGGAGCCCAGCGATATCGGTCACCAGGGGCAGCGGGCCTGCGCCACTCACCAAAGCTTGCAAGGGCCTCGTCTTTTGGCGTGGCGGTCAGACCAATGATGAGGTTGCGCTTGTTGTCATCAGGCGTGAGGCTGTTCCAGTCGTTAAAAAGCTCAAGGGTTGCGTCATGCATGACCCCGTTTTGGCTGCGATGAACCTCATCAATGAGGATGGCTACGCGTTTACTGCGAAGCAGTGCTGAGAGCGTTGCGTCTTCTTGGGCGAGCTTGCTGAGCGAGGCAAACTTTTGGATGTTGACCACCACAATGCGATTGGTCCCGGCTTCAACGATGCGGCGCAGATCGGCAAAAGTCTCAGCCTCTTCAATGATTTTGCTGGTGGATCCCAAATTGGCCGCATCTTTGGCAATGTTGGCCCGCAGCTCAGTGCGATCAGTCAGAAGAATGATTTGGTCAAAAAGTGGCTGATAGCCATGCCCCTTGGCGTCATTCATCTCATACAAGGCTTGTGCCAACCAGACAATGAGATAGGTCTTGCCAAGTCCTGCTGCTCCTTGCAAAAGCACTGAGTGACTTTTGGCCCCGTTTTTGTATTTGAGACTCTCTTCCACAATCTCATCGACTTCTTTGGCTGAGAGACCCTGCGACATCAACGCCAGCTCTTGGCGAATGTCCGATTCACTGATCTTGGGCTTACATTCATTGGCATAGAGCTCACGGACACGCTTAACGGTGCGATGGAGCATGATGCGCTGCGCTGGTCGTGGCTTTAGCGGTTCACTTTGCTTATTGCTGGAATTGGGCGACCAGGTTTGATTAAAGTAGAACGCTTCGCGATCAACCCCATCACGCAGGGAATACAAACTCTCCAAGTGCTCAGTGATGGTTTCAAAGGGGGTCATGCCCATGATCTCAGGAGCCCTGCTGATCTTGTCGACCACACGCTCTGAAAGCTTTGAGAACTCCATGGCTTGGTTTTGACCGCTTAAGATGCGATCCACATCGGCCACCACCCACTCAAGGTCGGAAGTCACATATAGCGCGCCCATGTCGACGGCCACCACATGGCAAGCTTTAATGTAAACCGCACAGTCCACGTCAATCTTGTTTCGAATGACTGCTGGCAGCTTATCGCTGGCATAACCAGGCCAAGGTGCGGCACTGGTTTGGTTCCAGAGTGCACGAGCCTCTTTAAGAGCCATTTGAGCGAGCTCGATCAGATCGTGAGCAATCTTCTTTCGGCCATTGACTCCCGCTGACTGCCCTGTTTGGGCGGTTTTGAGCTCAGCAGCGCCTAGGTAGATGCCATTGACAAAGAAGGTGGCGTCAGGCCTGCGATTGAAACGAAGACCGGCATTGGTGAATGTGCGCTCAAACGAGAGCTCGGTAAAAACACGCCCTCGGTTTTTGAGGAAATCCAGCTTCTGTGTTTCGTTTTGGCCTACCTTGGGTGCCTCATTCCAGAGCCGAAACTGAACATCACGAAAGCCAATGGTTTCACGCAAAAGGCGTGCAGCATTTCCAGAAGAAGCGACCTTAGGTAGAAGCGACTCATTAAGGAAGGACTCAAACAGGTCAGCTTCGTCCTTGAACTGGGGCAATAGCTGTTTGAAGGCTTCAGCGTTACGCTCATTGCCTTCACGGATAAAGTGCAAGAGATCTTCGGAGCAAATCCAGCGTGCCCGATCTGCACCGGACATGCGCATCTGATCCCCTTTGATCCAGCTTAAGCCCAAATCCGGATTGCTTGTGAGAAATGGGACGAACATCCCATGCTGAAAATCGTTCTCGATAAAACCTTGCTTTGCCATCCCTGACGCCTTTATTGTTGGGTTGCCCTTCTACCGAGCGTGCTCGGTGGTGAAAATGTGCTCATCACGTCTTCTCGTAAATCGTTTGCCCAATCAAGACCAAGTGTCTGAAAGGGGTGCAAGCAGAGTCATCAGGATCGGCCAAACTGGCTTTGATGTTGGTGGCCTGCTTGTATTGGATGAGATCAACCATCACGGTTTGCTGCACGTTGTCGTGAGGACGGCATGCCACGCCATCTGCACGCAAGCCAAACCGCTGAGCCAAAACCATGTTGGGAACTGTTGACTTTTGGGAGGCTTGACTCATGCGGCCTCCTGTTGCGGCTGCGCATACGAAGGAACGCCTTTGGTCACGGCTTCATGAATGACGCTGGTGCGCAATTGTGTAAGAGCGTCAAGCTTTCTATTGATCAGCCGAACATTCCGGTCAACCAGTTCGGTTGCTCTATCAAGATATTCTGCAATAGCGACTTGCTCGGGCATTGGAGGAAGTGCGATTTCATAATCCTGAATCACTTTCAACCCAAGAGCAGGCAGTGCAGTTTGAATGATCTTCGACTCAAAATTAAGAGAATTCAATAACCAAAAACAAAGTCGAGTATTTAAGTTTTTCCTATTAATCACACATGCAAGATGACTGACAACAGCCATATCCCTTGCAAGAACGGCACGAACATTACTTCGAATGGATTCGCCACTCTTTGGAAAAACAAATGTTCCTGCTTTCCAAACCTTAAGCCCAAGGTTTTCGGGGTTTTTAACTTTATCTTTCGATACTGAACAAAATCCGTTTTTAGCCGAAGACAAATCAGACACTCGGAGAAATGGAACATCAGATTCGTTTTCACTAAGTAGATCGGGTAGCGGCGCTGGATTTCCTGCACCAACCTTTGTTACGTCCTTCAGACGGCCAATTTCCCATCCATTAGGCACATCCCCAATCCAGTCCACCCCGCTTGCCTTCATAGGCACGCTAGAGTCGAGCCCCTTGGTCACCGCTTCATGGATGAGTGACTTTTTGTGCTCTTGGAGCAAGGCTTTTTTGCGTTCGAGCAGTGCGCGCTGCTTATCAATCAAAGCTGTCGTTTTATCGAGGTAGTCCGCGATGGTGATTTGCTCGGGGAGAGGGGGGAGAGGAATGTAAAGCTTCTCAAGAACCCCCATTCCTATATTTTGTTGAGTTCCAAAGCTCCAATAATACTCAATCATGCCTCTAAATATGGATGATGATACAAAGTGAAACCCAAACCTTGGATTAACAATATCACCATTGCAACGCAACGCAGCCAAGGGAGACCAAATATTAAATATTCTGTCAGTATCTACAAATGCAGCAACACCAGTTGTGGCACCAGATTTAACTATAAAAATGTCGTTTCTTTTAGGGATAAATTTTCTAGAAAATCTCCTATGTTCAGCATGAGATATATAACCCCTTACTTTTTCGAAATTTAGCTTACCTGACGAAACTGCTTCGGCCGAAACAAAAGGCACGCCTTCAGATTCATCAACGAATACAGGTGTTTCGTGTGGTCCATCCGTCACTTTAGTTTTTACAACATCCTTAACTCTCGCAACTGACCAGCCTAACGGAATTGTCTCGATCCAACTTGTAACACTATTGTTTTTTTTATTTTTCATAATATTTACTTTGACTTCGTTAGGAATTTGGACATTTCTTCCTCAATAGCACGAAGAGATTCATCAACAAGAGCTATCTCTAGCAGCAAATCTTTTGATGCGCGGATTTGTGCAAGTTTTGGAAATACGCGATTGAAGTTGATCTCTGAGCCCACACTCTTGGCTTTAATGGTCGATGGATCGCGCACCCACTTGGCAATGAAATCGGCAATGAGCTTGTCATTGAGTGAATTACCGTGTTCGTCTTTCCTGGATGAATAGGGGATGGTTTCGGTATCAGACTCCATAAAGGGGTCCACCGAGATATCCCAGCGAATGTTCTCTCCCGCCTTGGACTTAGCGACCTTGGCCTTAACCGAGAGCACTCCAAGCCCATGCTCATTCACCACACCACCGGCTTTGGCTTCTTGGATGCGGTGCTCTTCACGGTTCATCGTCCACACCGAGCCATCGAGAAGTTCAATGGAGAGGGCCTCTGAAGACCGAACCTTTCCATTGAAGTCATCGACAAACACTTTGGCAGAACCATCTGTGGAATCAACTGGGGCCGTTAAAGGGCCTGAAGAAGAACCAGTTGAGCCAGAAGGGCCAACATTTGAGCTAGCACTCTGCTGCACACCGCCAGTCGCGGTTGAGTAGTGCATGCCATCGACCACGATCGATTTGACTTTGGCCGCATCAATGGCAGTGCTCTTTTGAATGGCACGCCCCTCTTCGTCATGGCGATGCAGCTCAAGACTGACCTTGTTGTAGAGCAGATCATCCACGTCCATCACTCGCGAGATGTCTGAATCAGTGAATGACTTGAAGCAATCCAAAATCCGAGTGCGATTGGCCGGGTCAATCTCACAGTTCTTCATGTTGAGATTCTTCTTGAGCTTTTTGAAGCACGTTTCAGCATTGATCAGCAACACCTTGCCTTTGCGGGACTCAGGCTTGTTGCGATTCAAAATCCAAAGGTAGGTCGCAATGCCGGTATTGAAGAACTCATTCTTGGGAAGCTGAACAATGGCCTCCACAACGTCTTGCTCTTGGAAAAGCCAACGACGCGTCTCCGACTCCCCTCCTCCAGCATCACCAGAGAAAAGCGTTGAGCCAGAGTGAACGATTGCACCTACGCCGTTCTCTTCGAGGTGAAAGACCGCATGCTGCAAAAACAGCAACTGACCATCAGAGGTAGGTGGCATGCGCGAGGCATCAAAGCGACCGCAATTGCTTGTTTTGATGGTGGCCGCAAACGCTTTCCAATCCACACCGTAGGGAGGATTGGCCACGATGAAGCCTGACTTGTAGGCTAAGTAGTGGTCATGGGTGAGCGTGTTGCCCCAAGCAATCTGTGCATCTGGCCGAAAGCGAGCTTCAAGAGCCGCCAGAGCGTAGAGAGCATCATTGAGCTCTTGACCGCGCACACGGACCGAAAGCCCTGGGAACTCCTTGCGCAGAGCCTCCTCAGCAGCAAACAAGAAGTTTCCACCACCGCAAGCCATGTCATAAACGTCACAGATCTGTGAGGAGTTGGTGTTGGGACGCCGAGCTTCAATGCCAAGTGCACAAGCCAGTGCGATCAGATCCTTAGGCGTGTATTGCTCACCGGCAGTCTCGGCAGAGATATCAGCCCACATCCGCTTGATGTGCTCTTCAAGTGTGGTGACCTCTGAGTTGTCAAATTCCACCAAGTCCACATGAGCCCAACCGGGCGTGTCACCCGCACCAGCACAGAAGGTAAACAATGGATCGTTGGGGCGACTTGAGAGGTCAAGTGCAATGCCCTTAATGTCCAAGAACTTCGGCTGGCCTGGAGCATAGTCAACGCCAAGCAGACGCTTTGTCTCTGGATCAAACTGCTTTAGGAACGATTCGACCTGAACATAGAAGTTTCCAGTCTTGACCTTAACCAGTTCAGCAAGACCAACACCTAACTGAGCAATATCGGGGTGATAACCGTATCCTTCATTCTGAATGTTTATTTGAAGCCATTGAATGTGATTGGCATCAGCTTGATTGAATGGTGTGCCTGTCTCACTTTCAAATTCAGCCATCTTTTCAGTGCGCAGTCGCTTAATTCGAGACTCCACCAAGGCCAATGCAAAGAACGGAGCCATGTAGCTGGGGTAGTCGCTCTCTTTGACCCCAGTGCCCCTAAGCGTGTCGGCTGTGCGCCAGATCAGCGATTTGTATTTAAGAACTCCAGCACCAATGGCTTGACCCACATCCTCATCAGAGGAAATTGAAGCACTGTTATCAGAAGACTGCCCGTTTACTGCCTCTAACCGTTTGATAGCCGGTTGCGATGTCTTTGTGGTTGGCCCAGTAAGAGACGCACTATTGCTTGAAGTGCTTGGAAACTTATGACCAAAAACTGCGTTATTGAATTGCTCGTGACCCTGTTCTGTTTCAAATGTTTTATCGTTAAATTCTTCTGCCATTCCCTGACTCCGATTTGTGGAGTCTTATTCCTCTCAAATTGCAAGAGTGAAGTCAATTGAATTGCGAACAAAAATTACACAACGAAGAGTTGTGTCGAAACACTCTTTTTGTTGTGTATTGCAGTGCGTTGTTATGCGGCACTCAATACGGGTCAACTCGATAAATATGGATGCAAGCTTCCAAAACAATTAACACCCGTTTGTTTGACTTCAGTGACGGAAGACGCTTTTATGAAGCTCATACGTCAAGGATGCCATGCCTCAGAGTCACCTCCCCGTCCAATTAAGCTTCGTGTTTGTCGCGGTGGACTCAGGGCCCAGCCTTGAAGAACTTCACACCGTTGAAGTCCGAGCACGCCTTGACCATTGGCACCTGGATGCACTTAAGAGTGTTTGTAAAGGCAGCCAACTCAAGCCAAAGACAGTGACCATGGCTGAACTCACGCAGCAGATTGAAATCCACAGCCAGAGATTCATCAAAAGTGCTTCCTTCAACTACGTTGATATCGTGCTGGAGTGCGAGACAAAGGCCGCCACACAAAACATTGCCGCCCAAGGTGGCTCGTTGATCCATGATGTGCAGTGCAGAGCCCAGTTGCCCGAGACACTCATCTTCGATGAGGAAGAGCGCGTGATTCACTTCATTGCGGAGCTCTTTGCAGGCTACGCTTATATCGAGATCATTGAGCGCGTTGACGGTGAAGATCACCTCTCTGTCATGACCACGGGCAAAGGGAACGTGGAAACCAATCCGTTCTTTGAACAGGAAGAGCTGGAAATCACATTGACAGTGGGGAACACCGCACCGATAACAATGCTCAAGGTTTCGCGCAGCTCTGGCCCCTTGAATGCATTTTTTGACCAACTCCCTGCCTCATCTCGTTCAACGCCAGGTGAGCGCAGAGACTCCACGATCATGCTTATTGAATCCGAACTGCAAGACGCCCTTGATGCTCAGGGTCATCCCGATGTGAAGTTTCAGATTGAAGATAGAAGCCATCAGGCTAATCACCCCACGATCGACTTCAAATGCCTTGCACCCATTAAACCTGCAAGCTTTGACCAACAGATGTTCAAGTCCACCATATTGCAGTCTGGGCTAGGTCTTCTGAAAAGCCCATGACTTACTTGGAGCGGCTGCGCTCCTCAAGAATTTTCAAACCTTTTGCGAGCAATGCGGCCTTAGCTAGGCTTACTTCCTTGCGTCTACCCTCTGCCCTTGCGCTCTCGTTTACGCTGGACTCTCTCGAAGCACGTTTCGGGCGATCCATTTCACCAACTGGAGGCTTTGGGACCTCTGGTGCAGCACCGAATACCGGCATAGATGACATAGGGGTATTCATCATCCACATCACGACATGCACAATCCAAAAGGTATCCCTATTGCCTATGGTTATCACTGGGATCTGTGGCATTTGGCCGCGTGCCTTTAGGTTCCAGACGAACTTGACTGGCTTGTTCATGATCTGAGCTAACTGCACTTGACTCAGCAAATCACCAGTGAATCCATGCTCACCCTTAATGCGAGCTACCGCTGCGTTAATTGCGATCCAATCTGGCTGATGCTTTTGATTCTCCACTTGCAACTAATGCTCCTTTGAGCACTAACTTCGCAAATAAAGCTTTCTGCGTCAAATCAATTTCCAGACACAAGGCACGCGCTTGGAATGCCCAAAATGTTTCAGAAAAATGGCGCATATTTGGCGCAGTCGTATTGAGTAGTCGTGAGCACTGGCGAGCACTAAATGCCGTTAAACATCTACATAACGATATTTAATGTGAGCGCATTTCATATCTTTTGCTGCTCAATCACACATCAGTGGTGCCTCGAGCCGGAATCGAACCGGCATTCAGCAGGAACCGAACCGATCTAAATCTTGCCATTAACTCCTCTGAAAATCAGTTACATCTGACCAAAGGCCATTCCTGTTTTGCCGCGCCAAATGCAATATGGCGCATATATGGCGCAATAAGAAGAGAGGAGAAGACATGCCAATAAGAGCAAGAAAAGGAAAGTCTGGAAGCGTTACCTACCAGGTAACTATAAGAATCAAGAGCCAACCAACACTCACAGAGTCGTTTAACACAAAGGCTGAAGCAGAACGCTGGGAGGATGCGATGAAAACCGCAGCACGTGACTCAGTGAAGACGATGCCAGACACAAAGCGCTATCGCCGCACCACAATTAAAGAAGCTTCACAGGCGTATCAACTATCTCTCAAATGTAAAAGAACCACGATTCAAAATCTCAAGATTCTGGAGCGTGAGGTGGGCTCTACCGCTCTTGCCAATATCACCACAGAGTTCCTTAACGACTACGTTACACACATGTGTGCAACCAATTCTCAATATGGACGACCCTACACAAAGGCAACCATTGCAAAGCAAATTCAGGCGCTTAGGGGACTGGTCCGTTTTCAAGCCGAGTCGTTGCGAGTTGAGCCACCGCTATCAGCTATCACCATATCGGTATTGGGTGATGGATGGGATAACGAACGAACCCGACTATTAGAGCCACACGAGGAAGATGCCCTGCGCACAGAGTTCAAAAATTGTGTCAATGACGAGCACTGGCCACTTTTGATGACTATCGCGCTAGAAACAGGAGCGCGGCAAGCGGAGATCGTTATGGCTGAACAAAAAGAATTTGATCTCAACGAAAAAGTGTGGATCATCCCGGCTGCACACACCAAGGTCAAAAAAACGCGGCAAGTTCCGCTGTCTAAAGTTGCACATGCGGCAGCCAAGAAGCTCATCAAACTGCTAGATGAAGAAAATGAACGTCTCTTGGCTGCTGACCCCAAAGCAAAGAGACTGACTCGTGTGTTTTGGCCTTTCTCAACTCCCAGCTCGGTGAGTTCAGGCTTTCGAAAGTTGACCAGGAAGCTGCGCATTGATGACCTTCATTTCCATGACCTGCGCCACACCGCGATTACCCGGATGGTTCTCACTAAACGCAAGCTGAGTGTTTATGAGATCATGAAAATTGTGGGCCACACCACGTTAAAGATGCTGGATCGTTACGCCAATTTAAGGGGAGGAGATCTGGTCGACAGGATGGAGTAATCACCAGCCTAGTCTTTAGCGGCAAATTGGATTTACTCAAAATAGCGTGAGGTCGAGCTGTGGAGCCCATTGCCCTGCGCAGAGAAGCGCCTCCAAATGATCCTGACGATGATGTGCCTAACTCGATCAATAAAGCCAAGGTCTATGAATCCGAGATGCTCGCGCTGGCTTTAAACAAGGGCCACGGCTTTAATGATCGCCCAAACGCCGCTCGAGTCACCGCAGCTCAATCCGCCCGAGCTCGTGGAGCCATTGAAATCGCCTCGCGTTTAGACGCCATCACCTGCGCCATTGAGGAGCGTGAAGAGTATGAGGCTTTCATCCCTGCGGTGAAGCCCTCCAAGCGAGCTGTGCGCGCTTTGTAATGCGCCGCTAGAATTCTTCTAAGAGAGGGTATTTCATGGCAACACAAACACTAAACAAGCAGGCTTTGAGCGACATTGCCTCTTTGCAATCTTATGCACCGCGCCAGGCCGCGCTGGATTTGTTGGCACAAGGGTGCATGGAGGAGTTTCTGGATTGGGAGCTTGGTGAGGGTTACGTTGCTGCCAACGGAGAACCCAAGCAGGTTGAAGAGCGTTTTGCGGTGGCGACGCGGCGTCAAGCCCTTCTCAATGAGCTTGCCCTGGACGGGGCTCTTTACGGTCGAATCTCTGATGTCGCGCAAGGCAAGGAAGAGGACGCGTTACTTCGTTTGGCCCTCGAGCGCATCCCTTATCTTTTTGCTTCGCCTCTTGAAATTGCTCTGCGCACCGCTCCGATCGAAGCCTTTGAGAAAACCCTTTTATCTTGGAGCTCCCCGGAGCGCCGTTTTTTCGGGATCGACGGCTCGAGCAAAGATGGGCATGGCTGGCAAAGTTTTTCCATCCGATCGAGCATTCTTGATAAGAAACAGAGCTCACGCGCACTGTTCGACATTGGTCAACGTTTGAAGCGCCATAGTTTGCTCACACTCGCGCTTCTTTTAGGCAAAACAGAGCACGCCGTGGCCCTGTGTCGCCATGGATTGCGCCCTGATTCGCAAAATGAGTGGGACGATGTATTTAGTGCTCTTCAATCCTTCAAGGGCCTCACACCGGATCAGCAAACATGGCTTACCGGATGCGTTGAACCAAAAACTATTCAAGCGATTGAGTGGCTCATTGAGCAGGACAACCTTTTTAATGCGATGGAAGAGGCCGCCGAAGAGCTTGAGGCTCCTCAAGGTATTCCCAAGCTTGGTGAGCTCTTGGACCAAGGAGCCAGCTTTAGCTACTACCCGATGATTAAGGCCATGGAGTGGGGACAACTTGATTTGCTGGAGCGGATGTTTAAATCCGGTGGCAACCCGAATGTCACCTACAAGAGCGGGGCCCCGCTTATGGCACGCATAGCCGGTGACGAGTATTTTACGCTTGAAGCACTTGATCTTTTCTTGAAATACGGGACCAACCCGACCATGGGTGAAGGTGCCGAGAGTTATTTCGGGGATGGATGGAATCTCTCTGCACTGGCTTCATTTGTTTGGTCTGGGCGTTTTGAGCATCTTAAAAAAGCGTGTGATGGACCTGTAGCGCCCATCGCACTTCGGCGCGACAAGGCGGGCTATGAGCCTTCCTTTGGGGACACCAAGAAGAAATCCAAGAAGCCTAAGGTTTACTACTCCCAGATGCTCGCTTTAGCTCTGCAAAAAGATCATGGCGCAATGGCTGCGTGGATGATCCAAAAGCACGGTTGCCGGCTGGATGACCTTGAGCCAGAAAATGGTGAGCCATGTTCCGCGTTCGGTCAGGGCGACACGATTGAAGAAGCGAAAGCTGCACAACTGCAAGCTGAAATGAAAGCAAGTCTTCCCAAGCCGGAGCTTAGGACGACCTCTTCATTGGCAAATACTCCATGAGCAGAGCGAGTAACCACCGAAGCAATTTTGAAAGTTGATTAGTGGCATGAGTGAACCGTCAGTCTTGCCTGCGAATTAGCCCCACCGATTGGCGAGCAGTGCACAGCAGAGCACCCCACGCATTGCGTGGGGCTATAACTCCTAATTGATTAATTCAAGGCTGCTAAAGCACGTCTCTGTCTGTTTTAGGAATCCTTCAATTTTGGTCAAACGAATCCTCCAACCTGTAAGTATTCCGCGCTGGCTCAAAAGTCTAGGTATAGCTTGACTGAACGTTACCAACCATTTATCCACCAAGGCAAAAGTTCCGTGATCAAGTGCAGGAAAGCTTATGATTTTCCCACCTGCAGCCAGGACTTTGGCTGCCGGATTACCAAACTGTGTTGCTAGTTCACCATCAAAGAAATAGAAATCCTCATCATTTCCAAAGCTTTGGTTCTTGGCTACAACATAGGTCACATCATCTCCCCAGATATCCATCACCTTCGTTACGCTAGCCCCGGAAGCTTGAACTTGCGTAATGACACACAACACAACGATTTCGTAACCTTCTTGACGATACTGATCTTTGAAAGATTTCATGTCGCCATAGACATAACTTAGATCAATCAAGCCACCTGGAAGATCCATTAAGACAATGTCAGCATCAGTATCTAAAGTGTCACCAAATTTGTCGGCGTCAGACTTTGCATCAAACATCAAGACCCCGGCATCTGGCCTATTGTTGTTTTCAATGACGTCATACTCCCCCTCTTTGTCTTTCAAACCGTATGCCAATGCTAATTGGCCCACATTGGGATCGGTGTCGTATGCATGCACTCTGACTGCAGTCCCGTCCTTCTTCTTTTGATTTCTCAAATACTCAAGCAGTGCCTTTGCTACTGTGGATTTTCCTACGCCTCCTTTTGCGGATGCAATAAATATTGCTTTCTTCTTCATACCTTCTCCTTTTTGGTTGTTGTTTATCCATTTGTTTTTTAGCGGTATTTTTCCCAAAGCTCTGCCCAACTTTTTATCTTCCCTTCAATTAAATCTCTGTGATACCTAAGCGGAACTTCGATCCTATCGTCAGGTGGAAACTTCAATGTTGATCGAGGTCGTTCTGTATGCGCCATCTCCCAAACCGCTTTTCGCAAAGCTGCAAATGAGCAAGGCGTTCCACCAAACATCGTGTGAATGTCATTCTCTTCACCATCAACCTCATTGAACACCAGTGGTTGGTCTTTAATAGTGACCCGGCTCGGCGGGGTCCGAATGTTAGGTCTTGATCTTTGCTCAACTGAAACAGTGGAGGAGCTAAGGGCAGCTATTTCGCTTGGCTCAACAGTTTTTGGAACTGCTGCAGGGCTCTCTCTTTTTGCGTCTGACGGTGCACTACGGACTCGTTTTTTCTTCGTCGACTTTGCACTTTCCTTTGAACTTGGAGTGGCATCTTCAGCCGTAAGCCAAACGGGATTTACCTTTTGAATTTTTGCTTTGAATAGTGCATCCCTCACTGCCTTCGCTTCAGCTAATGTCGTCAGACTTTTTGCCAGAGTATGAAGCTTTGCCATATGTATGGCGGAGACTGAAAAGCCAAGCCGTCTGACGGCAAGAGCCATTTCGGCGTGTGTGTAACCAGCAAGTTTCCAGCCAACTATTAGTTGGGGCTTGGATCGCACAAAATGTATTGCGTCGCGTTTGGAATTTCCAGATACAGCGTCGACACCGAAAATCATCTCAGCTTCGGCATTGCAATCTGTATCGTCACTTAAGTTACTCATTTTGTAATCACTTATCATTTATTCACCTTCAAAAGGGTGGGCTTCGATAAGTCACAGTCTCATTCCAAAAATCGATGAGCAATACAAAACGAAAAGTATTTACTTGAGCGGTCGATATGACCCGCCAGAAGGTATCAAAAAGGGCTTGTTTTTACTTGCACTCTAGAGTAGAAACGGTAAAGTTATCCGTTTTTATTCATATCAATCGCAATCTGAGACTTGTAAATAAATTACATTTCTCCAGCATGTGCCGTTACTCTCTTTAATTCAAAGGTTAGGTGCTGCTTAAACGCTCATGAGAAGCGGCCTCTCGACTGGTTGATTTACGACCTCTTCAAAGACTAGGCAATCGGGAAGTATTCGAGCATCTAGTTGAACCACTTACGCATGAACCACACACCATGTTGGGATAGCCGCGCATCATTGACACACCAAGTCCAAACGCTCACGCACTAACCACACACCATGTTGCGATAGCCGCGCATCATTGGCACACCAAGATCAACAGCCTACGCACTAACCACGCACCATGTTGCGATAGCCGCGCATCATTGGCACACCAAGATCAACAGCCTACGCACTAACCACGCACCATGTTGCGATAGCCGCGCATCATTGACACACCAAGTTCAACCGCTTACGCACTAACCACACACCATGTTGCTATAGCTACGCATCATTGGCACACCAAGTTCAACCGCTTACGCACTAACCACACACCATGTTGCTATAGCTACGCATCATTGGCACACCAAGTTCAACCGCTTACGCACTAACCACACACCATGTTGCTATAGCTACGCATCATTGGCACACCAAGATCAACAGCCTACGCACTAACCACACACCATGTTGCGATAGTTACGGAGCATTGGCACACTAATTTAAACCACTTACACATGAGCCACAAGCCAGGTTGCGACAGTTTCGCGACATGGGCACTGGAGGCAGTCGTGAAAACCGTATCTCTAGGTGCTTAAGCCCTAACTAACCAGCGTTACAAGCTAGCAATCTGAATCCAGCATCCACGTCGACGTTGCCAATCTGGCATATTAAATGTGCCCTTTTTGACCGATTCGTTTTGTGTTTGGTGTGGAGATAGTCGTTATGTGTTTTTTAGGCAGGAATTGGTGTGTGTGGCGCTGATTTGAGATTTATAGACCATTGCCCTCCCGGCGGGGTGTTTAGAACCTTTTTGAGCTCTTTTCCCTCTGAAACGATGCGCTTTTTGCGTGTTACCAAATGGCTAACAAATTCGAGCAAAAAAACGTCACCTTTTTTTTGATTTCTCCTCTGAAAACAGCGTTCTAACACCTTTGCTACCACCATTTTTTCAAGATATTGAAAAAGGCTACAACTTGGTAATGCTTATTGAATTCAATCGTCAGCCGTGTCTGGTCGACTCCTCTGCGCTCAAGTCGGTCATGCCTATGTGCCGGAAGGTTAGAGCTCACATCAATCCCGGCATGGCTATATCAACCTAGCACTTGATGACCGACGATGCCGGATTCATGGTCATCAATGCCACTAAAACTGCGGAAATAGGGCCGATTCAAGGGAGGTAGTATGCAGCTTAGCCATCATAGAATAACTCATTGATTTGATTGAATATTTTCCTGCAACTGCACGTTTTTTAGGCGCATTTCCACCGAATGATGATGGACACCGCGCATACTACGTGCACAAAAAAGGGGCCTCAGGCCCCTTAAGTAAGTGAGTTGAAACCGTTACAGGCGGTTACTCATCTGGGCATTCGCCGCCGGTTCTGGCATCGGAATAAAGCACTCTAGGCCCTCCTGCTCATGCTCAGCAATGCATTCTTGTGCCATGGTTTTGAAGATGGCCGAGGCGGTGGGGACAAGCTTTTTGATTGGGCTTTGTTCACCCATGAGAAATTTGGCTTCATCCAGAGTCAAGGGATGAAATATTGACTCCATGCTGTCTTGAAACTTCAGGAGCGATGTGGGCGTCTGGTCTTTGGGTGCTGAGGCATTCATGAACTCGATGGATGCCACGTCATTCAATAAAATCCCCTTACGAAATAGCACCTCAATGACAGCGTCTGCGCGATTGAGCGCCGCTGCTGCTATCGGGGGCAAAAACAATGGGGTCGGAGCTTGAGGCAATTCCACTTCAAGAATGATTTCAAAAATGTCCAATCCATTTTTCTCAAATGCTGCTTGGGCGATCACCAAGTCATCCTTTGTGTTGCACTGAATCGCATCCGCAAGGATCAATTTCATGGCCGCAATTTGCCCCAACTTAAGCGTGCGCGGCGTGAACTCCACCGGCACTTCTTCATTGCACAAGCTAACAAGGTTCATTGCGACGGCCTTGTCCATGTGACGCAAAGCCAAGCTGACATACACCCCCTCAAAGTTCTCCCAAGGGTCTTCACCGCGATCGTTGAGCTCATAGGTCATCACCTTAGTCAGACCATCAAAGGTTGCACGCTCCAACTTAGGCTTCTCTTGACCAGCCTTTTCCATCATGAAAAAGAAGGCGTCAGGTGCGCTGCATGACACCGCATAGGCAGGCATGTGTTGCGGAGCGGAGCAACCCTCAGGAGTGATGACGATGTCAAACAAGCTCTCACCGCGCTTTTCCAACTCCAAGCATAGCTTGGACAAAGCCTCAGCATCATTGGACTCGATGGCCTTGAAGATGCGAGGAGCCAAAGCTGTATTTGATTTACAGCCCTGGACTTTTTTGACACCTTTTGCCTTATTTGCGCGCTGCTTTTTGCATGCCTTTTTGTAGCTCACCGACTCTTTTGCCGCCTTTGTCATCTTCAATTTCCTTTCATTGAAACAAGCCCAATTGCTTGCGAGAGGCGCAGTGTGAGACAGCTTGATCACTTTGTTTCACCGCAAGCCTTGGTATCAGGTTCAATCAGGTTTAATCAGGCTGGATGCGCGCAATAGTCGAAAGTATTCAAGAGGGAAAACCTGTCAGAATTCATTGCACTTTTTGGAGAGGCAATGGCCAATACGGGAAAAAGGCATCGCTTGAAGGATCTAGATGAGCGGATTGAGCTTGTTAGAACGCTCAACAGCATGTCGGTGAAAGAGCTGAAGACGACATTGCTCTCACCTGTTCACGTCAGCATTGCTACGGGTCGTGAGACCTCCACGTTGGAAGCGGACCGTGCAAAGCGGCGCAAAGCGTTAAAGGCTAATCCCCCTACTCCAATTCCAGGCAACTCACCCCTATCACTTGAGTTCATAGAGCCTGCAGAAGGCTATCGCGAAGTGCAATACCGAGCCTACGACTTGCTTGGATACCTCAACCGTCTAAGTGAATCGGCCATCCCAAAGATAAACCAGCCAAAGTCTGCGATAGCTGCAACTCAAATGCGGGGGTTCCAATCCTGGCTCTCGACGGCCATGCCCATGGATGACTGGCCCTTTGTGATTCAAGAAGATGGACGCCCGATCAGTTTTGCCCAAGCACTGATCACCGGCACGCTCACTGAGAACTGCAAACGACTTACTCTTAGTGAGTTCACCTACGAGCTCATGCACGCATCCAACAAGGCGTTTTCAAAGTTTGAACAAGCGGAGATAGAGAGGACTGCCAAGAAGCCTGTGCGTAAGGCTTCTGCTGGAAAGAGAGCCCCGCTCTAATGTGCTGAACCCTTTAAAGGGACTTGCTAGCCTTCTTAGGGTCTTTCTCACTGGCTACGGCAGCAATCTCGGTGGCCTCGATTGAAGCTTTTACTTCATTGACCTCCCCCTTTAGGATTGCCAGCCAAGGTTTTGCAAACTTCTTGTGTTCAGACTCCTTTAGCCAAATGGAGTGAACAGCTTGCACTGGGGTCAACCAAACACACCTTAGCTTGCCGAAATGAGCCGCAACGCACAGCTTCTCCATCTCAGGCAAGTCCATGCCCCAACCCTTGCAATGAAGAGTGTGGCGCCCCCTTCGATCCGTCTTTGGTGAAGCAAAGAACGGCACCGGCTGAGACACCCAACCGAGCAAGCCAGCAGAGGCAAGTTTCACTTCAAAAGTGCTGTAGCCAGCATTCTCTTTCTGGAATCTTCTGAGGTCGCCCATCAAATAGGTGACCGGTTGATTTGACCCTATGGCGCCCTTCTCGGCTATCTTGATCATTCGCAAACCCTTGGGCTTTGCGTCTTGATCATCTGAAGGTTTGGGCTTTCGTCCAGCAGCCTTAGCAGCATCATCGGCTGCCTTCTTTAGTCTGGCCGCCTGCTTGTCTTCTTCGCTAGGCAGCCCACTGTTGCGCAGCTCCCGTAATTGAGAGACGGAAATGATGAGATAAAAGGCTGCAAGTTCGGCTTCAACTGCCGTGTCATCACTGAGCACTGCCAATCGACTACGACGTTCGGCATCTGCGATCATTTCGTCAAGAGACTTCTTGGCCTTGCGACCTCCAGTCTTTATCCTCTTCGCGCTATTGTCTTGGTCGGCCAAATCGACTGCTTTTGCCATGCTGCCCCCAGGTTTTTAATGATTATGACTTTGTCTTTCTAGTCTTGCGTGCTGGGCCAGTCCGGATGATCTGTTCATCTTCCTCAGGCAATTCCGGCTCCTTGGCTGGTCTTAGTGCGTTGTAAAGGGAAGGGGCTGACTTCAGGATAAGCTTTTCAATCTTGACCATGCGCTCCATGTGATCCTTCCACTCTGGTGCGGTGTAGCGACCAAGAGTCTCGCCTCCACCCACTGCATGTCCGAGCATGCGTTTAACTTGGCGATCGATGAGGCCTAGTTTTTCACAAGCTGCACCGAATGTTCTACGCAGATCATGGCCCCTCACAGCCTTAATACCTGCCCTCTTACGCACGGTATCCATGGCTACAGATGGATCTGCGTAGTGACCTACCTTGCATGGGATTCTTGAAGGAAGTAACCACTGCCCTCCTGCGTTCTCTGGTTCCTTATGGTCCACTTCTTTGCCATCTTTGATGTAGACCAGTCCTTGGCGGCTGCTGGGCATTTTTGACTCAAAAAGCCAAGGGATGCCTTTGCGTCGATCAAACTTTCTAAGCTTTAAGAGTGCCAAAGCCATTGGGCCAATCGGAAACTCGTGATCGCCGCGATTCTTTCCGTCGTAGATGAAGACCACTTTGTTCTTCAAATCCACCCAGCGCTCAATGTGAGCTTTTTCATCCGGAATATCTTCACGCCATTTGAGACTCCGACACTCGTCACCGCGCAAACCCCACAACAGATCAAGGATCAAGAAGTCGGCACCACGTGGGTTCTCTTTGCGATATTCCCATGCCGCCTCCAAGAAGGGTCCAATGGACTCAGAAAATGAGAGCGGGTTTCGGACCCCTTTTGTTTTGTAGTCACTCTCAAGCTGATTGCGATCTCGATACTTTTTCTTGGTCAGCAATATCGTGAATGGGTTGTAGACCAACGTCGGCTCTCGCCTTGCTGCATGGGCGTTGTGGATTTCGTTTTGAATGGCGTTGTTGACTGCGGCTGTTGCCCATCGCCCCATGGCCTCAGCGGCGGTCCTGTGCTGCTTTGTCACCGCATGCAGATCAAATCGATCAAGCACTTCTTGCCCAGTGATCAATCGAACCTTACGGTCCTCCCAGTCTTCAAACTTATCCCGAGCCTTGTTGACCGAGTCCAATGAGTTCTTTTTTATAGGACGAGCCCGCCCTTTAAGGTCGGCGATATATCGGTCCCAAACCATGCCGAAGGTCAATTCGGATGCTTCAATTTCGTCAGCGATTCGATTCGGGTTGGTTCCATGCTTGATGGCAATTGCGATTTTGTCTCGGGCAAGCTCTCTAGCCTTGTCGATTGAGATAGGCTTTTCTGCCCCACGCTTACCCCAAGCCAAGCAGACATCGATCTTCATCTTCTTTTTCTTGATCATCTTCTCAACAAGATAGATCGAGCCCCGAGCACCTACCCGGACTGCGAATCCAGGAGGAGCCTTACGGTGGGTGTCATAGACGAGATAATTAGGCTTGTCTGTCTTTTTCCAAACTACCTTTTTTACTTTTTCGTCCCACGTTGGCGCATTGTCGAGGGACAAACTTTGGACGAGGGTGTCTGTCAGGGCGAGCTTCATTCGGACTCCTTGGCTGGCTCTTGGCGGAGTCAAAATGGTTGCTCCGCCAGGATGTGGCAATTTTAGGCTAAAACTGGAACTTGGCGGCAACTTGGCGGATTACTTGGCGGATCGATGTGGCTTAATAGAGGTGCAACACAGGACAACATGGCGCGTTAGACATTTATGAACTCTCCCTCTGAAAACAACGAAAAACAGCCCGCTTCCCAGAGGGAAAAGCAAGATTTTGGATCGCACACCCCCATGATGGCCCAGTACCTTGGGCTCAAGGCAGACCACCCCCACACACTTTTGTTCTACCGCATGGGGGATTTTTACGAGCTCTTTTATGCGGATGCAGAAAAAGCAGCACGTTTGCTCAACATCACCCTGACCCAACGGGGCCAGTCTGGTGGGCAACCTGTGGTGATGGCGGGGGTGCCGTTTCACTCCGTAGAAACCTACTTGGCGCGGCTTATCAAATTGGGCGAGTCGGTTGCGATTTGCGAGCAGGTGGGCGAAGTCACCGGCAAAGGCCCGGTCGAGCGCAAAGTGGTGCGCGTGGTCACGCCCGGCACGCTCACTGACATGGAGCTGCTCAGCGACAAAACAGAGTCCATGCTTTTGGTGGTGCACCAAGGCCCACGCAATGCCTGTGGCTTGGCGTGGATGAGCGTGACCCAAGGCGAGGTGTTTTTGGCCGAATGCACGCCCGATGAACTGGGCGAATGGGTGGCCCGCGTGAGCCCTGGTGAGCTCTTGTTCAGCGCGGGGGCAACGCCCGCGTTTGAAGCCCGCCTGCGCAGCTTGCACCCCGGCAACACCATGAGCATTTCAGCCCGGCCGGACTGGCAATTTGATGCTGCCTTGGGTGAACGTAAATTGCTAGAACACCTGCATGCCGCAAGCCTCGCCCCTTGGGGTGCGAATGAACTCACGCTCGCACATGCAGCCGCTGCCGCCTTGCTGGGCTATGCGGAGCACACGCAAGGGCGCGCCCTCACCCATGTGCACAGCGTGCGGGTGCAGCGCAACGATGAACTGATCGACCTGCCCCAAACCACTCGGCGCAACCTGGAGCTGACCCAAACCCTGCGTGGCGAAGAAAAACCCACTTTGTTTTCGCTCTTAGACACCTGCATGACCGGCATGGGTAGCCGCTTGCTCAAGAGCTGGCTGCTCACCCCACGCCGTGAACGCACCGTGGCGCAGCAGCGGCTATCGGCCATTACGGCGTTGCGCTCTGCCACCAACGCCAGCCACCAGCCCGCTTGGGCGCAGCTGCGCGACGGACTCAAGGGTTGCAGTGACGTAGAACGCATTACCGCCCGCATTGCCCTGCGCCAAGTGCGCCCGCGCGAGCTGGTTGCGCTGCAGCAAACACTACAAAAATCAGAGCTGCTTGCGCATATTCCACGGGCGCTAGAGGCCTATTTGGCTGAAATTTCTGGCCATTTGCAGCCGCCACCGGCGTGCGCCGCCTTACTGGCTTGCGCCATTCACCCCGAGCCTGCGGTCTTGGTGCGCGATGGCGGGGTGATTGCCAGCGGTTTTGATGCCGAGCTCGACGAGCTGCGGGCCATCCAAACCAACTGCGACAGCTTTTTGCTTGACCTTGAAGTGCGTGAAAAAGCCCGCACCGGCATTGCCAACTTGCGCGTGCAATACAACAAAGTGCATGGCTTTTTCATTGAAGTCACGCAAGGCCAAATCGACAAAGTGCCTGAGGACTACCGCCGCCGCCAAACCCTCAAAAACGCCGAGCGCTTCATCACGCCCGAGCTCAAGGCATTTGAAGACAAGGCCTTGAGCGCCCAAGAGCGCGCGTTGGCGCGCGAGAAATGGCTGTACGAGCAAGTGCTAGACCAGCTGCAGGCCTTTGTGCCTGTGCTGACCCAGCTGGCGCGCGCCTTGGCCACCTTGGATGCGCTGTGCGCCTTGACCGAGCGCTCGCTCACCCTGGAATGGTGTGCGCCCCAGTTTGTCAAAGAGCCTTGCCTAGATATCACCCAAGGCCGTCACCCCGTGGTGCAGGCCCGCCTGGCAGAAACCAGCAGCGGCGCCTTTATTGCCAATGACACGCGCTTGGGCACCAAGCAGCGCATGCAAATCATTACCGGCCCCAATATGGGTGGTAAGTCCACCTATATGCGCCAGATCGCGGTGATTGTGCTGCTGGCCAGCATGGGCAGCTACGTGCCGGCGCAGGCCTGCCGCTTGGGGCCGATCGATGCCATCCACACCCGGATTGGCGCGGCTGACGATTTAGCCAACGCCCAGTCCACCTTCATGCTGGAAATGCTGGAGGGCGCGCAGATTTTGCACAGCGCCACGCCCCACTCGCTGGTGCTCATGGATGAAATTGGCCGTGGTACCAGCACCTTTGACGGCTTGGCGCTGGCCTCGGCCATAGCCACGCAGCTGCACGACAAAACCCAGGCCTTCACGCTGTTTGCCACCCACTACTTTGAGTTGACCGAGTTCCCGGCCAAGCACCATGGGGCCGTGAACGTGCATGTCAGCGCCACCGAATCGGGCCGCGACATTGTGTTTTTGCATGAAATCCAAAGTGGCCCCGCGAGCCGCAGCTACGGCATCCAGGTCGCACGCTTGGCAGGCATGCCCGCTGCGGTGGTCAACCAAGCACGCCACACACTTGAGGCCCTAGAGGCCCAAGCGTCAGAGAGCAATGCCCAGGTGGACCTATTTGCAGCGCCACCCGCTACTGAAACCATAGCTAGCAGCGCCATAGATACGGCGCTTGCGGCCATTAACCCCGATGCGCTGAGCCCCCGCGAGGCCTTGGACGCTTTGTACCAACTCAAAGCACTGGCCGCGAAAGCCTAGTGCGCTCAGGGCTGGTGCTGCACGCCCTAGTGCAGCACAGGCCCATTGCATTTTCACCTGCCCCGCTACACTTGGCCTTTTGCGCCACTCCACAGAACCATGACCTACTGCGTCGCTATCAAACTCAATGCCGGACTGGTGTTTCTCTCGGACTCTCGCACCAACGCGGGCCTGGACCAGATCAATACCTTTCGAAAAATGATCGTCTACGAGAAGGCCGACGACCGTTTCATGGTCTTGCTGTCGGCGGGTAACCTGAGCATTTCGCAGTCGGTGCGTGAGATTTTGCAAATCGAAAAACTCAAAGACTCCAAGAACGACGAAGGCACCACCATTTGGAACGCCACCAGCATGTTTGATGCTGCGCGGGTGCTGGGTGCCGCCATCCGCCGCGTGCATGAGCGTGATGCAGCGTCCTTGCAGCAATCGGGCGTGGACTTCAACGTGTCGCTGATTTTTGGTGGCCAGATCAAGGGCGAAGGCATGCGCCTGTTTCAAGTCTACTCCGCGGGCAACTTCATTGAGGCCACGCCGGAGACGCCCTACTTCCAAATTGGTGAATCCAAGTACGGCAAACCCGTGCTGGACCGCGTGATCACGCCCGAGACTCCGCTGGACGAGGCCGCCAAGTGCGCGCTGGTGTCTATGGACTCCACGCTCAAATCCAACCTCTCCGTTGGGCTGCCGCTGGACATGGTCGTGTATGAGGTCAACCAGTTCCAAACCAATAAGGTGGTCTGCATTGACGAGCAAAATCCCTATTTCAAGATGCTGCACAACAGCTGGGGCCAAAAGCTGCGCGAGGTGTTTGACAGCATTGAAGACCCCATGTGGAACGGCGAGTCGACCACCGTGCCGCTGATGAGTCAGTCATCGCGCAACATGCCCTTGAAGAAGATCAGCACCCCAGAAGACAAGCTTATTTGAGGGCCAACGCCGCCATGACGCCCCTCATTTTTTCGCATGCCAACAGCTTTGGCGCTAGCACCTATGCGGTGCTGTTTGATAGCCTGCGTGCCCGTGGTTTCTCGGTGGATGCGATCGAACGGTTTGGCCACGATGCCAAATACCCCGTCACAGACAACTGGCCCCACTTGGTGCAGCAGCTCATTGACTTTGCGCAGGCACGCTTTGATGCCACAGGCCAAGCGCACTTTTTGGTTGGCCACTCGTTTGGGGGCTTTGTCAGCCTCATGGCCGCCGCACAGGCCCCCCACCTCGCACGCGGGGTGGTGCTGGTGGACTCCCCCATCTTGGGTGGCTGGCGCGCCACCACCTTTAGCGTGATGAAAACCACGCAAATCGTGGGAGCGGTATCACCGGGCGCGGTAAGTCGCACGCGGCGCAACAGTTGGCCCAGCCAAGACGCAGCGTTCGAGCACTTTCGCCACAAAAAGGCCTTTGCCAAATGGGACGAACGCGTGCTGCGCGACTACATTGCCCACGGCACACACGACGAGGGCAAAGGTAGCGACAAGAAACGCATGCTGAGCTTTGACCGTGCCGTCGAAACCCAGATTTACAACACGGTGCCAGACAACTTGGACCGGCTACTCAAACGCCACCCACTCAAATGCCCCGTCGCATTCATTGGGGGCCGCAGTTCGGTAGAGATGAAGCAAGTCGGCATGGGAATGACTGAAAAAGTCACCAAAGGTCGCATAATGATGCTGGATGGCAGTCACCTTTTCCCCATGGAAAAGCCGCTGGCCACAGCAGCTGCGTTGGAGGCTGCCCTGCGCAATATGGAGACCTAAGACCTGCCATGAGCCACAGTGATGACCTGCAACACCAGCTTGATACCTTACGCAAGCAACACCAGGCATTGCAAGTCGAACATGTGGCACTCCAGCAGAGCATTGAGAAGCAAGCCATTGCGCTGGAATCATGGATGGAGCAGCGCACCAGCGAAATCAAAGCAGAGGCAGCGGAACAGCGAAAAGCGGAAGCCCTGCAGCGGGTGCTGTACCGCATGGCCGAACGCTCGGCGGCTGACCTTAGCTTTTATGACTTCTTGCGCGCACTGCATGGCATGCTCAACGAGGTGCTGTATGCGAAAAACTGTTACGTGGCCTTGGCCAACCTCTCGCGACAGACCATCAATTTTCCCTACTATGTAGACGAGCGCGATGGCGACATCATGCAGGCGGATGATGTGCCCATGCGCCAAGGACTCACTGAGTACGTGCTGAGCACTGGTCAGGCACAACTCATTGACGCCCCCCGTTTTGCCCAACTCCAAGCCAGTGGCCACATCACCCAAGCGACTGGGGACCTCAGCTTCACGACCTGGTTGGGCGTGCCCTTGCGCATGCGCGGTGAAGTGCTGGGCGCGCTGGTGGTGCAAAGCTATGAAGGCGGCATCCACTACACGCGCAATGACGAAGACGTGCTGTCCTTTGTCGCCCACCATGTGAGCGCTGCGATTGAGCGCCACCAAGCCTTGGACGACTTGCGCAAGTCCGAAGCACGCTACCGAACAGTCATTGAACAAGTCGGGGTCGGCGTGGTGGTGGTGCAAGACGGCAAGATGGTGTTTGCCAACCCGGCTTTGGTGCGCATCGTAGGGCACCCCTTGAGCTATTTGTTGGCTAAGCCCTTCACCGCAACCATTCATCCGGACGATGTGCCAGGGGTTGTAGATCGGCACATGAGGCGCTTGCGCGGTGAGTCGGTGGATGCCTTCTATGGTTTTCGCGTGATCACACAGGCGGGTGAAGTGCGTTCTCTGGAGCTATCTGCGGTCAAGATTGAGTGGGGCAAGCGAGATGCCACCTTGTTGTTCGTGGTGGATGGCACGGCCCGCTTGGAAACCGAGCGCAACCAGCGTATTGCCCTGGAAAAGCAAGTGGAGCTCAACGACATGAAGTCGCGCTTTATCTCCATGGCCTCGCACGAATTCAGAACCCCGTTGGCCACCATCCACGGATCGGTAGAGTTGCTCCAACACTATGGCGAGCGCATGCCCGCTGAGAAAAAGCAGCTCACGCTGCAAAAGATTGACGACTCCGTTGCGCGCATGACCCACATGCTGGAGAACGTGCTCATCATCGGACAGGCCAACGCTGGACAATTGGAATGCAAACCACAGCCCTTGGCGATTGCCGCTTTTTGCCTAGGGCTGCTCGACGAAACGCGCAGTGCACTCAGCAAGCAGTACGAGTTGGTCCACATGAAACTGCAACTGCCAGAGGCACAGCAGCACTACCTGCTAGACGACACCTTGATTCGCAACATGGTGGGCAACCTGCTGAGCAATGCCATTAAGTACTCGCCCCTAGGCGGTGAAGTCAGCCTCAGTGTCTTCGAGCAAGCGCAGGCCTTGGTCATCCGCATTGCTGACCAAGGCATAGGCATCCCCTCGGCCGATATGCCGCACCTGTTTGACAGCTTTCACCGCGCCAGCAACGTGGGCACCATTGCGGGCACGGGGCTGGGCCTGTCCATCGTCAAAGATGCAGTAGATTGCCATGGCGGCACAATCGCGGTACAAAGCGAGGCTGGCAAAGGGAGCTGTTTTACGATCACCTTACCTTTGCAAAGAGTGCCCACGCCAACCCAAAGGTAAGCATGAAAATCCTCATCGCCGAAGACGAGCCCTCACTGCAGCAAAACCTGCAGTGGATGCTAGAAATGGAAGGTTATGAGGTTATAGCGGCCAATGACGGGCAAGATGCCTACGCCAAGGCTTGCACACAGCACCCGGCGCTCGTCATTACCGACGTCATGATGCCTCTCCTGGACGGCTATGGTTTGGTCAAAGCATTGCGCGAGAACCCTGCCACCTCGGTGATCCCCATTGTGATGCTCTCCGCGAAGGCGGATCGGTCCGACGTGCGGGCGGGCATGAATCTCGGGGCAGACGACTACCTCACCAAGCCCTACCGCCGTGAAGAACTGCTAGACACCGTGCACGCCCGCATTGCCCGCAGCGCAGGGCTGGCGGATGCAGCCACACGCATTGCGTTAGCGCACGACACGGCAACACAGCTAGACCCCCTGACCTCCCTGCCGAACCGCGACACCTTTGAAAAACAGCTAGAAGCACTGGTCGCCGCAGAGCAGCCCGGCCGCACCGCCATCATTTGTTTTGGGGTGGACGGTTTTTCCAAAGTCAATGAGTCCCTGGGCAAAGTGGCGGGAGACTGGGTTCTCTCAGAAGTAGCGATGCGCCTGAGCCTTAACGCATCGACCGACGGTCATGCAATGCTGGAACACCGCGCTGTGAGCCGCATCGCGGGGGACGTGTTCGCCATCGCAATTCAAGGCCCGCTAGACGCACAGTCCGTAGAGCAACACGCACAAGGGTATTTGGCTGTGTTGGCCAAACCCTACCAAGTGCAAGGCCAAGAACTTTTCTTGACTGCATGCGCGGGGGCTTGCCTGCAGTCGCAAGACCGCGCGGCGCCCTTGCTCATGCAGGCGGAATCAGCCCTGCACCATGCCAAGCCTGCGGGCCCCGGCAGCTACCTGCTGTTTGATAACGCCATGACCCAACAGGTCATGCGCAGGTTGAATATCCACAACGAGCTGCACCGAGCTCTAGACAACGGCGAGTTGCAACTCTTCTACCAGCCCCAAGTCTGCGCACGCACCGGTGCGCTCAAAGGCTTTGAGGCCTTGCTACGGTGGCAGCACCCCCGCCTGGGCTGGGTATCGCCCGCAGAGTTCATACCCATTGCGGAGGACAGCGGCATCATTGTGCGTATTGGTGAGTGGGTCATGCGCACGGCTGCAACCCAGGCGGCTGCTTGGGTCGCCATGGGGCACAGCGACTTTCGCATGGCGGTCAACCTGTCCGTGCGCCAATTCGCTGGCAGCAAACTACCCAGTGTGGTCGAGCGGGTACTGCAAGAGACCGGGCTTGCGCCCCACATCTTGGAGCTGGAGGTCACGGAGAGCATGGCGCTGCAGAGTGTGGCTTCGACCTTGAGCACTTTGCACGCCTGCAAAGCCTTGGGCGTAAAGCTCTCCATGGACGACTTCGGTACAGGCTACTCCAGCTTGGCCTACCTCAAGCGCTACCCCCTCAACGCGCTAAAAATAGACCAATCGTTTGTGCGCAATATCACCCAAGATACGGGCGACGCGGCCATCACCCGTGCCATTGTGGCCATGGCCCACAGCTTTGGCATGTCGGTCATCGCGGAAGGCGTAGAAACAAAAGCCCAGCTGGCGTTCTTGCGCGAGCTGGGCTGTGAAGAGTTTCAGGGCTACTTGTTCAGCCGCCCCGTGCCTGCACCAGAGGCCATCAAGTGTTTTGCGGGCTATACAGACGCAAGCGACTAAACCCGGGGGTTGAAGCGCTCTTTATTCGGCCCACACCACGGTGCCGGTCCATGCGGTCAGCAGCACCACCACGCCAAACACAATGCGGTAGTAGGCAAAACCCACAAAGCTATGGGTCGCAATAAAGCGCAGCAACCAACGCACACACACCCAGGCACTCAAAAACGAGAACACCAGCCCCACGCCAAACATGGGTACGTCCGCCATGCTGAGCAAGGCACGTTCTTTGTACAAGCTGTACACGCCCGCACCGATCAGCGTGGGAATGGCCAGGTAGAACGAAAAGTCAGTCGCAGCCTTGCGTGACAGGCCCAAAAACATACCGCCAATGATGGTGGCGCCGCTGCGGCTGGTCCCCGGCACCATGGCCAAGCACTGCACCAAGCCGACCTTGAGAGCGTCCAAGGCGGTCATGGCCTCCACACTGTCGATGCGTACCGCGCCAGCCATCGTTTGTTGACGGCGCTCTGCCCACAAAATGATGAAGCCCCCAATAATGAAGGTGCTGGCCACCACGGTCGGCGTAAACAAATGCGCTTTGATGGCCTTGCCAAACAACAAACCCAGCACCACGGCCGGCACGAAGGCAATGAACACATTCAAGGCAAACTGCTGGGCTTGCTTCTCAGTGGGCAGGGCCACCAGCGTGTCCCGAATCTTTTGCCAGTACACCAAGATCACGGCGAAGATGGCACCCGTTTGGATTGCAATATCAAAGACCTTGGCCTTTTCGTCGTCAAACCCCAACAGCGCACCCGCCAGAATCAAATGCCCGGTCGATGAAATCGGCAAAAACTCGGTAAAGCCCTCAACCACGCCCATGATGGCGGCTTTGATTAACAATGCAATATCCAAAACACACTCCTAAGTAAAAACGGTGCGAGCACCCACGCCTATTGCGCAGACAGCTCACTTATTCATAGCGAAGCGCCTGTATGGGCAACAGCACCGACGCACGGCGCGCCGGGTAATAGCCAAAAAACACGCCTACACACCCCGAAAAGCCCACGGCCAACACCACAGCCGCAGCACTCAAGCTTACCTGCCAACCCGCAAAGTACCCCACCGCCCAGGTCGCCCCAGCCCCCAAGGCCACGCCCACGGCCCCGCCAATCAGGCTGAGCGTCATGGCCTCAATCAAAAACTGCGCCAGAATGTCACGCCCCCGCGCACCTACGGCCATGCGCAAACCAATCTCACGGGTGCGCTCGGTCACGCTGACCAGCATGATGTTCATGATGCCAATGCCGCCAATCAGCAGGCTAATGCCTGCCACGGCCGCCAGCAGCAAGGTCATGATGCGGCTGGACTCCTCTTGGGCTTGCAGTATCTCGGTGAGGTTGCGCACGTTAAACGGGTCTTCGCCCCCAGCGGGAACTTTGAATCGCTGCCGCAGCAAGTCTTTAATGGACTCTTCCACCGCTTTCATGTCTTGCCCATCGCGCACTTTGACAGAGATGGAGCCCACGCGCTTCAAGCGGCTACTGGTATCACCGCCCCAAATGCGGTTGCGCAGCGTGCCCAGCGGAATCATGAGCGTGTCGTCTTGGTCTTGGCCCATCGAGTTTTGCCCTTTGGGCGCCAATACGCCCACCACCGTCATCGGGATATTGCGCACGCGGATCACCTGGTCCACCGGGTCTAGCTCGCCAAACAACTCGCGTGCCACGGTCGCCCCTATCCACGCGACCTTGGCGGAGCCCGCCATCTCGGCGGCATCAAACACGCGGCCGCTGGCCAAGGGCCAATCACGCGCCTCTAGGTAGTCATTGCTCACCCCAATGATGGAGGTGCCCCAGTTGGTATTGCCAAACACTAACTGGCCACTAGTGCGTGAGGTAGGTGCGGCAACCTGCACCTCAGGAATCTCTAGGGCAATGGCCTGGGCGTCCTCTTCGGTCAAACGTTGCCGTGTTTGGGCGCCCAAACGCACGCCAGCCTGTGACACCCCCCCCGGAATCACCAGCATGATGTTAGAGCCCAAGCCCTTCATCTGTTCCTGCACCCGCAAGGTAGCCCCCTGCCCCACCGCAATCATGGTGATCACCGCGGCCACGCCAATGATGATGCCCAACATCGTCAAAATACTGCGCAGCGTGTTCGCAGCCAGCGCGCGCAAGGCGCTACGAAATGCGGCCAATAAACTCATACCTTTGCTCCCGCAGCCTGTTGCGCAGGCACTTGCTCACTAGGCACTGGAGCCAAGACAGCGCGCTCCGTGTCCTCGACGATTTGGCCGTCTTTGAATACCAGCTTACGCCTCGCCCAAGCCGCAATGTCGGCCTCGTGGGTCACGATCACAATGGTGATGCCTTGCTGGTTCAGCGCGGTGAGCAGTTGCATGATGTCTTCGCTGGTTTGAGAGTCCAGCGCGCCCGTAGGCTCATCAGCCAAGATCAGCTGCGGGTTGTTGACCAGCGCCCGGGCAATCGCTACCCGCTGCTGTTGCCCACCCGAGAGTTCAGCGGGCGTGTGGTCACAGCGCGCACCGAGTCCCACGCGCTCTAAGGCGATGCGCGCTTTTTCACTGCGCTGCGCCGCCTTGACGCCGGAGTACACCATGGGTAGTTCCACGTTTTCCAGCGCCGAGGTGCGGGGCAGCAGGTTGAACTGCTGGAACACAAAACCAATGCGCCGGTTGCGTATGGACGCCAATTGGTCCCGGCCCATGCGCTCTACCGCTTCGCCCGCCAAGTGGTACTCGCCGGACGTGGGCTGGTCTAGGCAGCCCAAAATGTTCATCAAGGTGGACTTGCCAGACCCAGAGGCACCCATGATGGCCACAAAGTCCCCCTGCGCAATGCGCAGCGACACGCCCCGCAGGGCGTGCACCGTTTGGCCGCCACCAGATGCCTTCTGCGCGGGCGTCCCCATCCAGTACACCTTGCTGAGCTCCCGCGCTTCGATCAAGGGCGCGGCAGCGCCTTGCGCGGCAAGGGTTTGAGGGCTAGGTACCATGCTCAAAACGGGGGCCTAGGGCCCGCAGCGCGCGGCTTGTTGGCGGCACCACCTGCGCCTTGGCTGTTGCCTATGATGACTTCATCACCTTCTTTGAGGGCTTGCGTCTGTGCATTGCGGTCTGGCAAGACTTCGGTCATCGAGCCGTCGGATATTCCCAAACGCACGTTCAGCGCTTTGACCTTGCCTTGCGCATCCACGGTGTACACCCGCCCACGGGTGCTGGCGCTGCTGCCACGGTTGGCAGCCTCAGCCACCAAGGCGCTGTACTGTGTTTTCTGCTCGGCAGACAACACATCGGCAATGCGGGCGCGCAGGTCCGCAGAGACACGTTCGCGGGCTTTAGGTCGTTCCTCTGCGGGTACCTCTCGCAAGGCCGCAAACTTAGGTGCCAAGTCGGCATAAATGGCATCGACCTTGGTCGTTTGCTCTGCCGTGAGCTTGAGTTCTGCCACCAAGCGATTACGAAACTCGGTCATGCCACGCGCAGCCCCGCCGCCGGCTTTGGCATCTGAGGGGGCTTCAGGTTTGGTTTCTGGCTTGCCATCGGCTTTGGCATCCGGCTTGACCTCTTTTTCGGGCTCAACGCCCGCAATACGCATGCGCAATGCCGCATTGGGCACTTTCAGCACCTCATTGCGCTGGTCCGTAACGATGCGCACATTGGCGGTCATTCCGGGCAAGAGCTTGCCACCCACGTTGGAAAAACCCACCACCGCCACATAGGTCACCACATTGGCCACGTTTTGCGCCGCCTTGCGCACTTGGCGAATCTCGCCGTCAAAGGTCTGCCCCGGATAGGCGTCCACCGTGAAGCTGGCTTTTTGGCCGGTGCGCAGTCGGCCCACATCGCTCTCATCAATAGCGGCTTCTACCTGCATATCGGAGAGGTTTTGCGCAATCACAAACAACTCAGGCGCTTGCAAGCTGCTGGCCACCGTTTGCCCGCGCTCTATCGCACGCTTGATGACCATGCCGTTGACTGGCGAGGTGATCTTGGTGCGCGCCAGGTCAATGCGGGCCTGCGCCAAACTTGCTTGGCGTTGCGCAACATTAGCCTGTGCCGTCTTCACCTGGGCCTGTGCGACACCCACTTGGGCCTGCACCGCCTTCAAGGATTCCATGCTGGTATTGACCAGCGCGCGCGCCTTGTCGGCCTCGCTTTGGGCGATGAACTGCTTTTCAACGAGCATTTGCTTGCGTTCAAAGTCGCGCCGGGCCTCGTCCAGGTCCACTTGCGCCCGCGAGACCTGGGCCTGTGCCGCAGTCACGTTGGCCTGCGCGGTCATCACCGCAGCTTGGGCTGCGTCTACATCGGCTTGGGAAGAGCGCACGCGGTACTCAAAGGTCTCGGGGTCAATTTGCGCCAGTAGCTGACCGGCCTTCACTTCCGAGTTGAAGTCGACCAAGAGGTCGCGTATTTGCCCACTCACCTGGGTGCCCACGGACACCTGCGACACCGGGTTCACCGCTCCACTGGCCGCCACTGTCGCTTGCAGCTTGCCGACTTCTAGCTTGCCGAATCGGTATTGCGCGTCACTGGCAGCGCTCCCTTGGGTCCACCACCACGCGCCTGCCGCCAACAAACCCACACCCACAACCCCCACCGACCAATAAATCTTTTTCATGCGGCCTATTGTAGAAAGCCAGTGCGACAGCCGTATTGCTGCTCTGTAAAGCTGCTCGCCGCTGCCAAATGAAGCTAAAGACTATTCATTCGCACCTTGTAGCGGCATTTGGCGCTGTTTTTGCGCCATTTGGTCGTAAACGGCTGTGCAGCTGGCCTGGTGTTTGGCACAGTCACGCCATTCACACCGAACACCACTCGCCTACCAGGAGCCCTTTATGCGCAACGCACTGATTCATAAAACACCCGCCTGGTTGTGGGCTTTGTCGGCATGTGCCCTGCTGAGCACCCTGACGCTGTTGGGCGCCTCCATGTTTACGCTGTTAGTCTGCGCAAAAGCGACCCTTACCTTGGCCCTGTGGGTATGGCGTACCGCATAAACCGCAGCACAAGCAACCACAATTACTCCAGAGACTGCCATGACACTCACCCCCTTAGTTGCTGTTCACTTAAGCACCGCTCTGGCCGCTGTAGCCGTGGGTCCCATTGCCCTGTGGGCACGAAAAGGCGCCTCGCAACGCCCCCGCCTGCACCGTGCGTTTGGCTATGCCTGGGTCACGCTCATGCTGATGACGGCGGTCTCGGCCAGCTTTATCCGAGACTTTGCTTTGCCCAACCTCGCGGGTTTCACGCCTATTCACCTGCTGGTGCCGTTTACCTTGTTCAGCTTGTTCGGCGCGTTTTATTACCTGTTTCATGGCAACATCCGCCTCCACAGCAGAATCATGCAAGGCACTTATGTCGGGGCATGCTTGGTGGCTGGTGGGTTTACCTTGCTCCCCCACCGCTACTTGGGCCAACTGGTTTGGGGCCAGTGGCTGGGTTTGTTGTAATGCCCTATTGCGTCTCTTTCACCAAAAACACACCATGCCGACCCCTTTAAGCACAGAAGACATTGACCGCATTGCCCGCAAACGCGCCGGGGCCAAGCTGGGCTGGTACCTCCATGCCTTGGTGTTCGTCTTGGTGAACTTAGGCTTGTACTTGGCTTCCGACATGGCGTGGGGCACGCGAGCCTGGTCGGTCAAGCCCTTGCTGGGCTGGGGACTGGGTCTATTCCTGCATGGCGTGTCAGTCTGGTTGGTGGGTGACACCAGTGGCTTGCGTGAGCGCATGGTGCAAAAAGAAAGAGAACGCTTGCTACGCCAAAACGACAAGCCCTGATGTACCCCCGCTTACACACCATTAACTGGAACGCCAAGCTCAGCGGCTTTTTGCAGACCATGGCGTTCTGCCTGGCGATCACAGCGCTGAACTACAGCTTGCGGCCCCACGACGACTACGCCACACCGCTGACCTACTCCGTACTGATTGGCTTTTTCTCATGGGGCCTCATCAGCTTTGGCGCGGAGTTTTTCCCCTCGGCAGCCGAAACTGGCTTTCCCAAGGGTTGGCAGGGTCTCTTCCTTTCTGCGGGCGGCATTGTGGGGGGCTGTACGCTGGGCTGGCTGAGTGCAAGCCTACTCTTGGGCAAGCCCTTGTCAGGGTCTATTCCCCAAAAGCACCTGCTCCCTGAAGCGGTGATGAGCATCGTAATAGGCATCATCATCACCTTCTATTTTTATAGCCGCGGCAAGAGCTCTCACTTGGAAGGTCGCATCAAAGAAGTGCGCCACCAAGCATCCGAGGCGCAACTCAAGCTGCTCCAAACCCAGCTAGAGCCGCATATGCTCTTTAACACCTTGGCCAACTTGCGAGCCTTGATCAGCGTAGACCCTGCGCGGGCGCAAACGATGCTGGACCATATGGTGGCCTACCTACGTGCCACTTTGAATGCGTCGAGGGCTACCGCCCACCCCTTGCAAGCGGAGTTTCAACGGCTGCGTGACTACTTAGAGCTCATGGCCGTTCGCATGGGCCCCCGTTTGCGCTATACCTTGGACCTCCCCGCAGAGCTGGAACAATTGGCCGTGCCCACCCTGCTCTTGCAACCCTTGGTCGAGAATGCCATCAAGCACGGCCTTGAGCCCCAGGTGGCCGGTGGCAGCATCCTGGTACGCGCGCGGCAACACCAAGGGGTGGTAACGCTTGAGGTGACCGACACCGGCGTAGGCTTGTCAAACAGCGCCCCTCAGCTGACGTCTAACGACACAAGCAGCCCCGGCACTGGCTTTGGTTTAGCCCAAGTGCATGAGCGCCTAGCCACCGTCTACGGGCCGCGGGCTGCTATGCAAATAGAAGCAGTACCCACAGGTGGCACGCGCGTGAGCGTGACATTTCCCAGCCCTTCCACTCCCTGAGAGGCGTCCATGAGCCCTTGCGCCCTGATTGCAGAAGACGAACCCCTCTTGGCCGCCGCGCTACAAGCCGACTTGTCGCGGGTGTGGCCCGAGCTACGCGTGCTAGGTATTGCTGGCGATGGCGTGAGCGCTGTTGAGCAGGCCCTCACATTGCGCCCTGACATCCTGTTCTTTGACATTCGCATGCCGGGCCAAACCGGATTGGATGCAGCCATAGAACTGGCCGATCTGTGGGACAGCCACGCACCGCAGGGCAAGCCATTTCCGCAGCTGGTGTTTGTCACTGCCTACGACCAGTACGCAGTTCAAGCGTTTGACGCCCAAGCCGTGGACTATCTGCTCAAACCCGTGCAAGCCGATCGTTTACTCAAAACAGTGCAAAAACTGCAGCTAGCGCTCGTCAAACCTGCGCAAGAAGCTATCAATTTTGAAGCAACCATCCATCAGTTGCGCCACCTCATGGGCGCAGGCCTTGGTTCACCCAGCGCGGCCGGTGCCCCCGCCACGGCCACGCCAACGCTGACCGTGATACAGGCCAGTGTAGGCACCAGTATCCGCATGGTGCCCATCGCCGAGGTGGTGTACTTTGAAGCGGCTGACAAATATGTGCGCGTGCTCACGGCTAGCCAGGAGTACCTGATTCGCACCCCCCTCAAAGAACTGCTGCCCCAACTGGACAGCCAAGCCTTTTGGCAAATTCACCGCGGCACCGTGGTGAACGCGAGCCAGATTGACGCCGTCCACCGTGACGAGGCTGGCAAGTTGCACCTGCGCCTGCGCACTCGCACTGAAAAGCTGACGGTTAGCCGCCTGTACGCGCACTTGTTCAAGGCCATGTAAGCCTCTGTCACCCACGGCACAGCGGTTTCTGGGATGATGGCGACACCCACACATCCACGCCATTTGCGCAGCCTGCCATGACCGCATTGACCGCTTTGTCTGACTTGCCCTTGTTCCCCTTGGGTACGGTGCTGTTTCCTGGCGGGTACCTGCCGCTGCAGATCTTTGAAGTTCGCTACTTGGACATGGTGAAACGTTGCCATGCCAACGGCACCCCCTTTGGGATCGTCAGCCTGACCCAAGGGAGTGAAGTACGACGGCGCGACTCCAGTGCCCCCACTGGCGATGGTTTTGCCCATGAGAAGTTTGAGTCGGTAGGCACCTTGGCGCGCATTGACCGCCTGGACGCGCCCAACCCAGGCCTGCTGGTCATCCAGTGTCGTGGCATGCAACGATTTCGCAGGCAACAGACAACACAACTCAAACACGGCTTATGGACGGCCCAGGTAGAGCTGCTAGCTGACGACCAACCGGTGCCCATTCCTGAAGATTTGCAGCCCGTGGCCGATGCGCTGGAGGCGGTGCTAGACACGCTGAAGTCGCGCACGGTCGATATAAGCCAACTCCCGCTGCAGCCGCCCTACCAGTTTGACAACTGTGCTTGGGTGGCTAACCGCTGGTGCGAACTCCTTCCTATGGCGCTAGCGCAAAGGCAAAACCTCATGGCCTTGGACAACCCGCTGCTGCGTTTGGAACTGGTCAGCGACATGCTGGAGCGCGACTCCGAACCACCTCAGGCCTAAGCCGTACGCTGGGCGCGGCTTTGCCTAAGCCGCTCAAACGATGGGCTTAGAACGACCAGTTGGCATGCACGTACGCCGTTTGCTGGGTCGGAAGCTGGACCATCACCGCAGTACCAGGTCCGCCATAGCTGCGCACGCCTGCTTGCACTTGCATACGGTCCCCCTGCCACACCACAGATGCTGACACCGCCTGCCCTTGGTCGGCAGGGGTGTAGAGCACATCCACAGCGGGAGTCCAGGCGCCCTGCACCCAACTGGCCCGCACAAAGACGTTGCTTCGGCGCAAGCTGCTGGACGCGCCAAACGCCTCGGCCTGCCAAGCCAAATTGCCCGCCACCGCACTGGCGGGAGCGCCCATCGTAGCGAAGCGCTGTAGCTGGGCATTGCGCGCACCCCATGCGTCCCACTGGTCATCGGACAGCGCTGAGCCGTCCCACCACGCCTCAGCCAGCACGCTGAACTGACTCACATGGGTCCAGGTGCCGCCCACCAAAGCCTGCGCCACGTCTTGCAAGCGGCTGGCTTGCCAAGGGTTGGTGCTCAGCACCCCGTTGATCTGGCTCCCAGTTGCCATGGCTTTGCTGTCGACTTGCCGGGCGTAGCGGGCCGAGGCATGCAGCTCCACCGCATCACTGGCCACCCAGGCCACGGCAGCGCCCACGCTGGCACCGGTGTGTTGCCCCGCCCGGGCAAATGCATGCCAGTCCACCGCACCATCGCGCAAGTAAGCGCGAGCGGCCAGCGCTGCCTCTTGCGCGCCCAGCGCATCTATGGTGTTGACTGGGTTGACGGCCACAAGAGACCACGCTGAGTCAGCGTTAAACCGCTCTGCGGTCAACACAGGGCGGCCAATGGACGTGGTGCTGACCAAGGTGCGTCGCTCTTCTTGCTGCACCAGGTCATTGGGGCGAAAGGCGTAGCCCACGTCCCACGACACGATCTTCTTGCCTGCGCTGAACTGCCATGCCCCGGCGTCGTGCGAGGCATACACCTCATTCATCCACGATTGGTTTTGCACCTGGGCGTTTTGCGCAGATGCGCCCTGCAAAGACTGGTGCTGCACAGTAGCCACTGAGGTGAAACCGTGCCCACGGGCCCTGAGCTCCGCCTCCGCAGTGGCACCCGGGGTGGCCACCACAGCCGTGCCTGCCTGCACAGCGTTAGCCATGGCCAAGGGCCCTGCATCCGCAACCCGGGGTTGCGCCCATTGCGTACGGAGCTGGCCACTGGCGTCCCATGCGCCAACGGATGTGGAGAGCGGTTCAGCCTCACTGTTGGCAGTGCCTTGGGCATGTGCCACCAGTGCGCTGAGGCTGGCACACAGCAAGAACAGGCGTAGTTGGCGTTTGGGGCTGAGCAGCATGCTTATTCCAGGTTCGGGGTTTTGACCAAAAACATGGGGTTGAGCCAAGTCTCAGGCACCACACGGTCTTTGCGACTGAGGTAGCGCACATGGGTGGTCTTGTGGTTGCTTACCTTGTCGGCCAGCACCATCTCCGTGACCATGGTCGGTGCACTGGGCTTATCGGTCACAAAGGTCGCTTGCTTCGCCAATTTGTCCGAGAGCACGTACAAATCTGCCTTGATGGGTTCAAACCGGGCCTTGCCCACCCACAACTCAATGCGTTGGTAAGTCACCCCTTTGCGTGCCGCAGCCAAGCTGAGGTGCCAGCAGATTTTGGTGGGACTGCCTGCCGCCTCGCAAGGCTCTTCACCCAGGAGCGTGCCGGTGTAGTCGTCTGCCCAACTCAAGGTGGCCACATCGCCGGTGGACGCATCGCCCAAGAGCTTTTGCATCGGCGTGATGCGCAAGGGGCGCTGGCTGTTGGGCATCAGCAACCAAAAATCATCGCCCAGCATCAGCACCTTTTGGCCTTTTTCGGCGGGGCTTTGCATCAGCACCAAAGACTGGCGCTTGGCTTGCGCAAACACGGTATAGCGGCGCTCTTTGTCTTGGGACCCATCGGCATTGAGCACCGTGATCTGCGTTTCCACCTGCAAGTTGTCAGCACTGGCGCGAAACTTGTCCGCCGCTTTCAACATGGTGGCCACGTCAGGGGTTTGGGCCAGGGCCCCGCCGGGTAGCGCAGCAGCGAGCACTGCGGCCACAAGCCAAGGAGGTGCGAATTTCATAAACATGTCTTTCAAAAAGGGCTGGAGTTAGGTGTGCGCCAAGGCTTGCACCACGGGCATGTTCACGGTTTTGCGTGCCACCCAGGCCGAGGCCAGCATGGTGAGCGCCACCATGGCAGCAATGGTGGCCAGGTACATCGTCGGTTCAATGGAAATGCTCAAGGGGTAGCCCTTGGTACTGCCGGGGGGTGGGGGCATCTCTACCGGCACCAGGTACAAGAACACGCTCACCCCAAGCGAAATGGCCGCACCACTCAAGGCCCCTACACCGCCCAACACCATGCCCTCTAGCGACAAGGTGGTAAGCAGCTGTTGGGGCAAGGTACCCATGGCGCGCAACGTGCCAATCTCGCGGGTGCGCTCGATGATGGCCATCGACATGGCGTTGGTCACCACAAACACCACAATCAAGCCAATGATGGCCCCCAGCGCACCAAAGATGCGGTTGTACAAATCCCGCACCGACTTGTAGAAGAAGGCTTGGTCCTCCCAAGTCTGCACCGTCAATGTGGGGTTGGCTGCGGCCATGCGCGCCTGTGCAGGCTGGGTCTGCTCCATGCGGGTGAGAAACACCCCCACCGTAGACACCTTTTGGCTGTTGAGCAGCTTTTGCGCAGTGGCAATGTCGGCATAGACCAAGCGCTTATCCACCTCAGGAACGCCGGTAGAGAAAACGCCTTTGACCCGCACATCCAGTGCGTTAAGTGCACCGTCAGAGGTGCTGGCCAACAAGGTCAGGCTGCTGCCCGGCTGGGCTTTGAGGTTGCGGGCCAAGGCATCCCCCATCATGATCTCTGGCTCTGCCACACCGCTGGCCAACACATCGCCAGCGCGCATGCTCAGAAATGGGCCTTTGACCGAAAACTCGGAGTCCGGCTCTACGCCCAAGCCCATCATCACCACCGATTTGTCGCCATTGCTAATCAGCCCACTGAACTCCACACGCGGCAACACCGAGCGCACCTGAGGGTCTGCCAACAAGCGCTCGCGCAATGCGGCAACGTTCTCTAGCCCATGTTGCAAAGGGGTGTCTTCCTCACTCGTGAACTGGGCAGGCTGGCCCAGTACCAAATGGCCAGACTGGCGGGCTGCCGCCTCAGCCAACGACTGGTAAGTAAACAAGGCAAAGCCCCCGGCCAACAAAATGCCAGCGGTGCCCAGTGCTGCAATCGACACGGTCACCAAGGACCGGCGGCGGTTACGCAGCGTGTTTTGCCACGCAAATTTCAACCACATAAGGGTTAAGCCGCTGGGCCGCCCCAAGGCTGAACGCGCCCCCTCGGGGGGCAGAGCGCCACGCGCAGCGGGCGAACGTGGGGGCATATTCATAACAATCTCCCATCCAACAAGGCCAAGACCCGGTCGCAGCGCTGGGTCAAGCGGCTGTCGTGGGTGGCAATCACAAAGGCTGCGCCCTCGGCATGGCCGAGTTCGCGCATCAGGTTCAGCACTTGCTCCGCCGTTGCGGAGTCCAGGCTGGCTGTGGGTTCGTCCGCAATGACCAAGCGGGGCCGCTTTACCAAGGCGCGTGCAATGGCCACGCGCTGGCGTTGCCCGCCCGAAAGTGCATCGGGCAGGTGGTCTGCGTGCTCTAGCAGCCCCACCGCTTCCAGCTGTTTGGCTACACGCTGTCGGCGCTGCGCAGGCGGCACACCCGCCAAGAACAGGGGGTAATCCACGTTCTCAGCCACCGTCATCACGGGTACCAAGTTAAAGCTTTGGAACACAAAGCCCATGGCGTCACGCCGCAGCAAGGTGCGCTGCACTTCATCTGCGCCGGTAACGGGTGTGCCGCTAAGCACAATCTCGCCGCTATCGGGCGTGTCAATCAAGCCGCACATATTGAGAATGGTGCTTTTGCCACTGCCCGAGGGGCCGGTAAGCGCCAGCAGCTCACCGGGCTGCACCACCAGATCCACCCCGCGCAAGGCGGGCACCACATGCGCCCCAAGCCGGTAGGTTTTGTGCACGCCCTGCAGGGCGATCACCGCAGTTGAACGATGGCTCATGGTGCCAAGGTCTTGAGTTGAGCACTGGCGGCATCCGCTTGCGGCGCCTTGCTATTGACAACTTCGGTCAAGAACTTGCGCGCATCGGCGGGGCGGCTTTGGGTCTGGGCCAAGGCTGCTGCCCGCATCCACACAGCGCCACGGAACTCCAATGGACTCTGAGCCAACAAAGGGCTTGCCACCACTTCATCCAGCAACTTGGCACCACGCGCAGCACGGTTCATGAAGCCGGGTACCGCCAAGAAGGTATTGGCAGCAATAAAACGCACATCCAAAGCCCCGGGCAAGTCGTGCTGCATGACAGCGTTGTGTGCAGGGGTCAAAGTCGCCAAAGACTTGTCCAACATGGCCAACCCGTCTTCGCTGTAGCGCATCTTCTTCCAGGGCAACATGGTGGTGGTGGCTTGTAGGGTAGTGGCAGAACCTGCGTAGGCCATGAGCACAGGGTTTGCTGGCTCTGCTTGAAGCATGGCGGTAAAGGCGGCTACCGCTTTGTCAATCGCCGCGCTGTCGCCCTTTTGCCCTTGCATATAGGCGGCAAATCCGGCTTGGAACTGCTCTTGCGGCGCTGCATGCGCGCTAGCGCCCATGAGCATGGCTGCAGTCAAGAGCAAGGCAGCAGGCTTCAGGTTTCGGCCAAGGCTGCCGGAGATGGTGGTTTGGGTGAACGCGAACATAAGTAACTCCAAGCAGTGTTTTGATTGATAAAAGGGATCAACAAAACGAAGCGTAAAAGTCAGCGCAATGGCACGCATCCGCCTTGGGACGAAGCAGCAAACCGGGGGCGTGAAATGCAGCGTGGTGGCGCGAGATGCGCGTCACACAGCGGCTGCAAAAAGCGTTAAAGCCAAACAGTACATGGCAAACGCCTTCCACTTTGCGCGGCTGCTATGAAAAGGTGCACAAAACAGGGCGCAAGCGCTACTATAGGAAGACCTGCTTTTTGAGAGGAGCAAGCACATGAGCACCATCACCTACACCTCAGCTGCTAACCATTTGCCAGAAAGCAAAATGCGGCTGTACCCCACCAAGGTCATCAACATCATTGGCGGCCCTGGGTGCGACAAATCGCTGTTCTCTGCGGCCATCATCTTGCACCTCAACATGAAGCACAAAACGGTGGAAACCATCCCCGACTACGCCAAGTCGCTGGTGTGGCAACAAAACTTTGAAGTGCTCAAAAACCAATACTTCATCGCGCAGCGCCAGTTTGAAATGCTCAACCTGTTAGACGGGCAAGTGCAGTACCTCATCACCGAGTGCTCTTTGCCCCAAGTGCTGTACTACAACCACAACTACGCCGACAACATTTGCGACATTGCCAAAACGCGCATGCAAATCTTGGAGTGGTACGGCCAGCACAACAACATCAACATCTTGGTAGAGCGTGGCGACAAAAAATACGTGCACACCGGCCGCTTCCAAGATGAAGAAAGCGCGCGCGCTATTGACCGTGGTTTGCGGGCTCTATTGATCCACGAAGGACTCCCCTTCACCAGCCTGCCGCCAGACATCGAGGCTATCAACGCATTTGCATCTACCTTGGTTGACTGAGCTCACGCCCATTTTTCACACGAGGGCCTTGCTCATCAAACCATAGCGCACCACACCCGTGCACCTTGGGTTTTTTGCACCAATTGCATACACAAGACCCCACACAAATCCCGCTATTGGGATCAAATTGTTTCATGGCTCATTAGTTCTTTGAATACAATACGCATATACGGACAAACCTTAAGATGCCAAATCAAAACATCGCTTAAGGTACGCGCCGTGAGTAATTTACTTTCACTTTAAAACTGGAGTTTTTATGAAGTTGAACACTATTGCGGCCGCAGTTATCGCACTGTCTACCGGGGTCGCATTTGCCCAAAACGCTGTTGTCACCATCGCCCACGTTGGACCAACAAGCGGCGCTATCGCGCATTTGGGTAAAGACAATGAAAACGGCGCTATCCTCGCTGTTGAAGAACTGAATAAAGCTGGCGTTACCATTGGCGGCAAAAAAGTCACCATCAAATTGATGACTGAAGACGACGCAGCCGATCCAAAGCAAGGTACTGCAGTTGCCCAAAAATTGGCTGATGCCAAGGTTTCCGGCGTGGTCGGTCACTTGAACTCTGGTACCACCATTCCTGCTTCCAGCATCTACTCTGACGCTGGCATCCCCCAAGTTTCCCCATCTGCAACCAACCCCAAGTACACACGCCAAGGCTTCAAGACAGCCTTCCGTTTGGTGGCTGACGATGCGCAATTGGGCGGCACACTGGGCAAGTACGCTGTTAAAGAACTCAAAGGTAAGGCGATTGCCGTTATCGATGACCGTACCGCTTACGGCCAAGGCGTAGCACAAGAGTTCACCAAGGCAGTTAAAGAAGCCGGCGGCACCGTGGTTGCTACCGAATTTACAACTGACAAGGCAACTGACTTCTCCGCTATCCTGACCACTATCAAGGGCAAGAAAGCTGACGTCGTGTTCTTCGGCGGTATGGACGCTGTTGCAGGCCCCATGTTGCGTCAAATGAAATCCTTGGGCATCAACGCCAAGTTCATGGGCGGCGACGGCATCTGCTCTACAGAATTGGTGAAGTTGGGTGGCGACGCTATCGCTGACAACCAAGTGTATTGCGCTGAAGCTGGCGGTGTTGAAGGCCAACAAAAGGTCGGCATGGAAGCCTTCAAGACCAAGTTCAAGGCTAAGTTCGGTACCGACGTGCAAGTGTACGCACCCTACGTGTATGACGGCGTGAACCTGATGGTTGCCGCCATGGTCAAGGCTGGTTCTTCTGACCCAGCTAAGTACCTGCCTGTGTTGGCAGCTACTAAAGACTACAAGGGCGTCACTGGCAACATCTCTTTTGATGCCAAGGGCGACATCTTGAACGGCGCTTTGACATTGAAGACAGTTAAGGGCGGCAAGTTGACTGACCTGGCTGTTATTCGCTAATCAAGCACCCCTGCATTGGCAACGCAAGTTGCCAAGCAAACTAAGCGCACTGCCTGCAGTGCGCTTTTTTTTCGTCTGCTAGTAGCGGTTGCGCCCCATGCGCGCACCCAGTTCAGTGTTCTGGTGCCTGGTTGGCCCACACAAAGCCATCTCGCCCAGCAGCCTTGGCAGCATAGAGCGCCTTGTCCACCAAACCATACGCACTGCGGGCATCGTCTTGCGGGTGCAGCATGCGCATGCCAGCAGAGCAGGTGTAGCCAAACTTGGGGGCTTCAGGCAGCGGCTTTGAGGTGCGCACTTTGTCCAAAATGCGCTTGATGGCGTGCTCCAAGGTCTGCACCTCTACACCCGGGAACAGCAGCAAAAACTCCTCGCCCCCTACGCGGCCAAAGCCATCTTCGCGGCGCAACACCTTTTGCACCGTGCGTGCGAAATGGCGCAGCACCGTATCGCCGCCTTGGTGGCCATAGGTGTCGTTCACTTGCTTGAAATGGTCTAAGTCAATCAACACCACACCACACGAGCGACCGTCGTTGCGCAGCTCATCCAAGCGCTGGTCTAACAGCTCCATGATGTGGCCCCGGTTGCTAATGCCGGTGAGCACATCGGTCTGTGCGGCGCGCTGTGCAATGTCACGCGCTTGGCGCAGCAGGCGCGAGCGGGTTTTGAGCTCAGAAATATCACTCGCAATGCACAGCAGCCAGCCATTGGCTTGCACGGTCTCGGTCATCCAGACCCAACGTCCATCGGTGAGGTCTGTCTCAAACGCGCGAAACGGCTGCTTACCCCGGCGCGAGCTGGCCGAGGCCAGCCAAGTCTCAAAATCTAAAGTTTGAATCTGGGTGCCCACACCCTCTTTGAAATTGCTGCGCACCAAGTCAGTCCAACTCAGCTGCGGCACATTGGGCACCGCGTAGGCTTGGCGAAACGCGGGGTTGGCGTAGCGCAGGTTGTCTTTCTCGTCAAACAGCGACACCAACACGGGTGAGGTCTCATGCAAACTCATCATTTGCATGGTGACGCTGTCTAAATTAGATTGCCCCCGGCTAATACGCTTCTCCTAGAAATGCTTGAGCGCAAGTGAACTGCGCGTTGAACAAACATCATAGCCACGGCGGCGCTATCAAGCAATGAGCAACTCAGCCAATAGACAAAGGCTTCTCCGGTCTAAAATCAAGCGCATGAGCATCCCCACACCCGCCAACGCCAAGCCCGCTGCCAAGTCCGCAGCCCCCGAAGCCGTAAAACCCAGCAACTTTTTGCGTCAGATCATCGAATCTGATCTCGAAAAAGGCACCTACGCACAACGCCGCTGGGCAGGCACCCCGGGAGATGCCGCCCACCATGCCAAAGGCGAGCCTGACACCGCCAAAATCCGCACCCGCTTTCCGCCCGAGCCCAATGGCTACCTACACGTAGGCCACGCCAAAAGCATCTGCCTGAACTTTGGCCTGGCGCGTGACTACGGTGGCGTGTGCCACCTGCGCTTTGACGACACCAACCCCGAAAAAGAAGACCTAGAATACGTCAACAGCATTGTTGACGCCATCAAATGGCTGGGCTTTGACTGGAACGGCAGCCAAGGCGACTACAGCGCCGCCCCCTACCAAGCCAGCGACTACTTCGACTTTATGTACCGCGCTGCCGAATACTTGGTAGAAGCCGGCCACGCCTATGTAGACGAGCAAACCGCAGAGCAAATGCGCGCCAACCGTGGCGACTTTGGCAAGCCCGGTATCGACAGCCCCTTCCGCAGCCGCACCCCCGCTGAAAACCTAGCCCACTTTCGCGAAATGCGCGACGGCAAGCACGAAGACGGCTCCATGGTGCTGCGCGCCAAGATCGACATGGCCAGCCCCAATATCAACATGCGCGACCCGGCCATCTACCGCATCCGCCGCGCCACCCACCACAACACGGGCGACACCTGGTGCATCTACCCCATGTACACCTTTGCGCACCCCATTGAGGACGCGCTAGAGCAAATCACCCACTCCATCTGCACGCTGGAGTTTGAAGACCAACGCCCGTTTTATGACTGGCTGATGGACCGCCTGTGCGAAGGTGGCCTGCTGGCCAACCCCGCGCCCAAGCAATACGAGTTTGCCCGCCTCAACCTCACCTACGTCATCACCAGCAAGCGCAAGCTCGCCCAGCTGGTGTACGACCACAAAGTGAGCGGCTGGGACGACCCCCGCATGCCTACCATCGTCGGCCTGCGCCGCCGCGGCTACACGCCCGCCGCACTGCAACTGTTTGCCGAGCGCATTGGCGTGACCAAGAGCGACAGCTGGATCGACTACAGCACCCTAGAAGGCTGCCTGCGCGAAGACCTAGAGACCGTGGCCCACCGTGGCTTTGCCGTGCTCAACCCCGTGAAACTGGTGCTCACCAACTGGGGCGAAGTGTTTGCCGCACAAGGTGGCGACGCCTACCTAGAGCCCTGCACCCAGCCCGTGCTGCCCCACCCCGCCGACGGCGCCCCCGTGGCCGAACGCCACTTCACCCTGGGCAAAGAAGTGTGGATCGAGCGCGAAGACTACGAAGAAACGCCCCCCAAAGGCTACAAGCGCCTGTACCCCGGCAACAAAGTGCGCCTCAAAGGCGGCTTTGTCATCGAATGCACCGGCGCCAACCGTGACGCCACAGGCAACGTGACCGAGGTGCTGGCCACCGTCATCCCCGACACCAAGAGCGGTACCCCCGGCTCCGCCACCGTCAAAGCCAGCGCCGCTATCTCATGGGTAGGCGTGGCCAACGGCGTGAGCGCCGAAGTGCGCATGTACGACCGCTTGTTCCTAGACGCCCAGCCCGACGCAGGCGGCAAAGATTTTATTGAGAGCCTGAACCCCAACAGCCTGAAAGTGGTAACCGCGATTGTTGAGCCATCCTTGGCGAATGCAGTGCCGGACCAAAAGTTCCAGTTTGAGCGCCACGGCTACTTTGTGGCCGACCGCGTGGATCACGTTCAAGGCACTAAGCCGGTGTTTAACTTGGCGGTGGGGTTGAAGGACTCCTGGGGGAAATAGGCGTTGAGTTACTTGAAAGCACCAACACCAAATGCCACCCACCTTAGATGAGTTCAAACAATTACTCGCCACTAAGCAGGTACGCGAGATAGCCGAAGAAATCGTTATTGGCGGGGATGCAATACACGTCTCAAACGAACAACTGCAGTTTATTCAAGATGAGATTTGTGCCAAGTTTGGATTAGTGAAAAATGATTTGACGCTACATGTCGTAGGGTCAGCAAAACTTGGCTATTCCATAGTCGAAAAAACAGGGCAGGAATCTGGGTTCAAGCCCAGGTACCGCTCCTATAGACATGGGCAGTCTGATGTGGACATTGCAGTTGTAAGTGGCAAGCTTTTTCAAATACTTTGGCATGAGCTGGCGGTTTATTCGCATGGTTCGAGGCCATTCCCATGGGAAAGCAAGCGACTGGGCGATTACATGCTCATCGGATGGTTGCGTCCTGATCACTTTCCCAAAATACCAAGTCCAAGCAAATTGGCCTCATGGTCTGAGGTGTTTCGGAGCCTATCTACCAACCACAGGCTGGATTACAAAAAGTATTCTGGTGGGCTGTACTTCTCACGCCAACACCTTTTGAGATACCACGAAAGAGCAATTCTTGAGTGTCAACATCTGGAGAACAAATTATGAAAACAAGTGCGTCTAACAAGAAAGTACGTGAACTCATTCAGATGGTCCGTAATGCACGCCTGATCCCGCGCCCAGAGTTTCAACGACGACTGGTATGGACAAACTCTGACAAGGCTAAGCTAATTGACACTGTCCTTAAAGGGTACCCGTTCCCGGAAATTTACTTAGCGAATGGTGAACTCAATATAGAAACGGGCGATGGGACGCAGCTGCTTGTTGATGGTCAACAACGAGTTACTACACTGGTTGAATACTTCGAGGGAAACCCGAGGCTTTCATTGAAAGGCAACACTCCATACTCCAACTTGGAAGAGGATGAGAAGAGAAGATTTTTGGACTATGACGTGGCGGTTAGAGATTTGGGAGATATCTCAAGTGCTCAAATCATCGAGGTTTTCAAGCGCATCAACTCAACTGCATATGGCCTAACGGACATCGAAGTTAACAACGCTCTGTACAACGGCGCACTAAAAACATTCGCTGACCGTTACGCCTCCAACGAGTTCTTTGATATACATAGGGTGTTTCGTGCTGAAGACCTTAAACGTATGGGGGACCTCAAATATGTGCTTCAACTTATAGCGAGCATGATGGGGGGGTACTTCAATCGAGACGATGCTTTGGAAGAACTGTTAAGCACTTACAACGATGAATTTCCAATGGAGCAAGAAATTGCTAAACGGTTGGACCAAACGCTTGCTTTCATCGATGAATGTGGCTTTGACAGCAAATCTCGAGTTTGGAAACGAAATGACCTGTTCACTTTGATCGTCGAAATAGATCGCGCCTTTGGCGAAGGGTTACCGCTACAACCAAGCGTTGTAGTTGAATCACTTAACGCGTTCTTCAAGACGGTAGACCAAGGTAGCCTCGAATCGGGAGATCTTGTTGCGGCCACCTACTACAAAGCCGCCGTTCAAGCCTCCAACGATCGGATAAACCGTGAACGCCGGGGGCAGATCATTAGAGATGTTTTGCGGGGTGTTGAGCCGTTAAACCATCTTCTTGGGGTTTAGAGGTAGGCTCGCCTACCACTCACTCTTTTGAGGGCAAAGATACGTGCCACCCCAACCCACCCTCCACTTCTGGTTCGAAGAGCTAACCCCCAAGCAGCACTTCGTCAAAGACGCCGCGCTGGACAAAACCATTCGCGCGCGGTTTGGCGCCACGCTGGAGGCGGCTGCCAAGTGTGAGCTGTTTGCCTGGCGCGCCACGGCTGAGGGACGTTTGGCAGAAATCATTGTGCTGGACCAGTTCTCGCGCAACGTGTACCGCGACACGCCCCGCGCCTTTGCGCAAGACGCGCAGGCCCTGGTGCTGGCGCAAGAGCTGGTGGCCAGCGGGCAAGATCAAAGCCTGCCCATAGAGCAGCGCAAGTTTGCGTACATGCCCTACATGCACAGCGAGTCCGCGCTGGTGCACACGCAAGCCGTCACCCTGTTTTCGCAACCCGGCCTAGAAGACAACCTGCGCTTTGAGCTACAGCACAAAGCCATCATCGACCGCTTCGGCCGCTTCCCCCACCGCAACACCATCTTGGGCAGAACCTCCACGCCTGAAGAGCTGGCTTTCTTAAGCGAGCCAGGCTCTTCGTTCTAGGCTTGCGCTAAGGCAATTGCTACGCATTTGGTAGCTACTTGCGCATATTCCATGCGCGCCAGAGGCCAATTTGACACATAGACAAGGCGCTCCGGTAAACTCCCACCCATGCACCCCGCTATTTCCCAACACCGTTCTGGCATCTCTGCCATTTGCCAGCGCTACCGCATTCAGCGCTTGGACGTGTTTGGCTCGGCAGCGCGGGCGGATGACTTTGACCCCGCCAACAGTGACGCAGACTTCTTGGTCGAATTTGCACCGGGCGTGCAGCCAGGACTGAATTCGCTGTTTGGTGCCAAAGCCGACCTAGAGGCCCTGCTGGGTCGCGGGGTGGACTTGGTAGAACCCGGTGCGGTGCGCAACCCCTACGTGTTGGCCAGCATCAATAGCCACCGCGAAGCCATTTATGCAGCGTGACCCGCGCGCATTTCTGTGGGACGTACGCGAGGCCGCGCTGGCTATCCAATCGTTCACCACAGGTTTGGATGTTGCCGCCTACGAGGCCAACGCCATGGCACAGGCTGCTGTAGAACGCAAATTTGAAATCATTGGCGAAGCGCTCAACCAGCTATCGAAGCTCGATGGGGCTTTAGCTACCCGCATTCCAGATTTGCCGCAGATCGTGGCGTTTCGCAACCAGCTGATCCACGGCTATGCCACCGTAAACGTGAGCACCGTTTGGAACATTGCGCAGAACGCCCTGCCGCCATTGCTCGCCTCAGTGCAAAACCTGTTGGAAGAACTCAACTAGGTTTGCTACTAATGTAGTAGCTGCTTGCGCATATTCCATGGGCGCTAGAGGCCAATTTCACTCACAATCTACCCATGGCACGCCGCAAACACCACCACGTCTATGTGATTGAGCTGTCCAAAGACGTGCTGCTGGAGCCCCGCTTTCGAAAAAACAACCCAGGCTATGTAGAGGGCAAGCCTTGCGTGTACGTGGGCATGACCGGGCTAGACCCCGATGTGCGCTTTGACAAGCACAAGGCCGGCATCCAAGCCAACCGCTTCGCCCAACAATACGGCCTGCGCCTGCTGCCCGACCTATTTGAAGCCTTTAACCCCATGTCATACGACGAGGCGGTGGACAAAGAAATAGAAGTAGCCATAGACCTGCAATCCGCCGGTTTCGGCGTGTGGCAGGCCTAGGCGGCGGGATCAAATTGCGCTTGAATGCTGGCGCGCTACGGATTTAGTAGCTGCTTGCGCTTATTCCATGAGCGCAAGCAGCATATTTCGCCAAAAACACTAAGGACAAAGCTCAGCCCGCCGCCGCTTGCTTGCGCAGTCCGCCAAGCCACTCAAGGCTTGGCTAGCGTTCAAACGGGTGTTGCCATCCGCAGAGTGCGCCGCAGCCTCTAAAGCCGCGTGCGCTGGCTCGCCCAGCAAGACCAGCAGTTCGCCAGCCACGCTGCCAATGACGTTGGTGTCGCGGTCACCCAGCATTTGTACCAAGGTGGGAATGTCGCTCGCGCTCACCTTTTTGCGCACAGCCAGCACGGTCTTGAGCGTGACTGCTTTTTTGCAGGTGCGCGCCCATGTGCATATTGCTGCGAATGAGCTTGCTGATCTCCGCGTAGCGCTCTGGGTTGGCTGGCGCCGCGTCGCTAGCGTGGGCGGGCAAGCTGAACAAGCAAATCAAGCCAGCAGCCAAAGCAGCTAGGCCGCAACTGAAAGCCAACACAAGCCGATAAGAGTAGACGCGTGGTGTGTGAGCTGGCATTGCGAGTTTCCGCTGGAAATGGCTTGTGGGTACATGCTGGTGCATGGTACCCATGGGTGCAGCCTTGCGACCCTGCTTGCCTACGATAAGCCGGTCAATGCTATGCGTTTTGCAGCGCCTAGGGCAGTGGGTATGGGCGGCCTTTGCCCATTACATCCCCTTACAGTTGACTGGCGTTTAGGTGGGATTTTTCTGCAAAACCTACATAAACATGTGAAGCGCAAAACACTCGCTTTTTGAACAATCTCGGCACACCACGCAAGCAAGTGGTGCAACGAATTTTGGATTGTTCTATGTTGAATTCTTTTACCACCCCCTGTGAAAATGAAAGTGCCGTGACGAGCTTTGCGGGTCGACAAAAAATGCACAACTTGTCGCAACAGCGCCCGCAACTGAGCACCCCGCAGGTCAGTCGCCGTGCCTTGCTTGCCGCAGGTTCTTTGCTGGCGCTCTGCTTGACCGGCTGCGGCGGAGGCGGGAGCTCCGGCAACTCCAGCGCAAACCCCACACCCATCGCGCGCGAGAATACGGGTGTGGTCACTACACTGGCTGGCGACACCTCATCGGGCTTCACCGATGGCAGCGGAACTGCAGCCTTGTTCAGCACCCCCCAGGGCGTCGCAGTGGATGCCAGCGGCAACGTTTATGTGGCGGACCGCCTGAACAACAGCATCCGCAAGATCAGCGTGGCAGGTGGGGTCACCACCCTGGCCGGCTCCGCCACATCGGGTAGCGCCGATGGCAACGGCGCTGCGGCATCGTTCAAAGACCCTTATGGCGTCGCCGTGGATGCCAGCGGCAACGTCTATGTGGCGGACTCCAGCAACCACTTGATCCGCAAGATCACCCCGGCAGGTGGGGTCACCACACTGGCCGGCTCCACCACGCCGGGTAGCCGCGACGGCACTGGCACCGCAGCCGCGTTCAACTTCCCCCGTGGCATCGCGGTGGATGCCAGCGGCAACGTCTATGTGGCGGACACCAACAACCACACCATCCGGAAGGTCACCCCGGCAGGTGTGGTCACCACCCTGGCCGGCATCGCCCAATCCCGGGGTAGACGCGATAGTGACGGAGAATTTGCAGGGTTGCTCGACACCCCGTGGGGCGTCGCGGTGGATGCCAGCGGCAATGTCTTTGTGGCAGACACCGTCAACCACCTGATCCGCAAGGTCACCCCGGCAGGTGTGGTCACCACCCTGGCCGGCACCGCCGAAGTGGCGGGTAGCAACAATGCCACCGGCACTTTAGCCTCGTTCAACGCTCCCCGTGGCGTCACCGCGGATGCCAGCGGTAACATCTATGTGGCAGATACCGGCAACCACCTGATCCGCAAGATCACCAAGGATGGTGTAGTCACCACCATGGCCGGTACCGCCGGAGCGACGGGTAGCACCAATGCCACGGGTACTTCAGCCTTGTTCAGCTCCCCCTCTGGCGTTACCGTGGATGCCAACAACAACGTTTATGTGGCGGACACCGGCAACAATATGATCCGCAAGATCAACTAAGCACCCGCCCACCTGGCCCGGCCGTCCCGCCGGTGCCGGGTTTAGCAACACACGATGTCGTAGCCACACATTTGTTTGGTTACGATAGCTCTGACGTGGCGCCGATTTCCCACCTCACAGGTGGGAATCGCTTTGTAGAATCATTACAAATTCACCATGGATGCCGAAGCCGCCGTTCCTGCCGCAAATATCAAGCGCATAGCGCTGGTAGAGGACAACCCGCAGACGCTGCAGCGCATGGCAGCACTCATCGCCCAGCATGCGGATTGGAAGTTAGCCTTTGTGGCGTCCACTCTGGCCCAAGCCTATGCAGAGCTTGACCAACAAGTCCCAGACGCTCTGCTCATCGATCTCGGCCTGCCTGATGGCAACGGCCTTGACTTGATTCATCACGTAGCCCAACGTCAGTGGTCTTGCCAAACACTGGTCATATCTGTGTTTGGCGAAGACGATAAGGTGTTTGAGTGCATTCAAGCTGGCGCCAGTGGCTACCTCATCAAAGGACAAGGCGACGCGTTCTTGATAGACCACTTGCACGATCTGTTTGCGGGCGGCTCCCCTATCTCGCCGCGCATCGCCAGACGCTTGCTGTCGGCAGTGCGCCAGGGCGTGCCACAGGCGCCAGCGAGTGCTGCACCTGTGCCCGCCGTACCGGCAAAGCCCGATGAATTGACGCCCAAAGAATTCAGTATTCTGACGCAGCTTGGCCTTGGCTATACCTACAATGAAGTGTCTGAAAGCTTAGACATGTCCGTCAATACGGTACGGTTTCACATCAAAAGCATTTACAGCAAGCTCTATGTCAATTCGCGCTCCCAGGCCGTTTATGAAGCCAGCAAGCGCGGCTGGATTCGCCCCCCGCAACAGACTTAGTCCCCACAGATTGCTTTGGTGGCTGCTGGTGTGGGCACTTGTGGGCTGGAGTTGTGCCCTGCCCGTGCGCGCGCAGTCCCCTGCAGTCGACCTGCCAGTTCCAACGGTATCGCTCACCCAAACCATTGCGCGCCTTGAACTGAGCCCGGGACTGCAGTCCCCCGCACTCATGGCCCAAGGCCACTGGCAGCAGGTGGACTTGCCCCACGCGTGGTACCACCAAGACTGGTGCTCGGCACCTCAAAGCACGTACCGCTTCACGTTTAACTGGACGGACACAGGTGACCCGCATGGACTCGCCATGCTCATACACCGTGCGGGCAACCGGGTTGGGGTTTGGGTCAACCAGCAACACGTGGCCCAGTTTGGCTCGTTCGACAATCCGGATGCGGACTACACCAACTTTCCCTTGCTGGTTCGTATGCCTTGGCATTTGCTGCAAGCCGAGCAGAACACCGTGTACATCCAGGTTGTGGGCGATTGCCGGCGCTTTTCGGGCCTCTCACAAATTGAAATTGGGCCGTTCTCGGGGGTGTCAGCGCAGCACACTCGGGACACAGATTTGCTGGTCTACCCCATCATCGTGGTCATCACGCTTTGCGCGATTATGTTTGTGGCCGGATTGGTCTATGTCAGGCTCTCGCCAAGCAGCGCGCAAGCACGGGGACTGGCCTGGCTCAATGGCATTTGGGCTTTAGGTTCTGCCCTGTGGACGCTACGCGATCTGCCAATGCCCTATTGGCTGTGGTACTGCCTGGTGGACATGTGCTACGCCATGTGGATACTGCTCTCTGCCCGCATGACCATGCAGCTCACATCCACGCTGACGCCATGGATTGTCAGGCTACAAACAGCAACGATTTCAGCGTACTTCTTGGCCACGATCAGCGCTGCACTCGGTTACGCCATCGTGCTCAAGCCCATCACGATGGTGTGGGCCCTCGCGGTCTACTCGTTTTTGGTCGTACGCATCATTTACTACAGCATCAAAGCGCCATCAGAGACTCGCGCCATCATTTGCCTGACCATCGTTCCGATGACCAGTATTGGGGCCATAGACAGCTGGAACTTGTGGATGTCTCAAGAGCCCATGGGCTACCAAACTTACTATTTTTCACCTGTGGTTTCGTTTCTTATGCTGATGTCTTTGGGGCTGCTGATCATGCGGCAGTTCCAGCAGGCCATGCGCAGCGACAAGCAGTACCAACACTCCCTAGAACTTGAAGTGGAGCGCCAGCGCACAGAATTGGCCTTGCACTACCAACATGAACAAGAGCAAGCACAGCATGCCGCCGTGCAAGCCGAGCGCCAACGCATCGTGCGTGACATGCACGATGGCCTAGGCTCTCAGTTGGTTGGCATGTTGGCGGCCCTGCGTAGCGACAAGGTCGAGCCCATCCATCTTGAAAACGAAATCGCTCAGGCAATGGAGCACCTGCGTGCCACGATGGACAACCTGAGTAACACCGAACAAGACCTGTCCACGGTGCTGGCGCAGTTCCGCTTTCACCATGAGCCGCGCTTGCTGCGGGCCGGACTGCACCTTCGCTGGCGCGTGCAGACTTTGCCACCCACCCCATGGTCACCCGCTGCCACGTGGGAGATGCAACAAATGCTTAGAGAAGTGTTTGCGAACATCCTGAAGCATGCCGAAGCCAAGCACATCACCGTAGCCGCAGGTTGCCATGACGGCGTTTGCAGCATCCAAATCAGTGACGACGGCAAGGGATTTGACTTGTCGCAAAACTCTATCGGACGCGGCCTGAAGCACTTGAAAGAGCGCGCACAGCACTTGGGCGTGCAACTGGACATACAAAGCCAAGTTGGGCAAGGCACCCGTGTGCAATGGCTCTGGGCCGAAGGCTTTGTGCCCAAGCACAGCAAGCCATCGGTCTAGTCGCAATGCGCACGCGGACCAGTGGAACTTACAACCCGCCTTGTAAAATAGCGCGCTTTGCCAGTCTGGATACGGAGATCACATGAACAAAGCCAACAACAAACCCTTTGTGATCGGCGTCGCTGGCGGCAGCGGCAGTGGCAAGTCCACGGTGACGCGTGAGGTGCTGGCCTCCATCGGGCCGGAGATGGTGGCGGTGGTGATGCAAGACGATTACTACCTCGACCAGTCGCACATGTCGCCCGAAGACCGGCGCAAAACCAATTACGACCACCCCCAAGCGTTTGACTGGCCTTTGATGGTGCAGCACCTCAAAGCGCTGCGCCGGGGCGAGTCCATCGAGATGCCCGAGTACGACTTTGCGGCGGACAACCGCTCGCACAAAACCATCACGGTTAAGCCCGCGCCGGTGATTGTGGTGGAGGGCTTGTTTGCGCTGTTTGATGCGGACATGCGCAAGATGATGTCGCTCAAAATTTTTGTGGACACCGCGGCCGATGTGCGCTTTATCCGCCGCTTGCAGCGCGATATTGCGGAGCGCGGTCGCAGCACGGAGAGCGTGATCAAGCAATACCTGGAAACCGTGCGCCCCATGCACAAGCAGTTCATAGAGCCCACCAAGCGCAACGCGGATGTCATCTTGCCCCACGGTGCCAACGGCCCTGCGGTAGACATCATCACCACCAAGGTGGTGAGCCTGATTCGGGACCTAGAGCGCGCGTAAGCCGCCCTGCTCTTGCGTCCTATCCAAACCAGCCCCATGAACAACCCAAGCGCCGTGCCTTGCCCATCGTGTGGCAGCCCCATGCACCAGCAGCCCTTGCCCGGCCACGATGGCGCGCCCATTGAGCTGGACCTGTGCTTTCAGTGCCAGGGCATGTGGATAGACCCGCAAGAAAACCTGAAGTTGGCCCCCGCTGGGGTGGCGCAGCTTTTCAAGCTCTTGCACGACAAGCGCGCCGAGGCCCACCAGCCTTTGGCCGCTAATGTGGACTGCCCACGCTGCACAGGCCCGCTAACCCGAGGTTTTGACGTGGTGCGCAGCGGGCGCTACATCACCTACCGCTGTGCGCGGGGGCATGGGCGCTTTAGTGCGTTTTCGTCGTTCATGATTGAAAAAGGCTTTGTGCGGCAACTCACCCGCCACGAGATTGCCGACATTGCCAAGCAGGTAGCCGTAATCCACTGCAGCAGCTGCGGCGCACCGGTGGACCTGCGCACCGACCACGCCTGCGCCCACTGCCGCTCGGCTCTGTCCCTCTTAGATCCCACCGCCGTAGAGCGCGCCTTGCAGGGCTACGCCAAAGCCGCGCAACCCGCAGGCCAAGCACAGCAAACCCACGATGTGGCCGATGCCCTCATGCGCCTAGAGCGCGACCGCCAGCGCACACCCACCCTGGCCCAAGCAGCCCGCCCAGAACGCTCAACAGACGTAGACCTGTGGACGATTGGCTTGGCGCTGGTGGCTGCCGTATTGAGCTAAGCCGCTGACGGGCGGCGCGCCCGATGTGACGGGTGTACCAATGGGATACAACTGAGAAATCGCCACAGCGCCAGTGTTCAATGGCCCAAGTTGACTGCGGGCAGGCACAGGGCCGTTCGGCTGCGCTGCCATTTTTGGGCTGAAGGTCTTGCATTTAAGCGCGCCGCCCTAAGCTATTTTGCACAAACCCGTGGGCCCCATGTGTATTAGCTACGTGATACCTTCGCGCCCCTGTTCTATCACCTCACCGGTAACTCACCATGCTATTTAGTCCCCTGCAAGTTGGCGCATTGTCCCTGCCTAACCGTTTTATCTTGGCACCCCTGACCCGCACTCGTGCAGGGATGGAGCACCTCCCCAACGAGCTGATGGCCGAGTACTACGCCCAGCGCGCCACCGGCGGCTTGTTGATCACCGAGTGCACCATGGTCACCCCCGGCACCTCGGCCTTTGTGGCGGAGCCCGGCGTGTACTCTGCCGAGCAAATTGAAGGCTGGAAGAAGACCACCGCCGCCGTGCACGCCAAGGGCGGGCGCATTTTTATGCAAATCTGGCACGCAGGCCGCGCGGCACACCCTGATATCAACGGTGGCAAGGGCTCGGTATCAAGCAGCGCCATTGCGATTGACGGCGATATTCACACGCCCAATGGCAAAGTGCCCAACGCCGTACCCCATGCCCTGAGCACCGACGAGATTGCCGCTATCGTGGCGGACTTTGTGCAAGGTGCCAAGAACGCGATTGCTGCGGGCTTTGACGGAGTGGAAGTGCACGGTGCCAATGGCTATTTGATCGACCAGTTCTTGCGCGACGGTGCCAACAAGCGTACCGACGCCTACGGCGGCTCGTTAGAAAACCGCGCCCGCTTCTTGTTTGAAGTGCTGACGGCGGTGACTGCAGCCATTGGTGCGGACCGTGTGGGCCTGCGCTTGTCGCCTCTGAACAGCTACAACAGCATGGTGGACAGCGACCCGCTGGGCCTGATGGCGTTTTTGGCCGACAAGCTCAATGCGTTTAACCTGGCCTACCTGCATGTGATGCGTGCTGACTTTTTTGGCGTGCAAAAGGCTGACGTCATGCCCGTGGCCCGCGAAAAGTACAAGGGTGTGCTCATTGGCAACATGGGCTACAGCCCAGAAGAAGCGGAGACTGCGATCACTGAAGGCAAGCTCGATGCGGTGGCGTTTGGAACGGCTTTCTTGGCCAACCCCGACTTGCCTGCGCGTGTGAAGGCCAAAGCCGCGTTGAACGCGCCGGACTCAGCCACCTTCTACACCCCAGGCCCTGTGGGCTATACCGACTACCCCACTTTGTAAACGCGGGCGCGCTGGCGGCGCAAACCCCGCCAGCCCCCTAGAATGGCTGGGCTTGGCACAGTCTTGTGCCGTCTTACCCACCCACAGGAAAACACCATGCCTCAACTCAAACTCAGCTATTTCAATTTCCACGGGGGTCGCGGCGAACCCGCGCGTTTGGCCATGGCCATTGGGGGAATTGCATTTGAAGACCACCGTTTTGCGTTTCCTGAGTTCGCAGAGTTTCGCAAGACCACCCCTTTCGGACAAGTACCCGTCTTGCATGTAGATGGTGCGCAGGTGACGCAGAGCGATGCCATTACCCGCTATGTGGGCCGGCTGGCAGGTCTGTACCCGACCGATGCGTTTCAGGCCTTGCTGTGTGACGAAGTGCTGTCGGTGGTAGAAGACGCGACCGTGCGGCTCAGCCCTTCGTTTCGTATGACGGGTGAGGCACAAAAAGAAGCGCGTTTGGCCTTGGTGAACGGCAGCATGCCGATGTACCTCAAGTGGCTGCAAGCCCAGTTACTGGCGCGTGGTGGCGAGTACTTTGCGGACCAGCGACTCACGGTGGCTGACTTGAAGGTGTTTGTGGATGTACGCGGCTTGAACTCTGGCAACCTGGACCATGTGCCCACCGACTTGGTGGAACAAGTGGCCCCTGCCTTGAACGCACACATGCAGCGCATTGCGCAGACCCCGGCGGTGGCTGCCTACTACGCGAGTTTTGCCAACAAGTAATCAAAGGGCCTCAGGGCCCTTTTTTTTGCCCGGCGTTGGGCCAAGCCAGCCCGCGCACCCGTGTTGGCTTAAGTGTGCGCCAGGCGCCACGCCAACCATGCCCCGAACAGGGCATTCCCAATAGCAAAACACACAATCACGACGCTCACCCAAGCCGCCAAGGCCTGCGTGTGGGTGACCCAGGCCAACAGGCTGGACATGAGGTTGAGAAGCATCATCAACCAAAACATGGGGTTGCGCGGCTGGAAGATTCGGCTGATTTTCATAAGTGCGGCATGGTAGCCGCACCGGCATTGGCACGCCACTTTTCTACGAAAAGGCCTCAAGCCGGTTCAGGCTATGGTCGATAAAGCTCTTAGATGCCTCGCCCTACGTGGCAAACCCGGGCAGTGCCCCTAGGAGGTCCTTATGTCTAGCAGCTTGATTTCGATTGCGCCTGCAGCCTTGCGGACAGCGGTCAGCGCAGCGACCGGGGCCCACCGCGTTCACCCGGTCAAGCCGGTGGTCACACAGGCGGCGCAAGCCACTGAGCCAACCCGCTACACAGCCGCCAAGTCCGAGGCACCCGACAGCGCGCTGTACACCAACCAAGGGGCGCCAGCCAGCACATCGTCCAGCTATCAGACAAGCCGAGTAGACCGTCGGGACAGCTTTAACCTTGAGATCACCACGCAACAAGGGGATGTGGCCACGGTCAGCCTGTTCCAAAAGCAGAGCTTTGGTGTGAGTAGCACTGCAGTGCAAAGCGAGACACGCAGTTCACCCAACAACGCGGCACAGCTCACCACCTACCGTCAAGCATCGTTGGATGTGCAGTACGCCTTGCAAGGCGACCTCACCCCGCAAGAAGCGGCGTCGGTGGACGCGCTGGTCAAACAAATCAACGCGGTGGCCCAAGACTTCTTCGCTGGCGACTTGGAGCAGGCCATGCACTCAGCGGCGCGCATTGACATCTCGGGCAATGCTGAAACCTTAAGTGCCTATTCCTTCGATCTGCGAACCCAAGAGACACAGCGCGTTGCGGCGGTGTACGCCAACATCGACGCGGCTACCGCACCCGCAGCGGCCCCAGCGCTTGCCGATTTGCAAGAAAGCACGGCCTCAGCCGCCGATGGCAGCCGCACTTCGCCACGCAGCGGTGATTTCTTGAAGAGCCTGCTGGCTATGTTGGAGAGCATGACCCGCAGCGCCAAGGACCTGCTGCAGGGGCCCGCAGCGGCCAGCCCTGAAGTCAGTTCGCCCACTGTTGCTTAAATTCGCCGGCGAGTCAGAGGCTGCATCGACATGCGGTTCTGGCCCAACACGCAGGGCAATGTCAGAGCCCTAAGGCCTCGTACACGCGAATGGCGGCATACGCGTCATTGGCTGCATAGAGCAGCTGCGCATCTGTCAGCGTGGGGTTGGCCCAGTTACTGGTCGCTGCTTTTTTAGACTTGATAAAGCGCTGGTGAAACAGCACGGCCACGGCACCTTTGACGCCCATGTCTTTGCGGTAGCCGCGTTCCCTAAAAATGGTGTTGAGCTCCAGCACGCCCACAGGCTCCACCCCCAGTTTGTGCAAGATGCGTTTGCGGTCATCCCCCAAGCCAAAACCGGCTTTGGTGATGCCGGGCATCGCCATGAGTTGCGCGGCAATGGCCAAGCATTGCGGGTCATGCAGCTGGATCACCCAGGCACGCGCACGGGTAGAGAGCTGCAACACATGCGGCCCGTCTGAGACTTCACCCACCTTGAAGGTGGGTTTGGACTCCGTATCAAAGCCCCAAGCTTTGGCCTTGGCCAACTGCACCAAGGCTTCTTGCGCCTGGGCCCCAGTGTTAACCAAGGTAATGCGATCAGGCCCCAAGCGTTCAAAGGCAGGAAGCAAGGCAATGGCGTCTTTATCGGGCGTGGGGAGTTGGGCGTGCATAGGCCTCTATCATCGCTGAGAAAAACGCTGCCCCGTGCCGCCCCATCAACAGCCCAACACCCTATGACGTTCACCATCCCTACCCTCGAATCGGATCGCCTGCTGTTGCGGGCATTTCGCGAGAGCGACTTTGACACCATGGCCGCGTTTTACGCCAGCCCTGTGTCTGCCACCTATGGCGGCCCTTGCAACCGGGAAGATGCTTGGCGCAAGTTTGCGGTCTATTCCGGGCACTGGGCACTGCGTGGCTATGGACCATGGGCATTGGAAGAAAAGGCCAGCGGCGCTTACGTGGGCTTGGCGGGCATGTGGTTTCCCGAGGCTTGGGTTGAGCCAGAGATTACGTGGGCACTCATGCTGGGGCACCATGGCAAAGGCTTCGCGACCGAAGCAGCCACCCGCGCCCTGCAAGCCGCCTACCAAGACTTTGGCTGGCAAACCGCAGTCAGCGTGGTGCTAACAGACAACACACCATCCAACGCCGTGGCGCAGCGCATGGGCGCACAGCGCGAAGGCACCATTGCGTTTCGGGGCGCGCAAGCGTATGTGTACCGCCACATAGGGCCTCAAACTAGGGAAAGCTAGCGTTTACAGGCCCTACATGGCATCGGTTACGCTCTCAAGATCATTACGAGGAACACACCATGAAACGACTCAACGTCACCATCAAACTAGAAATGTCGGTACCCGATGACTGGGAACTGATCACCACCTCCGAAGGTGGCGAAGTCATCAAAATGCCCGACGGTCAGTACCTTGACCTGGCCATTGAACCTCTGTTTGCCAGCAACCCCGAAGAAACCTGGACCAATACCGACAACGAGAACGTGCTCAACGACATTTTGGATTTGGTGGAGAGCGAGGAAGTCATTTACGAAATGGTGACCCACTAAGCCCTATGGCGCAGCCCGACTTTAGCCCGTCCGCTGAACGCAACAAACACCCTATATTGGAGCGGCTGCAGGCCTTGGTACCCGCACAGGGCCATGCACTAGAGATCGCCTCAGGCACTGGGCAGCACGTGTGTTGGTTTGCGCAGCACATGCCCGACTGGACCTGGCAGCCTACTGAAGTGCACCGCGGCGCCCTGTACAACATTGAGGTGCGCGCGGCCGAAGCAGGTTTAGACAATGTGCTGGAGGCATTGCAACTCGATGTGTGCCGAGAACCTTGGACCATGGAGCCTGCGGGCTTTGACTTGGTGCTGTGCATCAACATGCTGCACATTGCCCCGTGGGAGGCCTGCGGTGCCTTGATGCGCGGCAGCACCAAGGCACTGAATGCACAAGGCCTGCTCATTACTTACGGCCCCTACTTTGAAGACGGCGTGGTGCCCTTGCCGAGCAACCAAGAGTTTGACCAAAGTTTGCGCACCCATGACCCTAGCTGGGGCATACGTACGGTTGCAGCGGTGCAAGATGAGGCGCAGGCTGCGGGCCTGCGGCTGCAAGCCCGCATTGACATGCCCGCCAACAACCTGTTGTTGGTGTGGGCGAAGGCTTGATTGCGAATTCGCAAATAAACTTACCCCGCCCTACTGTGGACTCGTCTGTGGATAAGCGTGTTCACAAGCCGCCAAACCCTTGCCCCGCTTGGGTTTGGAGAGGCTGCCCAAACTTTAGGCAGCGGCCGCGCAGGGGGTTTTCACCCGGCAACTCTGTGTTATAGGGTGCGAGCGAGCTTGGCCACCTGCTCCAACATTTGCTCGCGCTGCGCTGGGGTGGAGTGGATGATGGGTCCTAGCATCAAGGTCCGCACGGGGCGCAAACCACAGAATTCCAAGGTAGTTTTTTTCATTTGCTGGATTGCGGGCATGCGGTAGACCCAGCGGTAGTACCAAGGCGGCGTGTCCATGGGCACCACCAAGTGCGAGGTGCGCCCTTTCAACAAGGGCACCGGCAACGGCGAACCCTTGTTGAACTTATAGGCATAGCCGGAAGTAAAGGCCCGGTCCAAGAACCCTTTCAGCAAGGCCGGCACGCCGCCCCACCACACGGGGAAAACCCACACCACATGGTGTGCCCACACAATGCTCTCTTGCGCTGCCAGCAAGTCTGGCTCTAGTGCCTGCGCATGCGGGTTGCTGCCATGCAAGATAGGGTCAAAACTGAGGTCCGCCAAGCGCAGCAAGCGCACGGTATGGCCCGCCGCATGCGCAGCCTTTAGGTAGGTGTCTGCAAGGGCTGCACTAAAGCTAGTGTTGGAAGGGTGGCCGAGTACCACGAGTACATTTTTTGGCATGGAGGTGCTTCAAATTGAGGAAGCCACCACCCTAAGTCTGCCCCTAGGGACAGAGTCAAGCGAGTTCTGCACAGACGCGTATTTCGACATTGATCTGGCACAACTGCTGGTCTAGTTGCTTCAGTCGAACGATTTCAAGGGCAATCTCAGAGCGTTTGTGCTCCACTTGCTGCATCAACAGCGCCCAGTCGGGCTCCACGCTACCGGCGCGCATAGCAGGCACCACGTCAGCCAGTTTGAAACCCATGGTTTGCGCTTGTTTGATCAGTCGCACTTGTGCCACGTGGCGCTCTGAGTACACGCGGTAGGCGCCACTCCTCAGCACCTTCCCCAGTAAGCCCATAGACTCATACAGACGAATCGCTTTGGGCGAGGCTCCCGTGCTCTTTGCGAGTTCTCCAATGTACATGCTGACTCCGTGCGTTAGGTAGCGTTGAGCCATTGTGGCGAAACACTGCTGCGTGCGCCGCCCAATAACGGTACTTGATACTATTTGTTTTGACTCCAGATATGCACCATGACTACCGACACCCTGCACATTGTTTGCCCCCATTGCCACACCACCAACCGGGTACGCGTGGAACAGCTCTCGCACCAACCGGACTGCGGCAGTTGCAAAGCAGCTTTGTTCACAGGGCACCCAACGGCCTTGGACGAAGCGGCGTTTGACAAGCACATTGCGCGCAATCACATCCCTGTGCTGGTCGACTTTTGGGCGCCCTGGTGCGGCCCGTGCCGGACCATGGCACCCGCTTATGAGGCCGCCGCTAAGCAGCTTGAGCCGCGGGTTCGGTTAGCCAAAGTTGACACGGAAGCTGTGCCTTCGTTGGGTGGGCGTTTCAACATCCGCAGCATTCCGACCTTGGCCTTGTATGTCAATGGCCGGGAAGTTGCCCGACAAGCCGGTGCCATGGGATCTGCGGATATTGTGCGTTGGGTAAGCGCCAAGCTACCCTCGTAGCGTGTAACGCAATCAGTCCCATTAAAAAACGAAATTTGCTACATATTTGCTAGCTAGTTGCGCATATTCCATGAGCGCGGTGGCCCGATACTTCAAGTAAAATCACGCACCAAGCGGTCCAAGTGGTAAGAGATGGACCGCACCCAAACCTTGAGGGAGCTTGCATTTGGCACGTCCTAATCGACGCACCCGTCCACAGACGCTGAGGCGATCTGCGCACGAGATGGGGGTCACCGTTTCCTTGTTAGGCGCTGCCATGCTCTTTGGGCCGCAGCTTTTGGGCAACTCCGCCATCGGCCTCATGCTTGCCAAAGCGCTCATGGTGCCTGGCGTGCTGCTGCTCACCGCAGGGTTAGTCATGTTGGCCTATTCGAGCTACAAGAGTCGCACCCCGTCCCTCCCCAAGTTCAAGGGGTCGCTCAGCACCAGACCGGCCCCGTTTTACGCAACCAAGCCAGCCCCATTGAAATCCAGCCCACCTAGCGAATCCAATGTGATCGAAGTGGAGTTTAGGGGGCGTCACTTGGCGAAGGCTGGACAACTGGCGCAAAAGTCGCTGTGGAGCAAGGCGGTGTTTGCCTCTATTGAGTGGCGTCGATTTGAGGCCGTGTGCGAGGCCTTGTTTGCGCAGGCCGGCTTCGAAACCAAGTCCCAATCGCATGGGGCTGACGGTGGGGTTGACATTTGGCTTCATTCCCGCAATGCCAAAGGACCCGCAGCCGTTGTGCAATGCAAGCATTGGCAAGGTAAACCCGTGGGCGTGAAAGAGATGCGCGAGTTCTTTGGTGTCATGGCTTCACATGGCCTTAAACGCGGCACCTACGCAACGACATCTACGTTCACCGAAGATGCCGTTTCGTTTGCCAAGGCCAATGGCATCAACGCGCTGGACGGTAGAGGCTTGCTTGCATTGATTGCCAAGCGTTCTCCAGAGCAGCAAAAAGCGTTGCTAGACGTTGCGTACGAGGGCGACTACTGGCGCCCTACCTGCGCAAGTTGCGGCGTCAAGATGCTAGAACGCAAGCCTCGCGCAGGTGGCTCCGGTTTTTGGGGATGCAGCAATTTCCCCCGCTGCAAGTCGCGCCTGCCCATGGCCTAGCGTCGCAAAGGTCGGTGCTTGCTACAATCGCGGCGGGCTCACAGGACGCCCACTCGCGAAAGCCTTAGCACCTGCATCGCAAGCACCTCGCTTGCATACCCCTCCTCATTGGCCCATTGCGAGAACGGCCCTTGGACTACAAGGAGCTGGTATGCGCAAAGAAAGCATCCACACCCCACCGCACCCCATCAGTGATGGTGAACCGCCACAAGAGCAAGCACGCGACAGTACCGCCGTCGACGCCATGCTGCAACTCGCGCGCAAGTTGCATCGCGCCGCGCAAAAAGGCCCCATCAGCGTAGCCATGCCCGCCATCCGGCGCGCCCATGCCGCCGGCGTGTTTGCACACGAACCACTGAAGACGATCTACCAACGCCGCCATGCACTGCAGCGCAAGCATTTCTTGCGCACCTTGGCTGTGGAAGCGGGCTTTGCCGATTGGGAGACCTACCTGCCTGTATTGCGCGAGCAATGCCTAGAAGCAGTGGCCCACTTATTGCACCCTAATGGCGCTACAGGCAGCCTTAACCACTGGTTTAGCACCTACGAACAAGCGCAAGCGTTTGCCAATCAGCATGGGCATGTCGTTTTGACCATGGGCAAGCACGCCATGGTGCCCGGCACCGACTGAGCGGCCGCAAGCCGACGTGGGCAAAAGCCCGCACCACTATCAATTTAGTAGCTGCTCACGCATATTTGGTGAGCGCCACATCCTTTTTTTGCAATATGTCAAAGAACAAAACTCTCAAAGACCAATACATGGCAACCATGGTGCCCATGGGCGTATTTGCCATCCGCAACACGGTGAACCAACGCGTATACGTGGGCGGCAGCAGCAACCTTGCGGGAGCGATGAACCGCCATCGGTTTGAACTCAGCATGCAAACGCATCGCAACAAGGCCTTGTTGGCCGACTGGCTGAACCATGGGCCGCAGGCGTTTCAATTTGAAGTTTTGGACCGCATTGCAGAGCGTGAACAACCAGATTTTGACTATGCAGCGGAATTAGCTGCATCTCTGGCGCTTTGGCAAGAGGAGTTGCAGTGCTTTTCGGCGCGGGGATACAACCTTCCGACCAAGCCGACCCATGCAGCGCAAGCCACCGAGCAAGCCAGTAATGCGTGAGGACATCGCTATGACACGCTGCTTCACTCACTCACCCTTAGATGTGTGCCTGCAAACCAGCTTTGCACATGCCCAAATCCAGCTCGCCTTAGACGAGGAACTGGCCTGGGCCCACGGCCTGTCTTACCAAGACTTGGTCTTGCTCACACGCATCGCCCGCGCGCCATTGGGCCGCATTGCCGTGGCAGACTTGGCGCGGCCACTAGGGCTTTCGATGTCTGGGGTGCTAAGGCTGGTCTTGCCACTGGAAAAGACGGGGCATGTGCTGCGCGACCCGGCACCCTCGCCAGATGGCAAGCGCTACGTGGCTTTGCGCCCCGCAGGCAAAACCCAATTGCGCAACGCCACGGTGACCGCTGAGGCTACATGTGCCACGCTAGTGGCTAACGGCTGGGGCCAACCAATGTGCGCCCCCACGGCAATTGGCGCAAGCGCTGCGATCCAAGCGCAGGCACAATGAAACCAAGCCCATGGGCCAAGGCGTCAAGCTTGGCCCATGGGCTCGTTATTGCAGCGCTAACACTGCCTCACCTCATGCAAAGGGAACCCCATGAAAGCCATTTGGAACAACACCGTGATTGCGGAGAGCGACGACACCGTCTTGGTTGAAGGCAACCACTACTTTCCCGAAAGTGCGCTCAAGCGCGAGTACGTGACTTTTAGCAACCACAAAACCACCTGCGCTTGGAAAGGCCAGGCCAGCTACTACTCGCTCATCGTCAATGGCGAAATGAATATTGACGCGGTGTGGTACTACGCAGACCCCAAGCCAGAGGCGGAGTCCATTCGCGGCCACGTGGCCTTTTGGAAGGGCGTGAAGGTAGGTGCTTAAGCACTCAATCGGCTGTGCGTGGGCCGCCGTGGGTGCCGACACAGGCGCCCCGTAGCATTCACTAAACGAAGCCGCTGACTTGCACATGCAAACGCAAACGAAGACACCGTTGATGTGACACGGGCCTGAATAAGCTCAAAGCCAGCGGTGCCTATGGCAGGCTCTGGGCGCAGTAAGACCCATACGTCACCTGGGCGGCTCGCGCTTACCAAGCCGCCGGGTCTACTTGGTAGTAAGCCTTGAGTGCTTGGTACAGCGCCACATTGTCGCTTTGCAGCGCAGCACCTTGCTCAAAGAAGGTCTCTGACGCTACGGCAAAAAACTCCGCAGGGTCTTGCGCGCCATAGTGGTTGAGCAAGGTTGCATGCCCCTGCGTCGCCGCAAGCTGTAAGTCGGAAAATGCGGCCCCCATCACCCGCTGCCAGCGCACCGGGTCATGCGCAGTATTGCCCACGCTGGGCGGTGGCGCGCCGTGGGCCGCGCCGTTTTCTTGGTCTAGCTGGTGGGCAAACTCATGAATGACCACATTGCGGCCGTCACTGGGTTCTGCTGCCCCTTCCAAAGCATCTTGCCAAGACAAAATGACCTGCCCTTGGGACCAAGACTCCCCTGCCAAAGCTTGGCGGTGCTCTTGCTGCACACCTGCGCCATCGGTACTCACGCGATCCACTGCAAAGGCCGCCGGATACACCAAGATTTGCCGCACATGGTCAAAGTGGGCTAGCGAGCGGTTCAGCACCAACAAGCATGCTTGCGCCGCAATCACGACGCGCATTTCTTCCGTCAAACGCAAGCCACCACAGGCAATAAACGGCTTTTCTGCAATGAAGGCCTGCATGTGCTTTTTGAGCTGCAGTTGCAAATGCGTAGGCAAACGCCCCACCAATGGCACGCGCTTACGCAAGATCTTGCGCCAGTGCGCTGGAAACGGATGCTGCGCCCACCGCTTGCGCTGGTAGGTCTTCCATAGTGGTTGCCCCGCAATGCCCAAAATGATGCACAAGGCAAAGAGACCGAGTAAATAAATCGCCAACCTAGAGTCCAGTCTTTGTGATGGTTGTGGGGCACACGCCGCTTGTTGCCTCACTTGGGTGCGGGTTCAGCTTATTCAAGCCGCGCGGTGTGGACCACCCGACAGGCACAGGATGGGCTGGCGGCATCCACAGGCCAAATCCAGCAGCCCAGCCCCTTGGACAAACAAATTTTGCTAGGCGCGGTCCCCTAAATACCTGCAAAAACTTACTCCAAATTACTGTGGGCCACTTTGTGGATAAGTGCTGGCACAACTGCCCAAACCCGCGCCAATAGGTGCTTTGCACACGGTGCCTTAAAAAGCATCACACCCACGCGTGTTTACATTCGCAGTGACCCGGCTCTCGAATGGGAAGAAAATTTATGGTATGGAAATTTGCGCAAAATATGCTTTGACACACCCTCAAAAACTCTGCAAGCAGCCCCCCGCAACTTACCCGCCGATACTGTGCACCACCTTGTGGATAACATTGTTTACAAGCCTCCAAACCCGCATGCAGCGGGGCTTTGCAGCCCATGCTTAAAAAGTAATCACACCCAGCACGGGAACCTATAGAAGCCAACCGCACTCTATCTTCCTAAACTCCCTAGGCTTGGCTACACCACTTGCTGCCAGTGCCGACTTTTCCAACCATTCCTTTCCTTGTTTATGACCCTTGCCACTTCAGCCTCGTCTTTCGCGCTTGCTCGCCGCTCCGCACTCCGTCTGCTTGCCGCTCCACTGCTAGGAGGCGCGGCTCTGGCCCTCGTTGGCTGCAGCAAACCGGATGATTTGCCGGTCGCAAGCTCCGGCTCCGGCGCAAAGCCTACGCAATCCACCTTGGACCAAGTCACTAGCACCGCCAAAGGGTTCACAGTGGGCGCGTTGATGAGCGCCAACACGGTTTACGTGATGTTTGATCCGCAGTGCCCCCACTGTGCACACCTGTGGAACGCGGCCCAACCGCTGATGAAGAAAGCAAAGTTCGTCTGGATTCCCATTTCATTCATCAACGGCAAAAGTGCGCCGCAAGGGGCAGCCCTTTTGGCAGCACCGAACCCAGCGGAACTTATGGCGGTGCATGAGGCATCTTTGCTAGCCGGCACTGGCGGCCTATCAGACACCCCTAAACTTAGTTCCGAACAAGAGGCCGTTATCAAGACCAACACGCAGTTGTTGAATAGCCTCAAGGTTGAATCCGTGCCTTTTGTGATCACCAAGAACGCACAGACGGGTCAGGTTCTTAGCAACGTGGGGGCAATGGACACCGCCGCCTTAGCGGCCATGGCCGGCATTGCGCTGTAAGCGCGACACCTGCAGTTCGCGCACACCATGGCACCCTGCGATGCTAGTTGTGGGGGGTAAGCGTGACTCTTCTGCGCCCTTGCAACAAACGCTCGGGCTGCCCGAAGTAGTGCAGGTGAATCTTGTCGAACTCCCCGCTGCGCTGCAAAGACTGCAAGCCTGCTTGCACCTGCCGGGCTAGCGCTGCGCCCTCAGTTGTGAGGGCGGTGTAAAAGCGTTGCTCCGTAGGCACCTCAATGAACAGCGAGGGCTCAGTCACCAAGCCTTTGTACTTCGACATCAGGGGTGTAATTTGGGCATGGTGCAACGCACCCACCAAAATGGCGTCCGTGCGGCCCTTGGCCAGCATTTGAAACAAGCCGTCGAACGCATTGGTGGCTTCCACCGAATAGCCTGCATCTTGGAGCAGCTGCTTGTCTCGCCAACCCACCAGCACCCCAAAGCGAAGGGGCTTCAGTTCTATGGCATCACGCACACCGGCCAACTTGGGCAACACATCTTTTCGGGTTAGCAGCACCCGCTTGCTCTGCAAGCCCTTGTCGATTGCAAAGTCGACCTCCGTAAAGCTCTGCGCCAACGTGGGCGTAGCGAAACGCGGCACTATAGAAATGCGTCCGGCAGCAAGCTCTAAAAGTGCGCGATCCAAGTTCATGCCATGCTCGCTCCAGACCACCGTGCTCGCCAAGGGCAACGGTCCTGATGCCTGCTTGTGGTCCACACTTAAAGCCTGCTGCAAAACGGTGAACTCAAAGTCAAAGCGGGCACGGTCCTTATCCGCAGGCAATGGGAACACCACTTGGGCAGTACACGCTGACGCACACGCCCATGTGGCTATGCAGCACACCCACCTTTTGAACTCACCGACAATCCTCATGCTTGTAACTTTCAGGTCGCTAGACAGTAGTGTGTATTACACACATTTCTAACGACACGTGGGGCGGCCTACAAATTTTGTAGCAGCCAGCGCCGGGGTCACTAGGCCTTGGCTTGTACAGGCTTGCCGGTCTTCTCCCACGCATCGATGCCACCACTCAGGTAGCGCGCGTTCACACCACGTGCTTTGAGTTGCATGGCGGTTGAGCGCCCTACTTCATGGCCATAGATGCAGTAGACCAAGACCTCGCGGTCCGTGGGCAGCTCAGCCGCCCATTGCGCCACCAAAGCGGGGTCTTTCCATACGGCCCCCGGCAGCATGGCGGAGGCTTGTGCAAACACGCCCGCACGCCGCACATCCACCACAAACGCGGCGTCGACCGTATCGGGGGGCGCCGCCAAAGCTTCTCCCACTGCATGCACCGCATGTTGGTAACGCGCATACACCTTGTCCCAGGCAATGTTGCCCATAAACGCGTCCACATAGGCAGCCACGTTGGCGCCGTGGTCTAGGTGGTAGGCGTGCTCGTACATATCCATCGCCAAGACCGGCGTTCCACCAGCGACCATGTGCGTGTGATCAGCAGCCCATTGGTTGACCATACGCCCCTCTTGGGGCACGAAGACCAGCGTCACCCATCCTGACCCGCCCCCTAAGGCCTTTCCCATGGCTACAAACTCGTCACGCCAGCGGGCCACGCTGCCAAAGCTTGCCATGAGGGCCAGCTCCATGGCGGGCACCATGGCCTGACCCGCTCCGCCCAGGCTATCAAAGTAGAGCTCATGGAGCAGCTTAGAGTTGGTGGCGATGAGTTCCTCTCGCTTAAGGCCATTGAGTGCATAGCCCGGCATTAGCGCAATGGGTTGCTGCGACAACTCTTCGCGAATGGCATTGAGGCGCTTGACCGCCCCCCCATAATTGTTTTGGTGGTGGCTTAAGTGCAACTTTTCAGAGAGTCCTGCAGTAGCAGCTGGGTCAAATGGCAGAGGCATGGGAGTGAGAAACATAGTGAAACCCTTTGTTTAGTGAAGTTGAATGAGTGTGGGGGCGGCATACGCCAGCAGCCAACCTGCGGCGGCGCACGCGGCTAAGACGGCCATGACCCCGTGCTTGAAATAGAACAAAGACACTGCAGCAGCACAGGCAATGGCGGCAGAGACATAGTCAAACGGCCCCTGAAACCCGCTGCGCCAGAGCACGTGGTAAGCAAAGAACAATGCCAGGTTGGCAACTACGCCCACCACCGCTGCCGTAATGGCAGTCAGAGGCGCCGTGAGTTTCAAATTGCCATGGGTTGACTCAATAAACGGCCCACCGGCCAAGATGAAAACAAAGGAAGGTAGAAACGTAAAAAAGGTCACCCCCACAGCGGCCACGGCACCACCTAAAAACAAGGCATCCGGCCCCAGTACGGCATGTGTCCAAGCGCCGACAAAACCAACAAACGCAACCACCATGATGAGCGGGCCGGGCGTGGTTTCGCCCAGCGCCAAGCCGTCCATCATTTGCGCTGGGGTGAGCCATTGGTAGTGATCTACTGCCCCCTGCACCACGTAGGGCAACACGGCATAGGCCCCACCGAATGTGAGCAGTGCAGCTTTGGTAAAAAACCACGCCATTTGGGTAAAAGCACCATGCCAACCATAGAGAGCCAGTAGCGCCAACATGGCTGCGCCCCACAGCCCCACACCCGAACCTGCCACCCACAGCAAAGCACGCTTGTTAAATCTGGCATGTGCAGGCGTGGGTGTGGTGTCGTCAATCAAGGCGGGGCCATAGTTAGCCTTGGCTGCGCCGTGCCCACCACCAACGGCAAACACCTGCGGGGCCCAACGCGCGCCCCAAAAGCCAATGGCCGCCGCCGCCAACACAATGACGGGAAATGGCAAGCCCCAGAACGCGATGCCCACAAAAGCCAGCCCTGCAATCGCCCACAGGTAGTTGTTTTTCAAGGCGCGCGTGCCAATGCGGTGGGCCGCGTGCAGCACCAGTGCGGTCACTGCGGGTTTGAGGCCAAAGAAAACACCCGCAACTACGGGCTGGCTGCCGAAAGCGACATAGACCCAGGACAAACCAATGAGAATGAGCAGCGACGGCAACACAAACAAAACCCCAGCCACGATGCCGCCCCGTGTGCGGTGCATCAGCCAGCCAATGTAAGTCGCCAACTGCTGCGCCTCTGGGCCGGGGAGCAGCATGCAGTAGTTCAAGGCGTGCAAAAACCGCTTCTCACTGATCCAGCGCCTTCGCTCCACCAGCTCCGTGTGCATGAGGGCGATTTGCCCGGCGGGGCCCCCAAAGCTAATGAACCCCAGCTTGAGCCAGAACCAAAATGCCTGGGCAAAACTCACCGGGGCAGGCATCTCATGCCCCTGGGCAACAGTCGCTGTGTTCATACCTTTACTTCTTTCTCGAAAGAGGCCAGCAAGCCATCGAACACCGCACTTGCGGCCACGAGCAGTTGATCATCGTCCGCAAACGCAGTGCATAGCCCGGCCAAAACACGCTCAATGCCTGCAGCCTCAGGGGGTTCAATGCCCCCAACGTCCAAGTAGTGCACCAATGCCCCAAGGCGCTGCCATGCGGGGCTGTCCCACGCAAAGCTTGCTAGCAGCACTTCAAAACTCACTTTTGCGCCTACGTGGGAGAAGCGCGCGCCGTCAAAGTCAAAGCCCAGCGCATCTGTGGGGCATTCTTCGGGGCTGCTGAGCCACAAAAGCGTGGCGTTGGCGTCAATATGGCGCTTGATGAGCCATGCACAGGCGAGACGGTCGGCCCAAGGGCGACTGCGCGTGGCCCAGGTGCGACCCAAGTACTCAGCGCGGTCCAGCCGGGCTATGGCTTGGGCTGGCGCTGCCATGGGCTCATTGGGGGACAGGGCTTGATGCACCTTAGCCTCCAGCTCAAGTAAAGCCTGCGCGGCTTGCTTTTGCACCTCCCCCGCAAAGAAATCAATGGCACACAACTGGGTAAAAGTTTTACGCAGCTTACGCGCTGCCTTCACACTTTCGGCCGCGTTGTCGGGCTTGAGTTGCGCGCCGCAGGCTTGCACATCGTGCATCCACGCCGCAAATTCGGTACTGCGGTCAAACAAAGGTTCAAAGTCGTAGGGAGCGACTGAATCCAACGCCAAATGGTAGGCCAAGCCTCCATGGGCCAGCACATCTTCGCCCACAGACGCCAGACTGGCTTGCGTGCTGGGGCTTGCTGGCACCAGGTAAACACCATCACGCAACACCGCTGCACCACATGCCTTGAGCGCCCGCCACGCACGCATACGCGCCGTGGTGTTTTCGGTGGGCATTGAAACAATAAGTAGATTCCACAACATATTTGCATATTACTCTACAAAAATATATAGTCAAGCATGCACCATCACGGTCGCAAAACTTAGGAAAAAGTACTGTTTGCGCCCATATCTATTGCGCATACAGCTATATTTTTTGTAGCAATTCACCAGCACAGTGGCCGTGGTGGTGTTTAACGACATCAGCCACTGGCAATTGGCAATTGCCAATTGGCCGACGACGTTGCCCAACGCTTTCCCAAGGTGGATGGAGACTCCGCGGTCTTGTACGTGGACGATGGCAGCATCGTCACCTCAGCTGGCAGTGCCGCTGGGCTGGACTGTGGTTTGCACTTGCTGCGCACCGACTGGGGGGCCGAGATTGCCAAGCGCGTGGCGCGGCGTAGGGTGCTGGCGCCGCACCGCCAAGGGGGGCAGGCGCAGTACATTGAGCGCGCCAATTCAAGCAAATCACAGGGTGCACCGTGGGCCAATGCTTGCTAAACCAGCGCTTGGCTTTGGCCCAAAGCCTCTTGGAGCGCACCGACATGTCGATCAAAGCAGTGGCGCAAAAAGTGGGATTGGGGTCTGCCCATAGCCCAGCCTGCAAAGACTCCGGCCTTGGCGGGCACCCTACGCCTCAGGCGATCAGCCGCGCGCTGGGCAATTGGTAGTTGCGCTCGTCAAACAGATCGACACCGCAGTACAAGTTTTCAGCCCACTCAAAGAACTCGGCAATGGCGGGGCCTGTAATGGGCGCGCCATGCTGGGGCACCAGCATGCTGATGTCGAGCTTGCGCGCCATCTGGACCCACAAGCGCAAGACCTTGTTGCTGACCATATAGCGCTTGTGGAAACCTTCCATAAGGGGCAACTGGTCTGCGAGCCGCGTCACAGGTGTTTGCGCACGTTGACCGCTGGTCATAGATACCCCGAGGTCGCCGGTGAACAGGATGCGGCTCACAGGGTCGTAAAAATGGAAGTTCCCTTCAGAGTGCAAAAAGTGCGCGGGCAGCACCCACAGCTCATTGCGCCCCAAAGGCAGCTTTCCACCCTGGTCAGGCACGCCAATGATGCGGTTGTCGGTCTTACCCACCTTGGTGAAATGGGGGACGAAGCGCTCCCACACGCGCGAGATCACGAGCTTGGCAGGTGTGGATGTCATCCAACGGTCTAGCGATGCAATGATGTCAGGGTCCGCATGCGAGGCAAACAAATAGGAGAGGTTTTGCGGCGTGAAGTGGCGGCTCAGGCCCATGAACAATTCGTTGAACGCAAGGTTGCCGCCCGGGTCAATGATGGCGCCACTGCCGTTGTCCACAATCAAGAATTGATTGGACTGCACGGCCTGCGCGTCCCCATCAATCAGGTCGGTAAACATCAGACAGGTGTGGCTTGCGTCTCGGTAAAGTTCAACTGGCATAGATCGGGAGTAAATGGGTGCATGGCACCGTTGCAAAAACTAGGGCCAACTATAGGTTGGCCCCTTGCCTTGCAACTTGACACAAGTCAACAATCTCCGTGCCAGCCCCACCTTGATCAGACCAAGCAAACCCAGCAGTGCAGCATCTAAGCAGCCAATAGCCTCGCTTCCAGCCACTCCAACAAGCTTGCGTAGATCTCCTCGCGGTTGGTTTCGTTGAAGTTCTCATGGTAGTTGTCTGCATACACATGCAGGTCCAACAGGTGCTGCGGCATGGTCTTGAACATCGCTTGCGATGCACTGACATTGGCAAGCTTGTCTTGCCCGGCAAGCACGGCAAACACAGGCTGACGCCAGCCCGCCAGAGTACCCTTCAATGCAGCCTGAGCCCCCAGTAAGGCGGCGGCAAACCGGAAACTAGCCTCAGAAGCACGTGTGTCGTCTAACTCATCGGCATGGTGGCGCGCCGTGATAGTGGCGTCATGGGTCAGCATGTCGGTCATGGACTCCATGGGCACCTTCATGGTGGGAAACAACTTGGACAACACGCTCGAGAGCTTCAGCAATACCGCTGGCACTTGGATAGCGTTGACATAGTAAGGTGAGGACAGCACAAAGCCCTTGATGACCGGGTCTTTGGCAAAGCGCCCTAGCCCTAGGTGGGTTGCGATCAATGCGCCCATGGAATGGCCCATGACAAAAACCGGGAGCTGCGGGTACTTCCGCTTGATCCACTTCAGCAACAGCTCGGTGTCCGCTAAAAAGTTTTCAAAGCTGGGAATATCCACCCGCCGCTTGCGGTCATGCCCCACCATGTCGTAGCTCACGGTCGCAAACCCTCGCGCCCTGAAATACAGGGCCGGCGTCACATAGTCACCCGCGTGGGCTAGCCCTCCGTGAATTGCCAGAATAACGGCTTTGGGCTGCTCAGCCGCCCACACATGGATAGGCCGCTGAACGCTGTCGCTGCAGGTCAGCACGTCCAGGTGGTCTTCGGAAAATCGCATTGTCGTACCTCGTTGTTATGGTGATGGAAGGCAAAGCCTCTACATCACTGTAACCTCGGATACGACCAGCAGCACTACGCAGAAACGACTAGAGCCCGATCCAAGAAACGCATTTCGCTATCAATACAGTAGCTGTTCACGCTTATTTAATGGGCGCAGCAGGGCATATTTGCCCAAAACCAGCACGCTGCTCTAAAGTGACACGCGATGCCACCCTGTCAGCGCCAGGCGCACCTAGCGCTGTCTCCTAAGTGGCGAATTGGTGCACCAGTTTTTGGTTCTCAGCCTCAATGTGCTTGAAGAAGTCGATGTCAGACAGCTTGCTGGCGGCCGCTTCATCGACGATGAGTACCGTCTGCTCATGCCATTGCAAGGCCGACGCGGGACAAGAGGCTGACAAAGGCCCTTCCACAGTTGCCTTGATGGCATCAGCCTTGCTCTCGCCTGTCGCCAGTAGCACTATTTTCTTGGACTCCAGAATCGTGCCAATCCCCATGGTCAAAGATAGGTGTGGCTGAAATTCGTCGGGGCCAAAAAATCGCGCATTGTCATCAATGGTGGCGCGGGTCAGGGTTTTCACGCGGGTACGTGAACGCAAGGATGACGAAGGCTCATTGAAACCAATGTGCCCATTGCGCCCGATGCCCAGCAACTGAATGTCCACCCCTCCCTTAGCCACAATCGCCGCTTCATAGGCGGCACACGCTTCCAAGGGGTTCGCAGCATCGCCCGCTGGCACCGCCGTGTTGGCCTTGTTGATGTCCACATGGTCAAACAACTGCCCGTTCATGAAGTGGCGGTAACTTTGGGGGTGGCTCCCGCTGAGGCCCAAATACTCATCGAGGTTAAACGTACTGACATGTTTGAAAGACACCTGCCCTTGTTGGTAAGCGGCTATGAGTTCTTTGTAGAGCGCAACCGGGGTAGAACCTGTTGCCAGCCCCAACACCGCGGTGGGCTTGGCGTTGATGTGTTTCACAAATATCTGTGCACCGTAGGCGGCAACCTCAGCGGCATTGTTCAGAATTACAACTTTCATAGTGCTTCCTCAAGACATGTTTCAGGCGAATCACTCGCCAAGCAGGCTGTTCCACATCAGAAAGCCAAAGCCGTCAGCGCACACAAGGCGCTCCCACACGAGGCTCCGTTTGTACACCGAGAGCGCCAAAACCACTGTAGCTAATGGTATGAAAACCGACAAGCAGGCCGCGCTGGATGTGACAATGTGGCTGCAAAGCTTGCCTTTTCTACTGATTTACTCTCTTGGCTACAGAACACGCATGACAACTCCCGCCTACGACGCGCTGACCGCCACATTCACCCGCCTGTACCGCTACCAGCACTTGGCCGCCATTGCGTCCTGGGACCAAGCCGCGATGATGCCGCCACAAGGCAACGAGGCACGCAGCGCAGCCATGGCCGAGTTGCACATGCTCATGCACCAAACGCTGACCGACCCAGCCATGACCGCCCAGTTGCAAGCGGCCCAGCAGGAGAATTTGACGGATTGGGATCGCGCCAACCTGCACGAAATGCAGCGTGATTGGGAGTACAGCCTTGTCATGCCAGCGCATTTGGTAGAGGCCAAATCACTTGCGGGCTCACGGTGCGAGCATGCTTGGCGCACGCAGCGCAAGACCCATGATTGGCAAGGCTTCTTGGATAACTTTCGTGAGGTGGTGCGCTTATCCCGAGAGGAGGCGCAGGTTTTGTCGCAAGCACAAGGGCTGTCGCCTTACGACGCATTGATGGCCAAGTACGAGCCTGGCACCCAAAGCGCACACATTGAGCGTATTTTTGGCGACGTAAAGCAATGGCTCCCGGGCCTCATTCAGCGTGTGCGAGACAAACAGGCTTCAGAGTCTTTTACGCCTGCGCAAGGCCCTTTCCCCGTGGAGAAGCAGCGCGCGTTGGGCTTGGCCGTGATGGAAGTCTTAGGGTTTGACTTCTCGGCGGGCCGACTGGATGTGTCCACGCATCCTTTCTGTGGCGGTGTCGCGCAAGATGTGCGCATTACCACCCGGTACAGCGAAGAGGATTTCATGCGCAGCATGATGGGGGTGGTGCATGAAACCGGGCACGCCCGCTACGAGCAGAATCTGCCGCGTGCATGGGCCCACTTGCCCGTCGGCCGCGCGCGCTCCATGGGCATCCACGAAAGCCAGAGTTTGGCTTTCGAAATGCAGCTGGGCCGTAGCCCTGCCTTTTTGCAACTGATTGCACCCTTGATACGCCAGCATCTGGGTGACCAATCCGCATTTGAGCCGAGCAACCTCGCGCGCATCTACACGCGCGTGGCCCCTGGTTTCATTCGCGTCGATGCGGACGAACTGTGTTACCCCGCCCATGTGATCTTGCGGTTCGAGATTGAGCGTGCCCTGGTCAACGACGACATTGCGCCGGATGACATCCCCGCGCTCTGGGACGAAAAAATGATGGCGTACCTCGGCGTGGACACCCGGGGCAACTACCGCGACGGCTGCTTGCAAGATATCCATTGGACGGATGGCAGCTTTGGCTACTTCCCCAGCTACACCTTGGGTGCCATGTATGCGGCACAGTACTTCAACACGCTTCGCCAGGCCACACCAGACCTCGATGCGCAAGTTGCGCGAGGCGATCTATCTAGCATCTTCAACTGGCTGCAAAACCATATATGGAGCCAAGCCAGTCGCTGGGCTACCCCCGAATTGGTAGAGCGCGCCACCGGCGAGTCGCTGAACCCTGCACACTTTAAGCGCCACCTTGAGCAGCGCTACTTAGGCATATAGACCCACTATGAGTCCTTCACGAATACCCCCCATTCAGTGCTTGCTGACGTTTGAGGCCTTGGCCCGCTTGCGCAGTGTGACCCAGGCCTCTGAAGAGCTGTGTGTCACCCCCAGCGCTGTCAGCCACCGCGTGAAGCAGCTGGAGCAGATCATTGGGACTAAGCTGTTTGGCAGAGCTGATTTTTCGCTCACCACAGAAGGCATTGAGTATTTGGCGCATGTACGGGAGGGTTTGGCGTCTTTACAAAAGTTCCCAAGCGCCAGCGCGGCCCCAGGTAAGCGCAAGTTGCGGGTCGCCGTGACCCCCACGTTTTCACGCTCCATCTTGATCCCAAGGCTGCGGCAGTTTACAGAGGCGTACCCTGAAATCGAGCTGACCCTGCAGGTCTCCATCCCACTGCTTGACGTGGTTGCCGAAGACGCTGACCTGATGGTGCGCTTTGGCACAGGCCGCTATGCCGATGTTGAACACACCTGCCTCATCAAGGACGAAGTAACGCCCTTGGCGTCGCCAAGTTTTGTGCGTGAGCGAGGGCCGTTTTCACTGCCACAGGATTTGGAAGGTGAACCTCTGCTGCGCAGTCCCTTGGAACCTTGGCGTACCTGGTACGCAGCCAACCACCTCGATTGGCCAGAACCTTTAGAAGGGTCCCAGTTCAATGACATCGGCCTTATGTGCGATGCCGCAGCGGCGGGAATGGGCGTTGCTCTAGTCCGCCTCAAGCTGGGAGCGCCGTGGCTTGAAAACGGCGCCTTGGTGCGCTTGTTTGACATGAATGTCCCCAGCCCCCATGCCCACTACCTGTGCTGGCGCACTGGCATGATGGACCGCTGGGAATGTGCGGCCTTCGCAGAATGGCTCAAGAAAACCTGCGTCTAAGCCAACTGATCCAGGCCCATTTGGCACGCTTGGGCCGCCGCGACAAAGTCAAGATCTGCCATCGTAGTGGCCAGCGTGTCCCACCATCGCCCAGTGAGGCCTGGGTGGGCTTGCCTGAGGACTGCGTACACTTCAACGGCCTCCATGTCATCTTGCTCCAGCATGGCCAATAAGGCGCTTAAGTCTTTGACTACGCGCTCCCGATCTAGGACTTTGGTCGGCTCGGCGGAGGCAGGAAGATGGGCTCGAAGCTGCTGAGCAATAGGTGCCATGGACTGTTGCGTCGCATTCACCGCCGCACGAAACAGCGCTTTTACCGCGTCAACGTCCAAAGTTTTGTCTGCCGCCTTGACGTCGCGCTCCAATTTCTTGGCAATAGCCGCCATGTAGCTCGCCCCCACCATGGTGGACAGACCTTTCAGGGTGTGCAGCATGCGGGTAGCGGTGAGCAGGTCTTTGCGCTGCAGCGCGGCATCTAGTTTGTCGGGCTGCAGGGCAAGGTCACGCAAGTACTCATCCAACACACCCACATAGAGCTCCACGCTATCGTCCATATGCGCCAAGGCGCCTTTGACGTTTACAGCATCGGTGCGCGGCAGAGATTCAATCTCAGAAGGCGCTCCAGCTTCTACAGTCTGTTTGCCCGGCGCAACGGCCCCGACAGCGCTATAGGCCCCCCCTTCCTTGCGTTTGGTGTGGTCCAAAATGACGCTGATGAGCTCAGTCAAATCAAAGGGCTTGCCGACATGGGCGTCCATACCGGCAGCCAAGCAAGCGTCGCGGTCAGAGGCCATGGCGTTGGCAGTCATTGCTACGATCGGCAGCTTTGCAAAAGCGGGGTTCTGGCGAATACGCTGCGTCGCCTCAAAGCCATCCATGACGGGCATTTGCACGTCCATCAAAACGAGGTCATAGGCTGGTTTGGCCATGACCACGGCATCGACTCCCTCTTGCCCATTTTCGGCAATATCCACAATGGCACCCGCTGCGGCCAGCAACTCTCTGGCCACTTGTTGGTTGATCAAGTTGTCTTCAACCAACAAAAGGCGCAAGCCCTGCAAGCGCCTAGGCTTCTCCGTTTTGGGGCGGGGTATAGCGCGTACATTGCTACGCCCTTCTTGCGCTTGCTGCACCACGTCTCGCAGCATGCCTGCGGTAATGGGCTTGACCAAAAAAGCGTTGAGCTCACTTTGCTCTTGCAGGCTACGGTCCGATAGCTGATTCCTTCCATGCCCACTGAGCATCACCATAATCGGAGATTGGCCAACAGGGAGCATGCTCCTCATCGCAGCCATGGTCTCCCAGCCATCCATGCCGGGCATGGCCCAATCGACAAACACCACTTGGTAGGGTGCAACACCCGTGTCCAAGCGAGCCTGCAAATGCGCAAGCGCCTGGGCGCCACCCGCCACCGCATCCACCGTCCACCCTAGTGATTCGAGCATCCTTGTGGTAAGGGCACGTGCTGTCGGGTGGTCTTCAATCAGCAAGGTGTCCAGCCCGGTGCCCGCGACCCATGGGGCATCTGCCTGGACCTCAGGCATGCCCATAGTGACTTGAAAATGGAAGTCACTTCCGTGCCCGAGGGTGCTATCGAGTTCTAACGTGCCGCCCATCAGGTTGACCAAACGCTGAGAGATGGACAAGCCCAAGCCAGTCCCCCCGTATCGGCGTGTGGTCGATGCTTCAGCTTGCGTAAAGTCAGCAAAGATGTTGCTGCGTTGCTCAGCGGCAATGCCGATGCCTGTGTCTTTCATGGCGAAATGCAAATCAATGCTGGCCTCTGAAGCCTGCAGCACTTTCACTTGGAGCGTAATCTCGCCTTGGTGGGTGAACTTGATGGCGTTCCCCCCTAAGTTGATCAGTACTTGCTGCAGTCGCATGGCGTCACCCACCAAGGTGCTGGGCACATGGGGGTCCACATCAAACATGAGCTCCAAGGGCTTTTTGCCCAAACTTGCGGAAAAAATAACGGCCAAGTTCCGCAGCAGTTGATCCATCGCAAAAGGCTGGGGATCCAACACCATCTTGCCTGCGTCGATCTTGGAAAAGTCCAAAATATCATTCAAAAGCCCCAGCAATGACTTGGCCGCACCTTCGGTTTTATCGGTGTACTCCAACTGACGGGGATTCAGATCTGTGTCCTGCAAAAGCTTCAGCATGCCCAAAATGGCATTCATGGGCGTGCGGATTTCATGGCTCATATTGGCCAGAAACTGGCCTTTAGACGCGGCAATGGTTTCAGCCGCTTCTTTTGCGCTTCGTAACTCGTTTTCCACACGCTCGCGCTCTGCCATGTCAAAGTAATGGTGCTCAATGGCCACAAGCCCTTCATAGGCGCGCAAGGAAGCTACGACGGTCACAAACAACTTGCTTTGGGTGAGCTCTGTTTTGGATTTGTAGTCGTTGATGTCGTAATCAACAATCACGCTTTCTTCTGGTGCTTGCCCGGCCTGCCCGGTGCGCAGCACAATGCGCACCATTTGATTGTCCAGTTGTTTACGGATGTCTTGGGCAAGCATCAGACCTGCGTGGTCCGTTTCCATGACCACGTCGAGCAAGACGAGTGCAATGTCGGACTCCTTCGAGAGGATCTCGAAGCCTTGGGCACCGCTGTATGCGGACAGTATCTCAATCGGGCGACCGCGAGACATCACCTTGTTCAGCGCCATGCGGGTCACCAAGTGGATGTCAGGTTCGTCATCTACGATCAAGATGCGCCAAGGCTTGAGTGTGTTGGCGTCTTGCGGACCAGTCTCTGGGTCAGCGTCGTCGATCAGCCAGTCGTCGTCTTGCTCTGGCGGTACCACGCTCATAGAACACTCCTTGAACCAGTCTTAACAATGAATGGGTTATGCCCGTTTCAGTATCGCACCACATGCCGCACTCGGCAAGCATAGGGCGGCTTCTTGACGCTCGCTAAATCTAAAGATTGCTCCTATCATTCGGCTTACCCAGCGGTGCTTGTACGATCAGAAATACAAGCAACCCACCACAGGAGACCAGCATGGAGAGCAAGATGGTCCGATTACTTGGTAAACGTCTGTGCTGTTTGATCGTTGGGCTCTTCCTAACACTCGCGCACGGCAGTGAGAGTCAGCAGGCACAAGAAGTGGAGGCTTTGGTAAAAAACGCCATCGCCTATGTCAAAGCCAACGGCAAAGAGGCGGCCCTTCGCGAGTTTGTCAATCCGAAAGGAGCTTTTATCAAGGGTGATCTCTACTTGTTTGTCTATAACGCGCAAGGGGTTGCGCTTGCGCATATCAACGACAAAATGATAGGCAAGAACATGCTGGATTTGCGAGACGCTGACGGCAAGCTCGTCATCAAAACCGTTCTAAGCCTAGGCAATAGCAAGTCAGGCAAGGGTTGGCAAACCTACAAGTGGCCCAACCCGGTGACCAAAGAAGTAAGCGTTAAGCGCTCTTATACCGAGCGCTATGAGGGCCTTTACATTAGCAGCGGGTACTACAAATGAACAAAGCCAGGTACTGCCCCGTCAACAAGCGCATGCATATGTCCAGGGTAATGCGGCAAAGCTGCAGGGCGCTACTTTCCATAGCGCTGGGCTTGTGCGTGGGCGGCGCAGCGGCGCAAAACGCCCCCGTAAGAAGCAGCGCTGCACAGGCGCAGGCCCTCATGAAAAAAGCGCAAGCCTATGTCAAACAACATGGAATGGGCGACGCTTTCACCGAGTTCAACCAACTAGACAGCCCGTTCAATGTGCGCAGCGACATCAACCCCAATGGAGACCTGTACCTCTATAGCTTGGATTACCAAGGCTTCCAGGCCGTACATGGTAAAAACCCAAAAATACGCGGAAAGGTCATGATTGATATGCTGGACTCGGAAGGCGTGCCACTCATACGCAAAATGGCAGAAAAATGTAAAAACCCAGGGCGCGGCTGGGTCGACTACCGATGGCCCCACCCTTTGACCAAAGAAATTGAGCCCAAGAGTGGTTATGTCGAACGTATCCCCGGTACACAAATCTGCCTCGGTACCGGTATCTACAAGTAGGCACCTCACCCAGCCCTTCATCCAACCCGCACCCTTTACATCTTGCCACTACAGGACCCGCACAAACGACAAGGCTACGCAAGTGGCTACATTTTGCTGGCCGTTGTTGCCACCGTATTGGCCATACTGAGCCAAACATGGTGGGCGATTGCGCAAGACAAACAGCTGACCCTCGCTTCTGAGAAGGAGCACGGACAGGTGGCTGTGCGACTATTGGAAGAGCATGCCCAACTCACCCTGCGCGAGGCAAGTCGCAATCTTGACGGGGTCGTCAAGTCCATCCAAGCGGCTCAAACCCGAGGGCAAGTGTCCGACGCCACGATTCGTGGGGTACTGACTAAGGCCCAATCCTTCACCAAAGTGTTGAAGTCTTTGCAGTTTGTGAACCCCCGAGGCCAAGCGTATGTCAGTTCCATTGACTACCCGGCTTACCAAACGGATGCTGACGATCGCACCTACATCCCCTTTCTGCTGCAAAACACGGACCACACGGACCCCGTGATCGGCAAACCATTCAAGCGGTTTTACGACGGAGAACTCGTGGTTCCACTCGCACGGAACATATATACAAGTACCGGCCAGTACCTTGGCATTTTGAGTACAGATGTCAGTGTTTCTTACTTTAGTGGCGTGTATGCACGTGTCGCGGCGGACAGCAACGCCTTGGTTGCATTGTTTGCAGACGCAGGATTTTTGATTGTTCGCTCTCCATTCGACGAGGCCCAAATGGGCATGGACATCACGGAATCCAAAGTCTTTCATACGCTCAAAAGTTCGGCGAGCAGCAGCGTATCCAAGAGCCCCCTTGCAGAGGGAACCTTTGAAGACACACACTTTCTTGACGAAAAGAAAGCGATCCCACGCATCTACATTTACAGAAAGATCGAGGGCTTTCCGATCACCACGGTATTTGCGAGGGAGCAGAGTACCGTTTTGGCAAATTGGCGCGCCCGTAGCACTGACCGCATTCTCTTCTCGGGTGTCACGGTCTTGTTTGTATCTGCGCTCACGTTTTTGTTGATTCAACACATCAACAAGCTAGGGCGTTCGCAGGACTCACTGCGCGAGGTTGACGCTTTCTTACGCAGGAGCGAGCAAAAGTTTTCGAGCATGTTCAGGCATTCCCCGGTGCCGCTTGCGTTGGTCCGTTTGGACAACCACCAAATGGTCGAAATCAATGAAAGCTGGAGCGCGCAATTTGGCTTTGCTAGCAACGAGGTGATTGGCCGCACCGCCCATGAGGTGCGGTTATGGGTCTATCCCGACGAACGTGCGCCTTACTTCGCAGCGTTGCAGAGCGAGGGCAAGCTAGACAGCCTTGAGACACCACTGCGCCACAAGGACGGAAGTATCTTGCTATGCAGAATGTCTGGGCGGGTGGTGGATTTCAATGGACAGTCGCTTGCGCTTTTGTCCCCCATAGATGTGACTAGGCAGCGGGCAACCGAGCATGAGATTCGGGAACTCAACATAGAACTCGAAGCCCGCGTACAACAAAGAACCCAAACCCTCGAAGAGGCCAACACCGAGCTGAACCAAGCACTCGCAAGTTTGCGCAGCATGCAGGGGGAACTGCTAAGGTCGGAAAAAATGGCCGCGTTGGGCTCCATCGTGGCGGGTGTAGCGCATGAACTCAATACCCCCATTGGTATCGGCGTCACCATCGCGAGCACCATGCAAGACCACACCCAGACTTTGGTCAATGAAATTCACGCGCCAAGGCCCCGCAAGTCACTCATTGAAAGCTCGTTGCTTGCCTGCAACGAAGGGGCAGAAGTCCTGGTTCGCACGCTCATGCGTGCAGCCGAGCTGGTGCGAAGCTTTAAACAAGTGGCCGTTGACCAGTCAAGTGACAAACGTCGCGCCTTTGACCTAAGCACCATGCTCAAGGAACTGCTCACGACCTTGGTTCCTTTGTATAACAAGACGCCATACACCTTGACCACCGACTTGGCCCCAGACATTGCCATGGAAAGCTACCCAGGCGCCCTGGGTCAAGTCTTGACTAATCTGATTAGCAACTCACTCTCCCACGGCTTTGAAGGACGGGCGCAGGGCACCATGCACTTGCGCACGCGGACCCTCAACGAGGGGTGGGTGGAACTTGTTTTCAGTGACGATGGCGTTGGCATACCAGAACAGCACAGGGACAAGGTGTTTGACCCCTTCTTCACAACCAAGCTGGGAAGAGGCGGATCGGGCTTGGGTATGCACATCGTTTACAACCTGGTCACGAACGTGCTGGGTGGACACATAGAGTTACTCAAGAACAAGCTCGACGCAGCAAGCGCTGCTCCGCACGCCGACGTGGGTGCCAGCATACGCATGACCTTCCCCCAATGTCCTGCTGTTCAACAAGGGGTTGGGTAAATCGCGGCTGCCACCACACCGCACTCCCAAAAATGCGGTGAATTGCACCTATGATTTGGGCTACTTTGACCGAACTAGGAGACAGTTGCGATGAACGTAGCCAGCATGAGTCAATCGGATGTACCGGGCATGGCGCACTCGCCACTGCAGCGTCCGGTGCAGCTCCCCATTGAATTCACGGGCTCCGGCAGCGAATACTTCCGCATTTGGATCGTCAACATCTTTTTGCTCATCATCACCTTGGGCATTTATTACCCGTGGGCCAAAGTGCGGCGCATGCGCTATTTCTACGGCAACACCTTGGTAGACGGGACACCACTGGGCTTCCATGGCAATCCGCGGACCATGTTCAAAGGCTCAATGCTCGTAGGTGTGTTGTTTGGCTTGTACTCAGCAGCGTCAAACGCGTCGCCCATGGCGGGGCTTATTGCGCTGGTCATCGTTGCAGGAATATGGCCTGCTCTGCTGAAGTCTTCGATGCAGTTCCGCATGGCCAACACCAGCTGGCGCGGCTTACGCCTGTCCTTCACTGGCACCCTTGGCGGCGCATACGCAGCAGCCATGCCCCTGTTTATCCCAGCGATTCTCATTATTGGTCTAGCCTCATTTGCACCTGAAGATGCAGCCCCCAAGGAAAACATGTGGCTGCTCTGGACCATGGCAGGCATCATGCTGCTTTGCATAGCAATAACGCCATGGTTGCTATGGAACTTGAAGCGCTATCAGCACAATAACTACGCCCTGGGCAGCTTACAAACCACGTTCAAAGCGACTGCGCTGGACTTCTACAAACTCTCTGGCAAAGCGATTGGCGTGGCGGTGCTTTCTGTACTGGCTAGCGGCGCCGTCTTTTGGCTTATCGCCTTTGGCTTAGCCACAAGCGGTGGTGGCAATGACAGTGCGAGCCTGGGTATTGCCAGTGTCTTTGGAATGGGATTTGGATTCTTTGTAGGCATGGCTGTGGTATTCGTCGTGCTCAAGCCCTACACCATCGCCAAGATTCAGAACTTGGTGTGGACCAAAACAGGCAACAGCTCCATGCGCTTTATCAGCAAGCTGTCTGTGCGCGCACTGCTGTGGCAAACCATTAAGAACTGGTGCTTGGTTGTGATCACCTTGGGCTTGTATTGGCCGTTTGCCGCCGTGGCTATGGCGCGTTTACGGCTGGAGTCCGTGTTCATCAAATCCAACATCGACCCGCTGGCACTCTTTGGGGCAGCCCGCGTCAATGAAGGCGACGCGGCTGGGGACGCCGCTGGCGACTTCTTTGGGATTGACATGGGTTTGTGAGCTTTATGGATGTGCCGGATACCCCACTGAGCGCTTTGTATTTTGACGGAACCAGTGCCCGTGGCCATGCGGTGCAACTGCATTTACGCCAAGGCGTTTTGCGCGTGCTGGGCGATGGCATTGACCGCAGCGCCCCCATAGCACGCATGCAATGGCCCGAGCGGACCCGCCACGGCATGCGAATTGCCCATTTCCCGGATGGTGGTACCGTGCAGTGCAGCGATGTACAGGCCTGGGACCAGTGGAGCCTAGCGGGTGGACACAGCGAGTCATGGATCGTCACCGCACAGCAAAGTTGGCGTTGGGTAGGCGCTAGCGTACTGGCTTTGCTCATGGTTTTGGTGTCGATTCAGCTGTGGGGACTGCCAGCGGCGTCCCGCTACGTGGTGGCGGCCACCCCTTTGACAGTGGATAGCGCCTTGGGCGAAACCACGTTGGCCGCCATTGACCAAACTTGGATGGGCCCAAGCAAGCTTTCAGAGGAAGAACAAAACCGCTTGCGCGCAGCCATTGCACGCAATTTGGCACCCTTGCCAGCGGGCACCCTGCCCGAATGGAAGCTTCTGTTCCGGCAAAGCCATATTGGCCCCAATGCCTTTGCACTTCCTGGTGGCACCATGATCTTGACCGACGAGATGGTCGAGCTGGTGCAAGGCGACGACAAGGTCCTCACCGCCGTCATCGGCCATGAGTTGGGCCATGTGCAACACCGCCACGGCATGCGCATGGTGGTGCAAAGCGCGGTGCTGGGTAGTTTGGGGGCGGTGCTGTTTGGCGACTTCAGCACCGTGCTGGCCACCATGCCCATTTTGCTAGGGCAGGCCCAGTACTCACGCGATGCCGAGCGCGAAGCCGATGCCTACGCGGTGCATGTGCTCAAGGCTGCGTCTATTTCGCCCGCCGTCATGGTGAGCATGTTCGAGCGGCTGCAACAGTACCAACAAGACCAAGCAGACAAGAAAAAGGGAGCAAGCGACACCCCCGGCACGGCAGCCACACGCCAAGAAAAAACCGATGCGAACGAGGAAGAAGACTCGCCGCTGGGGATGGCGTTTTCATCGCACCCGGCTGACGCCGAGCGCATACGCTTTTTCAAAGACGCTGCGCAATAAGCGCTGCTTAGTGTGGGGAGAGCGCTAGGACAGCGCCCCCACAGGCGCTGAGGCGCTGAGGCGCTGAGGCGCTGAGGCGCTGACGCTAAGTGTTAGTGTTTAGCGCGCCACCAGCACCGGTATTGGCGACTCCGCAACTACCTTGGAGGCGACGCTGCCCAGCATCAGGCGCGCGATACCGCTTCGGCCGTGAGAGCCAACCACAATCAAGTCGGCTCCTTCTGCTTGCGCGGTTTGCACAATACCGGTTGAGACGGCTTGGTCCTCCACCATACGCACTTGCAGCTCTACGGAGGGTGCCTTGTCACTAGCTGCGCACAAGACGCGAACTTTGGCGTAGGCTTCTTCTGCCTGTGTCTGCGCAGCGGAAATGTAAGCCTGAAAACCCATAGGATTGACTTCGCCCAGGCCCAAGTATGGGTAGGGATCGATGGCATACACAGCCGTCAGTTTCGCACCATGGGTGCGCGCCAAGCCCACAGCCAAAGTTACGGCATGGTCGGATGCGGGTGAACCGTCGGTGGCTAACACAATGTGATGAAACATACGTCCCTCTTTGTCAAATGGATGAGTCGATCCAAGACGCAGTGCCCCGGGTGGGTACACGCTTGGAGCCAAGACCTTCATCATGTCCCGACCCGCACTTAGACGCATTGATACAAGTCAAAAGTTGCACCGGAGCCAGCCGACCGCATTTCACTTGCTACACCTTTAATAGCTTCCTGCGCAATCCAGATAAGCGCCAGAGGCCAAATTACTTCAAAAAACTCTGATTGCAGCTGCTCGCACCCAAGAGAGAACGGCCACCAACTGCGGTCCTCAATCCAGAGGCCCACGTTCAACGCCAAAGCGGCACTTGCAAGGCCACAACAAACCACTAATAAGCATTGCCCACCCCACCCAGTTATGGTGCTTAGTCCAATGCCCCTTACCTAGAATAGTGTTAAACCAGCATACTGTTGGACAGTCAAAACCGACAGGCCTATACTGACATTGCAGGGTATGGTCCCCGGGTTAGATGAGGTTTTCGATCAGGAGGTCTTATGGACGCGATTGGTAACTACGCAGCTCGCTACGCACGCAACCGAGAAGAAGAGTTGAGCTTGGACGAGTACTTGGCCGAGTGCAAACGTAACCCCCTCGCCTACGCCACTGCAGCGGAGCGCATGCTCAAAGCCATCGGCGAGCCTGAGTTGCTGGACACCCGCAACAACCCGCGACTCTCGCGCATCTTTGCCAACAAAGTCATCAAAATCTACCCCGCCTTTGCCGAGTTCTACGGCATGGAAGACGCCATAGAGCAAGTGGTGAGCTACTTCCGCCATGCGGCGCAAGGCTTGGAAGAGCGCAAACAAATTTTGTACTTGCTGGGGCCCGTAGGCGGCGGCAAAAGCTCTCTGGCGGAACGCTTGAAGCACCTGATGCAGCAAGTGCCGTTTTATGCCATCAAAGGCTCGCCGGTGAACGAGAGCCCCTTGGGCCTGTTTGACGCGGCCGAAGACGGCCCCATCTTGCAAGAGAACTTTGGCATTCCGCCACGCTACCTGCAACGCATTTTGTCGCCTTGGGCGGTCAAGCGCCTCGACGAGTTTGGTGGCGACATTCGCCAGTTCAAGGTCGTCAAACGCTACCCCAGCACCCTCAAGCAATTGGGCATTGCCAAGACCGAACCCAGTGACGAGAACAACCAAGACATTTCCTCGCTCGTGGGCAAGGTGGACATTCGCAAGCTGGAGAGCTTTTCACAAGACGACCCCGACGCCTACAGCTTTTCTGGCGGCCTGTGCCAAGCCAACCAAGGTTTGCTGGAGTTTGTGGAAATGTTCAAGGCGCCGATCAAGGTCTTGCACCCTTTGCTCACGGCCACCCAAGAGGGCAACTTCAAAGGCACCGAAGGCTTTGGTGCCATCCCCTTTGACGGCGTAGTTTTGGCGCATAGCAATGAGAGCGAATGGAAAGCCTTTCGCAACAACAAGCACAATGAAGCGTTCTTGGACCGCATCTATATCGTCAAAGTGCCCTACTGCTTACGTGTGAGCGAAGAGGTCAAGATTTACGAAAAACTCATCCGCGAGTCTTCACTTGGCCAAGCCAAATGCGCGCCTGGCACTCTGCGCATGATGAGCCAGTTTGCCATGCTCACCCGGCTCAAAGAACCTGAAAACTCCAGCCTGTACAGCAAGATGGAGGTGTACGACGGCGAGAGCCTCAAAGACACCGACCCGCGTGCCAAGAGCTACCACGAATACCGCGACTTTGCAGGCGTGGACGAAGGCATGAGCGGTGTATCCACTCGCTTTGCGTTCAAGATTTTGTCCAAGGTGTTTAACTTTGACAGCGCAGAAGTTGCGGCCAACCCGGTGCACCTGATGTACGTGCTGGAGCAGCAAATTGAGCGCGAGCAGTTCCCTGCCGATCTGGAGCAAAAGTACACGGGCTTCATCAAAGAGCTACTGGCCCCGCGCTACGCCGAGTTCATTGGCAAGGAGATCCAAACCGCGTATCTAGAAAGCTATAGCGAATACGGCCAAAACATCTTTGACCGCTATGTCACCTATGCCGACTATTGGATTCAAGACAATGAGTACCGCGACACCGACACGGGCGAAGTGTTTGACCGAGTAGCGCTCAATGCTGAGCTAGAGAAAATCGAAAAGCCAGCAGGCATTGCCAACCCCAAAGATTTCCGCAATGAAATTGTGAACTTTGTGCTGCGCGCCCGCGCTGGCAACCAGGGCAAGAACCCTAACTGGACCAGCTACGAAAAGCTGCGCTTGGTGATTGAGAAAAAAATGTTCTCCAACACCGAAGAGTTGCTGCCAGTCATCAGCTTTAACGCCAAAGCCAGCGCTGACGAAGCCAAAAAGCACGAAGACTTTGTGACCCGCATGGTGGACAAAGGTTACACCGCCAAACAGGTTCGCCTCTTGTGCGAATGGTATTTGCGCGTAAGAAAGAGTTCGTAGGTTCGTAGTTGTGTGATCCGAAAGGATTCGCGTGGCCCTGCACATCATTGACCGCCGGCTAGCCGGCAAGAACAAGTCCATCGGCAACCGTGAGCGGTTTTTAAACCGCCACAAAGAGCAGATTCGCGAAGCTGTGCGCAAAGCCGTCTCCGGGCGCGGCATTCGCGATATGGAGCAGGCTGAGAACATCAGCATCCCCAAAAAAGACATCAACGAACCCACCTTCCACCATGGGCAAGGTGGTGTGCGTGACACCGTGCACCCGGGCAACAAAGACCACTTGCGCGGCGACCGCATCCAACGCCCCAAAGGCGGTGGCGCGGGCTCTGGAGGCGGCCAAGCCAGTGACTCCGGAGAGGGAAACGACGACTTTGTCTTTACGCTGAGCAAAGAAGAATTCATGCAGGTGTTTTTTGACGACCTGGCACTCCCCAATTTGATTCGCAAGCAAATCAACGACATTCCCGAATGGAAGACCCACCGCGCTGGCTACACCCGCGAAGGCACGCCGAACAACCTGGACGTCGTGCGCTCCATGCGCGGCGCTTTAGGCCGTCGCCTCGCCCTAGGCACAGGCCCACGGCGCGAGCTCAAGGAGTTGAAAAAGCAACTAGCGTTGTTAGAGGCGCAAGGCCAGGGGCATGAGTCTGAGATCAAGGCCTTGCGCCTGGCCATTGCGGCGCTAGAACAGCGCATCAAGCACATCCCATTCTTGGACCCCTTAGATTTGCGCTTCAGGGGGCGCGTCAAAACCCCGGTGCCCTCTGCCAAAGCGGTGATGTTTTGCCTCATGGACGTGTCGGGGTCCATGGATGAGTCACGCAAGGAACTGGCGAAGCAGTTTTTCATTCTGCTCTATCTGTTTTTGACGCGGCATTACGAGAAGATCGACATCGTCTTCATTCGCCACCACACCCAAGCCCAGGAAGTCAACGAAGACGACTTCTTCCACGCCACCGAAAGCGGCGGCACCGTGGTCAGCAGCGCGCTGGAGCTCATGCAAAAAATTGCCCAAGAACGCTATGCGCCTGACGAGTGGAACATCTATGCCGCGCAAGCCAGCGATGGCGACAACTATGGCTCCGACAGCATCTACTGCCGCAAACTCATCACCGAAAGCCTGCTGCCGCTGTGCCGCTACTACGCGTATGTGCAGGTGGCCGAAGAAGAGCAAAACCTGTGGCAAGAGTACGTGAGCATTGGCCAAGAGCACCCCAACTTTGCCATGCGCAAAGTAACGGAGCCTTCGCACATCTACCCCGTGTTCCGTGACCTGTTCAAAAAAGAAGGGGCACCCACATGACCCCGCTACAAGCGCCATTGCCCGCAGGCCCTAGGCCCGAGCAGCCCCTGCCAGACCAACGCGACTGGACCTTTGATCTGATCGAGCGTTATCACGATGTGATCGCGCAAACCGCACGCCGCTATGGGCTAGACACCTACCCGAACCAACTGGAAATCATCACTGCCGAGCAGATGATGGATGCTTATGCCAGCGTAGGCATGCCCATTAACTACCGCCACTGGAGCTATGGCAAAGAGTTCATTGCCACCGACAAGCGCTACCGGCGCGGCCAGATGGGCTTGGCCTACGAAATTGTCATCAACTCAGACCCCTGCATCAGCTACCTGATGGAAGAAAACTCCACGGCCATGCAGGCCTTGGTCATTGCCCATGCCGCTTACGGGCACAACAGTTTTTTCAAAGGCAACTACCTGTTTCGCATGTGGACAGATGCGTCCTCCATCATCGACTACTTGGTGTTTGCGCGCCACTACATTGCCGAGTGCGAAGAGCGCTACGGTCTGGAAACAGTGGAAGCCTTTCTAGACTCTTGCCATGCCCTGGCCAACTACGGCGTAGACCGGTACCGCAGGCCTAGCAAAAAGAGTTTGGCGCAAGAGCTCAGCGAACGCAAAGCCCGCGAGGCCTATGCCCAACAGCAGGTAGACGATATGTGGCGCACAGTGCCAAAGAAAGAGGACAAGGCAGATGAGGCCCCAGAGGCACAGCGCTTCCCCAGCGAGCCGCAAGAAAACTTGCTGTACTTCATCGAGAAAAACGCGCCGCTGCTCGAGCCGTGGCAGCGGGAGGTGGTGCGCCTAGTGCGAAAAATCGCCCAGTACTTCTACCCACAGCGCCAAACCCAGGTCATGAACGAAGGGTGGGCCACGTTTTGGCACCACCGCTTGCTCAACACCATGTACGACGATGGCTACCTGAGCAACGGCACCATGCTGGAATGGCTAAGTTCGCACACCAACGTGATTTTTCAGCCTCCAGTGGGCCACCGCGCCTACAGTGGCATCAATCCCTATGCGCTGGGGTTTGCGATGTATACCGACATCAAGCGCATTTGCGAGAACCCTACCGAAGAAGACCGTGCTTGGTTCCCGGATCTCGTTGGACAACCATGGCTGCCCACGTTGGACCATGCGATGCGCAACTACAAAGACGAGAGCTTTATCGGTCAGTTTTTAAGCCCCAAACTGATCAGAGACTTGCGCTTGTTTGCCATTCACGACGATGACAAGCAAAGCGAGCTTCAGGTTTCAGCCATTCACGATGAACAAGGCTACCGCGACGTGCGCAAAGCCTTATCGCAGCAATATGACTTAGGCACGCGCGAGCCCAACATCCAAGTATGGAACGTTAACCGACGCGGGGACCGATCGCTTTCTCTGCGCCACACGCAATACCAAGACCGCCCACTGGGCGACAGCACCTTGGAAGTCTTGAAGCACGCTGCTCGTCTTTGGGGTTTTGGGGTGCAGATGGAGAGCGTGAATCGCCAAGGTGTCATCACCAAGCAGTGGAGTGTGGCCAGCCCCGCCTAAACCCTGGCCAGTGAGATGGGGTGAATTGAGGATGCCAACGCCTGACTAAGCAGCCTCGCTGCCTCTAAAGACCCCTGTCAACAGCTCAGGCAGTCGCTCCGCCCCCATTTTGAAGCCACAGGCTTGGGCATGCCCACCGCCGCGCATGCTTTCAGCCAAGGGGATGCAGTTAAAGCCAGGCTTAGAGCGCAGACCCGCTTTGATGATGCCGGTCTTGTCCACACTCCACATCAGTGCAAAGGTGCCACTTTGGGCGGAAAGCATGTCTCCCACCAAACTATGAAACGCGCCGGGTGCGTTGACCATCAGACCGTCCACACCGTTAAAGCGCAAGGGGCGTGCAGACTCGGCGATTTGCTCTGCCAGCTTGCAAAACTTGTCGTCCATGGCCTGGCCGCGGGCCATAAAGGTCTGGATTTGGGTTGCATCAAAGCTGGCAATCTCACTCCAGCGCTCAAACTCACAAGGCTCCATGTCGAGGGCCGCCAAGAACGCGGCGCTCTCGGGGTACTGCCATACCCAGATGTCACGGTCTTCCACATAGCGCACCAAGTGGGGCACAGGGCGATCGGGCAAGAAAAACTCCCACGCCAAGTGGGCTCCAGACTTCTTCATGTCGAAATACACCGCGCCGCAGGTGCACTCAAAGCCCTCTAGGCGATCGGCCGCACTTTTATGGTGGTCCAGCATGACCAATTTGGCAACGCGTGCTTCCATGGCACGCAAAAGCTCGGCAGAGAAAGAGAAGTCCAAGATGTAGACCGCGCGCCCATCCAAAGGGGGTAGATCGTCCACCGTTTTCACATCCCCATGGTCTAGGCCCAAGAACTCAGCGTTACCTGCGTAAAACAACCAAGCCGCGAGCGCCGCAGCAAAACCATCGGGGCAGTTTTTACCGTGGTAAATCACCAAGGGGTTGGGGTCGGCCCCATCAGGGCGCACCAACAAGCTAAGAGGAAGTATGGATTTCAAAATAATCAACCGTCAAAAACAAAACCTATTTGCTATTAAAAATATAGCTAATTGCGCAGATTACATGGGCGAAAACGCCCTGTTTCAGTCAGAAAGTTCCCTATCCCCATCTTGCACGCGGGGTGGCCGGGGAATCTTCTTCAAGCGGATCAACCGAGCCTGCTCAATCGCATCTTTCTTGACCTGACGCTCTGCATCTAGCTTTTGTCCGTGGGCCAGCCACTCGGCGTACTCAGGCGGGGTTTCTAGCGTGATGCGGCCTAAGCTGCCCGCACGAAAGTCGTAGATCGCAACCTCAGCGGCCTTTTGCAAATTGAGCTTGCCACCCGCCATCAGGCCACCGCGTTTGCGGGCCACCACGTCCAAGATTTGCTCGTCCGTCATCTCCGCCGCACCCGTGAAGTTGTAGCGCGCCTCTAGGGCCGGTGCATAGTTCTGGCGCAAGTAGTCCAGCAACTCCAACGCCACCTCTTGTTCATCAAAGGCATTGCGCCCAATGGCCCCACTTGCCGCCAGGTTGTAGCCGCTCTTGGCTACGATGATGCGCGGCCACAGCACGCCGGGCGTGTCATACAGGTAGAAGTCATCTGCAATGGTGATGCGTTGCTCTAACTTGGTAATACCTGCTTCGTCACCCGTCTTGGCGGCACGTTTGCCCTTCAGCGTGTTGATGAGGGTGGACTTACCGACATTGGGAATGCCACAGATCAATACCCGCATCGGCTTGGCCATACCGCCTCGTTTGGGAGCAAGCGCGTGGCATGCCTGCACCAAGGCCTTGGCAGGGGTGCTCATGCTGGCATCCAAGCCCAACGCTTGCGTACCCGGCAAGGCATTGAAATGCTCCAGCCACAGCGCAGTGCGCACAGGGTCGGCCAGGTCTTGCTTGTTCAACACCTTCAAAGCGGGCTTGGCTGCAGTGATTTCGGCCAGCATGGGGTTGGCGCTGGAGCCAGGCAAGCGTGCATCTAACAGTTCAATGACCACATCAATCTCTTTGATGCGCTCTTGAATCGCCTTGCGGGTGAGGTGCATATGCCCTGGAAACCACTGAATGGCCATGCTGCTGATCTTTCTTTGAAGTGATGTGCCGAGTGCTTTGGCGACAAGCGCCGAAAGTGCGAAAAACAGGTGAACCGAGAGACTTGAGGAACTGCGGTAGTGCCACTCCCCTTCAGAACTACATCGGCTTGGGACGGCTCGCGCAAAGCGGCGCGCAACCCCCATAGTTTATCCAGCCATGAACGGCAACGCCACTGGCTTGCCAGCGCTGCGGGCTTAGACCGTTACCTCTAGGAAAACAACGCGAATTAAGGTGTCTCCACTAGGGTGAATCGTGAGAATCGGTTTCAGCAACAACCTTACCCACTACTTTGAGGATCTCACCATGAGCGCTAAGAACCTGTCGACTGTGACCAACGAACTGATCGAGTCCTATGGCAACACTGCCAAGAACGTGATCAACGCCTACCGTGTGGGCAACGAGCGTGCCGTGGGCTACGCCGACCAAGCATGGGCAAACGGCGTGCAAAAAGTGGGTAAGCGCATCAGCGCAGACGTGCGCAACAACGCATTGTCCGCACAAAAGAAAATCAGCGCCCTGTACGTACAAGGCGTGACATTGACTTCTGACGGCGCTGACGTTGCCGTGAACAAGGCTGTTGCCTTGGCTGGCAAAGGCGTTGCACAAGTTGCAGCCAATGCAAGCCGCTTTGAACAAGCCACCGGCTTGGACACACTGAGCACATTGGCAGTGGCAGCTGTACCAGCCGCTGAAGCCGCGATCTCGGTGGCAGCCAAACTGGAAGCATCTTCTGGCGCATTGGTTAACAAAATCTCTGGCAAAAAAGCCAAGGTTAAAGTTGCGATGCCCAAGCGTCCCGTAGCCAAGAAGGCAGCCCCTGCTGCTAAGCCGGCCGCAAAGCCTGCTGCTCCCAAGGCCGCAGCACCTAAGGCTAAAGCTGCTCCCGCAAAAGCCGCTGCCAAGCCAGCAGAACCTAAGGCGGCTGCTGCGCCTGCCGTTGCCGCCTAAGCACCGCTGACGCCCACAAAAAAGCCAGTCCTCGTGACTGGCTTTTTTTTTGTGGGCCAAGCGCTTCGCGTGTTCAGCGCTTCAACACCAAGCGGGCGGGTGACAAATACTCTTTCAAATAGTCATCAAACACAAAGCTGTCGCTTTGCTCAATATGGCGCTGCTCGTCCCGCGAGATTTGCGCCAACTGCCTATGGTGCGCCGCTTGCTGGACATCCAGTGGGGCATGGCGCATGGCGCGCTGAATCGCTGCGGATTGGGCGCGTACAAAGTCAACGAACGAGCCCTTGTACTCCTCTTGAACAGCACGTAACACACGGGCAGAAGGCAGCGTGTCAGGGGCAAGCACGCTATGTTGAGCCGCATGTATTGCGGTGGTGTAATCAGCCCCGCCGTGAGCCGCATCCAGCGCAGCCGCAAAAGGCAGCATCTCATCGAGCAGTTGTGCCGCCCACTCCACCAAGATCACTTGGGCATCGCCCCGCTCCAGCTGCAGGCCAGGCTCGCGCCCACGCTCTGCGGTCTTATGTTGGTTGCGCGCCAGTGCCGCAATCTCTGCAGGCGTGTCAGGTGGACTGTTGGTTTGCAAACAGTGCAATAAAAACACATCGAGCCACCGCACCGTTTGGGCGTTGATACCGACAGGCTCAAACGGGTCTAAATCCATCAAGCGCACTTCGACGTACTCCACCCCGCGCTCGCGCAGCGCATGCAAGGGGCGCTCGCCCGCGCGAATCACCCGCTTGGGGCGGATGGTGCCGTAAAACTCGTTCTCAATCTGCAATAGGCTGGTGGCCAACTGCCGGTAGTTACCGTCAGGCCCGCGCACGCCTATGGCTTCGTAACCTGGGTAAGGTCGTGTCAAGGCGTCTTGCAAAGATGCGCCGTACCCCTCAAGGCTGTTGTAACTCACGGCCAGCGAGGCCTGTGCATCGCTCTGATAGCCCAAACGGCCCATGCGCAGCGAAGTGGCATACGGCAAGTGCATGGTCTGCTCAGACAGCGCTTGAAGCTTGTGCTCACGGCCCGCCACAAAACTTCCGCATACGGCAGGCGACGCACCGAACAAGAACAAGGGCAAGAATGCGTGGCGCCTGAAGTTACGGATCAAACCAAAGTACTGCTCACTGCTGACACCGGGCAAAGACCAGTTGTAGTGAATGCCTGAGATGGTTTGCATGCGCCTGCCGTAGCGGTAGCCCAGGCCCATGCGGTAAATGGTTTTGGTGCGCCCGACATTAGAGCTGCCGTATTGCCCCAAGGGAATTGCATCGTCTTCCGGCAAACAAGTGGGCATGCTAGAGGCCCACAGCATTTCATCGCCCAACTGGCTGTCGGTAAAGGTTTGCACCTGCTGCAATTGGTCCAGGCACTCTTGAACGCCCGCATGCACACCGGTAATCAGCTCAACCTGCGACTCGCTGAAGTCGGTGGTGATGTGGGGGTGTGTGAGTGCCGAGCCTAGGCCGTTGGGGTGGGGCGTCATGGCCAGGCCACCGTCTGGCAAGGAGCGCACGCTTTCCTTTTCAACACCGCGTTTGATACCAAGCAAGCGCTCGGGTGCCAAGGCGATTGCTGCGTTCTTTGCTTGATTCATTCCTCGGGCCCTTCAATTTCGTATGGGCAGCGAAGGTACCACAGGGCAGCAGTGTCTGCAGGCGCCAAGTCCATTCGCTGATATCCTGCCTATATCGCGCTGCACACGCACAATTCAACCCCCACAAACACAAGCCACACCATGACCTTGAACAGCAGCGAAGCGCCTAGCCAAGCTCCCGTGCGCCACGCCGCCAGCGTGGTCTTGCTGCGTGACGGCACACAAGGCCTAGAGGTATTTTTGATGCGGCGCAGCGAGCAGTCTGACGTGATGGGTGGCGCCTACGTCTTTCCGGGTGGAAAGCTTGACGCCCAAGACGAAGCCTTGGCCGCCAGTGGCCTGCTAGACCAAGCCTCGCTGGCCTTGCACCAAACACTGGGTGAAACCAGCACCCCGGAGTCAGTCGCCGCAGGATTGTTTGTGGCAGCCCTGCGCGAAACTTACGAAGAGGCTGGCATTTTGTTCAGCACATCATCTGAGCGTCCTGAACAAGCCGAGGCCTTAGCGCAATTGCGAGGCACGCCCTTTGCCACCATGCTTCAAACGCAGCGACTCACCTTGCACACGCGAGCGGTGCACCCCTGGTCACGTTGGATCACGCCTGCGCTCTCGCCCTTGATGAGCAAGCGCTTCGACACCCGCTTCTTTGTTGCTGCCGTGCCTCATACCCAAACAGCCCGCCACGACAACTTTGAAACCACGCAAAGTGTGTGGCTAGCACCCCGCACTGCACTTGAACAATACTGGGACGGGCAGATCGCACTAGCGCCACCTCAAATCATGGGCTTGGCACATTTGGCACGCCATGCCCATGTGGCTAGCGTGCTGCAAGAAGCGCAGCAGCGCCGCCCACCCACCATACTGCCCCAAGTGTTTGAGGAAGACGGCCTGCGCTTCATGTGCTACCCCGGTGACGCGCGCCACGACCTGCCCCACAAGGCAATTCCCGGCCCGACTCGGCTGTGTATTCGCAAAGGTCGGTTTGAACCCAGCAGCGGATTTGAGGGGTTTTTCAGCGACTAGGGTCCGTGCGCCAGTCCGCAGGCAACTGCTACAAATTTCATAGCTCACTGCGCTTATTCGATGCGCGCAAACAGCCCATTAGCCCCTTAAACGGGAATAGAAATCCGTATCCAGGCGTCCACATCGCTGGGGCGCGTGAGCGTGCGCATCTCATCAAATGCAATTTGCGCTTGCGGGTAGTGGCGGCGCAGCAGGTTGAGCCACTGCTTGACGCGCCCGGCCTGCTGCTTTTGCTCTAGGCGCGTGCTGGCCACTTGCCAGAAGGCGTGCATCAGCGGCCCTAAGTCTTGCCAGCTCCAATCCTCACCCGGATGGGCGATGCTGCCAGGCGCGGTGCCCATGGCGGCCAAAATGCTGCGGGCCAACGCGGGGCGCGCCACAATGCCACGCCCCAACATCAAGGTGCTGCAGCCACTTTGCGCCACCGCAGCTTGCGCGTCTTGCACGTTCCAGATTTCGCCATTCACCACCACCGGCACCTGCACCGCGCCTCTCACATCGGCCACGCGGTCCCAGTAGGCAGGCGGGCGGTAGCCCTGCGCTTTGGTGCGGGCGTGCACCACAATCTCGGCCGCGCCACCCGCCTCCAGCGCGCGGGCGCAGTCCAGAGCCAGGCTGTCGTCGTTGTAGCCTAGGCGCATCTTGGCCGTCACCGGAATGTGGCCCGGCACCGCCGCGCGCACAGCGGCCACGATGGTGTGAAGAATCTCCGGGTCTTGCAAGAGCGTGGCACCGCCGCCATGGCGGTTGACCACTTTGGCCGGACAACCGAAGTTCAAGTCAATGCCTGGCGAGCCCATCTCGGCCAAGCGAGCGGCATTCTCGGCCATGCAGGGCGCATCCGAGCCCAGCAGCTGCGGCCACACCGGCACGCCCGCATAGGTGCGCGCGCCGAAGGCCAGCTCTGGCACCGTACGCAACATCGCCTTCTCGGACATCAGCGTGTGCGTGATACGGATGAACTCCGACACGCACTTTTCCACCCCGCCCACACGGGTCAGGATGTCGCGCAACACAAAGTCGAGAAGCCCTTCCATGGGGGCAAGATAGATACGTACAGGCACGTGGGATGGTAGAGATGCAAAGGGGGGTGGATTGTCCTCTATGGGCTTCGCCGCTCTATCCACCAGGGGTAGAAGACCTAGGCAAACACCGGCCTGAAAAAACTGCGCTCGTAGCTGAGGATGAAGCGCCCTTCTTCTGCCAGTTGGAAGGCAGCTTGGCATTCTGGGTCTTGGAACGACTGGGTTCGGTACGCTTCGTACAGTGCAAGGCTGGGGAAGGAAAACATGGCCAAGGCCACGTTGTTTACCCCTTCCGACGGCATGAAGTAACCGTGGTGCTGCCCACCCAGCTTGTTCACCAAAGGAATCCACAGCTTGGCGTAATGCTCAAACTCAGGCAGTTTGTGGGGGTCAATGATGTAGCGCAGGTAGCAGGTGATCATGAAGTAGCTCTATGGGTTACGTGAGAAAACACCAATTTAACGCCTATTTGTGCTCAAAAAGCTTGCAAGCCAAACGCCCAATGGCACAGAGAAACGCCCGACCCATTGGTGGCCAGATAACTCCAAGCCCACGATTTCCATCGGTGAAAACTGTGTTCCTTGGTACCAGCTAGACGCTGCCCACACGCAGTACATCAGCCACGGCGCAATAAGAACCAGCACCACAACCAATCCACGTGCACGCTGCCAACGCAAAACCAGCCAAGCGAACAGCGCACTGAAAACTGTCATCGGGAGGTGAGACATGAATGAAGAACGCAGGACGAATTCACGCCAACTTGCGGGCCACCCTTGCAACCCAAGTGCACTCGGCGCAGCAAGCGTGGCGAGCCAACCAGCTAGCAATAGCGCGAGTACCAGCAGGACACACCCCGCAAGGAAAGTGAGCAGCCATTGGGAAATTTTCGGGTGGTGCATCTTGGGTACTGATGCGCGTTAGCGCTGGTTGGTGGTCGGCCCATTGTGTCGTAATGGCACAGGGCCCAGAAGTCACGGCGGAACTATCGCGATGCGGCGGCGATTCCCAAACCGTCTGCGGCGCAACACAGTCTAGGCTGTGGCCGCCTCATAGATCACAAAGCGCTTGCTTGTGGTCTCCACCACTTCCCACGTCCCCGTGAACCCACGGGGGATGACAAAGCTGTCTCCTGCGGAGACTGTGACCGCCTCGCCGTCCGCATTGGTCACAATGCTGCGGCCTTCTAGCATGTGGCAGTACTCTTCTTCAGTGTAGGCAACGCGCCACTTGCCGGGCTCACTGCGCCATACGCCAGAAAAAAACTGTTGGGTGGGGTCGGTGTAATGCATCCACATGGTTTGCTGCGGATTGCCACTGATCAGCTTTTCAGGTGGCAGGAAATACACATCGGGTGCCACGACCGAGTCAAGTTTGAGCAAAGAGGGAGCAGTCATTGTGAACGCTTTGAGTTGAAGATGAAAATGCAAACGACTGCACTGTAAAGGATGAACCGGCGCACATCCACCATGTTGGGCCAAGTGATCCGCAGGCTCGGGGAGCACAAGCCAGCCAATCACACTACCAATTTCATAGCTGCATACGCAATAGCAAAGGGCGCCACAGCGCCCTTTTGCATCAAAAACCAAGGCCTCAACACGCTTAGCGCAAATGGGGCGATGGGTCCGTTCAGTGCCGGATCAAGTGGTCAAACGCACTCAGCGCGGCCTTGGAGCCTTCGCTGGCTGCAATCACGATTTGCTTGTAGGGCACGGTGGTGCAGTCGCCAGCGGCAAACACGCCGGGCACGTTGGTGTGGCCGCGTGAATCCACCACGATTTCGCCGAACTTACTCAGGTCCACCACGCCCTTCAGGAACTCGGTGTTAGGCACCAGGCCGATTTGCACAAACACGCCTTCCAGCGCAATGTGGTGCTCCACGCCGGTGGCGCGGTCTTTGTACTTCAGACCGTTCACCTTGCCGTCCGCACCGGTGATCTCGGTGGTCTGGGCGTTGGTATGCACGGTCACATTGGGCAGGCTGTGCAGCTTTTTGACCAGCACGGCGTCGGCCTTCAGCTGGTCGGCGAACTCAATCACCGTCACGTACTTGACCACGCCGGCCAGGTCGATAGCGGCTTCGATGCCGGAGTTGCCGCCACCAATCACCGCCACGTCTTTGCCCTTGAACAAGGGGCCGTCGCAGTGCGGGCAGTAGGCCACGCCTTTGTTTTTGTACTCGGCCTCACCCGGCACATTGACATTGCGCCAGCGGGCGCCGGTGGACAAGATCACGGTCTTGGCCTTGAGCGTGCCACCGTTGGCCAGCACCACTTCGGTCAAGCCTCCAGCCTCTGCGGCGGGCACGATTTTGTCGGCGCGCTGCAGGTTCATGATGTCTACGCCATACGAGCGGGTCTGGGCTTCCAGGGCGGCAGCGAACTTGGGGCCATCGGTTTCTTGCACCGAGGGGTAGTTCTCGATGGCCATGGTGTCGTTGGTCTGACCGCCAAAGCGCTCGGCCGCCACACCCACGCGGATGCCTTTGCGGGCGGCGTACACCGCAGCTGCTGCACCTGCAGGGCCACCGCCGACGATGAGCACGTCATACGGGTCTTTGGCAGACAGTTTGGCCGCGTCTTTGTCGGCAGCGCCGGTGTCGAGCTTGGCCACAATTTCTTCTACCAGCATGCGGCCGTTGCCAAACAACGCGCCGTTGAGGTAGACGCTAGGCACGGCCATGATTTCGCGGGCATTCACTTCGTCTTGGAACGCGCCGCCTTCAATCACGGTAGTTTTGACCTTGGGGTTAAAAATCGCCATGAGGCTTAGCGCTTGCACCACGTCCGGGCAGTTGTGGCAGGTGAGGCTCATGTAGACCTCGAAGTTGAAGTCACCGCCGTGCGCAGGGGACAAAGCCTTGATCTGTTCGATGAGGACTTGCTCAACCTTAGGCGGGTGGCCACCACTCCACAACAGGGCCAGTACCAAGGAGGTGAACTCATGCCCCAGAGGCAGACCGGCAAATCTTAAAGAAGTATCTGTGCCAGCCCGTTGAAGGCTGAACGAGGGCTTGCGGGCGTCGGTGCCGTCGTAGGCGACCGAAATTTTGTCGGCGCGCAGGCTCTGAATGGTCTGCAACAGCTCACGCATTTGCGCGGAGTTATCGTCATCACCAAGGGACGCCACCATCTCGATCGGCAGCGTTACGCGCTCCAGGTAAGCGCCGAGTTGGGATTTGAGTGTGTCGTCGAGCATGGTGGTTCCTTGTTGCTATCTATTTAGTAGCTTCTTGCGCACATTGTGTGAGCGCTTAAGCCATATTTTGGGTAAAAAAAAGCCGGACGGCCCGCTGCACATGCAGCAGGACCCTGTCCGGCTGGTGAGCGGTACACACCGCCCACCGGTGGGAAGCCGGTAACTTAGATTTTGCCAACCAAGTCGATGGAAGGTGCAATGGTCTTCGCGCCTTCGTTCCACTTAGCGGGGCACACTTGGCCAGGGTTAGCGGCGGTGTACTGCGCAGCTTTCAACTTACGCACGGTTTCCTTCACGTCACGGGCGATTTCGTTGGAATGAACTTCCATCGTCTTGATCACGCCATCTGGATTGATCACGAAAGTGCCGCGCAATGCCAAACCTTCTTCGTCGATATGCACGTCAAACGCACGTGTCAGGGCATGTGTTGGGTCACCGATCAAGGGGAACTTAGCCTTGCCCACTGCGGGGGAAGTTTCGTGCCACACCTTGTGGGCGAAATGGGTGTCGGTGGTCACGATGTACACCTCAGCACCGGCCTTTTGGAATTCAGCGTAGTGTTCGGCAGCGTCTTCTACTTCTGTTGGGCAGTTGAAGGTGAAGGCTGCAGGCATGAAGATGAACACGTTCCACTTGCCCTTGAGGGTCTCATTGGTCACGGTCACGAACTTGCCGTTGTGGAAGGCTTCGTTCTTGAAAGGCTGGACTTGCGTATTGATCAAAGACATGGTGATTTCCTCTTGAATTGATTGTTCGATGAATGAACAGGTGCAATCTTAGGGGCTAATGCCCATGCTCTGGGTTGATTGATCTAATGGATCGCATTGGCAATTACTATCGCCACGCTGTACGATAGGCAAAAAAAATCCCCGACGCATCGGGGATTTTTCAAACGCAGCTTAAGCCTTGGCCTTAGTCATCCACAAACGCTTCTTCGCGCTTGGACTTGACGGATGGCATCAGCACCACCAAGAGCAACAAAGCCGCTGCTGCCAACAAGCTGGCAGACAAAGGCCGCGTGACAAACACGCTCCAGTCACCGCGCGAGAGCAACAAGGCGCGGCGCAAATACTCTTCCATCATTGGCCCCAAGATAAAGCCCAGCAGCAAGGGTGCGGGTTCCGCGCCCAGCTTGATGAACAAATAGCCAATCACACCAAACAAACCGACCATCCAAATGTCAAAGGTGTTGTTATTCGTGGAGTAAACCCCAATCGCGCAGAACAGCACGATGGACGGGAACAACCAACGGTAAGGCACGCTGAGCAGTTTGATCCAAATACCGATGAGTGGCAGGTTCAAGATCACCAGCATCAAGTTACCAATCCACATGGACGCAATCAAACCCCAAAACAGCTCGGGGTTGCTGGTCATCACCTGGGGGCCAGGTTGGATGTTGTGGATGGTCATCGCACCCACCATCAAAGCCATGACGGCGTTGGGCGGAATACCCAAGGTCAGCAAGGGAATGAAGGATGTTTGTGAGCCCGCGTTGTTCGCGGCTTCAGGCGACGCAACACCACGGATATTGCCCTTGCCAAAGGGAACTTCGCCGGGACGCAGCTTGGTTTTCTTTTCCAAGGTGTACGCCGCAAACGAAGCCATCACGGCACCGCCACCGGGCAAGATGCCCAAGATAGAGCCCAAGGCCGTACCACGCAATACCGCGGGAACCATGTCTTTGAAATCTTGCTTAGTAGGCATGAGGCCGGAGACAGAGGCGGTGAACACTTCGCGTTCGCTCTCGTGCTTGGACAGGTTGCTGATGATTTCACCGTAGCCAAACACCCCCATGGCGATGACGATAAAGCCAATGCCGTCGGTCAGCTCAGGAATCTCAAAGCTAAAGCGCGCCACACCCGAATTCACGTCGGTGCCCACCATGCCCAAGAGCAAGCCCAAGATGATCATGGCAATGGCTTTCAGCAGCGAACCAGAGGCCAAGACCACGGCACCAATCAAGCCCAAAATCATCAGCGAGAAATACTCCGCCGGGCCAAACTTAAAGGCCAGCTCGGTCAGTGGCGCAGCAAACGCGGCCAAGATCAAAGTACCCACACAACCCGCAAAGAACGAGCCCAAACCTGCCGCTGCCAGCGCGGGGCCCGCACGGCCGTTGCGGGCCATTTGGTAGCCGTCAATCACCGTCACCACGGATGAAGACTCACCAGGTAAGTTCACCAAAATTGCGGTGGTAGAGCCGCCGTATTGCGCGCCGTAGTAAATACCGGCCAGCATGATGAGCGCAGCCACCGGGGGCAGAGCGTAGGTCGCGGGCAACAGCATGGCAATGGTGGCCAAGGGCCCGATGCCCGGCAAGACGCCAATGAGCGTGCCCAACAAGCAGCCAATAAAGGCATACATCAGGTTTTGCAGGGTAAAGGCGACCCCAAAGCCCAAAGAAAGGTTTGCAAATAAATCCATGGTCTGGGTTCCTTAGGCAGTGATAAACGCTGGCCACACAGGGAACTGCAACTTCAACAGCAAGATAAATGCGCCATAGCTCAGGGCTGCCAAAATCGTGGCCAACACCAAGACCTCGATGAATTTGAACTCATCACCCGCGTTGGCAGCAATAAAGGTCAGCGCATAGATCCCTAAGATGAGCCCCAAGGGCGGCAAGCCAATGATGGGCAAGCCGCCCAGCATGGCCCCAAACACCAAGTTGGCCGCGATGATGAAGAACAGTGGCTTCCAGGCCATGCTGCCAATTTTGTCGCCATCCACGGTCTCCACCACCAAGGCCTTGAAGGTAATGATGCCGCCCAACAACGCCAGCAAAACACCCAGCACCAGCGGAAAGTAACCAGGCCCCATGCGTGCGCCATTGCCGATGGTGTAGTTGGTAGCACCCCACGCAAAGGCCACTCCAACGCCCATAAACATCAGGCCCGAGAAAAAATCTTTTTGACTTTTTATATTCATTGTGTGTTTTCCTTAGATCAAACGTAGCTCACAAACAACGGGCCATTTTGCCCTTAAACATTGGCACTTTTCCAAGTGTTTCACCTGAGACTAAGTCAAGCTGGGGGTGGACGACAGCACCTCTTCAATCACGGTCAGGCCTTCGGCAACACGCAAGGCACCGGCTAGCCGCAAAGGGCGCATGCCATCGGCAATGGCTTGCTTGCGCAGGACATCGGTCGCGGGCTCGTCGTTCACCTTGGACTTGAAGGCCTCACTGACCACCAGCAGCTCATACAAACCCATGCGGCCCATAAAGCCCGTCATGCGGCAGTCCACACAGCCGACGGGCATATAGGGTTTGTAGCCGCCATTGATTTGCCACGGCTTCACCAGTTCGACCAGGGCCTCGCGGTTGGCGGACTCGTCACGCACTTTGCACACCTTGCACAAGGTACGCACCAAGCGCTGCGCCAAAACGCCTAGCAAGGTGGCGTTGATCAAGTAAGACGGCACGCCCAATTCCATCAGCCGCGTCACGGCCGAGGGCGCGTCATTGGTGTGCAAGGTAGAAAACACCAAATGCCCAGTGAGCGCGGCTTGCACGGCCATCTCCGCGGTTTCTCGGTCGCGGATCTCGCCGACCATGATGATGTCGGGGTCTTGGCGCATCAAAGCGCGCAGGCCTTGTGGAAAGCCAAAGTCCAGCTGCGGCTGCACCTGGGTTTGGTTGAACGAGGCCTCGATCATTTCAATCGGGTCTTCCACGGTGCTGACGTTCACTTCTTCGGTCGCCACCCGCTTGAGGGTGGAATACAGCGTGGTGGTCTTGCCCGAGCCGGTAGGGCCCGTCACCAAAATAATGCCATGCGGGCGTTTGACCAAACTCTCCCAACGCTGTGCGTCATGGCTGGTAAAGCCCAAGGCGTCTAGCTCTTTGACTGTGTTGTCAGGGTCAAAAATACGCATCACCATCTTTTCGCCAAAGGCGGTGGGCAAGGTCGAGATACGCATTTCCACCTCATCGCCACGCGGGTTGCGGGTTTTGATGCGGCCGTCTTGCGGGCGGCGGCGCTCCACCACGTCCATGCGCCCTAAGAGCTTGATACGCGCCGTCATGGCGTTGAGTACGCCCATAGGCATTTGGTAGACCGGGTGCAGCACCCCGTCAATGCGGAAGCGGATCACGCCCTGCTCGCGCCGTGGCTCCAAGTGAATGTCGCTGGCGCGTTGGTCAAATGCGTATTGCCACAGCCAGTCCACCACCTGCACCACGCCCTGGTCATTGGCATCTAGCTGCTTGTTGGTTTTGCCCAGCTCCACCAGTTGCTCAAAACTCGCGCCATTGTTCACACCTGACTTGCTGGCTGCCCGCACCGACTTGGCCAGGGCATAAAACTCTACGGTGTAGCGATGAATTTCTTGCGGGCTGGAGACCACCCGGCGCACGCTGCGCTTGGACTGGCGCTCCACCTCGGCCACCCAATCGGTGACGAAAGGCTCAGCAGTTGCTACGGTAACTTGGGTAGGTGCCACCGCCACGGTCAGCACCTTGTGCCGCTCTGCATAGGCGGCACTCATGGCATCGGCTACCTTGCCCACATCCACCTTGAGTGGATCAATGCGCAAATAGTCCAGCCCCGCGCGGCCCGCCAGCCATTGGGTCAACAGCTCCATGTCCAAGGGCTTGCCATCACTGGCCCGCAGCATGGACACGCTGGCCAGCCGCACCAAGGCGTGCTGCGCGCTTTCAGCCTGAGAGCAGCGCGCAATGGTGCGCTGCGCCTCTTCTTTGGCAATCACGCCGTCTTGGTGCAACCACTGCACCAAGAGGCGCCAATCCACGGGGCCTACATGCGCATGCACTCGTGCCGTGGGGACAGCCGGTTTTGCGGAAGTGCTCATGTTTTCACGGGCTTGAATACCCGCACCCATTTGTCTGCAGGCAAGCCCCAGTGGTCTTTGATGTAATCAGCCCGCGCCACCAACACGTCGCGCTTGGGGCGGGTGACGGTGCGCTGTGCCAGCACCACCGTATTGCCTTCGCGGGTGGACTTGAAGGCCCAAATCGCATCCATGCCAAACGCAGCGGCAATCTTGTCCACGCTTTTTTGAAAGCTCGATGTGCGGCCAAACAGGTTCACCGTCATGCAGCCCTCATACGTCAGGGTGTTGCGGCAATCTGCATAAAACGCCTCGCTGTCCAACACCGGGGCAGCTGCTTCTTCGTCGTACAGGTCGACCTGCAGCGCGTCCACCGCGCCCAGCCAGCGCGCTTGCTGGATCTCTTTAGCGGCATCGCCCAACACCACTTGCATGCGGGTGTTGTCCATGGGCAGCTTGAACCACCCACGGCAGGCATGCAGTACTTGGGGGTTCAGCTCAATCGCCGTGGTTTTCATGCGCAACTCTTTGGCGCAAAACTTGGTCAGGGACCCTGCTCCCAGGCCCAGTTGCAGGGCTTGGCGCTTACCCACCGTGGTGGGGTCGACAAACAGCAGCCAAGCCATCATGCGCTGGATGTACTCATGCACCAAAGCATTGGGTTCATCGACATACATAGAGCCTTGAATCCATTCGCTGCCCAAATGCAGGTGCCGAATGGGGCCCTCTTCCGAAAAGTTAACTTCGGGAAAATCAATCGTGTCAGTTTTTGCCATGGGGATTTATACCAGCAGCGCGCCCAGCTTGGGCAACGCTTCGCAAGCGTTGCGCGTGGTGGCAGCGGCCAAGTCTTGTAGCGGCATGCCACGCAGCTCCGCAATCACCTGCGCGATGCGGGGCAGCTCCGCCGGTGTGTTTACGCCCTGGGGCACACCCGCTGCGCGCTGCTCGGCCGTGGTGTAGAGCCAGTGGGGCGGAATGTCTGGCGCGTCCGTCTCTAGCACCAGCGCGTCTAGGGGCAGCTGGGTGGCCAAGCGGCGCAACTGCAAGGCGCGCTCGTAGGTCACCGCGCCGCCAAAGCCCAGTTTGAAGCCCAAATCGATAAATGCCTGTGCCTGCTCCAAGCTGCCGTTAAACGCATGGGCAATGCCGTGCCAGCGATAGCCGCCCTGCCCCACCTCACGCAAATGCTTCAGCAGCTTATCTGCCGAGCGGCGCACATGCACCACCACAGGCAACTGGTACTTGCGCGCTAGTTTGAGCTGTGCGCGGTAGTAGTGCTCCTGTGCTTCACGCAGTGGGCTCTGGGTCAGCTCCGGCACAAAATAGTCCAAGCCGATCTCACCCACAGCCACGAGGCGCGGGTCGCTTTGGTACTGGGCCAGTGCGGCGTCCAGCACCGCCAAGTCGCCTTCTGCAGCACGTTTGACGTACAAGGGGTGAATGCCCAGGCAATAGCTGTCGCCCTGCGCATGGGCCAACGCGCGCACCGTGGCCAGATTGGACACTTCCACCGCAGGGATGACGCAATGCACCACGCCGCTAGCACGCGTGCGCTGATGCATCGCGGCGGCCTGGGCCATGAGCTCAGGCGCGTCCAAGTGGCAGTGGGTATCAATCCACCGCATGCTGTCGCCTAGTGCGCGCTTTGCTTGCGCTGCACGATGAGGTTGCGTGATCGGTCTTCTGCATAGGCGAAGGTTACCGCACCGTTCTTGACCATGCCCATGACCAGCATGTTGCTGCTGATGGCCTCTTTATCGTCTTTGCTAAAAGGCTTTTCGTGGGTGGCTGTCACGCCGTAGTACACGCGCGGAATGTTTTCTAAGGCGGCTTTCACCGAAGGTCCGGACATGTCTCCATTGCGGATGGACAGCAAAGCGTAGGACAACAAATACACCGAGTCATAGCCTTGGGCAGCTGCCATCGGTACTGCAATTTTTTTGCTGCTGAACTTGCGCCCATACGCGCTTAAGAAAGACATCTTGCGCTCGTTGCTGGGCTCAGCAATAAAGGTTTGCGCCATCAGCGCGCCTTCTGAGGCGTCTCGTGCACCGTCAATAAACAATGGGAATGACAAAGGCCAGGCCCCCACTTGCGGCACCTTCCAGCCAATCGCCTGGCGGCTCTTGGCAATAGCGGCGGCCTCAGGGCCCACGGTGTAGCTAAAAATCACATTGGCACCTGCAGCTTGGGCGGCTTTCAGGTCAGCCTGCAGGTCGGTCACGCCCAAGTCAAATCGGCCCACATACACAGGCTTGAGGTCTTTAGCGGCCAGTGCCTTCACCACATCTTGCAAGCCTGCCTCGCCATAGCCCGTTTTGTCTGCCAGCACGGCCACCTTGGTCCAGCCCCGCGACACAATGTCGTTCACCACAAAGGGCGCTTGAATGGCATCGCGTGCCGAGTTACGGAACACATAACTCTCTGCCGCGGGGTACTTGGCGGTGATGGGGGTGCCCGTGGCACAGGGCACGATCAAGGGCGACTTGGCGTTTTGAAACACATCGAGCGACTTCATGGCCACCCCCGTGTTGCAAAACCCGATAGTGGCAATCACCTGCTCTTGCATCAGCTCTTGCGACTTTTGTAGCCCCACATCGGGGTTGGCCGTGTCATCTTTCACCACCAGCTCCACCATGCGGCCTAAGTAACCTCCAGCCGCATTGATCTCGTCCACCGCAAGCTTGGCCCCGTTGAGCATAGGCAGGCCAAAGTCAGACGAAGGCCCGGTAAACGGCCCTATCAAACCAATGCGCAAAGGCTTGGCGGCCTGCGCCCACGCACCAGTTGCAACACACCCAAGTGCCAACGCGCTCACTGCAAACACACTGCTGTACCAACGATTTTTCATACTTGCCCCAATGACTGGAGCCGCAGCTTACGGGTGCAGAACTGGCCCGATGCCCCCGGCAAACCCTTAAATCCGCCGAGCCGTCAGCAAAGCGCAAGCCTGTGCCTAAGGCGCCAAACGCTCGCGCAACCAAGTGCCGTCGGCCTCTAGCGAGTAGCGCAGGCGGTCGTGCAAGCGACTTTTGCGCCCTTGCCAGAACTGCCAGTTGTCGGGTTTCAGGCGATAGCCACCCCAGTGCGGTGGGCGTGGTGGCTGCAACAAGAATTGCGCGGCATATTTGGCGGCATTGGTCACCAACACCGTGCGCCCTGAAATCACCTCGCTTTGGGGCGATGCCCAAGCGCCTATGCGCGAGTCCAGAGGACGGCTGTGGAAATACGCGTCGCTCTCAGCATCACTTACTCTTTCCACCACGCCTTCAATACGCACCACGCGCTCCAACTCCACCCAGTGGAACTGCAGTGCTGCATAGGGGTTGCCAGCCAACTCATGCCCCTTGCGGCTCTCGTAATTGGTATACCACACGATGCCTTGCGCGTCGTAGCCCTTAATCAGCACCACGCGGGTCGAGGGGCGCAAGTTGCTCCCCACCGTGGCCACCGTCATGGCATTGGGCTCTGGCACTTCGCTGCTGATGGCCTCTTTGAGCCACTGTTCAAATTGCTGCAATGGGTCGGCGTGCGACGCGCTTTCGTCCAGTTCAGCGCGTTCGTAGCTCTTGCGAAGGTCGGAAATGTTTTTCATGCGAGAAGTATAGGCACGGCTGCACGTTTCAGGCCGCTCCGCCAGGTGCAAGCACGCTGTCGCCAATGCAACTCATTGACATAAACCAAGGAAAGATATGCGATAGCACGGTGCGATACTGCGCCCACGGGGGCGGGCACGCTCCTTAGCAATGCATAAAACAAGGAAGAAACAGTATGTTGGTCATCAAATGGATCGTGATCGTAGTTTTGGCATTGGTGCTCAGTGCCATCGCAGCGGGCCAGTTGGGTCTGCTGCAAGGCACAGCCCCCACCGATTTGGGTGTGCACCAGGGCAAGCTCAAAGGCTTGTCAGCCACCAACAACAGCGTGAGCAGCCAGGCCGACCTTTATCCAGACCACCCACAGCGCCAGTACTCCACCATTGCCCCCTTGGCACTGCGCGGCGACGGCCCTGCCACCATCGCCAAGATCAAGGCGATTGTGGAAGGCATGGAAGGCGCCAAGCTCATCAACAGCGCCCCCGACTACCTGTATGCGCAATACACCACGCCACTGATGAAGTTTGTAGACGACGTGGAGTTCTGGTTTGACCCTGCGGCCAAAGTCATCCAAGTGCGCTCTGCCTCCCGCATCGGCAAAGGCGATCGCGGCCTGAACCGCAAGCGCATAGAAGCTGTGCGCGCAGCGCTTGCGGCTATGCCTTGAGCCAATTACCTCGTCCTCGCACCAGTCGAAACAACAACGGTCTAGTTTGTGCAGCTGGGTCGCGGGTGTTCGGCGAGCGTTTTTTCAACTGAGTAGACCGCAGCAGCAAGGTTGTCAAAGACCGGGGTTTCTAGCAAGCCTTTGTGCAAGCTCGCATAGCGATCACATAGCAAGGTGTATCCGAGTACCGAGGGCTCAATCACCCAAGCAAAGGCCACCAGTTGGTGCTCGCGCACTAGGGTGGCGCCCATCTGCCTGATGGCCGAGAGCACTTCCAGCGAGGTCACCAGAGAATCGCGAATGACCAGAATTTTGGCCCAAGGCCCCTGTTTCCCAAGGTCAATGGCATGCGCCAAAGTTTGAGCACTTTGCGCGTGGTGCATTTCAAGGTTCCGACTGGCGTCCCAGCTTGCTATCAATAGACGCCCGTGAACGTGCGAGGTGTGTTGACCCCAGCCAGCCCTGCGCGATCTACCTTGCACGACAACACGTCCCGCCAAGGGACGGCCAACCAACGGTTCGCCCAAACTCACGCTGCGATCAGGTCTAGCTTACGGTCCAGCTTCAATGTATTGATGAGGCTGGTGACCCGCTCTGCCTGCTGCTTCAAACTTTCAGCGGCGGCGGCGCTTTCTTCGACCAAGGCTGCGTTCTCTTGCGTAGCTTGGTCAATGTGACCAACCGCTTGGTTGACTTGCTGCACCGCCAGGGTTTGTTCCACGGTCGCGGTGCTGATCCCCTGAATGAGGCTATTGACCCGCTTGATGGATTGCATAAGGTTTTGCATCGCATCGCCCGATTCGTTGGCAATGGTGAACCCTTGCTGGACGCGCTCAACACTGGAATTGATCAAGGTCTTGATGTCCTTCGCGGCCGATGCAGACTGGCTTGCCAAATTGCGCACCTCTGTGGCCACCACAGAAAAACCACGCCCATGGTCGCCTGCACGGGCGGCCTCTACGGCTGCGTTGAGCGCCAGAATATTGGTCTGAAACGCAATGTTGTCGATCACGGCAATGATTTCCGAGATTTGCTGACTGCTTTGGTTGATGTCCGTCATAGCGGCAATGACTCCATTGACCAATGCGCCGCCATGCACCGCCTCAGACTGTGCTGAATGGGCCAATGCGTTGGCTTGGCGCGTGCTTTCTGCGGTTTGCTGCAAGGTGCCGGTCAGTTGCTCTACGCTGGCAGCGGTCTGCTGCAAATTGCTTGCGGTACGCTCGGTGCGTCCACTCAAGTCCGCACTCCCCACTGCCACTTCGGAGCTCGCTATGTAGATGTTGTCGCTGCTCTCTCGGACGTAAGCGAACAAAGAGTTCAAGTCCATACGCATGCGTTCCACGCAGCCCATGAGGGCACCGATTTCGTCCTTTCGGTCGCTGTACGCAGATTGGCTCAAGTCGCCTTCGGACACCCGATTGATGACCGTGCTGAGCTCTTGCAAGGGGCGTGACACCAAGTGCCGTGTCATTAAGAACAAGCCCAGCCCCAACGAAAGCGCAGCGCCACCCAGCATCAACCACACCGGCACAATGGCGGCCCAATGGGCAGCCATCGCCTCACGATCGGACACCTCGGCAACCACCCACCAACCCGTGGCTGTGCTCTTGCGCACCACAGCCCAGTGGTCATCGCCCTTGGTTGCAAAAACATTGGCACTTGGGGTTGCCGTGCTTTCAGATGCATTGCCCATCGTCTCCAGTTGTTGAGCCAAACCCGGGTAGGCTTCTAGGACTTTTTTCCCTTGCTGGCGGGGGTGAAAAACAAACTGTGCATCGCCCCAGCCTTTTTTGGGGTCGATCACGTACAAGCCACCAGACCCATAGAGATGCACCTCGTTCACCATTTTCTCTAGCGCACCTTGAAAGGCCGTCAAGTCGTAGCCGATGAACAAAGCGCCCACGATATGGCCTGCTTCATCTTTGACGGGTTCATAGCGCGTCAAGTAGTACTTACCAAACAGCAGCGCTCGGCCCACAAAGGGCTGCCCGGCGCTCAGTGCGGCATAGGCAGCGCCTGATTTGTCCAACACAGTGCCCATGGCACGTTCGCCATTCTCTTTTTTGAGCGATGTGGTGATGCGCAGAAAGTCGTCCCCCTTCTTGGCGAACACAGTCCCTACGGAGCCTGTCGTCTTGAACAAGTTATCGACAGCGGTGAAGTCACCATTGAGCGTGACGCCGGCACTTTTGAGCTCGGTTTGGGCTTCATTCAACGTCAGGGTGACTGCAAACTCTGCACGAAAAGCCTTGAAAGTGCGGTCCAGCAGACTGCGAGACGCCAGATCGAATGAGTCTATGGTGGCCACCAGGGCGCCTGCTTTATCCCCTGCATCCTGCACGCGATCAACGCGGGCGGTGCCCGTTTGGATCACAGTCATCCAAGTACAAATGGCCAATAGAACCACAGCGATACCCGTGCTGCCCAGCACGGATATTCGCGTGGCGACAGACGCGTTAGAGAGAGAAAATTTGGTTTTCATGAATTAAAGAAATCGAATAGCGGGTAATAAACAAAGTGCCGCAGAGGAACCCTGAGCGGGGCTTACTGCAAGGTGGCGTTTGGCATCAAGCGATCCCCATCCAGCAGAACGACAAGGCGCTGGTGAAGTTCGGTGAGGCCCAAAATGTGAGGCGAGGTGCTCGCGTGCACGCCCTGCGGCGGGCTCTGGATGGCGTGGGGCTGGATCGTGACCACCTCATCTACGGCATCCACCACGAGGCCCACCGTGCCGCGCTGTAGCTTGGCAACCACGACCACCGAATGGGTACCCAAAACGGTAGGCTGGTGTCCCAACACGCGGTGCAGATCAAACAGCGGGACGATGCAGCCTCGCAAGTTCACCACGCCAAAGCAGTCGAGCGATGCGCTAAACAGGCGGGTCGGCTGCGTGTAACGGCGAATCTCCTGAACGCAGCGCAAATCCAAGCCATAGCGCTCTGTTCCGCAGCTAAAGATCAACATATCACGGGAAGCAGCCGGCGACCGCCCGCCATCGAAAACGCGGGGCAACTGGGCTGCATGCAGCGGCGTGACAAGAGAGGTAGAGAGCATGGATGGCAAAGACTATTGAGTACTGTAAGCTTAATTGTACGCTTATTAAGCGTATTAGTAATCTACGTATAATCTTAACCACACGATTTAGGGGTGTATGTACGCTTAATTTGCGTACAACTACAATTAACCGGAAAATGTGCGACAGAACCACCGCCAGAGCAAAAGCCTCTAGCCACCCATGACAGACCCCATGCCCCCAAGTGAAACCAGCAACACCCAAGCCCCCCAGCCAGTGGTGAAGCAGACACGGCGCCGAAGCGCCAATGACAAGAATGAGTTCAAGGAAGAACTCATTGAAATTGCCAAGGGAATACTGACCCGCGACGGCGCAGACGCCGTGACCTTGCGAGGCATTTCAGATGCTGCGGGCATCTCGCCCATGGCGATCTACCGTTACTTCCCCAGCAAAGGCATCCTGGCAAGCCACTTGCGCGACTACATCCTGTTGGCTTGCCATACAGGCTGCGTAGAGCTTGCGCAGCGCCACCGCTCACCGTATGCCAAGATCGCCGCGTACGTGGAAGCCTATTTGGACTACTGGATAGCCCACCAAGACCATTTCCGGTTTGTGTACTTAGAGCCAGGCCTAGAGCCCGACTCAGAAATGAAGCGCACATTCTGGTCCCACGCCAGAGCCCCAGAAGCCATGTGGACCTACATGAGCGAACTGCTCCACGCTTGCTGGAAGCTTGATAAAGCCGAAGTTCAAGACACCGAAGCCGTCATGCTGCAAATGGCTGCCTTACAAACTGGGCTGCTGCACTACAGCATCGTCAACGGCAACAGCCCATTGGCAAAAATCGCAACCATGCGCGCGCACTCCGTCCTACAAGTCGTAGATCTGGTGCGCCGGGCTCCTGTGTGGACCAAGGTCAAACTACCACGCAAGCCAGTTCAAGGCGAAGCACACAACCCCAAAGGCAGGTAACACCCGGCAACATGAGGTGGGTGTGCGGTACGCGCAGCGTTTTCGCCCAAGGGCGGCTGCCGCAATCGGCAGGACGTTGTCAGCCAAAAGCCAGCCCACACCTACCGGCAGAAACAGGGCACTCCGCCGGCTTACCCAGTCCCCGCCAAACAGACCTGGCTGAACCTTGCCGTTCGGTCTTTCTTGCAGCCTTAACTGCCACTACTTGCTGCATAGTTGCGGCTTACCTGCCCAAATTTTCGGAGTCCGTTTGCCCGGCGATACCTCTCCAGAAACCAATAGCAGTTCGTCACGCCACTGAACCGGTTGCGATGTAACTGGGGCCGCGCTAGGAAGAAAGCCACACTGAGACCACGTGCCTGTGAGGCCATCGAAAACTTGTATTTGCTGATTAAAGCCAGTGTGATGGTCGTGCAAAAAGGTCATTGCCGTATTGGCGTGTACCCAGCCTGCGCTCCCCTCCTGCGCTAGCTTGCGTTCTGCGTCTAGCCTACGATACTCACGCGCGCGCGCCTCGTTGCCATCGCCACCCACAACAACAAAGAATCTGCCTTGAACGGCAAAGGCCATACCTGCCATGGCCCCCAAGGGCATGTCTGGCAATACCGTCCATGCCCTGGTCTTGGGTTCGTAGGCATACGCGTCGCGAAGAATGACATCAGCGTCTGGCTTTAAAGAACGGCCACTTGCAATGAGGAATCTATCGCCGACGCCTGACGTTAACGCAGCTGATCGTGCATCACCGGGACACGTGCCCAGTCGAGACCAACCCTCGGCAATCGAGTCTAGGTTCAGGCTATAGACATCTTGGCCATTTTGCAAAAACACACTGCGCCCTAGCAGGCAAGCACTTGGGCTGCTCATCGCATAGGGGAGGCTTGGGTAGTCCTGGAAGCTCAATGTTTCCAAATGCCCATCAAAACGCATGAGGCAGACATCCGCAGAAGGCTGCACCTTCTCACACAGCGAACCATTGGCACTTTCAAAGCCTTCGCCCCCCAGAACCAGGACGCCTTCGGGCAAGCTGATCGTCGCAGCATAGGCCAGGGCTTTTGGCAGTTTCATTGGCTTCGCTGACCAAACGTTGCTTGTCAAGTTCAGTGCAAACGCTTCATCCCAGTACACCTTGCCAAGGTTGTTGGGGCGCGTCACGGTTAAACCCGGTTCAGGGAAGTTTGCACCGCCGCCAACCAAGAGCCAGTCGTTGTGAACTCCGCTGATAGCGCCCCCCAATCCGATCTGGTGCCACTCTGGCGCACCCACAGGGATCGCGGGCGACCAGCACCTTTGATTAGGAGGAATGGCGGGCAACTCCCGCCACTTAAAGCTTAGGCAGTCTGTCGGACTTTGAGACGGGTTAGCCACAAGGGGGGTGTTCATACGTGTTGATTCGCTTTCAAAGAGTTGCATTGCCAGTCGGCCCATAAAAATTCATCGATGCGTGTTGCAAACACCGGATATCCTACAGTAAGATATCCGATATCTAATAATTCAGCATATCCAGGAGACATCCATGTCAATCGTTATGGAAAAGCTTGTGAGGGGGCCCCTACTCAAGCAGGCTATTCAAGACCAGGTCAAGCAACTCATCATGGACCGCAAGCTTGGCCCCGGCGATTTGTTGCCGCCTGAAGGCCAACTGGCCGATGATTTGGGAGTCAGTCGGGGCTCGGTACGAGAAGCCATAAAGGCATTGGAGTCGCTAGGCATTGTGGAAACACGCCACGGCAATGGTGTGCGTGTCCGGGAATTCAACTTCGACTCGGTTCTCGACTTCCTTTCATATGGCTTGCTCTTTCAACCTGCGCGGGCCGCAGAAATACTGCAAATTCGCGAATGGCTTGAAGCATCCGCCGTAGCGCAAGCCGCTGCAGTCATCACCGATCAAGAACTTGACGCAATCGAGGTGTTGCTGGATGCCTGGGCGCTTAAGGCCGCTGCGGGTGAGCCGACCGCACAAGAGGATCGCGCCTTTCACCGCATGTTGTATGCGACCTTGGGAAATGACTCACTTCTAAGGCTCATCGATGTGTTTTGGGTGGTCTACAACGCTTTACCTGCCAAGTCCATTGGTGAAGATGCAGATCCAATGGGAACAGTCCAAGCACACCGCGACTTATTGAGTGCCATGCGCAGACGGGAACCACTGCTCGCCCAGCAACAAATGCGCGAGCACTTTCACAACATCGAGCGCCGCTTCGGCAAAGCACTGGAGACCGGCCCAGTCGCTACGGCAACGGAACACCCCATCGACCCATCAGGCACTTGACCATGCAAGCTCTTCTTGATGTCAACAACTTGGTCACCCGCTTTTACTCGGATGGCCAAACGATCCACGCCGTAAACGGCGTCTCGTTCACCTTAAACCCGGGCGAGTCAATGGCCATAGTGGGCGAAAGTGGTTCCGGCAAATCGGTGAGCGTCATGTCCGTGATGCGTCTGATCCGCTTCCCTCCAGGCCGTATCGAGGGTGGGAAAGCCTTGTTTGAGGGGCAGGACTTACTTGCGCTGCCAGAGCACGAGATGCGAAAAATACGAGGCAAACGCATTGCCATGATTTTTCAAGATCCGATGACTTCACTCAACCCGGTGTTGTCTGTCGGAGTGCAAATGACCGAGGCAATCAAACTCCACCTGGCGCTTGGCAACAAAGCTGCACGGGAACTCGCCATTGAAATGCTTGGCTTGGTCGGTCTTCCCCGTCCGCAGGAGCGCATAGACAACTTTCCACACCAATTCTCAGGCGGACAACGTCAGCGAATCATGATTGCCATGGCGCTCGCATGCAAACCCAGTTTGCTGATTGCTGACGAACCCACAACAGCCCTTGATGTCACGATTCAGGCGCAAATTGTTGATCTGATTCGCACCTTACAAAAACAGTTGGGCATGGCTGCTATTTGGATCAGCCACAACCTTGCCTTGGTAGCTGGCGTCGTCGACAAAGTCGCCGTGATGTATGGTGGGCACATCGTCGAACAAGCCCCTGTTGACGCGCTGTTTGAGCACCCGCTCCACCCCTACACAAGGGGTTTGCTCAATGCCATTCCCAAGCTCTCAGGTCAAGGCCAGGGCCGTCTGCAGTCCATTGAGGGCATGCCGCCAGACTTGCGTCGCGAGCCAAGTTCTTGCCCCTTTGCACCACGTTGCGCTTATGCAATGGAGAAGTGCAGCAATTCTCTTCCTCTCCTGTCTGAAATCATCCCCGGCAGAAGCGTACGTTGCTGGCGTTCCGACGAGTTCTTGACTACCCCGATGCCTGGAGTCGCGACATGACATACGCACAAAGTACCGAAAAACTTCTAGAGGTCCAAGACCTCAAGGTGCACTTTCCCATCTACAAGGGCATGCTCAGGAAGCAAGTCGGCGCAGTCAAAGCCGTCGACGGCGTTTCTTTTGACCTGCGCCGGGGCGAAACCTTGGGTTTAGTGGGCGAAAGTGGTTGCGGAAAATCAACCACCGGCTTAGCCATTTTGCGTCTGCTTGAGGCCACGTCAGGAAAGGTTCTTTTCCAGAATCACGACCTTTTGGACGTCAACCCCAAAGCCATGCGCAAGCTTCGTCAAAACATGCAAATGGTGTTTCAGGATCCCTATTCCTCCTTGAACCCCCGCATGACAGTGGGCAGCATCATCATCGAGCCACTCAACGTGCACCGCATGGGTACCGCACCCGAGAGGAGGGAGCGCACGCAGGAGTTGATGCAACTGGTGGGACTCAACCCCTCTTTCATTAACCGTTACCCCCACGAGTTTTCCGGAGGACAACGCCAGCGCATCGGCCTCGCTCGGGCACTGGCTACGAATCCGGCCCTTATCGTGGCTGACGAACCCATTTCCGCGCTGGATGTTTCGATTCAGGCCCAGGTTGTGAACCTCATGGCTGACCTGCGTGCGCAACTGGGCCTAACCTACCTCATGGTCTCGCATGATCTCTCAATGGTTCGCTACATCAGTGACCGGGTAGCAGTCATGTATGCCGGTCAGATCGTCGAGATGGGTGAGCGTGACTCGGTGTTTGACAGCCCCCGGCACCCCTACACCATCGCGCTGCTGTCGGCCATTCCGTCGCCCAACCCTAAGACTGAAAGAACGCGCCAACGCATCACCTTGCAAGGTGATGTGCCGAACCCAGCCAACCACCCAGTAGGTTGCCGCTTTGCACCACGTTGCTGGCGGGCCACCGAGCTTTGCCGAGAAACGGCCCCCGTGCTTCGCGACCTCAATGCGCTAGGTCCACAGCACCAAGCTGCCTGCCACCACGCCTAGACCCACCAGTTCCCCCTCGCTTTTTGGCAAAAAAGCATCCATTACTAAAAGGAGATACGCCATGTCAGTTCGTCATTCACTTCTAGCAACAGCCAACGCTGTCTTATTAGCCACATTGATGGCAGCGCCGCTCGGTGCTTCTGCCCAAAGTTCGGAAGTTACCTCGGGGGTCATTCGGCAGGCCTTCCGAACCGGGTGCATGGCCGGCCCTCTATGGACGACCTGTGGACGCCGCCTAGACGAAACGGTTTTACAGGGACTTGCGCATGTGAACTGGACTGGCAATGGCGTCAAGGCCTTGTTGGCAGAGTCGTGGTCGACGCCAGACAACGGAAAAACTTGGATTTTCAAGCTGCGCAAGGGCGTCAAGTGGCACGATGGGAAACCATTTACCGCGGATGACGTGGTGTTCTCCCTCAACACCTATGCCGACCCAGCAATTGCCTCTCCGTATGCGGCCAAGCTGCTGGATATCAAGGGGTATCAAGAGTTTCGTGACGGCAAAGCATCCTCACTCGCGGGGGTCACGAAAGTAGACCCACTGACGGTCAAGGTGGAGTTGGTGGGTGTGCGTCCACTGTGGGTTGAGTTGCAGCAAATATCGATTTCTATGCTTCCCAAGCATTTGCTGGCTGCGATCAAACCCTCCGAGCTGCAGCAAGCCAGCTACTGGACACAAAACCGCGTGGGGACAGGCCCCTTCAAGTGGACGAAGTACGTCCCAGACCAATACATCGAAGTTGCGCGTAACGATGGGTATTTCTTGGGTAAGCCCAAAGCCGACCGAATCATCTATCGCATATTTGCTGACATTCCATCCATCGTTAATGCGCTCAGCACCAACGAAATCGACGTGATGTCGTATGAAGGCGGAGGAGTTCCAGTGAGCGATATCGAGCGTGTTCAGAAAGTGGCAACGCTCAACGTATTCCCCAATATGGACGCGGGCTTGCCCACCTACCTCCAGTTCAACCACGCCCAAGAGTATTTGAAGGATGTGCGGGTCCGCCAAGCCATGGTGTACGCCATAGACCGCGAAAAGATCATTGCCACGGTGAAAAAAGGCACCGGAAAGATATCCAACACGATGTTCCCGGCAGCTTGGGCTCAGTCACCTGCTTTGAACCCGTACAAGTACGACCCAGCAAAAGCCAAGCAATTGCTGGCAGCCGCCGGATGGGACAGCAGCCGCAAGATCGATTTCATTTATTACTACGCGGACCAGGTCAACAAGGACACCGTCACCGCCATCCAGGCCTACCTGGCTGCGGTGGGTATCAATATCGTTCCTCGCTTGCTCAACCCTGCCGAGATCCAAACAGTCTACAAAGACGGATCCTTTGAAATGGGCTATTTCGCCAACGGCCAAGGCCTAGATCCATCGTTAGGTGCTTTCACGAGCCGCTGCGGCACTCAACTCGCATTTACCTACTGCAACAAACGGATCGACGAGCTCTACGACCTTGCGCTCAGCGAATCCTCTCGGGAAAAGCGTGCACCGCACTACCGCGAAATTTCCAAGATCCTCAACGAAGACATGTTCCGCGGTTGGCTTTGGTATGAAGTACGGCCGATGGCGTTTAACAAGCGCATCGTGGGTGCATCCGAGCACTATGCCCAAATGCCCAACTTGATCTTTGACGTACCTGTCTACAACGAAGTTGAGAAGTGGGAAGCCAAGTAACCCTGGATCTCAGCCATTTGGAAGGGGCAGCACACATTGCCTCTCCAACTGGCCACCACTTGCAGAAATCACACTATGTTCACCTACATCCTGCGCCGCTTGTTGATCAGTATTCCCATCCTGTTCGGCATTACGGTGATCGTGTTTTTTATAGCATCCAAGATGCCCGGCGACGCTGTGCTGGCGATGATATCCAACGAAACCCCACAAGCCGAAGACCTCATCAAGTTGCGCCGCGGACAACTGGGGCTGGATGTGCCCGTCTATGAGCAATATGGTCGATGGGTTGGGCAGCTTCTGCAAGGCAAGCTGGGCTACTCTTTTCAGAGCGGAGAGTCTGTCATCGACATCATCTCAGCACGGCTTCCCGCGACCCTGCAGTTGATGGGTGTGGCCTTGTTCATTGCGATCGTTTTAGGCGTTACGCTTGGCGTGATTTCCGCCTTGAAACAGTATTCGTGGCTGGACTACTCACTCACCTTTGTCGGTTTTGCAGGCATATCGATTCCAGAGTTTTTCCTGGGAATGGTGCTGGTATACGGTTTTGCGCTGCAACTGCAGATCCTCCCAACCTCCGGCATGGTGACTGCAGGGACTGAATACTCGTTAATCGACAACCTGCGCCACCTGGTCCTGCCTGCCCTCGCCTTGGGGATAGCGCGCACAGCCACGTTCATGCGCTATACACGCGCCAGTGTGCTGGAAGTGATGAACAACGACTACGTGCGCACTGCACGTGCCAAAGGACTCAATAGCTTCCGAGTCACCACACGGCACATCTTGCGCAACGCCTTGATCCCCGTCGTCACTGTGGTGGGGCTGTCTCTGCCCGTGCTCTTTGGTGGCTCCGTCATTATTGAAATGATCTTCCAATGGCCAGGAATTGGCCTCATGTTTATCAATGCGGTCACGGGCCGCGATTCACCGGTGATCATGGGCTACGTGCTCATGTCGGCCTCCATCGTATTGGCCAGCAACCTCCTGACAGACATTGCCTATGGTTGGCTAGACCCCCGTATCCGTTACGACTAAAAACCCATGACAACTACCACTCTACCCACTGTGGCGACGTCGTTGCCAACCGTTCAAGGCGAGAGCCTTATGCGCAAAGCACGCAAGCGCTTTATGCGCCACCGACTGGCTCTACTCGGTTTGGTGATTTTGACCTTGATGCTCGCGGCGGCAGTTTTCGCGCCATTGATTGAACGCTACCCACCCAATGACCTCAACTTGGAAGCCATGGGCCAAGCGCCGAGTGCGGCGCATTGGCTTGGCACCGACACCACAGGCCGAGATGTCTGGTCACGGGTGATACACGCCAGCCAAGTTTCCATGTCGGTGGGCTTGGTTGCCGTGTCCCTCTCCACGCTGATCGGTGTTTTGATCGGCAGTGTTTCCGGGTATGCCAGCGGAAGAACCGACTTGCTTCTCATGCGGATGACAGACATGGTGATGGCCTTTCCTTCCATGGTCATCATCATCACTGTGGCTGCCGCCCTGGGTCCGAGCATTTACAACACCATGTTGGTGATTGGGATGCTGACTTGGCCGGGTGTAGCGCGTCTGGTACGTGGCCAGATGCTGTCCTTTAGAGAGCAGCAGTTTGTGCTGGCAGCGCGCTCTATCGGCGTGCCCCCCATTCAAATCATGTATCGGCACTTGCTGCCCAACGTCGTCGGTACGGTGACCGTCGCAGCAACGTTTGGCATGGCCAATGCCATTTTGCAAGAGGCCGCCCTGTCATTTCTAGGACTTGGCGTGCAGGCCCCTACACCCAGCTGGGGAAACATGTTGCGTGACGCACAGACGCTATCCATCCTCGAAGGCATGCCATGGCTTTGGATCGTCCCCGGTCTGATGATTGCCCTGGCGGTGCTGAGCATCAACTTCATTGGTGACGGACTGCGCGATGCGTTGGACCCGCGCTCCGTTCTTTAAACCACTACCTAACCACACACATTAACTGGAGAAACCTATGTCTGAAAAATTTTGGATGACCGGCCTGGTGCCCGCCACCTTTACCCCTATGCACCAAGACGGAAGTCTGAACTTGGCGCAAACCGCACCCATCGTCGAACGCTTGGTTAAGCACAAAATCCAATCTATTTTTGTTTGCGGCACAACAGGAGAGGGCTCTTCTTTGTCCACTGCAGAACGTAAAGCTACGCTGGAAGCCTACGTCACGGCGTCCAAAGGTCGCATTGCTGCAGTGGCGCATGTGGGACACACCGCGCTGGCAGATGCTTGTGACTTGGCGGCTCACGCGCAAAGCATTGGCGCTGCAGCGGTGTCTGCTCTGCCTCCGTTCTACATGCGGCCAGCCAACGTTTCAGAGCTGGTCGACAACATGGCAGCAATCGCGGCGGCGGCACCCAAATTGCCCTTCTACTACTACCACATCCCCGGCCTATCCGGAGTGACGCTAGACATGGTGGAGTTCCTGAAACAAGCAGGCACTCGCATTCCAAATCTAGCCGGCATCAAATACACGGCACCGACCCTGTATGAGTTTCAGTCGTGTGCAGCGTTGGAGGGCGGCCGCTACAACATGGTTTTTGGGGTGGATGAAATGCTGTTAAGTGGCATTGCCTCTGGCGCGGTCGGCGCGGTCGGCAGCACCTACAACCTAGCTCCGGCGCTATATCACCAAATTCAAGCTGCTTTTGCACAAGGGGATCATGCCCAAGCACAGCGACTCCAATTGCTATCTGCGCACATGGTTGAAGCGGTCAAAAAGTTCCGCCCTCTGCCAGCGTTGAAGTCCATGATGAAGTTGACGGGCATTGACTGTGGGCCTACGCGGCTGCCCTTGGTGGCGATGCGCGATGCCGAGTTCAATGCGTTGTCGAAAAATCTAGACGCGCTGGGCTTTCCCCAATGGATGGCCTAACCCCCTCTACGATCAACTGCTCCATGCGCATAGCAAATGAAACTCCTTTGCCCGTTGGGGAGGGAGCGTCACGCATGCATAGGCCATGGGGTTGGTATGAGACGGTATCCGAGCGGACAACCAATAAAGTCAAACGGATTCTGGTGCACCCCGGGCAAAAGCTAAGCTTGCAAAAGCACCACCAACGTGCAGAGCACTGGGTCGTAGTGGACGGCCAAGCACGGGTCACCGTGGGGTCACACGCATGGGATCTTCGTGTTGGCCAGCATATTGACATCCCACTCGGCGAAGTTCACCGGCTGGAGAACGTGACTGATATGCCGCTCGAGATCATCGAGGTTCAGCTGGGGCAGTACCTTGGTGAAGATGACATCGTCAGACTGCAAGACGACTACGGGCGAGCCTGACCCACCACACCTATGTCTGAACAAACGCGGGGGGCGGCGATCGTCCCTCTAGCCAAATCCAATGGATCATGATGCTGAATTCGACCGTACTGAAACAAATTGAAAGCGGCCTTGTCGTGTCCTGTCAGTCCCTTCCTGGCAGTGCCATGGACCGCACCGACATCGTCGTGGCGATGGCCCAGGCAGCAGTTGCAGGTGGTGCTTGCGCTCTTCGCGTTGAGGGCGTGGACAATGTGCGCGCCGTTACCGCAGTGGTGACAGTCCCTGTCATTGGTATTGTTAAAAGGGACCTCACGGACTCCCCTGTGCGGATCACCCCTTGGATTCAAGATGTGCTGGACCTAGGCGGCGCGGGTGCAGCAATCATCGCCTTCGACGCCACCTTGCGCACGAGGCCAGAGAGCTGCAGTCGGCTATTGGGGGCTTGCCGTACAGCTGGATGCATTGCAATGGCGGACTGCGCCACCGAGGCGGACGCTGTGTCGGCCTGGAGCTTGGGGTGCGACTTGATCGGAACAACCCTGTCGGGTTACACCGCAGAGACAGCAACCGACTCCGATAACCCAGACTTTGCGCTGATTGCACGTTTGGCAAAACTGGGCTGCCGCGTCGTCGCCGAGGGACGCATTCGCACACCCCAGCAGGCTGCCTTGGCTATGCGCCAAGGCGCTTTCTGTGTGACCGTGGGATCAGCGATTACTCGGATTGAGCACATCACCGAATGGTTTACCCATGCCATTTCAAAGGAGCACTTGTGATCCTAGCCATTGACATTGGCGGAACCAAAATTGCTGCCGCCCATGTAGTCAACGGAGCGTGTATAGACCGTCGACAGCTACCGATGCCAGACACGGAGGCCGAATTCCTGCAAACCATTGCACGCCTGGCAACCGGCCGACCGCTCCCTAGCGGCATTGCAGTGGCTGTGACTGGCTATGTGAACGGAGACAGGGTTCAGTCCTTCAATCACAAGACCATCTCGTTTTGGGATGGCTTCCCATTGATACCACGTCTGGCACAGCTACTGGGAGCGCCGGTCGTAGCCATCAACGACGCGCAGGCCGCTGCGTGGGGAGAATACTGTCTACGCAAGGCATCGTGCCAAGATCTACTCTTCATGACCCTTTCTACCGGTGTGGGCGGGGGCTTGGTTTTAGGAGGGACCCTGCGTGAAGGCTCCCATGGCCTAGCCGGTCACATCGGGCATGTTGCAATCGATGTGCCTCCCATCGATGCCCCCAGCATGTGTGGGTGTGGACGCTTGGGCTGTTTGGAAGCCATTGCGTCGGGTACGGCCTTGGCACGACAAGCCAGTCATCGATTCGGTCGCAGCATGACCAGCAGCGAATTGCTAGACAGTGCCCGTGGCGGAGATGCCCTTGCGTTGGACATCGTGCAACGGGCCTCCCATGCAGTTGCCAGTGCAATTGCCAGCGCGCATGCGCAGTTGGACCTTCAAGTGCTTGTATTGGGTGGGAGTGTGGGGCTCGCCCCGAACATGCTCAACTGGATTGAGTCGGCATTGCATCGATATCCAGCGGTGTACCACGTGCGTGTTGAGCGGGCCACGCTGGGCGCCGATGCTGGAATGCTAGGAGCTGCCGCATGGTTCCAAGATCAGCGAGGCGGCGACTATTGATCGCGCAGCCCCTGCCTACGCAATGTGGCGAACTCACAGCAAGCTCACCCCATCCGCCCCAACCGCCCCGACACCAGCGTCAGCTGGCGGGTGCAGCGCGCGGCTAAGGTGGTGTCGTGGGTGACTAGGACGAAGGCGGTGCCTTGGGCGCGGGCGAGTTCTAGCATGAGCTCGAACACGCCATCGGCGGTGCTGCGGTCCAGGTTGCCGGTGGGCTCATCGGCCAGCACGCAGTCAGGGTTGGTGACCAAGGCGCGGGCGATGGCTACGCGTTGGCGTTCGCCACCCGACAGCTCTGCGGGGCGGTGGTGCACGCGGTCTTTCAAACCCACCAACGCTAGCATGTGTGTGGAGACCTTGCGCGCGGCGCTTGCAGCTACTCCTTGAATATACAAAAGCCAACTCAGCCAAATTCACTATACAAATTGCAAATCTAGGTTAATCACATATTTTCTAAAATAATTTTTTTGCAAAGCTTCGTTGGATCATTACGAGCCAGCGCGTCACAAAACTACTAGCAACAGAAACAATATGGACTAATTCAAGTCGCGTGCAACACGTATACCCAAATAGTGCCGAGCAAACCCAGGAGCAGCATGCGACCGCGATGAAGCCAGCATTTCTTTAGCGTCATACCCCCAGCTACCGCCGCGGCGCACGCGATAATCACTCTTGCAATCGATTAACCAGGCAGTACCATCCGTTGGTGCATCAGCATAGTCTGGATGATAACAATCCTCAACCCATTCCTCTACATTTCCATACATATCAAACAGACCGAAATTATTTGGCCTTTTCTGAGAAACAGGATGAGACATACCACCACTGTTGGCACCGTACCAAGCAAATTCACCCAATCGATCTTCGTCATCACCATAGCTCCACTTTCCCAAAGCATTAGCTCTCGCAGAGTATTCCCACTCAGCCTCTGTTGGCAAACGATATTTCTTCCCGGTCTTCGCGCTTAGTTTTTTAACGAATGTTTTTGCATCATTCCAACTAATATTTTCGACAGGCAAGTCAACACCCACAGTCTTAAAACGGCTAGGATTACTTCCCATAATATACTGCCATTGACTCTGAGTGACCTCTATTTTGCCAATCCCAAATGCACCAACGGTCACCGTATGAGCTGGAGCTGCATTTGAACCATCGTCAACTCCCATTACATATTTCCCGCCAGACAAAAGAACTACTTCGGGACATTCGAAGCAGTCCTTAATGGTCTTGTTTGACCAACTATTCTTGGTTGACTCTTCCAAAAATACGAGATTTTCCTTCGGTTTTGAAGATGGCTGCACAATATATTTGCTTGGTGGCTCAGTACTACTTGCGGCGCTCTTATTAAGGGTTTGCAAGCGATCCAAATTAATGCGCTCCAGAGCTAACACTCTATTCTTCGCGATAGCAACAAATAAACCCGCTGGAAATTTTTCAATATAAGAATTAAAGTCAGAAATATTATTACTATCCTTGACATAACCCCATAGCGCATGATCATCTGCAGAACTAGAGCCATCGGGACCACATAACGCAAAACAAAAATCACCCTCTATGCTCCCCTCCATCCAAGGCTCTTGCTGATTGGCAGATGCCTGCTTTACTCCGCCGACCACCTTCTTTAGAAGCTGTTCAATAGGCATGTTCACATTTGCCATTTCGCGCAATAAGACCCCGGTGTAGAGTCCATTCCTACCATCGCCGTCGGATGCAACGCTACCTGGTCGCGTTGCAAAAGATACTAAAGTTCCAGACGGCGCGGACTCTCTCGACAATCCACGAGACGATGAACGGAAACCGCGTGCAAATGGATTATCTCGACACGCATCTAGGAACACCAAATTCAATCTTGTCTTTGCATCCGCCAAGGTATCCATTATTTGCTCAGTTGAGAGACTTTGATTTGGAACATCTTCCTCACCATTAATATCCGCATCAACTGCAGGAAAATAATTTTTGCCCTTTATTTGTAGTCCGTGTCCAGCATAAAAAACCAGCGCTACACCACCTGGCGTCAACTTTGAACCAAACTCTCGCAAAGTAGCGCCGATTTGCCTAATGGTTAAATCTTTGCGTTCAACAACGTAAAAACCTAGGCTACCAAGCTTTTTTGCCATGTCATGAGAGTCATTTGCTGGGTTCTTCAGAGGCGCATTTTTATATGATGAATTTCCAATCACCAAAGCTACGCGCGCCTCGATCGGCTGAGCCCAGCAAAAGTGGCTTGCAAGGAAAAACGTATAAGCAATCAACTTGTAAAAAATATTCATAGCTTCACAACAAATAATTTACAAAAGAATAACATTATCGATTTCCATAAATTTCCAACAAAGTAACAGAATCAAATACACCAAATAAAAATAGCCAAAACTTGCAAAACACAGAATTTTTATATTCCGAAAAAAAGATGCGCAGCACAAAAAACAAATATGCAAAATTTATATTTGCGCGAATAACTATTGAAAGCAATTTTTATTATTAAAAAATGGCTTCCGCTTAAAAATCTCAAATGGCTAAACAAGTTTCGCAACTAGAATCAAACGCCTAGTTAGATCAAGAAGCATGGCATCAATTGGGGGATTTTTATTAGTTCATCTGCAAAAACTCAAAACGAACGACAGACTAACGCGCACAGGGAAACCATGCACAACAGAATCCAAGTTAAGTAAGTCGCCCCAACCGCCCCGACACCAGGGTCAACTGGCGGGTGCAGCGGGCGGCTAAGGTGGTGTCGTGGGTGACTAGGACGAAGGCGGTGCCTTGGGCGCGGGCGAGTTCTAGCATGAGCTCGAACACGCCATCGGCGGTGCTGCGGTCCAGGTTGCCGGTGGGCTCATCGGCCAGCACGCAGTCGGGGTTGGTGACCAAAGCGCGGGCGATGGCTACGCGTTGGCGTTCGCCACCCGACAGCTCTGCGGGGCGGTGGTGCACCCGGTCTTTCAAGCCCACCAACGCTAGCATATTCATAGCTGCTTGCGCTGCATCAGCGGGCGCTACACGCCGAATGGTCAATGGCATGGCCACATTGTCGAGCGCACTGAATTCAGGCAGCAGGTGGTGAAACTGGTACACAAAGCCCAGGTGCTTATTGCGCAGACGCCCCTGCTCTGCGGCGCTGCGGCCTGCCAAGGGCTGGCCCAGCAGCTCCACCGAGCCGCTGGTAGGTGCATCAAGCCCGCCCATCAAATGCAGCAGCGTGCTTTTGCCAGAGCCTGAGGCACCCACAATGGCCAGCGTTTCACCACGGTGCACTTGCAGATCTACGCCATGCAGCACGGTCAGGTCTAGGCGGCCTTCGGTAAAGCGCTTGGTGAGCCCTTGGGCGCGGAGCACCACTTCGGTCGATGGCACTGGCTGGGGGGTGCCCGCCATCTCGGCCACCATGCGGTAGTGCGCAGCGCCAAAGGCTTCGGGGCGGGTTGGGGTCATCTCACTCATAACGCAAAGCCTCTGCGGGGTTAACTTGGGACGCACGCCAGCTGGGGTACAGCGTGGCCACAAAGGCCAGCACCAGCGCAATGACCGCAATGGGCACGATGTCGCCCTGCTGCGGGTCGCTCGGCATGCGGCTGATCAGGTAAATGTCTTTGGGCAAAAAGCTGGCCCCCAAGGCCTGTTCTAGCGCGGGCACGATCACGTCAATGTTGTAGGCAATGCCCAGCCCCAACAGCAGCCCGGCCAAGGTGCCAATCACCCCAACCATGGCACCTTGCACCACAAAAATGCCCATGATGCTGCCGGGGCTTGCGCCCAGGGTGCGCAGGATGGCAATGTCAGCCCGCTTGTCGGTCACCGTCATCACCAAGGTACTCACCAAGTTGAATGCGGCCACCGCCACGATGAGCGTGAGGATGATGAACATCATGCGTTTTTCTACCTGCACGGCAGCAAACCATGTGCGGTTTTGGCGGGTCCAGTCGCGCAGGTACAGGTCGCCTGTCATGGTGCGGCTTAGCTCTTCGGCCACTTGGCGGGCTTGGTGCAGGTCGTGCAGCTTCAGGCGTATGCCCGATGGGCCTTCCAAGCGGAACACTTTGGCCGCATCTTGCCAATGCACAAAGGCCATGGCCGAGTCGTACTCGTAGTGGCCTGAGTCAAACAGTCCCACCACCGACATTTGCTTCAAGCGCGGCACCACACCGGCGGGGGTGACTTGGCCACTGGGAGCTACCAAGGTCACTTTGTCGCCCTCGCGCACGCCCAGGCTGCGGGCCAGCTCTGCGCCCAGCACCACACCAAACTCGCCAGGCACCAGCTTGCTCAGCACGCCCGATTGGGCTGCGCTCGACAAGTCGGTGACTTCATGCTCCAAGGCGGGGTCAATACCACGCACCATGACGCCTTTCATATCTTCACCGCGCGCCAGCAGGGCTTGGGCCGCTATAAAAGGTGCAGCACCCATCACTTGTGGGTTGGCCTTGGCTTGGGCGATGGTTTGGCTCACATCGGCCAAGGCTTGGCCGCCTGCAGCGTAGATTTCGATGTGCGACACCACACCCAGCATGCGGTCACGCACTTCCTTTTGAAAGCCGTTCATCACGCTCAGCACAATGATGAGCGCTGCCACCCCCAGCGCAATGCCCAGCATGGACACGCCCGAGATGAACGAGATAAACCCATTGCGCCGCGTAGACCGGCCTGCACGCGTGTAGCGCCAGCCAATCAAAAGTTCGTAAGGAATGTGCTGAAGAAAAGGAATTTTCATGGGCGTATGTGAGAGGTGCGCAATGGTAAGCGGGATTGGCCTGCCGGTTTGTTAGCCAGTGCCCGCAGGGGATTGGCTATGCTGCAGCTCTGATAAACATCTTTCCCCCTACCGCAGTTTGCACCATGGACATTAGCCTCAAAGTGTTTCAACCCAGCGACTATGACGCTGCCATCGCCCTGTGGCACACATCGAGCACCCCTATCAACACGTCTGACGAGCGCGGCCCCATCGAGCGTTTTTTGCAAAGGAACGAGGGCTTGAGCTATGCCGCCTACCAAGGGCATGCGCTAGTGGGCACCATTTTGTGTGGCCACGATGGGCGCCGCGGGTTTATCCACCACTTGGTCGTGTCGCCCGCCTGCAAACGCCGGGGTGTGGGCAAGCAGTTGCTGCACGCTGGACTGGCGGGTCTGCAGGCACAGGCCATCCCCATGTGCCATGTATTGGTGTTCAAAACTAATGCACAAGGCTTGGGCTTTTGGGCCGCCGTGTCCGCCAAGCAGCGCGACGAGTTTGCGCTGTTCTCGCTGGAAACAGGCGTGGCACGCTAGGCCCCCCCCTCTTGCGAGAATGGTAAGCTGGCTGCACACCACCCTAGCCCCATGCCCACGTTCATCACTGCCACGCAAGCGCACGACTGGCCCGCGCTGAAATCTGTGCGACTGCAATCGTTGCGCGAAGCACCGCGCGCCTTTCTTTTGACCCTACAAGACGCCGCCCAATACTCAGACCTCGATTGGCAAATGCGCGCGGCGCACCAAACGCCACCCAAGTACTTCATCGCGCATGACGGCGCAACGCCCGTAGGAATGTGCGGCGCGGTTCTCCAAGAACGCGAAGTGCTGGTGGTGGCTATGTGGGTGGCACCGTCGCACAGAGGCCAAGGGCTGGGCAAGCGGCTCATTCAGGCGGTCGTGGACTATGCGCGCAGCGTGCATGCCGATGCGCTGACTCTGCTGGTGGCGGCCGCAAACACCCAAGCGCGCCAGCTTTACCAATCAGCTGGCTTTACCGAAGCTGCCGATGCAATGGAACCCAACCCCAGCGACCCCGGGCTTAACTTGCACAGCATGCGCCTATCCATTTCACAGGACAATTCGGCCCCATGCACCTCCTGATTCCTTATGCAGCCCCAGATAGCGACGCATGCCGTGCCGCTATGGCGCAGCTACAGCTGCCCCAATTGACGGCGCTGCTGCGTGTGCTCTCGCCCCTGCCCGCTGTGCAACTGGCGCCTGAGAGCCTCTGCGCCGTTGCCGAGCACGTGCAAGCAAGGGCCATGGGCATGCCAGCCGACGATGGCCTGATCCCGTGGGCGGCTTGGGACGCGCAGCGCTTGGGCCTCACGTCCGGCAAGCCTTCAGCAGCCTGGGCGCACATTACGCCCTGCCACTGGCAAATTCATGCCGACCATGTGTCTATGGCCGCGCCTGAGGACTTGGGCTTGAGCGACGAAGAGTCCAGCGCCTTTATGGCTGCTATGCAAGCCTACTTTTTGGAAGATGGCATCCGCCTGCACCCCTTCACCACCAACACCTGGCTGGCCGAGGGCGAGGTGTTCAAGCGACTGCCCACGGCCAGCGTGGAGCGGGTACACGGCAAGTCGGTGGATGCGTGGATGCCCCGCCAAGCGCAGGCCAAAACGCTGCGCCGTTTGCAAAATGAAATGCAAATGCTGCTCTACACCCACCCCTTGAACGACGCCCGCAGTGCGCGCCGGCAAGCCATCGTGAACTCGTTTTGGGTCAGCGGCACCGGTGATCTGCCAGCGCACGCGAACGTCCAAGCGCAAGCCGTGCGCGTGGTGGACACCCTACGCCGCCCTGCCCAGCAAGACCACGCGCAAGCTTGGCTGGCTGCTTGGCATACCCTAGACGCGCAAGAGCTGGCACCGCTGCTGGCCGCTGCACAAAGCGGCCAAGCCGTGCAGCTCACCATGTGTGGCGAGCTAAGCGCCCACAGCTACAGCACCCAGCCCCTGAGCGCCTGGGCCCGCCTCGCCCGCACTTGGCGCACCCCCAAGACCTTATCGATTTTGCAAAGCCTATGAACATTATTCCCCGTGACATTCCTCCCCGTAGCGTGTGGGCGCTTGAGCAAGCGGGTGTGCACCCGCTCTTGGCGCGGCTGTACGCCGCACGGGGCGTCACTAGCAACGAAGAACTGAACGACGCCCTGGCCAAACTGCTGCCGCCCACCACCCTGCTAGGGGCCGACCGCGCAGCCGTCTTGCTAGCCGATGCTATTGCTAACAACTTGCGCCTGTGCGTAGTGGCGGACTACGACTGCGACGGCGCCACCGCATGCGCCGTGGCCGTGCGCGGCCTGCGTTTGCTGGGCGCCAAGCATGTGAGCTACCTGGTGCCAGACCGCGTGGTGGATGGCTATGGCCTGACCGCCCCGATTGCCCAGCGCGTGAAGGACCAAGGCGCTGATGTACTGATTACCGTAGACAACGGCATTGCCAGCCTAGACGGCGTGGCCCATGCCAAGCGCCTGGGCCTGCAGGTGCTGGTGACCGACCACCACTTGCCGGCAGCAGCACCGTCGCCGGGCCGCCCCCAGGCGGGGCACGCCCCCTCGGGGGGCAGTGAGGACACGGCAGTGCCGAACGTGGGGGCCGTTTTGCTCCCAGATGCAGATGTGATCGTCAACCCCAACCAACCCGGCTGCCCATTTGAGAGCAAGTCCATCGCAGGCGTGGGGGTCATGTTTTACGTGCTGATGGCACTGCGCAGCGAACTGCGCCAGCGTGGCGTGTTTGATGCCGCCAGCCAACCCAAGTTAGACGTCCTGCTGCCGCTGGTGGCGCTGGGCACCGTGGCCGATGTGGTGAAGCTGGATGCCAACAACCGCCGCATCGTGGCCCAAGGCCTCAAACGCGTGCGCGCGCTGGCTATGCCTGCGGGACTAGCTAGTCTTTTTATAGCAGCTGGACGCAAGGCGAATGTCGCCACCACCTTTGACTTTGGCTTTGCCTTGGGGCCACGCATCAATGCCGCAGGCCGCTTGAGCGACATGACCTTGGGCATTGAATGCTTGCTGACCGACGATGCTGGGCGTGCCGACGAATTGGCCAAGGCACTAGACAACATCAACCGCGAGCGCCGTGTCATTGAAGGCGATATGCGCGAGCAAGCCATGCACATTGTGGAAGGCTTGTTTGACGAGGGCGACGAGCCGCCACCGGCCGTTTGCGTGTTTGACCCCGACTTCCACGAAGGTGTGGTGGGCATTGTGGCCAGCCGCATCAAAGACAAGTTGCACCGCCCCAGCTTTGTGTTTGCCGCCAGCGCCGCACCGGGCAAAGAACATGAGCTCAAGGGCTCGGGCCGGTCCATCCCCGGCTTTCATTTGCGCGACGCACTCGACTTGGTAGCCAAGCGCTACCCCGGCGTGCTGCTGCGCTTTGGCGGCCACGCCATGGCCGCAGGATGCACCATTGCCGAAGAGCACTTTGACGACTTTGAACAAGGCCTGAACGAAGTCGCCCAAGAGTGGTTAGACGAAGCCACCCTCACCCGCCGCCTAGAAACCGACGGCCCCTTGGCCCCTGAGTACCGCCGGGTCGACCTGGTGGACACCTTGCACAAAGAAGTGTGGGGCCAAGGCTTTGCAGCCCCCACGTTTAGCGAAGAGTTGGAAGTGGTGTCGCAGCGCTTGGTGGGCGAAAAGCATTTGGCGCTCAAGCTCAAGCACCAAGGCGAGCCGGTAGACGGCATTTGGTTTGGCCACACAGACCCCCTGCCCCCCAAAGTGACGCTGGCCTTTCGCTTAGACGCAGACGAATGGCAAGGCGTGCGCAAAGTGAAGTTTCTGATTGAAGGCGCAGATATTTGAATTCAGGGGAAAAGTGCCTGTTGCGCCCATGGAATAAGCGCAAGCAGCTACACAAACCATAGCAACAAAACCACCATAGGGAGAAGCAATGCCACACCCCCGTGAACACCTCAGCGCCGCAGCTATAGCGGCCATGCCCAGCCCCGCTACGGCGCACCCGCTCAACCCCAACTCGGTACGCCTCAAAAAGTCATTGGGCGATGCTGTGGGCTTGACGCAAATGGGGGGGGCACCTGATCACCGTGCCCCCGGGGCGGTGCCACTGCCTTAACTCAAGCGACAGAGTTCACTCCGATTGCATACCGTATTTTTTGTAGATCTTTTTGCGTGCGCCACTCGACGTGACTTTGGCAAGTGCCAGATTGAACTCATGGGCCAGCGCTTCTGCCCGGGGCCAGTTTTTTGAGAAAGCCAAATACATGGGCAACTCGGTGCCAATGAGCGTGGGCATGTGGTCTATGCCAGTCAGGTCTGTGGCATGGGTTTTGATGAGGTATTGGCACACACTAAGTTCGCAAATAACTACATCGACAACCCCTCTTTGCAGGCCTTTCAGGCTAGACAAATCAGCAGAGGCCCCATACGACGGCACCACCGCTTTGAACTGCTTGGCCTGCACGGCTTGAGTGAATACCTCAGGGTAAGCAAAACCCGCCGATATACCAACGGTGTAGGCGCTCAAATCTGCCAACGACTGCCATTGCAGGGCTTGGCTCTTGCGCTTGAAGAACACCATTTTGGAACTGCTAATGGGGTCTGAAAACACAAAGTTTTGCATACGCTCCGGGGTTTTGATCACGCTGTAAATAGCGGCGAACTCTCCCTTGGCCCCCTGCTGCTCTACCCGCGCCCACGGTTGAATACGGATACTGGCGCTCAGTTGCATGCGCTCGAATGCGGCTTGGATGACTTCGGTATCTGCGCCGGTTGCCATGCCTTGGGCGTCAGCAAACTCAAACGGGGGCCAATCGGTTGCGGCCAAAGGCAAGGTCTGCGCTAAAGCACTAAGCCCACATGTTTGTAGCGCAGCACACAGAAGCCAGCGCGCGGCAGACTGAGTTACTGATGCCAAGCTCAATGTGTCCATAAGTCTCTGTGCGTGACGCGGCATGGTCTACGACCAGTGCTTGAGCGCCCTCAATAAAGTACGTATTGGGCGCCAAAACCTCGCCTTCTGCAAGCAGGTTTTCGCACACACCGACTGGGTCGCACGAGGTCTATTGCGAGGGAACCGGCACAGCGTTGCTCAACACTTCGCTAGTGGTCAGCACCCGTAGCACCCGGCCCGCGGGCGGAGCTAAATGGGTCCACACCCAGTTGTGGTGGGTGACGATGGCCTGGGCACTGAGGTGGGGCCGATCTCCTGTGGTGTGGCCGTCGGCCAATGCCGTGACATCAAAGCCCGCAGACAGGGCCGCGCGCACGGTGCTGTCCACACAAAACTCAGTTGCCATGCCGCTGATGGTGATGTGACCCACGCCCAACCCCTGCAAAAGAGCGGATAGCGTGGTCTGCACGAAGGAATCGCAAGCCGATTTGTCCACCACATGGTCCGTGGGCAGCACTGGCAAACGTGCATCAATTTGCCAGCCTGGGCTGCCCACAGGTGCCTCTTCATTCTTGTGGCGCACAAATACCACGGCGTCGCCACGCGCACGGTAGTGCTGCGCTACTTGGTTGATGCGCGCCAACACGCCCTCCAAATCAAAGCGCCCGGCGCTGGGCTGCAGCCACTCGGTTTGCATATCGATGACAAGGAGCGCGTTTTTGGTTTGCATAGGGTTTGCGGGGTGATAGACACGGGCACAGGGTATAAACAGTGACGGTATCGTAGTTGACGGGCCGTCAACGTTTTTGCCCACCTTGCCACACCTCAGCCATGCCCCACTTCACCCTAGAACACACCACCAACCTGCCAGCCCTGGACGCCCAAGCGCTGCTGCGGGCTGCCAACCAAGCCCTGTTTGCCTCGGGGCAGTTTGGCGCGGAGATTGACATCAAAAGCCGTGCGATTCCTTTGGAAGCATTTGCCGTAGGCACAGCAGGCGATGGCTTGCGTGGCTTTATCCACGGCAAGCTGGCGATTCTGAGTGGCCGTAATGCGGAGATCAAACGCCAGTTGTCCGAGGCGGTACTTGCAGCCATTGAGGCCCAGTACTCTGTACCCGACCATATGGATGTGCAAATCAGCGTGGAAATTGTGGACCTTGACCGCGCTGCATACGCCAAAGCGGCGCACACCCGGCGCAGCGCGACCTAAACAGAGGGTGCTTTGCGCGAGCGCCCCACTACGCTACCAGGTAGTCAATCAGGGCTCGCGTTTTCAGAGGCAGATGCGGCCCCGGCGTGTACACCGCATACACCGTGCCGGTGTAGGGCTCACCCATCGCCCAATCGGGCAAGACATGATGGACCGCACCACTGGCCAGTGCCGCTTGCGCACTGAAGTCTGGCACCAAGCCTATGCCGCCATGGGCCTGGACCATGGCCATGATGGCCGCGCTGTTGTTCACCGCGGCGCGGCTGGCCACCTTGACCTGCACGGTGTCGTCTAGTGCGACAGACTCCGAGCGCTTGCCCTTACCTTGGCCTGTGGCCTTGCCTTTGGGTGGCGTCTTGGCATCTGCGCCCTGCGCCAATGGGTGCAAGGTCCACGTGTCTCCATAGGCACCATAGCCTAGGTAGATGCAGGCGTGGGTTTGCAGGTCAGCGGGATGGGCGGGCACACCGTACGTAGCCAAGTAATCAGGGCTTGCCACCAGCACATAGCGCATGGCGCACACCGTGCGCGCTGCCAGCGTTGGGCTGAGCTCGCGCGAGATGCGAATGGCAAGGTCTACCCCGTCTTCCACCAAATCTACATTGCGGTCCACCAAGCTCAGCTGCACCGATACATCGGGGTAGCGTGCCAAAAATCCCGGCAATCGCGGGGCCAGCCATACCTGGCCAAACACCACGGGGGCGGTAAGCCGCACCAGGCCGTTAGGCCGCGCGCTGTAGCTGCCCGCCAGCGTATGCACTTCGCGCGCGGTTGACAGCATGCGGGCGCACCCCGCGTAGACCTGCGCGCCCAGTTCGGTGAGTTTGATAGAGCGCGTGGTGCGCTGCAACAGCCGCCCACCTAGCTGCTGCTCTAGCCGCGTCACATGGCGACTCACTGCAGAGGTGGTGAGGCGCAATTGGCGTGCAGCAGCAGAAAACCCACCGCTGTCCACCACCTGCGAAAACACAGCCATCTCGTTGAGCATTTCCATGTAGTTCTCCTTGCCGTGGCCCGATTGGGGTACTGCAGCCTGCTGCACAAACCACAGCGGCGCGCTCAACTGTTGAATTTTTTACAACAGTTATTTGATTATTTACCGAATTGTTATTCCATTCAAGGCAAACCATACTTGCGCCATCACCGCACAACAGCCTCTTCAACTATGGCCCATACTCTTTCACGCACTCAACCCTCCCAGCTACCCCAAGGCGGTGCTTGGCGCATGGCGCTTGCGATGACCTTATCCGGCACCATTGGGCTTTTGGTCATAGCCAGCGGCCAAAGCGCCTGGAGTGTGGTGTGGTTTCGCTGCCTGATCGGCGCTGCAGCCCTGCTCATTTGGCTGAGCATGCAACGCGGCTGGAAGCCGATGAACCGCAGGGCAGTGGCTTGGCTACTGGTGGGCGCCGTGGCCTTGATCGTGAACTGGCTGTTTTTGTTTACCAGCTACCGCCTGAGCGGCATCGCCATTTCCACCGTGGTGTACCACGTGCAACCTTTCTTCTTGATCTTGCTCGCGGCGATGGTGCAAGGTGAGGCGCCCCAGTGGCAAAAAATGCCGTGGCTGGTGCTGGCCCTCTTAGGTGTAGCCCTCACCACAGGGCTGCAATGGGGTGGCCCCATGCAGGCAGACATGCTGCAAGGTGTCGCGATGGCACTCGCCGCTGCTCTGCTGTATGCAGTGGCCACGCTGGCCACCCGCAAGCTCAGTGGCATAGCCCCGGCGCAAATTGCTGGACTGCAGCTCTTGCTCGGTGTGGGCTTGCTGGCACCTTGGGCCAATTTTTCCATCAGCAGTTTCACGCCCACCGCATGGGCCTCGCTACTCACCCTAGGGCTGGTGCACACAGGGCTCATGTACAACCTGATGTACGCCGCGTTTCAGCGCTTGAGCGCGCAACGAATTGCGGCTCTGTCCTTCATCTACCCCTTGGTGGCTATCGCCGTGGACTTGCTGGTGTTTCGCCTGGTGCTACAAGGCACACAAGTGCTGGGCATGGGCCTGATCTTGCTGGCCATCGTGGCGCACCAACGCGACTGGGTGTTCCCATGGCCACGCGCTAAGGCGGCTGCCTAAGCAGCCCTCCCCGACATACGACAAGTGCTTCTTACAACCAAGGTAACCCAATGACTACACCACAGATTCCACAACGCGCATTGGGCACACAAGGCTTAAGCGTCAGCGCCATAGGCCTGGGCTGCATGGGCATGAGCGATGCCTATGGCCCGGCCGATGAGGCCGAGTCCATCCAAACCATCCACCGGGCCCTGGACCTGGGCATCAACTTCTTTGACACGGCCGAGCAATACGGTCCCTATGCCAACGAAACCCTCTTGGGCCGAGCGCTTAAGGGGCGACGCGCTGGCGTGGTACTGGCTACCAAATTTGGCTTTGCCATTAACAACGGGCAAGTGCAAGGGCTCAACAGCCGCCCCGAGCACATCCGCACTGCGGTGGAAGGCTCGCTCCAGCGCTTGCAAACCGATGTGATTGACCTGCTGTACCAACACCGGGTCGACCCGCAAGTGCCCATTGAAGACGTGGTGGGCGCCATGGCCCGCTTGGTAGAGGAAGGCAAAGTGCGCTACTTGGGGCTATCAGAAGCCGGGGTTGCCAACATCCGCCGCGCACACGCCACCCACCCTATCAGCGCGCTGCAAAGCGAGTACTCCTTGTGGGAGCGCAATTTGGAAGCCGATGTCTTGCCCGTGCTGCGCGAGTTGGGCATTGGGCTGGTGCCCTTTGGCCCGCTGGGGCGGGGCTTTTTAACGGGTACCGCCAAGCGCGCTGAAGACTACCCCGCCAGCGACTTTCGCCACCTGGACCCACGCCTGCAAGGCGACAACTATGACGCCAATATGCGCGCGGCCCAAGCCGTGCACACCATGGCACAAGCCAAAGGCGTGACGCCGGCACAACTGGCACTGGCGTGGGTCTTGCACAAGGGCTCAGACCTCGTGCCCATCCCGGGGACCAAACAACGCAAATACTTGGAGCAAAACGTGGCGGCCTTGCAGGTGACCATCACGCCGTCCGAAATGGGCGCTTTAGAAGCATCCATGGCTCAAGTGAGTGGCATGCGCTACAGCCCTGAGCGCATGGCCAGCGTGGACCGCTAAGGACTAGCTGCACGCCGATGACTTTGTTCCGTTTCGCAAAACTTGTGTAATGTGTGTCATCTCTTGCAGCGGTTTGGTGCCTTGGAACGACCGACTTCGGGCACCCGCCCCTTTACTCCACCCTCCACCTCAAAGGGATCAACTTGTTTTCTCATATCTTTGTGGGCGTCAGTGACTTTGATCGGGCACTCGCTTTCTACGAGCCTTTGATGTCTGCCTTAGGTATTCAAGCGCGGTTTTGCGACACAAGCCGCCCGTGGGCAGGCTGGCATTCAGGCGACGGGGCTAGACCCCTGTTTCTCATGGGTGTGCCCCACAACCAGCAAGCGCACGATCCGGGCAATGGGCAAATGGTGGCATTTCTGGCACCGAATCGCGAGACGGTCAGAATTGTTTACGACACGGCCATAGCCAACGGGGGCTACTGCGAGGGCCTGCCAGGTCTGCGGCCTCAGTACCATGCCGACTACTACGGAGCCTATGTTCGCGACCCGGATGGCAACAAGCTCTGCTTTGTGTGCCACACACCAGAGGTCTAGGGCCTAGGGATGGCCAGCCACGCAAGAGACCGTTTGCCAAGGCTGCGATTGAACCCGTTACAGTGACGCACCTACCTAGTCGAGCCTGATATGGACACACCACGCACACACCTCTTCGTTTTAACTGGCGCATCGCGCGGCATGGGCTTGGCCATGGCACAGCAACTTTTGGCGGCGGGCCACACGGTGGTGTGCATGTCACGCAAAACCGAAAGTAGCTTGGACACATGGGCAAGCTCCCACAAAGCCACCGTTGTGCAATGGAGCCAAGATTTAAGCGACAGTGCGGGTGCCAGTCACCGCCTGAGCGCATGGCTTGTTGGCACCCAAGAGGCGCAATGGGCCAGTGCCACGCTGATCAACAACGCCGGGGTGATACCTGCTTTGGTGCCCCTGCGGGAGGCGCAGGCCGACGACCTAGCGCATGCGTTACGCGTGGGCTTGGAGGCCCCCATGGCCTTGTGTGCCGCGTTTCTGCAGGCGACCTCAACGTGGCAAGTGCCACGCAAGATTTTGAACGTGTCCTCGGGCTTAGGCCGCCGGGCTATGGCATCGCAAGCGGCCTATTGCGCGGCCAAAGCGGGCATGGACCATTTCACCCGCTGCCTCGCTTTGGACGAAGCATTGCTGCCGAACGGCGCCAAAGTGTGTTCGCTTGCACCGGGCGTGATCGACACCGATATGCAAGTGCAGCTGCGAGGTGCGGATGCAGCGCATTTTCCGGATCGCGCGAGCTTTGAAGGTCTGCACAGCCATGGACAGTTAAGCAGCCCCGCTGACGCTGCGAAGAAGGTTTTGGCCTACCTGGCCAGAGCGGACTTTGGTGCCCATGCCGTGGGTGACGTGCGCGACTGAAGGCAGCACATTCCAGCCCACTATGGTGCCAACACGCGCACTTGTATGAGTTTTTGCTCGCTCGCCCCTTTGGAGCCTGCACTGTAGGTACCCGGTTGTTGCACCGGCACGCGCCCGCCGGTCACCGCGATGGTGGTCCAAACGCCCAAGGGCACGGCCACGGTGGTGGCTAAACGCTGTGTGCCAGGGTTGGGCAGATTGCCCCGCGCGTTGTCGGGCAGGCTAGCCACATCGACTTCAAGCTCCAAGACAGCAGGTGCTGCACCGCCGGGCCAACGCACCAAGGCACTGATGCTTTGGCCGGTATCAGCCCAGGTCAGCGACTGACTCAAGCCTTGGCCTTGGGTGCTGCTGCTGTCGCCATTGCTTGCCGCCGATGCGCTAGAGCTCGTGACTGCGGATTTAACCCATTGCACTGGCACGGCGGCGTTGAGCTTGAGTTGTGCACGCTCCCCATTCATGACAAACACCTTTTGTACTTCTGGCAGGTCTTCATGGGTGGCAAGTGTTCGCACGGTGTTGGCGGAACTTGGGGGGTAGCGCTGAGCAGCTTGCTCTTCGCTTAGCACCCACAACTCTACGGTCATGTTGCGCTGTGGCAATTTGGCCAACGCGCTGCTGGCTCCAAACGCTACCAGCAACAACACCAGCGCAGCGGCTGGGCGCTTACCAAAAGCAGCGAAGAACGTGTGCAAACGGGCCATAGTCCAGCATACGCGTTTTCGGCTGCAATCTCTAGAACAACTTGCGGGGCAAACTGAGCGCTTTTTCAAGGCACACTGTGCGATGTATATCGCTAATGGCCAAGGCATGTGGAGTGCTTTAAACGTGGCCTATCACTTTTTTACGTATTTCTTTTCAAGAGGAGTTTGCTATGTCCCGTGAAGTCGTCGTCGTCAGCGCTGTGCGCACCGCCATTGGTACCTTTGGGGGCAGCCTCAAAGACACTCCCGCCACCGACCTGGCTGCACACGTGGTGCGCGAATCACTAGCCCGCGCCAATGTTGAAGGCAAAGACGTGGGCCACGTTGTGTTCGGCCATGTGGTCAACACCGAGCCCAAGGACATGTACCTCAGCCGCGTCGCTGCCATCAACGGCGGCTGCGCCCAGGAAACCCCGGCTTACAACGTGAACCGCCTGTGCGGCTCGGGCCTGCAGGCCATTGTGAACGCCAGCCAGAGCATTCTGCTGGGCGATGCCGAGGTAGCCATTGGCGGTGGCGCCGAAAACATGAGCCGCGCGCCCTTTGCTTCCCTGAACATGCGCTGGGGTGCCCGCATGGGTGACACCAAGATGGTGGACATGATGATAGGCGCCCTGCACGACCCCTTCCACGCGATTCACATGGGTGTCACGGCCGAAAACATTGCCGCCAAATGGGGCATCAGCCGTGAAGAGCAAGACGCACTGGCCGTGGAAAGCCACCAGCGCGCCCAGAAGGCCACAGCCGCTGGCTACTTCACCAGCCAAATCACGCCTGTCATGCTCAAGAGCAAAAAAGGCGAAGTGGCCTACGCTACCGACGAGCATTTCCGCCCCGACTGCAAGCTCGACGACATGAGCAAGCTCAAGCCCGTCTTCATCAAAGAAAACGGCACCGTGACCGCGGGTAACGCCTCCGGCATCAATGACGCCGCGGCCGCCGTGGTACTGATGGAAAAGCGCGTGGCGCAGGCGCGCGGCCTCAAACCCTTGGCCCGCTTGGTGGCCTATGCCCATGCGGGCGTGGACCCCAAGTACATGGGCATAGGCCCGGTGCCCGCGTCCAAATTGTCCTTGCAAAAAGCCGGTTTGACGGTGCACGACCTCGACGTGATTGAAGCCAACGAAGCATTTGCAGCCCAAGCCTGCGCGGTCACCAAAGACCTAGGATTGGACCCCGCCAAGGTCAACCCCAACGGCTCCGGCATCTCGCTGGGTCACCCCATCGGTGCCACTGGCGCAGTGATTACTGTGAAGGCTTTGTATGAGCTGGAGCGCATCAATGGCCGCTACGCGCTGGTGACCATGTGCATTGGTGGTGGACAAGGCATTGCAGCCATCTTTGAGCGCGAACGGCAATAAGCCTGAGTCGACCCGCGCAGTTCGCTATTATTTAAATAGCAAACTGCGCTTATGGAATGGGCGGCTGCAGCCCTTTTGACCTTGCGGTGTTCTAAAAATCCGGCTCACAGACTTTGATCTGGTTTCGGCCACTGCGTTTGGCGTCGTAGAGGGCATCGTCTGCCTGTTTCACCACCCTGTCGGAGACCATGCCCACATGCCACTGGGCAATGCCGCAGGAGAACGTATTGGTAAACGTGCCCGTGTCATGGGGGTGCGAAATATGGCTGAAGTCTGCACGGATTGCGTCTAAAAATTGCCGCGCGTGGGCCAAAGAAGTGCCAGGCAACACCACCAAGAACTCTTCACCACCGTAGCGGCCCACCGCATCGGTTTTGCGAAGGCGCTGCTTGAGCAACCACGCCAGGCTGCGTATCACCTGATCGCCCGCGGGGTGTCCATAGCTGTCGTTCACCTTTTTAAAGTAGTCGATATCGACCATAGCCACACACAATGCCGTGCCTTGCGCCAACGCACTGCGAATGGCCGTGTCCACTTGCTGCTTGGAGGAGGTGTGGTTGAGCAGCCCGGTCAGGCTGTCTTGGTACATGGTGCGCCGCAGGCTGCGATAGCGCTCAATCTTGCTCTTGACCACCGCGTTCAAGACCACGGGGTTAAACGGCTTGGTCAAAAAGTGGTCGCCCCCCATGCGCAAGGCGTCCACTTGCAAAGCCACATTGGTTTCGCCCGACAGGTAGACAACGGGGATGGACAAAAACTCTGCATGCTGGCGAATCACCCGTGTCACTTCGACGCCAGTGCAGCCTGGCATGTGCATATCCATGAGCACCAAGTCAGGTTGAAACTGCATCAAGTGGGTCAGCACGTCTTGCGGTCTAGTGACGGCTTGCGACTCAATCCCCCCTTCGGTCAGCGTGCGACGAATCAATGCGCTGGCGGTTTTGGAGTCTTCCACGACCAGCACGCGGTAAATCGGCTCCTCCTCGGTATTGCAGAGTTTGACAATACGCTCCATGACCAGCGCGTGGGCGGTTTCACTGGAAAAGCAGTAGTCACACCCCGCACGCAAGGCGGTATTGATGGCATCAAAGTCTGCGGCCAGGCTTACCCCCAGGATGCGGGTGGCAGAGAACCGCTCACGCAGGTCATGCACCGCGTCAGCAAAGGCGGACCCACTAAAACCATGGGCATCCACCAACACAATAGAAGGCTCTTGGCGTGCCGCTAAGCAATGCTCCAGCGAACAGCACTGGGCTTGGATATTGAAGTACCCGGTCTGCCCGATCAAGGGCGCCCAGTGATCAGGGTGATGCGTGACAAACCGTATGGTTTTGGGCGGTGCCACGCTGGCGTGAAGGCCCACGCCTTGGTGTTCTCGGCGCTCTAACAGCGTAGAGGCATGGTCCTGGATGTAGGTGAGTACACGGGCCCCCAACTCAGCCATTTGCCCATCCAAGCTGAGCTTGGCATCCGCAGGGAATGGTCCACCACTCCACGTGTCAAGCACCGCGAGCACCAGCTTTTCGATGCCGAGCGCTGATTGCTTCAGGCCCGGCAAGCCATTGGCGGCGAAGAACTCCGTCGTGCTGGCTGAAGCCACGGCGAACTCAACAAATCGATCAAACACAGGCGCTTGGACCAAGGCCTGCCATTTGGAGGCAAGGTCATCGCACTTTTTCTGCAGCTCTACCGAGGAACAAGCCATGGGGCTCCTAGAGTTGGGTCTAAGGTTGAACTGTGCACCGCGCGAGACCTGGCTCCACAGGGGCAAAGACGGTAGGTTCGCCCCGCTTAGCCGGGCGTTGGCGTTTCATCTTGGAAGCCGCCGCCCCGCAAGGTCACCACCAAGGTGTCACGGTAGGCACCATCTTGCTCGGGCTGAATGGGGGTGGACTCATGGATGACCTTGTTGTCATCCAAAAGCAAGACCGACCAAGGCTCGGTCAAGGTAAAGCGCTGGCCGTTGGGGCCCGCCGCGTCAAACACGCGAGTTTCCCCGCCCTTGACCCCATGGCGTGCGACAAGGAACACCGCAACCAAGTCAACGCCGTCCCGGTGGGCACCTTCGGGCGTGGGGCGCCCTATGCCATCCGTGGTGTCAATGCGAAACTGGTGCGCCTCTGCATACCAAGTTTGTGGGCCTTTGAGGCCCGAGCACACCTGTGCCAACCAGACCAATAGCTTTGCCCAGTCAGCTTGGTTCACCATCGCTGGTTCCATCGGGTCGAAGTGCCGCTGCATGCCTCCGTGCAGCGCGTTGTAGTCCACAGGCTGCCAATGGGGACGATGCGGTGCTTGCATGGCGTGCAAGCCGTCAATCACAAAACTAGAGTGCCGCCTGCGCCTGTAGCGCCCGCCGTCTTTCAAGTAGGCGTCTGGCGGTAGCGTGTTCCACAAACTGCACCAATCCAAGAGCTGATCGGGGTTCACCTTGGCTGCGTCCGTCATTTGCTGGGTACCCAAAACGGCAAAGCCTTGCGTCTGAAGTACATCGCCCAATGCTTCGGCACGCGATAGTGAAGGAGGTGGAAACGAAACAGTCATAACAATAAAGGGGGCTAGACAACGCAATAGGGAGCCCATTATCGGGCTGGAATTTGGCAGCTGTCTGATGTGCGTCAAAGTGCCGGACCTTGAGAGGCAATATGGTTGAAGCTCTGCAACGGAGAACCCCATGCCCCAGCCAAACCCAGCTAACACCCACCACGCCATCATGGTGTGGAGCGACGCCCTTTCGCTCAACTTGCCCCTGATGGACGATGTTCATCACGAGTTCATTGATCTGCTCGCTGTGGTGGCGCAGGCCCCAGATGCCGAACTGGTGACCGCGTGGAGCACCTTGATAGACCATACCGAGGCCCATTTCGCCGGCGAAGACCGGTGGATGGAGCAGACCGGCTTTTCTTCCAGCAACTGCCACTCCTCCCAACACAAGGTCATTCTGCAAATCATGCGCGAAGGTTTGCAACGCGGTCGCCAAGGCGAGCTGGACGTGGTGCGCCAAATGGCGTTTGAGCTGGGCATGTGGTTTGCCCACCATGCGCAAAGCATGGATGCCGCTTTGGCCCTGCACCTGCGCAACGTGGGCTTTGACCCCGCAACCGGTCGTATTGCCCAGCCCCAAGCGCTGCCCATGCAGGCGATTCACGGTTGCGGCGGTGACTCTTGCTCCGACACCCAGCCCCCCGCTCGCTCTCGCACGCAAGCTGACGCAGAGTTGCTAGCCGAACCCGCGTAATGCAGGCACCGTCGCCTTCGCTCAAGCACAAACCCTACGAGGACATCCAAGCACTGGTTACAGGCAGCTTGTTTGTCGCGTTTGGGGTTCTGATGTTTGGCCACACCGGCTTGCTGACGGGTGGCACGGCTGGTCTCGCGTTTCTCGCCCACTATGCAAGCGGCTGGAACTTTGGCGCTCTGTTCTTCATCATCAACCTGCCGTTTTATGGCCTGGCCTATAAGCGCATGGGCAAGGCATTTACCTTGAAAACGTTCAGCGCTGTGGGCTTGCTGTCGGTCTGGACCAATGTGTTGCCGAGCGTGGTGCAGTTTGAGCAACTCAATCCGTGGTTCAGCGCAGTCATGGGAGGCCTGCTCATGGGGGCTGGCATGCTGATTCTGTTTCGCCACCGTGCAAGCTTGGGAGGCCTGAACGTGCTGGTCTTGTATTGCCAAGAGCGCTTTGGTTGGCGCGCAGGCAAAATTCAAATGGCCATTGACTGCAGCATTGTGCTGTGTTCTCTAGCCTTGGTGGACTGGCACAGTGTCTTGCTGTCCGTCTTGGGCGCGGTCATGGTCAATCAAACACTGGCCATCAATCACCGCGCTGGGCGCTACATAACACTATAAATTGTGTAGCACATGGCGCTTACCCCGTAAGCGCAAACGCCGAAAAAGCCACGATCAGCATCCCCACGGCGCACCCGTTGGGGAACCCAGGCGAAGACCCATGTCACATTGGTAACTGGGTATGGTGTTTCTACAAATTACCATGCGCATTGGTGCCACACACTACAGGCACGGTAGCTGCACACACAAGGTAACCCCCATGACAACACACGCGATCAGCTCTCTCGTCAATCACCAAATTCGCTTGGCTTCGCGGCCGGTAGGACTACCTACCGACGCCAACTGGGAGCACACCCAGCAAGGTGTGGAGGAACCATCTGAAGGCGGGGTGCTACTCAAAACCTTGGCATTGTCTTTAGACCCTGCCATGCGCGGCTGGATGAACGAAGGCAAAAGCTACATCCCGCCGGTAGCCATTGGCGAGGTCATGCGCGCGGGAGGGGTTGGAACCGTGATCGCGTCCAAGCATCCTGGCTATGCCGTAGGCGATATGGTGAGCGCTGGTTTTGGTGTTCAAGAGTATCTATCAGTGGGTGCTCAGGACATTCGCCGCAGTGGCTTGGCAAAAATAGACCTTTCGGTGGGCAGCCTGACCCAGTGGCTCAACGTGCTGGGGATGCCGGGCATGACCGGCTACTTCGGGCTGATGGATGTCGGGCAACCACAGGCTGGGGAGACCGTGGTGGTGTCCGGCGCAGCTGGGGCTGTAGGGCAAACCGTGGGGCAGTTGGCAAAAATCAAGGGCTGCCGCGTGGTGGGTATTGCGGGTGGTGCAGCCAAGTGCGACTGGGTCGTCAAGGAACTTGGTTTTGATGCCTGCATTGACTACAAGGCGGGGCCCACCGCAGTTCGCGATGGGCTCAAAGCGCATTGTGCGCAAGGGGTAGACGTTTACTTCGACAATGTAGGCGGCGAAATTTTGGACCACGTTTTGGCCCGCATCAACCGCAAAGCGCGCATCATTATTTGTGGTGCCATCAGCCAGTACAACAGCACCACCGCGGTGCAAGGCCCGAAAAACTACCTGAGCCTGTTGGTGAACCGTGCACGGATGGAGGGCATCGTCGTGTTTGACTATGCAGACCGCTACCACGTGGCCATCTCCGAGATGGCGAACTACCTCCAAGACGGCCGCATGAAGAGTAAGGAAGACGTGGTCGTAGGCCTTGACCAATTCCCGAACGCCTTGCTCAAGCTGTTTAGCGGGGAAAACTTTGGCAAGTTGGTGCTGCAGGTGGCCAACTGAGACAAGCAACGCCACTGCCGAGCGTCTTAGACCGCTGGCGCATGACCACATGCAAACACAGCATTGAGAGCACCCAAGCGGCGACAGTCTTTCTTCAGTTTTGGCACAGATACTGCTTTATGCTTTGCACGCCTCGAGGAACAACGGTCTAAGCTTATGAAAATAATGCATAGAAAACCAGAGTAAACCCCGAGTTTTGGGTGAAATGGGTGCGGCTAAACTTCCCGACAGGGACCTAGCCTAAGGGCAACCCAAAAAGGCCTTTTTTGAAACCAACTTTTTGTCGCAGGAAAAAAGCAAATGAAATTGAATACCGTGAAGACCTTGGCTGCAGTTGTAGCCGCAATGGGCGCCGTATTGGCGGCTCCAGCACACGCCGGCAAAACTTTGGATGCCATCAAGGCGCGTGGCCAAATTGTTTGCGGCGTAAACACCGGTTTGGCTGGCTTTGCTGCCGCTGACTCCGCTGGCAAATGGTCTGGTTTGGATGTGGATGTCTGCCGCGCTTTGGCTGCAGCGACCCTGAGCGACGCAGAAAAAGTCAAGTACGTTCCCTTGAACGCACAACAGCGTTTCACCGCATTGCAGTCTGGCGAAGTAGACGTTTTGGCCCGCAACACCACATTCACACTGTCCCGTGATGCGTCTTTGGGTCTGACAGCAACAACCGTCAACTACTACGACGGTCAAGGCTTCATGGTTCCAGTCAAGAGCAAGATCAAGAGCGCTAAGCAGCTCAAAGGCCAAACGGTTTGCGTGCAATCCGGCACCACAACAGAAAAGAACTTGACAGACTATTCCAAAGCTAACGCTTTGAACATCAAGCCTGTCGTGTTTGAAAAGCTGGAAGCTGCTGAAAACGCGTACTTCACAGGGCGTTGCATTGCGTACACCACCGATGCATCTGGCTTGTCGTCTACACGCGCCAAAGTGGCCAAAGACCCCAAAGAACACATCATCCTGCCTGAGCTCATCTCTAAAGAACCCCTCGGACCCATGGTTCGTCGTGGTGATGACGAGTGGACTGCCATTGTGAAATGGGTGCAATTCGGCCTGTTGGAAGCTGAAGAGTACGGCGTAACCCAAGCCAACGTAGATCAAATGAAGGCCACTAGCACCGACCCCGTGGTACAGCGTCTCTTGGGCGGTGGCAACGAAGACACAGGCAAGCTGTTGGGTCTGGACAAAGAATGGCTGGCACGTGCCATCAAGACGACCGGCAACTACGGTGAAAGCTTTGAGCGCAATGTTGGACCGAAGTCCCCTCTGAACTTGCCACGTGGTTTGAACAACCTGTGGAACAAGGGCGGCTTGATGTACGCGTACCCTATTCGCTAAGCTGACTCAGACTTTTGCGCTGACATAAAAACTGCTGCCGGTACAGGCATCTTGTACTGGCAGCAGTTTTTTTTATCCCTCTTCCAAGCTTGCAGGACAGCACTGCACCCTCTTGAGAGCACTTACCCATGACATCGACATCCCCCCCCAAAAAGAAAAGCTGGTCTTGGCGCAGCCAAGCGTTTAGAGGCTTGATTTATCAGCTGATTGCCATTGTGCTGATCGGCCTTGCCGTTTGGTTCTTAGCCCACAACACGCTCACTAACATGAAGGCGCGTGGCATTCAAAGCGGTTTTGATTTTTTGTTAGGGCCTGCTGGCTTTGACATTGGCGAGAGTTTGTACGCGTTTGACTCAGCCCAACCGTACTGGCAAGCATTTTTGGTGGGCCTTACCAACACACTGCGCATTGCAGTGATGGGTATTGTTTTGACCACGATTTTGGGTACTTTGATCGGTGTGGGTCGTTTTTCACGCAATGCGCTGGTGCGTGGTGTGTGCTATGCCTACGTTGAGTTTTTCCGCAACGTCCCTGTGTTGCTTCAGTTGCTGATGTGGTACCTGCTCTTTACAGAAGGCCTGCCCGACTCCTTGGATGCGTGGGTCATAGGCCCCATGTTTCTGAGCAAGGGGGGATTGAGTTTTCCGATCCCGGTGTGGGCCAGTGGCCATTTGTGGGGTTTATTGGGTCTGCTTTTGGGCGCTGTGTTTGCGGTCCTGTACCGCAAATGGGCTTACCAGCAGTTTGAAAAAACTGGCGTCCTGAAAAGTATGTTTTGGGTGCCCCTCGGTTTACTCTTGGCTACGGGTGTGTTGGGCTGGTTAATCGGCGGCGCCCCCTCAACTTTCAATGCACCGATCAAGGGAGAGTTTGCTATTGAAAATGGTGGCTCCCTAACCCCCGAGTTTCTGGCAGTGCTGGTGGGGCTGACCATTTACACCGCGGCCTTTGTGGCTGAGGTGGTGCGCTCGGGTATTCAGTCCGTCGCGCGCGGTCAAAGTGAAGCGGCCTCCGCCTTGGGCCTCAACCCTAGCCAATCTATGCGCTTGGTGATGTTGCCGCAAGCCCTGCGGGTGATCATTCCCCCCATGACCAACCAGTTTTTGAACCTGACCAAAAACTCTTCATTGGCGGTGGCCATTGGCTACCCCGATGTGGTGTCCATTGCCAACACCTCGCTGAATCAAACGGGCCGAGCTGTGGAGTGCATCGCCATCGTGATGCTGGTCTACCTCACCACTTCTTTGTCTACATCCTTGCTGATGAATTGGTACAACACCCGCTCAGCCATCAAAGAGCGTTGAACCGCACACAGAACCTATGACTGCCACCTTATTTCAACCCATTGCACCTCGCCCAGCGCCGGTGCAACACCGAGGCCTGATCGCCTGGGTTCGCGTCAATTTATTTGGCGACTTTGTTACCTCGCTAATGACACTGGTCATTGGCGGTGCCATCTTGTACTGGCTGCCGCAGTTACTAAGCTGGGGCATTTTTCGCGCTTCTTGGGCACCCAACTTTGACGCATGTCGGGTCGAGGGCGTTGGTGCCTGCTGGGGTGTGGTGACGGAGAAATACCGCATCATTCTGTTTGGCCGCTATCCTTTTGAAGAGCAATGGCGTCCACTGGTCGCCACGGCATTGATGCTAGGGCTGCTAGTCGCAAGCTGCATGCGCGCGTTTTGGCATGCATGGCTGGCGTTGCTGTGGGCCTTGGTGCTCGGCGTGTTCTTTACCCTCATGTATGGCGGCTCGCTAGGCTTACTCAAAGTAGAAACCGACCGCTGGGGTGGTTTGCCGCTGACTTTGCTCTTGTCCACGCTGTCTCTGACGATGGCTTTTCCGATTGCCCTCGTGGTGGCGTTGGGGCGTAGGTCTAACCTTCCCGCCATCAAGACGGTATGTACGATTTACGTGGAACTCATCCGTGGCGTGCCTCTTATCTCGGTGCTGTTCATGGCGTCGTTTATGTTCCCGCTGTTCATGCCCGAAGGTTTCTCGATTGATGTGCTGATTCGTGTGCTGGTCGGTATCACCCTGTTTGCCGCTGCCTACATGGCCGAAGTCATTCGTGGTGGATTGCAGGCTATTCCCAAAGGGCAAATTGAAGCTGCAGCGACCTTGGGTCTGTCCTACTGGCAAACTCAGCGCAAGATCGTGCTGCCCCAGGCCCTGGCGATGGTGGTCCCAAGCATCATGAACAACTTTATCTCGACCTTCAAAGACACGTCTTTGGTCACTATTGTCAGTTTGTACGAGCTCACAGGCGCCCTTTCATTGGCGCTGAATTCGGACTCGGACTGGAGGCCTTTCAAAATTGAAGGCTACTTGTTCATTGCGGCCATTTATTTTGTGTTTTGCTTCTCGATGTCGCGCTACAGCGGCTGGGTCGAAACACAAGTTAACAAAAGCAAGCTGCGCTGATTGATCTCTGCCATTGCAGCCCCCCTCACTATCCAGCCCCCTAACATTTCGCTGATTGAATCACTATGTCAGAACCCATCATCAAATTTGAAAAACTCAACAAGTGGTACGGCAACAGCTTCCACGTGCTGCGTGACATCGACCTCAACGTCAAGCAAGGCGAGCGCATCGTCATTTGCGGGCCGTCCGGCTCCGGTAAGTCCACCCTGATTCGCTGTATCAACCGCTTGGAAGAGCACCAACAAGGGCATTTGTGGGTGGACGGTGTGGAAGTGACGGACGATGTCAAGGCCATTGACGACATTCGCAAAAAAGTCGGTATGGTGTTCCAGCAGTTCAACCTCTTCCCCCACCTCACGGTTTTGGAGAACCTGACCCTGTCCCCTATGTGGGTCGGTAAGGTGCCCAAGAAGGAAGCCGAAGAAAAGGCCATGGAACAACTCAAGCGCGTGCGCATTGCTGAGCAAGCCCATAAGTACCCCTTGCAGCTGTCTGGCGGTCAGCAACAGCGCGTTGCGATTGCGCGAGCCTTGTGCCTCAAGCCCAAAATCATGCTGTTCGATGAGCCTACTTCAGCACTTGACCCAGAAATGATCAAGGAAGTGCTGGACGTGATGATTGAAATGGCGAGCCAAGGCATCACCATGCTGTGCGTGACCCATGAAATGGGCTTTGCCAAAGCCGTGGCTGACCGTGTGATTTTCATGGACCAAGGCCAAATCGTGGAGCAAAACAACCCCCACGACTTTTTCAACAACCCACAAAGCGAGCGCAGCAAAGACTTTTTGTCCAAGATCTTGGGACACTAAGCACGCCGTTTACCCACAAAAAAAGCCCGGTACGAAGTTCGTACCGGGCTTTTTTGCTTTGCGCCGCTAGCGGCGCGATAGACCCTTACTGCGTCGCCACTTTGGCATTGGTGCCAAGGCGCTCAGTGATCCAACGCATCAGGTCTAGCCACATTTGGTTGGTCTCTTTGTCAGTTGCTGCTTTGGCTGCGCTAGGCAGTTCTATGGTGACCACCGGCACGCCTTTGTGCACCCCACCGTAGTTGCCCAATGAGCCTGGGAAGATCCCCACTTGGTCCAAAAACAAGCGCCCCAGCTTGCTAGGCGGAACCATGGGACCGTCAAAATCCAACACTCCGTAAGGCGCATGCACACTGACAATCAAATTCGGCTTGAAGCTGTCCATTTGTTCATGCAGAAACTTGGACTCCGGCTCAGACAAGGGCTTCACCCCTGGCCAACGCCGGGGATCTTTGCGGGTGCGCGACTCCCAGTACACCTTGGCATCGCGCGACCAGTTGGGCGTAGGGAAGTTGCGATTCAGATCAACACCGCGTGCATTGACACGCTTGGGCGGGCGCGAAAACAGGCCATCCGGGTTGAGCGAAGGTATAAAACGCCAATGGATCGGTTTAGGCATGTCTGCTGGTGGCGTCTGCGCCAGTGCGATCCAATGAAAAACCAGAGCACTAGACGACATTTCGTCGCCATGAATGCCGCCAATCACCAAAACACGCAACTGCGCGTCTTCGGCCTGCACATCACGCCCCCAAAGCACTCGGCCCTGAACCGATCGGGCCTGCATGTCTTCCAGTTTGGCGGACTCACACAGCGATGGTTTCAGATTCGGGACCACAGACGAATAATCACTGCACACCCTTGTTGTTACTGCCTGAGAAGCTATGGATAAAGTAGCAAGCACTGCCAATACGATTCTTTTTTTGAGCATGTATAGATTGTAGAGTGCCTGCTTAAGTAGCCAGCTAATCAACCCCATCGCATCGCGTTGGAGCAATATCAGTTAAATTGCAGGCATGCTTTCTAACGCTAGCCCCGAAAAGGCCACTCCACCCAATTTTTCTGCCGCTGAGTTTCGTTCTGCCTTGGGCATGTTTGCCACAGGCGTGACGATTGTTACAGCGCTGTCTGAGACGGGTACCCCCATTGGTCTGACGGCAAACTCATTCAACTCCGTCTCTATGTCGCCACCGTTGGTGCTCTGGAGTTTGGCCCGTTCTGCGGGGTCTATGGCGGCGTTTAGCGCCGGCTCTCATTACGCCATCAATATTCTGAGCGCCGACCAGCAGGACTTAGCGAAGCAATTTGCAGGTAAGGGATTGGACAGGTTTGCCGGAGTTGCTTTCACGCCAGGGGCAGGCGGCGCTCCGTTACTTGAAGGTGCCGTGGCCCGGTTCGAATGTTTTAACCGTAGTCGCTACGAAGAAGGCGACCACGTTATTTTTGTGGGTGAAGTCGAACGCTGTACCTATGCACAAGGGGCTTCACCCCTGCTGTTTCACGGCGGCAAGTTTTACGCAGAACATCCCTTGTAATGCCAAGCCGCTGCCCATTGGTAGCAAAGTCGCTAAGCATCAACCAATGAGCGGTACGCACCGCACCCTACCAAACGTTCGCTATCGATAGGCAGAACAAAAGAAGTCTTGCCTTTTACTTCCCCTGTAACCGGGTTAACGATGTTGTACTCCACCCAGCCGCCGCCCTTGTCGCAGCGGTCCCAGGCGTCGTCGAGCAGCTGCTGAGCATCTAGCCCAGGAGCGTCAAACAGGCTTGTCCCCACACGCGTTCTGTCTGCTCCCATGACACGGTACACCCCAGCCCGGTCGAACACAAACACATACAAGTCGCGGTCTACAAAACCAGAGTTTGGATTGTGGAAAGCCTCGGAAGCCCCCTCAAAACCGACCCGCTGAATCAACTCGTGCGCGCGCTGGGCCATGTTGAGCGCCTCGTCCGCGGTACCCTGGCGAAGCTGAATATGGGTCACCGCTTCCTCCAGTTGGCGTGAGCGTTGCATGAGGCGGCTTGATCGGTGAGACGTGCGGTCCACCAAGCCCGAATTTTCAATAGTGACTTTGTCCAGGTCGCCAACCGCCTGCACAACTTCGCCCAAAGCAATGCTCTGCTTGACGCTGCCCTGCGCCATGGCGTCTACGTTTTGCGCGATTTCACTGATACCCGTCACCAAGCTACTCATCAGGGTGTTGACCGACTGAATCGCTTTAACCGTGGTGCCCACTCGGTTGGTAGAGTCCACAATGAGGTGACGAATCTCAGCCGCTGAGGTTTGGCTGCGGCGGGCCAAGGCACGCACTTCAGCCGCTACCACGGCGAAGCCCTTGCCTTGCTCACCCGCGCGGGCTGCTTCCACTGCGGCGTTGAGGGCCAACAAGTTCGTTTGAAAAGCAATGCCATCAATCGTGCCGATGATTTCAGACATGCGCCCAGAGGTGGCTTGCAGTTCTTCCATACCACCTACGGTTTGCCCCATGAGCCCACTCGCATGCTCAGCCTCTTGCTGAAGGCTCTTGGTCATCAGGCTAACCTCTTGTGCCGCTTCTGAATTGCGCGCCACCGTCTCACTGACTTCGCCCACATTCGAGGTAGCCTCTTCCAAGCTCACCGCTTGCGACTGGGTACGCTGCGACAGCAAGTGACCGTCTTCCACCAACTGCCCCCCCACATGGGTCACCATGGCCGAGGCGCTTCGCACATTGGCAACCAAGGTGGAGAGTACCTCCAACATCTTCTCAAACTCGCCGCTAATGGTGGCCATCTCGTCCTTGCCAGAGGTGTCAATTTTGGTGGCCAGATTGCCTGCGGTACCCGCTATCAGGGCTACGTGGAGTTTCTCTAAGCTTTGAATAGTCGCAAAGTAGAAGCCTGCCATGAGGTACATCATGGCCAATAGGCCAATCAGAGAGATACCGCCCAAGATCACAATTTGCGACAGTATGCCGCTGGCGCGTTCCTCCAAGATTCGCAGCAGCAACGCAGATGCTTGCTTGCGAAAGGCGCGCCCCTCCTCCAGTGCCTTGCCACCGGACTCAAAAATGGCTTTGGCCACCTCAGCGCTAGGCTCTTGTCCCACACTTTGCGCCGCGAGCGCGGTAAACGCTTGGCTTGCGGCCACCGCTTGCGCGCCCTCTTTGGGAATGTCATCACGCCCTGCACGGCGAATGGCGGCAAACTTTTCAGAGATCGCACTGCTTCGGGCATCCACCAAGCCTACCAACGTTGCCAAAGAAGCTGCATGGTTGGCCTTGTCGCTGGCTTGGGCCATCCACGCCGCCCCTACTGCACGGGTACGGCTCACCGCCTCTATCCATGGAATGGCATCTTCAACCAACACGTTTTGCAAAAAGTATGCATCCGCATACGGATCCAGCACCAGAGTTGAGGTTTCGCCGGCATACAGGGCGAGCTTACGCAAGTCGTCGACGGCTTTGGTGTGCTTGGCGAGCCCGGCTGCATCTGTGCCACCGGTGGTCGATGTGGCGAGGCCTTGTAAGTCACTGCGCAGCGCTGACCAAGCGGGTTTCAAGTCGAGTTGCGGCTCTTTTTGAACCACCAAGTCCACCGCGCCCACGGCTGCAGCCAAACGTTGCTGGGTTTGACTGCGAGCCGCGTCAAACTCAGGCTTGCCAGAGAGCAAGAGCTCGGCGCGGTGCACTTGCACTTCGGTTGCCGCGTCTGTAAGGAGTGACACCACGCGCAAGCCTGTGATCTCTGAGCGAGTAGTGTGGTAGCTCTCCATCAAAGTAGACAGCTGTGCATACCCCACCATCAGGAGGGGAACAATGAGCAAAGCGCTCATGAAAAGCAGCTTGGTCCGCATAGGGAATTGCTGCATCACGGTCACGCCGGGTTGCAGCCATGCGCTGACACTCAATGGTTTAGCGGAAGAAGTCATCATGAAAAGGCCACCCTTACAAAACCAAGTCTTCAACAACGCTCGACATGCTACTGCGAGGCTGAGCTAGCGAATCGCCATAACACGGTTCAATTCAGCACTCAATTGCTCTATTTCGATGGGTTTGGCGACATACCCGTCCGCACCTGCGCGCTTGAATTTTGCTTTTTCTTCAGACTCGGTGTGCGCAGTGGCCATGATGATGCGGGTATGTCCACCTTCCGTCTGCTCTTTGGCACGGATAGCCGCCACTGCTGCTAAACCATCCATGACAGGCATCATCACGTCCATCAACACCACGTCAAATTTCAACTTGGCGAGGCACTTCAAGGCCTTTTCACCATCTCCCACAATCACACCGGTATGCCCCAAGGCACCGAGCATATTGATGGCCAAGCGTTGGTTAATCAGATTGTCTTCCGCAACCAGCACCTTGAGCTTTGGGCCTGAGTTGGCGGCTTGGGTTCCATCCATGGCTTACTCCTTGTTTACGCATTATTGGGTTAAGTGCGCAGTTCGTCCAGCAAGAGTTTGCAGGCCGCCGCCGCCGCAGGAAAATCGAGATCTGCCATGGCGGTGTCAAGCACCATCATCCGAGCGTCTAGGGTGGCGTCGCTGGCTTGGCGCATCTGTGCATGAAGTTCCATAGCAGCCATGTCGTCGTCCTGCAACGCTTGGTATAGCTGCTGCAGATCCGCATCGCTAGGCCCAGGCCTACTCAGTGCTTCTTGAGATGCGAGTAGCTGCTGTAACTTTGCCAACACACGCCCTATCATGGGTGCGTGTTGTGAAACTTGCGCAACCAGCTGGTTTGCAGCTTCGCGAAGCTGGGAATCAACTTCCCCCTGCTTTGCAAGCGTTTCTAGCTGCGCTGCGCCATCTGCCAATGCAGGCAAACCGACCGTGCGTGCCAAGCCTTTGAACGCATGCGCCTCCCGCTGAACGGCCCCCCCATCACCCGCTAGGTAAGCCACCTCTAATCGGGTGCCTAGTGTTTGCGCATCTTGCCAAAAGGCCTGCAGGGTTCGGCTGTATAGCGACAGCTTGCCGCCCATGCGTTGCACTGCACGCAGGCCATCAAAGCCCTCAGGCCAGTCTATGGCCGCGACTTCGTCGTGGGCGCTGGAAGACGTGCTCCCGCCAGCGACTGTGTGGGCGGGCCCGGTGTCTGGCCTGCGGCGGGAGTAGCGCAGCACAGTAGCCACCAAGTCGGTTAAGTCAAACGGCTTGCCCACATGGTCATTCATGCCGGCCGCTAAACAGGCCTCTCGGTCAGAGCTCATGGCGTTTGCGGTCATGGCGATGATGGGCAAGTCAGCCATCTGCAATTCGTTGCGGATATAGCGGGCGGCACTCAAGCCATCCATTTCCGGCATTTGCAAGTCCATCAAAACCAGATCGAACATGGGTTGCGCGCTCGCGATAGCGTCCACCCCTAGGCGCCCGTTGCCCGCCAAACTGACTGCGGCGCCTTGGGCAGCCAGCAACTCTTGCGCGACTTGCTGGTTGATCAAATTGTCTTCTACCACCAGCAAGCGAAGGCCAGCCAAGGGCAAGGCTTCACCAGCGCCAGCGACTTCATACGGATTGGCAATTACCCCCCCAGTCGCTGAGGCAAACACGCCGGCAAACATAGTGCCAGTCAAAGGCTTGACCAAAAAAGCATCAATAAGCTCTTGCTCGCGCTGGCTGCGTTGCGCCAGCAGTTCTCGGCCCTGGCCGCTCAGCATGACAAACTTGGGCAATGGTCGCTGCCCGTATTCGCGCCGCATGCGGCGAAGGGTTTGCCACCCGTCGAGCTCCGGCATTTGCCAGTCCACAAAAATGGCATCGAAGACAGAATCGTCCGCACCTCGGGCTTGCGCCAAGGCTGCACGAAGGGCCTCTACGCCGGCCTCTCCGGTGGATGCATGCGCGACCTCCCATCCCAGCGCTTGCATCGCTGCAGTACAGGCGCGCAACACAACCAGGTTGTCATCAACCAACAGCACATGGCGACGTGGGGGGCGGGCGTTGGTCGGGCTCGCTGGCTCTGTATCCACCATCAGCGCATGCGCCAGGTCGCTGGGTGGGATGGCTAGCTCAATCTGAAAACTGAAGGTGCTGCCTTCGCCCAAGGTGCTTTGCAAAGAGAGTTTGCCCCCCATGAGCCCCACTAAGCGCGTGCAAATGGCCAAACCCAAGCCTGTTCCCCCAAAACGCCGGGTGGTGCTCGCCTCGGCTTGCGAGAACCCTTCAAAAATACGTGCTTGGTTTTCAGGCGCTATACCAATGCCAGAGTCGCTCACAGACACATCGATGACCACTTGGGCGTCTTTTTGAGCAACCAGTCGCCACGCAATCAGCACCTGCCCTTGCTCGGTGAACTTGACTGCATTGCCAGCCAAATTGATCAGTATTTGCTTCAACCGCAGCGCATCGCCCACGAGTGAACTGGGTATACGGGGGTCGATCTCAAACACGATGTCAACGTTTTTGGCCCCAAGGTTGGCAGACAAAATGACCGACAAATCCGCCATGAGATGGTTTAGCTCAAATGAATGAAGCTCAAGCTGCATCTTTCCGGCTTCTACCTTTGAGAAATCCAAGATATCGTTGAGCAACCCGAGCAAGGACCGAGCAGCCCCTTCAGTCTTGGCTGTGTAGTCGCGCTGCCGTTCGGACAAGGCTGTGGCTGACAAAAGCTTCAGCATGCCCAAAATCGCATTCATGGGCGTGCGAATTTCATGGCTCATATTGGCCAAAAACTGGCTCTTGGCGATGCTGGACTCTTGGGCCTGGGCCATCGCCAGTTGCAAAGACGCTTCGTGTTCTTTTTGCCGCGACATGTCGTAGGCGATGCCAAGGTAGCCAACCTGTACCCCCGCGCCATTAACCATTGGTGACACGGTCAGTGATGACAGGAACTTGCTGCCGTCCTTGCGCACCAGTGTCCAAGGGGTTTGCTCAGCGGTTTGGCAGACATAGTCAAACAGTTCCGCAGTCAGCGGTTGCCGCCCCAAAGTTGCCCGAAGCGCTTGGTTCACTTGCGACAACTGCCCTGTATCGACCAAATCCCTGAGGCCTGTTACTCCAATCAACTCTTCTGGGTTGTAGCCCAGCATGCGCTGGGCACCTTGATTAAACACCGTGACAATGCGGTCAAGGTCGGTGGCAAAAATAGCGACATTGACCGCTGAATCCAACACCGACTGCAAGGCGGCCGCCGTGTCGGCCAAGCGGGCACTGGCCTCTTGGGCCTGTTCGGTCGAGTTTTTGAGTGCGGTCATGTCCACTCTAAAGCCCACGATATGCCCGTCTGCCATCCTGCGCTCCACCACCCGTACCCAGCGGCCATCGTCCAAGCGCTGCTCTAGCTCAGTATCTCCCGCACGGTGAATGGCAACGCGCTCGGCAACCCAAGCGTCTATATCCCCAAGAGCGGCTGGGTACTGGCCGCGCTCGGCTCCCCCACGCACAATGCTCTCAAACGTGGCTCCAGGAACAATCAGATCGGCTGATTGACTGTAGAGGCGGCGGTACTTTTCATTGCAAAACACCAAGCGGTCTTGCGGGTCGTACAAGACAAACGCTTCATTGATCACATCAATGGCACCGCGCAAGAGGCTTTCGCTGCGCTCCGCGTCTAAGCGTGCTTGCTGTGCCTGCGTAACGTCTTGAAACGCGCCCACCCAGCGCACAGGTCCACTGTCGTCAAATTCAACCTCGCCTACCATACGTACCCACTTCTCGGTGCCTTGTGCCGAGGTAAAGGGCAAGGTCAGATCCCAGCCAACACCGGTGTTGACCGATTGGTCCATAGCATTGCGCAGCTGATTTTTTGCATCCAATGGGTAGTAGCTAAGCATTTGGTCTAACGTAGGCCGGTAGCCTGGCTCTTGACCGTGGATATCACAGGTGTGCGCGCTCCACACAATCTCGTCAAAATGCATGTCGCTTTGCCAGGCACCTAAACCTGCGGACCGACCTGCGCGGTCTAAAAAGGACTCCATGTCGCGCAAAGCGGCTTCGGTTTTTTTGGACTCACTAATGTCCATATGGATGCCGGCAATCCACTCGGCTTTTCCATCAGGCAAGCGCGACAGCACTTTGCCCCGGCTCAGCACCCACAGCCACTGACCGTTTTTGTGCTGAATGCGAAGTTCACACGCGTAGTCGTCTTGGCTGCCCGAAATGCAGTTATTGAGCGCGTTGTTAGAGCGCACCAAGTCGTCCGGGTGGACGTGCCGAGCCCAAAAGCCGGACGTGTCGTGCGCCACGTGTTCCAACGCGAACCCCAGCATACCGCTCCAACGCTCGTTGACCCGGCTCTCGCCCGTCTGGCAATTGAGCTCCCAGGTGCCGACGTTGGTACCTTCCAAAATGCGATCCGCGCGCTGCTTCTCTTGGGCAAGGGCTTCGCTAGCCTCAATCTGCTCAGTCACATTGGTGTGAATAGCCATGTAGCCAGAAATGGCACCACTGGGGTCGCGCAGCGTTTGTATTTCGACATTCACCCAATAGTCGTGGCCATCTTTTGCGCGGTTGAGCAGCAACTCTTTCGCGTCTAAGCCATCGTTAAGTGCTTTTTCAATGGAGGCCCGCACCTCCGCGCTCTCTTGCGCGCTATGCAACAAAAACCGGGGGTGCTGCCCAAGAGCCTCTTCAAAGCTGTAGCCGGTAAGCCGGGTGAAGCCCGCATTGACCCACACGATGCGCTGCTGGGCGTCCGTAAACAAAACAGCGCTAGAAGTACGTTGGGCCACCAACGATAGGCGCGCCAAGTCTTGCGTCATGTTCCTTGCCAAGGCATGCGAGCGCGCACGGCCGACCAAAAGCAACCATGTCACCACGCTCATTGCCAGGCTTAACAACGAGCCAGCTATCGCCAGACGCGATAACTGAGACAAGTCCACGCCGCGCTCAAATGCCTCACTGGTGTAGGCCCTAAAAACAAACACCTGCCCACCAATCAGGATAGGCCGATCGGTAGCAAACATGGCCGCACGCGCTGATTGGTCTACGTCTACCACTCCCGACATCCCATCGTCATGCTGGCTGTCATAGACAAGTCGGCTGCTAGAGATGGCCGTGTCATCAAACAGCTGAAACCCTGTGAGCCCCTGCGCCAGTTCTCTCGTTGGCGCAAGTAGGTCCGACAGCACGATGGGCGCATTGACCCAGGTACGCAGCGCTTTTCGCCTCGCTTGTGGCGAAGCAGGAATCGTGGGCTCGTTGTATACCGGCAAAAAGTAAATGAATCCTGAGGTTTGTAGGCGGTCTTGCAGCAAGGTGATGCGCCCGGTCAACGCCGCAGTGCCTTCTAGCATGGCTCTTTGTGCAGCGCTACGACGTGTAAGCTCTGAGCCCACGTCATAACCCAAGGCAGCGCGATTGCGCTCAAGCGGTTCAATCGCTCTCACAACGAACAGCTCAGCAGCCTCACCCACCGTGCGCACCGTGAAGCTGGGCATTTGGTCTTTACGTTGCTTCTGCACATAGGCACTGAGGTCGCTGCGAAGGACCTTGTCCACTATGCTGATGCCCACGGCACCCGGGATCTCCGCATCAAGATCCCGAGATTGGATCCAGTCGCGCAAATCCGCGCGCGACATCTGCGGGTGCACCAACAACGCGCCGCGCAATCCACGCAAAAGGAACAACACCTTTTCAAACCGAGTTTGAATATCTGACTCAATGCGCTCAGTTTGCTGCTGAAAGCGCAACCAAGCATCGGTATACAGCAGCGTTTGCATGCGCTGCACCTGCGCGTAGGTCAGACCCAACCCTATGGCGAGCACCAGACAGGCCAGCCACAAGGGAAACGCACCGAATTGCGTCAAGGTACTTAATCGCTGCGTGTACTTTGCCCAAAACCAGTGCAGGCCAATGCCGAGGGACACAATCAACACAGGCACAAGCCCAAACCATAGTGCGGTGACCTCTGCGTCGCCCCACGCGCGCGACCCTTCCAGCGACTGCGCTACGGCGCACCAAGGCACAAGCAAACACAGACACACGCTTAGGCGAACGATGCGCAAAATGATTGCCCCCTCATTGGATGCCTCAAAGACTGGGTAGGAACGGCAGATTCATCATGACAAAATTCCACCCGTATGGAAAGCTGTTTTTTCGCCCAAGTTGGCACTGCGGGTGCCAGCCACGCAGCAAGTAGTACAAAGCTATGTCACAGTTCACTAGGGGAACCATCTGCGCTGCGCACTGCGTGCAGCAAACGCACGCTTCTTAATTGATAGCAGGCTACGCTTTATGGATAAGCGCAAAAGGCAGTTTTCACAAAAACACACTCCGCAAGATGCCAAAGTCAATCAAATCATTCCTCTTGTCGGTACGTGACTTACTCACCTCTGCCAGTCCCTTGGTGATCGCTGCAGTGGCGCTGCTTTGGTTGGCCTTTTGGTGGCTCAACCCCACTCCCCCCAAACGCATCACCTTGGCTACAGGCCCCAGCCAGAGTGCGTATGCAGAGTTTGGTGCTCGGTACGCAAAGAAACTACAGGCCAATGGCATCGAAGTTGTACTGCTGCCCTCAGAAGGCTCGTCCGCCAACTGGGAGTTGCTAAGAAGCGGCCAGGCCGACTTGGGGTTTGTGCAGGGCGGCAGCGTAAGCCCCAACCCGGATGGGGAGGATGCATTGCTGTCACTCGGCAGCTTGTTTGTGGAGCCTGTTTGGCTTTTCTACCGAGACGCTGCAGCCCGGCGGGTATCGGCTTCTGGCCAACTGACGCAATTGGCCCAATTGCGCCACATGCGCATCAATGTTGGAGCGCCGGGCAGTGGGGTTCCCCTCATGATGAAAGCACTGCTGGAGATGAACCATGTGGACATGTCATCGGTTAGGCTGTCTCAATTGGAGCCCACACCAGCGACCATGGACCTGCTCAATGGCAAGCTAGACGCTTTGGTGTTTGCCTCTGCACCCGAGGCCCCTTTGGTTCAAATGCTGTTGCAAACGCCAGGCATCCGCCTCTTAGACTTTAGCCAAAACGAGGCCTACTCTCGCAGATTGCCCTACTTGACGCCCGTCGTGTTGCCCCGAGGGGTGGTGGACCTGGCGCGCAATCTACCCAAAGAAGATGTGCGCATGATCGCCACCACCACGACGCTGCTGGCCAGTGAGGAGGTGCATCCCGCACTGCTTCAATTGGTGTCACAGGCCACGCTGAGCCTGCATGGGGGGGCAGGTTGGTTTAACCGTGCGCGCGACTTTCCGAAGGCTACCGAAACAGATTACCCGCTGGCCCCCGAAGCAGAGCGCACCTTACGGGCGGGTGTGCCTACGTTGCAACGCTATTTGCCATTCTCTTGGGCTAATTTGGTGGAACGCATGTGGCTCGCCCTCGGCATCATCGTGGCCGTCTTGCTACCGCTTGGAAAAATTGCCCCGCCGCTGTACGCCTTTAGGGTACGTTCACGGGTGTTCCGTTGGTATGCACAGTTGCGCGATATTGAGGAGCGCGCCGAAGCGGGCCAGCAAAAAGATGCACTCTTGGACGAACTGAAGATACTGGAGGGTCGCGTAGAAAAGGTCATTGTTCCCTTGTCCTATGCCGACGAACTCTATTCCCTACGTAACCACGTAGAGCTCGTGCGCCAAAAGCTGCTCAATACGTAGTGTCAACGCTGTTGCGCATTGCAATTTGCGCCACAGCATCCAAAGCACCGTCGACCACGGTTTGTCCGGTCACGATGCGCAAACTACCCGCCGCAAGCAGTTTGTCGCGGGAGCGTCGCGTCATGGACTGGCTGTTGCCCAAAGCACTGGTGAACAAGAAAAGCGTTCCGTGCGGACTGGCCCAAGTCAGTTGCGTGCGCACCCATTTGTCATCACTTAGCAGCTCTACCCACGAGCCCAAGGGCAGCGCATCAACGAGCTCTTCTGAGATTGGGATTTGCGTTGCCAAAACACTTGGCGCGGTTTGCGCGCTGGTCTTGAGCAAATCAGGGAGTTCCATGAAGTTCGAAGTTTTTGCCTCTTCGGGCGCAATCCACGGATCCCCCTCCTCCACCAAACGCGACAAATTGCTCACGCGAGGCAATACCGGCAACGGTACGTCGTTGGCTTGCGTCGATTCCGGCACTTTGTTGGACGCTGCAGTTGCACTAAACGCCAACTGATGCAAACCCATCAAGGCTTCCAAAAATGCTCCGGTTTTTGTTGCCGGATAACGAATGGTCTCCAACCCTTCGCGCACAGTAGACAACAACAGGGGCACTAAGCGCGTGAGCTTGCCAATGTTCTTACGGGCCAACTCAGGGTGGGCACTCCACAACATGGCAGAAATCAGGGCTTGATACTTGTCCGCAGAACCCGCAGCGTCACCGCCCACAATGCGGGCCTGTGCAACAACTTGGGCCCATGGCCCGCACAAGAATTCAATGACCACCTCGGGCACACTGGCCGAGTCTGGATGTGCTTCAATCTTTCGGGCAATTTTTTCTGCCAATAGGTTGCGTTGCTCAGCATGCTGAAGCACTCGCACTGATTCGGCACGCGCCTGTTCCTTCTGTTGCGCGCTGCGCATCCATACGCCGCGCAGCTGCTGAAGGGCCGCCTCAAAGGGTTCTGCGTCGTCAATGCGCAGTGCATTGAGGGGGACTACTGCTTGTTTGAGCTGCTCAAGAAACTCAGGAAAGCCTGCCACTGAACTTGATTCGTACGCGATGCTGCGATGCGTGAGCTCTTGCAACAAAGCTCGCGCTGGATGCTGCTTATCGGTAAAAAATCGCGGATCGACCAAGGCTAAACGCAATAGAGCGGGTTCTAAGCTGGCTATCAAGGCTTGCACGGGCTCTAGCAACTGAGCGTTGCGCGCCATATTGTCGACCATTAAAGTGACGACTTCTAGGCTCAATACTTGCGCCAAACCCGAGGCTTGTTCCCGTAAAGCTTGCCGTACCGCGCCTACCGATGCACCACCGAGGCCATCTACACTTTGGGTTTGCCCACGGCGCTTTTGGAGTGCGTTGACCATGCGATCAACTTGCTTCATCTCAGTCAGCGCCTCAAGAGCCGCGGGGACAGTGCCGTCAAAGTCGGTAATGGGGGGCAAGGGCTGATTTGCATCGCCCTCAAACTCGCGGGCAAACTGGCGGGCAAAGTCTTCAATGCGGTTGCCCGCTACAGGTGTATCCAACTCTCCGGCCAACAAACGGCGCAGCTTGTCAAGGGTGAGCAGCTTCTCAGTGTCGACGGTGCTGTTAGGCTGTTGAGCCTGAGCCATCGGACCCGCAGGTACCGGCGGCAACTCGGGCAATCCCGGGAGTTGCCCCGCAACGCTTGACAAACTCTGGATAGGTCGCGGGGTCGCGCCAGTCGCTGGCAATGGCGCTTTTGCAAGATCAGATCGCAAATTGTCTGCGGCGACGCTACCGGGCCTACCAACTCCGGCGTTGGCGTCTACAAATTTGGGGAGAACCACATAAGCCGCCGCCTCAACGCCTTGGCGTCTGAGTTGCTCCGTCCACATTGCATACAACTGCCGAAGCTCAGGGCCAAGGGCTTCACTCATTGCGCCCATCCACTCCCGTCTGGCACCCTCGGGCACCCCAACAAGCTCCACCGTGTTTTGCAGAGCAGTGACGTAAACCTGCGTCCGCAACGGGTTGCTATCAGGGCGCACGGTTTTCAAACCTAAGGTGCTGCAGATCAACGCGGTCAGCTCAGTCAGCGCCGCTTCCGCCGCCAAAAGAATAGTCTGTTGCGCCCTTGCCATCACGACACTGGCAATGACCTGGTTTTCGTCCATCAACTCTAATTGGTCGAAATGCATTTCGGCCATATTGAGCTGATTGCCTTTTTTTACTTCTTGCGGTGCCTCAATGGCGGCGCGAAGTGACTTGGTAAACAAAGCGCGTAAATCGGCCTCCTTGCTTTGGAGAAGCTTGCTGGCAACGATCAGCGAGTCCCGTTCATGCACCGTCCGGGCCGTGAGTTCGCGGCTGTAAAACATGCGAACCACCGCTGCCACCAAACGCCCCATGAGCGGGCCACTGCTGGCCAGCGCTTCGTCAATGGTGGCTTTGTACAACTCAGAATGGACGCCGCTAACTGGCTCGCTGGCTTGCATATGTCTCCGCTATACGCTTTACTTCAGGGCCTTGTAACGCATGCGCTTCGGCTTGGCACCTTCTTCACCCAAACGCTTCTTCTTGTCTGCTTCGTACTCTTGGTAGTTACCGTCGAAGAAAGTCCACTGGCTTTCGCCCTCGGCAGCCAAGATATGGGTAGCAATACGATCCAAGAACCAACGGTCATGGCTAATCACCAACATGGTACCGGCGAACTCTAGCAAGGCGTCTTCCAAGGCGCGAAGTGTTTCAACGTCCAAATCGTTGGACGGCTCATCCAACATCAGCACGTTGCCGCCTGCGATCAGTGTTTTTGCCAAGTGCAAGCGTCCGCGCTCACCACCGGACAACATTCCGACCTTCTTCTGCTGGTCAGCACCGTTGAAGTTAAACCGACCACAGTAGGCGCGGCTGGCCATTTGAAACTTGCCAACATTAAGGATGTCAAGTCCACCAGACACATCTTCCCAAACGGTCTTATCGTTGGACAAATCATCGCGGTGTTGATCCACAAACGCCATCTTCACCGTTTGGCCGATTTTGACGGTACCCGAGTCCGCTTGCTCACGCCCAGCAATCAGTTTAAACAAGGTCGATTTGCCCGCGCCGTTAGGGCCAATAATGCCCACAATCGCGCCCGCCGGGATCTTGAAACTCAGGTTATCTATCAACACCCGATCGCCAAATGATTTGGTCACGTTGGTGAACTCAATGACTTCATGGCCCAAGCGGTCTGCCACGGGGATGAATATTTCATTGGTTTCGTTACGCTTTTGATATTCGAAGTCGCTCAATTCTTCGAAGCGAGCCAAACGGGCCTTACTCTTGGCTTGTCGTGCTTTAGGGTTCTGCCGTGACCATTCCAGCTCTTTCTTCAAGGCTTTGGCACGAGCTTCTTCACCCTTTTGCTCAGCTTCCAAGCGCGCGCCCTTTTGGGTCAACCAATCGCTGTAGTTCCCTTTATAGGGAATACCAGACCCACGGTCCAACTCCAGAATCCACTCAGCAGCATTGTCTAAGAAGTAGCGATCATGCGTGATGGCAACGACCGTTCCAGAATAACGTTGCAAAAACTGTTCTAACCAATCTACGGATTCGGCGTCCAAGTGGTTGGTGGGCTCGTCAAGCAACAGCATATCGGGCTTAGACAAAAGTAAGCGGCACAGTGCGACGCGTCGCTTTTCTCCGCCAGACAACACACCAATGTTAGCGTCCCAAGGAGGCAGCCGCAAAGCATCCGCCGCTATTTCAAGCTGATGCTCAGAGTCGGTTCCGGCGGTTGCAATGATGGCCTCTAACTCAGCTTGCTCCACTGCCAAAGCGTCAAAGTCAGCGTCTTCTGCGCCGTAAGCGGTGTACACCTCTTCCAATCGGGCCTTTGCAGCAAACACTTTTCCCATTCCTGCCTCGACACTTTCACGCACAGTTTGGGTGGGGTCGAGCTTGGGCTCCTGAGGCAGGTAGCCGATATTGAGGCCGGGCATAGGCATCGCCTCGCCTTCAATGTCTTTGTCTAACCCTGCCATGATCTTGAGCAAAGTAGATTTACCAGATCCATTGGTTCCTAGAACACCAATCTTGGCACCTGGAAAAAAGCTAAGCGAAATGTCTTTAAGAATATGACGCTTAGGCGGCACTATCTTGCCGACGCGGTTCATAGTGAATACGTATTGGGCCATTGCGATACAGTTTTTTTGGGTGTAAAAGCAGCATTATCGACTGCTCCGCCCAAGGTTCCAATTTCACACTTTAGATTTATCGCCGCTCTGGCCGTTTATCAGCATCATTGCGCAGAGCAATTTGGGCGACTGAATCTAGGGCGTTGTCCATCACCCGCCCATCAGAAACGAGTCGAACCAGGCCAAAACTGCGCAGTCGTGTCAAAGTACGCAGTGACATCGAATGCGCCAACTCACCACCGGAGATAAACATAAACAACGTTCGGTGGGGGCTCACCCAGGTCATTTGGGCGCGCACCCACTGGCCAGCCAGTGCGAGATCAACCCAAGTACCAACAACCAACGTATCAACCGTCCACGTCTGAGCTTCTTCAGGATCAGGTATTTCGGGTTGGTCTAGCTGGTCAGGGGCGATTGCATACGCTTCGTCCAACAGACTGGTCTCAGCGGCTTCAGGCTCAGAAATCCAGAAGCTAGGCGCAGCTTGAGCCAATGTATCAACCGCATCACCCTGATCAGCATCAGCTTCTAGTGAGAGGTCTTCAGTTTGCGTCGGTTTTGCAGTATCGAACGCTTGCTCATGCAAAGAGATCAGCTCATCAAAAAAAGCTTCTATTCGATCCTGAGGATAAGCGATCACACCCAGCCCTTGGCGCAGCTTGACCAACATAGCCGGCACAATTTGCACTAAGCGGGCACGATTTTTCCTAACCAATCGCAATCGAGCGCTCCACATCAGATCATCTACCAAGGCGTAGTAACCATCGGAGTCAATGGTGCCATCCACGCAGCGCAACTGTGACTCAGCAACCACTTGTGCCCACGGTCCCAGCAAAAAGGCAGATACGCATTTGGGGACACTGGTTTGCTTGAGGCGCACCAAGAATTCTTGCGCTAAGCGCTCTGCTAAGAGATTGCGCTGCTCGGCATGTACCAAGCCTCTAGCAGCCTCTTGGGCGCGTCGTCTTTGAGCAGTTTCTTCATAGGCCCATGCTTGCTCCAAATCGGCCAAAACCTGCGCAAATGCGTCTGCGTCTGCGTTGCCGGCCTTAAGCAGCTCAACCCCCTTATGGAAATCCCCCAAAAATGAGAGGAACCCCGGCTCTTCTGGACTGCTATAGGCCAAGCTACGATGGGTTATTTTCTCCAATAGTTGACGCGCTGGATGCTGGCGATCACTAAAGAAACGAGCGTCTGTATGGGAAAGCTGAATCAGCAATGGCTCCATGCTCTGAAGACCTTGGCGAACCTCTGCAAGAAGGCGCCGGTCACCCATCAAGCTCTCTAGCATCAGCCGCACCACCTCTTCACCAAGCTGCCGCCCCAAATACTTCTTTGAGGCAGAAGGTCGCTTAAATGGTGTTCCGTCACCCGCAACTTTCAACACCAATGGTTTTGCATGAGCCGCTGACTTGGCACGATCTGCCAACCGCTTAATCATTGGCTCCACCAATTTGAGATCTTCCAGCGCAACAACGGAAGCCGGTACCGTGTGGCTAAAGTCACCCTGCTGCGACTGGACTGGCCCAAGGGGCAAATCGCCAGCTAAGAGCTTACGCAACCTATCTAAAGTCAACAGTGTGCGTGTCACGGTGTTTTCGACTGGCTTTCCTCTTGCCGCTGAGTCGCCTTTGCCCGCCCCTACCAAGGCTGGCTCCACCCCCTGTGACCGCAGCCACTCTGACATCTCGCGGTACAGCTGGCGCAAACTCGCCCCCAAGACCGTCGCGGCAGGAGCCATCAAAGCTTTACGAACACCCGTTTCAGGCACGTGTACCAACATCGTCTCGCGCAAGGCATAGACAAACGACTCAGGCTTCAGCGGATTGAGCGCAGGCCGCACAGTCACCCATCCCATCAAAGTGCTAACCAACGCATGCAACGCGGGCAACACTTCATCTACGGCGAGCATCACCTCTTGCTGCGCCAAGGCGAGTTCAATATTGGCATCAATCTGTTCGTCTTCCAAAAACTGGAAGTCATCAAAGCGCACCAAGGGTTGGTCACTCGTCTGGGTTGGCCCACCACCAAACAAAACCATTCGCAAAGAGGTCGCAAAGGTTTGCTTTACCGACTCACGCTGTATGCACAAGTCCCGAACGACTGTCTCGCTGTGCGGATGCTTCTGGGCGGCTTGGATCTTGGTGTTGGTTGGCGCAACAAATGCTTGCAATCCGCCTAGGACGTCGTCCACAAGAACGCCGCTTTGCTCGAGTATGGCCTCTACACAGGCATGAAGTGTGGGCACAGTTTGGCCGGGCTCATGTGCTACACCGAGGCGTCTTATGGTGAATTTCTTCATCGTGCTGGCATTTTCGCTCTTATGGACAATAGTTCTCAAAAACTGACAGTTTGTTACGGCTGCGCCGATTCAAAAAACACACAGCCACAAAACTGTTATGTCTAAATCGCATTCCCGTGCGACAATACACGTGTTGTGGAGCGTCAGTTGCCCACGATAACAGCAACTTGCTGGGGATAGAGAGAACACATTTCTTCCCGCTTTTTGAATCTATCTGCCTTTGACTGAACGCATGCACCCGCATACGGACAGGCCGATATGCCAAGCGCCTAGCAAAGGCGCATCACTATGAACTTCGAAGAACTGAATCTGGCTCCAGCCATCCTAAAAGCTGTGCGTGAGCAAGGCTATGACACTCCAACAGCAATTCAAGCACAGGCCATTCCTGTAGTCTTGGCTGGACACGATCTGCTCGGAGGCGCGCAAACTGGCACAGGCAAGACTGCCGCATTTACTTTGCCCCTACTACACCGCCTTTCAATGAGCCGCAGCGCCCAAAACAAATTTGGTGGAACTGGCATACGCGCTTTAGTTTTAACCCCAACGCGAGAACTAGCAGCACAGGTTGAAGAGTCTGTACGTACTTATGGTCAGTACTTGCAGCTAACCTCTACAGTTATCTTTGGTGGTGTGGGCATGAATCCACAGATTTCCAAACTAAAAAAAGGGGTGGACATCTTGGTCGCGACACCTGGACGACTGTTGGACCTTCAGCAGCAAGGAATGCTTGATCTAGGACAGGTACAAATGCTAGTTCTAGACGAAGCAGATCGGATGCTCGATATGGGTTTCATTCATGACGTGAAAAAGGTCTTGGCTATTGTGCCCAAAGAAAAGCAAAGCTTGCTTTTCTCTGCAACCTTCAGCGACGAAATCCGCGAATTGGCAAACGGCCTGTTGAAGAACCCGCAAAGCGTGCAAGTAACTCCGCGCAACACGACTGTTCAACGCATCACGCAAGTCATTCATCCTGTGGGACGCGGCAAGAAAAAGGCGCTGCTGGCTCATATCATCAATGAGCACAACTGGAGCCAAGTCCTAGTATTCACGCGCACAAAATTTGGTGCCAACAACGTCGCTGAGTTCCTTGAAAAAAACGGTATCAGTGCCATGGCATTGCATGGAAACAAAAGCCAATCAGCAAGAACCCAAGCGCTCTCAGGTTTCAAAAGTGGTGAAGTGCGAGCACTGGTGGCGACGGATATCGCAGCCCGAGGCATTGATATTGATGATCTGCCACACGTTGTTAACTATGAAATCCCGAACGTCAGCGAGGACTACGTCCACCGCATCGGGCGCACCGGCCGTGCTGGCGCTGACGGTGCCGCCGTCAACCTAGTGTGTTTGGACGAGGAAGGGTTCATGAAAGATATCGAACGCTTCACCAAACAAGCTATTGAAGTTAGGGTGGTCGAAGGTTTTGGCCCTGAAGCAGGGGAAAAGGCTGAGCCCATTGCAATGGGGCGCCAGACCATATGGGGCGGCGCAGGCAAGCCGCCGAGCCGGGATGTCATGCAGGCAGCCGCGCGCAATGCACGCACAGAAATGCTGCAAAGGGTGCGTGAAACTAAAAACACCTCTGGTGGCGGACGCTCTGCAACCAACTCGAACGGACGCAACACACCAAGTGCTCGCGGTGCTGGAAACCACGCTGGGGGAGCTAACTCCACTAGAGGAGATCAGGCCGCGCGCCCGCAACGGAATCGCCCACCCCAGAGCAATCAAGGTAGTGCCAACCACGCCCAACTGTCAAGCAGCGGGTCCTATGGTGGCGAAACACGGTCACCCCGCGCCTCGCAAGGTCAACCAGACCCGCTTCGCACAAGTGTGGACATGATGGCAGACCGTGGGGCAAGACGTGGTGGAAGATCTTTTGGCGGCGGCGGCCGTTCGGGCGGTTTTGGAGGCGGCGGGTTTCGTGGCCCCAAAAGTAGCTAGCATGCCTAAAGACCGGGCGTAGTCGCTTGGCTTGGCAGTATGAACAGCCCCGGTTTTGGAGGCGGCAAGTTAGTTTAAGTTGAAGTGGCTATCTCGGACTGCCGTTCGAGTTATCGCCAATAGTTTGCCTCAGCTTCTGCCGACGGTATAGCTTCCATAGGTTTGAGTAGTCTGACGTGGTTAACCCGGTGCACCCATTGCAGGGGGAGTGTCTGAATTTCTGTGTGTGAGGCGGGACTGCTTACCCACGGGATGGTGAAAGCGAATGTTAGCGTAATAGACTTTGTTGATGAAGCGATCCTGGTAGAGGATCGCGAACTGGTTCATCACTTCTTTCGAATCTCTATTGGCTCGGCTCCAGTCGGCAGTGATATTGCGCAGGGCCAGCCATATGCGTTTGCTGGCCGCATCGTCCGAAGGGAAGTGCCCCCTTGTTTTGATGATTTTGCGTAGTCGAGCATTCACACTCTCAATGGCATTGGTGGTGTAGATCACCCGCCGGATGTGTGCCGGGAAGGCGAAGAACGGAATAACCTTGTCCCAGTTGCGTCTCCAGGCTGCCGCTACGGTGGGGAACTTGGCTCCCCATAAACCTGCCTCAAGCGCCTCCAATTCCACTAGGACTTCTTCAGCACTGGGCGCAGTGTAGATCGGCTTGATGGCTGCTGACAGCGCCTTGCGATACTTCCAACTGGCATAGTCCAGACTGTTGCGGGTAAGGTGAACGATGCAAGTTTGCAGCGTGGTGGCCGGGAACACGGTACCCAGCGCCTCCTGCATCCCCTTGAGACTATCGGTTAACGGCAATAAGGATGTCGTTGTCCCCGCGCGTTTTGAGATCGTTAAACACCTTCATCCAGACATTGGCGCCTTCGGTGTTCTCAATCCACAGGCCCAGAATGTCGCGCGTGCCGTCCTCTGCACGCCCTGGGCCAGGTAGATGGCCTTATTCCGTACCACCGCGTCCTCTCGAATCTTCACCCGCAAGGCGTCAAAGAAGACCACTGGATGCATGGGCTCCAGAGGGCGTGCCTGCAAAGTCGTCACCTCGGACACCACAGCGTCCGTGACCGAGCTGATGAACTCCGGCGAGACTTGCGTGACGTACTACTCGGCTAGGAAGCCTTGAATCTCGCGCACCGCCAGGCCGCGTGCGTACATGGCCACGATCTTGTCGCCAAAGCCTACGAAGCGACGTTCGCACTTGGGAATGAGTAAAGACTCAAAGCTGCCAACGCCGTTCCGAAGGACTTCGAGGTGAGATTACCTCGGTAGGTTAGTTTATCGAAGGGATTACCATCGCACCTCAGGACTAAATCGGTTTGACTACTTGTTCATGACTCCATTCACTCGAACTTTGGAGCCTCCTCAATTCCCGGAGGTGTTCACCCACATCCGTGGGAAGTAGTCATGCTGACAGTACGAGACCATTTGGAAGTCCCACTGGACGTACGTAGCATTAAGAGCCAATCTGGCTGAAGTACGGAGAGAGTTCGTTATGGGAGTTTTTGGTCAAAAAAAAACGCCCCCTGATCACAGGGGGCGTTTTCGGTTGAATAGCCTGACGATGTCCTACTTTCACACGGGGATCCGCACTATCATTGGCGCAGAGTCGTTTCACGGTCCTGTTCGGGATGGGAAGGAGTGGTACCAACTCGCTATGGTCGTCAGGCATAACTTTTTGTCATCTTGATGTGGAATGAACCAGTCAAGACAACCAATTTATAGAGCTAATCAGCTTCATCGATTTAACGAACCTGTGTACTTGCGTACTGTCAGGATTTTTGAATGCGTCAACTTGGCATAACTTCCTTGATCTAACGATCAAAGTTATAGGGTCAAGCCGCACGAGCAATTAGTATCGGTTAGCTTAACGCATTACTGCGCTTCCACACCCGACCTATCAACGTCCTGGTCTTGAACGACTCTTTAGGGGGCTCAAGGCCCCGGCAGATCTCATCTTGAAACGAGTTTCCCGCTTAGATGCTTTCAGCGGTTATCTCTTCCACACTTAGCTACTCGGCAATGCCACTGGCGTGACAACCGATACACCAGAGGTGTGTCCACTCCGGTCCTCTCGTACTAGGAGCAGGCTTCCTCAAATCTGCAGCGCCCACGGAAGATAGGGACCAAACTGTCTCACGACGTTTTAAACCCAGCTCACGTACCTCTTTAAATGGCGAACAGCCATACCCTTGGGACCGGCTACAGCCCCAGGATGAGATGAGCCGACATCGAGGTGCCAAACACCGCCGTCGATATGAACTCTTGGGCGGTATCAGCCTGTTATCCCCAGAGTACCTTTTATCCGTTGAGCGATGGCCCTTCCATACAGAACCACCGGATCACTATGTCCTGCTTTCGCATCTGCTCGACTTGTCAGTCTCGCAGTTAAGCACGCTTATGCCATTGCACTATCGTCACGATGTCCGACCGTAACTAGCGTACCTTCGAACTCCTCCGTTACGCTTTGGGAGGAGACCGCCCCAGTCAAACTGCCTACCATGCACTGTCCCCGATCCAGATAATGGACCTAGGTTAGAACCTCAAACACACCAGGGTGGTATTTCAACGTTGGCTCCATAAGATCTAGCGACCCTACTTCAAAGCCTCCCACCTATCCTACACAGATCTGTTCAAAGTCCAATACAAAGCTACAGTAAAGGTTCATGGGGTCTTTCCGTCTTTCCGCGGGGAGATTGCATCATCACAAACATTTCAACTTCGCTGAGTCTCAGGAGGAGACAGTGTGGCCATCGTTACGCCATTCGTGCAGGTCGGAACTTACCCGACAAGGAATTTCGCTACCTTAGGACCGTTATAGTTACGGCCGCCGTTTACTGGGACTTCAATCAAGAGCTTGCACCCCATCATTTAATCTTCCAGCACCGGGCAGGCGTCACACCCTATACGTCCACTTTCGTGTTTGCAGAGTGCTGTGTTTTTAATAAACAGTCGCAGCCACCGATTTTTTGCAACCTCATTGGGCTCCAGGAGTAAATCCCTTCACCTACTAAAGGCACACCTTCTTCCGAAGTTACGGTGTCAATTTGCCGAGTTCCTTCTCCTGAGTTCTCTCAAGCGCCTTAGAATACTCATCTCGCGCACCAGTGTCGGTTTGCGGTACGGTCGTGTGTAGCTGAAGCTTAGTGGCTTTTCCTGGAAGCAGGGTATCACTCACTTCGGCTGCAAGCAGCCTCGTTATCACCCCTCATCTAAGCCCGGCGGATTTACCTACCAGGCACGACTACAGGCTTGAACCAACATATCCAACAGTTGGCTGAGCTAACCTTCTCCGTCCCCACATCGCACTACACATCGGTACAGGAATATTGACCTGTTTCCCATCAACTACGCATCTCTGCCTCGCCTTAGGGGCCGACTCACTCTACGCCGATGAACGTTGCGTAGAAAACCTTGCGCTTACGGCGAGGGGGCTTTTCACCCCCTTTAACGCTACTCATGTCAGCATTCGCACTTCTGATACCTCCAGCACGCTTTACAACGCACCTTCACAGGCTTACAGAACGCTCTCCTACCACTTGCAATAAATTGCAAATCCGCAGCTTCGGTAACTGGCTTAGCCCCGTTACATCTTCCGCGCAGGACGACTCGATCAGTGAGCTATTACGCTTTCTTTAAATGATGGCTGCTTCTAAGCCAACATCCTGACTGTTTTAGCCTTCCCACTTCGTTTCCCACTTAGCCAATTTTAGGGACCTTAGCTGGCGGTCTGGGTTGTTTCCCTCTTGAGTCCGGACGTTAGCACCCGGTGCTCTGTCTCCCAAGCTGTACTCGTCGGTATTCGGAGTTTGCATTGGTTTGGTAAGTCGCCATGACCCCCTAGCCAAAACAGTGCTCTACCCCCGACGGTAATACTTGAGGCACTACCTAAATAGTTTTCGGAGAGAACCAGCTATTTCCAAGTTTGTTTAGCCTTTCACCCCTATCCACAGCTCATCCGCTAGTTTTGCAACACTAGTCGGTTCGGACCTCCAGTACCTGTTACGGCACCTTCATCCTGGCCATGGATAGATCACTTGGTTTCGGGTCTACACCCAGCGACTAATTCGCCCTATTCGGACTCGATTTCTCTACGGCTTCCCTATTCGGTTAACCTTGCCACTGAATGTAAGTCGCTGACCCATTATACAAAAGGTACGCAGTCACCCTTGCGGGCTCCTACTTTTTGTAAGCACACGGTTTCAGGATCTATTTCACTCCCCTCCCGGGGTTCTTTTCGCCTTTCCCTCACGGTACTAGTTCACTATCGGTCAATGATGAGTATTTAGCCTTGGAGGATGGTCCCCCCATATTCAGACAGGATTTCTCGTGTCCCGCCCTACTTTTCGCAAGCTCAGTACCACACAGGTCATTTCACGTACGGGGCTATCACCCGCTATGGCCAGCATTTCCAGGCTGTTCCGTTATGTCTTGTGCTATCACTTGCAGGCTTCTCCGATTTCGCTCGCCACTACTTTCGGAATCTCGGTTGATGTCTTTTCCTCGAGCTACTGAGATGTTTCAGTTCACCCGGTTCGCCTCGCATACCTATGTATTCAGTATGCGATACCCCTAAGGGTGGGTTTCCCCATTCGGAAATCTCCGGATCAAAGCTAATTTGCCAGCTCCCCGAAGCTTATCGCAGGCTATCACGTCCTTCGTCGCCTATCATTGCCAAGGCATCCACCATGTGCTCTTATTCACTTGACCCTATAACTTTGACTTCTCTTGCGAGATTTAAAGTTGTTTTCAAGGAATGTTTGATTGGTCTTTCACCAATCGCGTTATGCCGTAAATGACGCCGCCTCTTACTTTCGTAAAAAACTCGTCTAACTTACTTTCGAATTTCAAACAAAGTTTGATATTCATTTTGACGCAATCAAAAATTGTTGCTAACAACTACGCAAGGCACGGTCTGCACTAAACCTTTACGAATGTGCAGTTTCCTCACGCAGCTTAAAGTTAGCAACGCTGATTAAACTCTATAAATTGTTAAAGAACAGCCGATTGATCAGGTAATCCCGATCAACAACAAAGCAGCCTCTTTCGAAGCAACTTTGGTGTTGATTAATACTAATCAGATAAGAAATTAAAAGATTGGTGGAGGTGACAGGACTCGAACCCGCTACCTACTGCTTGCAAAGCAGCCGCTCTCCCAGCTGAGCTACACCCCCAATTCCGCAAGGAATTCAAAATCTTAGCCAGAAGGCGTTGGATGACGCTCTTGAACGACATTGGTGGGTCTGGTTGGTCTCGAACCAACGACCCCTGCGTTATCAACACAGTGCTCTAACCAACTGAGCTACAGACCCAAGCCGGTCACTTTTTACCAAGCCTGAACATGAGTTCAAGTTAAGTCCTCAGCGACAACCTTCCAACAACCGATAAGTGTGAGCGTTCAAATTAAATTGCAGTTTCCAGAAAGGAGGTGATCCAGCCGCACCTTCCGATACGGCTACCTTGTTACGACTTCACCCCAGTCACGAACCCTGCCGTGGTAATCGCCCTCCTTGCGGTTAGGCTAACTACTTCTGGCAGAACCCGCTCCCATGGTGTGACGGGCGGTGTGTACAAGACCCGGGAACGTATTCACCGTGACATTCTGATCCACGATTACTAGCGATTCCGACTTCACGCAGTCGAGTTGCAGACTGCGATCCGGACTACGACTGGCTTTATGGGATTAGCTCCCCCTCGCGGGTTGGCAACCCTTTGTACCAGCCATTGTATGACGTGTGTAGCCCCACCTATAAGGGCCATGAGGACTTGACGTCATCCCCACCTTCCTCCGGCTTGTCACCGGCAGTCTCATTAGAGTGCCCAACTAAATGTAGCAACTAATGACAAGGGTTGCGCTCGTTGCGGGACTTAACCCAACATCTCACGACACGAGCTGACGACAGCCATGCAGCACCTGTGTTACGGCTCTCTTTCGAGCACGAAGCTATCTCTAGCGACTTCCGTACATGTCAAAGGTGGGTAAGGTTTTTCGCGTTGCATCGAATTAAACCACATCATCCACCGCTTGTGCGGGTCCCCGTCAATTCCTTTGAGTTTCAACCTTGCGGCCGTACTCCCCAGGCGGTCAACTTCACGCGTTAGCTTCGTTACTGAGTCAGTGAAGACCCAACAACCAGTTGACATCGTTTAGGGCGTGGACTACCAGGGTATCTAATCCTGTTTGCTCCCCACGCTTTCGTGCATGAGCGTCAGTACAGGTCCAGGGGATTGCCTTCGCCATCGGTGTTCCTCCGCATATCTACGCATTTCACTGCTACACGCGGAATTCCATCCCCCTCTACCGTACTCTAGCTATACAGTCACAAATGCAGGTCCCAGGTTGAGCCCGGGGATTTCACATCTGTCTTATATAACCGCCTGCGCACGCTTTACGCCCAGTAATTCCGATTAACGCTCGCACCCTACGTATTACCGCGGCTGCTGGCACGTAGTTAGCCGGTGCTTATTCTTACGGTACCGTCATTAGCCCACCGTATTAGGGCAGACCGTTTCGTTCCGTACAAAAGCAGTTTACAACCCGAAGGCCTTCATCCTGCACGCGGCATTGCTGGATCAGGCTTGCGCCCATTGTCCAAAATTCCCCACTGCTGCCTCCCGTAGGAGTCTGGACCGTGTCTCAGTTCCAGTGTGGCTGGTCGTCCTCTCAGACCAGCTACAGATCGTCGCCTTGGTGAGCCTTTACCTCACCAACTAGCTAATCTGATATCGGCCGCTCCAATCGCGCGAGGCTCTTGCGAGTCCCCCGCTTTCATCCGTAGATCGTATGCGGTATTAGCACAGCTTTCGCTGCGTTATCCCCCACGACTGGGCACGTTCCGATATATTACTCACCCGTTCGCCACTCGCCACCAGGATTGCTCCCGTGCTGCCGTTCGACTTGCATGTGTAAGGCATGCCGCCAGCGTTCAATCTGAGCCAGGATCAAACTCTATAGTTCGATCTTGAATTTTTTGCTCTCTCGAGCCACTCATAAATTGGAATCGACGTGATTTTCTTTGACGAATTTCACATCTTTTTTACTTCATGAGCGTTTGTATGTCAGTTAAGACATAGTTCCGAAGAACTTGGCAATCGCCTTCAAACGCCCACACTTATCGGCTGTAAATTTTTAACGAACCAAGCAGTCTTTCAACTACCTTCTTTTAAGACGCTGTGATCAGCGAAGCCTTGAATTATATACCGCTCTTTTTCAAAGAAATACAAAAGATCGCACTTTTTGAAAAAATTTCCAAAAAGATGGGAATCAACGAGAAAGATGGCAACCGAAGCGGGGTTCGCATTCCTAAATGGCCCGGATGCCAACACCCAAGTAATCAAGCGGTCGCGCCGCGCGCAATCAGCGACATCAACGACCCCACTGACCTCCACCAATAGAATCGTCGGATGCGCCAGTGCGCCTTACTCGAATGTCCCATGTCCATCCTCATCAATCAAGACCTCCTCGCCTACATAGATCCTTTAACCCCCGATGAATACGAAGCTTTGGAGCGCAGTCTACGCAGCGAAGGCTGTCGCGACGCATTGGTTCTGTGGGGTGACGTCTTAGTGGACGGACACAATCGCTACAGTATCTGCACAAGGCACGGTATTCCCTATAGGACGATCCAAAACGAGCAGTTCAAGTCTCTGGAGGACGTGCATCTTTGGATGATTGACCAGCACTTGGGGCGTCGCAGCGTATCCGACTTTCAACGCGGTGTGCTGGCCCTGCGCAAGAAAGACATACTGGCGTCCAAATCACGTGCGGAACCTAGTGAGAAAACAGACGATACGCAACCATCTGGCGCAGCACCAGCGCAAGACTCACCACAAGAGGCAAACCATCCAGTGCCTAACCTTAGTAGCCGAGAAGCGGTAGCGAAGGCTGCGCGTATCAGCAGCGCCGCCATCACCCAGATAGAAAAGATTCAAAAATCTGCAGCCCCAGAGCTGGTGGCAGCCGTCAAATCAGGCGCAATCTCGATCAACGCCGCAGCAACTGTGGCATCCCTACCCCTCGAAGCGCAAGTCACCGCCGTGGCGGGTGGGAAGAAAGAACTGCAACAAGCGGCGCGGCAAGTGCGCGCCGCCAACGTGGTTGAGCGCACTGAACCGGAAACACCTGAAGGTGTGATTGCCCGGCTGAAGCAAACCGTCATCACACTTCAAGCGGAGAATGCGGCTTTGAAAGCTCAACTAGCAGCACTGAGCCAACCGGCATCCGGCTCCCAATAGGCACGTTCCTCGCACCAGACCCCTGCAAGTAGCCAGCAAAGGGGGGCCAAGCAGACTAGCGACCAAAGCGGGCTGTGATGCTGGCAGTGCCCAACTTGTTAGCGTTCAGCATGTAGCCAATCAAGGCTGCAGAGGCGTCGGCGGGTACTTCGAGCTTGTCGACACCTAAGGCAAACACCGTAAAGATATAACGGTGCGGCTTGTCGCCGGGCGGTGGGCATGCGCCACCAAACTCTTGGCTGCCGTAGTCATTGCGCCCGTGCTTAGCACCAGCAGGCAAGGCGCCTGCTTTGCCAGCCCCGCTGGGCAAGCTGCGCAGCGCTGCTGGCAGGTCATACGCAGTCCAATGCCACCAGCCGCTGCCGGTAGGTGCGTCAGGGTCGTACGCGGTGATAGCAAAGCTCTTGGTGCCCGCGGGCACGTTGCTCCAGCTCAAGGCGGGGGACACATTGCCACCCGTGCAACCAAAGCCTTCAAACACCTGGGCAGAAGTCAACGTTTTGCCATTGGCAATATCGGTGCTGCTCAAGTCCAAGGCATGTGCACTCATTGACACACCTGCGCCAAAACCTACTGCGCACAAAACGGAAATCAAACTTTTCTTCATACAAACTCCTGGTAACAAACAAGATCTGAAATGCCGATCTCTTAAGCCGACACAGGCAGCGCAGATACGCTGTGTGTTGAGCTCAATGTTCCAAGAAAGCGCCTAGGTCAGGCGCTCAAAACGGTGCGTGAAACGCTCACGCACGGCGCAAGCCCATAGTTCACGCGAAGGACACCGCCCCGGGGTCCACGCCGAACTGGGCCACAAAGCCTTTGCTAAAGCTCGCCACCGACTGGTAGCCGCAGGCCAAGGCAATCGACTTCAACGGTTTGCGGCTGGACTGCAGCAAGCCCAAACCGTGTTGCAAGCGCGTCTCACGCAAGATAGCGCGCAAAGAAGTTTCTTCTTGCGCCAAACGCCTGCGCAGCGTGGCACCACTCACATGCAAGGCCAGCTCAAAATCACCCGACGCCCAGTTGCGTGCGGGGGCTGCGGCCACCAGCAAGCGAATGCGCGCTGCCAGCGAAGGGTCTTGTGCATGCAAGAATTGGTCATGCCCGCAGCGTGCCAGTGCCAGCAGCAAGCCCAGCATGGCGTGGTCGCGTTGCGCAGCATTGGGCACCTCACCCATAGGTGCCATGGCGGCCAGATAAGCCCGCACGCCGGGCAAAAGTGCCGTGATGTCCCCGGCGCTGAATGCTTTTGCCAGAGCTGCCGTGCGCGGCGCGTCCGCCCCATGCGCGCCCACCAAGGTCCGCGCCAGCGCTACCACCCGCCATGGGAAGGACAGCACCCATGCGCGGTAAGCCTGGGTGCCGGGAGGGGGCAGGTTTTCAACACCCATGCTGCACGCTTGGTGCAGCATGACGAACTCACCGCAGGCCACTTCAGCGTGCTTGCCGTCCACATCCAGCCGCTTCACGCCTGACAGGGGCACCACCAGCAAGGGCGCGTCCACCTGCACGGCGCGCAGCCGGTAGGCCCGCTGCGCCAGAATAGTCACGTGCTCCGCACCAGACTGCAAGCCCGCTTCTAGCCAAGCGGGCAACGTGGGTGACGCTGCAGACAACACAGCATCGCCTGCGGCCTGCCCTTGTGGCACTACTGCGGGCATCTCTAGCGCTGCGTGAATCTGATTCATGGTGCGATAGACGTGGGTCTTACTTCACCGCCACACCGTCGGTGATGCGGTAATACAAGCCATAGGGGTCGTCATTGAGCACCGCAAACTGGCCCTCAACCACCACGGCTTCCATCGAGTATTTCACCGGCGTTTTGGTTTTGACTTCCACCATGCTCTCTGGCCCGCCGGGCAAGCAAAACGAACAGGTCAAAGGCACCGAACTCAGCAAAAAGTGCTTTTGCTTTTCGCCAGGCTCCAACGGCATCATGAAGCCCTGAATGCGCTGGCTCTTTTGGTTCAAGGCTTGCACGGTGCTTGGGAAGACCGGCAGCACACGGTTTTTTTCCACCTTGGTTTTGATGGTGGTGAGCACCGACCAGGGCAACACATCGGCACGGTCTACCAGTGGAGCGAAGGGACTATTCGGGCTGTGCACTCCTGCGCCCGTGCCAGCAGGAATCGCGCCGCCCATAGGGGAACTCAGCTGCGCAGTTGCGACCATGGGCAAAGTGAAGACCACCACGGCACAGGCCAAAAGTGAATGTTTAAGTGATGTAAAGCGCATAGCGACACCTCTGTAAATAAAACCGAGCATCAGCGGGCCACGTACCCGACAACTTGCTCAAGTTTAGTGCTCATGTTTCATTCCGCAAAATTTGCCAATGGCCAAGCCCTTGCAAGCCGCTTGTAGCTCCTTGTTACACAGGTCTTCGTCTTTGCCAGACTCACGGCACTGCGCTGCGGCCAAGTGGGCAGCGGCCATGGCGCGGTGCTTGGCAACGTCGGCCTTGGTCTCAGCGTCACTCTCTTTTGCTACACAAACCGTAGCTGTCAGCGCACACACCACAAGGGCTAGAAGCATTTTTTTCATAAAACATATCTCCAAGGATTAAACAATTAGCGTGACTGCAAGAGTTCCAGCACGCTCACGCGGTAGGCGCCTATGGCTGGCAACAGCGCCGACAACAAAGAAACACCCAGCGCAAGTAGAGGCACCACGGCCAGCTCTAGGGGCCACACCAAGCCGCCAATGAGCAACGAGTTATCGAGTTTCAAGAACCAGCCCAGTGCTGCGGCAAAGCCCTGCCCCAAAAGCAAGCCCAGCACAGAGGCCACCAAGCCCAGCCACAGTGCCTCACACAGCAACAATGCCGCCACCTTGGCGGGGCCAGCGCCCAGCATGCGCAAGAGCGCAAGATCTGCCCGGCGCTCACGTACCGCACTCAACAAGGCGATGAACACACTCAATCCCGCAGTCAGCAAAAGCACACCAGCAAACGCACGCAGCACATCGGTGCCCAAGCCCAGCATATTGAGCAGCCGGGTAATTTCTAGCGCGGGTGCGGCCGCCTGCATCTCGGTGCTGGTGTTCACATAGCGAGGGAAGCTCACCGCCGCCATGGGAGTTTTGTAGCGCACCAGCGCCATGGTGATTTCGCGCTCCTCTTCCATCACGGCGCGGTCTTCGGCGCTGTCGTCGGGGGAGGCGGTGTAGTCTTCGTGCACCTTCCATACCGAGGCGGTGTCCGTCAAGATCAGGCGGTCCAGCACACTGCCGCTGGGCGCCAAAATGCCCACCACGGTGTACGGGTTGTCACCATGGCTGTGGCCACCTGCCCCCAAGCCATGTGACCCTACAAAACGCATGCCCAGCTGCAAGCCCAACTTGCGCGCCACAGTTGCGCCCACCACGGCCTGCATGGGCTGGGTCCACACCGCGCCCTGAGCCAGTTGCGCGTCGTAATGGCTGATGTAAGCGGGTGAGGTGCCCACAATGCGGTAGGCCTGAAAGTTATCCCCCAAGCTCACGGGGATGATGCTGGCGATCAGCGGATTCTTCTCAAGCTCGCGCACGGCTTTGAGCGGAATGTTGCCCGGCGGCACATCAATATGCAGCACGCCCGACAAAATCAGCTGCATGGGGCTGCCCTTGGCGCCCACCACCACGTCGATTCCCGCCAAATCTCGGTCAAACGCTTTGGACAGCTGAAAGCCCACCAGCATCAAAAACGTGATGGATGCCAGCCCCAGGCTCAGCAGCAGCACATTGAGCCCCGCCGCCAAGGGGCGTGACCACAGATAGCGCCAAGAAATTGCCAAGGTCTTCATACGGTGCCCTCCCCGCCCCTGGTCGAGGACGCCGCTAGGGCAGACCCCGCTTGCCCAGATTGCTCTGCATTAGATAGCGGCTTGCGCAATAGGGACAAGCACTGCAGGCCAATTTGGCCTTGCGAATGGGCACCAATAAGGGTTGCTACGCGGGCGTCGTGGGTGGCGATCACCAGCGTGGCGTGGTGCTGGCTGGCCGTGTTGAGCAGCAAGGCCACGGCATCGGCGGCGGCCTCATCGTCCAAGCTGGCGGTGGGCTCGTCGGCCAGAAGCACACGGGGTTGCAGCAGCACGGCGCGGGCCAAGGCCACACGCTGCGCCTGCCCGCCCGAGAGCTGGCTTGGCTTGCGTTGGGCCAAGCCGTGCACCCCCAAGGCTTGTAGCGCGGCATGGATGCGCGCGCTGTCTTCGGCCAAGCCCGCAGCCCAAAAACTCAAGGCCAAGTTTTGGTACACCGTGAGCGCAGCGCTCAGGTGCAGTTTTTGCGGCAAAAAGCCCACTGCGCTCGCCCGCCATGCGTCAGCCGCTACATTTTTTAGAGCATGCAAAGGCTGCTCGGCCACCACCAAGCTGCCGCTGCTGGGCGCTACCAGTGCAGCCACCAGCGCCAACCAGGTGGACTTGCCACAGCCCGAAGGACCACTGAGCAGCAGCACTGCGCCCTGCGCCACATCCACATCAGGAAACTCCAGGGCGTTGCCGCCGGGGTAGGCGTAGGTCAGACCTTGGGTGCGAATCATGCGGCGGCTCCTGGGGTCGCGCTTGGCGCGGCAAGTGGTACGCCAGTGGCGCAATCCGCGCACACGCCGCGCACCGCCAAGTCCATGTGCATGCCTTGGTAGCCCAAGGCTTGCAGTGCTTCCAGCGCAGTTTGGGCGGCGCGCTCCAAATCTTCGGCATTGGCTTTCAAGGCGCCGCTCAAAGGGCTGTCACGGTGGCAGCTTTGGCACTCAAAGTGCGGAATGGCGTGCACGCTGGGCGGCATGGCTTGGTAGCGGCGCACGCGCTGGCTGTCCACCCGGCACAAGAGCAAGCCCACCTGGGTGAGCCGGTCAATCAAACGGTACAGCGTCACGCGGTCTAGCGCGGCGTCGCCCTCATCGGCCAGCGCAATTTGCAGCTGGGCATGGGTGTAGCTGATGTCAGCATGCGCCAGCAGCAGGCCCAGCACTTTGCGCGCGGCCGCCGTGCGGCGCAGGCCATGGGCCGACAAGAGCGCATCAATCGGGTCCGCAGCAGCGGGAGCAGGTGGAAATTGAGATGCCATGGCGCCAGAGTGGAGAGCAGTGGTTGATAAACTTATTGCAACCAAGTTGCAATAAAAGCAAAAATGCAATTAAGTTGCGATAGACTATATCGCAATCGGGTTGCATTATCACCTTGGTTTGTGACGACTTCGCCATCTTTACAAAGCTGCTCGCCCGCCGCCTAGCCCTTGCTCCTAGCCTTGCCATTGACCTCAATCGCTCATTTCGCCAGCTCCGCCACCATGCAGACACCCATTGCCTTCACCCCACTGCGCCCCCAAACTTTCAGGCACAGACCATCTGCTACACCCGGCAACTTTGGCACCGAACACGATGAGACTGAGGCTGCCCCGGTGCTGCGCTGCAGTGTGATGGCATGGCCTGCTAGCTGGCGTGTGGCGGCAGTGATGCCTGCCTTGTTGGTGCTGTGGCTGGGAGTGGCGTGGGCGCTGCTGGAGGTCGCGCCGCTATGAGCCAGCCCCAGTATCCAACGCCTGTGCTCACGCTGAACAATCTCACGGTGAGCTACCGCCAGCACCCTGCGCTGCAGCACATCAGCGGGCAGCTGCTGCAGGGTTCGCTCACGGCCGTAGTGGGGCCCAATGGCGCGGGCAAAAGTACCCTGCTCAAAAGCATTGCGGGGATCTTGCACGGGCAAGCCTACGCACCCACTGGCAGCCTTCCGCCAGTGCAATTGCACCTACCGCAGCAAGCCGTTGCCTACTTGCCGCAGCAAAGCGAGCTAGACCGCAGCTTTCCGATGGATGTGCGCGACTGTGTGCTCTTGGGTCTGTGGGGGCGTACCGGTGCGTGGGGCACTGCCACAGCAGCCATGCTCAGCCAGGTAGCACATGCTTTGCACACGGTTGGCCTGCAAGGGTTTGAGAGACGCACAGTGGGCAGCCTATCCACCGGCCAGTTGCAGCGGGTGCTGTTTGCCAGGTTGATGGTGCAAGACGCCCCACTCATTTTGTTGGACGAACCCTTTAACGCCGTAGACGCCAAAACCACGCACAGCCTGCTCGCTTTGGTGCAGCGCTGGCACCTGCAGGGCCGCACGGTGCTTGCCGTGCTGCATGACGACGCCGTTGTGCATGCCCATTTCCCGCACACCTTGTTGCTGGCTCGCACCTGTATTGCATGGGGGCCCACGGCACAGGTGCTCACTCCAGACCACTGGGCCCGCGCCCGCGCCATGGCTGAAGCGTGGGATGAGCAAGCGGCGCTGTGCACCGTGTAGCCCGCATCACCCACTCTCACTTCCTCTTGCTAAGTCATATGGACTATCTCCTTGCCCTTGTGTGGGACACCGTTGTCGCTCCCTTTTCTGAGTTTGCGTTCATGCGCCGCGCCTTGGTGGCCACGCTCGCACTGGCATTGAGCGCTGCGCCTTTGGGCGTGTTGCTCACGCTGCGGCGCATGAGCTTGCTGGGCGACGCACTCAGCCACGCAGTGCTACCGGGGGTGGCCATTGGCTACATGGTCAGCGGCTTGTCGCTCACTGCCATGGCTTTGGGCGGTGTGCTCGCAGGCATGCTGGTGGCGGGCATTGCCGGGGCCGTGAGCCGTTTCACCACACTCAAAGAGGACGCCAGCTTGGCCGCCATTTACCTGGTGGCGCTCGCCCTGGGCGTGACGCTGATCGCCAGCCACGGCACCCAACTCGACCTGTTGCACATTTTGTTTGGCAGCGCGCTGGGCGTGGACCGCGCAGGCTTGCTGCTGGTGGCTTGTGTGTCCAGCGCCAGTGTGCTGGCCTTGGCGCTGATGTATCGCGGGCTGGTGCTGGAAACCTTTGACCCCGTGTTCTTAAGCGCCCACCACCGCAAGGGCGGCACGCTGTGGCAACGCTTGCGCCACGGCAGCTGGGTATGGCAACAAGGCTTTTTGATGCTGGTAGTAATCAACCTGGTGGCGGGCTTTCAAACCCTGGGCACGCTCATGGCGGTGGGCCTCATGATGCTGCCCGCTGTGTCGGCCAAGCTCTGGCATGACACCTTGCCGGCCCAACTGCTCAATGCCAGCGGCCAAGCGGTGGTAGCGGGCGCGCTGGGCCTGCTGCTGTCTTACCACTGCGACACGCCCTCGGGCCCCACCATCATTGGCTGCGCCGGTGCTTTGTATTTTGCTTCGCTGCTCGTGGCACCCGGCGGCTACCTGCCGCGCGTGCTTCGCCGCCCGCACCGTGTGGCTTAGCCGCACCGCCCACACAAATACCACCCGATTTATCCACTCCGCACGTTTGTCACCATGCACACCATTGCACTTAGCCGTCGTCGTTTTAGCCAGTCCTTGCTCGCAAGCCTTAGTGCCTGCGGCTTGCTGGGGCACTCTGCCTTGGCAGCAGACACCGTAGCGGTTACTGCCAGCTTCAGCATCTTGGGGGACTTGGTGCGGGTGGTGGGGGCGCAGCGCGTCACAGTCACCACGCTGGTAGGGCCCAACGAAGATGCCCATGTGTTTGAGCCCAAGCCCAGCCATGCCAAAGCTTTGCAGAGGACCCAACTTTGGGTCACCAATGGCTTGGGCTTTGAGCCCTGGGCGACCAAACTGGCCAAGTCCACCGGCTACCGCGGGGCAACGCTCATAGCCTCCACCGGCATCAAACCCCGCAGCATGGCGCATGACGGCCACAGCGAAGCTGACCCCCACGCCTGGCAAAACCCCAAGAATGTGGTGCTCTATGCGCGCAACATTGCGGCTGCGCTGAGCAAGCTAGACCCAGCAGGCGCATCCCACTACGCTGCCAATGCACAGGCTTACATCACAGAACTGCAAGCCCTAGACGCTTGGGCCCAAGCGCAGTTTGACCAAGTGCCAGTCGCCAAGCGCAAGGTCATCACCTCCCACGACGCCTTTGGCTACTTTGCCGCACGCTACGGCGTGCAGTTCTTGGCTCCGCAAGGCGTCAACACCGAGACCGAGCCCAGTGCCAAGCAAGTCGCCCAGCTGATTGCCCAAATCAAACGTGAAAAGATTCGCGCGGTGTTTGTTGAAAACATGGGCAACCCCAAACTCATCGCCCAGCTCGCCCAAGACGCAGGCACCACCTTGGGCGCTAGCCTGTATGCAGACGCGCTCTCCAGCAGCACAGAGCCGGGTGCTACCTATTTGCAAATGATGCGGCACAACGTGGAAGCACTGGTGGCAGGCATGCGGCTGAACTAAAGGCGCGGGGTTCAGGCCAAGGCGCCGCCACAATACGCAGCAGTGCCTTGCCATCCATAAGCTACCTACTCCATGCCCCGCAGCAAACCACCCGCTTCCAACTTAGCATCCGAATCGCTCACAGGCTTAGCGCCTGTGGTCTCGCCCGCCACCCGGGTGTTGATACTGGGTAGCTTTCCCGGGGTGCGCTCATTGGAGCTGCAGCAGTACTACGCCCATCCGCAAAACCAATTTTGGCGAATCCTAGAGGCCATTTGGCCCTCTAGCGCACATGGAATAAGCGCAAGCAGCTATGAAAATCGCAGCAAATGGCTGCTAGAGCGCGGCCTGGGCGTGTGGGACGTGTATGCCAGCTGCGAGCGCAGCGGCAGCTTGGACAGCGCCATCCGCAACGCCGTGCCCAACAACATCGCCGCCTTGCAGCTGCCGCACTTAGGCGCCATCGCCCACAACGGCGGCGAGAGCTTCAAACACGCCCGCCACACCCAAACGCTGGGCGTGCCCGTGTACCAACTCCCCAGCACCAGCCCGGCCAACGCCAGATGGAGTTTTGAGCGCAAGCTAGCCGCATGGCGTGAAGTCATGCAGCGCTGCGGGCTGGTGTAAACACGCCGCACACTGCGTTAGCATGGCGGCATGATTCAACGCATCAACCCCCAAGCCCAATGGTCAGACGCTGTCGTACACAAGGGCACCGCCTACTTTGTAGAAGTGCCCGAAAGCGGCACCGACATCAGCAGCCAAACCCTGGCCCTGCTCGCCCAAGCCGAGCGCACGCTGGCGCTGGCTGGCTCTAGCAAACGCCAGCTGCTGCAAGCCACGATTTACATCAAACACATGCACGAGCGCGCCACCTTCAACGCGCTGTGGGCCGAATGGCTCCCGTCTGGCTGCGCTCCCGCCCGCGTGTGCGTCAGCGCTGAAATGGCCAGCCCAGACTACTTGCTAGAGATTGCGTTTGTGGCGGCGGTGGGGGCTACGGAGTAAGCGGCCTCACACTGGAGAAATATGGCCTTGGCGCCCATGGATATTGCGCGGGCAGCTATCAAATGTGGAGCAAATCGGGTACTGTCAAGAATGACCGTCCGCCATCGAACACGGAGTATGTCGGCAGTGGCGCGATTGTGGTCGCTCGACGTGGTGTTTCTGAAAATGCGGAGCCTACTTTTGACTAGGCAGCGATCTTCGTTCGGAACTGCAAGTAATCATGTGCACACCTGCGCGGGCGTTCCACCATAGGGATGTGGCCTGCCCCTTCGATGACCTGAAGCGTGCTTTGCGGAAAGACTTTTGCTAGCGTGTGCGCTGACGAGGGTGGAACAACGAGGTCATGGTCACCGGTCACGATGAGGGCTGGTGTACGCAGATTGCTGTAAACCTGATCTATAGGGATCGTTTTGCGTACCTGCTGCAAGATGGCGCTTTGGATTGCGAAGTCTCGGATAGCCGCTTCGGCAAATGCAAACTTCAAACAGTGGGGCATCTTGGCTGGCTTACCAAACACCAGGTCCAGTTTGCGGGCGTGCTCAGCATGGTTTTGAATCAGATAGGGAAATGTTCCAGTCGCGTCGTACCGTTTGATATGTTCCGAGTCGGTGAGGAACTCACGGGTCACCGCAGCATCTAGCAGCCAAACACTGGCGACCTCGTTTGGATAGCTCGCTGCATAAAAGCTGACCACACCGCCACCCATGGAACTGCCAGCCAAATGCACACGGTTGATCCCGAGCGCTTGCACAAATTGTCTGACATATTCCACCAGTGCCGCCATGCTGAAGTCTGCATTCATGTCTCTTTCCGCATCTCCGTGGCCCGGCAAGTCCACAGCATACAAGGTGTACCTTGAGGTGAGATAGGGTGCCATCGCGTCGAAGGTGTCTTTGTTGGCCGTAAACCCGTGTACCAGTATCAAAGGCTCACCGTTGCCTGCGACAAGATAGGGTACGGCCAAGCCATTGATGTGCAATTGCGTTTGCACAAGGCCGCCTTTGTTCCGAAGCAACTTCTGCAACAACTGCGCTCCAGTCAGAGGGAACACCCAATTCAGTAGGACGACAGCAGCCACCGCCACCACAAGAATTGCAACGGGTAGTCCGGCGATCCATTGAACCATCTGTCCCTCGCTTTCGGTTTGATTTAAGACCTTGTTGATTGCTGACGACCGACGTTGTCATCGATGATTGCGATCAGTGCTGGCGCATGCGTGCCGATCATGTCCTGATGCAAAGCAGCTTCATTGCTTAGCGCCAGTAAACCGAAAACTGTAGGCTCAAAAAATGTCAGGCTAAGCAAGTTGCAGGGGCGGCGAATGGCAAGCAACAGTGCGCAATAGGCTCCAAATGAATGGGCTACCAAGTGCGCTGGAGCGTCGACCTTTTTCAGAACCGCTTCCAGCACGTCCATCTGATCTTCCATGTGCTTACCACCAGGCGTTCTGCGTTCCTGGGTTTTTCCATATCCAGACAAGCTGGTGGTAATCGTCCGGTACCGCTCTGACAATGGAGAAGCAATAGGCCGCCAAGATGAACCCGTTAAGAAAGATCCTGGTACAAAGACGATAGCGTCGCCCTTACCGGTTTCCTGATATTCGACATCGAACTCGGTTTCAATTTTCATGATTTAAACCGCCCATAGCTCAAGCTAGTTCCGGGCGTGAAATCCTGACGCTCGCTTTTTCCAGTGCCATTACCAAAGTACGCTGGTCGCGGTCCACCACGAATGCCTGCCCAGGATCGAGGATCACATCGCGCGGATCATGGTCCAAGGTAATCCATATCCGGCCAGCTGTGCATTCCAATGTGACGCCCAACGGAGCCTCTACTTCGCGTATTCGGCCGCGGTTGAGTTGCATTTCATGAACGACATGGTCGAGCCCCTGTGGTTCATCCTTCCCCAAGTCAGCTCGCTTGATTCCCATCCAGTGGATGGCGGAAAAAATGGAGGATGTAGGGTGCGAAATGGCGATCAACATGTCTTTCTCCTTGCGTGATTCCAGTGGAGTCAGTGTCGAACGAAGCTAGACGCACGGCTACCGTGAAGACTACGGTATTGCCCCCCTGTGACTACGGTAATCGATACCGTAGCGCTACTCTGCAAGCGGTTTAGCTATCCAGTAGCCCGAGGGTTCCGGCGCGATGTACCGCTTCAGCGCGGTTCGAACATCCAAGGGCTTTGATGGCAGCGGCCACATGCATTTCCACGGTTCTGGGACTCAAGCCCAGTGCTTTGGCAACTTCCTTATCCGTATTGCCCAACGCCACTTCCCTGAGCACTTCTGCCTGACGCGGTGTCAATGGACGTGCTGGTGCTTTAGTGCCGAGAAATTCTGACAACTCTGCTTCAAAGACCTTCATGGCAGGTTCGGTCGACAGCAATACATGCCCTTGCGCGTCCAATGGAACAAACCGGGAGCCAGCAATACGAGAAGCCATCTTGCGGCCTTGTTCAAAACCGATCATCTCGTCCTTGCGGCAGTGAAACACCAAGGTTGGAACCTGAAGCTGAGCGCATTCCGTGCTGACATCTATCGAGTAGTTGTTGCGCAAATAGGTTGCGGCGATTTCGGGAGTCATCGAGAGCTGCATGCGCTCTTCCAACTCGCGTTGTTGTTCCGGCGTAGGGTTGCCGAGCAACTGCGCTACAAATAGCTTTCGGAAGACCGACTTCGAGTTATTCCACCCCAATTCAGCACTCTTGATGACCAACTCCGCTTCATCAATTGCTGTTTGGCTGACATTGGGCGTACTGAACACGGAGGTAGCAAATCCACTTAACAACACCAGGTGGGAAACTTGATCCGGGTGACGCGCTGCATATGCAATAGAAGTTGCGGCACCCATTGACATTCCAAAAAGAGCAAACCGCTTGAGCCCGTGCGCGGCCACAACGGCCTCGAGGTCTTTGATACCGTCCTCAAACGTTACGGAGGTTACTCTGCGGTCGGAAAGCCCGCAGCCTCTTGTGTCGTATCGAACATAGGTGTAGCCCTTGCTCAGTGCCTTGATATAGGCTTGTGGCTCTGTGTGTCTGGCGTCACAGTCCAAATGACTGAGCCAGGTGCCGGCCCGAACTATTGGAAAACCTGAGCCACTTGATGTAGTGGCAATCTTCACGCCGTCTGAACTGGTACAGAAACGGATGTCTTGTTGCAGTGGCATGTGGAGTAAAGAAAGCTTTTACAGGGCGAAGTCTACTCAGTCCGCCGAACGTAACTTCAGTTTTTTTAGCATTTCCCCAGCAGCAAGGCTGTTTTGATTGGGGGGAAGAACGCATTGGATCAAAACAGTGACTATCCAAGCAATCTTGACAGAACGGGAGTCAATCAAAATTTATAAGGCGTCGCGTCAAAATTCTTCGATCGCGAACGACTTCTTGGAACGGCACTGAGCAAGTGCGCTTTTTCAAGGTTGATGGGAACACGCTCGACATTACAAGTGCTGGGCTGCCAAATCCGCGCTTTCCAGTCACTTAGTGGCAAAATACGGCCCCAACCCTCATCCACACTGCGCAAGCAGCTATTAAATTCATAGTATGACGACTTCTGTTTCTGCGCCGCTGACGACCCACGACACCACCCGCATTGATGACACCCGCATTGCAGGTGTACGCCCGCTGATCACGCCAGCGCTGCTGGAAGAAAAGCTGCCTGTGCCGGATGCAGCGCAGGCGCTGGTGGAGAGCAGCCGTGCGGCTATTTCTAAGATCTTGCACGGCAAAGACGACCGCTTGGTGGTGGTCGTTGGGCCCTGCTCTATCCACGACCACGAGCAGGCCATGGACTATGCGTGGCAGCTCAAGGAACAAGCCGATGCATTGAAAGACGACTTGCTGGTGGTGATGCGCGTGTATTTTGAGAAGCCACGCACCACCGTGGGCTGGAAGGGCTATATCAATGACCCCCACCTGGATGGCAGCTTTGCCATTAATGAGGGTTTGGAGATGGCGCGCAAGCTGTTGCTGGATGTGCTGGCCATTGACCTGCCCGTGGGCACAGAGTTTTTGGATTTGCTCAGCCCACAGTTCATCAGTGAGTTGGTGAGCTGGGGTGCCATTGGTGCGCGCACCACCGAGAGCCAAAGCCACCGCCAACTGGCCAGCGGCCTGTCGTGCCCCGTGGGCTTTAAGAACGGTACAGACGGCGGCATCAAAGTAGCGACCGACGCCATTCAGGCGGCCCAAGCGGCGCATGCGTTTATGGGCATGACCAAAATGGGACAAGCGGCCATTTTTGAAACCCGCGGCAACGATGACTGCCACGTCATTCTGCGGGGCGGCAAGCAACCTAACTACTCAGCGGCCGATGTGGACGCGGCCTGCGCTTTGCTCAAAGCGGCTGGCTTGCGCGAGCAGGTGATGATTGATGTGAGCCATGCCAACAGCAGCAAGCAACACCAACGCCAAATCACCGTGGCCGGTGAAGTGGCGGCCCAAGTTGCCGCAGGCGACCTGCGCATCACAGGCTTGATGATTGAAAGCCACCTGAACGAAGGCCGACAAGACATCTTGCCTGGCACACCCTTGAAGCATGGGGTGTCGGTGACCGACGCCTGTATCAGCATGGCGCAAACCTTGCCCGTGCTGCAGGAGCTGGCTGCGGCGGTGCGCTCCCGCCGGGCATTGCACTCGGCGAAGTGAGGTACATACGGATTACGCCCCAAATAGGACTGTGATCGACCCGAGAACGGCCTAAAGAGCGCAATCTAAAGTGTGCTGTAGAGAGAAAGTGTTGCTGGTTTCACACTGCTGCCCCAAAGTAACCCCTTTGTAACCCATGGGTTTAGGGTTTACCCTATACTGCAGTGCAACATGATTAACTTTGAAGGAGCCTCATCATGACGACTACCACTTTGAACACTGCGCAAGCCGCTTCTGCCCCAGCCTCTAACGTGGGTTCTGCGGTTAAAGAATTGGCCACGGCAGCCCAAAAGCTGGTCGCGGCATTGTGGGCTGCAGCCACCCAAAGCAGCGTTGTAGCGCCGCGCAAACTGACCGCTTTTGAAGAAGCGGAACAATTGCGCGCCTATGCCGCTAGCCTGCCTAAGTATGAGCGCGACTTTGCGCACGACCTGTTTGCTGCAGCTGACCGCCACGAATGGGCTAACCAGTAATCTGGTTTAAGCCTTGCCTGTAGGGGCCTTGCCGCCCAGCGGGCTTGTACTTCGCCTCAAATAGCTGCGCTGTGCGCTTGCGGTTTGGGGCGTTTGTATTGGTAGCTAAGACTCTTTAAAGCTCGTCCCAAGGCACTTGGGCATCCGCCAAGTGGCGGCTGGCCGCAATGCGCACGGCATTGGGCTCGTCGGTCTGGGCAATCCAGGCCAAGGCTTCTTCTTGCGTCCGGCCGTAGCGCATGTGGCGCCCCGCCAAACGTGCATTGCGCACGGTGTCATCCACAGACAGATACCAGGCGACATCGAGCTGCGCCCGCACATGGCGCCACGCGCCCTCTTGCAACAGCAAGTAGTTGCCCTCGGTAATCACGAGTTTGATGTGCGGCTCTACCGCAATGGCGCCTGCAATGCCTTCTGAAAACTCGCGTCTAAAGTCCGGCGCGTAAATCGTGTGTGCCGTGTCAGCAGAGTGATTGGCCACCATGACTTGGCTGCGAATGCGTGCCAGTACGTTCACATAGCCCGCCGCGTCAAAGGTGTCAGGCGCGCCCTTGCGCTGCGCGCGGCCCAAGCGGTTTAACTCGCTGTTGGCCAGATGGAAGCCATCCATAGGCAGCACCAAGCTCTCGTGAGGGAAGTGCGCTTGCAAGGCTTGCGCAAAGGTGGACTTGCCCGCGCCCGGGGGGGCGGCAATGCCCAATATCTTGCGCTGGCCGGTGGCGATGAGGGCTGCGGCCTGATCCAGCCAAACTTGCGCGATGCTCATGCCCGAAACTCCAAGCCCGCTGTGGCAACCCGTGCCTGCACCTGGGCCCGGCTAGGGGGTACCGCGCCACGTTGCATCACGCACAAGGTCGCGCTGGCAATGGCGTTGAACAACAGCGCCTGGGCTTGGCTAGGCTCCACCAGCTCAGCGCCCCAATCAGCCGCCAAGCCTTGCTCTAACATGGACGCCACCATGCCCGCCAAAAAGCAGTCGCCTGCCCCGACCGTGTCCACCACCTGGACGGCTGCTGTTTCTCGGGCGTAAAACACCTGGCCTTGGCGCGTGAGCAGCGCTGCGCCCTGCGCGCCCCGTGTGAGTGCCACAAAGTGCGCAGGGGTTTGGGCAAACAATGCGCCAGCGCGTTCTACGTCACTGCTGCCTTCGATATTCAGGTTGTCCAGGTCCTCGTCGCTGACTTTGATGACGTCTGCAAACTGCAAAGCCGTGAGCACGTGGCTGCGGTAGCGCGTCATATTCGGCATGACCGAGGGGCGCAAGTTGGCATCCACTATCACGGTGCGGCCCGATTGGCGTTGCGCAGCCAGCCAGGGCAAATAGGTGTCTGCGTCGTCGGGCGACAAGGCCAGCGCACCGGTGCACACGATAGAAAGTGTTTCTGCCGCCTCACAAGCAGCGTTCATTTGCTGTGCGGTGATGGCACGGTCCGCCACACCTTCTCGGTAAAAAGCGTAGTCAGGGTGGCCCTGGTCATTCACCCCCACCACCGCAAGTGATGTGACTTGCAGCACGGGTTCGGGTACTGCAAGGCGCACACCGTCTTGCAGCATGGCTGCACTGAGTTCACGCCCAAAGCGGTCTTTGGATAAGGGATTGAGGTACAGCGTTTGCACCTCTTGGCGGGCCAGTGCCCGGGTGAGGTTGTACACCGCGCCCCCCAAACACGGCTTGAGTCGGCCATCCGGTTCGCGGATCAAATCGATCAGCGCTTCTCCGGCAGTGGCAACCTGCAGGTCGATACTTTTTTGCGCCATATCAGGGTTTTCCTTAATTAAAGTAACTTGATTTAGTAAGTGCTACGGGACTATAGTTCACCGGCGCCGCAAGGTAAAGCGCAAATTTGTTTGGGGGTGCAAGCCCAAACGCCACACAACGGACAGTCAAACACACTGGAGATTCCACATGAAAAAAGTTACCACCACTTTGATGCTATCGGCACTTGCTTTGGCAACCTCCACCGCCTTTGCGGCTGGCGAGCCTGTGATCGGCTTGATCACCAAAACAGAAACCAACGCATTCTTCGTGAAAATGAAAGAAGGCGCTGAAGCCGAAGCGAAAAAGCTGGGAGCCAAGTTGCTGACTGCCTCCGGAAAGATTGACGGCGACACCGCCGCCCAAATCACCGCGCTGGAAAACATGGCAGCCGCCGGTGCGAAAACCATTTTGATCACCGCCAGTGGCGACGCCATCATCCCCACCGTGAAAAAGCTGCAAGCCAAAGGCGTGCAAGTGATTGCGCTGGACAGCCCGTTTGACGGCGCTGACGCGCTGTTTGCTACCGACAACTACAAGGCGGGCGTGCTGATCGGCCAATACGCCAAAGCGGTCATGGGTGGCAAGCCCGCCAAGATTGCTACTTTGGACTTGTTCCCCGGCCACCCCGTGGGTGCTCAACGCCACAACGGCTTCATGAAAGGCTTTGGCCTGAACGCTGCGGATGCCAAGTCCAACGAGCTGTCCACCGACGCATCCATTGTGTGTATGGCCGACAGCTTTGGCGACCAAGCCAAGGGCCAAACCGCCATGGAAAACTGCCTGCAAAAGAACCCGGACATCAATGTGGTGTACACCATCAATGAGCCCGCTGCTGCAGGTGCCTACAACGCACTGAAAAAAGCTGGCAAAGAAAAGGGCGTGACCATTTTGTCTGTGGACGGCGGCTGCCAAGGCATTCGTGACACCGCTTCCGGCATCATCACCGCGACCTCACAACAGTACCCACTGAAGATGGCTGCATTGGGTGTAGCCGCTGGCGTGAGCTATGCCAAGGGTGGCAAAAAGTCGTCGGGTTACACAGACACTGGCGTGACTTTGATTTCAGCCAAAGCCATTAAGGGCGTCGACAGCAAAGACACCAAAACAGGTTTGGACCTGTGCTGGGGCGAAAAGTAACTTGCGACAACCGCTTGCTCCCATAGCTGTTTGAAACACAAACGCAGCACAGAGCAAGTTGCCTTTTGGGGTGCGCCACGCTACAGGCTGGCGCACCCTGTTTTTATCTTTTTTGGGGGCCGCGCCCATGAACACTTCACCACGCAATATCCCCTGGGGCGCATTGGGCCCCTGGCTGGCCTTGTTGGTCACCTGCCTATTTTTTACCACCCAGTCTGAGCGCTTTTTGTCTGCCGAGAACCTGTCTTTGGTGCTGCAGCAAGTGATGGTGGTCGGTGTCATTGCCATCGGACAAACACTGGTTATTTTGACGGCAGGGATTGACCTGTCGTGCGGCATGGTGATGGCCCTGGGCGGCGTCATCATGACCAAGTTTGCCGTGCACTACGGCTTGAACCCCTATGTCGCCATTGCCTGCGGCTTGGCGGTTACCACCGCATTTGGTTTGCTCAACGGCCTCTTGGTCACGCGCGCCAAGCTGCCCCCGTTTATTGTGACTTTGGGCACGCTGAACATTGCGTTTGCCATTACCCAGATTTACTCCAAGGCGCAAATCATTCCCAACTTGCCGCTTGAACTCACCGCGCTTGGCAACACGTTTAACTTGGGCCAAGCCGAAGTCAGCCTGGGCACCGTGACCATGCTGGTTCTGTATGTAGTCGCCTGGTTTGTACTGCGCGACACTGCACCGGGCCGCCATCTGTACGCCGTGGGCAATGCGCCCGAAGCAGCGCGCCTGACCGGTATTAGCGTAGACCGTGTGTTGATCACGGTGTATGCCATGGCCGGATTGTTCTACGGCATTGCCGCCCTGTTGTCGGTGGCGCGCACCGGCGTGGGCGACCCCAACGCGGGCCAAACTGAGAACCTGGACGCTATTACGGCGGTGGTTTTGGGTGGTACCAGCCTCTTTGGCGGGCGCGGCATTATTTTGGGCACTTTGGTTGGCGCGGTGATTGTGGGCGTGTTTCGCAATGGCCTCACGCTCATGGGTGTGGCCTCCGTCTACCAAACCTTGATTACTGGCATCTTGGTCATTTTGGCCGTAGCAGCTGACCAAATGTCGCGTAAGGGAGCACGCTAATGCGCACATCTAGCACTTCTTCTATGACCCATGAGCCATTGGTGATGCAGGCCAAAGGCTTGGTCAAACGCTATGGGCAAGTGACCGCCTTGGACGGCACCGACTTTGAGCTACGCGCTGGCGAAATTCTGGCGGTGATTGGTGACAACGGCGCGGGCAAGTCGTCACTCATCAAAGCGCTATCGGGCGCCACGGTGCCCGACGAAGGTGAACTGCTGCTTGACGGCAAGCCCATGCGCTTTAAGTCGCCGATTGATGCGCGACGCAACGGCATTGAGACGGTGTACCAAGACTTGGCCGTAGCGCCAGCCATGACGATTGCTGAGAACTTGTTCTTGGGCCGTGAACTCATCAAGCCCGGCGCAGTAGGCCAGCTCTTGCGGCTGCTCGACAAGAAAACCATGTTGGAGCAAGCAATGAGCCGCATGGCCGAGCTCAAAGTTGGCATTCGCTCCATGACCCAAGCGGTAGAAACGCTCTCCGGCGGGCAGCGCCAGTGCGTGGCCGTGGCCCGTGCGGCGGCGTTCGCCCAGCATGTGGTGATTTTGGACGAACCCACTGCGGCGCTTGGCGTGAAGGAAGGCAATATGGTGCTGGAGCTCATTCGTCGGGTGCGCGACAAAGGCTTGCCCGTGATTTTGATCAGCCACAACATGCCCCATGTGTTTGAGATTGCAGACCGCATCCACATCCAACGCCTGGGCAAACGGGCAGCCGTGGTCAACCCCAAAACCATCAGCATGAGCGACACCGTGGCCGTGATGACAGGCGCCAAGACGGTGCAGGAACTACCGGAAGACGCGCATGCTTAAAGGTATCTCGCCCCTGCTCACGCCAGAGCTTCTCAAGCTGCTCATGGAAATGGGCCACGACGATGCTTTGGTAGTGGCTGATGCCAATTTCACTGCCATGAGTATTGCAGCGGGCAAGCCCGTGTTGCGCCTGCCCGGCACCACCTTGCCCCCAGTGGTGCAAGCCATTACCGCACTCATGCCCTTGGCCGAAGATGTGCCCCACCCTGCCGCGTTTATGCACGTGAGTGGCGCGGCATCCGACTATGCGTCTGCCGTGCAGCGCGAGGTGATGGCTTTGCTGGTGCCCCATATGCTGCCTAGCCAAAGTGCAGAAGCTGTGGAGCGCTTTGCGTTTTACGACCGCGCGCGCGCGGCCTATGCCATCGTGCTCACCGGCGAAAAGCAGCCTTTTGCTAACTTTATTCTGCGCAAGGGCGTGATCGGTGAAAATCTGCGTCCATGACGCAAGACAGCACCCCGCCCAACGCCCTTCAACCACTGCGCCCCCGTGGCTCCAACCATGTGGGTATGCGGGCTTTTAACGAGCGGGTTGTCCTGCAAACCATTCGCCTCAACGGCAGCCTCGCCAAGGCCGACTTGGCCAGGCTCACGGGGCTTACAGCCCAGACCATCGGCCTCATCATCACCCGCTTGGACGAAGACGGACTGCTGATTCGGCATGACCCCATTCGCGGCCGCATTGGCCAGCCCTCGGTGCCCATTGCCCTCAACCCCGATGGCGCGTTTTCGTTGGGCATCAAGATTGGGCGGCGCAGTGCCGACTGGTTGTTGGTGGACTTCACAGGCTAGGTGCGGCAGCGCCAAAGCCTGGAATACGCCTTCCCCGACGCGGCCACCCTCCTGCCCGCCATTGACCAGCGCATGAAAGCCATGCTGCAGGCCTTGGGCGACTTGGCCCCGCGCTTGGTGGGCGTGGGTGTAGCGGCCCCGTTTCAGCTGGGCGGCTGGCACAAGATGCTGGGCCTGTCCGAAGCACAAAGCACCGAATGGAATGACATTGACTTGCGCGCGCGTGCAGGCCATGATTGACGCGCCCGTCAGCTTTGCCAAAGACACGGTGGCCGCCTGCGTGGCCGAGTTGGTGAGCGGGCGTGGGCGCGATGTCAAAAGCTATTTGTACTTGTTTGTGGACACTTTTGTGGGTGGTGGCTTGGTCATCAACTCCCACCTGCATATGGGTGCCCATGGCAATGCGGGGGCGGTGGCTTCTTTGCCCCTAGGCTTGTCTGGTGGCACCCAAATGCCCGAGCAATTGGTCAGCCAAGCGTCCCTTTGGGAGCTGGAGCAACGCTACTTGGCCCAGGGCCTAGACCCCAGTGCGGCCTACGACGAACGGGCCTTGAGCGAGGCATTTGCCAGCGAAACCCAAGCCTGGATTGATACGGCGGCGCAAGCCCTGGCGCACTGTGTGGTCAGTGGCACCGCGTTTTTAGACATAGACACCGTGGTCATTGACGGCTCCTTCTGCCCCGCCCTGCAAAACCAAGTCATTGAGCGCACCAACGCAGCCCTCACAAGCTACAACTGGGAAGGCCTGTGGCCTGCCACCGTGATTGCGGGCAATGTAGGCCCCGACGCCCGCGCGCTGGGCGGGGCGCTACTGCCCTTGCACGCCAACTTTGCCCCCGACCAAGGGCTGTTTTTGAAAGTGGGTGCCTAAGCCCCTGCGCTGGGCTCTACGCTCAAGCGACTTCGGCAATTTGCCCCATGCGCCCGGCCTGAAAGTCGGCAAACGCTTGGTGGATTTCCGCTTGCGTGTTCATCACAAACGGGCCATAGCCCACCACCGGTTCATTCAAAGGCTCACCGCCCATGAACAAGAGCGTGCTGTCTTCCAGCGCCTCAAACTGCAGCACAGTGCCTGCGCGCTCTAGCACCGCCAAAGAGGCGGGGCCCACAGTTTTGCCATCCACCGCCACGCTACCGCGCATCACAAACAAAGACGCGCTATGCCCTTGCGGCAACTGAAACTGCACCGTGCTGCCAGCTTTGACCACCACGTCCCACAAGTTCATAGGGCTATGGGTGCTCGCCGCACCTGCGGTGCCTTGGTAGTCGCCCGCAATCACCCGCACATGGCCCGCCTCTGCCGGCAAGGCAATCACGGGAATCTGCGCTTGGGTGATGCCTTGGTACGACGGGCGAATCATCTTGTCTTTGGCACGCAAGTTCACCCACAGTTGCACCATCTCAAAGTCGCCTCCCGTCTGCGCGTAGGCGGCGCTGTGAAACTCTTCATGCACCAAGCCAGAGGCCGCCGTCATCCATTGCACATCGCCGGGGCCGATGGTGCCGCCAGCGCCTGCAGAGTCGCGGTGCGAGACTTCGCCCGCATAAATAATGCTCACCGTCTCAATGCCCCTATGGGGGTGCGAGCCCACACCACGCTTGCGTGTCGTGCTATCAAAAGTGGTGGGCGATGCGTAGTCCAACATCAAAAACGGCGACATGTCTTGCGCGATGTCGTTGTACGAGAAGATGTTGTGCACCGGAAAGCCATCGCCCACCCAATGTTTGCCGTTGCTGCGTTTGATAAAGCGGAGTGTTTTCATCGTCATCGTTCCTTTGCTAGGAATGTAGGGCAGGCCTCGCGCCACCACTAGATGGGAAAATGCACAAACATATTTCCATTAAATGAAATATCAAGCCTTAACACCTACGCACGCCATGCACACCAAACCTTTGGACCTGAATGAAACCGCCGTGTTTGTCAAAGTGGTGCAAATGGGCAGCTTTAGCGCTGCGGCGCGCAGCTTGGGCTTGCCTGTGTCCACCATCAGCTCCCGCGTAGCCCGGCTGGAACAACGCTTGGGCGTGACCCTGCTCCAGCGCACCACGCGCAGCCTCTTGCTCACCGACAAGGGCCAAGCCTACTTTGCCCACGCATCGCAAGGGCTGGAGTTGCTGCATGTGGCGGAGTCGGCGGTGCGCGCGTCGCTGCAAGAGCCCCAAGGCAAGCTGCACGTCACCGCCCCGGTGGACTTGGGCTACGACGGCTTGGCCCGCTTAGCGGGCAAGTTCCGGGCCGCCTACCCTGCGGTGCAGCTAGAGTTGCTGCTCACCGACCGCCAGGTGGACTTGGTAAGCGAAGGCGTGGACGTAGCCATTCGCGTTGGCAACTTGCAAGACTCCAGCCTAGTGGCCCGCCAAGTAGGCGTGGCCTGCTGGGCACCGTTTGCCAGTGCGGGTTATCTCGACACAGCGCCTTCCTTGGCAGAGCCACAGGACTTAGCGCAGCATGTATGCCTGCAGTTCACCGCACTGGGCAAAGCGCAATGGACGCTGTCCAGCGGTGCCCAGCTAGAAACCGTGCCCTTGGGCGCACAGCTGATTGCCAACGACTTGAACTTGATTTTGTCGATGGCCCAAGCCCACCAAGGGGTGGCGCTGCTGCCCACCTACGTGGTGCAGTCTGCCGCCCTGGCTAACCCAGCTGCCACCGCTTTGGTACGCGTGCTCCCCAGCTGGCAAGCCAAGGCAGACCCGGTGCACTTGGTCTACCCCCGTCAACGCTTCGTCTCCGCCACACTGCGCGCGTTTTTGGATTTAGCAGTAGCGGACTTGCAGACTTGGTTTTCTGTAACGTAAGCGCTTAAGTGGGTCTAAGCCGCCTTGGCATTGCGGCGTGCTTTCCAAGCGCCGGCCATGACAAACAGGCCAGGGATCAGGATCATGGCCCAGATGATTTTGTCGAGGTGGGCTTTCACGAACGGGATGTTCCCAAAGAAGTAGCCCACGGTGATGATGCCCACCACCCACAGAGTGCCGCCCGTCACATCAAAAAACGTGAACTTGGCGCGGGTCATATTGGCCACACCCGCCACAAAGGGGGCGAAGGTGCGCAAAAACGGCATAAAGCGGGCGGCCACGATGGTAATGCCACCGTACTTTTCATAAAACGCATGCGCAGCGTCAAACGCCGCCTTGTTAAACAAGCGCGAGTTTTCCCACTGAAACACCTTGGGGCCAAAGTAACGGCCAATGGCGTAATTGCACTGGTTGCCCAAAATCGCAGCGGCTAGCAGCAAGCCCACTGCCAGCGGGTAGCTCATCAGGCCCACGCCGCACATGGCGCCCACCACAAACAAGAGCGAGTCGCCCGGCAAGAACGGCATGACCACCACGCCGGTCTCTACAAAAATAATGACGAACAGCAGCGCGTACACCCACATGCCGTAGCTTTGGACAAAGGTCTCCAAATGCTTGTCTACGTGGAGAATGAAGTCGAGCAAAAAAGTAATGATTTCCATGGACGGGGATTATCACTGCTCACCCCTAGGCCCCGTAGCCCGCGCTTTAGGCACCGCGTTCAGGCAAGGGTGGGCACAAAAATTAGAATGTCTAGGTGAACGCACCTCTACCCCCCCTCCCCCGCCGCCCCATCCGTGAACTGCCTGACGAGCTGATCAGCCAAATTGCCGCGGGCGAGGTGGTCGAACGCCCCGCCTCGGTAGTGCGTGAGCTGGTCGACAACGCCTTGGACGCAGGCGCCACCCAGGTCACCGTGCGCCTGCTGGCCGGTGGGGTGCGGCTGATTTCGGTGGAAGACAACGGCAGTGGCATCGTGCGCGATGAGCTGCACATTGCTTTTAAGCGCCACGCCACCAGCAAAATTGGCAATCTGCAAGACCTGGAGTCTGTGGCCACCATGGGCTTTCGAGGCGAGGCACTGGCCGCTATCAACTCCATAGCTGACTGCGCAATACTGTCGCGCGCCAGTGGCGAATCAGCCGCTTATTTGCTAGACGGGCGCACCGGCGAACTCAGCCCGGTGGCGCGCAGTGGGGGCACCACAGTTGAGGTCAAAGAGCTGTTTTACAGCACGCCTGCACGCCGCAAGTTTTTGAAGACGGACGCCACAGAGTTGGCCCATTGCGTAGAAGCCGTGCGCCGCCATGCGCTGGCCCGCCCTGATGTGGGCTTTGCCATTTGGTCCGACGGCAAACTGGTAGAGCAATGGCGCCGCTGCGAGCACCCTGACCCCATGACCGCGCTGGACCAACGCTTGGCCGATGTGCTGGGCAGCGAGTTTGTGGAGCGCTCGGTGGTGGTGAACTACCGCACCAGCGCCACCCGCAGCGACCTCACACCCACCGTGCGCGTGTGGGGCCGTGCCGGTATACCCGACGCAGCGCGCTCGCGCGCGGACCAGCAGTTTTGCTATGTGAATGGCCGCTTTGTGCGCGACAAGGTGTTGACGCATGGCGCGCGCAGCGCCTATGAAGACGTGCTGCACGGCCACCGCCAGCCGGTGTACGCGCTGTACGTAGAGATTGACCCCACGCGGGTGGATGTGAACGTACACCCCACCAAAATCGAGGTGCGGTTCCGAGATAGCCGCGAAGTGCACCAAGCCATGCGCCACGGGGTAGAAGACGCTTTGGCCGCGCCCCGTGCCGCATTGGCTGAAGCTGCCGCCAGCCTGTTGCCCACTGCGCACGATAGCGACACCTCAGCGCCGCCGGCACACACGCTGCCCCACTACCTGCGCAGCACCGAGGCGGTTCCCTCCAACAACACGCAAGCCACGGATTTAGCCGCCAACGCATTTTCAGGCACTAATATGCCATTGGCGCCCATGTATTCTGCGCAGCCAGCTATCAATTTCAGAGCAAATGAAGACAGTGGCGGACACCGGGTCAGCGACGTAGCGGCGCTGTGGCAGCGGGCACCTAGCGCCAGCTTTGGCGCTGACCAGCCCCCACCCGCGCAGACAGGCCCAGGAACCAACGCCGCGCCTGACTTGCCGCCTGGCGATTGGCCCTTAGGCCGGGCCTTGGCCCAGCTGCAAGGCGTGTACATCTTGGCGGAGAACCGCCAGGGCTTGGTGATTGTGGACATGCACGCAGCGCACGAGCGCATCGTCTACGAGCGGCTCAAAAAGCAAATCAGCATGACCGCGCCTGATGGCACCGTGTACCCCTTGGCCAGTCAGCCCCTCCTGATTCCAGCCACCTTTGCGGCGACGGCCGATGAAGTGGCCACCGCCGAAGAGCACAGCAGCACCTTGCACACCTTGGGCCTGGAAATCAGCCCCTTCTCACCCAAAACGCTGGCGGTGCGCGCCGTGCCCACCAGCTTGGCCCAAGGCGATGTGGTGGAACTGGCGCGCAGCGTGTTGGCCGAGCTGGCCCAGCACGATGCCAGCACCGTGATTCAGCGCGCGCAAAACGAACTCTTGGGCACCATGGCCTGCCACGGCGCCGTGCGCGCCAACCGCAAACTCACCTTAGAAGAGATGAACGCCCTGCTGCGCCAAATGGAAGATACCGAGCGCTCCGACCAGTGCAACCACGGCCGCCCCACCTGGCGTCAACTCAAACTCAGCGAGTTGGACAGCCTGTTCTTACGCGGGCGCTAGTCCTCGCTAGTGGCTGTACCCACACCTATGCCCAGCGCAAAGTCTCCTCACGCAGTAGCTAACTTATCTGCCGAAGGCCAGCTGGCCTTGGAACGACTGGCGGCGCTGGCCCACCCCGGCAAAGCGCGCACTGCCGCGCAGTACTTTCAGACCGGCAAGGGCCAGTATGGCGAGGGCGACCTGTTCTACGGCATCCGTGTGCCTGAGGTGCGCCAGCACGCGCGCCAGTTCAACCAACTTGCGCTGTCTGACTGCATCGCGCTGCTGCAGTCGCCGTATAACGAGGCACGCTTGATGGCGCTGGCCATCATGGTGCGGCGTTTTGAAAAAGGTGATGCAGCCACACAAGAAGCCGTCTACACCACCTACATGGCACAGCGCCACCGGGTGAACAACTGGAACTTGGTGGACAGCTCGGCACCCTACATCAGCGGCCCCTACTTGCTGACACATGACCGCGCGGTGCTGTACACCTTGGCGCAATCGCCGGTGATGTGGGACAGGCGCATTGCGGTGCTCTCCACCTTTGCCTTCTTGCGCGCAAACGAATCCAGCGACACCTTGGCCCTGTGCGAAATGCTGCTGGCTGACCCCCAAGACCTGATGCACAAAGCCTGTGGCTGGATGTTGCGCGAGTTGGGCAAGCGCGATGCCAAGGCCTTGCTGGCGTTTATCAAACGTCACCACGCCGCCATGCCCCGCACCATGCTGCGCTATGCCATCGAAAAGTTTGAGCCCACGCAGCGCAAAGCCCTACTAGCAGGTGACTTCGCAGGCGTTTAGCCTCACGCCTTAAGTGCGGGCGTGGCCCTCTGGTGCACGCAAAGGCAAGCAAACCTCAAAGCGTGTGCCAACGCCCACGGTGGATTGCACACGGATGGTGCCACCCAAGGTCTTGAACACGAGGCTCTCCACAATCCCCATACCCAGCCCCGTGCCGCCTTTGCCCTTTTTGGTGCTGAAAAAAGGCTCGAACAGACGTTCCATCGTCTCCGGCGCAATGCCAACGCCATTGTCTTCAAACACCAGGGTGACAAACAATGCGGGCTCTGCGCCAGCAGGCGCGGCCCCTTGGTCTTGGGTGTCGCTCTTCTGGCTTTCTTCCAGAGGGTGGGGCGGCAGAGCGCTGATCGTAAAAACTCCGCCGGTGCGCCCCTCAAACCCATGCAAGATCGCATTGTTGGTCAGGTTGATGATCACCTGCCCCAGCGCGCCGGGCAGGCTGTCCATGGTGATGCCCGGGGCAATGTCCAGCACCACTTTGTGGGACGTGCGCCTCAGGCTGGGGCTCAGCGTCTCCATCACCTCAGCCACCATGGTCGCCAAGTCAAACTGGCGGCGTTGCTGGCTGGCTTGGTCATTCGCCACTTGCCTGAAGTTCGCCAACAGCTCGACGGCGCGCTGCAAGTTGCGCAGCATGAGGTCGTTGCCGCCGTGCACCATTTGCACAAACTGGGTGAGCTCTGAGCGTTTGAGTTGGTGTGCGCTGAGCAGCTTCTCGAACTTTTTTCCTTCGTCGACCAAGGTAGTGGCCGTCATCAAACTATTGCCAATGGGGGTGCTGAGCTCGTGCGACACACTGGCCACCAACGTACTGAGCGCGGCTTTGGTTTCGCTGCGGGCCAGCTTTTCTTGCGAGGTTCGCAAGCGGGCCAAGGCGACTTCCAGCTCCAGCGTGCGCTGGGTCACCCTTTTCTCCAGAGAACCATTGAGCTCGTGCAGCTCTGCTTCAGCCGCCACCTTCTCGGTGACGTCTGTTATCAGTGCAAACATACCGACCACCTGCCCGTGCTCGTATTCAGGCTCCAGTACCACATCCACGACGGTCACCGCCCCAGTCACCGGATGGTGGTTTTCACGGCGATACACCACACGCTCACCGCCAAGGCAACGCTCCCAGTACGCCATCAAATAAGCCAAGGTGTCTGCAGGCACGTAATCCTTCACCGCGCGGCCCACCAAATCTTGGGGCTTTGCACCAAACAAGGCCGCGTAATGCACATTGCCCATGCGTAAGCGTGATTGCGTGTCGAACGAGGCAATGCCGGCAGGCACTTGGTTCATGATCATTTCAAGATCACGCTCGCGTTGGGCCAGGGTGACATTGTTTGCGCCCATTTCTTTGGCCAAGGCCAGTGCTCTGTCGCGCCCCTTGCTAAGGGTTTGGTAGGCGGAGGCTGTCAAGATGGCGATGAAGACTAAGCTCCCCACCACCGTCACCGCGATGACCATGGCAGAGGCTCTGGGCGTGGGGACTATGTAGCCTTGTAGCTCAGCAAAGGTGAGCCCCAATGCCAAGAGAATCGTCGCCGCCGTGAGGCACCACAACCATACCCGACCAAGCGCCCAACCCGTTAGAAACAGCAGCGCTACAAAAATCAACCAGTTGGCACTGTGTACACCTGCCAGTGCAACGGTGGACACGGCTGCGCCCAGCCAAGTCCCTATGACAAAGACTGCAGCGCCTTGGCGCACCGAATAATGCAGCCGCCACAAGGCCAAGTTCAAGCTCAGGGTTACTGCCGCTACGGAAATCAAGCGCTCAGGGTTCAATCCGTATTCCACCACAAGCGCAATAAATGACACAACGCACATCACAAGCGCTGCCCACGCGACACGCCTCAACAATTGCGCAATGACGAACTCGTCCGCCTCAGAGGCTGCGTGGGGTTGGGTGGGCTCCATAGACTGCCATCTTATCGACGCCTTGGAGGTTTAGCGAGTGTTTTTGAGCCTCTGTCAGCGTTTGGCCACCTTACTCGGCCACCCGGGCACGCAAGGCTTTAACTTGTGATCTCTGCGCCTTAGCCGCTTTTACGCGCATTTTCGAGCTGTAGCTTGGCTTGGTGGGTCTGCGGTTTTTGGGCGGCACCGCCACACTGTTGACCAACGCATGCAAGCGCAGCAGGGCGTCCATGCGGTTCATATCTTGGGTGCGCTGTGTCTGGGCCTTGATGACCAGGATGCCCGCTTTGGTGATGCGGCTATCTGCCAAGGCCAGCAATCGTTCTTTCACATCATCAGCCAAAGAAGATTTACCAATGTCAAAGCGCAAGTGGATAGCGCTGCTGACCTTGTTGACGTTTTGTCCGCCCGCGCCTTGGGCGCGAATGGCGCTGATCTCGATGTCTTCTTCAGGGATTTGCAGAGGGGAAAGGGGGCGTGCGTCGGTCATGGTGGACCGCGATGGTAAACCACCCCACTCCGCCCAACCGACAGACAATCCCCACTCCGAAAAGAGGCATCCGCAATAAGGACCCGTCAGTACTTCAGTGCAGTGGATTTGCCCCAAAACACCCGGTAGGCGAACACGGTGTAGCCAATGATGACGGGCAGCACGACCACCACCCCATAAAAGATCACCATCAAAGCCTCAGGAGAACTCGCGGCTTGCCACAGGGTCAAGGTATCGACCACCAACCACGGGAACAAGCTGTAAGCCAGGCCATAAAACGCCAGCAAAAACACGCCGACAGTACATGCAAACGGCACGGCCGCACCGTACTGGTTGCCTTGGGCTAGGCGCGTAGGCAGGCGCTTGAGGCTGCGCGCGATCACAAAGAACAAGGCAACCGTCATGGCGGGAATGGGCAAAAGCATCACCAAATTGGGGAAGCTAAACCACTTGTCAAAAATGCGGCTACTCACCAAAGGCGTGGCCAAAGAGATGGCTGCGACACCTGCGGCCGTAAACATCCAGCTCCCCCGCGCCCAAGCCACGGCCTTGAGCTGCAACGCGCCTTCGGTCTTCATGATGAGCCAGCCCGCACCTAACAGGCAGTAGGCAGACACTAAGCACAAGCCGATCAGAGCGCTAAACAAATGGGTGGCCCAGTCGTCTTTGAAGCCGGTAATGAGACCGCCCAGCATGTAGCCTTGTGACCACCCGGCAAGCAATGAGCCTAGGTAGAACGCGCGGTCCCACAGGGGCTTGTGCTCAGCACGTGCTTTGACCCGAAAGTCAAAGGCCACACCGCGCAAGGTGAGCGCTAACAGCATGAGCGCAACGGGCAAGTACAAAGCCCCCAAGATCAAGCCGTGTGCCATAGGAAATGCCACGAGGAGCACGCCCACACCCAAAACCAGCCAGGTTTCGTTTGCATCCCAAAACGGCCCGATGCTGGCAATCATGGTGTCTTTTTGCGCTTCGTCATCAGCACGGCGCAAGAGCACTCCCACCCCGAGGTCATAGCCGTCCAAGATCACATAGGCCAGCATGGCCAAGGCCATGACCAAGGCGAAGACCAGAGGCAACCAGCCCGCGGGGACACTGAGATCAGGGATCACAATGGGTACGGTATTAAGCATGTTGGGCTCCTGGCAAGGTGTTGGCGGTGCTGGTTTTTTTAGCCAAGTGGAAGACCACGCTGACATACGCAGTGAGCAACACGGCGTACAGGCTGAGGTACATCGTGAGGGTCAATGCGATGTTGCTGGCTGGCACTTGGGACGCGGCTTGGGCTGTGGTGAGTACTCCCTGCACGAGCCATGGCTGACGTCCTATTTCAGTCACATACCAGCCCGCCAGCAGAGCCACCCATCCCGCAAATGTCATGGCTACCAAGACACGCGCTTGCCAAGTGGCCAGGTCCCGGCCCCGGCGCATGCGCCAAGCGCTCAACCAACTCACGGCAAGCATCAGCATGCCCACGCCCACCATGATGCGAAACGCAAAGAACACAGGTGCCACCGGAGGGTGCTGGGTGCCAAAGGCGTCAATCCCTTTGACTTCTCCTTCCCAGTCGTGGGTGAGGTACAACGAAGCCAGCTTGGGGATGGCCACCTCGAAACGATTGGACTGCGTGGACGCATCTGGCAAGGCAAACAGCACGGCGGGAGCGCCCTTCTGGGTTTGCCAGATGCCTTCCATTGCCGCAATCTTGGCAGGCTGGTGGTGCAAGGTGTTGACCCCGTGCATGTCGCCCACCACGATCTGGACGGGAATCAGCGCTGCCGCGAGGTAGATCCCCGTGCGCAGGCCTGCTTTTACCTCCAACCCATGGTCGCCTTTGAGCCAGCGGTAAGCACTGATACCCGCGAGCAAAAAGGCCACCGTCAGGCCGGACGCTATCAGCATATGCGTAAGCCGATAGGGAAATGAGGGGTTGAAAATGACTTGCATCCAACTGGTGACGTGGGCTTGCCCATTGACCATTTCAAAACCGGCGGGGGTATGCATCCAGGAATTGAGCGCAAGTATCCAGAACGCCGACATGGTGGTTCCCGCCGCCACCAAAAACGTAGCCCAGGTGTGCACACGCTCACTCACACGGCCTCGGCCAAACAACATGATGCCGAGCATGGTGGCTTCCAAGAAGAAGGCGGTCAACACCTCATAGGCTAAGAGCGGTCCAGCCACATTGCCCACCGTATTCATAAAGCCCGGCCAGTTGGTGCCAAACTGGAAACTCATGGTGATGCCACTGACCACGCCCAGCGCAAAAGTGAGCGCGAAAATTTTGACCCAAAACTGGTAAGCCTCCATCCAGTGCTGCTGCCCTGTCGCGGTGAACCTCTTTTTGAAAAAGAGCAAGACCCAGCCCATCGAAATGCTGATCGTGGGAAACAAGATGTGAAAGGTCATATTGGCCGCAAACTGAATGCGGGCCAAGACCACAGGGTCAACGGTGTCCATGGCTTACTCCTTAGCTGGGGTCGGGATTGATTGCATTGCTGTGGTGGACACTTGGGTCGCGGTGTCCGCCGCATGCGTCGCTTGCGTACCGATGGCACCATCGTTTGGCGAAGGGCTTGGCTGCACGCCCCAGGCTTGCTCGGCCGGCTCTGGGCTTAGGCTAAACGCCTGTTTCACCCGGGTTTTGAACTCCAACAGTTTCTGTACTTTGGAGCCCATTTGCATGAGGCTGCGCAGGGTGTCTGAGTCCATCTGTTGCATGTCGTCCAGCCAGTCGGTCATCATCTCAATGAAGTCATGCATCTGCGTCATGCGGGCTTGGGCGTGGATGTCTTCGCTCACACTGGGTTGTTCCATCAGTGCCTCACGCAACATGGATAAGGTGGGGTCGATTTCACGCTTGCGCCGCTCAGCCGCCAAAGTGCGAAAGATCGCCCACACGTCTTCGGGTGCCTGAAAGTACTCACGCCGGTCTTTGGGCTGGTGAATCAAGCGCACCAGGTTCCACGACTGCAACTCCTTGAGGCCCATGGACACATTGGAGCGCGAAAAGCTCAAGGCCTCGCCCACTTCATCGGCGTTGAGCGGCTTGGCTGACACATACAACAGGGCATAGATTTGCCCCACCGTGCGGTTGATACCCCAGCGACTGCCCATCTCACCAAAATGCAAGACAAAGCGCTGGGTAAGCGGAGGAAGGTTCATGAATTTACGCCTCTTTCTGAATTTTCAGTATTTTCTGAAATTACAGGAAGCAGCGTATGCCGACGCGCCAATCCTTGATACGGATCAAGGGTTATTCAGCCCTAAAGACTAGCGCACAGTCTTTAGGGCCAACGCGTTCAATGGTTCTTTAACAGCACGTTAAAGCTGGGGTTCATCTCATGGAAGATGGGCAAGGCGGCTGCACCTTGTGCCGTAATTTCGCTCCCCACGTTGCCAACGAGCAACCGGGCTACTTTGCGGTTGGACCGGTTGCCGACCGATGCGTACAACGGCGCCAAACGGGCAATGATCTTTTCCAGAATGGGCACAGGCAGCAGGCCGCCCACAATGATGGTTTCAATGTCTAACATGCACTCCAGCATGTTGATGGCTTGGCGCATATAGGTGGCAGCCTCGTCCAGCCAAGCTGCCAAACGCGGGTCATTGCGCTCCATGGCGTGCAGCAAGTCCTCTGGTGTTGCCTGGGTGGGGTCTTCAAACCCCAGGGCTTCATAGGCCGCCCACAGGGACAGGTAACGCTCCAGACACCCATGGTTCCCACAGTAACAAGCACGCCCGTTGCGCTCCACCACAATGTGCCCCAGCTCCCCCGCGTTGTTGGCAACGCCGTCAAACACCTGCCCGTTGAGAAACAATCCCGCCCCCAAGCCCTCGCCTACGAACATGTAGACAAAGTTGCTCAGGGTGCTGCCAGCCCCATACAAGCGCTCTCCGATGGCGGCAGCGCTCGCGTCATTGGCCACCATCACAGGTAAACCCAATGCAGCCGACAGCTGCTCGCCCACCGACAGATCTTGCCAACCGGGCAAGGTGGTGGGACCAATGGCACTTAAGCCATCTACACCGAATGGACCCGGTGTGGCCACCCCCATGCCCAAGAGCTTGGCCATAGGAAAACCAGCCAACTGCTGCAAACGCTGCAAGACGTCTTTCAACGGGGCGACGGCCTGTGCGGGGCGAACCCGATCCACTGCGGCATGCGCTCTGGCCACTACCGCCCCGCACAGGTCGACCGCTACCGCTTGCAGGCTGTGCTGGCTGAGCTGTACGCCCACCGAATAAGCCCCTTGTGGATTGATGACAAATGGCACGGCGGGTTGACCTCGCCCCCCACTTTCTGCGGGCAAGGTGCTCAAGAAGCCTTGCGCCAACAGCTCACTGGTGATGTTGGAGATGGTTTGCGGCGTCAGCCCGGTCAAGCGGGTGATATCAGCGCGGGACAGGCGTGTGTGCTGCCGTATGGATTCCAGGACCACGCGGCGGTTGTGCAGCCGCGCATTCTCTAAATTTGTGCCGGAAAAACTCATGCCATCGTGGCCTTGTGCATTTGCGTGTGTCCTTGCCCTGGGGCTGTGTCAGTGTCGCTGGAGCGCCAATCCGTTAGCGTCAAACAAGTTGCAATGCGCTGGCGCGAAAAACAATTGCTTCGCGCCCGCAAGCTCATCTAAGGGTGTTTGCGCCGATAGCTTGACGCTCCAATTGGTCTGCGCTCCGTGAATTCGATAGTACGCCAATTGCACATCTCCTAAATGCTCGACCAACTCAAACTGCCCACGGACTCCAAGGGCGTCTGAAGTCTGGCTGCTCGTTACATGCTCTGGGCGAATACCCAAGGTGAACTGCGCACCGCATGCATACGCCTGGGCTCGCAGTGGCAGGGTCAGCAGGTCGCCATCTTGCAGGCGAACGACCACGCCATCAGCCAGGTGCTGCTCCAACTGCACGGTGGCAAGGTTGATACCGGGCGAGCCCAAAAAGCTTGCCACGAACAGGTTGACGGGATGGTTGTACAACGCCAAGGGCGAACCCACTTGCTCAATCTTTCCGCCGTTGAAAATGACAATGCGGTCTGCCAAGGTCATGGCCTCCACCTGGTCATGCGTGACATACACCATGGTGGTGCCCAGTTCTTTGTGGAGCTTGGAGAGCTCAATGCGCATCTGCACCCGCAGCGACGCATCCAGGTTAGACAAAGGCTCGTCAAACAAAAACACCTGAGGGTCGCGCACAATTGAGCGGCCTATGGCCACGCGCTGACGCTGCCCACCCGACAGGGCTTTGGGTTTGCGCTCCAAAAGATGGCTGATCTGCAATATCTCCGCGGCCTTGTGCACCATGGTTTGGGCCGTGGCCTTATCAACCCCTCCCAGCTTCAAACTGAAAGCCATGTTCTCAAACACCGTCATGTGGGGATACAAGGCGTAACTCTGAAACACCATGGCCACGCCGCGCTTGGAGGCTGACACGTCGTTCACCAAGCGCTCTCCGATGCGCAACTCCCCGGCGCTGATGTCTTCCAAGCCCGCAATCATGCGCAGCAGCGTAGATTTGCCACAACCCGAGGGCCCTACAAACACGACAAACTCGCCATCGTCAATGTGCAGGTCTACGCCTTTGATGACGTGGGTCTTGCTGTCATAGGTTTTTTGGATATTGCTCAGTGATACGGTGGCCATGGTGTGTTCTCAAACGGTCAATAAAGAAAATGCTTAGGCCAGCCCAGCGGGGTGTGCCAAAAACCAAGCGCGTGCCGCACCGAGCAAACCGGCGTGGTTGCCCGCCGCAGCCAATCGAAGTTCTTGCAGGCCCACAAAGTCCGGGTGCAACAAAGCGTCTAGAGCAGCTTGTATTTCGGCCAGCACGCGGGGCCCACGCCCGGTAATGCCGCCTCCTAAGACAATGCATTGCGGATCAAAGGCATAGATCAAGTTGGCAAGACCGCTGGCCAGCAACTCCAGCCACTCTTGCACCACGGCTGCATGGGGCACGCTGCCAGCGTCGGCGCGTTCAAATATGGCTTTTGCATCCAACGTGCAGCCCGCAATAGCGCGAGCACCCAATCGGCCTAGGCCGCGCAGCGAAGCCACGTCTTCCCAACGTTCACCGCCTACCACCATATAACCCCATTCCCCAGCGGCGGCGTGCGCGCCACGGTACAACTGGGAACCCATGAACACCCCACCGCCAATTCCTGTTCCTAGGGTCAAGGCCACGAAGTTCTCAACACCCTGCGCAGCACCTAACCAGCCTTCGGCTAGGGCTACGCAATTCACATCGTTTTCGACCAGCACGGGCATCTGCAGAGCGTCCCACAGCAACTGTTTAGGTGAAAGCCCCAGGTAGCCGGGAATTGCATCCGACGCGCCACGTACCGTGCCGGACACCGTGTCAATCACGCCCAAGGTTGAAACGGCCACACCCGCCAGTGCATAGGGCTGCACCAGGGATTGCGCAATGCCGGCCAGTTCGTCAAACAAGGCATGGGCTCCGCGTGATGCACGGGTGTCAATGTGAAAGCTGTGGTGCACACAACCCGTTGGGTCGACCACGCCCAACTTCACCAATGTCCCACCAATATCGATGGCCAGTACGTTTTGATTCACTTGCATAGAGGGTAAGGTCATGAGGAGGCCCGCAGACACGGAGTGCAAACGGGTCTGCATTTAGCCTTTGGTGCCACCGGCGGTCAGGCCCGACACCAGGGTGCGCTGCAGCAGCAAGCCAATCAGCATGGGCGGTAGCGCCGCCAGAACACCTACGGCTGAGATCAAGCCGTAGTCCGTGGCGCGTCCTGCGGCGAAGTCCGCAATCGTCACGGGCAGCGTCTTGGCGCGAATATCGTTGGTGTAAATCAAGGCATAGAAAAACTCATCCCACGCCAACAAAAACGCAAACAGTGCGGTTGCGCCAAGCGCAGGTAGCGCCAATGGCAAGGTGATGCGCCAAATCACCCCAAGCACCCCTGCGCCGTCAATGTGTGCAGCCTGCTCAATGTCATGGGGGACTTGATCAAAGTTGTTTTTGAGCATCCATGTCGTGAATGGCAACAAGATGGTGCAGTACACCAAGACCAAGGAGAGCACGTTGTTGAGCATGCCAAGGCCACTGAGTATGAGATACAAAGGCAACACAAAGGCCACACTGGGCAACATGTACACCGCGACCGCACCGTACAAAACACCTTGGCGGCCCGGGTAGCGTGAGAAGCTGTACGCCGCCGGAATGGCTGCCACCATCGCGATCACAGTACTGGCCACTGAGACCACCAAACTGTTGCGCAGGGCCGCCAAGAAGCGCTCCGCAACTGGGCCACCAGCGTCCGAAATCAGCTTGGTGTAGCGCGAAAAGTCCCAGCTGTCAGGCCACCATTGCAAAGGGATGCGCGTGAGGGCCACCGGCGTGCTGACGCTCATCACCAACAGCCAGTACAAGGGCGCCAAAGTGACAACGACAAACAAGGCCACCGCGGCGTACAGGGCCACGCGTGCCCCTAATCTTTGATACTTCATGTGCTGCCTTCTTGCTTGCGGAGCATGGCGACGTAAAGGGCAATCAAGAGGGCGGAGATGCCCGCCATCAAGATGGCGTATGCCGCACCACTGCCGATGCGAAGGTAAGAAAACGCCTCTTGGTACACCACAAAGCTCAGCGCTTTGGTGCTGTCGGCAGGCCCCCCTTTGGTCATGACGTAGATCACGTCAAACACTTTGAATGCGTCGATCGTGCGCAACACGATGGCCACACTCAAAGGGGCCATCACGCCGGGCACGGTGACATACCAAAACCTAGCCAGGGTGCCTGCGCCATCTAGGCGCGCGGCCTCATAGAGATCAGCAGGCACAGACTGCAAGCTGGCCAGCATGATCAAGGCGACAAACGGGTAGTTTTTCCAGACGTCGGCCACGATAACCATCTCCATGGCAATGTCTGGGTCGCCCAGCCACGAGCGGTAGTCCTCCAACAGGCCCGTTTGAACCAGCAGCGCGTTCAATGCACCGTACTCTGGGCCATCGATGAGACGCCACATCATGGCGTTGACAATGGTGGGTAAGGCCCACGGCAAGACCAGCAAGGCCCGCGCAAAAGCCTGGCCTTTGAATGGCTGGTTGAGCAGCAAGCCAACGGCTACGCCCAGCACCAACTCCAAACTGACCGAAACGAAAGTGAAATACAGCGTGTGCCCCAAGGACTCCTGAAAGGCTGTATTGCTCAAGGCCTGCCAGTAGTTTTCAAGGCCCACCCATTGGGCCGGTTCCCCGCCTATGGACGTAGAAGTAAAACTCAGCCAAATGGTGCGCATCAAGGGCCAGGCCGTAATCCCGACCATGATCACCAGCATGGGGGTCAACAGCCCCCATGCTTGCATGCGTCTTGCGGTTGCGGCACTGCCCATAACGCTTACTTCAGTTTGGCCGCTGCGTCAGACGCCAGCTTCATTGCCGCATCGGGCTTGGCCTTGCCTAACAATACGCTATGAAGGTTCTTTTGCAGGATGGACGACAGCTCTTGGTACACCGGTGTTTCTGGGCGTGCAGCCATCACCTCCAAGGACTTGGCCGCCGCATTCACATAGTCTTCTTGGCCTTGTTTCACAGCGGGCTTGCTAAACGATGCTTTCCAGATAGGCAGGCTAAGCTTGGCGTACTTTTCCTGGGTCGCCGGCGCACTCATATGGGCAATGAACTTCCAAGCTTCCTCTGGGTTCGCACTTTTGGCTGTGATGCCCAAGCCCATTGAGCCATTCACCGCCGATGCCACGGTTTTGCCGTCCACGCCAGGGGCTGACACAATGCCGACCTTGCCGACCACTTTGCTTTCTTTGGGGTCTTTGGCCATGTTGTACATATAGCCCCAGTTCAAGGCGAACGCTGCGTCGCCGTTGGAGAAGACTTTGCGAACATCTTCTTCTTCGTATTCACGGGAGTTGGGGTTGCTCAGGCCCGCGTCGATAGAGGCCTTCATGTACTGCACAGCTTCGAGTGAGCCGCCCAGGTGAAAACTTGGTTTGCCGTCGGTGAAGAACTTGCCGCCGTAGGACACCGACAAGGTGGTGTAGTCACAAATCATGGCCTCTTTTTGGGCCCAACTCCACACTACGGGGTATTTCACAATGCCTTTGTCTTTGATGATTTTGGCTTGCTTTTCCAGTTCGCCCCAAGTCTTTGGAGGTGCCGAGATTCCGGCCTTCTTCAGCATTTCGGTGTTGTAGAACAAGAACTTGGTGTCCAAGATCCAAGGCATGCCGTAGAACTTGTCTTTATAGCTTACGGTGGTCCACGCGCCGGGAAATACCTTGGGGATGTCGCCCACCGCAATGCGTTTGGTGACGTCTTGCAAGAAGCCCTTGCTGGCAAATTCTGCAGGCCACACCACGTCGAATAGCACTACGTCGTAACCGCCGGAGCCCGCGCCGTGCGCCGCCACAATCTTGTCATGCAAGGCGTCGTACGGGACAAATTCCAACTTCACCTTGACGCCGGGATTTGCTTTTTCAAAGTCACTGGTCATGGCCCGAACGTCATCTTCGCTGTACGCAGCTTGCGCCATGAACAAGGCACTCAATGTCTTTTCGGCGTGGGCGGCGGCCGATAAAAGGCTGCCTGCCACCAGGGCAGCTACCAAAATCGCTCTACGTTGTTGCATCGCTTTATCTCCTCATAAGTTGTTGATCCCGCACAGATTGGCGCTTTGCTCCACAGGCACTTGCTTACCTCATCAATACACGGCCCTTTGTTGACTTGGTGCCTTGATAACGCCATCCTCAATTACTTCATTCAAATTGAAGTAATTGAATTGAATCACTAGTCGACATGCTTAGCTCCTAGTGAATACCCTGACTTCGTGGGTATCGCGGCACAACGGCACACACCCAAGCAAGACCACTTCGCACACACGTATGCCCTGCACACGTTGCACAAGGGTTTGTGAGGGGATGGGTTGGTTTCCTCAGACACCGCAAGGTCACAAATTGCGTCAACACCTGCGGCAGGTACCCCAACATGCGTTGTCGTGCAGTGATAGCTGCTTGAGCGGGATGGGGCCTAAGCCCATGGGTCAAAGGTGGCGTCCACGGTAGGCGCATCGACTTGCGCACCTTGGACGATGGCTACGAAGGATGCATTGCCGCCAAGGCCTTCACGCAATGGGTGCGGCAAACCGGCAAAGCGCTGGGCCACGAGCGATTTTTGAACATAGTGTTTGCAATGGACCACTACGACTTGGGGAGCCTAAGTCTTGACTTGAGTAACTGCCCCAAGGCAGGGTCCAAGTGTGTAGAAATGACCATGCTGACTGAAGACGGGCGGGTGCGGCGCTAAGCGTCACAGCCACCAAACGCTATTATTTATATAGCTAACCCCGCTTATTCAACGGGCGGCTAGGGGCAATTTAGCCTTGCAATTGCATGCATGGAGGCGCTTGGCGCGGCTGCGGCATCCCCTACTCGACATGCAGCGCTTCTAGTGGGGGGCTGCTCCATCGGGGCCGTAGAATGGGCCCTCCATGACTGTATACACTTCTCCCGACGCCCTCCTCCCATTGTCCCAGCGCGTGCGCAAAGAAATTGCTGCCTTGTGGCAGTTGGCATGGCCCATTTTGATAGGGCAGTTGGCCAATGTGGGGATGTCGGTGGCCGACGTGGCCATGGCGGGGCATGCCTCTGCACAAGACTTGGCGGGCGTGTCGCTCGGCGTATCGATCTGGTTCATCACGGTCGTCACCGTTATGGGGGTCATGATGTCGGTGAGCCCCGTGGTGTCTCACCACGTAGGCGCGCGTGAATTCCACCTAGTGCCCCATGTGGTGCGCCAAGCGCTTTGGAAGAGCCTGGGCATAGGGCTGCTGGCCATGGTGCTGGCCAACGCTGGCACGCTGGTGTTTGACCACCTGAGCCTAGAGCCTGTGGTGCGAGACATTGCCAAGCAGTTTGTTTACATCACCAGCCTAGCGCTGCCGGCATTTGCGGCCTACCGCGTGCTGTACAGCTACAGCGCCAGCCTCAACCAAACCAAACCCTTGATGGTCATTGCGATCGGTGCGCTGCTACTCAATATTGCCGTCAATGGACTGCTGGTGTTTGGCAAGCTGGGATTTCCGGCCTTAGGTGGTTTGGGCTGCGCTTGGGCCACCATGCTGTGCGTGTGGTTCAACTTAGGGGGCTTGCTGTGGTGGATGCGCCATGACCCGGCCTACCGCAGCACTTGGCCGTTTGCCCACTATGAGGGACCTAACTGGCCCAAAATTGCCAGCCTGCTGCGTTTGGGCCTGCCCATTGGAGTGACCTACTTTGCAGAAACCAGCGCATTTGGCTTCATTGCCCTGCTGGTTGCCAAGTTTGGCAGCACGCAGATATCAGCGCACCAAATCGCTCTGAACTTCTCCTCACTGGTGTTTATGTTGCCTTTGAGCCTGGGCATCGCCTTATCAACGCGTGTGGGCCAGTCCTTGGGGGCGGGCGATCCGGCCACCGCACGGTTTCGTGCGTGGGTAGGCGTGGCACTGGCCTTGGGCTGTGCCAGCGTGAGTGCCCTAGGGATGGGCGTGTTCAACCACCACATTGCGGCGGCCTACACCAACGACCCAGCGGTCTTGCTCTTGGCTGCGCACTTGCTGACGTTTGCCGCGCTCTTTCAACTGTCCGACGCCACGCAGGTGGCCACCAGTTGCGCGATACGTGGCTACAAGGTCACCCGCATTCCCATGGTGATTCACCTCACCGCGTTTTGGGGGTTCTCCCTTCCGCTGGGCTGTGTCTTGGGACTGGCGCCTGAGTGGCTGCCCTGGCGCCCCGCCCAAGCCATGGGGGCTGAAGGCTTTTGGATTGCTTTGATTGTGGGCCTCAGCGTCGCCGCCTTGGGCTTAAGCGCGCTACTGCGTTCCGTGGCGCGCAAAGGCATAGTCCACGCGCATTAAAGCGTGTTTGGGGCGGGTTACAGTCACGCCATGCCTGTAACGCTTTCTGACACCCGCACTGACGAAGCCCTGCCCTTTCATATCTGTTTGGCGGGGCCCACCGCCTGCGGCAAAACTGCAGCCGCACTGGCTATTGCGCAACACCACGCGGTAGAGATCATCAGCGTCGACTCGGCCTTGGTGTACCGTGGCATGGACATTGGTACCGCCAAGCCCAGCGCCGCCGAGATGGCCAGCGTGCCGCACCACCTCATTGATATCCGTGACCCCTTGCAGGCCTACAGCGCCGCTGAGTTTGTAAACGATGCGCGAACCCTTATTCGCGCAATCGCTGCGCGTGGCAAATTGCCGCTGTTGGTGGGAGGCACCATGCTGTACTTCAAGGCCTTGGCCGATGGCATAGACCCCATGCCCAGCGCGGACCCGGCCTTACGCGCCCAACTGGAAGACGAAGCCCACGCCAAAGGCTGGCCCGCCCTGCATGCTGAGTTGGCTCTGGTCGACCCGGTCACCGCCGCACGCCTCGCCCCTGGCGACAGCCAGCGCATCCAGCGCGCGCTGGAGGTGTACCGCGCATCGGGCCTGCCGCTCTCACACTTTCATGCTACAAAAAAAGAAACTGAACCCGCTTTATCCATGCACGCTACAGCCCTTATTTCACTTGAGCCGATGGACCGAGCGTGGCTGCACCAACGCATTGCACAGCGTTTTGACGCCATGATCGCGGCAGGCTTTGTGGCAGAGGTGCAGCAGTTACGCGCCCGAGGCGACCTGCACGCCGACCTTCCCTCTATGCGCTGTGTAGGCTACCGCCAAGCGTGGGAGGCTTTGGACGCTGACCCCGCGCTCAGCCAAGGCCACGCCGCTTGGCGTGAGCTGGGCATCATCGCCACCCGGCAGCTGGCCAAACGCCAGGTGACGTGGCTGCGCTCTATGCCCCAACGCCATGCAGTCGCCGCCGACGGCCCCAATGCGCTCGCGCAGGTGCTGGACTTGGTGGCGCAGCAGGTTCAGCAGGTTCAGCAGCAGGCTGCGGCCTGAGTTCTCCACGCCGCACCATGCTCACGATTCACCAGCTCAGCAAACTCTACGGTCCCACGGCGGTGTTTGCCAACGTAGACCTTGCCGTCAGACCAGGGGAGTTTGTTGCCATCATGGGAGAGTCAGGCGTTGGCAAGTCCACCCTCTTGAATTGCATGGCAGGCTTAGACACCTGGGACAGCGGCAGTGTGCAGGTAGACGGCGCCGAGCTAAGCACGATGAAAGACGACGCCAAAGCCGCCTTGCGCCGGGAGAAGATTGGCTTTGTCTTTCAGGCATTTCACGTACTGCCGCATTTGGATGTCGCCCAAAACGTGGCTCTGCCCTTGCTCTTGCTACAACGCAAAGACGATGCCCGCGTACACACCATGCTAGAAGCACTGGGTTTGGGGGCATTGGGTAGCCGTCTGCCGCAGCAGCTGAGTGGCGGACAACTGCAGCGTGTGGCCATTGCCCGCGCCTTGGTGCACAGCCCCCGTTTACTACTGGCCGATGAACCCACAGGCAACCTAGACCCCAGCACTGCTGCCGTCGTGATGCAGGCCCTGGTTGGGCAATGCCGCCAGCATGGCACCGCCTTGGTCTTGGTCACGCACTCCAGCGCTGCGACCGCCCAAGCGGACCGTGTGCTGCGCTTGACCGCACAGGGAATGCGCTCGGATGGAGCCTTGGGTTAAGGCACCAGCGGCGCCAGCAGCGCAGCGGCACGCTCAAACTCAAAGGCATCAATAGGCGCAACGAGGGAAAGCAAAGTCTGCCGTGTGGCAGGTGGCAATGCGTGGGTTAACAGCGCCTGCACCGTGTCTGCTGCTTCGGGGTCTGCCGTATCAAGCTGCCCACGCAACACTTGCAAGGCTTGGCGAACCGACTCCGCGCTGGCGGCCACTGCCTCTGACGATGCATCCAACGGTACATCCGGGCTAGAAGACGCCATGAGCCACGCTGCTGCCTGCAAGCCATGGAGCACCTCCGTCAATGCTTGTAGGGTGTCCGCCAGCGCATGCTGCGCCTGGGCCGCATCACCGCTACCGCACGCCAGTTCGAGCCGGGCTGCTTGCGTTTGCACGTGCTGTGCACCTATCGTGCCTGCGTTGCCTTTGAGGGTATGGGCCAGCCGCTGGCATGTGGCCAGATCATGGGCTTGCCACGCTTGGCTAAAGAGCAGCTCAAACGCACTTTGCGCTGCTAAGAACTTGCGCAGTTGTTGTTGGTACAGCGTGCTGTCATTGAGGGTGTGGAACAGACCCTGCGCCATATCAATGCCGGCCAAAGGTGGCAAGCCAAGGCTGTGTTGCCCCGCCAAGGGACGCGCCAGACCCGCGCCATAGTCTGCGCCAGCTTTGATCCAACGCGCCAAAGTAGCAAACATCTGGGGCACATTCACGGGCTTGGCGATGTAGTCATCCATGCCCGCAGCTTGCACCTGCTCGCGGTCGCTGGCCAACACATCGGCCGTCATCGCAATCACGCACAGGCTTTGCCAGCGCGGGTCTGCGCGCATGCGCCGGGTGGCCTCATAGCCATCCATCACGGGCATTTGGCAATCCATCAAAACACAGGCGAAATTCGCTTCCGTAGCCAAAATGTCCAATGCCTCTTGGCCGTTTTGAGCGAGGGTGACATGGACGCCCGCTTGGCGCAGCAAAGTGCTTGCCAGTTCTTGGTTCATCTCATTGTCTTCCACCAACAGGATCCGGGCTCCCTGCACGCGTGCCATGTCTTGGCGCAGTTGGTCTGGGCGCTCCGTGGCGCGCGCGCTATGGACATCCAGCAAATCGGTCTTGTTCAGCGCGCGTGCGATGCCCCCCAACAACGAGGAGCGTGTGACTGGCTTGGTCAGCAAGCCCTGGACAGAGCCCAGCACCGAAGCAGGCAAGTGGGCCAGTTGCTCTCGGCCATAGGAGGTGACCATGACACATTGGGGCAGTGCGTGAGCAGGCAGACTTTCGCGTAACTGCGCCAGGCAGGCCACACCATCTAGCACCGGCATCTTCCAGTCGAGCAGCATGATGGAATAGTCTTGCCCTGCTGCATGGGCTTGCAGAGCCGCTTGCGCTGCCTGGGCCCCGTCTTTGCACACCGTGACTTCCATGCCCAAGTCCGTCAACATGGCTTGCATGATTTCGCGCGCAGCCATGTTGTCATCCGCCACCAAGGCGCGCAGACCGGTGAGTTCTTGCGCCAGCACCATGCGCCGCGCCTGCTGCTGCGCTTGCAAACCAAACTTGGCTTGGAAATGAAAGGTAGAGCCCTTGCCCAACTGCGACTCCACCCAGATGCGGCCGTCCATGGCTTCTACCAACTGTTTGGAAATGGCAAGCCCCAAACCGGTACCCCCATATTTGCGGGTGGTGGACGCATCGGCTTGGCTGAAAGACTCAAACATGCGGCTACATTGCTCAGCGGTCATGCCGATGCCGGTGTCTTGCACTCCGAAATGCAGCTCCACCATGCCCGCATCGCAGCGCACCACGTCCACGCTGATCAGCACCTCGCCATGCTCTGTGAACTTGACCGCATTGGCGCCTAAATTGACCAAGATTTGCCCCAGGCGCAAGGGATCTCCCAGCAAACTGGTGGGCACATCGCCCTGCACTTTGAACAAGAGTTCCAAGCCTTTGTCTTCGGCCCGCAGCCCCACCAAATTGGTGAGGTGGTCCATCACATCTTCGAGGCGAAACTCCACCCGCTCCATGGTGAGCTTGCCTGCCTCTATTTTCGAGAAGTCCAAAATGTCATTGATGATGCCGAGCAGGCTCTCCGCCGCGCGATGTGCCTTGGCAATGTAGTTGCGCTGTTTGACATCCAAGTCGGTCTGCAGCGCCAGATACGACATGCCAATGATCGCGTTCATGGGGGTCCGTATCTCATGCGACATATTGGCCAAAAAGTCGCTTTTTGCCTGGGTCGCGTCCTCGGCGCGGTCTTTGGCCGTGCGCAGTTCGGACTCTGCGAGGTCACGGCTCTCGCCCACCAAGACAATCCACCAGGTCGTCAGACTGGCTAGCAAACCCAAGCCTACAAACGCCCGCAAACCGAAGGTATGCATGGCCCCCACATCCGTGCTCGCACTGGGCACCGTGACCCACAAGATACCGGCCATCACCAGCAGCATGCCCACCCACACCAAAGAAAAATTGGCCACACGCTGCGTCACTTGCATCCCCAGAGCACGGGGCCAGACCCAGTTCAATAGCCGATGAACCGCCTCTCGGTAGTACGCCACAGGCCCCTTGACGGTGGGCTTGCAACGGTCGTGGCAGGTGGACTCAAGGGTGCAACAGAGGGAGCAAATGGCCCCGCCATGGTGTGGGCAATGGGCAGAGTCTGCAGGCGCATAGTCTTGCGCGCACACGGTGCAACGCACCAGGGTTTTGACGTCCACCGGAAAAATGCTCTGCCGGGCAATGTAGTAGCGCCCTTTGGTCCACCACGCCATCAGCGGCGCCAACACGAAGGCGACACCGGCGGCAATCAGCCATGAATAGGCTTGGGCAAGCTCACCCCACCACCCCGCAAACGCGATGGAGGCCGCGATGGAAGCCACAACCATGCTCACCACCCCGACTGGGTTGACGTTGTACAGGTGAGCACGCTTGAACTCCACGATAGGAGGGCTCAATCCCAGCGGCTTGTTAACCGCCAAGTCTGCAACCACGGCGCAAATCCAAGCCACCGCAATGTTGGAGTACATGCCCAGCACGCTGTTCATCGCTTCGAACAGGTTCATTTCCATCAGCAACAGCGCTATGCCGCAGTTAAAGAATAGCCACACCACGCGCCCGGGATGTGAATGCGTCAAGCGGGAGAAAAAGTTCGACCACGCCAGTGAACCCGCGTAGGCGTTGGTCACATTGACCTTGAGCTCGGACACGATCACCAGCATGGCGCTGACCAACAGCGCGGTGTCCGGGTTGGCAATGGCAAAGCCAAAGGCGTGTCGGAAAATCTGAATGGGCTCTTTGGCGTCGACCACCGCCAAGCCTGCCACAACAGCCACCGCGGCCAGTAAAGCTCCGCCCAATTGCTTGACGAAGGCAATCAGAATCCAGCCTGGCCCACCCAAGAACATATTGCCCCACCAACTCCAGCGGTTGTGCTTGCCGCGCTCCGGCATAAAGCGCAGGTAGTCGACCTGCTCGCCAATTTGGGCAATGAGGGAGAATGAAATGCCGGCGGCAACACCAAAGTGCAGCCAGTCAAAGGCCTTGCTTTGACTGACTTCGCCACTGAAGTTGACGAGCATGTGCACCGCGTCGGCCTGGCGGGTCAGCACAAAATAAAACGGGACTACGAGCAACACAATCCAGACCAACTGCGTCCAGCGGTGAAACCGGTTAATGGCGGTGACCCCATAGAAAACAATGGGAATCACCACCACCGTGCACAAGATGTAGCCCAACCACAAGGGAATGCCAAAGCACAGCTTCACAGCCTGGGCCATGATCGCAGTCTCTAGGGCCAAGAAAATAAAGGTAAACGATGCATAGATGAGCGACGTGAAGGTCGAGCCCACATAGCCAAAGCCTGCGGCCCGGGTCAGCAAGTCCATGTCAATGCTGTGCTTGGCCGAGTAGTGGCATATGGGCCAACCCACCGCCAGTATCACAACGGCGGCAAAGACCATGGCCCACATCGCGTTGGCAAACCCAAAGTCCAGTAACAACAAGGCACCAATGGCCTCATAGGACAAGGCTGAGTTGGTCCCAATCATGGTGGTACCAATCACTGCTGGCGACCACTTTCTGAAGCTGGCGGGGGAGTACCGCAACGCGTAGTCCTCAATGGACTCTGTGGCAACCCATTTGTTGTACTGGCGCCGCTGTGCGGCTACGGTTTGTTCTTGCATGGCTCAGGCCGCGCCTAGGTCTTGCAAGCGTGCCATTTGGGTGACCTTGGCGGTCAAGTCATCGTCGGAGTCGCCATAGCGTTGGGCGATGGCTTGAAAGGTTTCTTGCAGGTCCATAAACGCGTCCACCATGTCCGGATCAAAGTGCGAGCCCCTGCCCTCTTGAATGATGGCGACAGCCTTTTCGTGGGGCATACCTTCTTTGTAGACCCGTCGGCTGATCAAGGCGTCATAGACATCGGCCACTGCCATCAGGCGTGCGGAGATGGGAATGGCGTCCCCGGCCAGCCCCAGCGGGTAGCCACTGCCATCCCACTTCTCTTGGTGCCCGTACGCGATCTCTTTGGCAAAGCGCAAGAAGTCCACCTCCATGCCTAGTTGGCGTTCAGCGGCTGCAATGGCATCACGGCCTAGGGTCGTATGCGTCTTCATGATCTCAAATTCGTCAGGTGTAAAGCGACCCGGCTTAAGCAAGATGCGATCGGGAATGCCCACCTTGCCGATGTCGTGCAGCGGCGCGGACTTGTACAGCATCTCAATGGTTTCAGGCGTCAGAAAATAGCCAAAACGCGGATGGGTGCTGAGCTTGAGCGCCAGTTGCTTGACATAGTGCTGGGTGCGCCGAATGTGGTTGCCTGTATCCGAGTCCCGCGTTTCGGCGAGAGAAGCCATCGCCAAAATAGTGACATCCTGGATGGCCGAAAGCTCGCCGCTACGGCGCTGCACCTGCGCCTCTAGAAACAAATTTTGGTCCCGCAAAAAGTCGGCCACCACTTTGTTCTCAAGCTGGGTGCGCACGCGCGCCAGCATGGTGGCTGGCGAAATGGGCTTGGTAATGTAGTCTGCGGCACCCATTTCAAGCCCCCGTCGTTCGTCCTCTGCCGACGCCATGGCGGTTAAAAAAATCACGGGGATCGCTCGCGTAGCCGGGTCTGCCTTGAGCTTTTTGATCACCTCATAGCCAGACATTCCCGGCATCATGACGTCCAGCAAAATCACATCGGGCTGCGGATCCAACTTGGCATAGACCAGCGCTTTATCACCCGAATTGGCGACCTTGAGTCGATAGGTCCCTTTGAGAAGCGATGACATCAAAGCCAAGTTCTCGGTGGAGTCGTCGACCACCAAAACGGTCGCTTTGTCCGTGAAGTCCAGCGGATTGTTGTGAGCCAAAGTACCCCCCATGCCAAGAACGGTGGTGCAAGCCCGGTCATCATACGGGCTGGCGTGCGCGCGTGCTCAGCAAATTACGTGCAATTGGGAAGGCAGTAACAAGGACCTCTGCAGCTAGACGCAAGGGCCCGGCATCATGAACCGTGCCTATGTGCCGTAGGCAAAGTTGGTGAGGGTGTCACCCGCCATTCGGTAACGTACCCACTCACTTTGAGGCTTCGCACCTAGGGACTGGTAAAAGTCGATGGCTGGGGTATTCCAGTCCAACACACTCCACTCCAGGCGCCCACAGCCGCTGTCTGCGGCAATGGTGGCCAAGTGCCGCAGTAATTGTTTGCCCGCGCCAGCGCCACGCTGCTTGGGAGAGATGTACAAATCCTCTAGGTACATGCCCTTGCGCCCTAACCAGGTGGAATAGCTCAAAAAATAGACGGCGTAGCCAATGGCCTCGCCATCGCGCTCGCACATCAGACCCTTGGCTGGCGACTCGGGTGCAAACAGGCTTTGCGCTACATCTGAAACACTGGCAACTACCTCGTGCTCCGCTTTTTCATAGATGGCAAGCTCAACGATAAAGGCATGAATGGCGGCTGCATCGGCAGCCACGGCGGGTCGAATCACAAGGCTCACTGGGATATCCGTTCTGTTGTTGGGAGAAGACAAAGTGCATTTCGAGGTATCTTAATGACCCCCTTAAAATGAAACAAGTGCATTTTCATCATCATCAAATGAATGAAATTCAACACAATCTCAGGCGGCTAGATCTCAATTTGCTGCAGCTGTTCCATGCGCTCTACAGACTGCGCTCAGTGACGGAGGCCGCCCATGAGTTGGCGATGAGCCCCTCCGCTTTCAGCCATGGCTTGTCTCGCTTGCGGGTGGCTTTGGACGACGCTTTGTTTGTGCGCCAAGGGACTCAGATGGTGCCCACCACGAAGTCCATCGCCATGGCGGACTCCATCTCACTGGCCCTCAAGTTGTTGGGCGAGACGCTAGAGCGTGGCCAAACGTTCCATCCCAGTCGCAGTGAGCGCACTTTCACATTTGCCTCTACCGATTTCACGGCATTTGCGGTCCTGCCCAAGTGCATTGCAGCCATTCAAAAGCTCGCGCCCCACTTGAGCCTGCGCGTGCGGTATGCCGACCACAACATTCCTTTGGACGACTTGCGCGCTGGTCGTGTGGACTTTTCAATTGGCTATGACCTGCCAGCCAGCAGCTACGCGCCCGACATCGTGGCGCAAGATTGGTTTGTAGACCAATACGTTGTGGTGAGCAGCAAAAACCATGCGGTATGTTCCGAAGGCCTAACGCTGGAAAGCTATTTGGCGTGCAAGCATGTGGTCGTCACCCCGTGGAACCAGGCGCGCGGCGACATCGACCAACTGCTCGACGATTTGAACCTGCAACGACAAGTTGCCGTGCACCTGCCTACTGTGCTGGCGGCACCCTTCATCGTTGGTCACAGCGATATGCTGATGACCATGCCACGTTTGGCAGCCAGAACCTTGCAGCAGGCAGCCGCTATTGCGCTGCACACGCCACCGTTCGCCATACCCGACTATTGCGTCAAGCTCTTCAGCCACGCCAACTACGCCCAGTCCGATGCCCATGCTTGGATGGCCGATACGCTGCTCAACACCACCTTGCAGTAGATCGCCATTGGGCAGGTATACCCAAAGTTCTTCCCCCCAAACCAAGTTCAGACTAGTATCATTTCTGGAACAAATAGGGGAAATTGTGAATATTTGCGCCTTAAGGCCCTTCACGAACTGGACACTGTGGCTCTTTGCGGCAGCGGTGATGGCGTATGGCAGCCATGCCAATGCGCAGCCCACCAAAGCGCAAATCGTGGCCTATACAGAAGACTGGGCTCCCTACAACTTTGCTGAAGACGGGGCTGTCAAAGGTATCTCAACCGACCTATTGCGGGCCATGTGCGTGGAGGCAAAACTGCAGTGTGAATTCAAGTTAGTGCCATGGGCCAGAGCGTATAAAGCAGCAGGCGCAAAACCTAACACCATCGTCTACACCACAGCACGCAAACCTTCGCGCGAAAGTGAATTTTTGTGGGTTGGCCCTATTTTGCCCCGCACTACGTGGGTCTATGGCAAAGCGGGACTAGAAAGCAAGGTCCGCTTGCCGAGTGACCTCCATCAACTGCGCATTGGCATTGTGCGGGACGAAGCGGCACAGCAAGACTTGCAGGGACTGGGAGTACCCGACTCAACGTTCGTGGAAGACAGCTCAAACGCTAACGTACTCAAACTGCTTTCCCGTGGGCTGGTAGACGCCATGGTAGATACAGAGGTGGGTATGGACTGGAATCTGCGCAATGCGAACCTGAGCAGCAACTCAGTGGGCAAACTCATGAAGCTCAGTGAAGGCGGCTCTTACTTTTTCGCCATGAACCTGAACTCCGACCCCGGCTACGTGGAACGCTTGCAGCAAGCGCTAGACAAGCTAAGGCGCGATGGCAAAGTGACCGCCATTGTGCGCAAGTACACCGCACCTAGTCACTGAGGGCGGGCAGTTCAAGCAGACTGCATGCCAGCCAGTCCCGCAATGGCCAGTGCATAGCCGTTCACACCGAAGCCCGCCATCACAGCCTTGGCGGCTGGCGAGATGAAGGAGTGGTGGCGAAATACCTCGCGGGCATGCACGTTGCTGATGTGCAACTCAATCAACATAATGCCCGTACCCTTGATAGCGTCGTGCAGCGCTACGCTGGTATGGGTGTAAGCCCCCGCATTGAGAATCACACCGGCCAAATCACCGGCCGCATGCAGGCGCCCCGCCTCGTGCAGCCAATCCACCAAGACACCTTCATGGTTGGTTTGCCGAAAGTCGGCAACAAAACCATTGGCTACGCAGGCCCGCTCGCACAAGAGCTGCACGTCTTGCAGCGTTTGTGAGCCGTAGACGTGGGGCTCGCGGGTGCCCAAGAGGTTGAGGTTGGGTCCATTCAATATGAGCGCGGTTTTCATAGTTCAGTACCAATGCGTCGTTAATCAAACACGGTAAGCCTAGCAGCTTAGGCAGGGGTTGGGGCCACTAGCCGATGGTGATTGCGCCATACTTGGTAAGCGCATGCGCCTGCCAGCACACTGGTAAGCCCCGTGGCCCAAAAAACACTGGCTAAACCAAAGCGCTCGCTAAGCAACCCGCCTAACAAACTGCCAATTACCCCGGGTATGCCGTACGCCACTACGGTGTACAAGGCTTGGCCCCGCCCACGCAAATTACCCGGAAAGTAATGCGATATCAGGGCAATGCTAGCGCTGTGGTGGGCCGCAAATGTGAGGGCATGCAAGGCTTGCGCAATCACCAGCACCCACAACATAGAGGCCATCGATGCGGTCACGGCCATGCGAAACGCCATCACGGTGGCACATATCACCAACCATGCACTCAAGCTAAAACGCGGCAACCAGCGGCTTTGTGTAAAAAACCAAGCGATTTCCACGGTGACCGATACCGCCCACAGCAGACCAATCATGGTTTTGCTGTAGCCCAAGGCGTCTAAGTAGAGTGAAAAGAAAGTGTAAATACCCATATGTGACAGCACATGGAAAAACATGGAGCCAAACAGCCAGCGCACCGAAGCTTGGGCCAAAACGGGCCGCATAGACTGCACCTTGTCATGGCGATCCTGAGGTGTCTCTTTAGCATCCGGCATCTGGTACGCACAGATCAGCAGTGCGACCAAGCTTAAGGTAACCATGCAAGGAAAACTCGCCATACCCACGTGCTCAAACCACGCACCTGCTCCCAGCACTGCCAACATGAAACCCAAAGACCCCCATAGGCGCACACGCCCATACAGCTTGGTATCAAACACGCCCCCATGGCTCACCACGTGGGCAACTGCGGCCTCTGTCATGGGCATCATGCCGCTGGTGTGTGTGAACACAAACAACAACACCAGTCCCAGCCACCACATGCCGCCGTTCCACCACAAACCCAAAGAACCAACCAGGGCCAAGCCAGCCCCCCATCGCAGCATTTTGACGCGCTCGCCCGTGCGGTCGCTTAACGCCCCCCAAGCGTAGGGTGCAAACATGCGTGTGGCCGCCTGAATGGAAGTCAGCAAGCTAATGGAGACCAAGCTCAAGCCCAGGTCTTTGAGCCATAACGGCAAAAACGGATTAAAAAAACCCGCGTGGGTGCAGTAGGCCGCGGTAAGTGCTGCGAAGGGAAGAATATTCCGACGCTGGGCAGTCTGAGCCTCGGTCAGCGCCATGCCCTAAGAGGCTGAGGCTGGAATAGCCTTGAGCGAAGTGTGTACATCGCCACACTGTGCGCGGTGACGCAGCACATGGTCCATCACCACCAGAGCCAACATCGCTTCTGCAATTGGTGTGGCGCGAATGCCCACGCAAGGGTCATGCCGGCCTTTGGTCACGACGGCCGTGGGGTTGCCTTCCACGTCTATGGAGTCACGAGGCGTCAAAATGGAACTGGTTGGCTTGATCGCAATACTGACCTCTAAGTCTTGCCCAGTGCTGATGCCGCCCAACACGCCGCCGGCGTTATTGCTGGCGAACCCGACAGGGGTCAAGGAGTCCCCATGCACACTGCCACGCTGGGCAATGCTGGCAAAGCCAGCACCAATTTCAACACCCTTGACAGCGTTAATGCCCATCATCGCGTAGGCAATGTCTGCATCCATTTTGTCAAACAAAGGTTCGCCCAAGCCCACGGGCACGCCACTGGCCACCACGCGAATGCGTGCGCCGCAGGAATCACCACCCTTACGCAGAGCCTCCATGTATTCCTCCAGGGCACTGACGTCAGCGACAGGGGCAAAGAAGGGGTTGTTGGGCACATGGTCCCAAGATTCAAAACCCACGGGCAACTCGCCCACCTGGGTCATACACCCGCGAAACGCTGTGCCGTAATGCTCTTTCAGCCACTTTTTGGCCACCGCACCCGCCGCCACCATGGGTGCCGTTAAGCGTGCACTGGAACGGCCACCACCCCGTGGGTCGCGAATGCCGTACTTTTGAAAATAGGTGTAGTCGGCATGGCCTGGGCGAAAGGTTTCCAGAATATTGCCGTAGTCTTTGCTTCGCTGATCGGTGTTTTGAATGAGCAGCGCAATAGGCGTACCCGTTGTTTTGCCTTGGTACACGCCGCTCAAAATTTGAACCGCATCGGGCTCATTACGCTGGGTGACAAACTTGGACGTCCCTGGGCGACGGCGATCCAAGTCACCTTGTATGTCAGCCTCAGTCAAATCCATGCCCGGAGGGCATCCGTCAATTACGCAGCCAATGGCCGGGCCGTGGGATTCACCAAAGTTGGTGACTGCAAAGAGATGTCCAAATGTGTTTCCGCTCATAGCGCTCGATTATCCGCGAGCTAGCGCGCACCAAGCGGCCATGCGCGCAATTTGCCTAGTTGGCGGCGTCTTTATTAGCGTCATCCGGCCAGTCGCGGATGTAGGCTTTGAGCATTTTGTTCTCAAAGTTTTGGCTATCTACTACAGCTTTGGCTACGTCGTAGAAGCTGATGACACCCATGAGCATTCGGTTGTCAATGACTGGCATATAGCGCGCATGTCGCTCCAGCATCATGCGGCGCACCTCGTCCATCTCGGTTTCCATGGTGCAAATCAAGGGGCCCGCATCCATCGCGCGGTACACCGTCGTCGTGCCAAAGGTCCCACCGTTCTTCACGACCGCCTGAATGACTTCGCGAAAGGACAACATACCAACCACCCGCCCGTGCGATATCACCACCAGTGAGCCTATGTCTTTTTCCGCCATGAGCTGCGCAGCATCGGCCAAAGTATCTTCAGGCGTCGTGGTGAAAAGCACGCTGCCCTTGACTCGCAAAATATCACTGACTTTCATGTTTCTTCCTAGCAACGCACGGTTTAAAAAGGTCACTTTAATATAGCCCACAATTGCGGCATATCTACACCGAGTGTCCCCCGGAGAACCCTATGCCAGGCTACGCAGCCCCTAGTTTCGACACCCTAGCTTTACACGCAGGCGCCACGCCAGACGCCACGGGTGCACGCGCCGTGCCCATTCACTTGAGCACATCCTTTGTTTTTGAGTCTAGCGAACATGCTGCATCACTCTTCAACTTGGAGCGCGCAGGCCATGTGTACTCGCGCATCAGCAACCCTACCAACGCTGTGCTAGAGCAACGCATTGCCGCGCTTGAAGGTGGCATTGGTGCTGTTAGCACTGCCAGTGGCCAAGCCGCACTGCATCTGTGCGTGGCCACACTGATGGGAGCAGGCGCCCATATCGTCGCAAGCACGGCGCTGTATGGTGGCTCGCAAAACCTGCTGCACTACACCTTGCGGCGTTTTGGGATTGAAACTACTTTTGTGCCTCCCAATGACTTAGACGCATGGAAAGCCGCCGTGCGCCCCAACACCAAGCTTTTTTTTGGTGAGACTGTGGGCAACCCGGGCTTGGACGTGCTGGACATCCCCCATGTAGCGGCCATCGCGCATGACGCCGGTGTGCCCTTGCTGGTGGACTCCACGCTCACCAGCCCTTGGCTCATTAAACCCTTTGAGCACGGCGCGGACTTGGTCTACCACTCGGCTACCAAATTTTTGAGCGGCCATGGCACCGTGATTGGCGGTTTGGTGGTGGACGGTGGCAGCTTTGATTGGGGCCATGGCGACAAATTTCCCACCTTGAGTGCACCGTACGATGGCTTTCACAACATGGTGTTTGACGAAGAGTCCACCGTGGGCGCATTTTTGCTCCGCGCACGCCGTGAGGGCTTGCGCGACTTTGGTGCTTGCTTGAGCCCTCACTCCGCGTGGCTGATTTTGCAAGGCATAGAAACCTTGTCGTTGCGCATGGAGCGCCATATGCGCAACACCGAAAAAGTCGTGGAATTCTTGTCGCGCCACGCCTTTGTTTCACGGGTAGGCCACCCTATTTTGGACACGCACCCTAGCTACGCACTGGCGCAAAAACTGCTGCCACGAGGTGCAGGGTCGGTTTTTAGCTTTGACCTCGAGGGCAGCCGCGAGCAAGGCAAAAAGTTTGTCGAATCGCTCAAAATTTTCAGCCATTTGGCCAACGTAGGGGACTGCCGCAGCTTGGTCATTCACCCCGCGAGTACCACCCACTTTCGCATGAACGATGCAGCGCTGACAGCCGCTGGCATCAGCCAAGGCACCATTCGCCTAAGCATTGGATTGGAAGACGCTGATGACCTGATTGACGACCTCAAGCGCGCACTCAAAATTGCTGAAAAGGCAGGCGCAGGAGCTGCAGCATGAACCTCACCGTCAACGGCCACAGCACCTATTGCTATACCGGCGGCAAACCGTTTGATGCTGCCAAACCGACCATGGTCTTTGTTCACGGAGTGCTCCACGACCACAGCGTCTGGGCATTGCAAAGCCGTTACTTCGCACACCACGGCTGGAACGTGTTGGCCCTAGACTTGCCAGGCCATTGCAAGAGCGCGGGCCCTGCGCCAACTTCCGTGGAAGAGGCTGCAGACTTTGTGATGGCAGTGCTGGACGCCGTGGGCCTGCAGCAAGCTACGCTCATCGGGCATAGCTGGGGCTCCCTCATCGCCTTGGAGACCGCTGCCAGAGCGCCGCAGCGTATCAAGCAGTTGGTGCTTATTGGTACCGCCTTCCCCATGAAAGTAGCGCCCGCTTTACTGGAGTCTTCGCTCAACACCCCGATGCAGGCGCTGGAGATGGTCAATGTGTTTTCTCGCTCAACCCTGTGTGCGCCACCGTCTGTGTTAGGCCCGGGCACATGGGTATATGGGGCGTCTATGGCCTTAGGGCGTCGGGTCCTGGCAAGCAACCGACAGGTTAATGTGTTCCATGCGGGGTTTAGCGCCTGCAACAATTACGCGGGCGGCTTGGAGGCTATCTCGAAAGTCACCTGCCCTGTCTTGTATGTCTTAGGGGAAACCGACCAAATGACACCACCTAAAGCTGCACAAGGCTTGATCGCCAAGACAGCGCTGGCCGAAGTGGCCATGCTGCCCGGAGGGCACCACCAAATGAGCGAAACGCCCGAGCACCTGCTGAAAGCCCTAGTGCAGTTTTTGCAACCCTAAACCCATAATCGGCCCTACCTAACCAAGGAGACGCGCATGGAAACCTCCACCACGCAGGCAGCGGCCGATACAGCTACGGTGCAAAGCTTCAGCAGCTTTGCCGAGTTCTACCCTTTTTACTTGGGCGAACACAGCAACAAGGCTTGCCGCCGCATGCACTTTTTGGGCTCCTCTTTGGGCTTGCTGTGCTTGGCCATGGTGTTTGTCACAGGCCAAGTGCAGTTGGTGCTCTATGGCCTGCTGTGTGGTTACGCCTGCGCCTGGGTAGGTCACTTTGGCTTTGAGAAGAACAAGCCCGCCTCGTTCAAGCGCCCGCTCTATAGCTTTATGGGCGACTGGGTGATGTACAAGGACATGTGGCTAGGCAAAGTCTCACTATAGTTTTTATAGTGCCTCGCGCAGACTGGTATTGCGTAAACCGCCGTTTTCCCATATTTTTTGCGTCACTTCATTCAAGGGCAAGAGCAGCGCTTGGAGCAATGGCTCCAGCATGGTCTGCTCGGGGTTCACCAGCAAGACATAACGCGCGTCGTGGCCATTCACGAGGGTTTCATTCAAGCGCGCCACCCAGTCCAGCGCGACCAGTGCTTCGAGCACGGGCTCCAAACGCAGGGGGTCAATTTGCAATTGCGCGCCCATTTGCCCCGCGCCCAGCCCTTTGGTGTCCGCATGCCGCGCTGCATCCAGAACCTGCAAAACCTCCAAGGCCAGCTGGAACTGCAAACCTAACTCACCCCGCTCACGCGGCCTGGCCGCCAGCAAGCTGGGAAGGTGTGCGGTGAGTGCAGCGCCTAGCAGCACGATGACCCATGCGGTGTAGATCCAGACCAAGAGTATGGGGACTGTCGCAAACGCCCCATACACCACCGAGTAGGTGGGAACCGAGCTTAAGTACATCGCCAACAGTTTCTTCGCGACTTCCATCCCGGTGGAGACAAAAAAGCCCCCCATCCACGCATGGTCCCAACGCACATGGGTGTTAGGCACGTAACGGAACATCGCTGCCAAACCAGCGGCCACCAGCACGTACTGCAAGCCATCCAGCAAAAGGCCAAGCCCCCCTGGCATCCCCCCAACCAGGCCTTTGGAAGCGCTCAAGGCATACGACGTCAGGCTTAAGCTCACCCCCAAAATCAATGGCCCCAAGCTGATAGCCGCCCAATAAATCAGCATCTTTTGCGCAAAGGGCCGCGGCGTCCGGACCCGCCAGATGCTGTTCAAGGTGCGGTCAATCGTAAAAATGAGCGCCAAGGCTGTACCAAACAACACCGCCAAACCCGCTGCGCCCAACTTGCTGGCTTTGCCAGAGAACTGCGTCAGGTAGCCCAACACCTGTCGCGCTATGTTGTCTGGTACCAGGCTCGCAATCAACCACTTTTGCAGCACGTCCTGAAACTTGGCAAACATCGGAAACGCAGTAAACACAGCCAAGGCCACCGTAATGACAGGCACCAACGCGATGGTAGTGGTAAAGGTCAAACTGCTGGCCGTGAGACCCAAGCGGTCCTCACGAAAACGCTCCCGCATGGTTTGAATGGCGTACAACCATGGCACGCGGGCCACCTCTTGTAACCAAAACTGAATGAGTTGAATGAATCGCATCCCGCTATGATGCCATTGACATGACTACGCAACCCGCCCCTACCTTGACCCAGACCTCTAGACCCACTTTGAATACTGTCGCTTTAAGCCGGTGGGCGGCGACTGCCAGCCTGATCGGATTGATCCTTCTATGCCTGGCGTGGGAGCTTGTGCTAGCCCCTTTGCGCCCCGGTGGATCATGGTTGGCACTGAAAGCGCTGCCCCTGTGCATTCCCTTGGCGGGGCTGCTCAAAAATCGCATGTACACCTACCGCTGGGTCAGCTTGGTGGTCTGGTTGTACTTTACAGAGGGTGTGGTGCGCGCCTATAGCGATAGCGCGCCCAGCAGCTATTGCGCCTTGTTGGAAGTCGTACTCTGCATCACACTTTTTGTGGCCTGCATCGTGCACATTCGTACGCGCCTCAAGCATGGCAAAGCCAACGCCGCGGGCGATCAAGCCAGCATTGCCCTATGAACAAATACAACGCTTTACTGAACACACTGCGGGAAGGCATTGGCGCAAGCCATGTCTTAACTGAAGGCAACCTAAGCGCCTACGAGCAAGACTGGCGCAAGCGAGAACATGGCAAAGCCTTGGCAGTGGTGCGCCCCGCATCCACGGCGGAAGTGGCTTTGGTGGTGAAAGCCTGTGTGGCGGCGGGCGTGAGCATCGTCCCCCAAGGCGGTAACACCGGCATGGTGGTGGGCTCCACGCCTGATGCCAGTGGCACGCAAGTGGTGTTGAGCCTGCAACGCATGAACCAAGTGCGCAAGCTCGATGCAGCCAACCTCACCATCACCGTGGACGCGGGTTGTGTGCTACAAAACCTACAAGAGACTTGCGAGCAAGCAGGTTTCCTGTTTCCACTTAGCTTGGCCTCAGAAGGCAGCTGCACCATTGGCGGCAACCTGGGCACTAACGCAGGCGGCACCCAGGTTGTGCGCTACGGCAACACCCGCGAGCTGTGCTTGGGCCTGGAAGTGGTGACCGCGCAAGGCGAAGTATGGGAGGGTTTGACGGGCTTGCGCAAAGACAACACGGGCTACGACCTGAGGCATTTATTCATTGGCTCCGAAGGCACCTTGGGCGTGATCACCGCTGCCACCATGCGCTTGTACCCCTTGCCAGCGTCTCAACTTACCGCGTTTGCGGCGGTGCCCTCTTTGGAAGCCGCAGTCCAGCTGCTGGGCTTGGCTCACAAATACCTCAGCGCTGGGCTGACTGGCTTTGAAGTCATGGGCCAGTTTGCGCTCAGCCTGGTGACCAAACACTTCCCGCAAATGCGTGTCCCGTTTGCAGGCGAAGCTGCCTACTGTGTTGTTCTGGAAAACTCAGACCACGAGTCCGAAGACCATGCCCGCGCACAGTTCGAGCGCTTGCTAGAAGCAGCCATGGCTGACGGCTGCGTGCTGGATGCCGTAGTGGCCGAAAACTTGGCCCAAGCCCGCGCGCTGTGGCACATACGCGAAAGCATTCCACTCGCGCAAGCCCAAGAAGGTTTGAACATCAAGCACGATATCTCCATTGCGGTATCGCGTATCCCCGACTTTGTGCGGGAAACGGATGCAGCGTTGGGGGCCGCATTTGCGGGTGTTCGCCTTGTGAATTACGGCCACTTAGGCGACGGTAATTTGCATTACAACGTGCAAGCACCAGTGGACAGCGATGCCGAGGCGTTTTTGAAAAACCAAGAAAAGCACGTCAACGCGGTGGTGTACGCCGCCGTGCAACGCTACGGTGGCTCCATCTCGGCAGAGCATGGCATTGGCAGTCTTAAGCTGGGCAAGTTAGAGCAACACAAGTCTCCCGTGGCACTGCAACTGATGCGCAGCATCAAGACAGCGATAGACCCTCAGAACACCATGAACCCAGGCCGCGTCTTACGCCGCTAAGCCCTTGGCGGCCAACCCCTGTGTTTGGCTTTGAATATGGACCGTTTATCATCGCCGCATGTCCAAAGAGCCCGATCTCGCACAGTTACGTTTTGACAACGCCATTTTTCTGTTCGACGAGTTTGTGTTCAACACAGTGAAGAACCCGGATGCAGCCACACTGTGGGGCTTGGAGCGGCGGTTTGCAGAGAAGCTAGGCATTCAACCTAGTTACTGGAGCCAAATCAAAAGCCGGTCACGGCAAATTGGCGAGCGCCTTGCGCGACAGTTTGAAACACGCAACCACAAGCCACACGGCTGGATGGACCAGCCCCGTGCAGGGAAGCCACCAGCGCCTGCGTTGCAGGTAAACAAGCCAGAGGCGCCGTCAAGCGCCCCGCAGGACGATGACGAGCGTTTCATCGTCGGTTTGGTACTCACCTACTACCGCAGACACCCAAGCAGAGCGCGCCAGCGCCTATTGGAATTGCTGGGGGAAGTCTTGAACGCTTCGCCTTCTGAAACTAGCCCGGCGCGCCAAAGTGCGGCAAAACCCAAACCCAATTCGGCGCCACACGCCTCTGCAATCCCTGCGACCAGAGCGGCCGCATCTGACGAACACTCCCTATGGCTTAGCACCCAAACCGGTGTGGTGCCAATCAAACACAAAAAGTAAGTCCCACTTTTTTTTGGTCATCAAACACCTATTTTTGATAATCACTCGTTTATCATTTATTTGCGTTTGTTGCTCAACTCTTTCTGGGTGGCGACCGCCCACCTCCCTCGTTTTCACCCTAACCCTGCTCGGTGCCGCTCTAGCCAAACGGATTTCATTGGGCTAAAGCGACTTGGCAGTTGACTGTTGAACCTCGGCAACGTCTGCGGTCTTGTCACCTGCGATTGCTGCGCCTTTGCAGCCGCGTGACAGACCCTTGACGTTTTTTTGTTACCACTTCTTTATCAGGAATCACCATGAACACCTCTAGAACATTTGCAGCACAACGAGTTTTCACTGCGCGACCTTGCGCGTGCGGCGCACTGAACTACCCCAGTCCTATCCACATAAAACACAAAACATAAACCCTAAGGCCTAAGCCCCTCGCTTGCGGGCAAGGCCGGAGAAACACCATGAGCCATTCGCTGACAAACAGCCTCACGCCCGTCATCGGCAAACCCAGCCGCACTGCCCGCCTCACGCTCGCCCTGATCTTGCGCGCCGCAAGCTTCACGCTCAACCGCTTAGCCCGCGCCATTGCGCCAGCAGCCCCTAAAGACCATGACATCAACGCGCACTATGTCGAGTTTTATGCAGACCCCGGCGCTGACGGAGGGCTGGTTTACGCCGATGGCAAGTTAGTCGGTCGTTTGCCCAACATCAAACGCTTGTAACTCCAAACCGCCCGTCCCGTGAAGCCTCGGAGCCCATGCACACTGGGGCTTCACACAGCCAGCGTCAACGCAGCGCGAGGTCCAGCTGCCAAGGCCTAAAATGCGAGACCCACACCCAGTGGATACGTCTCGCACCCAGCCGCAAAGTAGCCAAGAACCATGAAATACCCTATCCGCTCCCAGTACGAAGACTTTATGCGCCATGTGCACACCGCTGGCGTATTCAAGGCCGACCGCACTGGCACTGGCACCAAGAGCGTGTTCGGCTATCAAATGCGTTTTGATTTGAATGAGGGTTTCCCGCTGGTCACCACCAAGAAAGTGCACCTGCGTAGCATCATCCAAGAGTTGCTGTGGTTCCTAACCGGGTCTAGCAACAACAACTGGCTCAAGGAACGCAACGTGAGCATTTGGGACGAATGGGCCAACCCCGAGACCGGCGACCTGGGCCCGGTGTACGGCGTTCAGTGGCGCAGCTGGCCTACACCGGATGGCGGCCACATCGACCAGATTGCCGACGTGATCAACACCCTCAAAAGCAACCCCGACAGCCGCCGCATCATCGTGAGCGCTTGGAACGTGGCCGAACTCAGCAAGATGGCGCTGATGCCCTGCCACGCCTTCTTCCAGTTCTATGTCGCACCTCCTGAGACCGAAGGCGGTAAAGGCAAACTGAGCTGCCAGCTCTACCAACGCAGCGCCGACATTTTCTTGGGCGTGCCCTTCAACATTGCCAGCTACGCCCTGCTCACCCACATGGTGGCCCAGCAGTGCGACCTGGATGTGGGCGACTTCATCTGGACCGGTGGCGACTGCCACATCTACAGCAACCACACTGAGCAGGTGGATCTGCAATTAAGCCGCGCGCCCATGGCCTACCCCACACTGCATATCAAACGTAAGCCCGAGAGCATCTTCGACTACCAGTTTGAGGACTTTGAGGTGCAAGGTTACGAGTGCCACCCCGCAATCAAAGCGCCGGTGGCGGTTTAAGGAATTTTGTGACAGTTATCGATGTATTGGCCCGCAGTGCGGGCTTGGAAAAGGCATGGGCATCCACCGCAGTGGGACAGGCTGCGGGGGCCAACATCAAGGTGCTGCGCATGGACGAAGCTGCGTACGCAGCAGAAAGCCATGACTTCACCGAGGCGCTACTGGTACTTGAAGGCTGCATGCGTCTAGAGATTGACGATAAAGTGGTAGAGGTGCAGGCTGGGCAGCTGTACTTAGTGCCGCAAGGCGTGCCCCACGCCGTAGCACCGGGCAGCCACGGCACCTTACTCATCATCGACCCACCGCCTAATCACTGACCCTTTGCCAGACTGCGACCCATCCGCATGCGACTCCACCTCATCTACGCCTGCGCCGCGAACGGCGTGATCGGCATCAAGGGCACTCTGCCTTGGCACTTGCCAGAAGATCTGGCGCACTTCAAGCGCACTACTCTGGGCTGCCCAGTCATCATGGGGCGCAAAACTTGGGATTCATTGCCACCCAAATTTCGCCCCCTACCCGGCCGCACTAACGTAGTAGTCACCCGCCAGACAGACTGGAGCGAAAGTGGGGCTCAGCGCGCATCAGATATGCACAGTGCGCTACAATTTTGCGAGCATTCTCCAGACGTTTGGGTCATCGGTGGTGCCCAACTCTATGCGCTAGCTGAGCCCTTGGCCCATACCGCCGTGGTCACCGAAATTGACACAGCGTTTGAAGGCGATGCCTTTGCCCCCACCTTGGGCGCTGCGTGGCGTGAGACCACCCGAGAGCGGCATGTCGCAGCCAGCGGGCTGCCCTTCAGTTTTGTAACCTATACCCGTAATTCCGTATGAAGCTCGCCACCTGGAACGTCAACTCCCTGGGCGTGCGCCTGCCCCAAGTGCTGGACTGGCTGACCGCCAATCCCGTGGACGTGCTCGCACTGCAAGAACTCAAACTCACCGACGAGAAGTTTCCGGCTGACGCCTTCACCGCTGCGGGTTACCACGCGCACTGGTTTGGCCAAAAGACCTACAACGGCGTAGCCTTGCTCTCACGCACCCCAGCCACCGATGTCATCAAAAACATCCCCGGCTTTGACGACGACATGTCGCGCGTGATCACAGGCACGGTCGACGGGGTGCGCGTCATTGGCGCGTATTTTCCCAACGGGCAAGAGCCAGGTAGTGACAAATTTGAATACAAGATGGAATGGCTGACTGCCCTGCGCCGCTGGGTGAAAGAAGAGCTTGCCGCTCATCCCAAGCTGGTGCTGATGGGCGACTACAACATCACCTTTGACGAAGACGATGTCTGGGACCCGGCAAACCTAGAAGGCACCATACACTGCACTGAGGAAGAGCGCTACCACCTGCGCGCACTAATTGCCTTGGGGCTCACTGATAGCCACCGCCTGTTTGAGCAGCCCGCCAAGTCCTTCAGCTGGTGGGACTACCGCGACGCAGGCTTCAGGCGCAACCGCGGCATGCGCATCGACCACATTTTGGTGAGCCACGCCCTGCGCCCTTCGGTCACGGCCTGCACCATCGACAAAACGCCGCGCAAGAACGAACGCCCTAGCGACCACGCACCGGTGGTGGTGGATCTTGTGCCGTAGGCGCTTGCCCCATGATCAAGCTAGTTAGGTGAATTTGACTTCAAGCGAGGTTGTTCTCAACGTGCGCCATCCCCCACTAACGCATAAGGGGCCCAATATGCCGGATGCTGATAGGCTGGCTTTGCCATCACGGATAGCATGGCTTGACGCAAACTCTCTGCCTTGCGTGCGCCGGGATTTTCGGTGTAATGCTGAAAGGTATTGGTGGTAAGCAATTTCGCGCTCTCCGTCTCCACGGCCCAATGAGTAACAAGCAAGCTTCGACTGCCCGCATAAAAAAATCCTCGCGCTAGTCCGCTCATCGCCTCCTCCACCTTTCCATCTGCCGCAGCCGTATTGCAAGCAGAAAGCACAACCCAATCTGAATTGAGCTTCAGGCCGAGGACATCTTCAAGCAACAACAAGTTGCTTAGAGAGTCTTGGTCGGTATCGTCAACATTTGCCAAGGCCAAGGCAGGTTGCTGAAGGTTGGGTAAGTCCCCTGCCATCAGGCCGTGAGTAGCAAAGACAACTACTTTTTTCCGCGCCAGTTCCCCACTTGCACTGCTATTCAATACGCTTGTCTTAGTAGCCTTATCACCGAGGTGCAAATCCGCACTTGGATTCGCTTGCAGTATTCCCGCAATTGCCATGAGCTCATCGCGCGTCTCGGGCAATCTGGGAATGTCTGAGTAACGCAGGCTTTCTCGCTCAATAGGCCCACCTGCGGGCATTTGCTGCTGAGATCTAGTCAATTCCAGACTACGCACACTCTTGCCTGCTGCAACCTCATACCTATTCAAACCACCAAAAGTCGGATCCCCCCAAGCAATCAATGTTTCAGGCGCGCGCTTGTTTTGTGCAAGCATTCTTACGGAAAGCCAAGCACTCAAGCTGGGCACATGACTGATAGCGAACTGCTTGATGAGGAAGGGGCTGCTGTCATTCACGTTCTTACTTGGCTCACTAAGGAGCACACCGAAAGGAATCTGTCCAAGTACACCACCAGCGGCCACTATGATGTGCTTCTTGCCTTTTAAACTCGCCTCTACTGGTAACAACAATCGTCGATACAACTCTGCACTTGCCATTTTGTTAAAAGGCGTGAGATTGCGACCCATCTCTGCGAAGTCTAGAGTTACGCGCAAATCCTTGACCATTTTTTGTAATTCGGCTTTTGGCAACGTAATCTGCGCCGATACGTTTTTCCCATCCGCTGAAAGCGTCCAAACAAAAACGCTTTTGTCCGTTGGCAAAAGCAAGACGAACACCTCGTCAACCGCTAGTTCTTTGGTGGCGGTTGCAAGGTTTGGCGGCGACGGGGACACCAGCATCTCGTACTCTGGGAATATTGCCTTGATCTTCACCTGCACTTCCGCGCGAATAAGATTCAGAGCGTTGACCTTGGAAGTTACTTCGCTGTCCAGCTCCACAGCAGCCTTTGTGCGTAAGTTACGGATTTCGTTTTTAAGATCTTGGTCTTTTCGCACCAATTCTGATATTGCTGGGTCTTTAGTCGCGGACCGAATCGCTGCATCGGCAAGCGCGCTTTGTACGCTGCTACTTCCAACCCACTCGGCAGGACCAAGCGCTTGCATAGGGTCTTCACCGGCCGTTTGAAATATCGCCTCCACATATGTGCCAATGACAAGGTCTCGCACATCTGCATTGAGGCCTAAGGCCTGGTCACTAAAGTAAATCGGCTTCATGTAAACGTCCACGGCTTCTTTGAGTAGTGCAAGTGCCATAGCCGAATCTCTTCTGAGTCTCCAAAGTGCGACGCCTCGAAGACCCTTTGCATGCGCAGACAACAAACCATCTGTGGAATACGCCAGCAACTCCTGGAATAGTGTTTCTGACTCTTCCAACCGCTCACTCGTCAGCAGGTATGCGTAGCCTCTTTCAAACTGGTATCGAATGCGGTATTTGAGGGTCTCATCTTCACCAGCAAGTGCATCGTATCGCGCCAGTTCACGGTTCACTGCTGCCCACTTTTTTTGACCTACCAAGGCTCCAATGATGCCCTGCCCACAGTCTGATCTAAAGAATGACAGCGACCTGTACCCCGACCTTTCAGCTGCAGCATCGGCTCTACGGAAGTTTTGCTCAGCCTGAACAAAGTTGCGCTGGTTGTACTGCGAGACACCGAGATTCCAAAAAAAGCGCGGGTGCGCTTCCACTTCGCGGGAAAGCGAAAGGTATGTCTCCAGCGTGCGTGTCCCTTGGAGGATCGAACCGGTCGCAACTTGAGCTCGCATTTTTAGGAGTTGCAGAGTAGCAAGAGTTTCCTTAGATTGAAACTCAGCGGCAGCGGCAACCTCATTAGGCGGCATGACCTTGACTATGTCCAAGGCTTCCTCGGCGGCGTCAATACCATCTTCAGCAGCAGCCAAGGCTTGTCGAAAACTGCCTTTTCGCATCAACACGCGAGCCTTTAGCTCAAGAGCTCCTGCCAAACCCAAGACAGCGGAACTGCCTCGAAATGGACTCCATCCATCAAACGGACTTAAACCTCGGGCGTATCGGGAGTACTTGGACCTTCGTTCTTTTCGCGTGTCAACGATGATTTTTTCGGCGTGTGCCAATACTTCTTCATCACGCCCAGCGAAATACAAGTCAAGACCGATCATTAAGCGACCAGAAAATCGCTCATCGGGGGCGTCGAAGTGAGGCTGATTAAATATGATGGAAGCGTCGTGCTGTGCACCATCAGCCAGTAAGTTCAAAAGTTTGTCCTTTGGCAATTGTTCCTGCGGCAAAGCGGCATTCCAAGCCTTGTACAAGGCCAAGGAGGAGGCGTAACTAGGCAGACTGCCTAGACGCTGCATATGGTCGGTGAAATATTGCCGAACTACCGTAACCGGCGCGTTCAATGGAGGTGCAAAAGCGTCATCAAGGCGAGGGATTGTTTCCAACGATGTACTGCCAGGACCCTCCCCCTGAATGCCTTGTGCAAACGTTGGCGTCATAAAGCAGAGCAAAATCGTTAGACACAAGCCATACACAGTGGTCGGCATTTCATCTCTCCCTTATTGCAACGTCACAAAGCATAACCAGTTCTTGCCCTAGGGAAACCCTCCCTGGCCCTAGGCTTCGTAGTTCTGCCATGGGGGAGTAGCAAAACTGTGCTGCACGTTACACGGCAAGAGAGGGTGCAACCCCAACACACCTTGCCTCGCTGATCACGCGTATTGGCCACTGCAATGGTCTCATCTGCGACCACCTTTCACGCTCACTGCGGGTCGCAGCCTATAAGTGACCGGCTAGCACCGACGAGCTCAAATAGTCATGGGCGAGTCGCTAGTTGGTGCGGCATTGCGCAAGATTTGCATGCGACAAGCGGCTGCACGAGAAACACGCAATGGATCTCTTTCGAACGACAAAAGCAAAAGACCGGCGAAAGCCGGTACTTGTGAAGTTGCTACTCCATTCGTAGCTGCCTGTGAAAGATCCGTGAACACCAGAGCCCGATTTAGCAGCCCCTATTCCAAGCCCAATTCTTGGATTTTGCGGGTGATGGTGTTGCGGCCAATGCCCAATTTGTGCGCAGCTTCAATGCGACGGCCCTTGGTATTGGCCAAAGCTGCCATGATGAGACGCGACTCAAAGCGACGACTCAGGGAGTCCCACACCTCATTAGCATTGCTGCCCAATAAGGCCAAAGCCTCTTGCTCGAGCTCACCTTCCCACCCCACTGCGTTGGCCACCGGGGGTTGACCTACTGTCGCAACAACGACTGGCGCACTGTGGACTACCATGTGCGGGCTGACGGGTGCAGGTGGTTCAACCGCTGGGGAGCTAGGCAGAAGGATAGGTTTTGCACTTGCCACGTCTGTCGCATGGGAAGCAATGACTTCTGGCGGCAAATCTTTGGGCTCAATGACTTGCGACGGCGCCATCACAGTGAGCCAATGGCACACGTTTTCCAATTGGCGCACATTGCCCGGAAAAGCAAAGCCCTCCAACCACGTCAGCGCGCCGTCCGAAATACGCTTAGGCTCCACACCCAGCTGTTTTGCGCTTTGCTGCAGAAAGTGCCGGGTGAGCATAGGAATGTCTTCTTTGCGTTCGCGCAAGGGCGGTAAACGCAAGCGGATTACGTTCAAGCGGTGAAACAAATCTTCGCGAAAGCCACCGTCTTTGACACGCTGCTCCAAGTCTTGGTGGGTTGCAGCAATCACGCGCACATTGGTTTTGACCGCACTGTGGCCACCCACCCGGTAAAAATGCCCGTCGGAGAGCACACGCAAGAGGCGCGTTTGCAACTCGAATGGCATATCGCCAATTTCATCCAAGAACAAGGTGCCCCCATCGGCTTGCTCAAAGCGCCCACGGCGCATGGTTTGCGCGCCGGTGAAGGCACCACGCTCATGGCCGAAGAGTTCGCTCTCAAGCAGGTCTTTGGGAATAGCGGCGGTGTTGATGGCCACAAACGGGCCGTTGGCGCGCTGCGAGTGCTTGTGCAACGCGCGTGCAACCAACTCTTTGCCTGAGCCAGACTCGCCAGTAATCATTACGGTCACATGGCTTTGGGACAAACGCCCGATAGCCCTGAACACGTCTTGCATGGCGGGTGCTTGCCCCAACATCTCTGGCGCTTCACCCATGCGTTCTTCAGCCACTTCTTCACGCAAACTTTCATCTACTGCGCGCCGAATCAGCTCAACCGCTTTGGGCAAATCAAAGGGCTTGGGCAGGTACTCAAATGCACCGCCTTGAAAAGCGCTGACGGCGCTGTCCAAGTCTGAGAACGCAGTCATGATGATCACGGGCAAGCCGGGGTGCTTGGCCTTGACCTTTTCTAAAAGCTCGAGACCTGAGCCGCCTGGCATGCGGATGTCGCTCACCAAAATTTGTGGGCCTTCGTCGTCGGCGCTGGTATTGAGCGCGCTGAGTACGTCACGTGAATTAGAGAAGCTGCGCGTGGGCAAGTGCTCACGCAGCAGCGCTTTCTCCAGCACAAAGCGTATGGACTGGTCATCATCTACGATCCAAATCGGCTTCATGGGTGGGCGATCCTGTGTTACTGCAAGTTTAGGGGAGCGGAATCAAAATTTTGAAGTCCGTACGGCCTGGCACGCTGTCGACTTCGATCAATCCGTGATGCTGTTGCACAAAGGTTTGCGCCAATGTAAGCCCCAGCCCCGAACCACCTTCTCTGCCCGACACCAGCGGGTAAAAAATGCGGTCTTTGATCGACTCTGGAATGCCAGGTCCGTTGTCAATCACATGCAATTCCAATGCCAACCGATAGCGCTGTTTACCAAACGTGATTTGCCGAGTCACCCGCGTACGAAACGTCAGCTCGGCATCGCCTGCCTGACGCCGATCTGCCAAGGCGTGGCAGGCGTTGTGTGCAATATTGAGCACCGTTTGAATCAGCTGCTCTCGGTCGCCTCGGAACTCAGGGATGGAGATATCGTAGTCACGCACGACACGCAAGCCCTTGGGGAACTCCGCCAAGATCAAAGAACGCACACGTTCACACACCTCGTGGATATTGACATCTCCTACCAAGTGGGGGCGACGGTGAGGCGCCAGCAAGCGGTCTACCAAGCTCTGCAAACGGTCGGCTTCGCGAATGATGACTTGGGTGTATTCGGTAAGCTCGGGCGATTCCATCTCCATCTCGAGCAACTGGGCTGCCCCCCGTATGCCACCCAATGGATTCTTGATCTCGTGCGCAAGGTTGCGAATCAACTCTTTGTTGGACTGGGCCTGCTCGGCCAAGCGCTCCTCGCGGTCTTGGCGAGTTTGCTGCTCCAAAGGCACCATTTCCACGATGGTGTGCTCCACCAAGTCGGTTCGGGTGATGATGACATGCACGGGCATAGGCTCCATGCCGACTCGCTTGAGCCAAGCGTCATAACGCACCGCTGCAAAGTTATTGCCGCGCGCGCCGTCTAGCGCGACATGGAGCGCGTGCGGTTCGGTAAAGGAATCGGCAAAACAAGAGCCCACAATGCTCCGGCGCGAGCTGCCAAGAGCATCCTCTAAGGCTGAGTTAGAAAACAACACAGAGGCGTCGGCCTCTACTACGGCAATCAAAGTTGCCAGTTGGTCAAATGATTGAAATTGCACAAAAGCTCGCTGGTGTTGGGGCTAGGACTCGTTGCAAGTGCTATGCCTAACCAGGGCCAGCGCTAGGCGTGGTTCGCTATTGCTTCGCGCTGGAGGAGTTGCTTGCCCCCCCACTGGCATTGGGTAAGCGCGAGATTTCTCGGCGAATGCCCGCAATGTCGCTCTCATTTCGGGCAATGTTGGCCTTGAGTTCAGCCACACGGTCTAAATACTTTTGGTGATTGCGCGCTTCAGCGCCTTGTTTTTCCGGCTCGCCATTGTTGAACTCCTTGAGCAACTCGGCCTGGCGTGCCTCGGCTTTTTTGAGTTCGCTCTCAAGAATCAACCTAGCATCGGAGTCTTTAGCACGTTGGTCGTTCGCATCCACGCGCTGGCCGGGCTGAGAGGGAGTCGCGACCTTGGGAGCTGAGGACGCGGCGGTCTTGGCTGCTGGAACCACGGTGACATTGCCACCCGAGATCAGCTTGCAGGTTTTGGCCTGTGCCTCCGTAATAGTGTTGGTGTACTCGTTGCCACAGCGGTAAATGCGCTCTTGAGCCAGAACGGGGCTCATCAAAAAGGCCAAGGCAAGTGGAAGAAAGAAAATGGTTTTCATACGAAGTTCACGCCCTAAACACAGGGCAACGCGGCAAGTATGCGTCAAAAACTCGAAAAACCTAAAACCTAACAAAAAGGGAAACCTTTGGATACAAAAGGAAAAGCCATACGCCAATGAAAAAGGGACGGCTGTTGCCGTCCCTTTTTCGCTGAAAACCAAGGCCGTTCGGCCCTATGGCTTACAAAGAGAAGTACATATCATATTCAACAGGGTGCACAGACATACGGTAACGCGTGACTTCTTGCATCTTCAAGTCAATGTATGCATCGATCATGCTGTCGGTGAACACGCCACCCTTGGTCAAGAACGCGCGGTCTTTGTCCAAGTGCTCCAGAGCTTGGTCCAAGCTGTGGCACACGGTTGGGACCAGTTTGTCTTCTTCCGGTGGCAAGTGGTACAAGTCTTTGGTAGCTGCTTCGCCAAGATGGATTTTGTTTTCCACGCCGTCCAGACCTGCCATCAACAAGGCTGCGAAGCCGAGGTAAGGGTTCATCAATGGATCAGGGAAACGTGCTTCCACGCGACGGCCCTTGGGGTTTGCCACGAAAGGAATACGGATGGAAGCAGAACGGTTCTTGGCAGAGTACGCCAACTTGACCGGAGCTTCGAAGTGAGGAACCAAACGCTTGTAGCTGTTGGTGCCGGGGTTGGTGATGGCGTTCAGGGCACGTGCGTGCTTGATGATGCCGCCGATGTAGTACAGCGCGAAGTCAGACAGACCTGCATAGCCGTCGCCGGCGAACAGGTTCTTGCCGTCTTTCCACACGGACTGGTGCACGTGCATGCCGGAGCCGTTGTCACCGTGGTATGGCTTGGGCATGAAAGTGGCTGTCTTGCCGTACGCATTGGCCACGTTGTGCACCACGTACTTTTGCAACATGGTCCAGTCAGCGCGCTCTACCAAGGTGGAAAAGCGTGTGCCGATTTCGTTTTGGCCAGCGCCTGCCACTTCGTGGTGGAACACTTCCACTGGGATGCCCAAAGATTCGAGGATCAGGGACATCTCAGCGCGCATGTCTTGCGTGCTGTCAACAGGAGGAACGGGGAAGTAGCCACCCTTGACGGTGGGACGGTGACCGCGGTTGCCGCCTTCCAGCTTGGCACCCGTGTTCCATGGGGCTTCGTACTCGTCTACTTCGTAGAACGTATTGTTGGGTTCTGTGCTCCAACGAACGCCGTCGAAAATGAAAAATTCTGGCTCAGGACCGAAGTAGGCCGTGTCGCCAATGCCAGAGGCCTTGAGGTAGGCTTCCGCGCGCTTAGCAATCGAACGTGGGTCACGGTCGTAGGACTTGCCGTCGCTTGGCTCCACCACATCACAATTCATGATGATGGTGGTTTCTTCAAAGAAAGGATCGATGTTGGCGGTATTGGGATCGGGCATCAACAACATGTCGGACGCTTCAATGCCCTTCCAACCTGCGATGGAGGAGCCATCAAATGCATGCCCAGACGTAAATTTATCTTCGTCAAAATGGGACACAGGCACAGTAGTGTGCTGTTGCTTGCCACGGGTATCGGTGAAACGGAAGTCAACAAACTTGACTTCGTTTTCTTTCACCATCTTCATCACGTCAGCGACGGTCTTGGCCATCAAATACTCCTGTTACACGGTTGTTAAAAGGTTTACTTCACTTGCACTGCAGTTTTTGTGCCAAAACCTGCATTTGCCCGTTTTTCATTTCCTTGGGCTATTCTGCCTTGAGAAAGCGTGCATTGCGTGACCACGCACCACGAAAGACACCAAAGTACCGATTTGGTTCACAAAGCTCAGACGCACCACAAAAAAGCAAAATGCACCAAAAAGGTGAGAACTACGACCGCACCAATTCGGGGCCCAGTGGCACATCCAATGCGCGCAGACCGCCAAGCAAGGCATCAAAAGCTTGGGCCACCACATCGGGGGAGCCCTTCACACCGAGCTCTATATGGCGCCCATACTGCGGATGATCAACGCTGGGCAAACTGAACACTTTAACGGCGTACAAGCGCTCCAATGTTTCCATCAACGGTGTAAGCGTGGATTCCATGGCACCAAACACAATGATGGATTGCTCTTTCCACTCGTCGCGAACAAACAGGTGGGCGTAATGGGTATCCAAGACCCATTCCACCATGGGCCAAGCCATGATCGGAAACCCGGGCACAAAGTGCACCCGCCCTCCCCCAGATCCCGTGGCACTAAAGCCAGCGATCTTGTTGTACGGATTAGGAATGATGCTCGCGCCTACAGGAAACACGCCCATGTTGAGTCGGTGCACGTTATCGCTGCGCTGGGGCTCGTAGGGAGTACCTGTTTCCCGCGCAACGTCCTGCATGCGTTCGATAATCAAGGCTTCGGCCTCGGGATGCAAGGCCATTTCACAGCCTAACGCGCGCGCCGCACATTGGCGTGTGTGGTCATCGGGCGTGGCGCCTATGCCACCGAAAGAAAACACCGTATCTCCTGATGCGAAGGCTCGCGCAAGCGTGGCCGTAATGCGGTCAGGGGCATCACCCACGTAGTCCGCATAGGCAAGCTGCAGGCCTCTAGCGCTCAGCAGTTCGACCGACTTCGCGAAATGCTTGTCCTCTCGTTTTCCAGACAGTATTTCGTCGCCAATAATGACCAAACCAAAGTTCATACGAGCTCACTGCGTTAAGGTAGTGGGAGAAACCACGGTCGCTTGCACATCGACAACATCCAAGCCACTTGCTGCAGAGGAGGTAGCCACTGCTTGCTCCTCGCGCAAGGCATGGAGGGCGCCTAAGCAGAAGTGCGCAAACCATAAAGAGGCAAACGCGAATACCAAGGTGTATAGCCAGATGGACATTGGCACCAGCACCGCAGCGTAGACCAATGTCATCATGCCCAAGGACCATATAAGACTGGGCGCGGCACCCAAAAAGCCAGCAAAAACCCCCATACCCAGCAATACCATGCGATGGCGACGCATGAGTTCTTTACGCTCGTCCACACTGGCATGGTCGGCCAATGCGTCGTACGCCATGACGCGGTAGGTCAGCCACCCCCATATCAAGGGCGGCAATACAAGTACCAAGGGTGGAATGAGCCACAGAGGCATGGAAACCACAATGGCCAGTAGCGCAAGCACACTGGAACCCAATGACCACGCGAGCCCTGCGAAGAAAGAACCACCTTTTTTGCGCTCTAAGCCTGTAAATCTGCGCGACTCAACCAAACGCAGCATCACAGGCGTCATGAGCAATGAGACCGCCAGCAAACACACAACGACGATGACCGGCGTCGCCAGCAAAATCACAATCAGCGGCACTAACACCATCTTGAAGTTGCCAGCGCCGACACTTTCTAGCCACGCCCACCCTCGGCCCATCAGCTCCGAGCCATCTAGGGTTGCACGCACTCCGTCCATGGCGGCATCCCAGAAGAAGTAGGCCAACCCTCCCGTCAGCGCCACCATGAGGACTAAAGGCAACAAAGACAGAAAAATGACGCGCGGATGCAAGCAATAGGCAACGGCGCGCCAAAACGCATCAAATAAGAGATTCATGCGGCTAGCATACCTTGACGGATCGGGCCTTGATCTGCGATAGCTGCACCGTTAGTGCCACAAGCGCCGCAAACCTAGCCACTGCTGAGCCCAGAAGCCGCGCCCGTAATCCACGCCCTGCTCGACTTGGTCGCGCACGCCGGTTGGGTCATAACGGACTTCAAAATTAGCCGTACCGAACAACATGTCCCACCAAGGTAGAAGCACACCAAAATTGTGCCCCCCCAAGGTCTGGCGACCGTTGGATTCATGACCAATCCCCACGCTGTGGTGCAAGCGATGGAAACGGGGACTCACCCACAGGCGCTCGCCCCAAACACCGAACCAGACGCGCAAGTTCGCATGCTGAAAGCTCTCACTCAACTGGACGAATGCCACCACAGCAACAAACTGCGCTGGAGGGATACCAATTAGCAGAGCCACCACGGCAATGATGCCGTCGCGAATGACATCATCTAGCAAGTGATTACGGTTGTCGCTCCACATCGTCATCTGCCTCTGAGAATGGTGGAGCGCATGCAGCTTCCACCACCAATTCCACTGGTGCTGCCCCCTATGAATCCAATAGTTCACGAAGTCGAACACCAGCAAGTAGACCAGCAAACTCACCCAAGCTTGGTCGCTTACCCCTGGCCAAAGATCATCAAAATGGAATGTACTAAGGCCTGCCACACGCAACTGGCCAATCACGCTATCGATTAAAGGCTCCAGTGAAAAGAACAAAGCCAAACGCACCAAGCCCAAGCGATGCATCAAGGTGTAGACAATGTCTGTGCGAATCGCCGCCTTGTCAATGATGGGCTCTACAGGCTTCCAGCGCTGCAAAGGCCCAAAAACCAAGAGCATTACGGCCAGTTGACACAGGCCAACCAAAAACCAGCCGCTGGCGCTATAGCCATCCTCCAAAAACCCACCGAGCCCCGCAAAAAACATAAAGGGCTGCACCAAGGTCTCAAAGATCCAAGCCTGCGCTTGCTCGAAATAGTTAACGAGTGTTTCCATGGTAGCAGTCGGAGGTATCAGCCTGGGTGGCTGGCGATCCAATCGGTATAGGCGGGGTGGTTGCGCAAGGTATCAAAACAAAACCCTTTGGCCTTGAGTCCCACAATCAGAGGCTCGAGCACAGCGGGTGCCCAAGGGTCTTTGCGCGACCAAATCCCTAAGTGCGCCATTAAGATGTCCCCTTGGCGCACATCTCGCAAGGCTTTTTGCAGCAAGGCTGCGTTACTGAATTTTTCGCTAGACAACTCATCGCCCAAAAAGCCAGCGGCTGACCAGCCCACATGTGCGTATCCACAGCCACGCGCCACTTCCAACAAGCGTGGCGAGGTCTTGCCACCAGGGGCTCTGAACAAAGGCAAAGGAGCCTTGCCGGTAAAGTCTTTGAGGCGCTCCGCCGCATAGCTGATCTGGCTGCAGTACTTGGCAGCATCCCAAGTGAACTCGCGGCCTTCCAGAGCGCCTGCAGTCGGCTTCATCCGAAACCGAGGCTGCACCCCAGGTAGATCACCCCTCCATACTGCATGGTCATAGGTATGCGAGGCAAATTCATGGCCCTCAGCGGCACGGGCCTTCCACCACGCACTCCAGTGGTTGCCCAGACTACCGTCGCCCACTTTAGTGCGCTCATTGGCTGCAAAAAAAGTCACTTTGACTTGGTTTCGCAGCAGTATTTCGGCAATCAAAGGGGCCACTTCCATGTGACCCGTATCCAGTGTCAAATAGACAGGCTTGCTACAGGGGTTTAGGCCCCAAGCCCCCGAACTATAAGCGCAAGCAGCTATCAAAAATGAAGCGTAGTACCCGTTTCTTTTGCGCATGGTGCCTTGCCCTATGGGTGCTGCGAGACAAGGTCAGCGTGGCGCATGGTCCAAGGTCCAAACACCATGCGGTGATTTGCCAACTTTGACCTGTCGCACGACTTTACGCGTGGTGGTATCGATCACCGTGAGTTTTTTGGCCCAGCGCGACGCCACGTAGATGAAGCGACCATCGGCACTCAGGTCCATACAGTCGGGGCCACTTGGGGCTGGGTAGTTGTCAACCACGGTCATCGTTTGGTGGTCAATCTTGCTGATGGTATTGGCCACCCGGTTGCTGACAAACACATGGCGTTTGTCGCCTGCACTGCGAAACGCATGTGCGCCATCGCCGGTGGGAATGGTTTTCACCAAGCGCGGGGACGGGCCAGAGACGTCATAGACCTCCACCCCTGAGCCACCGGTCATACCCAACATTACAAATCTATCATCAGGCGTCCCATACACATCCGCCGGTAAAGACCCGGTTTTTGTGCGCGACTTGATCGTTTGGGTGGGTAGGTCGATCACCACCAATTCGTCACTTTCTTGCATCGTGGCATACACCGTGGTGCTCTTGGAGTCGATCCACAAATGGCTGGGCGTCTTGCCGGTAGAAATGCGCTTTGCCAAAGCAAGGTTGACTCCGTCCCAGCGGTAGATGTCAACGTGGTTAAGACGGTTGCCAGCAATCACAAACCACTTCATGTCAGGCGAAAACCGCAAGTGATAGGGATCCAGAATATCCCGAATCGTGCGCTGAACCGCCCCTGTTTTCGGATCAATCAACAACAGGGAGTCACCCAAAGCGTTCGCGATGATCAACGACTTTTCATCTGGCGTAAGGTACAAGTGGTGAGGCTCTTTCCCAGTCGGGATGCGCCTCACTTCGGTCCAAGTCTGCGGGTCCACAACGCTGACACTGGCCTCCAACGAGTTCAATACGTAAATCGGGTTGCTGGGGGCTGCATCCGCTGACTGGGCGGCGCTGACGGCCCAAACACCTACAAAAAAAGACAATACAAGGCTGAGAAATTTCACAAATAAACCACTTTGCTAGAGACAGCAAGTGTACTTGGCGCGCAATTCAAATCTAAAGCCCCATATCGTCCAGTCGCGATACTTGCATCAGCACCAATTCAGCCCACAAATTGGTATATATCGCCAATGGATCGCGTGTGCCTCGTAAGCACACCACTCATGCCGCTATTGACGCCAAATCCTCAGAGCTGAGCCACCTCCATTGACCCGGTGCCAAATCAGAAGGAAGGCGAAGCCCTCCGATCTGAGAACGGTGCAAACCTTCCACACGGTTGCTGACTGCAGCCACCATTCGCTTGACTTGGTGGTACTTACCTTCCGTCAAGGTAAGCCGTAAATGGAAATCATCAACCGCCTCACATGCAGCAGCGCGCACAGGCTTAGGATCATCATCTAAGACCACTCCATCCAGCAAACGCTGAACTTGAATCGGTGTCAGCGCATGCTTGACCGTAACTTCGTAAACTTTGGCCACATGGTGCTTGGGTGAGCTCATACGGTGGATAAACTTGCCGTCATCGGTAAGAAGTAACAGCCCAGTGGTGTCTTGATCCAATCTCCCCACTGCCTGCACTCCCTGCACGGCGGCCTTTTGTGGGCGCAAACGCAGTGGAGAAGGCAAAAGCGTGTAGATACTGGGGTAAGTTGATGGTTTTTGTGAGCACTCTGTGCCACTAGGCTTGTTTAACAGGATGTACGCTTTTTCAGCGTAGGGCCAAACGACACCCTGAACCTGAAAGCGAAGCCCCGGCGCTACAAAATCCGCAGTTGCTTGTGTACAAAGCACGGGCGTATCAGGCGCATCTAGTGGAAACACATGAACCAGACCCTGCTGGATGAGCCCGGCACAAACCCGGCGTGTGCCGAAACCTTGGGAATAAAGTACTTCTTGAAGTTGCATAAACACTAGTATCGCAGCACCAATCCGTTAGACTGTTGCATACATGTTTCTCACCAATTTGAGGCGAGCCAATGTCAGATGATATGGTTTTTAGTGACGAGCCCCTGAACTCCACTAAACGGGAAGGCATTGTGCCTTGGCATGTACTCGTCGTAGATGACGAACCCGCTGTGCACGAGGTGACCAAAATGGTTATGGCGGACTTTGAGATGGATGGCCGCCCTCTCTTGTTTACCCATTGCTACAGCGCCAAAGAAGCCCGCTCAGTGCTGGCAAAGCCCAATGACATTGCGCTGATCTTGCTAGATGTGGTGATGGAAACAGACGTCGCAGGCTTAGACTTGGCCAAACACATTCGCAACGAGCTGCACAACGTCAACGTTCGCATTGTTTTGCGCACAGGTCAACCTGGCCAAGCGCCCGAAGAACAGGTGATTCGCGACTATGACATCAACGACTACAAAGAAAAGACGGACCTGACCCGCCGCAAGCTCATTACGGTGTTCTATGCCGGTTTGCGAGCCTACCGCGACCTAATGCGTATTGAGCAAGCCCGCCAAGGACTACGACGGTCCATAGAGTGCATTGGACACATTTGCGACTCTGACAACTTGCATACGTTCGGCTCCGCCTTGTTGGAACAGGTCAACTTGTTGCTCAACTTGAATGGTGAGGGACTCTGCGCCAGCCGTGTTTCGGCTTACACGGCCAATGCGTTTAACGGAAAAATCAGGGTCCTTGCGGCTACGGCCGGGTACTCCGAGCTATTGACAGGGGACGGCCTGCACCAACTCCCTGCTGACGTTCAAGACACCATTCATCGCGTGCTATCAGAGAAAAAGTCACACCACGCCGACCAGCACTATGCGGGCTACTTCCGTACCCGAGCTGGCAGTGAAAGCATCATCTACATGGTGTTTCCAGAAGCGATCAAGCCAGAAGCCCGGGAGCTGCTAGAAATCCTTTCTAGGAATGTTGCAAGCACTTACGATGCGTTGCTCTTACGTGAAGATTCTGAGCACGCGCAACGTGCAACGATTTCCATCCTTGGCAGTGCGATCGAACTGCGTAGCTCTGAATCACTGCCGCATTGGCAACGTGTAGGGGATTTGGCAGCCTTGCTGGCTACTTGGACTGGGGCCAGTGAACAAGACGTTGAACTCATCCGGGTGGCAAGCAGTTTGCACGACGCGGGAAAAGCTTGCGTTCCGGATGCCATACTGAATAAGGCAGTTCCATTGACTCCCGAGGAGCACGAAATACTCAAAGGGCATGCCATGCTTGGGCACACCATGCTGTCACGCTCCAAAGCCCGCGTGCATGCCCTAGGCGCAATCATCGCCCTCGAACACCATGAGCGCTGGGATGGAAGCGGTTACCCTCAAGGACTCAAAGGCGAGAACATCAGCTTGGTTGCTCGCATTGCCGCGATTGCCGACACTTTAGACGCCATGCTAACCCAGCGCCCGTACCACGCAGCTTTGCCGTTAAAGGACGCATTGGCTCATATTTATGCAAGGTCAGGCTCTGATTTCGACCCTAGCTTGGTCACACTGCTTCAAACCCATGCGTCTGAAATCAGTGCCTTGCTAAACAACTGAGTCTTGATGGTTACGCTGGCTTGCTCTTTAGCTTTCCGCGAGGAATGATCGCGGTAGTAACAGCAGCCCGAATTGGCTCACCTGATACAGGCTTTGGTGGAGAAGTATCCTTCTTGGGCTTTTTCGCTTCTTTGTTTGTCTTTTGCTGTCCCTTGGCCATAAGTTGCTCCTTTAAGTGGTCGATTATCAATATCTGTGACGACACGTGGATTATCTACCGACCGGATCTACGCTCAGGACCTCATTGCAAGAGCAAAGCTGTAGTAAGCCTCAAAAGATAGTTTGAAATTGGGACTAGAACCGAGGCCAGTGCGTCGACTCTACCTCGCCCAGCTTCTTTGGCTAGATAATGCGAGAAGTAAATGGCATAAATAAAGACCAAGGGGGGGGCAATAACAATGGAAAACTGGTTTTTAGTTCACACAAAAATTCGCCAAGAACTCGTTGCAGTCGAAAACCTTGAACGTCAAGGCTTCGAGTGTTTCTTGCCCGAAATTCTTGTAGAGAAAATTCGCAATGGCAAGCTTCAAGCCGTGAAGGATCCACTGTTTCCACGCTACCTCTTTATACGGCTAGACACCAGCAAACAGGGGCAGAGTTGGGCCCCTATTCGCTCAACCACGGGCGTTAGCCGTCTAGTCACATTCGGCAACGTACCCGCAAAGGTTTCCGATGAGTTGATCAGTCTGATTCGTGCGCAATCAGCACAAGGACTAGTCATGCACCGACACTTTGAACGCGGTGAACAAGTCGTTGTGGTGGATGGCCCATTTGCCGGGCTCGAAGCCGTTTATCAAATGGCAGATGCGGAAGGACGTGTGATGGTGCTGCTCAGTATCTTGAGTAAACTCGTAAAGATGTCCATAGCGCCAACTTCTCTGCGCAAAGTAAGCTGACCGTTATCCAAATTTTGAGTCAAAGTCGGCCGCGTTACTTATGGGATCTATTCATTTGCGACTGCGTCTCGCTCCAGTGCCAAGTGCACCCAGTCAACCACCTCGCCACTAGGCTGGTAGCCGGGTACCAATTGCTGCAGCAAGGCTCGAATCACGGGCACGTCATTCACGCTCATGGCCAAATTCAGAGAATCTAAGGCCTCTTGTAGCTTGTCCCATGGCACAAAAACCTCGTGGGCCTTCATAATGCGCGTGTGCTGAGTAGGTTGAGGGTCATCACCGATCAACAACTCTTCGTAGAGTTTTTCTCCAGGGCGCAAGCCGGTAGTCACAACCTCGATATCCCCATTTGGGTGGTCATCGTCTTTAACGGTCAACCCGCTCAGCAGCACCATGCGCTCAGCAAGATCGTAGATCCGTACCGGCTGCCCCATATCTAGAACAAACACGTCACCTCCGCTTGCCATAGCGCCAGCTTGGATAACCAATTGAGCAGCTTCAGGAATGGTCATGAAGTAACGTGTGATGTCACTATGCGTTAATGTTATAGGACCCCCACTCATGATTTGAGCCCTGAACAGAGGCACTACGGACCCACTAGATCCAAGCACGTTACCAAAACGTACCATTGAGAAGGCTGTTTTGCGATTGTTCTGTGCCAAGGCCTGCAGCACCATTTCCGCCAATCGCTTGGTAGCCCCCATGATGTTGGTGGGTCGCACAGCCTTATCGGTACTAATTAGCACAAAGCTTTGAACACCATGGCGCATCGCGGCTTCCGCGCAGACCCGGGTTCCCCAAACGTTATTGCGCACTCCCTCTGCCGGGTTGTGTTCCACCAGAGGCACATGCTTGTAAGCTGCGGCGTGGTACACAGTGTGCGGCTTCCATGTATCCATGATCTCGTGCACACGCACTTCGTCGCAGGCAGACCCTAGAAGCGGCACAACTTCAACAGCCGAGTCCAAGGCAATGGCGTGGAGCTCTTGGTGGATTTGGTACAGGGCGAATTCGCTCATTTCCAACAAAAGCAGTAGCTTAGGCTTGGCCCTAAGAATCTGGCGGCACAATTCGCTGCCAATGCTTCCTCCAGCCCCAGTTACTAGCACAACCTTGCCAAGGGTGTTTCGGTTGAGGAGCAACATATTGGGCTTGACGGGTTCGCGACCCAACAGGTCATCAATGTCTAGGTCCCGCACATCACTAAGACTAACCCTGCCGGCAGCCAGATCAGCTACACCCGGCAGCGTGCGCAGCGCAAGCCTGTGCGGCGTAAGCGATTCCAATATCTCGTTACGACGCTGGCGGGATACAGAAGGCAGCGCAAGTAGAACGTCTGTCACGGGGACTTGGGGCAGAATCTCCCCCAAGTCCCCCGGGTTGTAGATGGGCAGACCATTGAGCACATGGCCGTGCAAACGATCATCGTCATCCAAAAAGCCCACCACGCGCATTTCGTGACTATTGCCCATCGCTGCAGCCAATTGCCGCCCAGCACTGCCGGCTCCGTAGATCAGAACCTGCGGCACCGCAAACTTTTTGAGCTGACTTTGGTACAACCCACCAAGCCAAATACGTGCGATAGCCCGCGCAGAGCCCACAAAAACGAGCAGCAACAGTGGCTGGATTAAGCCCACCGTGCGTGGCACACCGGGAACACCCAAGAAGGTAAAAACAGTGGCAAAAAGCACTCCATACAACACCATCACTCGTGCGACTGCCACCATCGCAGGTAGTCCGCTGTATCTAAAGATAGCCCTATAGAGTCCAGCCGTCACAAATATAGGTATTGCAATCGCAATCGATGCACCAACCGGCCATAGCATCGCTCCCGAAATAGGCTGAAACTCACCAAGTCGCAAGTAAAAAGCCAGCCAAACCGTCAAAACACACAAACCGCCGTCTACCGCTAATGCAATGGCACGTTTGGCGGGACGTGGCAGGGCCAAAACAGGGGCGGCCAGACCGCCCAACAGACGGTGCACGACGTCGATCGCAGTCGGAGGAGACTGATCTTTTATTTGGCTCAATGGGAAACCCCATCTCTAGCGAGGACCTTCAGTGCTGTCATCCAGAGTATTTTCAAGTCCAACCCGAAGGAGCGACTCTGCAGGTAGTACACGTCGAGTTGCACTTTTTGAGGAATGGGCAATTCGTCGCGACCGTTCACTTGCGCCCAGCCGGTAAGACCAGGTACCAGTGCGTGCACCCCCGCTTGGGTGCGCAGCGCAATCAGGTCCTTCTGGTTGAATAGCGCGGGCCGGGGGCCGACAAAGCTCATGTCACCTTTGAGTATGCTCCAGAGTTGAGGCAATTCGTCTAGGCTGGATTTACGCAGAAAGGAGCCGATGGGGGTCAGGTAATTCTCAGGGCTGTTCAGCAAGTGGGTGGCCACTGCGGGGGTGTCTACACACATGGAGCGAAACTTGGGCATCTTGAAAATCTTGTTATTGCGGCCGACACGGTCACTCCAATAAAGCACAGGCCCTGGCGAAGTCATCCGCACCATTACAGAGGTGATAAGCAAGGGCACGCCAAATAGGATTGCGGCCAGCAGTGCGAGCATTAAGTCAAAAATTCTCTTCATTGGGTCTACGACGCTCTATGAGTAAAGGGCAGGCCTGCAAGCCCACTTTATAGAACAGTTTGGGTTCGATTTGGAAAAATGCATCCACTATTTGGTTTGATGCGGGTTCCTGTGACCACTTCGTCATTTAGTCCGCCTATGTGCTTTGCGGGATTGGGGCACGATATTCTCGTCTGATCGTGTCCAATCATGAGGAGGCACATCACCTCAAACAGCAGCGGGCTCAAGTACTCGAATAAGCACCTCACCAGGAATGTTCATACCCTCGTTCAGCCGGCTGATCATGCAGATAAACAGCGAAGATATGTACAAAAGAACTTCGTATGCGCTGTTAAGGGGGCAATGTAGGGCTCAGTATCTTTCACTAGCATGTTTGCCTGTTTCATCACCCTGATGCGCAGTCAGGGCAAGCTATAGCGACACGTGGACCTCACTGCCGCCATACAGTGCGGTTCACATATCCGGTGTAACTCATCACCAAGCGTAAAATTTTGCGTGAGACCGCCGGTGCTAGATAGTCCGTCACTTGGCGCATAGGACCATGCTCGGCAAATTGCTCACAGACAACTTTAACGGCATAGAGCACTTCTTCTTTCTTGAGGCCGCACATGATCAACGTACCCTCATCCATGCCCTCCGGGCGCTCATGCGCGTAGCGGATGGTAATAGCGGGAATATTCAGCAAAGTGGACTCTTCAGTGATGGTACCGCTGTCAGAGATCACGCATTTGGCCTCCATCTGCAACTTTATAAAGTCAAAAAAACCTAGAGGTCTGGCAAAATCTACTAATGAGTGAATTTCTGTCACGCCCAGCGCATCCAAGCGCTTGCGAGTGCGCGGGTGCGTGGAAACGATGATCGGGAAACCGTAAGTGTCGGCTAGCGCGTTTAGCGTGGTGACCAGATCGCGCAAGTTTTCTGGAGTATCTACATTTTCTTCACGGTGGGCGCTGACCACGAAAAACTCGCCGCGCTTGAATCCGAGTCGTTGCACTGCATCTGACTTTTCGATGCTTGGCATGTAGTGCGTCAGCACTTCGTCCATGTGCGAGCCTGTCTTGACTATGGTCTCTGGCCGGATTCCTTCGGCAATCAGATAGCGGCGAGCATGCTCGGTCAGCACGAGGTTAATGTCGCTCAGGTGATCCAGTACTTTGCGGTTGAGCTCCTCGGGCACACGCTGGTCAAAGCAGCGGTTGCCCGCCTCCATGTGGAACACCGGGATCTTCCGCCGCTTGGCGGCAATCACGGCCAAGCATGAATTAGTGTCACCATAAAGCAGCACGGCATCCGGCTCTTCTTTGGCAAAGATTTCGTCGGCCTTCATGATGACCTGCGCAATGGTTTGCGCGGCGTTTTCTCCGACCGCGCCCAGAAAATGATCAGGCTTGCGGATTTCCAGGTCCTCAAAAAAAATCTGGTTCAGTTCGTAGTCGTAGTTTTGCCCGGTATGAACGAGCACGTGCCGGGTGTGACGGTCCAACTCGGCGATCACACGGCTCATCTTGATGAGCTCGGGCCGAGTGCCCACGATGGTCATGACTTTAAGCATGGAGTTCTTCCTTGATGTAATCCAGTTCTAGCAAAAGTTTTTTGATCCGCTCAACATCCAGCCGATCCGTGTTGTGCGAGGTGTAGTCGTCCAGATGCGACAACTTTTCCTCTCCCTCGCTGAAGTACTGGGCATAATTCAAATCCCGGTTATCGGCAGGCACACGGAAATAGTCGCCCATGTCTTCCGCCTTGGCCATTTCCTCGCGAGAAATCAGGGACTCATAGAGTTTTTCCCCATGACGCGTTCCGATGATGCGAACGGGGTTGTCTTTCCTGAAAATTTCCTTGAGCGCCTGGGCCAGGTCGGCCACGGTGGAAGCCGGCGCCTTCTGCACAAACAGGTCGCCCTGCTTGCCGTGCTGGAAGGCATACAAAACCAAGTCCACGGAGTCTTCCAACGACATCAAAAAGCGCGTCATGGCCGGGTCAGTCACCGTCAACGGCTTACCCTCCTTGATCTGCGACACAAACAGCGGAATAACAGAGCCCCTTGACGCCATAACGTTTCCGTATCGGGTGGCACACATTACAGTCTCGTTTTCTCGCTGGGTGCGTGCCTTGGCAACCATCAGTTTTTCAGCCATCGCCTTGGAGATACCCATGGCATTGATGGGGTACACTGCCTTGTCGGTACTGAGAACCACCACCCGCTTGACGCCATTGGCCGTGGCGGCGTTCATAACGTTCTCAGTGCCCAGCACATTGGTACGCACAGCCTCCATCGGATAGAACTCGCAAGATGGCACCTGTTTCAAGGCCGCAGCATGGAACACATAGTCCACCCCCTTGATGGCCTGCGAAACGCTGTCGTACTCACGCACATCGCCGATGTAGAACTTCAGCTTGCTATGGTTGAGCGCAATGCGCATCTCTTCCTGCTTTTTTTCATCGCGGCTGAAGATACGGATTTCACGCACATCGGTGGCCAAAAAGCGCTTCAAGACGGTGTGGCCAAAAGACCCCGTCCCGCCGGTAATCATCAACACCTTGTTATTGAACATGTTGTCCCCGTTCTGGTTGTCCCGTGTTATCTGGATGCGTGCATTGCGTGAATTAGTTCCGGCCAACCTGCCGCCTTGTAACCCGTAACTTGGCTAAAGCGCGAGGAGTTGAGCGAACGATCGATCGTAAACTCATCATCACGAACAACATCAATCTGCTTGCAATACGCTTTGGCAATGAACTTCAGCAACTCATACTTGCCTATCGGATCTGCGCCCACATGGTACAGCCCGTGCAAATCATGTTGAGGGATCACCACTTCTCGCACCACGCGCGCAAATTCAGTACTGGGCAGGCCCGAGAAGATGGCGCGGTTGAATCCCTTGCAGCTTCCCTGCTGCGCCAAGAACCACTCTAGCAAGCCGTAGGCGCTCTGCAGTTCATGGCCGATGGTCGAGGTGCGCAAGGTGATGGCATGCGAGTAGTCCACTTCGCCCAGATACTTGGACTTGCCGTACACATCACCCGCATCCGGCGCATCTGTTTCGGCATAATTGCCTTTGGTACCGGCAAAGACACAGTCGGTACTCACATGAATCAAGCGGGCACCCGCCACAGCGCATAGGTCTGCCATGCGATGAGGCAACAGCGCGTTGAGCGGCAGCGCCAACTGCGGATCCTCCGCCACCTTGTGGTGCTTGGTCAAGCCAATGCAGTTGACCACCACCTCCGGCTTCACGCGCGCAAACATCCGCACCAGGGCGTCATGCTTTTCCACATCAACACCGGCCAGCAGCTTGTCTTGCTGCTCGCGTGAGAAAAATCTCTTGCCATCAGCAGAGCGCAAGGTGCCCCACACCTGCCACTCTTTTTTTGCACTGAGCACGCGGAACATGGCGCTGCCGATCATGCCGCTTGCGCCGAACACCAGAACCTTCATACCGCATCCTCACCAGTTTTGGACGTAGCGCGCAAGTGCGCCATCAGCTCATCTACAAGTTTGTCGTGATCGAAATGCGCCTTGAAGTAGCGCCGCCCATTGGCACCCAGCCTCGCCCTGTCTTCGGATGGCATCTGGTACAACCGCAAAACGGCAGCTGCCAGGGCCTTGGCATCCTGCGCCGGCACGCTCAAACCGGCCTGCGCCTCCCCCACCAGACGCGCGCCTTCACCGTTGAGGCAGGCTAAGATGGGGCGACCCGCTGCCATATAGGCCTGTACTTTGTTGGGCACAGTCATGGCAAAAATCGGCTCGTCGGCCAAAGTCACCAACAGCGCCCCTGCCTTTTGCATCAAACCCGGCATGGTGTTGACCGGAAAGCGCCCGGGCAAATGAAGATTGGTTAGCGCCCGGCTTTGCACCTGCTCATGCATCCAGTCCCATCGGCTGCCTTGCCCGAAGACAACGAAACGGATTTGCGGAACATCCTTGAGCAAAGAGGCCGTCTCCACCATCACCTCCACCGCCTGGCCCGCCCCCACATTGCCGGCAAACACGACGGCGAAGCCTTCATCCAGCGCCGGAACTACGGGAAGGAGGACGTCTGGGGATGGGGGCTCAGCAAACGTCCCATCAACCGAGTTGGGGTAATAGGCTACGGGCTTGCCCGGTGCTAGGGCCGCAACGGGCGCTTCGAACGCATGCGATTGCACCAGCAGCAGATCAGTGTGCCGGTATATCCAGCGCACCACCCACTTCACCGCATGCAGCACGCGGGCGTTGCGCACATAACCGGTCGCCGAGAGACTTTCGGGCCACAGGTCTTGCACCCAGACTATTACCTTGCTTCCTTTCAGCCATCCAATAAACAGAGCGGGGATAGCCAGAAAAATTGGCGAAAGGCCATACGCAAAAATCACATCGTATTTGCCCTTGCGCACCATCCATGTGCCACAGAACAACCCGAAAAAAACAAAAGAGAGATAGTTGAGCAACAACCCCAAGCGGCTGTCTCTGCCACGGGGAAACAGAGGAACGCGGTGCAACAAAGCGCCTTTCCACTGTTCTCGATGGAGGCCAAAGGCACGGTAACCCGGTGCTATGACCCCCTCGGGGTAATTAGGCTTGCCCGTCAATACTTCGACTTCTATCCCACGATCAACTAGGCTCGCCACAATCGCATTGATGCGGAAATTCTCCGGCCAAAAATATTGGCTTACTATGAGTACGCGCACGTCAACCCCTTATACGAGAAGCAAGTGTCTCAGGCCGGCTCCAAAGTGCCAACGAGGCAACGAGGACGAGGCTGACGAACAACCATACTGGGAAAATCTGGAAGCGCATGACAAAACCAGACAACATGCAAAACAACAGTGCAGCAAGTGCATAAACATTGGAGAGGTATGGTTTTGCCGCACAAACCTGTACGCCCCAAGCCAGCAACCCAGACACTGACAGAATTACAGTGCCCAACCCGAACCACCCAGTGTCCTGGTACAAAACAAGCCAGCCAGCATCGCGCCCCTCACCCACAAAGCGCCCTTCTATCGACTCCACTATCTCACGTGGGGAAACTTGTGAGAAATCAATCGGACTACCTCCAATCAATTGATACAGCTCACTGATTACATGACCAATTTTCATCAACCCATAATTCATCAATTGAACAGGCGCGACGGCGAACCGTTCCCCTAGCAAGGCGATTTCATGCCAACCAACTGCGCTAGTCAGGAAGTGAGGCGCCACCCAAGCGGCACCGACATATATTGCCAGCATGGTCATAGGCAGCACCATCAGAGGCAGCCAGATCAACCGCTTTCCAAATAGCAGCAGCAGCGCCATCGGTGCGAACAATGCCACCAGCAGCAGATAACCCGAACTACGCGATCCGGAGAAATATATCGCTACCGATGACAGAACCATGCCCGACAACATCATTTTCCGATGCCGTTTATGCTCATCCAAACCATAGGCGCAGCCTAGATATACGAGCGATGCCCAATAACCGAATAAATTTGGATTGAACAGGATAGAGCTCGCACGATAAACCATCACCCCCGTACTGCTCATCGTGCCGGCCCAAGAGGAATGGGTGAACACCTCGTAGACGGCTATACAGTTTACTGCACCAAACACGAGCAGGCCAACCACTCCCCACATGTATCCGCGATCGATATCAATCACCTGCTCACCACTCATAGACAGGAAGGCAATTAGCGAAAAAGCGAGCATCGCCTCAATTGAGATCACATTCTTTAACTGCAGCCAGTCGCCGTCCTGCACATTGAAAAGATAGCCTGTAAATATGGCAACCATGACCAGCAATACTGAGAGAATTAATATTCTGTCGACTTCACGATTCAATGGAAATTGCTTGTAGGCCAGCTTACCCAATAGAACAACTACAACACCAACCAAAGACAGCGCAGATATCCCTGCCAGCACCCCCCCTCCATTCAGATGCATTGCGGCCATCACGCCCACCCTATCTGAACTTACCAATGCTGCAACAGAAAAACCAAAGTGCAATGTGCCATATACAAACGAAACAAATAACAGCGTTACAACATCCCTCCTGCGATTCAGAATTAAAAATAAAAAAATAACCAATAACACATTAATCAACTCAACTAGGTTTATATTTGCACCCATGAAAATATCAAAATAAACACACAACCAATATAAAAATAATTTTTACTATGCAATCTTATAATAATTTTTAGCAACCTTCACGCCCCATATTGTATTTTACGCAACGGCTTCTTTTAATTTTCACCACTTTAGACAGGCAATCAAAGCGATTTTCGACCAACTTTCTGAATCAAGTTAAAATACAATTCCCAGTAACGCCGTATCACCACCACCCAAGAGTACTCCCCCATTACATATTTATGTATCGTACCCGCCGCCACTTCGATCTTCCCTGTATCTGACAAAACTTTATGCAGCCCCGTACTTATCCCTTCAATCGTAGCCGGTACCACCCAACCCGCCCCATTATCGGCAATTTGATTAAAACCGCATTGATTCGTCAGTAATACGGGCGTGCCAGCCACCCCAGCCTCAAGCACAACAATTGACATCGCCTCATGTCTTGAGGGAATGGCCAAGAATGTTGCGGCATGATAGGCGTGCGACTTATCTGCCCCACCTAGATAGCCGAGAAAGTGCACTCGATCTGCGACATTCTCAGCTTTCACAAGCGCCTTCAATTCTGCCAGCATACCTCCATCCGGCCCCACAAATACCAGATCAATTGCCGGGAATTTATCCTTGATTGTGCAAAAAGCTTGCAGCAACATGTCAGGCCCTTTGATCAGGTTCAAACGTCCCACAAACAGAATGAAGGCCTTCCCCAAACCGAATTTGGCTCGGAATCCCGCATCATCTTCAGCAAGGAAGTCTGATTCTGCGATCCCATTGGGAATTACATGGACTCTATCTTGCTCTACCCCATACGCCCTAAATGAACTGAGCTCATCTGGAGTTACCGCTATGCACATCGATGCATCGCGTATTATTTTTCCACCAACAACTGTATTATAGATTTTCTTGAATAATTTCGACCTACCAAAAATATCCAACGCCCCGGCAGGACAAACCACATATGGCTTTTTTTGTTTGCGCACCGCGAGATACACCAGTGCATTAAGTACCGTCCAATGGCCCATCAGGTGAATCACATCCGCTTCCGCCACAAGGTCATTTATTTGGCGAAAGGAAAATTTGGGCACATAAAACCTCCTGACGAGACAAGGCAATGCGATCACCCGCCCCTCTCCAAGAAAGCTTTTCCTTTCGGCATCCAATCCTGTATCGATGGTCAAAATACGGCAGTCCGCCCCGGATTGGGCGAGCGCTTTGCTCATCTGAAAAGATCTTTCTGCCTCCCCCCCGCCGGTAACCGGATCTATCGTATTGCTCACATTTAATATCTTCATTGCGGATATCGTTGTCCGATTTGAGCAGCGGGAGCATCGTAGGAGCCGAAACACGCCAGAAAGAGCACTTTGAGAACAGACCAATTTCCCTTGAGGCCGCTGATCTTGGTCGGAACATCACCCGTCATGGGATATCTCCTAACTGTTGGCATCTCGGCGCAACTATAACCGAGCCTTGGTATCCGATAAGAAAGATACGCAAGCAGCTCATAACCGCTAAAGACATTGCGAAACGGCGCGACTTTTTCATCCAGCAACACTCTTTTGCTGTACGCCCTAAAACCCTGAGTCGTGTCCGTCCAGTGGAATCCCGAGAACAAACTCAACATCGGTGCATGAACAAAACGGATGGCTAGGTCGCGCGATTTTGGTGTGTTCTCAGCCCCCCCCCCGGCAATGAACCGCGAGGCTTGCACGAAATCCACACCGCCCTGCAAGGCATCGACAAAACGCGGTATCGCTTCCGGATCATCCTTGTCGTTTCCGTCTATCGTGACTATTCCTTCATAACCTTGATCAAGTGCAAAGGCATAGGCACAACGCAGTTGGGCACTCAATTTACCGGGCCCGGTTTTAACCAGCAAGGCGCGTACGCCTTGCTGTTGAAGTGACTCCAAGCCCAGCGAAGCATCGGTGCTGCCGCCATCCACTATGATGATGTCAGTAAGTTCGGCAATGTTGTATGCCGCCATTCGGGCGAGCAGACTCTGTATCCTTGCCCCTTCATTGATGACAGGGATCACGACGCAATAAGAGCGCTGTCGTCCTAACCACAGCGGAGTATCAAATATCGGAACCTGCCAGGTCCCGCGCATTTCCGGAGGTGAATCTGAAGTCATCATCTGCTTTCTGTTTAACCGACACGCACTGTGATCAAGGCTACACCGGCAATTACCAGCAATATGCCAACGATGGTGGTCCAATAAAAAGGCTCACGAAACACCACATATGAAAATACCGCCACGGTCGCAACCGCTCCGGCAGTTAGCACAGGATGTGCGACATTCAAGGGTAGACGAGCCAAAGCGGCAGCATAGAGCAGGAACGCCACCCCATAGAGCAGCAAGCCTAACCAGAATGGCAAGTTACTCAATGCGCCCAGTGGGTCACTCGGACTTGGAAATTTCCGGGGCGGCATCATTGCCATCTTGACCAACACGCTTGCTGAAGCATTGGACGCAATGCCTACGATCAGGATCAACCACTTCATGCCACAGCCCCTGCCATGCCGACCGGTTGATCACGGTAATAGCAAATAGCGACTGCCAGCGCTCGCTCTATTGCGGCGATATTGGCTCCCGCCTTGGGAGGTAACATTTCAATAGTCACGACCTGATCCGGCACACGCGCACGCAGTTGCGAGGCTGCAGACGAATGATCAGCACAGCCATCGCCCAATGTCGCGAGATCAGGCTCGCTGGCATGGACGTGGCCAATTAGTGCGGCGTGCTCACTAATGACCTGCGCCACATCCTCACCGTTGATTGCCATAGCACCGGTATCCAGTTGCATGCGAATGGCGGGATGGTCTACCGCGCCCACGACGCTCGCCGTTTCCGCACTGTCGGTCATGAAATTGGCACCATAGCAAGGCGGGTTGGGCTCAAGGCATATCACCACGCCATGACAGCTAGCGACATCTCCCAGTCGCCTGAAGAAGCGGATGGCCATATCACGAGCCACTTCATTCGATAGTGCCGAACGATCTCGATTCTTGGGTGAGCCAAACACCAGCTTCTTTGCGCCCAGCCCCGCACCGAGTCCGCATACCGCCTGCAAATGTTCCAGCAGTGCGGCCTGCGTATTCTGCGATCCAAACAGATTCAGCCCCGTGGTACCGAATAGCAGTGCTTGCATTCCTGTGATCTCGATCCCGCCATTGCGCCACCACTCGCGCACACGCGCAATGTCGCCAGGGCGGGCATTTTTAGGATCCGGAAAATACTTGCTGGGCGCCACATCAATCGCATCGACCCCATATTTGTTCAACAGCGCTACGACCTGCTCATCTTCTGATACATCCCAGGCGATATTGGAAATCGCAATCCTCATCAAACCTTCCCGCCTTCTGCTTTGATGGAAATAGGCTCTGATTGTGCATATGAACGAACCGCCTGAATGGTTTCCCGTTTGCTGTACTGGTAGCCACCCTGTCCACCAAACACATGGGCATACCGGGACTGTAAATCGTAACGGGCCGGCGAGTTAGCCAATGTCTGATCGAATGTTTTGCCAAAACCTGTTGCTGACAGCTCCGCCACACTAAGAGGCTCAGCTGTAAGATGAACAAGCTTTAAATCGGCTTCAAGTGCGGTCTGAATATCGAACCAGAGATTGACCATAGGGTAGAACTGGAACACGCCCCGGCTATCGATTGCGTGAAGGTTGTTGCCATTCAAAAAATCAAAGATCAAGTTCTTACGCAAACCCGGCCCGACCAAGCCAGGTAATCTGACTATCAGATGATGCGCGAAGTGCGCCTCAACGAATTGCTCAAGCATTCGACGATGCAAACCATAAGGATGCAGGTCAGCCTCAGCGACTGGCGTGTCCTCATTGACGCCGATAGGACTTTTGAAAACATCAACGGTGCTGATCAGCACAAAAGTTTTGCACTGTACCGTCTTCAGATGAGCAATCAGCCCTTCGATCTTTTGACGGTCCACATCTGGCTCGCGGTTGGCGATCCACTTCTGTGCGGGGGCGGCGGCACAGACCAGCAGATCAAATCGACGTCCGCCAATGTCATTTATATTGGCGGAGCTAAAATTTTGCCCAAAACCACGCTGTTTTAGCAGTATTGAACCCACGAACCCAGTGTAACCGACCAAAGCATCAGACATCTGCTCTCCACAATCCTATATTCATTATCTTCTCAAGTGAGCGAAAACGATTCCGCATCAAGTTTCTCCAGTACATCGTAAATATTGTCGATCTTCCCGCCGAGAATCGAGTAGCAATTGGGTAACGAAGCATGGCGTTCGAACAAGATCGGCCTGCCATCATCGCCTTCATTCTTTAGCAATATCGTTTTTACCTCGAATAACGACTCCACGTATTTGGCGTCTGCTATTGCCGGCATATATCGCTTCACGTCTCGCACCATACGATCTACTCTAGTCTCATGATGATAGTCTGCCAATATTTGATACGGACCTGCTTCCGCCTTGGCCTGGTCCAACCAACTGGAGTGTGGCGTGTACCGAACATGCGAAAGTGTATGCAGCCCACGAACCGGGAAGGGCATCATGGAAAAATACGGGCCATCCATCACGGTAACACCCAAATCCGCCAGATCGAGAGGCGCTTGCAACAGGGCCATCTCGGCGATTTCATGCTTGAGCTTGATCTGTGTACCAGGAAAATCGCCCGCAAACTGGTTGAGCCCACTGTAAGTGCAATTGAAGACATAGTGCCCGCTCAGCGCTTCCTGCGCATCCCCGTCGCATTTCACTATCAGGCCGTTCCAAGCCTTCTTGATACTCTTAACGCGAGTATTCAGAAGAACATCTACACCACATTCATCAAGCTCCTGTCTGGCCCATTCGGCGAGCTTGCAGGCATCGAATACACACTCTTCGACCAGAAACACCTCTTCAATCAAACGCGTCTCGAACAACTTCCTATGCACCTCGGTAGCGGGCTCCAACCGGGCGCCGATCTCGTGGCAGAAACGCCTGAACTGTCGCGCCGTGACTTTGGAATTGTGCCGAGCAATTGCATACAAATTGGTGAAGTCCCTCTTTATCGCCTGGGGATGCTCTTGCACAAATCGCGGCTGGTTTACTCGGCTGCGAAATGCCGTGGTAAAACTGCGCGGGTAATGGTAGCCGTTATGGACGCGTGCCTGATTGTTGAATGAGGCACGCAGCAGCAGGTCAGACTCGCACTCGATCAACAACACGTTGGCGAACCCTCGCCGGGTCTTCAGGTAAATAGCAATAGCTGCACCATAGAAGCCCCCCCCGATGACGATCGCGTCATACATCACTAACAACTATCTTTAACATAGCAACTATCAAGGTCGGCTATGACCTATCGGCCCTGTCGCTTCGATATTCAATTTTCCACGGTGGGTCATTACTGCGCTGGTGAACTCCTGCGCCACGTGATACATCGGCCCCTCGTTGGAGAGTCTGGCCATATGGAGGATATATTCACCCAACATCCACAACACTAGCGAGATCAAAAGAAACATACCTGACTGCTGCAAGGAGAGAGTCACCCACCCGGCCGCGACATCTGCTTTCAGCATGGCGACCGCAATCACATAGAACGAATACAACAGATTAGCGCCCGCACCAAACAAGCTGAGCGCAGTGACGAGACGCATCGGCGCGCGCGTTGTAGATACCAGCAAACGCATGCCACGATCGATACTTTCTCCGAGGCGCTTGGTTTGCGATGGCCGCGTCGGCGCACTGTAGCTCAGATTGACTTTGGTGAAACCACCTGTCGCGGGCAGATGGCGATAGGTCAGAGAGGGCATGGGATGTTGGAGGATGAAGTTCACCACGCGCTTAGACAGCACCCTATATGACGGCGCTTCGTTTGCAAGATTGATCTCATTGAACCGTTGATAGATACTATTGAAGACTGAGTAGCAGACACGATAAGCCCAGCCTTGATGCGTTTTTTGCTGATTGGAAGCAAAGACGACATCCGCGCCATCCAAAGCCTGTTCCAACAGGCTGGGCAGGAAGTCCACACTGTCCGCCGCTGGGTCGATCACGGCAACGAAATCACCCAATGCATTCTCCAACCCGACCCAAGACGCAGTGTCACAGTCCACTTCTTTGGTCAGCGCATAGACCTGCAGATTGGGAAGTCCGCCTTCTCTAGTCAAATTTCTCAGCGCTGAGATGCTGTCGTCTTCGGATGCATTGTCGACAATGATCAACTCATAATCACTGACTAGCCCTCCCAAGGGCGATGATACCTCTGCAAGAACTGATTGGAGTGTAGATGCCTGATTGCGCAGCACCAACACGATGGACAAGAAAATATGGTATCTCATAAATGTCACACACCTAATTAATAATCAGACCAGTTCACACAACGCGCAGATCGAATCTGAAACTTAAATCTGATGCGAAAAATTTTATCGCCGCCAAACTGATGGCCAGCGTACTCCAGTAAACATATCTAAAATCAGCCATCGGTGTCAACGGGATATAACTTAACATGTAAAGCAACGCAGAGATCAGTAGAACACGGATCAACGTCAGCGCATCGTTACCGCCCCGCATACTCCATGTTGCACACAGCAACAACAAAGCTAGGATCAACCACCAATAGGGCTTGAACAGAAAAGGCGCTAGATGCGCGATGCCGCTGACATAACCGTTCAGAAAAACTGTCGCAGCATTATCTTTTTGAACCAACCCCATCTCATTAGGGGAGATGCCGGAAAACCAGTGTATATAAGGCCTCTCAGAGGGCGACCGAAGCAGATAAAGATAAGCGCTAAAGCGAAATCTTACATACTCCAGCGGATTACCTGCAACCGCAGACAGCCAAGCTTCTTTGACTTCTTCATAAGGTATGGGCGCGACATTCTGATACGACGGCTTTGCAACCAGACAAAACAATCGACCCACCAGTTTCGTTTCACCAATCGTCTCCTGAGCACATTCCATGACCGTCTTATCATCCACCTTGGGCAGCAGACTTTTGTCCGCGACCACAGACAGGTGGACAAGATCATCGACCATCATATAACTGGCCATATGATTCTTTTCTGCATCCAACAAGTAGTAGTTAAAGAAGTTCAGAAATGCGAACATCGCAACCAGCAACAGTGCCGTGATCGCAATCATGATGCGACTCGAAAGTGAAGGCAGCAATCTTCTTGCTGCATACCAGACAATAGGGATCAGTGCGACTGGTGCGTTGCTACGTACCATAAACGCGTAGAGCAACAAACCGAACGCCGTGCCGATTTGTATCCTCGACGGATTCCGCCCACTCAGCAAACCAAGGGCCAGCAGCAGGCTGAATGCCATGCCCATGTCTTTCCATAGCACGCCCTCGAAGTTAGCGACCCATGGCAAAAAACCAAGCACGATAAACCATTTGGCTGCGCGGCTTTCACCTGCATTTCTGGACCAAATATATAGCCCCGCCCAAAGCAGACCCAAATGCAGAAACAATAAACTTTGCGGCCCATCCAATATGAAGCTCAGTTTTGACCAAAGCCATGCCATGACCGGCGGATGCCCATCCTTAAATTTCAGCGTGTGCGCCTGCCTGTATTGCTCCAGCGTATCTACCGACATGAAGCCCGGATAACAGGCGATAGTGAAAAATCCAAAGCCTATGACTGCCCATAGCAAAGGATTGCGGTATAACCAAATTTTCAGCATATTAGAAAGCTTCATCTGCAACCTTAGAAGCCATCAACCTATAACCCTGAGTACTGAGGTGAGTGTCATTGGGTAAATACAGATCGACCGTCTCACCCGCCGCATGCTGAAAGTAGCTCAACAAGTTCACGTTGGTCACACCAGCGGTCTTTAGTTGCTCAAATACATCTGGATATCCGACTTTGCTTGCTTCGTTCGAAAGGTATGGCCGATAAACGGACGACTTATCCGGAACTACGATCACAACCAGACGCAGTCCTTTCTTTGCTAAATTATCCTGGAAGCGATTTAAGTTAGCCACAGCAGCAGCCTGATCTTTGTCCGACCAACTTCTTTTGAGTTCGTCGTCTGCAAAATACAAAAGGCGATTGGCCTTGCGATTTGAGAATAACTTGTCCGTCGAAAGGGGCACATTGATCACCTCGCCCGACACCATAGACCCATCACTCCATGCAGCACGAAGCGTGTTGGTGGCTGTTGGAATCAGATAACCTGCATCCAGCGTCAACCCCTTTTGTGGACGCGATGGCGTCACGTTATTCTCTGCGAGCTGAAACGACTTCGGAGTTCGACGTGGGCAATTGTTGAAGTTTCTGAATAGCGGAACGAAGCCCCGTTCCACGGTCTCTATAACAACCGTATGCAGGTTGGGATAACGCCGCTCAGCCACCCAATGCAGCCAGTTATCGACGCAAGCGACATCCTGATATTGGAAAGAAAGAACGTTAAGATTGCGCGACTCAGCCAAGTAGGACTGCCAGATGTTCGGATGCGTGAATGAATCACCTAGCACCACAACATCAGGATTGGTGATTGATGTGCCATTCGCATGAACGGCAACCGTCGGCTGCGGTTGCTGCCACCCAAAATCCCGTTCTGACCAGTGTCCAATGCGTGTTAGCTCGCCCGAGATCGGCTCAAAATATAGGTTCAGTGGAATTGCAATCACAACGAAGGCAAGGACAGGCAGGCTGAACCACTTCAAATATGAGAGTGAGCTGAGATTAGTTTTCATCAGAACTGGTAATAGAGGAAAGTGCTCACCTTATCCAGCTTGCTTATGGCAAGGCAGAATACACAGCCAATAATGAAACCGACCACCGGCTTTCGCTGCCAGGAGATCGTCCAATTGAACAACCTGAAGCTCTTGCCAGTTTGCGCACCAAAGTTGAAAAATTGCTGGGTGTTAGGCGCAATCCAAATGATCAGCATGCCTATCACCAATAATTTTAAAAATGGCGCAATCCCTCCCATTGACCCCAATCCGGGAATATTCAAGAATACCCCGCCATAACCAATCCCTGCTGGCAACACACTTGCCAAACCGCCCAATCTTTCCACAAGTGTGCCGAAGGTTGATGGCAGGGAAATGCCACCATATCCAAAGCATCCTTTCAACACCAACATGGCAGAGGAAAAAGTTTCGGCGCGAAAAAATATCCACGCGATGACGATGCACAAGAACGTAAACAGCATCGCTACCAATTTGTAAGTCCGTGCGGCCATGCCCTCTAGCTTAAGGCTGTCTGCAACTAGGGATTGCCACGCGTGATTTACAACCAGGTAGAGACCATGCAGTCCGCCCCAGATTACGAAGGTCCAATTAGCTCCATGCCACAACCCGCCCAACAACATCGTGAGCATCAGATTCATATGTCGCATGAACCTTCCATTTCTGTTGCCCCCCAGCGGAATATAGAGGTAATCACGTAGAAATTGCGATAACGTCATGTGCCAACGGCGCCAGAAATCTATGATATTAGCTGCCTTGTACGGCGAATTGAAATTGATCGGCAGTTTCACACCAAATAGCATGGAAATGCCAATTGCCATGTCCGAATAGCCTGAGAAATCAAAGTACAGTTGCAGCGTGTAGGCCAGCGCACCGCTCCACGCCTCGATGAAGTCTGGCTGTATTCCAAGACCAGCGGCAGCAAACACCGGTCCGGCGTAATCGCCAAAATTATCTGCCAACAGTACTTTTTTTGCCAAGCCTATAGTGAAAATGCTCAGCCCGAGTGCAACGTCATCCAGATGTAATCTGTATGTTTGACTCTTAGCGAACTGGGGCATCATCTGCCCGTGGTGAAGAAGCGGCCCCGCAATTAGATGAGGAAAATACGTGACAAACAATAGATAGTGAATGAAATTATATTCACGTGCTTCGCCACGATAAACATCCACTAAAAATGCGATTTGCGTGAAAGTAAAAAATGAAATTCCCAACGGCAGAATTATGTCAACCAAATGCAGCGAACCACCGGACACATAGTTGCTCATATCTATAAAGAAATTGGCGTATTTATAAAAGCCAAGCAGCACCAGATTCGCGGCTATTGCAAATATGAGAATGAACTTCGCATGAGCACGACCACATACCTGCCCGATCAGAAAGGCCATGCTGTAATTCATGAGAATCGACGCCAAGAGCAAGCCTATATATTTGGTCGACCACCATCCATAGAAGAACAACGAAGCGAATGCAAGCCATAACGCACTCACATTGTGGCCATATCGGGCAAGCCAGAAAAATCCGCAAAATACGACGGGAAGGTATAAAAACAGAAATTCGTATGAATTAAACAGCATTACTTACGTCCGCTTGGGATGAGCACCCTTATACCACGATGAAAACCTATCTACTGCTGCCTCAAGCCCTTGAGGCTTTTTAAAACCTAACTCTGAGAGCTTTCTATCACTGTATTTTTTTGATGGATTGATATTCGCTTTACCTGCCACACGCAAAAGTACTTTAAGGCACCACTTCGGCATGGGTACTCTTGGAAAAAGGTAGGATATTCCAAAGCCCGCAAGCAACCGATTCTCTATGTCGCGATAGTTATTTTTGGGGGAATCATCATCGGAAATTATGAAAACTTCACGGTCCACATTTTCGGCGGCCAATAGAAACTCTAGCGCGGCAACCACGTTTTCAACAGCGACCAGATTCAAGCTTCTGCTACTGAACAAGCAGGATCTGACATAGTTGATCCACTGATTTCCATTCATCAACTCGTTCGCCAGTTTGAGGAGATTTTTACCTCCCGGACCGAACACGGCAGTCGGCCTGAGAATTGTGATTGTGAATTCGCCAAGGGCAGCCCTACACAAAGACGACTCTATTTGCAATTTTGTTTTTTCATAATCTGACGTTGTGACACAGGGCGTACTTTCAGTGACCCAATCATTTTCAGACCTGCCGTCCACGACTGCCGTGCTGCAATGTATCAAACGTCTGACCTTATTCTTCACGCATGCCTGTGCAAGATTATCCATTGCCTCAAGATTGTTCTGCGCAAGATAGGCCAAGTTGATCACAATGCTGTCTTTAAGGAGTAATACATCCAACGAATCAGGCTGCAGCAGATCGCCTTCTATAAAGTTGACGCCAGCATGGATCTTCGCTTTTTTGCGGTGTACCAGAACCCGGAGTTCAATATTCGAGCGCTCGGTCAGCGTATTCAACAGATGCTCGCCGATGAACCCCGAAGCACCGATAACGACGACTGTATTCACCCCAGATGCGTGATTACCACTCATCCAATCACTCGCTTGAGCGCTTCTAGATAGGCGTGGCCCCATTTGGCATCCGGCTCCAGATGATTGCCTTCGGCCCACTCGTTCCAGGATTTCAGAAAGACCAGCTTGTGTTCATCGGCACGATCATCCAAGGCAACCACAGCCGCTTTCACATGCTCCTCAAAAAGTGCGGGGGTCGAATTTGCCAGCACCAAGCCTTTGCGCCCCTTGCGCGGCGTGTTGTCCCAATTGGGGTAAACGCAGGGATAGGCCTCGCAATCAAACTGGTTCAGATCAGGAACAAGGTGCTTGATCGCCTCGCTATATTCGACGATGCGCGGCCCGCCCAAAGAAAAGCGGCGTCTGATGCCCCACATGATTCGGGTGGCTTCGTTTACCACCGAATTCCCCGTATTGGTCACCGCCAGCGTAGATGCGATAACGGCATCCAACCCAAGCGCCGTTGAATCCTTGAAATCCAGCATATTGATGCCCACGATATGCAAGCCCTTGAGACCTGCCTGTAGTGCCAACTCACGCCACAGGTCGAAGCGCCGCTTGGCATCCGGCATGTCAGTCGGCTTGAAGATCACCAGGATAGGCTTGCCATCAACTGTCATATAACGATGGTCGCGAAAGGCTGTCAGCAGGTAGTCGAAGTGAGCCCTGTCATCGGCCTCGCCCGGATAGGTCTGGTCGATCAATCGTCGATGCGGCTCGTCCTTCCAGATTCCGTTCCAAGAGTGATTGGCCCAGCCCAGACAGAATGGAAAATCAGGCGAATCCGACGCAAGCACCTCATCAAATGGACGCTCCAGCATCCGGCGACCATTGAACCAGTAGTGCCAATAGCAAAAACCTGCCACCCCATAAGCTGCCGCCATCTCGGCTTGTGCCGCCCTGGTCTCTGGCAACCTGAGATCGTAAAACCCCAAGTCTGCCGGAATGACCGGTTGCTCATGCCCCTTGAATAAGGGCTTCGCACTGGCCACATTAGTCCACTCTGTAAACCCTTTACCCCACCACTGGTCGTTTTCCGGGGTGGGATGAAACTGCGGCAAATAGAAGGCGATGACGCGTGCTTTTCTGTTCTGGGCGACTTTTTCAGTCATTACGTTTCCTACCTCTGACCTCTAGGCGATTTTTACGACTTCGACTTGAGGCAACGGGAACACTAGGTTCATGCCGGAAAGCTTCTTGTTCGACGTGAAGAATTTCCGGAAATGCCATGGGAGCACGATGACGTAATCCGGCTTCTTCGTAAGCAGTTCTTCTTCGGGGATGATCGGAATCCAGGTGCCAGGTGTATAGCAGCCGTACTTCTCAGGATTGACCTCACCCACAAAGTCAACTTCCTTGGCGGTAAAGGCGCAGTATTGCAGCAGCACATTGCCCTTGGTGGATGCGCCCAGCACCGACACTGTCTTGCCTTCAGCACGCGCAGTTGCTATAAAGCCCAGCAGATCGCCCTTGGTTTGCAGCACGCGCTCCGCAAAGGCATGGTAGGGCTCTAAGGTATCGAGACCCTTTGCCTGCTCTTCATCGAGAATTTTCTGGACTGACGGAACCGCAGACTCATCACCATGCGATTTCGCGACTGTTATCGAAAAACTGCCCCCATTGATGTCGTTGAATTCCACATCGAGGATCTTGAAGCCCACCCGATCGGCCATCCACTTGATCTGGCGCAGTGCGTAGAACTCCAGATGCTCGTGACACACCGTGTCATACGAATTCGTATCCAGCATGGTCGGCATGTAGCTTTGCTCAAATACCCAAACCCCATCGTCTGCAAGCACTTCATACACCTGGCGCATGAAGCCCACCGGGTCCTCCAGGTCATAAAACATGGAAAACGAAGTAACAACCTTGGCCTTCTGCCCAGGGAAACGGGCCTGTACCAGCGCAGCGGAAAAGAAATCCGGAATCAGCTGAATGTGCGGTGGGTAATAGCTGTGAAACTTCACGCCCGTCGGATCAACCCCCACCAGTACCGGGCCACTCGCGGGATAAGCCTGCAAGGTGGTGCTGTCGTTGCTGCCAATATCGATGACCAAGTCGCCTGCTTGCAACTCCACCGTGCCAAGGATGCGCTTCACCTTGTTGTTGAGGTGCGCGACCATGCTGGCATTCAAGCCGGAGCGGTAGCCATAGTTCTCACCATACATTTCGCCCAAGTCGTAGGAATGCCCCATCTGCAGCAGGCCACACGCCTCCCCCCCCCCCACGCACTTCACCAAATGCAGCGGGCCAGTTGTAACCTTAGCCCCCTTCTCGCGGGGAAACACGCCCGTGAGCATTTGGTCGCCCAAATCCAGCACACGCTCCAGATGCGTGTTGCCACAAATTCTGCATTTCTCTACTTTTTTGTACATCGTCATTCACCCCATCAATTTTCAAATACCCGCACCCAAGCTTCGCAAGTCTGCGTCCACCATCATGTGCACCAGTTCTCTAAACTCAATCTCCGGTTTCCAGCCCAGCTTGCGATTGGCCTTAGCAGCGTTACCAACCAGTAACGCGGGCTCAACAGGCCGATAGGCCAATGCATCCTCACGCACATAATCGCGATAATCCAGCCCCAAGCGACCAAAAGCGAATTCGCATAACTCACGCACCGTGTGCGCTTTGCCTGTCGCCAACACATAGTCATCCGCCCGCTCCTGCTGCAGCATCAACCACATGGCGCGGACATAGTCGCCGGCAAAACCCCAGTCCCTCTGGGCATCCAGGTTGCCGAGGTGCAACTCCTTTGCTAGGCCTAGCTTGATCTTGGCTGCTTCGCGCGTGATCTTCCGCGTCACAAACTCCAAACCACGGCGCGGGCTTTCGTGGTTAAAGAGAATTGCCGCGCACGCAAAGAGGCCGTAACGTTGCCGATAAATGCGGATCATGGAATCTGCGTAGAGTTTTGCTGCTCCATAGGGGCTGCGCGGATTGACGGGCGTAGATTCGCTCTGCGGACTTTCAACTGCCTCACCAAAAATCTCCCGGCTGGATGCTTGACAGAAACGGATATTCACGTCGACTGCCCGAATCGCCTCCAGCATACGGAGCACAGCTAGCCCGTTCACCTCACCGATACCCACAGGGTCATCGAACATGCCCGCGCCAGAGGAATAAGCGGCAAAGTTATAAATTTCCGCTGGGGCATATTCTGCCAACACTTCCGTCATGCGCTTCTGATCCAGCATGTCCCATGCGACCAACTCAGCGTCAGACTTCAACGCTGCGGGCAGACGCGCTTTCGCATTATCTGTATTTCTAACTGCGCCGATGATACGGCACCCCTTGGCGAGCAACTGCTCCGCCAAGTACGAGCCATCTTGCCCGGTTATCCCAGTGATGAGCGCTGTGGGCATATCAGTCAGCGATTCCTGCGGGTCAGAACACGGGCGGACATACGACTCAGCACCCCTGCATTCCGACTGAACAACAGGTCATGCAACGCTATTCGGGCCGGTGTTGCCAGCAACGAAAAATAAGTCACCATCACCAGATTCGCGAGCGATGCCGGAAATACGCTCAACAGGTACGCGACCATTTTTTCAAGCTTTCCAACGTCGCTTTGCTTGATTTTTTTAAACTCGACCGATGAATATGCTCCGAGCGCCCGGTTGTGGAATAGCGCCTTCGCGCTGCGCCAAGGCTCACGCCGACAGACCTTTCTTTTTGCCTCGTCCGAAATATCTGGGAATGACCATACCAATCCGGGCCACTTAAACATCCAGATTTCGAAACTGCGCGAGGTCCACATTGCATTGCCATAGCGGACGATGATTTGCGGCTCAGAAATCACCTTGACATTTGAAATGGGTGGGTTCTGAAAGATTACCCCGACATGGATGAACAGGGAGCCGTAATAAGCGGAACGCTCCCTGGCCAGCCAGCCTGTACGCCGAATCACCACACAGCCGATGAATGAAAGGTAAGCAGCGGTTTCCGCAAAGAACGCTTCGCGATCTGACGCGCGATATACCTTGTCTGCGTCGAACACCAGCCGCTGCTTCTCATACAACTCGGAAAGATCCACGCCTCTTACCTCGGCGTTGACGATAATCAGATCATCCTCACTTCCAAGTGCAGCCAACACGGCCGCCACTGCACCCGGGCGCAGCAAGTCATCATCAGTCATCAGCCAGCAAAACTCGCCTTTCGCGTAGCCCACCGCCTTGTCGAAATCGGCATCCACACCGGAGTTCACAGATTCTCGAAAGTAGCGAATCTCCGGGTGTGCAGCCGCATACCGCGCCATCACCTTAGGCGTGTCATCCGGCGAAGCGCCATCCACAACAACGACCTCGATGCCGGGCTCCATCTGGCCCAAGATGGAATCCAGCGTCTCGCCGATGAATGCCCCCCTTTTGAAGGTAGCAATACAAATGGACAGTTTGGGTGTTGCAGTAGTTGTCATCGCGCGGTTCAAGTTGTCGTTGGTGTGGCACCGCCCGCGCCTAAATGGTCACGAACTTCTGGTCGGCGATTAAAGCGAACTGCTGCTCGTTCGGGATGCGGAATTTCTTGTACTGGGACTGGTTCTCTACAAAGGCCAGTCCGTTGACTCCAACTAGGAAGGAAGCATCAAAATGCTTGGGATCCACAAAAAATCCATTCACACCGTTGCGATCTACCGTCACGAATCGATAGCCGTGTTGTTCAAAGAATCTCCGCCAGCCCGAGATCGACACGCCGTAATACAGGTGCGTGGGGTGCGCCTGGGTAAACACAAAAGTGGGCTGGTATTCGATGGTCATTCTGCGCTCCGGACCATAGACCGAGTTGTATTCAACAGCGAAAATCTTAGGGCGGAAGCCGGCATCGAAGATGGCTTGTGCGATGTGATAGTCGTTGCCGTCGATATCGAGCGAGAACACATCGGGGTCGTGGTGCATAGCCAGCACTTTCAAGTCGCGTATGCTTTCCTTCGTTACGAACATGTTGTGGATTTCCGCACCGATGCTGTAGCCAACAACAGTCCGTCTTGCTCGTTCAACTAGTTGCTGGCTACCTTCGATCAACAGTCCGTTGTATTTCTCAGCCACAAGTAACCACCCCGTGTTGTTCTCGATGCCATCTGCAGCGCCAATCTCGATGAAGTAACGGTTGCTACACTTCAGATTCTTGCGCAAAACGTCCAAGATGCCATCCTCACCATTCTGGCTGAAGCCGGAAAACTCCCAGGTCGAGGGTTGTTTCAAATCGATGTTGCGAGCCAGCATCATTGCCGCCCCTTTGCTCAGTGCGATTGCGATGCGCTGACGATCGCGTACATCCAGCAGATAGTTCATGAGTCTTCTAATCATATTAAACCCTATTTGCTTAGTTGCTAGCCCAAATTAAGAAGGTAACTTGTTTGATGGCACGCTCGGAAAAACGATATTGCTTTTCTTGAATACAAGCAACTGCGGAAAAGTAAACAACCTAAATCTCCGAGAGATTCCAAAAAATTTATCCATTACCCTTTCAAGACCAAATACCAATACCGTTAACCTTAGCCTGATTAGAACTTTAGTTAACTTGGTTATTAACGTGGAAAGCCTAACTTTTTCCGATGCATTCCGCGCTATATAGTTATTTTCGTACCTTGTGGGCAACACTTCATCGAGTTTATATCCAACCAACTGCACCATATCAACATAAAGTGCAGCAGAATATGGCCATTCATATTGCCCGTATTTAATGACATGTGAATGCTCTACCAAGGCCAAGTACAAATCTTCAGCTGTGTTCGCAAAGTATTCATCAAACATCAGCCACTTTCCATCATGCTTTAGCTTGCATCTAATTTCCGCAGCCACCTTGCTGACATTTCCAAAGTGATGAACACAAGCCTTTGTGATTATGAAATCATACAACTCATCAGAGTCATACCATTTATTTAAATCATTCCATATTGACACACCATGTTGCTTTGCAATATTTGAGATGAACCCCGTTCCGGTTATCCACTCTCCATTGGGTTCAAGCATGCATACATTTTTAAATCCAGATTTTGTTAATGCAACACCCAAAAACCCTGGGCCAGCACCGACCTCACAAATTTTAGCATCAAGGTTTCCACCTGTTTGTCGCAAAATTTCATTGAAGAGCGCTTTATATTCTTGGCTTTCCAAAAATCGTTTAAAACTTGCTTCTCGATCTTCCTCCAAGTAAATTGCCTCCAATAGATTTTGAGTGTTTGCATCTATTTTTGCACTTTTGATTTCCTTTCTCATTGTTTCTTCTTTAAGCGAAGCAGATTCATTCATATTACGCAATATTGACTTCCACAACTTATTCCCACTTAGTTCGCTCATAATCATTTCCTCAAATAATGTTTGGTTTTCTGCGCTTTTCAAATGAACTCTCGCAGTTTCTATCCACACGCATGCGTACAAATTTAAATATAGCGATGCTTTGGAATTTTGTAGCCAATTGCCATCAATATTCGAATGCGCAATTGTTTCGCCATTAACAATGACAGGATTACAGATACCAGGGCCAACCCACCTCCCCCTGCCAACTTTGCGTATGCAGAATATCCATTTAACTGAAAAAAGTAGTTCCCCAAGCCTCCAATTGCAAAAGACAAAATTAACGGCGCGAGAGCATCGACCAAATACCATTTGGCAGAACCGTAAAGCAGGTATCGTTGAACTTGCCACGTAACAATTAGGGTAGACAAGATATGCAACATAAACCACGCTTCAGCACCGCCCAGAGCACCAAAATAACTGGATAATATTATTATCAATGGAACTAAAGCCATCATTAATATGACATTATTTTTGAAAATTAACTTTGTCCTCCCAAATGCCATTTGCAAAGCATAGGGCAAAAACATTACTCCATGCAGAGCTGAGCCAACCGATAAGAATGCAATAATCGGCGCAACACTCATTGCAAGCGCTTCATTTGATGTCCATACAAAAACCAATTCCTCGGAAAAGAAAGTAAGCAGCATTGATGCCGGAAATAGTATTGATGAGAGAAATTGCATAGAAACTCTATAGAGAACTTCCAGTTTTTCGACTTCGTTATTCACTGCAAGCGCAGTAAATTTTGGATACATCACATTAAACATCGGAGTAACCATCGTATAAAGACCACTTACTACAGCCGTTGCTAGCATGTAGTGGCCAAATCCTTCCAGCCCAAGTATCTTGCTGAGAAGGATCTTATCTAATTGAGTGAACACAATGCCAGTCAGAGCAATCGCGCTCATCCCCGCAGAAAAGCGCCATATCCGTTTTAATTCTTCAATTTCAAATTTTTTCTTAACATCAAACTCAACGACTCCCCACGCAGCCCTGCGAATTACTATTGCATAGGCAAGACCGACAAAAACCTGCCAAATAAAGAATGCCTCAATCGTCGGCGAGACAAGGGCGAGTACGGCCACTGCACCCAAGCTCCCTATCGTTACCATGGCAATATTTATCAAGCTCGTTACTGCTAACCGCTGGGCACCCATTAAGGCACCTTGGTACAGGCCAATCGGCCAGCGACAAGCCACGACAAGTCCCATCAGCATCACTGCATGCGTGATGGTTTGCGCTGAAAGCTGTTTGGATTGCAGCCAGTATTCCGCTATCAAAGGTGCAAGCGCCAAAATCAACAAAGCGATTGCCCCCGCCATACCCCAATAGACCACGGCCAAGGTGTGCAGTAGCTTGCCGGCTTCCTTCAGGTCGCCCGATGCTGAACAACGGGCAACCTCGCGGTTGATGGTGGGTGCCATACCCATGTCAAGCAGGCTCAGCACGGCTTGCGTGGTGACAAAGAAGCCGATCAAACCATAGGCTTCCATCCCCAAATATTTGAGATAAAAGGGCACCGCAGCCAACCCAATTAAGGCTGACCAAATTGAATTTGCCAGCCCTGCCAGCAAATTGCGACTAAGAGTCACGGCTGACTACTCATGGTAGTCATTGGTGTAATAGCCATGACGTTTGACTAGTTGATCGCGCTCCGCGCTCTTCAGGTCTTCGCGCACCATTTCTTGCACCAGTTCCTGAAAGGTGATCTTTGGTTCCCAACCCAGCTTTTGCTTGGCTTTGGTGGCATCGCCCAGCAGGGTTTCCACCTCGGTTGGCCGGAAATAGCGCGGATCCACGGAAACGATGCAGTTGCCTTTTGCATCAAAGCCTTTTTCATCCACGCCGTTGCCTTCCCAGCGGATGCGAATTCCTAGTTCTTGGGCGGCTTCGTTCACAAAGTCGCGCACGCTGTACTGCACGCCAGTGGCAATAACGAAGTCTTCCGGCTGCTCTTGCTGCAACATGAGCCACTGCATTTCCACGTAGTCTTTGGCGTGCCCCCAGTCGCGCTTGGCGTCTAGGTTGCCCAGGTACAGGCGGTCTTGCAGGCCCAACTTGAAGCGTGCCAGTGCGCGAGTGATTTTACGGGTGACAAAGTTTTCACCGCGCACGGGGGATTCATGGTTGAACAGAATGCCATTACAGGCATACATGCCATACGCTTCGCGGTAATTGACGGTGATCCAGTACGCGTAGAGCTTGGCTACGGCGTAGGGGCTGCGCGGGTAAAACGGGGTGGTTTCTTTTTGCGGGGTTTCCTGCACCAATCCATAAAGCTCGGACGTGCTGGCCTGGTAGAACTTGGTTTTCTTCTCCAGACCGAGGATGCGTATGGCTTCCAGCATGCGCAGGGGGCCGATGGCATCTACGTCTGCAGTGTATTCGGGTGATTCAAAGCTGACCGCCACATGACTCATTGCCGCAAGGTTGTAAATTTCATCTGGTTGAATTTTCTGAATCAGCCGGACAAGATTGGATGAATCAGTCAAATCACCGTGGTGAAGAAAAAACCGAACGTTTACTTCGTGCGGGTCGTGGTAAAGATGATCTACCCTGGCTGTGTTGAATGAGCTGGCCCGGCGTTTGATACCGTGGACAATGTATCCCTTTTCCAGTAAAAACTCAGCCAAATAAGAACCGTCTTGCCCGGTTATGCCAGTAATTAAAGCAACTTTAGAGTTCATCATTGAGCGTAATTTTTTGCCATTCCAGTGATATGAGTGCGTTTCCCATTTAGAGCTTACAAGCTCGCTGCTTCCCAATACCATCGCTGTCGCTTTAACTATGCAGCAGTGGCCTGCGAAGTAAAGCTCTTAGAGGACAGTCGGATAACAATTCACTATCATTTTGATAGCCAATTGCAGACATTCATCGGGCGTTGGTGGCCCTAAATGACTCAAAAAACTAGACCCGTTTCAGGCAAGCAACCGCGATACAGTACTACGCTCAACAAGCGCGACAATCGCATTTAAGTCATCCACACAGAATTATGCCTGACCATTGCGCTCTTCCGATTCCGAACGTTCCTGATGAAATGGGTTACGTTCTGACTCTGCACGGTATTCCCCCCCTTCAAAGCATAGTTGCCAGAAGTAGAAATTTTCTCGGAGAGAATTTCTACTTGAAGAAGTCCAAGTTTCAGATAGCCAGATCATGCAGGCGCTCAAGCGCGTGGAAGCTGGCTTGTGCGTTCCTGATCTGTTCCTTGAAATCGGCATTAGCACGGCGACTTTTTGCAAGTGGCGAGCGAACTTTGGAGGCATGGACACCTCCCTTATGTCGCAAATGAAGGAGCTCGAAGAAGAGAATCTGCGGCTTAAGAAGATGTATCTGGAAGAAAACCTCAAGGCCGGAATTGCCGCCGAGTACCTCGCAGAAAAGTAAGTCGGCCATCTCGCAGACGCGAGATGGCCAAAGAAGTCGTGGCGCAGCGAGGCGTCCCCATCTGACTGGGGCTGCCTGGTGTTTACGTTGAGCAAATCGTGCTCATTGATGGCTTTAAACGCGAAGCGCTGGCCATTGAGATTGACTTCTCCTTGCCTTCAGAGCGCGTCATCCGGGTGCTGGATCAGATCTTCGCTTGGCGTGGCAAACCACGGGTGATTCGCAGCAATAACGGGCCGGAGTACATCTGCCTGACGATGCAGGAATGGGCCAAACGCCGAGGTATTGAGTTGCAATACACACGACCCGGCAAACTGCAGCAAAACGCTTATGTCGAGCGGTTCAACCGGACACTGCAATATGACAGGTTGTCACCCTACAGCTGGGCCACCTTGCAAGATGATCGGACATACGCTACCCAGTGGATGTGGAAATACAATCACGACCGCCCCCACATGGCCTTGTGCGGCGTTACCCCAAAGCAGCGGCTGGCCATGGCTGCATAACCGCTCTACTTTCTGCGACGATGGAAAACGGGGGGATTACCCCTCATTTGCTAGCATCTTTATCACATAGGCCAATCAGGCTTTTTGAAGTTGCCCGCACTGCCCTCACTGCTTGGCAGCAAGAAGCAAAGTACAAGCCTCCTCACACTGAAGCTTTAATGCTGCTGCATTTAGTGCTGTTGCTACTTGCGCTTCGCTTAAGGAACTGAATGAGATCTGCACCAGTGCGCAATTGATCAAGGTAATCTGCCCAGACTTGGATTTGCTGGAAGCGCTGGGTCTGGTACTGAGTTCGGTTGTAGCTGCGACCGTTGGAGTCCTTTACCGCGTGTGCCAAATTGGCTTCAATAGCCAATGGATCGAGATTCAGCTGGTCGACTATCATGGTGCGTGCACTTGCACGAAAACCATGCCAAGTCTGAGCTTTGCCATAGCCCAATGCGTAGAGTGCGCTTCGTACAGAGTTGTCGCTGATCGGGCGGTCATGGCTTCGTTCACCCGGAAACACATAGCGGCCGTGACCAGTGACCGGCTGTAGAGCGCACAACAAGGCAACCGCTTGGGTTGGCAGTGGCACAACATGCGGTTCACCGTGCTCTTTTTCTGCCTTGGTGCGTTTCATCTTGGCGCTAGGAATAGTCCACAAGGCCGCGTCAAGGTCTAGCTCAGCCCATTCCATTTCCCGCAGGTTACCGGGGCGTTGGTACACCAGGGGCGCAATTTGCAAAGCAGTGCGCACCACCACGCCTCCTTTGTATGCAAACATGGCACGTAGCAACTCGCCAAACGGAGCGGGCTCTACGATGGCGGCAAACGATTTACTGTGATACGGGGTGAGGCGCTTTTTCAACCCTTCTGTAATGTTGCGTTGTGAAGCGCTGGCAGTGGGGAGCCAGTAGTCCCAAACTTGCCGGCATAGCATCAACACGCGATCTGCAGTTTCGAAAGCCCCCCGCTCTTCAACCTTTTTGAGCACTGCCAAAAGTTCTAATGCATGAACGTCCTCCATCGGGCGCTCACCTATCCAAGGGTAAAGGTCACGTTCAAGCTGGCGCAATGATCGGGTTGCATGACTGGGGCTCCAGTGCGGCGCTTGCTTCGTATACCACTCGGCGGCCACCGCTTTGAACGTGGTCCCACTCGGTATGGCTGCCTTCAGCTTTTCAACTTTGCGAGCGGCCACCGGATCGACACCGTCCGACTTTTGGGCCTTCGCTTGATCACGGGCTCGGCGCGCTTCCTTTGGACCTACATCGGGATAACTCCCCAAGGCTAAGCGCCCCTCTTTGCCGTCTTTACGATATTTCCAAAACCAGCGCTTGGAGCCATTGGGGCTGACTTCCAAGTAAAGCCCCCCCCGAACAAGCTAGACGTATCCTAGTTTTGTCTTGAGGGCAGCTTGCATTCTTGCATTCGACATCGGTCAGCATAGGGGACATCTCCAGTGAGAACGGGGGAACAAACTCAACATTCAGAGTCTACCCCCACTTTGTTCCCCAGTTTGTTCCCCCTATTACCCCCGGATGTCCGCACACCCTATTGGACGAATGCGGAAGAGAAACCCGCATAAGCCATTGATTTACAAAAGAAAAAAGGCGTTTGCTGGACTTCAGCAAACGCCTTTGGACTTTAATATGGTGGAGCTGGGGGGATTTGAACCCCCGTCCGCAAACCTTCTTCGAACAGTTCTACATGTGTAGCCATCTGATTTAAGTCTCGCTCCTTGCATCGCGCAGTGGCACGCTATGCAAGACGCCAGTAACCTATTGTCTCGAACCAACCTAAGTTACCCAGGTCGATTCCAGCCGAATGAAATTAGCCCACAGCCTGGATAGCTTGCGCCACCCTTGCCCAGCCTATCGGCTTGCTGTTGTGAGCCTCACGTGCAATTAAGCAGCGAGTGCGAAACGTTCGTCGTTTGCAGTTAGTTTGTTTGAATCTGTTTTACGAGCGCACTCAGCTCGACATGCCCTGCTGCGCGTCCGAATCCACGTCGAAACCAGTGCAGCCCCAAGGTGTCTATTTTAGGCCTGATCGATCCAATGCAAGAGCTCTAGGGGCGATTTAATTTCGGTATCTGCTTTCCAAGCAGCCGTATCAGTATGCGCGCCCAGGTAGCCGTAGCTCGCGGCCACGGTGGGCATTCCCGCAGCTTTACCCGCCACAATATCGCGCTCGTCATCGCCAACGTAGATGCACTGATGTGCTTGCAGACCTAGACGCCTCGCTGCTTCCAACAAAGGGGCGGGATGTGGCTTCGCATGCGGTGTGGTGTCACCGCTGATGACAGCACCCGCATTTGCGAATAACGGCATGGTGCGGACCAAGGAATTGGTAAAACGCGCGGACTTATTGGTCACTACACCCCATTGGATTTGCCTGCGCTCAATTTCGCGAATCAAATCCGCGACACCATCAAAAACAAACGTTCGCTCGGTCATGCAGCGCTCGTAGTTAGAAAAAAACTCCTCGCGCATGTCCTCATAGGCGGAATCTGTCGGAGTGATGCCAAAGGCGATGCCCAGCATACCGCGCGCACCAGCACCAGCCATAGGCCGATACAAAGCCAAATCTAACGAAGGAAGTCCACGATCTACGCGCATTTTGTCTGCAGCAGCCCCCAAATCGGGCGCGCTATCAATCAGAGTGCCATCTAGATCAAACAGAATGGCTTGAGGCTGCCGGGCAATTGTGCTCACGAGAGTGCCTCTGGTTTACGCACAGCAATCATATAGTTAACGTCCGTGCTCTGACTCAACCAATAGCGCTTGGTTATCGGGTTGTATTCCAAGCCTTTGGTGTGCTTAAGCTCCAACCCCGCTGCACGGCAAAAGCGAGCAAGTTCGCTAGGTCGGATCATCTTTGCATACTCATGAGTACCCCGCGGCACCAAATTCAACAGGTACTCCGCGCCAAGAATCGCAAATAGAAAAGACTTGGTACTTCGATTTATTGTCGAAAAGAAGACCCATCCACCCGGCTTTACCAATTGAGCACAGGCATCCACCACGGAGGCAGGGTCCGGCACATGCTCTAGCATTTCCATGCAAGTCACGACATCAAACGAGCCAGCAGCTTCAACGGCCATTCCTTCTGCGCTGATCTCTCGGTACTGCACATTGGGTGTTTGCGCTTCCAAGGCATGCAGCTGGGCAACTTTTAGCGCATTAGTCGCCAAGTCAATGCCCAAGACATTGGCACCCTTTCTCGCCATGGAGTCTGACAAAATGCCGCCGCCACACCCAACATCCAACACACGGAGTCCCGCCAAGGGCGCAATGCCATTGAGCCACTCCAATCGCAGCGGATTGATCTGATGCAGGGGTCGGAATTCGCTATCCACATCCCACCAGCGATGCGCCACTTCGGAAAATTTCGCAAGCTCTGCAGGATCAGCATTCAGAATCGTAGTCATAGTGTGTTTGTCGAACATTGGTCCAAAGACAGAAAATGTGACTTGCGGCCCAAGTCAAGAAACGTCAGAACTAGTCAAAAAAAAACCCGCCTTGGCGGGTTTTTTTGCACGTGTGCGAATTATTGAGCGCGGGTTCCCACGACTTCAATTTCCACACGGCGGTTCTTAGCCTGACCTTCTTTGGTCTTGTTATCAGCTACGGGCTGCTTTTCACCCTTGCCTTCGGTGTACACGCGATTCTTTTCGATGCCCTTGGAGATCAGGTACGCCTTGACTGCTTCAGCACGTGAGACAGACAGCTTTTGATTGTAGGCATCATCACCAACGGAGTCGGTGTGTCCCACAGCAATGATCACTTCTAGGTTGATGCTCTTGACCTTGCCAACCAAATCGTCCAATTTGGCTTTACCTTCAGGCTTCAAAACAGACTTGTCAAAGTCAAAGAATGCGTCAGCTGCGTAAGTCACTTTGCTTGCAGCAGCTGCAGGAACAGGAGCAGCAGGTGCTGCTGCTTTTGGAGCTGGGGCTGGCTCTGCGGCTTTGGGAGCCACTGGAGCGGGTGCTGGAACTGCTGCCACGGGTTTCGCAGCGATAGCTCCGTCGCAACCAGGAGCTGCGGTTGCCGGTGTCCAGACCGCATCGCGCCAGCACTCGCCAGAGGCGCTTTTCCACACTTCGCCTGATGCGCTGCGCCAGTTGTGTATTTCTTGTGCGCCAGCAAGGGTGGCAAACGCTGCGGTAGCAAGAATGAACGCTACTTTATTCAATTTCATCATGGACTTCCTTTTACTGAACAAAACTGCAGCACCGCTGCGATAAATCTAGGCTATTGAATCACCACCCAAATGTGTGATCAATTGTGCCATAGCTTTTGGCTCCTCAAAGTGGGGCATACCACACAGGACATAGGGGCTATGAGTCCTGCACGAGAAGACGTTGCGTCAAGGCTACACATTGGGCACCGTAGAATGCTGTGCTGTACTCGACGTTGCCCCCTCTATCTATGACACAGTTCGCCAAAGAAACCCTGCCCATTAGCCTCGAAGAGGAAATGCGCCGCAGCTACCTCGATTACGCCATGAGCGTGATCGTAGGCCGCGCTTTACCTGATGCGCGCGATGGCTTGAAACCTGTGCATAGGCGGGTGCTTTTCGCAATGCACGAGTTGAACAACGACTGGAACCGGGCCTACAAAAAGTCCGCCCGTATCGTCGGAGATGTAATCGGTAAGTACCATCCACATGGCGACCAATCTGTGTATGACACCATAGTTCGCATGGCGCAAGATTTTTCTATGCGCCATATGTTGGTGGACGGGCAAGGTAACTTCGGCTCTGTGGATGGAGACAACGCAGCCGCCATGCGTTACACCGAAATCCGCTTGGCCAAGATTGCCCATGAGATATTGGCAGACTTAGACAAAGAAACTGTGGACTTTGGCCCCAACTATGACGGCTCCGAAAAAGAGCCCTTGGTGCTGCCGACTCGCCTGCCCAATTTGCTGGTCAATGGCTCAGGTGGTATTGCCGTGGGGATGGCGACCAACATCCCCCCCCATAACTTGAACGAAGTGGTGGATGCATGCTTGCATTTGCTGCGCAATCCTGATGCATCAATCGATGAATTGATGGAGATCATTCCAGCGCCTGACTTTCCGACAGCGGGAATCATTTACGGCATCAATGGCGTCAAAGACGGTTACCGGACTGGTCGTGGCAAGGTTGTCATGCGTGCGCGCTGCCACTTTGAAGACATTGATAAGGGGCAACGCCAGGCCATCATCGTTGACGAGCTCCCCTACCAAGTCAACAAGAAGACCTTGCAAGAGCGCATGGCCGAGTTGGTGCATGAGAAGAAAATCGAAGGCATTAGCCATATTCAAGACGAGTCTGACAAGTCAGGCATGCGCTTGGTCATTGAGCTCAAGCGTGGCGAAGTCCCTGAAGTGGTTTTGAACAACCTTTACAAGCAAACCCAACTTCAGGACACGTTCGGCATGAACATGGTGGCCCTGATCAATGGGCAGCCAAAATTGTGCAACTTGAAAGACTTGATTGAAGTCTTCTTGCAGCATCGGCGCGAAGTGGTGACAAGGCGCACCATTTTCAACTTGCGCAAAGCCAGAGAGCGCGGGCACGTTTTGGAGGGCTTAGCGGTCGCGCTGGCCAATATCGACGAGTTCATTGCGATTATCAGAAATGCCCCTACCCCCCCGGTCGCCAAAGTTGAATTGATGTCCAAGCCGTGGGACAGCAAACTGGTGCGGGAGATGCTCACGCGCACACGTGCCGACGGTGGCGTTGTCAACGCAGACGACTACCGCCCAGACGGTTTGGAAAAGACCTACGGCATGGGCGGTGATGGCTTGTACCGTTTGTCAGATACCCAAGCGCAGGAAATTTTGCAAATGCGCCTGCAACGTCTGACGGGCCTAGAGCAAGACAAAATTGTTTCCGAGTACAAAGAAGTGATGGGTGAGATTGAAGACTTGCTCGACATCTTGGCAAAGCCAGCGCGCGTATCGCTCATCATCAGTGAAGAGCTGACGGCCATTAAAACTGAATTTGGCCAAAGCAAGCAGGGCGCGCGACGCAGCTTGGTAGAGCATTCATCGTTTGACCTATCCACAGAGGATCTCATCACTCCGACCGACATGGTGGTGACCATGAGCCATAGCGGTTACATCAAGAGCCAACCTCTCAACGAATACCGCGCCCAAAAACGCGGCGGGCGCGGCAAGCAAGCCACCGCGACTAAAGAAGATGATTGGGTGGACCAGTTGTTTGTGGCGAACACCCATGACTACATCCTGTGTTTTTCGAATCGAGGCCGCTTGTACTGGCTCAAAGTCTGGGAGGTTCCGCAAGGGTCACGCGGGTCGCGTGGCCGCCCGATTGTGAACATGTTCCCACTCCAAGAAGGCGAAAAAATCACCGTCGTGCTTCCGCTTACAGGTGAGAAACGAACATTCCCCGCTGACCAATACGTGTTCATGGCAACGCGCATGGGTACAGTCAAGAAAACTGCGCTTGATGAGTTTTCTAACCCACGCAAAGCCGGCATCATCGCCGTTGACTTAGACGAAGGCGACTTCCTTATTGGTGCTGCATTGACCGATGGAAAGCACGATGTCATGCTGTTTAGCGACGGTGGCAAGGCAGTCCGGTTTGACGAAAATGATGTACGCCCTATGGGCCGCAACGCACGCGGTGTCCGAGGCATGATGCTTGACGAAACCCAGAGCGTCATCGCAATGCTGGTTGCCGAGGACGAGCAACAAAGCGTGCTAACGGCCACCGAAAATGGCTATGGCAAGCGCACCAACATTACCGAGTACACACGACATGGCCGTGGGACTAAAGGCATGATTGCCATTCAACAGTCTGAGCGCAATGGCAAAGTCGTAGCAGCCACTTTGGTTCACGCCAATGACGAAATCATGCTCATTACTGACAAGGGTGTGCTGGTTCGCACCCGTGTCAGTGAGATTCGCGAGTTGGGGCGTGCTACCCAAGGCGTCACATTGATCGGACTCGACGAAGGCTCCAAGCTCAGTGGGCTACAGCGCATCGTGGAGAACGATGCCAATCCCGCCGACGTAGAAGACAACCTATCTGAAGATGGAGACACAGCGGCAGAGTAGCTATTTTTTTGATAGCATTCTGCGCTTATCAATAGGGCGCTAGGCCACTTTCCCCCCACCATTACATGCAAAGACCCTACAATTTTTCCGCAGGCCCCGCAACCATTCCGTCAGAGGTGCTGAGCCAGGCTGCGGCTGAAATGCTGAACTGGCCAGATGCGACTGGTCGCCTTTGTGGCATGGGCGTGATGGAAATGAGCCACCGCGGAAAAGAGTTTCTGTCCATCTATGAGAAAACCGAAGCAGACTTGCGCGAGTTACTCAACATTCCGAACCAGTTCAAGATACTGTTCATGCAAGGTGGGGGGTTGGCTGAGAACGCCATCGTGCCGTTAAACCTGAGCGCGCTACGGCCTAACCCAGAGACCCGCGGTGCGGCAGACTTCGTAGTCACTGGCAGTTGGAGCAAAAAGTCCTTGGATGAGGCCACCAAGTTTTGCGATGCACGGGTTGCTGCTAGTGACCAAATTAACGGCTTTACCCGTATTCCAGAGCCTTCAACATGGAACTTGCGTGAGAAAGCCAGTTATGTACACCTGTGTACTAACGAAACCATCAATGGCTTAGAGTTCCACCAACTTCCTGACCTCAAAGCGCTGGGCTCAGCGGCAGAGTTGGTAATTGATTTTTCATCGCACGTGGCATCACGCCCTGTCGACTGGAGCCGCGTGGGCCTTGCCTTTGGTGGCGCTCAAAAAAACTTAGGCCCAGCAGGCTTAACGTTGGTGGTCGTACGCGAGGATTTGTTGGGTCACGCCCTGCCTATATGCCCTAGCGCGTTTGATTACCAAATGGTGGCGAGCAACCAATCAATGTACAACACGCCACCTACCTACGCTATCTATATCGCCGGGTTGGTGTTTCAGTGGCTCAAGCGCCAAGGTGGCGTGCTGGCTATGGAGCAACAAAACATAGCCAAAGCTAAGCTCCTGTATGACGCGATAGACCAATCCAGTTTCTACGTCAACAAGGTGGCACTGGACAGCCGATCCAGAATGAACGTTCCGTTCTTCCTGCGCGACGAGTCGCGCAATGAGGCATTCTTAACCGGCGCAAAGGAAGCGGGTCTACTACAGCTCAAAGGGCATAAGTCGGTAGGTGGCATGCGCGCAAGCATCTACAACGCCATGCCTTTGGAAGGTGTTCAAACCTTGGTGCAATACATGCGTGAATTCGAACGCACCCTATCCTGAGATACATCAAGACATGGCAAAAACGCTTGCTGAACTCAGAGTTCAAATTGACGCGGTGGATCTTGAGTTATTGACTCTGCTGAATCGCCGTGCCGCCCTAGCCCATGCGGTGGGCGAAATCAAACGCTTGGATGGCTCCGCCGTCTTTCGCCCCGAACGTGAAGCTCAGGTCATACATGGCCTCCAACAAGCCAATAACGGCGCGTTGAAAAATGAAAGCGTCGCGAAAATTTGGCGCGAAGTTATGTCTGCCTGCCGAGCCTTGGAGGCGCCCCAACGCGTGGCCTACCTTGGTCCTGCAGGCACGTTCAGTGAAGAAGCTTCTTTGCGTTTTTTTGGCTCCAGCATTCAGCACGTGCCCTGCCTCAACTTTGACCAAGTGTTCCATGCAGCAAGTGCCGGAGCCGCAGAGTTTGGAGTGGTACCCGTAGAGAACAGCACTGAAGGCGTGGTCACGCGGTCCTTAGACTTGTTGCTGCACTCCCCGCTGCACATCGTCGGAGAAATCAGCCTTCTGGTACGCCATCACCTCTTGCGGTCTAGCCCCTCACTGGACGGTATTGAAGTGGTGATGGCACATCCGCAAGCTTTGGCGCAATGCCAGACATGGTTGACAGACCATCTTCCCCATGCTGAGCGGCGCGCAGTGTCTAGCAATGCAGAAGGTGCGCGCCTAGCAGCGACCAACCCCGTATGGGCAGGCATCGCCAGCGAGCGGGCTGGCTCTGAGTTTGGCCTCCACACCGCAGCACATGCGATCCAAGACGACGCCTACAACCGAACGCGCTTTGTCGTTGTGTGTTTACCCTCCACAATGCCTGCGCCACAAGCTTCTGGCAAAGATTGCACCAGCTTGGTGGTGTCTGTCCCCAATCGCCCTGGCGCAGTCCACGACATGTTGGTACCTCTTAAAAAGCATGGGGTTTCCATGACACGCTTTGAGTCACGGCCTGCGCGCTCGGGCCAGTGGGAGTACTACTTTTACATTGACTTGCAGGGCCATCCTTCGCAAGCCAATGTTGCCGCGGCCTTGGCAGACTTGGCGGGCCTATGCGCCTTTTACAAAATCTTGGGTACTTACCCCTTGGCAGACTAAGCCGAGACAGCAAGACAAATTATGTTTGAACAACTGGCTTTGATTGGATGTGGTTTGATGGGGGGCTCTTTTGCGCTCGCACTCAAAAAGGCCGGTTTGGTCAAGCGGGTAGTGGGCTATAGCAAATCCCCGAGCACGACGGAACGAGCGCGTGCACTCGGCGTCATTGATGTGGAGGCGCCCTCTGCGCTCTTGGCCGTATCCGGTGCTGACATTGTGCTGATTGCGGTTCCCGTAGCCGCCACGGAGTCCACTTTTCGAGCGATCAAGCACTTGGTGACATCGCAAATGCTGATCATGGACGTGGGCTCAACCAAACGCGATGTGATTGAGGCAGGTCGCCGTGCATTACGCGACCATTTTGGTTCCTTTGTCCCTGCGCACCCGATTGCTGGCAAAGAGGTTTCTGGCGTAGAAAATGCTGACGCAGACCTGTATACGGGAAGACAGATCATCCTGACCCCGACGGAACGAACGCTCACGACCCAATTGCAAAAAGCGGTAGCGGTGTGGACCGCCTTAGGCTGCCAAGTACAACAGATGTCACCAGAGCAGCACGACGCAAGTTTTGCGGCCGTCAGCCATCTGCCACATATGCTGGCCTTTGCCTTAATGAACTCCATTACGGGGCAGTCCCAAGGAGCGGACTACTTGTCGCTGGCAGGCCCTGGGTTTAGAGACTTCACGCGTATTGCTGCAAGTGACCCCAAGGTTTGGCGCGACATACTATTGGCCAACCGAGAAGAACTGCAAACTCAGGTACGGGTCTTCCGCGATAGTTTGCAAGCATTCGAACAACTCATAGCCCAGGGCGACAACCAGGCCCTGGAAACTCTTATTGGCCAGGCTAGCCAGGCACGCGCTGCTTGGACCATGACTTCTAAACCGACACACTGATGTATTCCACTGCGTTCTTGGATATCCCCCCACTGACCCACGCGCAAGGGGATGTCACCCTGCCAGGGTCCAAGAGCATCTCCAATCGGGTGCTTTTGCTAGCTGCGCTTTCCTCGGGCACCACCACTGTCCACGACTTGCTGGACTCTGATGACACCGCCGTCATGCTGGACGCCTTGGCGACATTGGGCTGCGCAATTGAGAGAACTGGAAAAACGGCGCGCATCACGGGGCTAGGCGGTAAGCTGCCCAACCCCAGTGCGAAGCTGTTTCTTGGTAATGCAGGCACAGCCATGCGCCCACTCACCGCAGCTTTAGCGGTGCTGGGTGGGGACTTTGAACTAGGTGGGGTCGCGAGGATGCACGAGCGCCCTATTGGTGACTTAGTCGACGCCTTGCTACAGCTAGGCTGCGACGTCCGCTACAAAGGACAGACTGGCTACCCGCCTTTGCACATAGGCCTGCCCTCTTTACGCTTGGACGCGCCTATCCAAGTGCGCGGGGATGTGTCTAGCCAATTCCTCACCGCACTCCTCATGGCCTTGCCTTTGGTTGCAGAGCGAGACATCGAAATCGAAGTTTTGGGCGAATTGATATCACGACCCTACATAGAAATCACACTGAAGCTACTCGCTCAGTTTGGAGTTACCGTCAGTCGCCCCACAGGCCCCAACGCTTGGCAACGCTTCACCATTCCTGCAGGGGCCAAGCTCCAATCGCCCGGTGATGTGTATGTAGAAGCAGATGCATCATCCGCTAGTTATTTCATAGCATTGGGCGCAATATCTACAGCCGCAGAGGGAAGCAATGGCATAAAGATCCACGGCGTGGGGGCATCGTCGATACAGGGTGATATCCGTTTTATCGAGGCTGCGAGTCACATGGGCGCACACATAGAAAGCGGCCCCAACTGGCTTCACATTTCCCGCAAGGCATGGCCACTCAAAGCGATTGACCTCGACTGCAACCACATCCCCGATGCAGCCATGACCTTGGCGGTGATGGCTTTGTATGCCGACGGCACGACGACCTTGCGAAACATTGCTAGCTGGCGTGTGAAGGAAACTGACCGTTTATCAGCCATGGCAACCGAGTTGCGCAAACTGGGAGCAACGGTCGTAGAGGGCGCAGACTTTATTCAAGTAACTCCTCCGCCCACGGTTGCCGCTTGGCAAGCAGCCAGCATTCACACCTACGATGATCACCGTATCGCCATGTGCTTTTCGCTGGCAGCCTTCAACCCAGCCAGATTGCCAGTGCGTATTGAAGACCCTAAGTGCGTCGCGAAAACATTTCCAGACTACTTTGAAGCCCTATTCTCTGTAACCCAAAGTGCTGAAGAGCACATCCCCGTTATTTGTATAGACGGGCCCACTGCTTCTGGCAAAGGCACCTTGGCCGCCGTGGTGGCGCAAAAGCTGGGCTACCATTTTCTAGACTCCGGTTCTTTGTACCGCATCACTGGATTGGCCGCCACACGGGCCCAGATTCCGTTGGATGTAGCCAATGAGCAGGCCATTGCGGACCTCTTGCAAAGCCTTCCCATACACTTTGAAGGCAGCCACATCTGGTTGGGACCAGAAGATGTCAGCGAGCTCATCCGCACCGAAGAAGCCGGAATGAATGCCTCGCGCGTATCCGCTTTTCCCATGGTAAGGGCCGCCTTGATCGACCTTCAACGCAGGTTTAGAGCCCTCCCCGGCTTGGTTGCCGATGGCCGTGATATGGGAACTGTGATATTTCCAGTTGCACCATTGAAGGTCTATTTAACCGCCAGCGCGGCATGTAGGGCGGAGCGGCGCTACAAACAATTGATTTCAAAAGGGATTTCCGCTACACTCCCATCTCTTCGGGCTGACCTAGAGGCCCGCGACGCTCGCGACGCAAATCGCAGCGTAGCGCCTCTGAGGCCGGCACAAGACGCCAAGCTACTTGACAACTCTGAACTATCAGTCGATCAGTCGGTTGAAATCGTGTTGAATTGGTGGCAAAGCAAGCAGCTGTACACGTCACACTGAACGGCTGGCGACAAAAAGCAAGGGCGTCTGCCTTTGCGGGCCCGTACAGATCTCTTCGCGCATCAAGCGCACTGTCTGTGCGGTTCAACAACTTAACCCCGTGGCATCTAAGCCACAAAACACATGTCAGAATCTTTCGCAGACCTATTTGAAGAGTCACAAAAACGCTCTGAAACACGCATTGGCGAAGTCGTCACTGCTGAAGTTATCCGCATCGAGCACAGCTTTGTGGTCGTGAATGCAGGACTCAAGTCTGAGGCGTACGTGCCTTTGTCCGAATTCAAGAGCGACAAGGGTGACCTCGAAGTTCAAGTAGGTGAGTTTGTGTCTGTGGCTATCGTTGCCATGGAAAACGGCTACGGCGACACCATCGTGAGCCGTGACACTGCGAAGCGTCTGGCGTCGTGGATGTCTTTGGAAAAATCTTTGGAATCTGGCGAATTTGTCACTGGCACCACCAGCGGCAAGGTCAAGGGTGGTTTGACCGTGTTGGTCAACGGCATCCGCGCCTTCCTGCCAGGTTCCCTCGTCGACACACGTCCTACCAAGGATCTGTCTCCGTACGAAAACAAGACCATGGAATTCAAGGTCATCAAGCTGGACCGCAAGCGCAACAACGTCGTGCTGTCACGCCGCGCTGTCGTAGAAGCTTCCATGGGCGAAGAACGCGCCAAGTTGATGCAAAACCTGAAAGAAGGTTCTGTGGTGCAAGGCGTGGTCAAGAACATCACCGAATACGGTGCGTTCGTTGACTTGGGCGGTATCGACGGCCTGTTGCACATCACTGACATGGCATGGCGCCGCGTGCGTCACCCATCCGAAGTGGTGCAAGCGGGTCAAGAAATCACTGCCAAGATCCTCAAGTTCGACACCGAGAAAAACCGCGTGTCCTTGGGTCTCAAGCAAATGGGTGACGATCCATGGATGGGCGTGAACCGCCGCTACCCACAGTCCACACGTATGTTCGGCAAGATCACCAACATCGCCGATTACGGCGCGTTTGTTGAACTCGAGCCAGGTATCGAAGGTTTGGTACACGTATCCGAAATGGACTGGACCAACAAGAACGTTGCACCTTCCAAGATCGTTGCTTTGGGCGATGAAGTCGAAGTCATGGTTCTGGAAATTGACGAAGACAAACGTCGTATCTCCTTGGGTATGAAGCAATGCAAGGCCAACCCATGGCAAGAATTCGCACAAAACACCAAGCGCGGTGACCGCGTGAAGGGCCCAATCAAATCCATCACTGACTTCGGCGTATTCGTCGGATTGGCTGCTGGCATTGACGGTTTGGTGCACTTGTCTGACCTGTCTTGGAACGAATCTGGTGAAACCGCCGTGCGCGAATTCAAGAAGGGTCAAGAAGTTGAGGCTTTGGTCTTGGCTGTGGACGTGGACCGCGAGCGCATCTCCTTGGGTATCAAGCAATTGGACTCCGACCCATTTACAACCTTCGTGTCCATTAACGACAAGGGTCAAGTAGTGACTGGCAAGGTCAAGACTGTGGATGCCAAGGGCGCTGAAATCGACTTGGGTGAAGACATCATCGGCTACTTGCGTGCTTCCGAAATCAGCCGTGACCGTGTGGAAGACGCGCGTAACGTGTTGAAAGAAGGCGACGAAGTGACTGCTGTGGTGGTGAACGTGGATCGCAAGACCCGCAACATCCAATTGTCCATCAAGGCAAAAGATGCAGCCGATCAGAACGAAGCCATGGCTACTTTGAGCCAAGCATCTGCCCGTGAAAATGCAGGTACTACTAGCTTGGGCGCCCTGTTGCGCGCCAAGTTGGACAACAACTAAATTTTGTTGTTGAATTGAATCAACGGCCGGTATCCTTAGGGGTACCGGCCGTTTTTTTGTCTCCCGAGCAAATACCATGACCCGATCCGATCTCGTAGAAGAACTGGCAAACCGCTTTAGTCAACTTACCCATCGTGACGCTGAGTTCGCAGTCAAGGCTATTTTGGACGCGATGAACGACGCCTTGGTCCGAGGACACCGCATTGAAATTCGTGGGTTTGGCAGCTTCTCTATTAACCACCGCCCTCCCCGCATGGGTCGCAACCCGCGTAGCGGTGAAAGTGTCGCCATCCCCGAAAAACGTGTTCCCCACTTCAAACCAGGCAAAGCACTTCGAGAAGCGGTAGACCAGCGTACTGCCGAGCTGCAATCACAGGCCAAACCCTGAGTAGAATTGCCTCGACACTGAGGACATCAATGAAACACGTCTTATGGCTCTTTAAGTGGCTACTTAAAGCAGCCATTTTTTTTACCCTGTTTGCTTTTGCACTCAACAACCAACACGATGCTACGGTACGGTTTTTCTTTGGAACGCAATGGACATCGCCGCTTGTGTTGGTGCTTCTGGCTGCCTTTGGCTTGGGCTTAGGCATTGGAGTCTTAGGCATGGTGCCGCGTTGGTGGCTGCACCGCAAGGACGCATCCATCGCAAGACGTGAAGCTGCCCAAGCGACAGCTGCCGCAGCCTTAAGTACAGACAACGCCCCTGCAACGCCTCCCTATGGAATTTGAACTTACCCTAATCCTCTTGGGTCTTCCTTTGGTATTTGTGCTGGGCTGGTTTGCATCTCGCATGGATGTACGCCAACTTCGAATAGAAAACAAGCAAGCCCCAAAAGCGTATTTCAAAGGCCTGAACTTCTTGCTCAATGAACAGCAAGACCAAGCCATTGATGCCTTCATTGAGGCGGTGCAAAATGACCCTGATACTTCGGAGCTGCACTTTGCATTAGGTAACTTGTTTCGCCGCCGTGCCGAATATGAGCGCGCCGTGCGGGTTCATCAGCACCTGCTTTCACGCGGGGACCTCAGCCAAGACGACCGCCATAGGGCGCAGCATGCATTGGCACTGGATTACCTCAAGGCAGGGCTATTGGATCGGGCTGAAGAAGCTCTCCTGAAACTAGAGGGCACGCGCTTTGAATCCAAGGCGCGCCTCGCGCTGCTGGCCAACTATGAACGCTCACGTGATTGGGAAAACGCTGCAAAAATAGCCACGTTGTTGGAGTCGTCTGGCCAAGGAAGTTTCCGATCTAGGCTGTCGCATTACCTCTGTGAGCAAGCCTCCACCTACGTTGCAACGCGAGATACCGACCTTGCCCGAAAACTGCTGGAGAAAGCTGTTCACACAGCGCCAGATGCCCCCCGCCCTCGAATTGACCTCGCCCGTCTTGAGAATCAACTGGGCGATACGGTGGCCGCCTGCGCCACGCTCACGCAGGCGATAGGTGCAATGCCTGCGGCAGTATCTTTAATTGCGCCACAACTTGCACTGTATGCAAAAGGATGCCAACAAGGGGCATCGGTGCTAGCCTTGTTGAAATCCATCTACGAAACCGCACCGTCTTTGGATGTTCTGGATGCCATCGTGACTCTAGAAGCTGTGAGCACAACATCCACAACCAGTGCGCGTGACTGGTACGTCCGCCACCTAGAGCAAGAGCCCTCCTTGGTTGCCGCTGCAAAATGGATTGCAGGCGAGAAGCTTGAACACGAACAGTTTCACCCGCAGGTTCAACGGGCCTTGGACCACGCCGTCAAGCCACTCACCCGCTACCGTTGTGCAGCCTGTGGCTTTGAGGCCAAGCAGCATTTCTGGAATTGCCCCGGCTGCCAAACGTGGGACAGCTATCCCGCTCGCCGCGTCGAAGAACTATGACCACAATATCCAAAGAAACCTTATCAAACTCCCGCGTCCTCGTTGTTGGCGATGTGATGCTAGACCGCTACTGGTACGGTGCAGTAGATCGCATTAGCCCAGAAGCGCCCGTTCCCGTTGTACGGATAACCCGCGAAGAAGAGCGTTGCGGCGGTGCTGCCAACGTGGCATTCAACGTCGCAACATTGGGCGCGCAGGCATCCCTGCTCACCGTGGTTGGTGACGACGAGGCAAGCCACAAACTGGAAGAGCTGGTTGCGAAAACAGGTCTTCGCACCCACTTTGGACGCGATACAGCGCTTAAAACTACCGTCAAGCTACGCGTAATTGGGCGTCAACAACAGTTATTGCGTTTGGATTTTGAGAACACACCAAAGAGCGAAGTACTGGCCACGCAAACCGCGACGTTTGAGCACCTTCTGCCACAACATGACGCGATTCTCTTTTCGGACTATGGCAAAGGGGGCCTAGCCCACGTAAGCGACATGATCGAGCGTGCACGCCAATTGCAAAAGCCCATTCTGATTGATCCCAAAGGCAGCGACTACTCACGCTACCAATACGCCACGGCCATCACGCCGAATCGCGCCGAACTGCAACAGGTGATTGGCGGCTGGAACAGCGAAGAAGATTTACGTACCAAAGCGCACCAACTTCGCACGCAGCTGCATGTCGACGCAGTTCTTCTCACGCGCAGCGAAGAAGGCATGACCCTGTTTGACGCCCAAGGTGAAATGCATGTCACCGCACAAGCACGTGAAGTGTTTGACGTCACCGGCGCAGGCGACACCGTGATTGCCACCATGGCAGCTCTGGTGGGCGCAGGTTTGCCACTGCGAGACGCGGTGCCGTTGGCAAATCGTGCAGGTGGACTTGTGGTTGGCAAGTTCGGAACCGCCACTGTTTCTTATGAGGAGTTGTTTGCATGACCCGAATAGTGGTTACCGGTGCAGCCGGGTTTATTGGCTCCAACATCATCGCCGGGCTTAACGCTCGCGGTTTGGACGACATCATTGCGGTTGATGACCTGAAGCAGGGCGACAAATTTCGCAACTTAGCGGATCTCAAGATTGCGGACTATGTGGATGCCGATGTGTTCTACGACGCATTCTCGGCTGGCCACTATGGCCAAATCGAAGCTGTGTTCCACGAAGGCGCTTGCAGCGACACCATGGAAACAGACGGCAAGTACATGATGTCCAACAACTACACCTTGTCATGGAACCTGTTTCAGGCCTGTCAAAAGCGCGGCGCGCGCCTGTTGTATGCATCTTCTGCCGCCACCTACGGCGGCTCAGAGACCTTCAAAGAAGAACCTGCCTACGAGCTGCCGCTCAATGTGTATGGCTACTCCAAGCTGCTGTTTGACCAACGTATGCGCAGAGAGTGCGGCAACGACTTTCAGCGTACAAAAGCAGGCAAAACCCACCAAGTCGTGGGCTTTCGCTACTTCAATGTGTACGGTCCTCGCGAGCAACACAAAGGCCGCATGGCCAGCGTAGCGTTTCACCAGTTCAACCAATTCAAGAGCGAAGGCCGCGTCAAGCTGTTTGGCGAGTACGGCGGTTACGCAGGTGGCGGCCAAATGCGCGACTTTGTCTTCATTGACGATGTGGTGGCCATCAACCTGTGGTTCTTTGACCACCCTTCTGAATCTGGGATCTTCAACCTAGGTTCCGGCAACGCGCAACCCTTCAACGATGTGGCTAGCTCCGTCGTGAACGCGATGCGTAGCCTTCAGGGTGAGACTGCATTGCCGCTGGCGGAAATCGCCCAGCAAGGCCTGATTGAATATGTGCCCTTCCCTGACGCATTGCGCGGCAAGTACCAGTGCTACACCCAAGCCGACCTCACGCGCCTGCGCGCGGTCGGATGTGACCACCGCTTTGCGGATGTGCAAACCGGTGTCACCCAATACGTGAAATGGTTGGCTACCAAGTCATAACAGACGCCCTGCGCTGAGCTAGCAAGGCGCTGGGCCACACGGGGTCAACCTGTCGCTCCAGACATGCGTTAAAAGGCCAAGTTTGTCTTTCAAGCTTGGCCTTTTAGATTCACCTCTCTAGGAGTATTTACATGTTGAAGAAATTGTTAGTGGTTCTGTCGATGGCGTATGCAGCGGCGAGTTTTGCAGCAGTGGACGTTAACAAAGCCAGCGCAGCGGACTTAGACGGTATCAAGGGAATTGGGCCCGCAATGTCCACCAAGATTTTGGACGAGCGAAAGACAGGCAACTTCAAAAACTGGGACGACTTCATTGAACGGGTCAAAGGCGTGGGCGAAGGCAATGCCGCCAAGTTCTCCGCCGAGGGCTTGACCATTGGTGGGACTGCATACAAAACGGCTGCTGCTGCTCCTGCTGCAAAACCTAGCAAGCCCGCAGAAAAGAAAGCGGAAGAACCCAAGAAGTAACACCCACCTCAACTGCAAAAAGCCCGCACACCGCGGGCTTTTTGCTTTCCGACCCAACCAAGGGCACGCGTACCCACGCGTCTACAACTCAGCCGCTATCATGGGCTGTCTATTCAGGTCATAGGGAGCTGCAGAGTCATGTTGGCGGTGATAGCAATTTGTGTGGGTGCATGTTTGGGGGCCTTGGCCCGTTGGCAACTGGGCCTATGGCTCAACACAGGCACACACATGCCTTACGGCACGTTGGCGGCGAACTTGATCGGCGGCTACCTTGTGGGCGTTTGCGTTGCGGCCTTCCAGGCTATGCCAGAGCTCGACCCCATCTGGCGATTGGCATTGGTCACCGGCTTTTTGGGGGCGCTCACCACGTTTTCCAGCTTTTCGGCAGAGGTCGTTGGCATGCTCTTGCAACAACGATACGCCTTGGCATTGGCCACGGCAGGCGTGCACTTGCTGGGGTCATTGGCACTCACCTTGGCGGGCATCAAAACCGTTGGATCGTTCTTGGCCTTGCGCGTTGGGGGCTAGAGCTACAGACCCCCACTCAGCCTTCGCACCAAACGCCCCAAGTTGATTTCAAAGCTCACCAGCCCAATGCCGCGGCAACTCAGTTCGTCTGTTGGTTTGCTATGAATTGAATAGCTACCTACGCATATCTCAAAAGCGCCAGAGGCCTTTTTCCTTTCAAATCGTCTTTCAGCTGAAACACAGCGGCGGCTCTGCGCAAATGTTGAGTCTCTTCGTCCAGGCCCATTGCGCCGGCAGCCGACTCCTCCACCATGGCCGCATTTTCTTGCGTTGCTTGGTCGATGCGGCCCATGCTGATACTGATCAGGCCAATGCCTTCATGCTGGTCATTGGCTGCGTGACGAATCTCAGTCACCACGCGTGCAAGCTGATTCACACTGGCTTCAATGTCTTGCATGGTTTGGCCCGCGCTCTCTACCAAGGCAGAGCCCTCCTCCACTTTTTCGACCGATCGCACGATGATGGCCTTGATCTCTCGCGCCGCCTCAGCAGAACGCCCAGCCAAGCTGCGCACTTCACTGGCGACCACGGCAAACCCACGCCCCTGATCGCCCGCGCGGGCAGCCTCGACTGCCGCGTTAAGCGCCAGAATGTTGGTCTGAAACGCAATACCGTCGATCACTTGGATGATGTCTGCAATCTTTTGCGATGAGGTTTGAATGTCACGCATGGTGCCTACCACTTGGCGCACCACCGTCCCCCCCCGCTGCGCAACCTCGGCAGCCTGCGCCGCGGCGTTCACGGCTTGGGTGGCGGCCTGCGCCGTCAGCTTGACCGCTTCGGACAACTGCCCCATGGAAGCCGTAGTCTTCTGCACATCAATGGCGGCCTGCTCAGTGCGATGCGACAGGGCGTTGTTTGCGCTGGCGATTTCACTGGTGTTGTTGCTCACCATCTCTATGCCTGTACGTACTTGGGTGACCAACTGCGCCAACGAGGCATGCATTTGACCTAAATCTCGCTTCACATCGGAGAGTTCGTCTTGCCCGCCTTCGCGCATGCTTGGGCGCAAATCACCTTGGCCCCACGCCATGGCGGTCGTTTGCAAGTCTTGGATAGGGGCCAAGATCGAGCGAACAATGGCCAGCACTAACAAAGTGGCCAACACCGACACAAAAACCGTTGCGACCAACATCACACGCGGTGCTTCACCGCCTGCCAAGGCCAGGGCTTCGCGGCTGTGTGAAGCACGCGAAACGATAGACTGTGACAAAGCTTGCAGCGCTTCGTCGGTCCTGCGAATCTCCAGCAAAGTGGGCTCCATGGCCTTATTGGCACCCCATGGGTCATGCAGCTCACCGCGCTCGATCTTCAGCATCACTTGTTTTACCCCACCGGCATAGGCCTCGACGCCTGTTTGCATGGTTTGCAAGCTCTCAGCCTCCGTGTCTTGCGCCAAAGGCTTCGCTTTGCCAATCGCATCGCGCACCGCTTGAACCTGCGCAGCCCATAGACCCGTGAAACGCTGGGTTTCTTCGTCGTTGCCCATGTTCAAAAACAGATCTTTCTCGTACCGGCGTGCGTTGGCCATGGCCACCCGCACCTCGCCTATGACTTGGACGGCACCAAACTCTTGGTCAATGAATGAAGTGGCCCGCCGCGTCTCGGTCTGAATCGTTTCTGAGGCAAAGACTCCCAACAGCAGCAGCGCCAGCACCGAAAACACCAGCACCAGCACCAAGCGCGAACGAATTCGCAAGTTTGCCAACCAAGCCATAACGTAGCCCCCATGAATGGGGTCATCATAGGGACGCCCCATGTCACTGGTATGACTGGGTATGCGGGACGCTCAGGCTTTAGCGAAACACCAGTACTGGCAGGTTGGTATGCGCTAGCACGCGCTGTGTCTGGCTACCCACCAAAAAGCGCTCCAACGCGCCTGCGCCATGGGTGCCCATCACGATCAAGTCTGCGCCTGTGCTGGCAGCCGCCGCGATGATGCTTTGGTAAATGCTGCGCTCTTGGACAATCAACTCTTGTGCCGTTTGCCCCTGCGCTTGCACCAGGGTTTGCGCCTGAGTCAACCAGTGCTGCGCTGCGGAACGGGCCGCTGAGTGCATAGGGCTGTCTTCTGCCAGGGATGCAGCACTGCCTACGCCCAAGGGCAATGGATCCAGCGCACTCACCAAGGTCAGTTTGGCGCCTAATGCGTTTGCAAGACGCGCGCCAGACTCGACCGCGCGCTGAGATGCCTCTGAACCATCGGTGGGCAAAAGAATGTGCTTAAACATGTGAACTCCTCGAAATGTGAAAACCGTTAATGCCAAGTCTAGAGACTGCAACGCGTGGGAATACTGATCCACATCAAGTCTCCATTGGAACGCAAAGCACCCGTCCAACACCCCATGCCTAGGGTAAACACCATGTGCAAGCGTCAGGTAATTTACAGCCGATTCAGGCACCATAGCCTCCTAGTTCGCAGGGGCATTCCTGCGCGCAGCTTTCATACATAAAAACCGGAGAACACCTCGTGTTTGCACTTCTCAAAATCTCCACCGGCATTGACTGGGTCAGCGAAAAGCTAGGTCTGCTAGCCTCTTGGACCGTGTTGTTTGCGGCGCTCATCAGCGCAGGCAACGCCTTCGTCCGTTATGGGCTGGAAATCACTTCCAACGGCTGGATTGAAATTCAGTGGTACTTGTTTGCCTACACCGTCATGGTGGGCGCACCCATTGTGCTCAAGCTCAACGAACATGTGCGCGTCGACCTGATCTACGGCAAGTTGCGTGGCAACAAACCTGTGTACGTAGACCTGTTTGGTTTGGCAGTGTTTTTACTGCCCGTGATCACCTTGCTGACCTACCTTTCCGCTAAATACTTTTGGGGCATTTATGTCTCAGGCGAAATGTCGCAAAACGCCGGCGGCCTGATTCGTTGGCCCGCAGTGTTGGCCATGCCCTTGGGCTTTGCCATGGTGTGGATTCAAGGGGTGTCAGAAATCATCAAGCGTGTTGCTTACTTGATGGGCAAGTACGAGATGGACACCCACTACGAAAAGCCTTTGCAGTAAGGCGCGTACCGCCACCACGCTACGCCTACCCTCGCACCAGACACTTCAGGACACTCTTATATGCAAATGGATCACTTCCCGCCCATCATGTTTGCGGGCCTCGTCATCATCATGTTGATCGGCTTTCCGGTCGCGTTCTCGCTAGCGGCACTGGGGCTTGCCAGCGGGTTCTACGCGATTGAGATGGGCTGGTTCCCGGCCGCCTTCATGGGCAATCTGCCGATCTCTCTGTTCTCTATTTTGAACAACGAGTTGTTGCTTGCCATTCCGTTCTTCACCTTCATGGGCACGATCCTCGAGAAGTGCGGTCTAGCGGAGGACATGCTCGACTCCATGGGCCAGTTGTTCGGCCCCGTCCGTGGTGGGGTCGGCTACTCGGTGATCATCGTCGGCTTTATTCTGGGCGCCATTACCGGTACGGTTGCGGGCCAGGTGATTGCCATGGCGCTGATTTCATTGCCGGTGATGATGAAGTACAACTACAACATGCGCTATGCCACTGGCGTATTGGCTGCCTCCGGCACGATTACGCAATTGGTACCGCCTTCACTGGTGCTGGTTGTGTTAGCTGACCAACTGGGCAAACCAGTGGGCGACATGTACAAGGGTGCTTGGGGCCCCTCAATCCTGCAAGTGCTGATGTTTGCGGCTTACACCTTTGCGTTGTCACGCATCAAACCAGACTACCTGCCAGGCATTCCCAAAACGGAGCGCTCCTTGGATGGCTGGGCTTTGTGGTCCAAGTGCCTGCGCGGGATCATTCCCTCGGCACTGCTGATATTCGCGGTGCTGGGATCTATGGGCGGCCTGCCAGGCCAAGACACTGCAATTGCGACCCCGACCGAAGCCGGTGCCATGGGTGTCGTGGGCGCGCTTTTGCTCGCTGCCCTGTCCAAACGACTGACCCCCGCCCTGATTTGGGAAGCCATGTCAGGCACCATGCGCCTAACCGCCATGGTGGTATTCATCTTGATTGGCTCCCGTGTCTTCAGCCAAGTGTTCCAAGGTGTGGATGGTGCCGTGTGGGTGGAGCATTTGCTCACGGGCTTGCCCGGTGGCCAAATCGGCTTCTTGATCGTGGTGAACATTTTTGTGTTCTTCTTGGCGTTTTTCTTGGACTTCTTCGAGATCGCCTTCATCATCGTGCCCATGTTGGCCCCAGTGGCTGACAAGATGGGCATTGATCTGATTTGGTTCGGCGTCTTGCTGTGCGTGAACCTGCAAACCAGCTTTATGCATCCGCCGTTTGGTTTTGCGCTGTTTTACTTACGTGGTATTGCAGACACTCTGTTCAAGGACAAGCGCATCCCGGAGCCCGTAAAGTCCAATGACATTTACCTCGGAGCCATTCCATGGGTCATCATGCAGATCATTTTGGTGGTTGTGGTGATCTTTGTGCCGCAGTCGGTGACCATGTTCCTCGATGAGAAAGTGGTAGTGGATGTGGACAAAGTCGTGATTGAAATGCCACAAGACGAGATGGCACCCAAAGCCGAACTGAAGGCCGGTGAGCTTCCTGCGGCTGCTGACGCAGAACAAAGCACCAGCGCTGCCGACAAAGCGGCAGAAGACGAGCAAAAGAAGATTGACGAGCTGTTTAAGAAGTAATCGCTCGCAACCGAAGTTCAGACAAAGCACCTGAACTAACCGCCCCCTGCGGCCCCGGCTACTTGCCCGGGGCCTTTTTGTTTGAGTAAGCCTATGACCGATTCCACTGCCAACCAACCCGCTTCCACCGACGCCCCCAAGGTCTTCACATTTGAGCCCACAGGCGGCACGCTGAAGGCTGACGCCTACAGCCCATTCTTTAAGGGTCTAGCCTTGGTACTGCTAGCCATGGCCGCCCTGTGGGCCTGGGAGATGCACCAATGGGGACAGCGCCAAGCCGTTGAGCAAGCCACCAGCTGGCTATGGGCCCCCTGGGGGCTCATGGCCTACACGGTGTGGTTTGTTGTCACAGGTAAGACAACGCTGTCCAGCAGCGCGGTTGAGCAATCTTGGATGTGGGGCAAGCGCCTAGAACTGAGCAACCTGGCCTACGCCAAGGTCATTCGCATCAAGGCGCTGGACTGGCTCATTGCCCCACGGCTGTACACCAAGAATTTCAGCGGAAAGATTTTGGTGTTTTACGCAGCTGACGCCAACATGCTCTCAGAGTTCAAACGCTTGGAGTTGGCCTTGGAGGCCGCACGCAACGCCCGCTAATCCGAGCTAGCCCATCGGGGCAATACACCTATTGCCCTGCACCCCACAAAAACAAAACCCCCGCAAGAAACTCTCGCGGGGGTTTTGTTGCTCTTAGTGCAGGCCACACGGGGGCCTGACTCAGTGCATTACAGCTTTTGTGACTGCATGAAAGAGTCGAATTTTGCTTCAGTGAAACGGAACCAGAGGTTGGAGTCGGCGCGGAACTTGGAGTAGTCAGCGTAGATTTTCTTCCAATCTTCGTTCTTGTCGTTGAGCTCCGAGTACAACTCTTCGGCAGCCTTGAACGCTGCGGCCAAAATTTCGTTGGAGAACGGACGCAACTTGGTGCCTGAACCAACCAACTGCTTCAATGCATTGGGGTTTTTGCCGTCGTACTTGGCTTGCATGTCCACATGCGCATAGCTAGCAGCGGCTTCCAAAATAGCCTTGTTTTCTGGTGACAATGCGTCATAGGCTTTTTGATTAACGTACAGGTCCAGCTGTGGGCCACCTTCCCACCAACCGGGGTAGTAGTAGAACGGCGCGACCTTGTTAAAGCCCAACTTTTGATCGTCGTATGGTCCGACCCATTCGGCCGCATCAATCGTGCCCTTCTCCAAGGCCGTATAGATTTCACCACCGGGGATGTTTTGAGGAATCACTCCCAGCTTTTCCATGACCTTTCCGGGGAAGCCACCTGTGCGGAACTTCAAGCCCTTCAAGTCTTTGACCGTCTTGATCTCTTTACGGTACCAACCGCCCATTTGCGCACCAGTGTTGCCCATAGGGAAATTGATCATGCTGTACTTGGCGTAGAACTCACGCATCAGCTTCAAGCCATTGCCTTCGTACATCCAAGCGGTCATCTGACGGCTGTTCAAGCCGAAGGGAATCGCACAACCCAATGCAAAAGCTTCATTCTTACCAAAGAAGTAGTAAGGCGCTGTGTGCGCGCACTCAACAGAGCCTTGCTGCACCGCATCCACCACACCAAACGGAGGCGTGATTTCGCCGCCTGCGTGCACGGAAATCTCGAACTTGCCACCCGACATGGCCTTCACTTTTTCAGAGAAGATGTGCGCAGCACCGAAGATGGTGTCCAGCGCCTTGGGGAAGCTGGAGGACAAACGCCAACGGACTGCTGCCTGGGCATGCACGGCGGGTGCTACACCTGCCGCCAGAACGCCAGCAATGCCAGCGTTCTTGATAATGGAACGACGATCCATGTGATTCACTCCTGAGGTTATTAATCGGATATCTCACAATGCAAAGCTGCACAGAGAAGACTAATTGCTTAAGTCTGCGAAGATTGTAGGAAGGCCCGCGTAGGCAATCGTGGGGGTTTTCCCTCGTCAAGCGGGGACCCAAGCCAAGCATTCAGGTTTCTGCAAGGTGACGCGAAAGTGCATCACCTGCGCTTGCCGTGAGGGCCCTCAGGCAGCGCGCGCAATAGGGGCCAACAGAGCAGAAAACCGGTCGCGCACAGAGGCTTCAATGCCCTGTGCGTCTAAGCCTTGCAAGGCAATAAGTTTGACGGGATCACCGTGCTCAATGAATTCATCGCGCAGACCCAATTGCAGCACTGGCAACTGCACTCCGGCCGCCAACAAAGCTTCAGCCACAGCGCTGCCCGCTCCACCCATCACAGCGCCTTCTTCCACCGTTACCAAGGCTTCATGGCTGCGCGCGAGTTCTAGCAACAAAGCGGTATCCAATGGCTTGACCCAACGCATATTGGCCACCGTGGCATCCAGCCCTTGCGCTGCTTGCAATGCAGCCTGCAACAACGTGCCGAAGGCCAAAATGGCAATGCTACGGCCTTGTCGAAGCACCTCACCTTTTCCAAAGGGCAACGCTTCCAAGCCTGGCTGCGTGGGGACACCAGCCCCAGCGCCACGCGGATAGCGCACAGCCACTGGATGATTTTGGGCAAATGCGGTGCTGAGCAACTGGCGGCATTCGTTCTCGTCCGCGGGGCAGGCCAAACTCATATTGGGTATGCAACGCAGGAAGGAGATGTCGTAGGCACCGGCGTGTGTCGCACCATCGGCGCCCACCAAACCGGCCCGATCCAAAGCAAAGACGACCGGTAAATTCTGTATTGCTACATCGTGGATCAACTGGTCATAGGCGCGCTGTAAAAACGTAGAGTAGATTGCCACGACAGGCTTCAAGCCTTCGCATGCCAAGCCTGCGGCAAACGTGACTGCATGTTGCTCGGCTATGCCCACGTCAAAGTAGCGCTCTGGGAAGCGCTGCTCAAACTCCACCATGCCAGAACCTTCGCGCATAGCGGGCGTAATGCCCACCAAACGCGGATCGTGCGCTGCCATGTCACACAGCCACTGACCAAACACTTGGGTGAACGTAGCCTTGGGCGCAACGGCAGGCTTTTGCAAGCCTACAGAGGGGTCAAACTTGCCAGGGCCATGGTACGCCACCGGGTCTGCCTCTGCCAACTTATAGCCCTGCCCTTTTTTGGTGACGACATGCAGGAACTGAGGCCCCTTGAGGTGCTTGATGTTCTCTAAAGTCGGGATCAAGGAGTCAAGGTCGTGTCCATCGATGGGGCCAATGTAGTTAAAGCCAAATTTTTCGAATAGCGTAGCCGGAACCACCATACCTTTGGCGTGCTCTTCGAAGCGCTTGGCCAATTCAAACAAGGGCGGTGCCCCTTTGAGCACCGTCTTCCCTACGTTTTTGGCTGCCGCGTAGAACTGCCCACTCATGAGCTGTGCCAAATAGCGGTTCAGCGCGCCAACAGGCGGGCTAATGCTCATGTCGTTGTCATTGAGAATCACCAACACGTTGCAGTCGGCGATCCCCGCATTGTTCAAGGCTTCGAAGGCCATGCCTGCGGTCAAGGCACCGTCGCCGATCACCGCGATGGAATAGCGCTCTTCGCCTTTGATTTTGGCGGCCATGGCCATACCGAGGGCGGCGGAGATGGAAGTGCTCGAATGCGCAGTACCAAACGTGTCGTACTCACTCTCCGCCCGCTGCGGGAAGCCTGACAAACCACCCAACTGGCGCAAAGTAGGCATGCGATCCCGACGTCCGGTGAGAATTTTGTGGGGGTAGGTTTGGTGCCCCACATCCCACACCACGCGGTCATGGGGCGTATTGAAGACATAGTGCAGCGCAACGGTGAGCTCCACGGTTCCCAAGTTAGAACTCAAGTGCCCGCCTGTTTTTGCAACGCTGCTGAGCAAGTAAGCACGCAACTCGTCCGCCACCGCACGCAATTCGGAGCGTGGCACCTGACGCAATTGGTCCGGCGTGTCGAGTGACCGCAACAAGGCAGACGGCATGGGAGACTGTGAATTTTGCATAGGTTTTGTCAACTCAGTATTCAATTGCTATTCTTTTTATAGCTTTTAATGCTTATCAAACGAGCGCTATGGGTCATTTTCGTCATAAAACGCGAGCTGCAGATTAAGAAGCTCTATTCACCACCATATCCGCCAATGCCTGCAGTGCCACGGTGTTGGACAGGCCACTGGCATCCAATGCGCCTAGCGCCTGATCCAGCAGTGACTGCGCATAGGCTTGGCTTGCATCCAAGCCCATCAGGGATACGTAGGTGGGTTTGTCGTTGTCTGCATCTTTGCCCGCCGTTTTCCCAAGCGTTGCAGAGTCAGCCGTGACATCCAAAATATCGTCCACCACCTGAAATGCCAGACCAATCGCGGCACCATAGGCATCCAGTGCAGCCAAAGCCTTTGTAGATGGTCGCCCGCAGTGTGCTCCCATGAGCACACTCCCTTTAAGCAAGGCCCCCGTCTTTAGCTCATGCATTTCGCGCAGTTGAGTTTCAGTCAAGGCAAGTCCCACGCTTGCCAAGTCAATGGCTTGGCCACCGGCCATTCCAGCGCTTCCGGCAGAACGAGCCAACAAGGCGCACAAGCGCGCTTGGGTTTCGCCGTCAACGGAGCCATCTAACGGCGTCAACAACTCAAAGGCTAAGGCTTGCAGGGCATCGCCTGCCAAGAGTGCATTGGCTTCGCCAAACTGCACGTGCACCGTGGGCTTACCGCGCCGCAAAACATCGTTGTCCATACAGGGCATGTCGTCATGCACCAAGGAGTAAGCATGGATGAGCTCGACCGCACACGCCGCACGCAAGGCCGCAGCAGCCCCATGCGGCTCCGCAGAAGCCACAGCCTCGTGGGCGGCAAGCACCAACAGCGGACGCAAACGCTTTCCACCATCGAGAACCGCGTAACGCATGGCATCCACTAAGGCGGCAGGAGCACCGTGGTCCAAGCCCAAGGGAATGTCGACACTCACCCAGTCTTCCAGAGCTCGCTCGACTTGCGCTAACCGAACCTGACTCCAAGTGGTCAAATCAAACTCCATCAGAGAGCCTTGAGCAGCATGCAAAGCAGTCACTGTCATACCCCTTTCCACGTCTTCAAGCTGCCGTCATCCAACACCTTGATCTGGTCTTCCACTGCCTTCAGTTGATCACGGCAGTACTGCAGCAGCAATGCACCGCGCTGGTAACCCGATAGCATTTGTTCAAGAGGAAGCTCGCCCGACTCCAACTGGGCTACCAACTGCTCAAGCTCTCCCATGGCCAACTCATAGCTTACGGGTGCGGCAATCGCTGCAGATGGTGAGGGAGTGACGGTGCTAGCCTTAGGCATGGGTGGTGTGGCGCTTGTGGCAAAAAAACAAAAGCAGATTTTAGGTCCTTAATAGGGCGGAAACGGCCCGGCTACAATAGAGGCTTCTCCTTCCGCGCACTGGGTCCAGTGTTGTGGACTCCCTTTTACCAAGCCCGATGGGCCATTCCCCCTGTGGGGAGTCTTTAGGTCACGACTGCCATGTCTGATTTAAGTCTTCAACTGCAGCAGGCGCAAAGCCAACTACCAGTTTCAAGCTACTTCGATGCCGCGCTGTACCAGCGCGAAATGCAAACCATCTTTGCCAACGGCCCACGTTACGTGGGCCATGCTTTGGCAGTCCCCCAAGTAGGGGATTACTACGCCTTGCCACAAGAAAAAGAAGGCCGTGCGCTGGTGCGCAATGCAGGTGGCATTGAGCTCATCTCCAATGTATGCCGCCATCGCCAAGCCGTCATGCTCAAAGGGCGTGGTTCATTGCTGCACGGCAATGGCAAAAAAAATGCAAGCGGCGGCAACATCGTTTGCCCCCTGCACCGCTGGACCTACAGCGGCGCCCACGCAGGGCTAGATGCCAGTCGCTCAGGCACACTGATAGGCGCGCCCCACTTCGCGCAAGACCCCTGCCTTAACCTGAACAATTACCCGCTCCAAGAGTGGAATGGTCTGCTTTTTGAGGCACAAGGCCGCAACGTCGCACACGACATGGCCACTCTCGGTCCCCGCGCGGCCTTGGACTTTGAAGGTTATGTGCTAGACCGCGTAGAGATGCACGAGTGCAACTACAACTGGAAAACCTTTATTGAGGTGTACCTGGAGGACTACCACGTAGGTCCCTTTCATCCTGGCTTGGGCCAGTTTGTGACCTGCGATGACTTGCGCTGGGAATTCAAAGATAACTATTCGGTGCAAACCGTTGGGGTAGCCAATCGTTTGGGCAAGGCGGACGCGAGCGGCGGCTCCCCGGTGTATGAACGTTGGCAGAAAGCACTCTTGGCTTACCGCAACAATGTGCCCCCACCGTTCGGTGCTATTTGGCTGACCTACTACCCACACATCATGGTGGAGTGGTACCCCCATGTCCTTACCGTGTCCACCTTGTACCCCATGGGCGTGAACAAAACCATGAACATGGTGGAGTTCTACTACCCTGAAGAAATTGCGGCGTTTGAGCGCGAGTTTGTAGAAGCCCAACAGGCCGCCTATATGGAAACTTGCATAGAAGACGATGAAATTGGGGAGCGCATGGATGCGGGACGCGCTGCCTTGTACGCGCGGGGAGACAACGAAGTAGGTCCCTACCAAAGCCCGATGGAAGACGGTATGCAGCACTTTCATGAGTGGTACCGTCGACAGCTAGGCAAAGCCACGCCCTAGACAGGCATTGCGCGCATCGCTACATCTTCAATAGCGCCGAGCACTTACCCAATGGGCACCCAAGCCCCAAAGAACAAGGTCAATTGATGCAAGCACTCTGGATGATTTTGGCCTCATTTTGGTTTGCCACCATGGCCGTGGGCATCAAGTTCGCGTCCAACAGTTTCACAACCTTTGAGTTGGTGTTTTACCGTGGCGTAGTCAGCGTAGTGTTTATGGCCATCGTGATGCGCGGCCGTGGAACAGCTTTGCGCACACCTGTACCAATGATGCACCTATGGCGCAGTGGCATCGGCGTGGTTTCGTTGGGGTCGTGGTTTTTTGCGATTGCGCACCTACCACTCGCAACCGCCATGACCCTGAACTACATGAGTGGCGTATGGGTTGCCGCATTCATCGTAGGCGGTGCCTTGCTATATGGCAAGGCAGAACGCCAAGGACCTTTGCTAGGAACCGTTCTCATGGGTTTTGCAGGTGTGGTGATGACCTTGCGTCCTACCATAGACCAAGACCAGCTTTTTGCAGGTGTCGTCGGGCTTTTGTCTGGACTCGGAGCCGCGCTGGCCTATATGCAAGTGACCGCGTTGGGAAAAGCGGGTGAGCCCGAAGACCGCACCGTCTTTTACTTCTCGGTTGGCACCGCCATTGTGGGGGCCGCCGGCATGCTATTCACCAACATCACCCCGTGGGCAGCCGTGCGCTGGCAAGACGCTGCTTGGGTAATTCCTATTGGCATCCTAGCGTCCTTGGGGCAGTGGTGTATGACGCGAGCCTACAGCAAGGGTGCGACATTGGTAGTTGCGAGCATGCAGTACTCCGGCATTGTGTTCTCAGTCGCTTATGGGCTCGTGCTCTTTGGGGACCACATTGCCCCCATGGGTTGGGCCGGCATTGGAGTCATCGTCGTCAGCGGCATACTTGCCACCATCCTAAGGTCGCGGGTCTTGCCCAATACGCCCGCCGAAGAACACTGATTCCACAGCCACACAAGGAGTTTTGAGATGTACACCACCCTGATCACAGCCAAGGAGTTGAAGGCACTGCAGCTCAGCGGAACACCATATATGGTCTTCGACTGCAGCTTCGACATGGGCAACCCTGGCGCTGGAGCTGAGGCATATGCCACTTCGCACATCGCGGGCGCAGTGTACGCACACTTGGACAAAGACCTTAGCGCCAAGGGCGATCCAGCGCTGACCGGTGCTGCATCAGGGGGACGCCATCCTCTACCATCCCGGGAAAATTTCGCACAGTGGCTGCAAAGCATGGGCTTTAGCAATGGCATGCAAGCTGTGGTGTACGACCGCCAGGCCTGCCATTACTGTGCACGGCTTTGGTGGATGCTCAAGTGGGCCGGCCACAAAGCAGTGGCTGTGCTGGATGGTGGATGGCCAGCGTGGTTAGAAGAGAACGGCGCTGTCGCCAGTGGTGCCACACAAGCGGATACCCTCGGCAGCTTCGCGCTAGGCCCCGCACTCGCCACTTTGGTGGATGTGCACACGGTGCACAAAAACTTGGGCAATACTGCGCAGCAAGTGCTAGATGCACGGGGCGCGCCCCGCTACCGTGGCGACGTGGAACCGCTGGACCCTGTGGCGGGCCATATTCCAGGTGCGCTTAATCGCCCCTTCACAGAGAACCTCACCCAAGATGGCTACTTCAAGCCTGCCGACCGTCTACGGGCCGAGTTCGCGCAGGTTTTGGGGCTACGTGATGCCAACAGCATCGTGCACCACTGCGGCAGTGGAGTGACCGCTACGCCCAATGTGTTGGCCATGGAAATTGCAGGCTTTGGCCGCACCGCCTTATTTGCAGGGAGTTGGAGTGAGTGGTGCAGCGACCCTGCGCGCCCCGTAGCAAAAGGTTAGTCTGGCATCAGCGGCCCTTAGGCCGCTTGTTCTAGGTCCAGTTGCAACACTTGCGACTCATTCTCCGCCATGATGCGCTCCAACGCGCGCTCAACAATCGGCTGTTGATCGAGCAAGCGCAATTGGCCTTGGCGCAGCAGTTCAGCGACTTCACGCTCTGAGCGCACAAACGCGTCGAAACCATCACGGTTGGTAAACAGCAAGCGCGTACGCATGGGGCTCACCCAGCTCAAACGACAGCGGTGCAATGGCTCGCCCGGGGCGGCAAAGTCAAACCAAGTGCCCCGCTGCAGTGACTGGGCCAAACCATCAAAACTATCGCGTGACTGTGCCAACTTCGCGGCCCTGCGTTGCTCCAAATCAACGATAGCCTCTCGTCCCGCCGATGGATCCAAGGCTTGCTGCTGACTGTCCAAGCCGGCCGCCTGGGTCATGCGAATAGCCAGCATGTGGGTCGAGATCAGGCGCCTTGTGAAGGTTCCCCGCTCATCGCCCACCCAGTTGATGTTGTCCAGACCCGTATTGATATTGCGCACCAGCTCCGGGAGAACTGCGACCAGTTGACGGCGCTCTTGGGCGGTAGTCTTGGGCTCAATAGACCAGATGAGTTGATCCATGGCCCCTACCATGGCCTCCCAATGTGACGGGTTGTCTGTGACATCCATCCAAGCGTGCGCCAAGACCTCGCGCCATTGTTGGGTGATGAAGGGCGCCAAGAATGCAAGCACAGGCGAATCGGGTGTCAATGCACTCAACCGTGTGTGCACCACCTCATCGACATGGGCCAACGCTTGCTCAAAGACTTCGCCCTCACGGGCGTGGTCCGCCACAGGTTCAATGCGACCTTGGGCTTGCTGCTCGGTTTCAAACAGGAACTCCGTGAACTCAAGCAAGAGCTCACTGAACAAGTCCAAGTCGTCCTCAAACTCATTGAGAACACGCTTGACCGTGTTTTCAATCCGCACGTACAAGGGATCGCTCTCCCCCTTCTCAGGCTGCCATGCAATGGAGGCCTGCGCCAAGGTATCGATGAGTCGGCGCGCGGGGTGATCAGCGCTCAAAAAGAAGTCTCGGTCAATCATGGCCGCTTTGAGCACGGGAATTTGCAAGCGGCCAATCACAAACTTCATCTGCAAAGGAATGGCATGGTCCGCAAACACATAGTCAAAGACTTCGGCCAAGGCGTCGACAGTCCCTCGGTCTAACTCTGGGGCGCGACGCACTTCATCGCGTTCACGCATTTGGCGCAAAACAAAGTGCTCGGGCGGAATGTCTCCCGCAAAAGCATGCTCGGCGTAGCTCTCTTGTGCTCCGGCCTGAAGCTCGGCCAAATACCCCATGAACTCAGGGTCCGCAGGAACCTCGGCCCCCCCTTGGAACCCGCTCTGGTGCTCACCTTGCCTGTCAACGGAGGCACTGTCCAAGTAGGAAGAAGGGGCCAAGCCACCGTTTTGGGAACTGGGGTATTGCGCTTGCCCACCCGCAGGGCTGGCAGGGCTTTGCATGCCCTGTGATCGCGCTGGACCACCTGCCCTTCCGAAGCCCAAACGCTGCAAAAACTGTCGCGCATGCGCGGCCACACTGCGCCCAACGGGGGCCATACCACCCCACATGGATCGGCTGTCCGCCTGCGCAGCGGCGTCACCCTGGCTGCCAGTACGCATGCGCCCACCGGCAGCTTGAGCACCTCCTGAAGCACCGATAGGGGCCGGACGGCTACGCCCTTGATCAGCGCCTTGCACATCGCTTGTCGCTTCTGGTCGATCGGGACTGCTCAAAGGCATCAACCCCGAAACGCCTGCTTCCGTTTTGCGAATGCGGTATACCGTTTGCCCATCGATTCCGGCTTTGGTCAGCGTGGCGTTGAGGTCTTGGTACAAAGGAGCCAAGTCCAAATAGGTCTGTGGCTCCAAGGACAACATCAGGTCTTCGGTGGCCTGGTTGTCAAAGTCACACGATTCCCAGGCCGACATAAAGGACTGGATGTAGATTTCTGCGCGAAACGGGTTGTCTGTGAGCGTGGCCGACTCTAGGCCCGTTAACACCCCCAAACGGCGAGTCAACGGTGCCAGCGCAGCGTCATAGTGTGCTGTGAACTTCTGCGTGATTCGGTCCACCAACAGAATGCGTTCGACTTCGCTGACATCAATCAGCGTCATCGCCAAGCCACCCATGTCATCGGAAAACAAAGCGCCAGAGCCTGTGGTGTTTTTGGCCTCTGCGCCCTGATCGCGCAAGGACGCCAATTGTGCCTCTAGGCCTTTGCGCAGCTGGGTATGAAACGCTTGGTTGAACGCAGGGCCTTGTTTTTGTAGAAAAACGTAGGCAGACCGTAAATTTTGCGCACGCCCTAAAGGCTGCACTGCGTCCAACAGGGTCAACAAGTGCGTGCGCACCCGGTCCAAATGGTCTACTTCATGCGCCCCAAAATAGGCCAGCGTTTTGCTGACGAGGCTGCGTAGAAGCATCTCATGGTGAGACGACAGTGGGGAACGGATGGACATCCTAGCAAATCTAATCGATATCAAATACAGGGCCACACGCGCCCCAACGACCAAGATGGGGAGCATTGTCTGACGCATCGCTTCCCACCTGCCAACCTTATCAGAAACGCAATGCAAATATGTGTAAAAAGTGTGCAACCCCCGGGGGCAGGCGGCTTTAGACACGTGTGTAGCTCATGCCCTACCCGCAAACGCCTCCGTTACTTTTTATTACCAATTTACAAACCATTGGCCGCATGAAAATGCGTGCCCAGCGCAGACCGCAGGGCGGCCTACAGAGCTTCCAGTGCCAGCAGCTCCGCCACGGTTTGCTTGCGACGAATGACGCGTACTTGGCTGTCTTCCACCAGCACCTCGGCAATCAAAGGGCGGGTGTTGTAGTTGGAGGACATGGACGCCCCATAGGCGCCCGCGTCGTGGAACACCAGCAAGTCGCCCACCTGCGCCGCGGGCAATGCGCGGGTCTGCACCACACCACCTTCCCCTTGGGTAAACACATCGCCTGATTCGCACAGTGGCCCGGCTACCACGGTGTCTTTCACAGGCGCAGTAGACGCTTCACCAGCTGCCGTGATCACGCTGATGCCGTGAAACGCGCCGTACATGGAAGGGCGCATCAAGTCGCTAAAGCCCGCATCCACCAACACAAAATGGTTGCTACCCACGTCTTTGCTGGCGCGCACTTCGCTCACCAAGACGCCCGACTCTGCCACCAAATAGCGCCCGGGTTCTAACTCCAAAGTCACAGGGTGGCCTAATGAGGCGGCGATACGCTGGCGTGCTGCATCCCAGCAGCTGAAGTAATGGACCGTGTCGATCTGAGGCTCACCCGCTTGGTAAGGAATAGACAAGCCACCCCCGGCAGAAATGGCCGATAAGTCCATGCCTTGCGCTTTCACAGTCGCGACCAAGGCTTCCATCGCGCCGCAGACCTCTTGCAAGTGGGCGTAGTCCACGCCGGAGCCAATGTGCATATGCAAACCCAGCAGTTGCAAACCATTGGCACGTACTTTGGCCAAGGCTTGCGGCAACTCGGCATGCCAAATGCCGTGCTTGCTGTGTTCACCACCGGTGTTGGTCTTGTTGGAGTGCCCGTGGCCAAAGCCGGGGTTGATGCGCAACCACACAGGGTGACCCGGGTGCGCCGCGCCCAGTTGGTCCAGCATGTCGGCCGAGCCACAGTTCACCGGAATGCCCAGTTCCACCACGCGGGCCAAGGTGGCCCGGTCTAGCAAGTCTGCCGTAAACACAATTTCGTAGTGGCCTTGGTGCAAACCGGGCTGGTAACCCGCCGCCAAGGCGCGCTCAACCTCACCCAAAGACACCGCATCGACCAGCACACCTTGCGCGCGCATGAGACGCAGAATGTGGGTGTTGGAGTTGGCTTTTTGGGCAAAACGAACCACATCAAACTGGCGCAAGGCCGCAATTTGGCGCTGGATGGTGGCGGCGTCATACGCCCACAAGGGGGTGCCATGTGCTTTGGCGATATGGGCAAGGGTGGCACTAGAAAAAGGGTTCATGTCCGCATCATGCCCAGCCCTTTATATGCCTGCAATGCCAATTTTGTTGATTAGCTATTCAATATGGATATAGTTTGCAGATGCCACGACCACACGCTGCCCTCCCTCTCACGCCACCCCAGATCACCCACCGCCAGTTGGCCATGTTTCGCGCCATCATGTTGCAAGGCAATGTGAGCCGCGCGGCGGAGGCGACCGCCTCGTCCCAACCCACCCTGAGCCGGGAGTTAGCGCGCTTGGAGCAACTGCTGGGTTTTGACTTGTTTGATCGGGTGCGTGGACGCTTGCGCCCCACCGTGCGGGCACTGGCCTTGATGCAAGAGGTAGAGCGTTCCTTCATAGGTTTAGAGCAAATCAGCGCCCGCGCCCAAGAACTGCGGACCTTGTCCACCGGGCGGCTGCGGCTGGCCTGCCTGCCCGCACTCGCCCATGCGCTGGTGCCTCAAGCATTGGTGCATTTGGCGCGTGCCCTGCCCCAAGCCAGCGTGAGCGTGGTGCCCTTGGAGTCACCCTGGCTGGAGCAAGCTATGGGGGAGCAGCGCTTTGACTTAGGCATTGGCGAGTCCTTGGGTGACGCCACGCCAGCGCCCCCTGGGGTAGAGGTACGCAGCCTGCTGCAAGCCAATGAGGTGGCCGTGCTGCCGGTGGGCCACCGCCTGTGCCGCAAGGCGGTGCTCGCGCCGCAAGACTTTCAAGGCGAGCGCTTTGTGAGTTTGGCAGAGGGCGACCCCTACCGCCAAGCCATTGACGCCCTCTTCGCGCAAGCCCAAGTGCAGCGCGCCACACTGCTGGAAACCGCCAGCGCCGTGGCGGTGTGCGCCATGGTGCAGCAAGGCCTGGGCGTGGCCATCGTCAACCCCCTCACGGCCCACGCCATGGCGCACCCGCAGATGGTGGTGCGCCCACTGACCGAGGCCATTGCCTTCAACGTGAGTTTGCTGGTGCCACAGGTAGCAGCGACTCACCCACTCCAAGCGCAACTGGTAGAGGCGATTACGCTGGCGGCGCGCGAAATACTACAAAAAGCATAGCTGCATCTACATATTCCATAGGCGCTGCAAGCTGATACTTCAATAAATCCAAATCTACCAATCCTTGTGCCGCGTGTGCTTTTTGATGAGCCTGCTGTGCATGGCATCTAGGTATCCGAGCATGCGGTCTGGAATAACCGGCTTCTGGTAGTAAGTGACCCACTCCGGCAAACTCCCCAGGCTCCTGGCCTCTGTGAAGTCCAACACCGAAAGAATGAGCACTTCTATGCCGTGGTAGGCAGCTTCCTTTTCTAGCGCAGCCATGAGGTGAAAGCCATCAAAGGGTGACATCAAGAGATCCGTAACCAACAGATCCGGACGTTGACGTTCGAGTTGAATCAAGGCCATAGAGGCGTCGGTAGCCACGGTGAGGTCAATAGGAAACGTACAGCGTCCGACGATGCTCTTGAAAAACTGGGCCTGAATCGGGTCATCTTCAGCGAGCAACACACGTAGGCGTTGCGATGGCACTCTGGGCTGTACCGCGATGGCATGGGCGGGCAATTTAGATGCCAACAGCTTCTCAACCGCGCCGCCAGGAATCCTTCTATGTCCTCCTGGCGTGATCCACGCCTCAATTTCGCCCTGAATCACCATTTTCTGAACGGTAGTGACCGACAGGCCCAGCCGTTGAGCCGCTTGTTTAGTGGTGAGCACATCGGCCACACCAGTGGGCTTTTTACCTGTTTGCATTCTTGATAAAACCATTTTTGCATCAGGTTTTTGCGAAAAAACCAACACATCTTTTGAAAAAAATGTGGATTTTGATGGATTGGCTTGCTTTTGGGATTTTTGTTAAATCAATTTCAAATTAAACAAATAATTTGTTGCGCAAAGGCAACTAAGTACCCGTTGCCATGCGATGGAGTCCCCCAACGGAGTGAAAGCTGACACGTAAAGCTGAACCAAGTCGAGGACGCCATCGCCGATCCGCAAACAAAATAGGAGAGACGCTTTGAACAGCAATGCAAACCCAGTGTCAGCCAGAAGGGTCTACAAGCTACCCAGCCCCACAGGCGTTGCGTTGTCCATCATGCAGCTGTGCGAGGATGAGCACGTCACCGTAGGCCAAATTGCGAAGCTAGTGCAATCAGATCCCGCTTTAACGGGCCGATTGCTGAAGCAAGCCAACTCGCTAGCCGAGGGTTTACGCCCCGTCATGTCCGCCCTTGAGGCGGTCAATCGGCTTGGGCTGCAGTCGGTGCGACTGCTCGCACTCAGTTTTTCTTTGGTAGACCAACATGGGCGCGGTGAGTGTGAACACTTCAACTACACCTTGTTTTGGAGTCACGCGTTGCTGATGGCGGTTGCCGTCAAGAACTTGGGAGAGATGCTGAAGCTGGGCATGGCCGACGAGCTCTTCTCGTGCGGACTGCTGTCACGGGTGGGTTGCCTGGCATTGGCAACAGCCTATCCCGTGGAGTACTCCGCCCTCATGGCGCGCGGTTTGAAGCCACAAGAATTGCTGTCTGAAGAACGCAAAGCGCTGGACACCGACCACATTGCCATGACCGACCGCTTACTCAAGCAATGGGGCTTGCCCGGTGCGTTGATAGAGCCACTCAAGTTCCATGAGACCCCAGAGGCCAACACCTACGCCCATGGCACCCGGCAATGGCGCTTGGTGTACTTGACGCACTTGAGTTTGCTCATTGCCAACTTTGTCTTGCACCCCAGCAATGAATCGGCATTTCACATCTCCGAGTTGCGGCTTGTGGCCGGCAAGCTTGGCCTAGACGAAAGTGAATTCACCGAGTGCGTAGATGACCTGCTTCGGCAGTGGCGCGCCTGGGGCAATAGCCTGAGCGTGCAGGTCAAGGATGTAACTTCTTTCGCCGCAATGAAGGAGTCACAACTTCGCCCCGACCAGTGCCCAGAAACCCAATGGTTCAAAGTGTTGGTGGCTGGCGAAGACGCGCAAATGGTCGACGTGATCAACACCTACTTGCGCGATGAGTGCAAGTACGAGACGCTCACCACCAACAACAGCCAAGATGCCCTCAGCCTGGCGCTCAAATTCAAGCCCCACGCGGTGCTAACGCAAGGCTCGGGACCACTCATCAGCAGCACACGCTTGTGCCAGGCCATCAAGTCAAATGATTGGAGCCAGCACATCTACGTGATGATGCTGCTCGAAAACGACGACGAGCACCATGTGGTTGCGGCCTTTGACGCCGGCGTGGACGACTGCCTGCCACAGCCTGTGCATTTGCGTTGCTTGCACGCGCGCCTGCAAGCGCAAGCCCGCTACGTGCGCATCAGTGAAGCATGGGAGCGAGATCACAAGCGCCTGAGCATGGCGGCCGAAGACTTGGCACAAAGTAATCAGCGTCTGCAGCATTCCGCGCTGACAGACCCACTCACGTCTTTGGCCAACCGTCGTGCGGGGCTGCACACCTTGGCGCAGGCGTGGTCAAGCGCCAGCCGCAAGTCAACACCCTTTAGCGTCATCAGCATAGACATAGACCACTTCAAGAGCATCAATGACGTGCATGGCCACCTGGTAGGGGACGATGTTCTCAAACTCGTGAGCGAATGCCTTCAGAAACAAGCGCGCAAAGAGGACACCGTTTGCCGCTGGGGTGGCGAGGAGTTTTTGGTGATCTGCCCCAACCTGGAGCTACGCGAAGGGGCCTACATGGCCGAGCGCATTCGCCAAGCGATTGCACAACAACCCTACACCACCGACTCTCACAGCATCTACATCACGGCCAGTTTAGGCATCGTGACTTGGGACAGCTACGTGGCCAGCATTGAACAGCTGTTGGGCAGTGTGGACCAAGCGCTGTATGCCGCCAAGCGCGGTGGGCGCAACTGCGTAGCCGTCCACGCTAAGCAACAGGTGCGGGTATTAAAGGTCGCTTAGTCCAACGTAAGAAAAATCACATGCGTCTCAGCTCTCCTCCCACTCTATCGTCACTCACGACTCCCGCTGGCTACACACTTACAGTGCACGACTGGCGAGTGAACGTAGGCACCAACTTGCGGGGCGTGGTGCTCATCGTCCACGGCCTGGGTGAACACGCCGGCAAGTACCACGCACTGGCCAAAGTTTTCAACCGACTCGGATTTTCAGTGCGGGCTTACGACCAATATGGACATGGCCAATCGCCAGGCAAGTTCGGCAGGCTACTGACACATGCGCAGCTCGTTCAAGATTTGGAATATGCCGCTGCGCACACTCGGGCGCACATGCCCAAGCGCCTGCCCTTGATCGTGTATGGCTACGGCTTAGGCGGTCTAGTCGCTGCACATTGTGTAGCGCTGCAACAGCAACGCGTTGACGGGCTGATCCTCTTATCGCCTGCCATGCAGCTCATCGAGAGTCGCGCAAAACAGTGGTCAGTACGGCTCGCGTCCTACCTAGTGCCCCATCTCAAAACTAAACTTGCCCACTTTCCCGCCAATGCCAGTGGGAATTCCCTGTATGGGCAGAGCACACCATCGGACCGGCACAGCACAAAGCACGTCTCGGCGCGGTTAGCCGCCTACACCCACCTCGCCAAACGCTGTGTACACAGTGCAGCACCGCGTTGGAACACTCCAACGCTGCTGTTGCAATCCGAAACAGAAAGCACAACCCACTCACAGACCGGCGCAGAGTTTGCCAAGGCGGTACCGAGCAGGGTATTGGTCACCAAGTACTGCAGCAGCGCGAGTGACGAACGCCCTCACCCCACAACGCTGGACGCTGCGTTGCTCGCAGTGCAAACGTGGCTTATCCAACGTTACTAATGGACAGCGCATAGATGGCTGCGCTAGTTGGCATGGCCACGCAAAAAACTAAAACAGTAGTTGGACGAAGGAGTCATCGATGAAAAAACTGAGCATACGCGCCCAACTGACGTGGGCATTTGGAGTGCTTGCCTCCCTGGTGCTTTTGATTTCCGGGTTTGCGTGGCATGCCTTGAACGCTTCCAATGACAACTTGGAGCACTTTGTTAACGGCGTCAACGCGCGTGCCGCACTGGCAGCCCGTGTGCGTCAAGCGATCGACTTGCGGGCCATCGCGGCCCGGGATTTGGTGATTGCGAGCACACCTGAAGATTTGGCCCAAGCACGGTATATCGTTAGGAAGGCGCATGAAGATGTTGCGACCAGTCTGGCTCAACTCAAAAAATTGGCGGAGGTGCCAGATGTAGCGGCGGAGGCCAGAAGCCTCATCGCAAACATAGACCGCATCGAAAAGGCTTATGCCCCGGTGGCATTGGACATCGTCGATAAGGCCCTGCATGACAAGCGCGACGAGGCAATCGCCAAGATCAACGGCGAATGTCGCCCCCTGTTGGCCGCATTGATCACGTTGACGTCGGACTACGCGGAACTGACCGCAACACACTCGGCACAAGACATTGAAGCAGCCGAGGCGGGTTTCGCGAACCAGCGCAACTTGCTTGTGGGCGTGTGCCTAGTGGCTCTTTTCAGTGCGGTTCTTGCGGGGATATCAATCACCCGCAGCCTGGATAGATCGCTCGGTGCTGAACCTGCCGAACTGAATGCCATCGTTGACCGCATTGCCCATGGTGACCTGGCCATTGCCCTGGCTGTGCACGCCAAGGATCGCAGCAGTGTGCTGGCGACCATGGCCCGCATGCAGCGGTCTTTGGCCGAAGTGGTTTCGCGGGTGCGAAAAGGTTCTGAGAGTGTGTCAACGGCAAGCGCAGAGATTGCGCATGGCAGCCAAGATCTCTCCGCCCGCACAGAAAGCCAAGCCAGTGCACTGGAACAAACTGCGGCGTCGATGGAAGAGCTTAGCGCCCAGGTCAAGCACAACGCCGACAACGCATTGCAGGCCAAGCAACTTGCGTCCAGTGCGTCCGCCGTGGCGCTGCGCGGTGGTGAAGTGGTGGGTCGGGTCGTGAACACCATGCAAGAGATCAACGAATCCTCTCGCAAGATTTTCGACATCATCAGCGTGATTGACGGCATAGCATTCCAAACCAACATCTTGGCCGTGAACGCTGCAGTAGAGGCCGCCCGTGCGGGGGATGAGGGACGCGGTTTTGCCGTGGTCGCCAGCGAAGTGCGCGCCTTGGCTGGACGCAGTTCAGCCGCCGCCAAAGAAATCAAAAGCCTGATCAGTGCCAGCGTCGAAAAAGTAGAGCACGGTACGGATCTGGTGGATGAGGCTGGCACCACCATGACCGAAGTCGTGACCTCCATCCGCAGGGTGAGCGACTTGGTGGGAGAAATCAGTGCCGCCAGCAGTGAACAGGCTGCAGGCGTGGCTCAGGTGGGTGAAGCGTTGACGCAAATGGAGCAAACCACCCAGCAAAACGCGGTCTTGGTCGAGCAGATGGCCGCAGCGGCCAGCAGCCTGAAAGCCCAGGCCCAAAAACTCGTGCAAGTGGTGGCAGTGTTTAAAGTCGGCCGCATCCATCTCGCGTTGTCGCACAACACCAGTGCACCCACACGCACACCCGCCTCACCCTGGCCCAAATCGCCATTCCCCGCGGCCCTGGCCACAACGATGGTTCACGCCAAGCCGCAGCAAATCCTGCATACCTAACAAAACCGATGTTTGTGAGCAAAGCAGTATGGGGTGGTCCTGGTTCGGACTCTTTTTAGCGACTCAGCAAAAGTTTGACGCGTTCGCCTTGGCTGGGTTTGGGCTTTGACCCGGCTCATCCTGAACCGAACGGATGACCTCTAGAGGCCACATCAGTCTTCACCTTGCGGTTTGAGCTGCCCTATGTTTAGCCGCATGACTTCGAATGAACGGAGCGATATCCGATGCAAGTGATGTTGATTTTTTCACTTTCAAAAATTATTTTTAGCGCAATTACGCTCTTGGTTTGCGCGCAAGCCACGGTGGTTCAGGCGAATGAATTGCCCCTAGCAGTGTTCGCCGAGCGGGTGTCTCAAATGGACAACTCCATCGTCAAGTTGCGATTTGAGCTCCTCGAATCGGCCTTACAGGCATCAGGCAAGGCCTTCCGCTTAAGCAACTGTCCGTACACAGAAAGCGATGCATCCGACCTGCGTTACGCCATCTTGGTGAAGCAGGGGAAACAATGCAATGTGGCTGCCACTTCAGGGGGCGCAGATTTCACAAAAGACCTGTTGCTCGTGCCAATCCCGATTCATCTTGGTGCGGGTGGGTATCGTGTGTTTTTTGCGAACAAAGCAGGCGCAGCTAAAGCCGCGCAAGTTAAAACACTCGATGATTTAAGGGCCTTAACCATTGGAAGTGGCAAGGCTTGGGCAGATACTGACATCATGCGGGCCGCCCAATTGAAGGTCATCCCCGGCGAGTACGCCAGGCTGTTCAGGATGATTTCACTCAAGCGTTTCGACTTACTCTCAAGGGGCATCCTCGAAATCAACTCGGAAAAGAAACTTGTTGCAAACGACCCTGATATTGAAATCGAACGCAAGCTCCTACTGGTCTACCCCAGTGATCTGTTTTTTTATGTCTCGCCCACCACCCCAGACATCCAAAAAGCAATTGAGGTTGGAATGAAAAGACTTCACAAGAGTGGGAAATTGCTAGATCTTTTGAATAACTCTTTCGTGAAACAAGCAAACCTAGCATCGCTGGATATCAAGCACCGAGTGGTGGTGCACATCGACAATCCCTATATGCCAGCAGCTGAGGCAGCCGCACTGAAGCAATACACCCTTCCTTGGGTAAAGTTGAACTAAGAATGTCGATTCAATGCGGTTTGCCGCCAAAAAAACAACCTTGCTATACAAAACATAGCTGCTCGCGCTTATTCCATGTGCGCCAGGGCCAGTTTTTGCCCTGATTTCTGCACACAACTACGGTTTTGAGGCGTGCAAGGCACACCAACCTTAACAAAGCTTTACCTAGGCCCGGCGGGGCCAGCTCCGGCTCTGGGCCACAATACGCCGCCCACCGCTGGTGTGGGCATGCACCTAACTTGTTGGGCCCTTACCGGGCGAATTGCACTATGAAATGGATTGTGAGCCTTGGGGCTTTGGTGGCGCTGACCGTCATCCTTTGCTTGGCCTATGCCTTGCTGATACTGGCGCCCAACCTGCCGCCGCTGGACGCGGTCACCGACTACCAGCCCAAAATTCCCTTGCGCATTTACACCGCCGACAACGTGTTGATTGGCGAGTTTGGCAAAGAGCACCGCGAGTTTGTCGCCATTAAGGACACGCCGCCCACGCTCAAAAATGCGCTCTTGGCCATTGAGGACGCGCGCTTTTACGACCATGGCGGTGTGGACCTGGTTGGCGTGGCCCGCGCTATTTTTTCGACCTTCACAGGCGGGGTGAAGCAAGGTGCGTCCACCATCACCATGCAAGTGGCGCGCAACTTTTTTCTCACGCAGGAGCGCACGCTCACGCGCAAGCTGACCGAGGTGCTGCTCGCCTACCGCATCGAAAGCGCACTGAGCAAAGACCAAATTCTGGAGCTGTACATGAACCAGATTTATCTGGGGCAGCGCAGCTACGGCTTTGCCAGCGCCTCGCGTGCCTACTTTGGCAAGCCCATGCAGGAGCTGAGCCTGGCCGAGAGTGCCATGCTCGCCGGCGTGCCGCAAAACCCGGCGCGGCACAACCCCGCTGTGAACCCCAAGCGCGCCAAGCAGCGGCAAATGCTGGTGCTCAAAAGCATGCTCAAGCAAGACCTGATTACCCAGGCCCAGTTTGCCCAAGCCAGCACGGAGCCTATGCACATCAACTCCAGCCCCGTGTTTGAAACCCATGCCGGGTTTGTGGCCGAAATGGTGCGCCAAAGCGTGTTCGCCCAGTACCAAGACGCAACCTACACCATGGGTCTGAAGGTCACGACCACCATCAATAAGGCGGAGCAAGAAGCAGCGTATGAATCTCTGCGTCGCAACGTGCTGGCCTACGACCAGCGCCACGGCTACCGGGGCCCCGAGGCGTTTATTGATCTGCCCAGCGATGAAGACGCGCGCAACGACGCCATCGATGAGCTGCTGCAAAAGCACCCCAATAGCGACCGTCTCTTGCCCGCCGTGGTGACCGAAGTCGCGGGCAAAACCGTCAAGGCCGAGCTGGCCTCTGGCGACACCGTGCAGATCAGCGGCGAAGGCATTGGCTTTGCGGCCAGCGCCCTGCAGGCCAACGCCAACAAAGACCTCAAAATCCGCCCCGGCGCGCTGATTCGCGTGACCCAAGACGCCAAGAAAAACTGGGCGATCAGCCAGCTGCCCGAGGTGGATGCGGCCTATGTCTCGCTCAATGCCCAAAGTGGGGCCTACCGCGCCATGGTCGGCGGCTTTGACTTCAACCGCAAGAACTTCAACCACGTCACCAGCGCGTGGCGTCAACCGGGCTCGTCGATCAAGCCCTTTATCTACTCGGCGGCGCTGGACAAAGGCTTTGCGCCCAGCACCTTGATCAATGACGTGCAACTCTCAGCCACCACCACCGACAGCCTGAAGTGGGACCCACGCAATGACGACGGCAAGTACGACGGCCCCACGGCCATGCAAGACGCATTGGCCCAATCCAAAAACGTGGTCGCCGTGCGCATCTTGAAAGCCATTGGCGCGTCCTACGGGCGCGACTACCTGCCGCGCTTTGGCTTTGACGCCGACAAGCACCCGCTCAATCTCACGCTGGCCTTGGGCACAGGCTCGGTAACCCCCGTGCAGCTGGCCAGCGCCTACGGGGTGTTTGCCAATGGCGGCTACTTAGTGAGCCCCTGGCTCATCAAAACCGTGACGGACGCCAAAGGCAAGGTGCTGTTTGAAGCCAACAAGCCCGACACCCCGGCCGAAGAAGCCCGGGTCATTGAAGCGCGCAACGCCTTTGTGACCGACAGCATGCTGCGGGAAGTCACCCGCTCTGGCACGGCCGCGTCGGCCAGCAGCAAACTGGGTCGCCAAGACTTGGCAGGCAAAACCGGAACCACCAGCGACGCAGTGGATGGCTGGTTTGCAGGCTACGCCAACAATGTGGTGTCGGTAGCTTGGATGGGCTATGACGACCCTAAATCCCTAGGCACGCGCGAATTTGGCTCCACCTTGGCGCTGCCAATTTGGATTGACAGCATGCGCGCGGCCTTGGCCGGCAGTGCCCCCACAGAACGAACACCGCCCGATACGGTGGTCAACGTGGACGGGCGCTGGATGTACAGCGAATACGACAACGGTGGACCGCTCAAAACAGTGGGCCTCGACAACCCTGACTCCGACTAGGCCAGCGCTCACGCGGGCTTGGAGTTTGGACTAGCACCCTGCCGCTGGCGTATTGCCAAAAGGCTTGGGTAAGGCTTGCAACAGGGTGCGAGCCAAAGCTTCTTGCATGCCATGCACGTTCCCAGGCGCGCCGTAACCGGGCTCAGTAATCCAGCCGGGAAAGTTCGCGCCGGGCACGATCTTCAAGGGGTTGGCGGCGGAACCAAAAATGGCTTTGTAACGGCTAATGACCGTGTAGCCCAGCGGCTCCGCATTTGCGTAAATGGTGCGATTGCGCTCACTCCAGCCTTGGGCTTGGCTGGCGATGGTGGCACCAATGTCGACCCAAAAGTACTGCGCTTTCGGTGCAAGTGCACGCAGTCTTTGCATGAGCTCCACTTGCGCGTCAGCAAAGGACACCTCACTTTGGTTGGTGCCCAACACGATCACAATCACCTGTGCTTTGGCGATAGCCGCACTGTCCAAGTCCACGCTGTCTAGTGCGGACTTTTTAATGGTCACGCCGGGAAACGTGATTGAACGACCCACGTCGTAGCTAATCAGTGCGGAGCCTCCGAGCTGAGCCTCCAACTTGGCCTCCAGCCCATCGAGATGCAGGCCATAACTAATGGAGTCGCCCAGTATGTAACTATTGAGCGCGCCTTTGCGACTGCAGCGCACCACAGATTTCACAGGTTGCGTGATGCTGTCAATCAAGGCCTGTGACAGTTCGGAATAGAAACCGTGCAGATTGCCCGGCCCACCATAGCCTTCCTCGGTAGGCGAATTGGGAAAATTTTGCCCCGGCTTGATATTGAGGGGGTCCGCCTCGGGGCCAAAGATAGCCTTGTAGCGGCTTACCACGCTGTAACCCAAAGGTACGGCGTTGTCATAGATGGTTTTATTGCGGGCGCTCCAACTGGCTGCTTGGGGCGCAATGGTCGAGGCAATATCCACCCAAAAGTAACGTGCCTTGGGGGCAACGGCCTTGAGCTTTTGCAGCAGTTGTGCTTGGCTTTCTGCAAAGTTGGGTTCTATTTGGTTCATGCCCAGCACCAAGACCACCACTTGCGCACTGGCAATAAAGTCTTTGTCGAGGTCTACGCTTTCCAGTGCACTCTTCTTCACTTGATTGCCTGGGGTGGTGATGGAGCGCGCACCGTCGTAGTTGATGCGCACCTCACCGCCTAAACGGGTTTTCAGCTTGGTCTCAAGCCCATCCAAGGACAGGCCATAGGCAATGGAGTCGCCCAAGACATACACATTCTCAGCCGCTTGGGCGGGGGCCATGGCCACACACCAAGTGAGCAGCAAAGCCCACAGGCCTTGAAAGCAGCCATGACCTAGCCAGCGGTTGGAATGGGTAGTCTTCATCAAATTCAGGTGGTTTGTGGAACAGCTTTTTTGCCGCGCACCCAGCCTACCACGCGGGCGGTAAAGTGTTCAATATCGTCCACGATGGTAAAGAAGCTTGGTGTCACCAGCAAACTCAATATGGTGGATGAAATCAGCCCACCAATCACCGCTGCCGCCATCGGTGCGCGAAAGCTGTTGTCTGCATGGCCCAAACCAATCACCAAGGGCAGCATACCGGCCACCATTGCAATGGTGGTCATGATGATGGGGCGGGCCCGCTTGTGGCAAGCGTCCATCAAAGCATCAAAGCGGCTCATACCGAAATCGCGCTGGGCCATGATGGCGTACTCCACCAACAAAATCGAGTTTTTGGTAGACACACCAATCAGCATCACCAGTCCAATGAACGAGGGCATGGAGAGCATCTTGCCGGTGACCAAGAGCCCAACGAACGCACCGCCAAACGACAAAATGACAGACGGGAAGATGGTGATGGGGTGCAAAAAGTCTTTGAACAGCAGCACCAGCACGATGTAGATACACAACACCCCGGTCAACATGGCCATGCCAAAGCCGGCCACCATCTCCGCTTGCACTTCGGCGTCGCCGACCTCCAACTGCTGCACACCGGCAGGCAGGTTGTTGATACTAGGCAGCTTGGCCACGGCTTCGGTCACCTCGCCCAGTGGAACACCGGATAACTCCACCTCAAAATTCACGTTGCGCACCCGGTTCAGCCGGCTAATAACCGCAGGCCCCCCTGATGTCTCAAGTGTGGCGACTTGGTTCAAGGTGACAGACCCTTTGGCACCCGGCACCATGAGTCGGCCCAGCAAGTCCAAGTCTTTGCGCGCGTCGGTGTCCAGCTTGACCACGATAGGCACTTGGCGCTGGCTCAAATTGAGCTTAGCCAACCCAGACTCATAGTCGCCCACCGTCGCTATGCGCAGGGTCTCTGCAATGGCGCTGCTGGTCACGCCCATGTCCGCCGCATTGGCAAAGTTGGGGCGAATCGCAATTTCAGCGCGGGTCAGGCTGGCGGTTGAGCTGATGTTGCCCAAGCCAGGAATCTTGCGCAGGTCTTTTTCCACGGCCAATGCCGCTTGGGCGAGCGCTACGGGGTCATCGCCTTTCAGTGCCAACTGGTATTTTTCTCCCGAGCCGCCCAGCCCCACCTTGATGCGAGCGCCCGGCAACTGGGACAGTGCAGTGCGCATCTCTGCCTCCACTACCTGTTTACGAGGACGTTGGCCACGCTCAGTGAGTAGTACCGTCAGGGTAGCCTTGCGCACGTCAGCCGCCGAGCCCCCTTGGAACGGGTCTGAACCTACCGCCCCCCCGCCTATCGTGGTGTAGACACTCTTAACGTCTTTGATGGCGGTGATCAATTCACGCGCACGCTCCGCCGCCGCGTGGGTTTGCACCAGCGTGGTACCGGGAGACAGCTCTACATACACCTGCGTTTGAGAATTGTCGTCCGGTGGAATGAAGCCGCTAGGAATGAGTGGCACCAAGAACAGGGAGCCAATGAAAAACGCAATCGCAGCGCCCACCGTAGTCCAGCGGTGGCTCAGGGTCCAGCGGGTCATGCGCAAGTACAAAGGCATCCACACCGGCTCTTCATGCACATGGGTAGACGGCTTCATGATGTAGGCCGCCATCATGGGCGTCAGCAAACGCGCAACGACCAGCGAGGCAAACACCGCAAACACGGCCGTCCAGCCGAATTGCTTGAAGAACTTACCCACCACTCCGTCCATAAATGCCGTGGGCAAGAACACCGCTATCAGTGCAAAGGTGGTCGCAATCACGGCCAGGCCGATTTCGTCAGCGGCTTCCATCGCCGCTTGGTACGGTGTTTTACCCATGCGCAAATGGCGCTCAATGTTCTCCACCTCCACAATCGCGTCGTCCACCAAGATACCAATGACCAGCGACATGGCCAGCAAGGTCACCACGTTGGTGGTAAAGCCCAAGTAGTGCATGCCGATGAAGGCCGGAATCGCAGACAAGGGCAGCGCCACGGCAGACACAAAAGTGGCACGCCAGTTGCGCAAGAAGAACCACACCACCACCACCGCCAGCACCGCACCTTCGTACAGCATGGTCATTGAGGCGTCAAACTCCTCTTGCACCGGCGTCACAAAGTCAAACGCTTGGGTGAGCTCTAAGTCGGGGTGCTGCGCCTTGAGAGTTGCCAAGGCGATTTTCAAGGCCGCGCCCACTTCCACTTCACTAGCACCCTTGCTGCGGGTGATCTCAAAACCCACCACAGGCTTGCCGTTGAGCAAGGCCAAACTGCGGGTCTCAGCAATCGTGTCTTTCACGGTAGCCACTTCGTCCAAGCGCACGCGCTTGCCATTCGACAAGGTGAACTCTAAGCGCGACAGCTCTTGCACGGTACCCACCGTGGCTAGCGTACGCATGGGTTGCTCAGAGCCCCCGAGGTCTGCGCGACCGCCCGCACTTTCGGTCTGTACCAATCGCAGCTGGCGAGACACGTCGGCTGCGGTGGCACCCAAGCCCTGTAGCTTGAGAGGGTCTAAAGCGACCTGCACTTCGCGGGTCGCGCCGCCCACTCGAACGACGGAGCCAACCCCCTTCACGCCCAACAGCGTACGTGCTACGGTGTTATCGACAAACCAACTGAGGGCCTCGTCGTCCATATTGGCCGACCGAACGGTGTACGCCAGTATGGGGGCACCTGACAAGTTCATTTTGCCCACAATCGGGTCACGCAAATCGCTAGGCAAGTCGCTGCGCACGCTTTGCACGGCACTGCGCACATCGTCCACCGCTTCTTGGGTCGGCTTTTCTAAGCGGAACTCAGCCGTGATAGACACGCTGCCGTCGGACACGCTGGTGTAGATGTTTTTGAGGCCCTGCAAAGGCGCAATGGCGTTTTCAAGCTTGCGCGCCACTTCGGTTTCAAGCTGCGCTGGCGCAGCGCCAGGCAAGCTGGCGCTGACCGTGACGGTGGGTAGTTCTAGGTCAGGGAAGTTTTGCACCTTCATCGCTTTGAAGGACATCAAGCCCGCCAAAGTAAGCAGCACAAACAGCATCACCACCGGAATCGGGTTTTTGATGGACCACGAGGAAAAGTTCACAGTGAATGCTCCTTATTTGCCAGTGGCTTGTGCAGGCTTGTCAGCCACAGGTGCCGCAGCGCTAGGGCTGACAGCGGCTTGCTCGACCACCTTGACGGTATCGCCATCGCTCAAGAAACTGCCGCCGCTGGCGACCAACTTGTCATTGGCTTGCACACCGCTTTGAATCTCTAGCTGGTTGCCCAGCACCCGCCCGGTTTGCACTTTGACTTGGGTGACCTTGTTGTCGGCACCCACGCGGTACACATAGCTAAAGCCGTCTCGCACCACCACCGCTGTCTGCACCACGGTCAGGCCGCCAGAATTACCCAGCTCAAAGTCCCCACGGGCAAACATGCCGGGCTTCAGTGCGCCACTGGCCGCCTTGCCACCATCTACTGGCCCCAAGATATCGACAAAGGCTTGCCCATTGCGGCTGGCGGCGTCCACCGTAGGCGCCACCATGCGCACACGACCTTTGAACTGCGTGCCCGAGGGAGCGGTCAGCACCACGTGGGTGCCAACCGTCACGCGGCCCAGGTCTGCCGAGGGAACCTCACCGCGCCACTCCAAGCGCCCCTGCCGAATCAGCCTAAACATTTCGGTACCGGCCCCCACCACCGAGCCCACGGTGGCGGTGCGCGCAGAAACAATGCCGCTGTCCGGTGCGATGACCTGCGTGTGTTTGAGGCGCAACAACTGGGCATCCAGCTGCGCTTTGGCTGACTCGACCCGCGCCTTGGCGGTTTGCTCTTGGGTCAGATACTGGTTGATCTGCTGCGCGCTGATAGCACCTGTGCCTTGGACTGCACGCGCGCGGTCGGCATTGGCTGCCGCTTCAGCGGCATTGGCCTGTGCCTCGGCGACCGATGCACGCGCTAAGGCCACATCGGCCTGCACCGTCTCGGACGCAAAAGTGGCCAGCACCTGCCCCCGCTGCACGCTATCGCCTACGGCCACCGTGAGCTCTTGTACCCGCAAGCCGTTGGACTCTGCGCCCACGCTGGCTTCTTGCCAAGCAGCGACACTGCCATTGGCTGCTAGCTTGATAGGCAACATGCCTGACTTCGCTTGGGTCACATTGACAGTGAGCGCCGCTTTCGCAAGCGCTGCAGGCTTGCCTGCGTCTGCTGCTTCACTGCGGGTGGAAATAAGGCCTAGGCCAGCCAATGTCAGAACACTGGCTGCGATAAGGCCAAGAGTCAAAGGTTTCAGAGTGATTCGGTTCATGGTTGGGTCTCGGTTGAATGCGGTCAATCAAATAGGAGAAAAAGGGAGTGCTACTGCACTGCAGCTTGGGTTGCTGCTAAGTCAAAACCACCGCCTAAGGCGCGGTACAAAGCGACCCACGCTTGGTTGCGCTCTAAGCGCAGTGCCAGTACGGCGGACTCAGACGCAAGGGCATTGCGCCGGGCATCTTCTAGCTCAACCAAACTGGCGAGCCCTTGGTTGAAACGCGCCTGGGTGGCCGCCAAAGATTCGGCGTAGCCTTGGGAGGACACCAGCGACTCGGCACTGCGGGCATCCGTACTTTGCAGATGGACCAAGGCCTCTTCCACCTCGCGCACTGCATTGCGCACTTTGCCTTGGTAGGCCACCACCGCGTTCTGGTAGGCCGCTTGTGCCGACTTCACGCCTGCCGCGCGCTGGCCAGCATCAAACAGTGGAAGGCTCAGGGCCAAAGGCCCAAACGACCAGGTCGACACGTCTTGCTCAACGCCACCACTGCTCACGCGTAGTGCGCCGATTGAGCCATTCAAGCTCAAGCGAGGGTAACGTTGCGCCTTCGCGCTTCCCACTTGGGCACTGGCCACCACCACATCGCGCTCGGCCGCAAACACGTCCGGGCGCTGAGACACAGTTTGCGCTGGCACAAGCGCTACAGAAATAGGAGCTGCTTGCGCATTTTTTACAAGGGCCTGCGTCAGTTTCTTGCGCAATTCAGGCTCTGAAATGGCGGTCAACGCCACCAAGCCCTTGGTCGTGATGTCGCACTGGGCGGCTTGCTGGGTGACCCGGCTTTTGCCATCGGCGGCGCTCGCTCTGGCCATGGCTGCCACAGAAGGTGCGACAAACCCAGCCCTGGCACTGATGTCTGTCAGGCGCGCAGTTTCTTGCCGTGAGGCTGCATCGTTCTGGCTTACGCCCAATAACTGGTGACAGGTAGACAAACTGAAATAGAGGTTTGCCACTTCAGCTGCGACCGACACACGGGCGTCATGCCATTGGGCTTGGGTGCCTTCTAGCTGCGCCACGGCAGCGCTGCTGACTGCACGGTTGGCCCCGACCAAATCAAGCTCCCACGCTGCCTGCAAACCAATTTGCTGGTTGGTGGAGACAGGCACGTTGGGTTGGCTTACGCCACGCGAGGCACTGGCTTGGGCGCTCACATTGGGCAGCAGCGCCGAATTGGCCAGCGCTTGGTTCGCGCGGGACGACTCAATGCGGGTCAACGCTTGCGACACCGAGGGGCTTACCGTTTGTGCGGCCGTGATCAGCTCCACCAAGAGCGGGTCGCCTTGCTGTTGCCACCACTGGGCCAATGATCCCACGGCGCCTTGGTGAGGCAAAGGCGCCTCCCATTTGGGAGCTACCACGACCTCAACCTGAGTCGGCGGCATGAAGCTAGCGCATGCGGAGAGTGCAAGTGCTGCAGCACTGACCGCACCTCGGCGAAAAAGATGCATAAAAGGAGACGTTGTCATAGGCTTGATGTACGTTTGAGACTTGGGGACTTAGGTTTGGCTTTTGCGATGGGTGATGCGTTGGGCTTGCCAAGCGACGGCTTTTCGGGGGTGACGACAAGGCAAGCTCTACGCTTGGCCTCTGCTTCCACCAAGGCCATGGCGTAGGCGGTGAGTCGTTCGCTGTATAGATCAATCGCCGCATGGCTATTGACCAATTGGGGACATATGGCCGAGTACACGTCAGACCCGACATGCAACATCATGCCCAGACTTGAGATGGCAAACGCCAAGCGGTGCAGGTCGTCATCAACCCCCACTACGCCCAAGTGACGACCTAGTGCTGCGACCAAGGCAGCGTGGGCAGGCTTGATATTGGTGTCAATTTCTTCCTGCCAGACGCCGGTGGGTTCGAGCATTTCGCGAAAGTGCAGTTTCATGCATTGCTGCATCAAATGCCCTTGCTTCATTGGCTCCACAAAGCTGCGCAGAATGATAGACAGCGCTTGCTCCAAGCCAATGTGGGGCCCATCCAGGTCAGCCGGATCAATATTGGGGTTGCTGCGCGGGTCCGCAAACACTGCGCGGTACAAGCCTTCTTTATCCCCAAAGTAGTAGCTGATGGACGCGATATTCACCTGCGCGGCTAAGGCAATCTCCCGTGTCGAGGTTTTGGCAAATCCCTTTTCTGCAAACAGGGCCAAGGCAGCGTCCAACAAACGATTGCGCGCCTCAAGGCCATCGCTGCGCATCGCCTTTGCAGGCACCGCCACTTTGGCTGACGTCATCGACTTGGAGATCCCCACGCCAGTGGGAGAGTGAGCTTTTTTCATGCGGCAGATTGTAGCAAGTTAAATCAAACGTTTGATTTAACTAGAATTTCCCATCGAAGTTTTGGGGGAATTGATGGACAAGCTCACCAGACCGTGTCGCCCATGGTTGATTAAACGTTCTCTTTTCTTAATGCTTGCTTTATGATGAAACCGCTACCCCATCGGGCGAGGCCCTTAACGCCTTCAAAGCAATGGAATTCTTATGAAAAGACGAACGTTTGGACATTTTTTTCTCACCGCACTTTGCTGGGTAGGTGCCGGTTTTGCACCACTGGCTAGTGCACAACAACCCAACTACTCCTTCTCGCCAGTCAACCAGTACGACATCAAGCTCACAGCCGCTTACTGGAATCCCATCATTGCCTATGTGTCAGAGAAAAGCGGTGTACAGCTGAACTTGAAAATTGGCCGTACCTCCGCAGACACCACGGCCTACGTACTCGCACGCGAGGTGGAGTTTGTGTTTAGCAACCACCTCTTTAGCCCAGAGCGTGAACAACTGGGCTGGACGGTATTTGGCCGCAGAAAGACGCCCGCCCTGCAGTCGCAAATTGTGGTTCCCGCAGACTCCAGCATTACGGACCTTGCCCAACTCAAGGGGCAAGAAGTCGCGTTTGCGGGTCCCGAGGCATTCCTTGTTTACAAGGTGCCCTACGCCCATCTGCTGTCCAAAGGCATTGACGTAAAGGTTGTTTTTGCAGGCAATCAAAATGCTGCATTTGCGCAACTTTTTAGCGGCAAAGTTCCCGCTTCTGGCGCCAACTCACAGTTGTCCGAGGGCTATACCAACCGTGAGGGTAAAAAGTTCAAAGTACTGTGGTCGTCGGAGTTTTTCAACGACTTGGCGCTTATGGCATCCAACAAAGTGCCCGACAAAGATGTGAAGGCGGTTGCCAAGGCCTTCTTTGACATGGCCAATGACCCCAAGGGACGCGACATCTTGCACCAAGCTTCTAAAGAAGTTGGACTTCCAGCCGACGCCTATTTCATCCCCGCCACCGGGGCTGATTACGCCGCCTACAAACGCTTCTACCAAACGGCCCCTCTCTCTTTGCACTAAGCGCTGCCAGCACCATGCACCTGTTGCTGCGCCTGCTGCCTAGCTCTTTAGTGGGGCGGGTGTTCGTTCTGTACCTCACCTCTTTGCTGTTTTTTGTGGTGACAGGCTTGGGCTTTTTCTATTACTACCAGTTCAGCCAAACCTTTGAAGAAGAGCAGCTTGCCGCCGAACGCATGATGGCGGTTGCATCGCAGACCGTGGCCGACAGCGCTGTGATTGGCGACTACGACACCATCACCAAAACACTGGAAAGTGCGATTTTCAGATCACACTTTTCCGAGGCCTTGTTTATTGACACCAAAGGCGGCAAGGTGAAGGCAAGCCAAGACTCCACGTTGGTATCTGGTGCGCCTGCCTGGTTGGTAACGCAAGTGCAAGCGAAATTGTTTGACATCAACCACACCATTACCGTAGGAGGCAAAGACTACGGTGTCATGCGCATCAGCTTTGATGCGAACGAAGTCGCTGAAAACCTGTGGCGTGTCACCTGGTACGCTGCCGCGCTGGCCATTGCTGCCTTGCTACTTGGCAGTTTTTTCATACGCATTTTGCTGGTGCGGTGGCTGGGCAACTTTGACAGAGTTCGCCAACGTGAGGCCGATATTCTTTCGGGCACTATCCACATTAACTCTTTGTTAGATGCCGACGCACCCCTGGAGATTCGTCACACCTTTGACATCCTGAGCCGGGCGGCCGAGCGTTTGCTGGCCCAGCAGCAAGAAGCTACGGTCACCTTGAACGCCATTAGCGATGGCGTACTGACCACGGACGCCGCGCACCACATCACCTACGCCAACCCTGCCGCCTTGCACATGCTCAGTCTCAACGCACGCAGAGCCATTGGCAAAGACATGCAAGACGTGCTGCATAGCCTGTATGCACGATCCGATTTACCGTTGGAGTGGAAGGCGCAGCGCATTAAGCTCAGGGGTGCTAACGGGGAACCCCTGGTTTTGGATAGTTCACGTTCCGCCATCTACGGCGCTGAACCCCACGTGAGTGGCTATGTACTGGCACTGCGTGACGTGACCGAGCAGCACACCCTGGACCAACAACTGCACGATGAATTGCTTCTGCGCAGGCGCGCCCTGGACTCGCTGCGCCATGTGCTCAACGTTTTTCATGCGGATGAGGCGCACAAAGCACTGACCTCTACCGATAGCGTGGAGACCATGGAGGCGCTGACCCAACAAGTAGTGGCCTTGGTCAACGAGCGCGAAGAAGGCAGGCGCGCATTGGACAACCAGAAGTTTGCGCTCGACCAGCACGCCATTGTGAGCATCACCGACCTGAACGGCACCATTAGCTATGCCAACGACAAGTTCTGTCAAATATCCGGCTACAGCCGCGATGAATTGATAGGCAGCAACCACCGTATCTTGAATTCAGGACACCACAAGCCGGAGTTTTTTCGCCAGATGTGGCATACCCTTACCCAAGGCAAGGTGTGGCACGGCGAAATTTGCAACCGCACCAAAGGCGGAGAGTTGTACTGGGTGGATGCAACCCTGCTGGCGCTGCGCGACAACAACAACCTGCCACAACAGTACATTGCCATTCGCACCGACATCACCATACGCAAGAACGTTGAGGCGCAGATTGAAGAGCAGCTTCAGTTTGTGGAAGTGGTTTTGGAAGCAACTCCCACTGCGATTTACATGAAAGACCGCCAAAGCCGCTACATGCGGTTTAACAAAGCGTTTGCAGACTTGTTTGGCATTGATCGCAGCGCATGGATTGGCAAAACAGTGTTTGATCTGGTTCCCGGGCAAAGTGCCGAGCTCATGCATGCCAAAGATTTGGAACTGTTTGAAACCGGCCAGAGCCAAATTTACGAGGCCAGCTTTACCAACCGCAAAACGGGTTTGGTCCATGAAGGGCTGTACACCAAGGCACCGCTTATCAATGCCAAGGGCGAAGTCACCGCGCTGATCGGAACTATCTTAGACATTACGGAGAAGAACCGGGTAGAGCAAGAATTGCTAGCGGCCAAACTCAGCGCAGAGGGGGCCAACCAATCCAAAAGTGAGTTTTTGGCCAATATGAGCCATGAAATTCGCACCCCCATGAACGGGGTGATTGGTATGACCGACCTTGCCCTTGACACGCCCTTGGACGCCCAGCAACGCGAGTACCTCACCACCGTCAAAAGTTCAGCGCAGGCGCTCATGGTGATCCTCAATGACATTCTGGACTTCTCCAAAATTGAGGCAGGCAAGCTCCACATTGAAGTGGTGAACTTCTCTTTGGTAGACACCATCAACGAAGCGATCAAGGCCATTGGCGTGCGCAGCAACACAAAGGGCTTGGCACTCAACGTAGAAATTCAAGACCAGGTGCCAGCCTACTTGCGCGGTGACCCTGGGCGCATACGACAAGTCCTCACTAATTTGTGCGACAACGCCATTAAATTCACCAGCGAGGGCTCTGTCACTGTCAAGCTAGAGTGGGCGGCGCTTACCAGCGATGTATTCGAAGTACACCTATCGGTCAGGGACACCGGCATTGGCATTCCGCCAGAGAAGCAACGCCAGGTGTTTGAAGCGTTTAGCCAGGCAGATGCTTCGACCACACGGCAGTTTGGGGGTACCGGCTTGGGATTGACCATTTGCACACGCTTGGTCAACCTGATGGGCGGGCGCATCTGGTTAGAAAGCGTGCCACAGGTCGGAAGCACGTTTCACTTTACCCTGCACCTGCCAATGGGGGCGCCTCCAGCCACATCAGTGCCGAATATGACACCCCAGTTAGGCGTCACACACGATGCGCTGCAAGAACCACTGCGCATTTTGCTGGTGGAAGACCACCCCATCAACCAAAAACTTGCAACCACGATATTGACCAAGCGTGGACACAGCGTGGTATTGGCAAAAAATGGCCAAGAAGCAGTTGACCTGTTCACCTCCCAAGCGTGGGACCTGGTGCTCATGGATATGCAGATGCCAGTCATGGGAGGGCTAGAGGCCACTCGGCGGATTCGGGGCATGGAGGCAGCGGGCCATCGTGTCACCATCATCGCAATGACCGCTAACGCCATGGAGGCCGATCGCCAAGCCTGCTTGGCAGCTGGCATGGACGAGCACATGGCCAAACCGTTCAAAGCCGAAACCCTCATGGCCTTGATCGCCCGGTTCGCCCCTCAAGCAACAGCGCCCTAAGGGGGTCTGTCAATGGCCGTGGGCCAAGCCACTGACCACAGTCACCAAAGCAATGCCGGCCAACAACCAAGCGATCTGCGCCGCGGTTTGTCGGGCACTCAAACGGGTTTGCAGCTGCGGAATCAAATCGGCCAAGGCCACATAGATGAAGCTGCTGGATGCCACCACCAGAAAGTAGGGCAAATAGTCATGCAGCTGGTCCACCAACCAGTAGCCAGTGAACCCACCAATCGCGGTGACGGCGCCCGCAAGTGATACCTTCACCAGCGCAGCACGCTTGTTCGCAGAACTGCGGCGCAGCACCATCAAGTCGCCCATATGGTGGGGAATCTCATGGGCCAAAACGGCCAAAGAGGCAATCACCCCCAAACGCAGATCCGCCATAAAGGCAGAAGCAATCAAAACACCATCACCAAAGCAGTGCACGCTGTCTCCGGTCAGCACTGCCCAAGAGCCCATGGGCGGCGCACTATGAGGGTGGGCGTGCGCGTGGCCGCTGTGGGAGGCGTGGCTATGGCCATGCTGGATCTCGTGCACGTGGCCGCCATGGTGGTGTTCGTGCCCGTGGTGCCACAACTCCGCCTTGTCTAGCAAGAAAAAAAACACCAGGCCCACCAACAAAGTCCCAAAAAGTTCTTGGGCACCTGCCTGGCTTTCAAAAGCCTCTGGCAACAAGTGCATAAAGGCAGTGGCAAGCAGAGCACCAGCTGCCAGGCTCAGCATGTGCTGCGTATAGCGCCCCAAAGCGCCAAAGCTTAAGGCGGCAGCCAGCCACACGCTCCCCACACCCGCACAAATCGTTCCAAACAAAATTGCTACCAAAGTCATAGCTAGTTACGCATATTAGATGGGCGCAAGAGCGCTTTTCATCAAGAATTCAAGGACACGCATTGTGACGCACAAACCTAGACCTCTGCACAAGGCACCGCGTGTACCAAAAACAAAGGGCCCCGCAGGGCCCAAAAGTTAAGTTTCCCCGGCCTCCATGGAAGCCGCTGGTGCTGGGGCTAAAAGGTTTCCCAATCGTCATCGCCGCCAGCTGGCGCCGGTTTGGACTGGGTTTTGGGCGGTGCAGACGCGGCGCTAGCGCCTTGGGGTTTGCTGGCAACGCCGGGCTTGGGCGCAAGCAGTCTGCGCTCTGGCCCCTTAAACGCAGCGGGCTTGGGCGTGCTGGAGCGAACGGGAGCTCTGGCCGCCGGGGCCACTACCGCATGGGATTTGGCTCCACCAGTGCCTGACGCAGTCGCCCTGTTCCCGCCAGAGGAATATGCAGCACTACCAGACCCCACGTTAAACACCGCCACTGCTTGCTTCAAACGGTCAGCCTGGTCACGCAGGCTTTCTGCAGCGGCCGCACTCTCTTCCACCAAAGCAGCATTTTGCTGTGTCATTTGGTCCAGGTTGCCCACACTCTGGTTCACGCCTTCAATACCCGAGCTTTGTGCATTGGCCGCTGCCGTGATCTCTGAAATGACATCGGCAACTCGGCGCACCGACTGCACGATTTCATCCATGGTGGTACCTGCGTCAGTCACCAGGGCGGTACCCGACTCCACTTTTTCGACCGAAGTGTTGATCAAGGCCTTGATCTCCTTGGCTGCGTCGGCACTGCGCTGCGCCAAGGTGCGCACTTCACTCGCCACCACGGCAAACCCTCGGCCTTGCTCTCCAGCACGTGCCGCCTCCACCGCCGCATTCAGCGCCAAGATATTGGTCTGGAAGGCAATGCCGTCGATGACACTGATGATGTCGGCAATTTTTTTGCTACTGGCATCAATTTCCTGCATGGTCTGCACCACCTGTTGCACCACGGCCCCACCTCGCACCGCCACAGTGCTTGCACTGGAGGCCAAAGCGCTGGCCTGGCGCGCGTTGTCAGCGCTTTGCTGCACCGTGCTGGTGAGCGATCCCATGCTGGAGGCCGTGGACTGTAGGTTGCTAGAGGTCTGCTCGGTGCGCTGGGCTAGATCGTTATTGCCTGCCGCTATTTCAGCACTGGCTGTTGCAATGCTGTCGGTGCTACCGCGCACTTCGGTCACCATGCTGCGCAAGGCTTGGTTCATGGTGTGCAGCGAACGTAACAAGTTGCCAAACTCATCCTCGCGGGAGGTGGTGACGGTGGTGCTCAAGTCTCCTTGGGCAATGCGCGCGGCCAGCGCGTTGGCTTGCTCTAGCGGCTCACGAATCGATCCCACCAGCCACCGTGTGGCCACAAAAATCACCACAATAATGACGATCAAGCCTGCAATGATGCCCATGGCATTGCTGCTCCTGCGGGCCTCGGTTTCAACTTGCACTTCGGCCACATGCTCCTGCTGCATCTTGACCAACTCGCGTTGCGCACCCACATAAGCATTTAATGCTGGCTGATAGGTCTCACGCATCAGCTTCTGGGCCTCGGCCTCATTGCCTTCGGTCTTGATCTTGCGGGCGGCGTCCCGCGTCTCAATCACGGTTTTGCGCAAATCTTTGATCTTGCTGAGCTGCGCTTGGTCTGCATCCCTCAAAGGCATGGCTTCCATTTGCTTCTGCAGATCTGTAATTCTGGCGCTGGTTGCGGTCACTGCATCAGAAAAAACATCCGAGATGACATTACCCGGGCTCATCACGATGGCCATATTGCGAGCCGAGTTGGTTTCCGTCAGCCCAGTCCACTCCGTGGACAGTTGCACCATTTGCAGCGCTTGGTCTTGCTTGGCGCGTCCTTCGGCCAATATCGCGTTACTGCGACTAAGGCCGACGATGGCCACTGCGCAAATAAAACCGACCACCAAGCCAATGAAAAGCCACAGTTTTGTAGAAATGGTGAGGCGCTGAAAGCTCATAGTGTCTCCAACTGGATGGCCAAAACGAATGTGCACCAGACGGTAGCACTGAGCCCCCGTTAGCACAAGCCCTAATTGGGTGCTGAAATGTGTGCGATTCGGCTACCAAAAAGGCGCACTGCAGCGCACGCGGCCCGCCACATGCAGGCCGCGCAATGGGCTGTTAATGCGCTTTGTCCCAGTTGGGTCCCACCCCCACCTCGGCAAGCAAAGGCACCTTGAGTGCTGCCACCCCCGCCATGAGACGTGGTATTTCAGCGCGCAACCATTCCACTTCGCCCTCTGGCACCTCAAACACCAATTCATCATGCACCTGCATGATCATTTTGGTGGCCTTGTTCTGGGCGTCCAAGGCTTGCTGCACCTTGACCATGCTGAGCTTGATCAAATCTGCCGCCGTGCCCTGCATGGGCGCATTGATAGCCGCACGCTCCAGCCCTGCCAGCTGCGCCCCCTTGGCGTTCTTGATGCCGGCCAACTGCAACCGGCGGCCGAACACGGTTTCCACATAGCCCTGGCGCTTGGCCAGTTCGCGGGTGGACTCCATATAGCTTTTCACACCGGGGTAGCGCTCAAAGTAGCGCTGGATGTAGTTTTTGGCAGCCGTGTTGTCGATCCCCAAGTTGCGCGCCAAGCCGAAGGCGCTCATGCCGTAAATCAGCCCGAAGTTGATGACCTTGGCGTAGCGACGCTGCTCGCTGCTCACCTGCTCCACCGGCACACCAAACACCTCTGCCGCCGTGGCACGGTGCACGTCCAGCCCGTCATGGAAGGCGCGCAAGAGCGCCGGATCGTCACTGATGTGCGCCATGATGCGCAGCTCAATCTGGCTGTAATCGGCACTGGCAATCACGCTGCCAGCAGGCGCCACAAAGGCTTCACGCACACGGCGGCCTTCAGCGGTACGGATGGGGATGTTCTGCAGGTTGGGGTCGTTGCTGCTCAAGCGCCCGGTCACTGCCACCGCTTGCGCATAGTGGGTGTGCACGCGCCCGGTGCGCGGCAATGCCAGCTGCGCCAGCTTGTCGGTGTAAGTGCCCTTGAGCTTGGCCAGACCCCGGTGCTCCAGCAGCTTGGCCGGTAGCGGATAGTCCTCCGCCAGTTTTTCCAGCACTTCTTCATCGGTACTGCGCGCACCGGTGGCAGTTTTCTTGACCACGGGCATGCCCAGCTTGTCGAAGAAGATTTCACCCAGCTGCTTGGGACTGCTCAGGTTGAAGGGCTGACCGGCAATCTCGTAGGCCTCGGTTTCCAGCTGCAGGATGCGCTGGCCTAGCTCATGGCTTTGGGCCGCTAGCGTGGGCGCGTCGATCAGCACGCCATTGCGCTCAATACGGTACAGCGCTTCGCTGCTGGCAATCTCCAGCGCATAAATGAACTTCAGCTTGTCGCTGGCCTCGATCTGCGGCCAGAGCGCCAGATGCACATCCAGCGTCTGGTCCGAATCTTCGCAGGCGTATTCGGCGGCCTTGGCAATGTCCACTTGGTCAAAGCTGATCTGATTCACACCTTTGCCGCACAGGTCTTCAAAGCTGATGCCGCTGCGCCCCAGGTGGCGCTCGGCCAGGCTCGCCAGGCCGTGGGGCTTGTCGGCTTCGAGCACATAGCTTTGCAACATGGTGTCATGGGCGTAGCCCTGCACCTCGATGCCATGGTTGGCAAACACATGGCGGTCGTATTTGACGTGCTGGCCCAGCTTCAAGGCCTGCGGGTTCTCTAGCCAGGGCTTGAGTTTGGCCAGCACTGCGTCGCGGTCCAACTGCTCGGGCGCTCCGGGATAGCGGTGTGCCACCGGGATGTAAGCGCCTTTGCCCGGCTCGGTACTGAAGCTGATGCCCACAATCTCGGCCCGCATTTCATCGAGCGAGGTGGTCTCGGTGTCCAAGGCGGTGAGCGGCGCTGCCTGAATGCGCGCCAACAGAGCATCCAGTGCCTCAAGCGTGAAGATGGTTTCGTATTCCACCGTGCTCACCCGGGATGCAGGCGCAGCAGCATCGGCAGCAGACTCGTCAAACAAACCCGGCTCTGAAGCGCGAGCCGCAGGCGCTGGAGCGGAGGCAGCAGTTTCGGCGCCGCCTACCGACTTGGCCAACCCTTTGAAGCCGTATTTCTCATAAAAAGCACGCAGAGCGACCGTATCCTGTGCGCCAGCAGCTATTGAATCCATAGCAGGCAGACCATCGACCCAACCCGTGAGGTCGCAGTCGGTCTTGATGGTGAGCAGCGTGCGGCCGGTGGGCAACCAGTCCAGCGCCTTGCGCAGGTTCTCGCCCACCACACCGCCGATGTTGGCGGCGTTGTCCACCACACCTTGGAGCGAGCCGTACTGCTGCAGCCACTTCACCGCCGTCTTGGGGCCGACTTTGGCCACGCCGGGCACGTTGTCCACCGTGTCGCCCACCAGGGTCTGGTAGTCCAGCATCAGGCGGGCGGGCACGCCGAACTCGGCCTCCACCCCGGCAAGATCACGGCGCTTGCCGTTCATGGTGTCGATGATGGTGATGTGCTCGTTCACCAGTTGCGCCAAGTCTTTGTCGCCGCTGCTCACAATCACTTCAATGCCTTGCGAGGCGGCAGTGGCAGCCAGCGTGCCAATCACGTCATCAGCTTCTACGCCAGGCACATCTAGCACCGTCCAGCCCAGCAGGCGCACGATCTCGTGGATGGGCGCGATCTGGCTGCGCAAATCGTCGGGCATGGGGTCGCGGTGGGCTTTGTACTCGGGATAAATCTCGTCGCGGAAGGTCGGGCCTTTGGCATCGAACACGCAGGCCACGTAGTCGGCTGGGTATTCCTTGCGCAGGCTGTTCATCATGTTGATCATGATGCGCACCGCACCGGTTTTCTGGACAGTGCCGTCGGGCAGCGTCACGCTCATGTTGTCCCCGCCGGCAAAAAAGGCACGGTACAGGTAGCTGGAGCCATCTACCAGCAATAGAGTTTTCTTGGATTCGGTCATAGTCCTATTTTGCCTGTGTGATTGAGCCTTGGGTGGCACAGACCTTGGGCTCTACAATTCGACCATGCTTGCCGCTGTTTTTCGCATCTCCTTGCCCGCTACTGTCAGTGTCAGGCCCAGGAACCGCGCCAACGGCGGACCACACCACTGATCAATTCCTGGGTTATTACATGGCGGTTTACACAGAGGTCTCGCTAGAGCAGGCCGCAGGTTTTCTGAAAAAGCTCAAGATGGGCACCCTCAAAACCATTGAGGGTTGCGCGGGCGGCATCGAAAACACCAACTATTTCGTGACCACCACGCAAGGCCCGTTTGTTCTGACGCTGTTCGAGCGCCTCACTGCCGAGCAACTGCCCTACTACCTGCGGCTGATGAAGCACTTGGCCACCCAAGGTATTCCGGTGCCAGACCCAGCGTCCAATAGCGATGGCGATGTGTTACACGCGCTCAACGGCAAGCCCGCGGCGGTGGTGAACCGGCTAGATGGCAAAAGCGAGCTGGCCCCCACTGCAGCGCACTGCGCCTGCGTAGGCGACATGCTGGCCCGCATGCACTTGGCCGGCCAGTCGTTTGAAATGCGCCAACCCAATTTGCGCGGTCTGACTTGGTGGAACGAAACCGCGCCCGTGGTGCAACCGTTTTTGAGCCCCGAGCAAGCGGCCTTGCTGGGCAGCGAGCTGGCGTACCAAAACCATGTAGCCACGCTGTCCACCTACACCGCGCTGCCGCGCGGCCCCATCCACGCAGACTTGTTCCGCGACAACGTGATGTTTGCAAGCGGCAAAGCCGCGCTGGACGGCCCCAAGCTCACAGGCTTTTTTGACTTTTACTTTGCAGGCAATGACGCTTGGCTGTTTGACATTGCCGTGTGCCTGAACGACTGGTGCATTGACCTAAGCACAGGCCTGGCCGACAAGGAACGCACTGACGCATTTTTGGCGGCCTACCAAGCCGTGCGCCCCCTGAGCGCGGCGGAACGTGCGTTGTTGCCTGCCATGTGCCGTGCCGGCGCATTGCGGTTTTGGATTTCGCGCCTGTGGGACTTGCACCTTCCGCGCGAAGCCTCCATGCTCAAGCCCCACGACCCCACCCATTTCGAACGGGTACTGCGCAACCGCGTGCAATCCCCCCTTACCCTTAGTGAGATTTTGCCCACCGTATGAAGCTCAACATCGTTCCCGCACGTCAAGGTGCCCAGTGGGTCAAGCTGGGTATGCAGACCTTTTTCCGCCAGCCCCTCGCTTTGGCGGGGCTCTTTTTCTTGTTCTTGGCACTGATCTCGGTCCTCAGCATCGTGCCTGTCTTGGGCAACGCCTTGGCACTGGCTTTGGTCCCTGGCGCCACTTTGGGCTTGATGGCGGCCACCCAAGAGGCGGCCAGCGGCAAGTTTCCCATGCCCACCGTGCTGCTCAGTGCATTCCGTGTGGGACGCCAGCGCATGCACGCCATGCTGACGCTAGGTGCCATGTACTCGGGTGGCTTCATGCTCATGCTGGGAATATCGGCCTTGGCCGATGGGGGCGCGTTTGCCAAGTTGTACTTGGTGGGTGGCAGCCTAACGCCAGAGGTCGTCCAAGGCGCTGAATTTCAAATGGCAGCACTCATCATGCTGGTTTTGTACCTGCCCTTGTCCTTGATGTTTTGGCACGCACCCGCCTTGGTGCATTGGCATGGCGTGTCTCCCGGGAAGAGCCTGTTCTTCAGCATGGTGGCCTGTTGGCGCAACCTTGGCGCCTACACCGTGTATGGCCTGGTGTGGTTCTTGTCCTTCATCTTGATAGGCATGGTGGTGACCTCCGTCGTGGCGATTTTTGGCGATGCTGATTTGGTGAGTGCGGCGATTGTTCCTATGGCAATGATGATGGCCACTATGTTTTTCACCTCCATATATTTCACATTCCGTGATAGCTTCGAGCCTGATTCAGGAGACACACCATGACCCAACACAGCCTGCAAGGCCGCACCGACAAGGAACTGCTCTGGTTTCAGCGCCGTAGCTTTTTGCAAGCGGCGGCGTCTTGGACCGCTTTGGGCGGATTTTCTGCAGCCCACGCCCAGTCCCGCAGCAACGTGGTGGAACGGGTGGGCGACGCCATGGTCAATGGCCGTCTCATGTTGGAAGGCCAGTCCGTGCAAACCGGCGACCACATCGTGACAGGCCCTGCGTCCAACCTCATTTTCGTCATTGGTAACTCGGCGTTTCATGTGCGCCAAAATTCGAGCTTGATGGTGGAACGTGGTGCCACCCTGAATGCGGTGAGCGTGCTGCGCATGTTGACGGGAGCCGTCATCAGCGTGTGGGGCAAAGGCAGCAGCCGCCAAATTGTGACGCCCACCCTCACGGCGGGGATTCGCGGGACCGGTGTGTACACCGAGATTTTTGCGGAACAAGCTGGACGGAGCTACTTCTGCAACTGCTATGGCACCGTAGACATGAGTGCCGGGCCCGACAGTGTGGTGAGTAAATCCGACTACCACCAGGCTTTCTGGGGTGAGGTGCAAGCCAAAGATGGCCGCTGGCTCTCTCCGGCCAAGGCCATCAACCACTCCGACGAAGAGTTGGAGTACCTAGCCCGCTTGGCCGGCCAACAGACCTCGTGGGAGATCATGGGCAAGAAGGGCGTGAAAGATGGCAAAGGCTATATGGACGACAAGCCCGGACAAATGCACCCGGCCATGAAAACACCGCTCTAGCCCACAGCAAAAAGCCCCTCTTCAAGGGGCTTTTTGCTGGGCCTCTTGCAAGGCAAGCGCCACGGTGCGGCGGCCTTGTTGCCTAAGGATTCGCTTTTTTGTAGGCTGCCAAAGCTTTCGCCAAATCCACATACTCCTCGCAATGGGTGTTGCCACAAATGCGCGCCAAGTCTTGCAGGTGCTTTTCTGCCTGGGCCGGTTGCTTGGCCATCAAGTAAGCCTCACCAATGTATTCATGCGCCCCTTTGTGTTGGGGGTCGAGCTTGAGCGCGACTTTGTAATGTTCAAACGCTTTGGCTAGATCGGGCTTCTCTTGTTTACGGTACGTGTAAGCCAAGAGGTTGTGGGCATCTGCGTTGTCTGGTACGTCACGCACCACGGACTGCAAGTCGTATTGGGCGCGGCTCCAGCCACCGCGCTCTATCGCTTGCCGCGCGGTGCCCATGCGCTCGCTCACCGTTGGGGGTGTGACGGTCGGTGTATCAACGGCATAGGCGGATGCGCCAAGCAAGCAAACCAGAACTAAAGCGGCATAACGCATGGGGCTCTCCAAAGGTGATGTAAAGAGGTTAACCACTTTTGTGGCCCAGTGCCAGTCAAGATTTTGTCACCCAACTGTCATACAAAAGAGATAAAAACTCCCCCTGAAGCCTGCCGGTCGGCAGCGCTATTCATCCCCATTTGAGTGAGCAGAACGATGGCAAAAGACTTTTCTTTGATGGAAGACAGCAACCGCTCTTCCAACCCCACGATCCATGAAGTATCCAACCCTGCACGCCGCACCGTTTTGCGCGGCGGCTTGGGTGCATTGGCTAGCAGCTTTTTGGCCCCTTTGAGTGCTGTGGGTGGTGCGGCCGCGTTGGCAGGCTGCGCAACCACAAGCGGCGCTGGTGGTGCTTTGCTGGGCTTCAAGAGCGTGGCCATTTCTACTGCTGACACAGTCACCGTGCCAGAAGGCTACACCGTGCAAGTGATTGCACCGTGGGGTGACCCAGTGGGCTTGTCCGGCGAAAACACAGCCTTCAAGGACGACGCTAGCAACACCGCAGCGCACCAAGAAACCCAATTCGGCATGAACCACGACGGCATCCACTACTTTGCCCAAGAAGGCTCCAAGAGTGGCTTGATCGCTATGAACCACGAGTACACCGACCACGGTTTACTCTTCGCAGACGGCACTGACAACTGGAATCTGGAAAAAGTCCGTAAGTCCCAAGCCGCGCACGGCGTCTCAATCTTTGAAGTGGAAGAAAAAGGTGGCAAGTGGGCGGTGGTCACCCCCTCCCCATGGGCGCGTCGCATTACCGCCAACACCCGCACCGAACTCAGTGGCCCAGCAGTTGGCCACGCCCTGCTCAAGACCGCTGCAGACCCAGCAGGCCGTGTGGTGTTGGGAACGATCAACAACTGCGCCAGCGGCATCACGCCTTGGGGCACTTACCTGACCTCTGAAGAAAACTTCATCAACTACTTCAGCGGCGGCGACAGCCTCAGCGAGCACGAAAAGCGTTGGGGCCTGAGAAAAGGCGGTGGTGGCTACAACTGGCACCAGCATGACGCGCGCTTTGATGCGACCAAAAACCCCAACGAACCCAACCGCTTCGGCTGGATCGTGGAAATCGACCCCATGAACCCCAGCTCCACCCCTATGAAGCGCACCGCCATGGGCCGTGCAGCCCATGAAGGTGCCACCGTAGCAGTGACCAAAGACAAGCGCGCTGTGGTGTACATGGGTGAAGATTCACGCTTTGAGTACATCTACAAGTTCGTAAGCCGCGACGCCATCAAAGAAGGCGGCGCTACAGCCAACGCGACCTTGCTGGACCATGGCACCTTGTACGTGGCCAAGTTCAACGCGGACGGCAAAGGCCAATGGATTGCACTGACACACGGTCAAGGTCCTTTGACTGCTGCCAACGGCTTTGCAGACCAAGGCGAAGTGCTGATCAAAGCACGTCAAGCCAGCGACTTGCTGGGCGCCACCAAGATGGACCGCCCCGAGTGGATTGCCGTCGACAAGCAAGGCTGGGTGTACACCACACTCACCAACAACAGCAACCGCGGTGCAGACAAGCAACCTGGCGTTGATGCTGCCAACCCACGCGTGAACAACACACAAGGCAACATCATCCGCTGGAAAGAAGACGGCGATTTCAGCGGCACCACGTTCGCCTGGAACCACTTCATCATGGCTGGCGACCCATCTTTGGAGCGCGCAGAAGCCAAGGGCAGCATCAAGGGCGACATGTTCTCCTGCCCCGATGGTTTGTGGGTTGATGGCCGTGGCGTGCTGTGGATCCAGTGCGACATGTCCACCTCTGCCATGGGCAAGGGTGACTTGAAGAACTTTGGCAACAACATGATGCTGGCGGCTGACGTCAACACCGGCGAAGCACGCCGCTTCTTGGTAGGCCCCGCAGGTTGTGAAATCACAGGTGCCACCGGCACCCCTGATGGCAAGACCATGTTCGTCAACATTCAGCACCCCGGCGAGCCAGCTAACGAAACCAGCGACCCCAAGAACCCACGCGCTGTGTCCAACTGGCCTGAAAAGAAAGCCAACGGTCGCCCACGCTCAGCCACCGTGGTTATCCGCAAGGCAGACGGCGGCATCATCGGTACCTAAATCAAGCGCTAACTAGCGCCTGACGCCTAGCGGGTTGCAGCAATGCAACCCGCTATTTTTTTGATAGCTGCTTGCGCAATACCCATGTGCGCCAGTGGCCAATTTGGCATTGAAAATCACGCGAACCAGCCACAGCCGTTTCGTGCACGGCAACCCGCTAAGCGGACAACTGCACGCGCAGACCGCAGCCCCGGTTCGCCGGGCGCTAGGGCGCCTACGGGTGACACCACGCAGCCCTTACCATTGGGCCCATGGCCAGCAAACCCCGCATCCTTATCGTTGAAGACGAATCCGGCATTGCCGACACCTTGCAGTACGTGCTCAGCACCGATGGCTTTGCGCCCGTGTGGTGCAGCACTGCAGAAGAAGCACTGCGCCAGTTTGAGGCCGAGTTGCCCGCACTCGCCGTGCTCGACGTGGGCCTGCCCGACATGAACGGCTTCGAGCTGTTTCGCCGCCTGCAAGCCTTGCCCGGCGGTAGCCAAGTCCCCATGCTGTTTTTGACCGCGCGCAGCGACGAGATTGACCGCGTGGTCGGCCTAGAGCTGGGCGCGGACGACTACATTGCCAAGCCCTTTTCGCCGCGCGAGCTGGTGGCACGCGTGCGCACCATCCTGCGCCGCAGTGCGCGCCCCGGGCAAGACAACCGCGCCACAGCTCCCGTCACTGCGTCGCCGAGTACAGCACCTGCACTACCGCCGCCGGCTGCGCCAACCGCCGTGTGGGCACTGGACGAAGAGCGACACCAAATCCGCTTTTATGGCCGCGCGCTAGAGCTATCGCGCTACGAGTACGGCGTGCTGCGCCTGCTGGTGCTCAAGCCCGGGCGGGTGTACACGCGCGACGAGCTACTGCTACAGGTCTGGGGCGGTGACAACGATAGCTTTGACCGCACAGTAGACGCCCACATCAAAACCCTGCGCGCCAAGCTCAAGGCCGTGGCCCCTGCGCTGGAGCCCATTCGCACCCTGCGTGGCACGGGCTACGCGCTCAACGAAGACTTGCCCGCAACGCCAGCATGACCGCTACTGCACTGCCCAAGCGCGCCAAGGCATCATGAGTAAGCGCACCCGTATTTTCTTGGGTCTGCTGCTCATGTATGTCGTCGGCATGAGCTATGTGCTGCACAACGTGGTGACCGACCTGGACCCGCGCTACCGCGAGTCGGCGGAAGAGTCTTTGGTGGAGACAGCGCAAATCATGGCCACGCTGGTGGAGCTGGACGCACGGGATGGGGCGATAGACCCGACACGCTTGGAAGCCCTGTTCAAAGCCAGCTACAGCCGCAGCTTTGACGCGCAAATCTTCAGCGTACACAAGACCAAGGTCGAGCTACGCGCCTACGTGACCGACCGCATGGGCACGGTGCTCTACGACTCTACCGGCGTAGCCACCGGCCAAGACTTTTCAGAATGGCGTGACGTGGTGCGCGCCCTGCGCGGCGAGTACGGCGCCCGCAGCACGCGCGACATTGCCAACGACCCCAACTCCGCGGTCATGTACGTGGCTGCACCCGTGCACGCAACGCCTAGCGGAGAGATCATCGGCGTGGTGTCAGTGGGCAAGCCGGTACAAAGCTTCGGCCAGTTTGTGGCCGCTGCGCGCGAGCGCACCATCTCGGTGGGCATCATCTCGGGCCTGGCGGTGCTGGTGCTGGCGGTCATCGTGTCGGTGTGGTTGGTGCGCCCCTTCGGACTCATTACCGACTACGCCCGCTTCATCAAGGCCCAAAAAGGCTTCTACCCCACCAAGCTGCTGCGCCACGGCTGGGCCATGCTGCGCGTGGCCTACGATGAAATGCGCGACGCCATCGCCGGGCGCAACTACGTGGCCGACTATGTGCAAACCCTCACCCATGAGGTGAAGAGCCCCCTGTCCGCCATTCGCGGCGCCGCCGAGCTGCTGCAAGAGCCCATGGAAGAAGCGCAGCGCCAGCGCTTCATAGGCAACATCCAGCGCGAAACCCACCGCATCCAGGAAATGGTAGACCGCATGATGGAGCTCACTGCCCTCGAAACCCGCCGTGTACTCGAGAGCACCCAGCCCGTGGCACTGCTGCCATTGCTGCAGGACCTAGCCCACACGGCAGACGGCGTGGCCGCACTGCGCAACATCCACATCACCGTGCACACTGACACCGATGCCACGGTAGAGGCCGATCCGTTTTTGCTACGCCGTGCCGTGAGCAACCTGTTGGACAACGCGCTGGACTTCTCGCCAGAAGGTGGCACCGTAGAACTTGCCATCACCCACAAAGGCCGCTGGGCCTGCATCACCGTGCGCGACCAAGGCCCCGGCATCCCCGCCTATGCGCAGGACAAGGTGTTTGAGAAGTTCTATTCACTGGCCCGCCCGCACTCCAAGAAAAAGAGCACGGGGTTGGGGCTGAGCTTTGTGAAGGAGATTGCTTCGCTACACCGGGGGAAGGTGGAGTTGTCGAATCGGCCGGGGGCAGAGGGTAGTGGGGCTTGCGCGGTGCTATGGCTGCCGAAAAGCAGTGATTAAAGCGCGCCGCGATAAATGAGCAGCAATCAGCGCGATAAATTAGTTGGCTGTGTGTTTCTGCGGGAGAAAGCAAATTGCGCAAGGCAAAACCCTAGGATAGCAAACCATTCCTACGGGTACGTTCCTATTTGCCGATCGCATTCTTAATGTGTGGGTGCCCCGTTGGAGCTATCCAGTTTAGTAAGCGTGAGATAGGCCGAGCAGCCCTGCCTCGCCAGTCGCTGGACAGTACCAGCCGCTCAAGCCTGGTGCTGAATGTCCACTCACCCCGGCGTGGGAAGTCAAACGTTAGCACCACAAGCTCTGTGTAGTTGGCGATCACGTCCACCAGCAGCGCAAACAGCGTGACTGGCGCAAGCAAGCGCCACCAGCCGCCGCGCTCAATCTGGATGGCTATGGGGTACAGCAGTGCAAGCAGCAAGGTAATCACGCATCGACCCCTGCAAACGCCTTGACCAACGACACAGGCAGCGCAGAGACTATGGCGGCGTACTTGCTCGCAATAAATGCATCCACCAGCGCCGGGTCGCTTGGGCAGTCTTTAGTAATGTCTAACAAGGCTTGCCGCGCAATCTTGAAGCCCTCGACTGTCACGATGTCACCTGTTACCTGAGCGACAAGGGCGATGCCCGTCATGCGGTTAAGCATGGCCTCACGCACCTCGCGCACCTCTGACAGTTTGACCGCAACGTCCGCAGCGTTGATAGACTCTACTTGTTCAGCAGGGAAAGGGGTCCACGTAACGACCCGACGCGCACCAATCAATTCTTCTGACCGGCTATAGAAGCGATATTCCGCTGGCACGGTTTCCTCAGTAACCACAGGCACAAAACCAGCCGCCGCGATGTCCTCGGGGCTAACAAGCTCCAGCCAGTTGCTTGGGTACTGAATTCCGGTCACGCTGAACGGGTTTCCAAGCGATACATATTTGCCAGACTCAGGGTGGAAGTAGGTCATGGGTTTGCCTTAGCTGTTTGGATATTGAATGCGGATTTAGACTGCGGAGAAAGCACCGTGGCAGTCCATGTGTTAGTGCCGCTGGCGTTGTAGCTGGTTGAGGCCGTGCGCAACTTGAAGCCGTTAGCTAGTCGGTCAGCGTGCGTGCCCCATGTCACCGCATTGCCGTTGATCGCTAGGGTTTCGGGTGTGCCGTTGCACCAGACGAATGGGCCATCGGCTGCGGCATTGCCTGAAAAGCTGCCAGATGCAGCCACAGCCCCCGCACTTAGATTGCCTGTGTGTAGTGGTTTAAATCCCACTGGTGGTGTGTAGGCGAACGGGCGTTGGCCGAAGTTTGGGTAAAGCGTGCTAGTTGCGAAGTAGTTGAGCGCAAAGGCCGGGGTGTAGTCGCCAGATATGCCTGTAACGGGAGATCCCTGCGCTACGTTATTTTTGTAGAACTGAACGGTGCCAGCCGTCATATCTAAGGCAACGCCAATAGCATCCCCCGCAGTCCAAGTGGCTCCTGTTGACTGCGTAACACCCCCCAAGCTTATAACGCCAGTGTCCGAGGTGTACCCGACAGAGCCAGCTTGCGTTTGGTATGCGCCCGATGTGGACACTGTAGACCCGGTATAGGATGTTCCTTTATGTACACCCACTGTATTACTAGCCCCGCTCCCGGTCATTGAAGCTTCAAAATACCACTTTCCCGACGAGACATAAAACGTTGACCCTGCGGACGTGTAGTAGGTGCCAGCGTAGTTAACAAGACTGAGATTGCCTTCGCCTATTACATTTGCGGCAAGTGCGTGCGACAGTCGGTTTAGTACCGGGTGGTTTCCCCGCTCAGCACCGCCACTGCCAAGCGGAACATCGAGCATGGAGTCGTAAGTTGGGCCAGTGGTCAAACTGATATTGTTCGCAGTCCAGTTGTTGCCGTTGCCAGAACTGTCTGCCATTAGCGTAGTGGTGCTGGTGGCATCGTCAAACCGCAAGCGGAAACCGTTGGCCCCGTAGGTGCCCGTGTAGGGCTTGGGTTGCCACATGCCGTTGCTGTCAAACTGGCCGAAGGCTGCGGGGGTCAGGGCTTGGCCGTCGATGAAATGCACATCGGAGAGGTAGCCATCGAAGTTAGAGGGTGTGTTGTCTTGGAACGCGCCAATGCGGTGATCTTGCGTGTTGTTGATGTAAGCAATCTCGTAGTTCTGCGCAGGGTATGTTGCGGTGTCGAAGGCAGTAACCCGCACGCCATTTACATAAATCTTGAACCTGTCTGAAGCGGTAGCGTTTGTGGTGTCTGCTTGGAAAATGAGGTGGTAGTGCGCGGAAGGGTCACGCAACACCATTGTTGTAGTAAGTTGCAGATTCGTGACGCCGGGTCTGTCAATGAATGTAAGCTTATCGCCCGTCCAGATGTACGCACCGCTAATGTCGTCTTTTGCTTGCCGCGCAGAAAACAACCCCTGAATCACCCCGAGAGTTCCCCGCTTAGCCCACCCACTCCATGTCCATGTTCGACGGTTTGAAGCTGCGCTTGGTGTGCGTGAAAGCGAGGCACTAGCCGCACTGCGAAACCGCAAGCTGCGTTGGGCTTGGTAGCCGGGATTGCCGCCAAGAAGTAGAGGGATTGCATCAACCGCGCTCATTTGCGGTCCGCGATCAAGCGCAGTGTGATGTTGCCCGTGGCGTCAACGTAGTAGGCCAGTAGGTCTACAGCGTTAGCCGTTGTGGTGAGCGATTGCACCGCGCCACCCGCCCAGTCCCACGCATTGCCGTATGCAAGAGTCCGCGACCCCGTGGCGTCTTGAATCACACGAATGACACCACTCTGTCCAGCCACTGCATTCGTTGGGTTCGCCAGCGTGCGGTTGCCCCCAAGCGTCACAGTGAAATTATTCGCCGCCGCGAAGTCGGGCGTGATGGTTGAACCATCCGTGAGTGTCACAACGCCGCCACGCTGGGCGGCTGTGTAGGTCTGGGTGGTGTCCGTCTTGGCCGATGTGGCAGCACTAGGTACACCCGAGGCGAGGGCCAGCAAGTTAATCCAGGCAGAGTTGGCCGCGTTGCGCTGCTTAAGGATGCCCGTGGTGGTGTCGGCCCACAGTTGGTACGCGAAGATAGTGGGGGGTGCGGTCGGGCCGCTGTTCTGGCTAACCAAGGCTTGCAGGGCGGCGTTGATGTCAACCCTCGTCGCAGCGAAAGCTTGGTTGGCGATGTCCATGTCATGTTGTGGCATTGGCGTCTTTCTTACACAGGGGTTTTGATGTCAACACTCAAAGTGCTGACGGAAATGTTTTGGGCGGCGTTCCCGCTCTCTAGGTCGAGTCGGAACTTCAAAGCCCGTGCGGTAACGTCCGCTACAAAAAACGGTGTCCATGCGCCCCAGACCGGTGTGCCCGCGGGGTTGTCGTTGGTCGCGGCGTAGTACAGAGTGGCATCGCAGTCGTTAACGGCAGTACCGTCAAAGTCACCGCTGTTGTCGTCAAAAAGCCCAGCACGCGCGTCGAACAGGGTTTGGCTGTCGAACGAGTACACCTTAATGTCGGCTTCCAAGCGACGGGTGGTGACGGTCGAAAGGTCGGTGTACGTGGCAAATTCGTAGCTGCCGATAGAGTTCAAGCCACCGAAGCTGTCGAACAGACCAGCGGCACCGTCGAACGAACCGGGGGCCGCGTCGAACAGCAGTGCTGTGTCCAACTGCAACCCACCCGCAAACGCCACTGTGCCTGTCTTAGCCCCTGCGAAAACCGGGGCTTGCACCGAAGTGGCGACAGTGTTGAAACCCGTCACCAGACCTTCTTCGGCCACAAAACTCGACACGCCGGTGCTGAAAGTTCCCGTGCTGTCCTTGGCCTTAGCCATGTAGGTGCCGGTGATTAGCGGTAGCAAACCGCTCACGCTGTCACCTGCAAATTCGTCAAGCACCACGCCGTCCTGCCAAGTCGCTGCGCTGGTCTGAGGGCTGTGGCGTACTACGATGCGCCCGCCAATGCGAACGTCTAAGTCACCCGCCAAGCCCCATGCACCTACCGCTACGCCGCCCACTTTGCTCACCGAGAAGTTGGCGACATTCGCGGGCGGCGCGGTCAAACCCAGCAGTTCTTTGCTGGTGGTCGGGCTGTACGCGCTCTTGGCTTGGAACGTATTGATGGCTCTCAAGCGGAACAAGTAGGTGCCAGGTGTCAAGTCGTTGAGCTCGACTTTTGTGTCTCTCAGGATGGGCAGCGTGGTCCACGCCCCCGAGGCCACCACCATGTACTCCAGCAGATAACCGGTGACGAAGGCGTCATCTACAGCGGCCCAAGTCACCGTAGCGCGGCTCTTGACACCCGCACTACCCGTGGTCTGGTAAAGGCTCTCTGCGACGGCTGGGGCTCCCGGTGTAGCGATAGTGAATGGATTGCCCAAATTGGTGTCGGGCGCGGCGTCAACTACCGTTTGCATCCCGCTATTCCAGTTGTAGCTGGCGGCGGTTTCCTCTTGCAGTACTAGGTCCACGCCACCTTCGGTGCTGTAGTGCCACTCCAACACCTTGAATTCTTTGGCTACCCAGCCAAGTTGCGCCAGGCTTAGCATGACCGTATCCATGGTCGCGACCTTGAAGGCAGTCAGTTTGCACGCCAGTTCTACCGTGATGCCTTGGCGGCTTCGTTCCAAAGTTAGCTTGGCAATGCGCTGCGCAGTGGCACTGCTGGTGGTGAATGGCAGCACCGCGTCACGCCAGATTACTTGCCCACCGTCTTGGGCTGCATACGTAGCATTTCTGACTATGGGAAAGTCAGTGGGTTGCCAAAACGCTGCAGGGTCTACAAAAGTACCCCGCACCGCATTGAAAAGTTCTTTGCGGCTCATGCGCGGCCGCACCTTCACTGCGCCCCGCAGGTCGTCGGCTGTTAGGAGAACTGATGGGGCGGTGTATGCGCCGCAATGCATTTGGTACTGCCCACCACTCCAAACCACAAAACCAGCCATGCTGCTTAGCAAACTCTCCATCACACTGCGCGGATTCTCGCCTGTGTCAATCACACCGTTACAGGTATAGCGCGCCTCGGTGCCGCCCCCAGCCAAGGCAACCGATTCGTCACAGACGTTTGCGACGGCTACCACCCGCGAGGCATCAACCTCAGCTGAGGATGCTTCTAGCCCATGAGCACTGGTGATGTAGTCACGCACGCACAGCGCGGGGTTTTGGCTCCACACCGTAGTGCCTGTGCGAGGGTCATAGACTTTGCGGCCGCGCACCACAGCTTTAATGTTTGGGATACCCGTAGGAAAAACATCTGCAGACCACTCCAGGCGAATCGCTAGGTAAGCTACACCCGCGAGCCTATGGTTACTAGTCCAACCTATGTTGACTGCCACGAGGTCAGCATCTGCTGCATCACCCGCAACGCCCAAGTGCTTTTTGACCAATACCTTGCCTGCATACGGCGCTGTGGTTGCATATCCAGAGCCATCTAGCGCAACTTCCAGCTCATTAAGGTAAATGGTTTCAATTGCATCTACCTCATGCCCGGCCAAGGGCACTACCATCCACAGGTACTTGTTGCCGCCACCTGCCACACCCGCAAAGACCAAAGGCCCCGACACCATGGCACGACCGTAGATCACGGTGCGATTGGCAACGCTAGAGCGCACTACCTGGTCACGCTCCTGAACGGCTGCAACAAACGACGGCGTATTGTGGCCATTTCCCTTGTTGGCGTTTGATGCCATCTTGCCCAGGCTGTACCCCATAGCAGCCCCTTGTGGGCCACCGTAGATAAAGCCCACCACCGCACCGATAACCGGCACAGCCTCTTTAACAAGATTGCTTACCTCATTGACAGCCTTCTCAACCGCTTTGGGCATATCAGCCAATCCTCACTGAGGCCTGCAGGCCAGCATGATCCAAACGCACTAACTGCAGACCTGCATGGCCCAAAACAGCCACATGGCTACCTGTGCAAACCCCCAAATGTTCGCCATACCTATCCTTGAAGGTGACCAAATCGCCTCGCCGTGCAGCCAGCACCGGACCAGGCTGCACACCTACTATGTTTGCAGCAGCAGCTTCTAAAGTAGCACCGTGGCAAGCCAGTACCGCCACTGCCTCACGCCGCGTCCTGTAGCCCGCAAAACTGGGCCACAAGTCCACCCCTGTCATCGCGCAGATGCATTGGCAACTAAAGCGCAAACAGTCATGCACCCCTAGCTGGTAGGGCAGGCGTTGTGCAGCTGCTACTTGCGCGGCAAGCTGCTCGGGCCAGTCCTGGCGGCGTGTAATCTGCACGGCTAATAGCCCCAGCGCAAAGACTTTTCAACCATTTGAGGCACAAAGTCAAAGCCCTTGTCCGCAGGGTCAGTGATGGCTTGGTCTGCTGAGTTGTAGCGCCGCACGCGCGGGCGATCCCAATCAGCCAGGCGGCTCTCAGCGCTCACCGTGATGGTGGCGGTTGCACCAAGCTCTACGTCCATGGTGTCCATCCGACCACTGAACACCAGCACCGGGTCCGGCAGCACAGCGTAAGCCTCATCCAGTGGAGCCAACCACACTTTGCAGGCCCGACCTTGGTAGTGCTGCCCCAGAGCGATCGCGATGTTGGCGCTATCTATACCAGTCACCGTGAACTTGAGGCTACGGGCTTCAAGCTTCATTCCCTCGCCTACAGGATCAATGCTGCCAAGACGCCCTATACCCAGCCAAGTAAAGCCATTCCAATTGAGCTGCTGGGCGCTGTTGTTGAGCCGCAAGAAGCCCGCCGGAAAATCCATCTCCACAAAGACCACTCCCCGCACTTGGCTAGCGGCAAGGGCGTTAGCGGCTGTAGTACTTAGGTTACGCCCCGCCATCACCACGCCTCAATAGCAGAGATGGCAAAACTACTGAGAGCACCCGCCACCGTAGACCAACGCGCAGAGTCATCCTCAAGCCGGAACGTTGCCAAAGGCTTCGTCGTAGTGATAGCAAGCCCATTGCCAGGGCTACTGCGCAACGGGGGCTCGAAGGTGAGTGTGGCCAGGCCACCTGCGGTACTCAATGCGTCGGCCGTGGCCATTTTTAGCTCACCATTGACGGCAAAGAAGTCGCCCTCTTTGAGAACAGTGCTGCTGGCTGGCCAGCCAGACGTGGCCAGGCTTGCGCCAGTCTGTGCGGCCCCATTCACTACCGGTGTTCCGCCCGCCGCCCCACGGGGCGTGGGCTGCGCCATGTTGTGCAGATAGAACCGTCCAGACTGGCCGCGTAACTTTGCCAAAAACGAGCGCAAGAGTGCAGAGTCAGCGGCGGACATCGCGTTCATCTGAAAGGCAACGCGCCAACGCGCACCCGGCATCTCCAAGGTCTGCACGCTGCCAGACAAGGGGCTGCTGAAGGCTTGCGTGTTGCTTTGCAAGGACCACTCCCACAGGGACGGCTCAAACTTGTTGAGGTTAGGCCAGCTATAGATCACGCGAACACTCCACCCGCACGGCGGCTTTGCTGAATAGCGGCCATGGTCTCTGCCTTAGCCTGCTGCATGGCAGCCATGATGGTGGCCTGGTCTGACCGACTATCCACATTGATGTGCTGTACCACGCTAATTGCACCACCCGTGCTGACTTGCTGACCTTTGCTGTGGTCCGTGACGGTTTCTTGCGGGTGCAACATGGCCATAAAGCCACCTTTACCGTCAAGCCCTCCAGTGCGGGCGTTGCTGCCGGTATAGCCTCCGCCATCAAAACTCAAAATGTTTGACAAAAAGTCCCCAAAACCACCTCCGCCGCCGCCAGCTTGCCCCATGAAGCTATCGGCCGCATTCATCACGGACTCAGAGAGCGCCGTGGCCGCACGGGTAAAAATCATGTTCTCCAGGGCATCGCCAAAGGCCTTCAGCGGATCACCACTGCTGTCTCTAAAGGCGGCACTAAACGCCCCCTTGAGGTCGTTACGTAGCGTGTCTGCCGTTTGCTTGCTGAGCTTTTCAGCGTCCTTTTGCGTGTCTATGGCGACTTCTTTGGCAGCACTTCCTCGTTTGGCTTCGGCAAGGTCACGCAGGGCTTGCGCTTGCTCACGGTACTGAGCCGACATTTGGCCCGTAGCATCTATCTCCATAAACAGGTCGGCCAGCCTGTCTTTGCCAATGGCTTGGTCTTCCAGCTTTTGCACCACAAGCTCAGCCAAGGCTGTTTTGCTCAAGCCCAGCTGCTGCACGTGCTCTTGTTCTTTACTCAGCTGGTCTTGCAGGCTTTCCGTCTGCTTTTGGGTAGCCTCAAGGTTCTTGGCGTTCTCTTCGCGGTCAGATGCAAATTGCTTTTCGTCACTGATCGCCTGCAGCACATCCACTTGCTTGGCATAGGCCTCATTCATCAAGGATTCGGCATCCACAGCTTGGTCTAAGGTCAACTTGCCGCGCAGCCACTCGTCGTTGATTCGCTTCAGGGTTTCAAGCCGAAACTTCTCTGCCGAGCTGATGGTCTCGCCCGTGGCTAAGTACTGCTGGGCCGCTTCGTCTGCCAGAGCGAGGTCGTCCAGAAGTTTGACGTACGTAGTGTCTACATGCGCTGCTGCTTTGGGTGCTTTTTTGTCAGCATACTTTTCACGGATGTCAGCAATCCGGCGCTCAATGGTTTCTTCGTCTTTGCCTGCGGCCAAGCCTTCTTTGCGCGTGCGCTGTATGGCTTGCTCCATTTGGGCTTTGCGACTGAGGAACTGTGCCCCGTCTTTATCCCACTTCACCAGGGCAGACAGCAAGGTCGACTCGCGCGCACGACTGCTTGCTATTTTTTCTTGGGCCTCCAGCTTCTCTTGCAGAGGGCGCTTTTGAGCCTCTAGCACCCTAATCTCATCTTGCAACACACGGGAGAAACCGCTGTTTGGCTGCTCACGCCCTAAGTAGGTGCGCTTGTCATCAATGCTCTTATTGAGGCTGTCTATCTGCTCTTGCAAGGTGTCTGAGCGGCCCAAATTCTTCAGGGCGTCCCCGGTCTCACTGATAATTTTTTTCACACCTGCCCATCCCCGCACCAAGAGCCCAGTGTTCTCCACCATTTCAGCCGAGCGGCTTTGCAACGTGTCGGCAAAGGTGTTTTGGGCCAAGTTCGCGGCCTCCGTCATACGGCCTTGCTCCACCAGGGCCTTGATCTGCTCGTACATGCTAGCGGTCAGGTAGTGCAAGCTGTCATTGAACTTGAGCGACGCAACCAGTGGTTCTTTAGCGAGCTCTACAAAAGCGGAAACAGTGCTCTTTACAGCCGTGCCAGTAGTGCGCTCCCAGTCCATGGCAGCCAGGCTAAAGCGTTCTAGGCTTGCACCGCCAGCTAGCCCCGCCTGCACAAACTGGGCAAGCGTCTCTGCAGCTTCGCCCTGCGTGCCGCGCACCGCGTCAATGCCCTTGGCCATGGCTTGGAGCTGGCTCAGGGTAACGCCTGAGGCATTGCCACTGAGTGCGATCGCCTGGCTGTATGCATCAGCCTCTTGGGAGCCTTCATACATGGCGATGGCAACCGTGCCTATGCCTGCTGCTGCCAGGGTAAGTGGGCTCACCAAGCTACGCAGGTAGGTGCCCACGCTTGCGATTGCTGGGCCCACGCCACCAAACATGTCTTTGAGCTGCCCGCCCTGTTGCAGCAGCACGGTGAGCGGCGCTTGCCCCGACTGCAAGCTCACCACCACGTCGGTCATCTGCGCGGGAATCATGCGCATGGCATTGGCGGTTTGGGCCGCGCTGATGCCTGTTTTGTCGAGCACAGGGGGCAGCTTGCTATTCCCAAGAGTGGCTGCCTCTGAAGATGCCTTGAGCGCGGCTTGCGCAGCCTCGACTTCCTTGAGTCCGGCCAGTAGCGCTGCGATCTGTGGCTTAGACTTGTCGATGCCGCGCAAATCGAACAGCTTTTCGGTGTACTCGCTCTTGGACGAGGTTTCGAGTGCGGCCTGAACGCGCTGCAGGCTGCTAACCGCAGACCGCTCTGCGCGGTTCAAGCCTTCGGTCGTTTTCGATGCACGGGTGCCGATTCCATCAATGCCGCGCTCCGTGCGCTCCAAACCAGCCTCTACCTCAGAGGTGTCAAGCCCCAGCTTGATGCCGATGCCAACCGTCATGCTTCACCTGCCTTGGCGGCTGCGTTGGTCATGCCATGCACTAAGGGCTGCTTGCTCCATGCTGCGCAGATCTGCAAACAATTGCTGGCGCTTGCGGTGGGCAACTGGGCGCAAACGCATAAATGCCTCAACACCAGCGTAATCCAAACCACTGTAGCCACGCAGGCCAACGCGCCACTGCGTGTGGCATTCCAAAAAGAAGTAAAACGTGTCTTCAAGCTCAGGCCATAGGTAGAAGACCTCGTGCTGCGCAGCGACGGCCGGGCCAACGGCCTTAATGCCAAAACCTGCAAGCACTTGATTGAGTTCGTCATCTTCTTTGGCAACTTGGGTGTCTAGGGTGAGCTTGCCGAGCGCCCACAGGCGCGCGGCTTCCATTAGTTTTTTTCGCGGGCCCTAACGTCGTGGAGATAGCTGTGAAACGCCATGCGCGCAAGGTTGGGGATGGCAAACAACTTAACCAAGCCATCCGCAGTAAACGGTTTTTCTTGGCCCATATCGTCGAAAACACCTAACCAACCCTTGGTGACACGGGTGAAAAACTGGCCTGCCGTTTCCAGGCTCTGGGGGCCCGTAGCCCGCTCTATGGCGTCAGCAGACAGGCGCTCACACTGCAGCACAAAATCAAAAGGTGTCTCGGCACCGTCAGGCCCTGTCAGGCAACCGCGCACGGTGACACCGACAATGTTTTCTTTGGTAGACAGAATGAAAGCCATGGAGCATTGCCTTATTGGGTGATGATGCGAATTTCGTCATTGCCACTGCCACCAGGCGAGGGCACCAAACGCAAGTCATAGCCAATCAGGCGCGAGCCATTCACTTCTTGCTTACTTGGGTTGATCAGTTGCACGGCTGGCGCGTAGATGATGATTTTGTTACCCGCCGCAGTGCCAATGGTGAGCGCCAAGCTTTGGGTGGTATTGGCTTTCACCGCACTCATGAAACTAACCTCTTGCGCTGCACTCAGGTCAAGCTGCATAGCGCCGGTGATCTCACGATCGGTAATGTCAACACGCTCGCTGCTGAGCAAAGGCACATAGGCCACTTTGTTACCCCAATCCAGGTCAAAGCCAGTGCTTGGGTACACGGTGCCGCCACTCAGCGCACCTGCGGCATAGGTTGCCCCTAGGGTAATGTCCACCACGTTGGCCTTCGCCATGGTGGGCGGTGTTTTCCACGCGCTCAGGGTGGTGCTGGGGTTGGCAGTGGCGCTAACGCCACCGTCAATACCCACAAAGTCAAACTGCAGCGTTGGCCGCTCATTGATCCGAGCGCTGAGCTTGCAGTTGCCCATGGCATACAGCAGTTTGTGCAAAACGCCGTCGTCATGGTAGTAGCAAGTGAGTGACTTGAGCGCAGCACTCACCGGTGTGTATTCCACTCGGTTGGGGGTAGCAAGCAGGGTTTCCGCCATGGCACAACCCAGCATAAGGTCTCCCCACTGGGGCGCGGTGGCGGCTGTACCAGAGCCTGCCAACTCCACGGTAAAGCCCACCTTCACGCTGGCCGTGGCCACCAACTGCTCTGAGCCACCAAAGTAGCCGCGCACCAAGTCGCGGCTCACGTTGTTGGCATCCAGCGGGGTGATGCTCATGTTGCTCACCAGTACAGCGTCAGCGGCACCCGTGGGCACTGCATCGGTTCCGGGAACGGTTTCAACTTTGGTCAATATGGCGGTATTGCGGACGTAGCGTGGCATGGTGGGCTCTTGGAGTTAAACAGGGGTGTCCGTGGCGGCAAGGTCTTCGCCGGTGTTCACATCGCGCTCTACCCAGCCCGGCAAAGCAATGTCCCAGCGCCACGAACCACCACCTGGAATAGGGGTGTTTTCAGGCGTGGGGGTGTTGGTATTGCCAGCAACGGCGGCATTGGTTTGGTTCTTGCCCATCATTGGCTCCAGTAAGTTACGAGTTCAAATTCATCAATCCACCACAGACGGGCATTGCCATCTAGGTTCAACAAGCGCCCACTTCTGTGGTGCACCGGTTCTCCGTTAGTGGCATCAGGCACCCAGCCCACTAGGTTGTTTTTCAGGGCTGTGCGCAGCGCCTTGAGGTCGCTCAAAGCGGCGGCACCTTTGGCGTCTCGCTTGTTGCTCACCACAAGAATCACGCCAAAACCCTGGGTAACCCGCTGCTGCACTCGGCTCAGCCTGTCCTGGTCGGTGGACACCTCATTGAGTGGCAGCACAAACGCACAAGGCAGCGGCACGGCTCCACCAATAGCTGCCTCCATATCTACAGAGACCCCAACAGCCTTTAGGCCACCAAGGCTTGCCTGCACACGCGTCACCACAGCATCCAGATCCATGCGCGCATCTCCTAGTAGCCAGCCAACATGTCAGCGCTAAAAACACGGTCAGGTGCTTTCACCTTCACTGCGTTGCTGCCACCGGTCGTGGCCACGGCTGGGCTGCTGCCTGCCACTGCCACATCGCCGCTGGCCATGCGCTTGAGCAGGCTTACTGCATCCTCATAGCGCTGGCGCACCGTGTCTGGCACGCCGTCGTCATACAGCCGGTACCGGGCAATATCGGCCGCCATGCGCACCAGCACCACCGGGGTACTGGCCAGCGGCAAGCTATAGCGCTTAGCCAGGTAGCTGTCCACCTCGGCATCTGCATCGCTCAGCGCACGCGCCAGCACAGTGGCGTCGATCACCGTGCCATTGGTGCGGTCGGTAATTTGGGCCAGCTCAACCGCGCCAAAGCGCTCGGTCATGTCTGCCTGGGTGGCGTAGGTCATAGCGGTGCGTCAGCCTAGGTGGGCAATGCTTGGTCAGGTAGCGGCGGCTTCGCCGCCCGTCAGCTCTACGGCATTCACCTCTAGCAGCTGGTCCACGTCTTCAGCGTCCACCTCAAACGGCTCACCACCAGGTTCATGCCGCGTGTGGTTGTATTCCACTGGCACAAGGGCCTTGACGAGTTGAGCGGCCGATGTGCTGCGCGCAGCGCGGTTTGCTTTGGGTGCCATGTTGATTCCTGTTTAGGTTGTAGAGGTGTTGGGTTCAGTCAGCCAGTACTTAGGCCACAGCGTTTTGGAAGAAGTAACCGGCATCGTTGGCCGAGATCACTTCTTTGACCGACTCGCCAGAGCGAATTTGCTGCCCCCCGCGCAAGCCCTTGCTGGACTGCATGGTCATTGCAATGCGGTCGCCAAACTGGGCGGTAAAGCCAAAGCAAGGTTGGTCCGCGTTGGCCAGATCGGTGCCCACGTACAAGAGCGCGCAGTGCTTGCCCCACACGCGGGCAAAGGTCGCTGCTTGGCCTCGCCTCGCCGTGTTGACGAACCCTGTGCCAACCACCACATCGCGTACTTCCAACAGATCTGCGAGTTGCTGGCGGGTAATGGCACCACCGGTCTGGGCGCTGGCGTTGGCCGCCTGTATCACACGGGGGTGCTGGCGCAGCTTAGTCCACACCGCCTGCCCCAGCACAACGGTGTTGGGGCGAAACAGTGGCACGTCCAGGGCGGCCAGCAGCGCATCCAAGGGGTTGCTGTTGGCAAAGTCGCTCCACTGTCCGGTACCGGACAGCGTGGCCTGGTTAGAGCCGCTGTAGCTACCCGCACTGAACACCGTGCCTGCTACGCGAATTTCGCGGTCCAGTAGCACCAGGCCGGTAAGCAAGCTGGTGCTCTTGGCCAATGGGCTAACAGCCGTCTCAGGCTTGTCCATGGCGTTCCAAGCCTCAATCTCGTCGTTGGGCACCAGATCGTCCAGGCCAAAGTCCACGCACTCGTCGTTGACAATGATTCCGCCGAAATCCACCATGGTGGGGTCGCTCTTGCGGCCCACACGGGTGGAGGGCACGGTATAGCCGTCTGCCTGGTTGTACTTGGTGTAGGCAAACTTCTTGGGCGTCAAGATGCGCGGCAAGACAATGTCCGCGATCATGTCGATGTCGCGGTTCTTGTAGCCAATCGCTACGGCGGTCAGCTCGGGGTTGATTGCAAAAGCAGTGGTTGCCATGGTGTCGATCCTGTTTCAGTGGGGTAAAGGAAATCTGGTGTGGGCGGCTACTGGGCTTAGCCCTGTATCGAACCCAACTCGACCAGCACGCGGATCACGTCACCGGCAGCCGTAGCCGCTTCGTCCGCAAATCCAAGAATTCGGTTGTTGACGCCCGCTGCAGGTGCAGCAGTTACAGCACGGCCGGTGGCGTCAGAAGTAACCGCTGCACCTTGGGCAATCGCAGCACCTGCCTCTACGAAGGCGATGCCCTGGCGCACAGCGTCGCAGCGCTCGCCAATGGCGGGGGCCACGTCACCGTTAACACCCATCAAACTATCGGTCGCGGCCGTGGCCAGGGTCACGGTGTCTAGTGCAGAGAACCGGAGGATTCGGTACGCAGGAATGGCCATTGCAGCCGTGTAGTTCTTAAAGAGAAGTGGATTGCTCATGAATGGCTCCAGTTAACGAGGGGTTGTGTGGGTGCGAAAGAATCGGTTCGGGTAAGTGCTGGGCTTTAGCTGCGCTTAGCCGTAACTGCGGCAACGGCCTGCGTGTGGGAAACATCAATACCCTTGCCCTTGGCTTGCGCCTGGTAGGCAGTGGCAGCGTCGGAGATGGATTGCGCATCCGAGAAGTCCACGGTGCTTGCGCCCACCTTGTCCTTTGTCGCATGCTCCCCAAACTCCACGGCCGCAGGCAACGCCTGAAACAGGGCTTTGAGGCTGTCAAGCAAAGGCACTTTTGTCTCGCCCTCGCCAAACTCCACCACGGTCTCTTGCGCAGTCAGGTGGTCCAGCGTGGCCACCGCCACTTCGCGGAATGCAGGGGTAATGCCTTGCAGTGCCTCGCAGAAGGCCACATTGGCAGCGTGCAGGCCTTGTAGGCGCAGCGCTTTGGCATCTGCCTGCAGTCGGGCATTTAGAGCGGTCTGCGCCTGCAGTTCTTTGCGCAATTGCGCGGCTTCTTCTTCGGTCACGGTGGACTCCTGTCGTTGGGGTTCGGAAAAGTAGGGGGTAGCAGGCAGCACCGTGCTGGCGTTCTCTGCCTGGGCTTTGCGTAATTCGTCCTGCGCGCCCTGCTCGACGCTCTTGACCATGTAGCCGGGTATGGCCTTGTCAGCATCCTCCTGGCCAAACTTGGCCAACACCCAGTCCCGCAAGCTGCGCCACAGGTTTGCGTTGTCTACGTCGTCCCACTCGCCAAACGTGACCACGCCTTCTTCACTGTCTGCAAAGCTAGGGTTGCGCAGGCCTTTGACGGCAGGCGCTTGAGCGCCCAAGAAACCCACATGGCGCAGGTAGTACACGCCTGGAACTGGGTTCTGCGGCGCGTCGGGTTCATAGAAGCTGGCACTGATCTTTTTGAATGCCCCAGCGGCCACCATGTCTGCAAAGTCAGTATTGACTTGGCCGGCTGTGGCATACAAGCCAGCATCGGTGTCACCGTTGCCATTGCCGTCAGAAAAAGACAAGGCCGTTACCCAGCCATACGCTGGCAAGTCATGGCTTGGGTGCCCCACAACCAGCGGTGCCTCATGCAAGGCCGGGTTGTAGGCGGCCACGGTGGCTTGCAGCGTGGCTTCAGAAAACGAAAGGGACTGCCCGCTCATCGGCGTATGACGGCCGGGCTTGAAGATATGCAGGGGCTCTGCGGTATTAAGGAGGGGCTTTGCTTTGGGCATGCCGCTAGTTTCGGCAAGCCTCCCCAATGGGGCTAAATGATCTAAGTCACTTATTTAGCGTGGGCATTGCGCCCGCGCCACTACAGGTCTAGCTGACCCTGGCGCAAGGCGCGCTGCTCACGCAGCCAAGCGGCTTCAATCTGGCGCACGTATCGGTCAGTGATCTTGCCGCACAGAGCAGCCACCTCGGTGTAACTCTTGCCCTGGCCCAGCAACTCAATGACCCGCCGGGCGCGGGCGCTGGCCATCAACTCGCGCCCCGCCTGAATGTAGGGCTGCGTGCCACCCAAGTCTGCGGCAATGCCGCGCGTGAGCTCCATGGCCAAGCGCGCCAGCTCCGCATCCGTATAGCGCCCAGTGAACAACGCCTTCAGCGTCAGGTAGTGGCTCAGCGCTAGGTCGCGCCAGGTGTCTGGCGTGAGCGGGTCAAACAGTCGCTCCAGCGGCGCTATCTCTTGTGCATTTAGCGCGCTCACGTCGGGCCGCTCAGCCAAAGGCTGCGACCCCATCAACGTAGAGTGTGCCAATGCATCATCCATGGGTAGCGTCCTTCTTTATTGGTTCAGTGGGTGCGTTCACCCGCTCGCACCAACGCTTTAGCGATTCAATCACGCCATTGATCTGGTAGGTGTTCAAAAACCGCCAATGCTCCACTTTGGTCTGGCGGTGCACATAGGCCATCAAGGCCACATCGGTATTGGTATGCACCTCGCTCGCGTTTGCCAGTACCTGCCACAAGACACGTGCCTTGAGCCAACGCTCATCGTTGGTATCGGCCGTGGTTCTGTGCAGGGCTGGGCGCTTAGCGGCATGCGTGCTGCGCGGCAACTTGCCCATGCGGACCTGCAAGTCACTCAAATGGGCAAGGTACTGGCGGCGTTGCGGGCCTGTCATATCGGCAGCACTGGCCTTGCCGGTAATGGCGATTTTGAGGGCCGCAGCATCATCCGCAGACAGGCCCAGCGTTTTTTGCGCAATATGAATTGCAGCCAGATGATTTTTGGGCGGAGCGGCTTGCGTCATTCAGCCACCTCAACGCGGTTCAAAACAAAGCGCTCCGCAGACAGCTCCAATGTCTGCACCAACAAATCACCGCCCGACACACGGGCCACTGCAACTAGGGTGCCGATACGGAAAGCAAGTCTTGCACTGGTGTAATGGGTGCGAGCGTGGCGGACCATGCCGCCAGGCAACACGCGACGCAGAAACCATGAACTACCAGGCGCATCGGTGCAGCCCCTATACGCCTCCCAGGCGGCCAATATCCGACGTGGGTCATTGGGCCAATAGCCGTGGGCAATGCGGTGCACCTGCCCGCGTGCCAGCCCGATAGCAGCGGCAGATTTACTAAATGGCTGTGAACGTACAAACACCAGCAAATCCGAAGGTGGGGAAATAGGCCCCACAAGGCCACGCGGAGGCTTGGCAGCACCATGGGTGCCACCCGGCTCCCGTTCGCGGCTTGGCGATATGTCCATTTTGTCCCAATGGGGGGTATTTGGGGGCGAGGAAGGTGGCGTATTCATTGGCCGCGCAATATCATGGTTAGACCCCCGCCACATCAAGAACGATGGGCATGTATTCCATGGTCTTTTCGTTGCGCTTGTAAAAGCGCACGTAAGGCTTGGTGCTGGCGACCTGCATGCTGTCGGCAATGGCCTGCATGGCCAATGTCCACTTGTCGTCCACAATGTCCAGGCGGCGAAGGCTCAGTACCCGCCCTGTGTTGATCTTGCCTTCCTTGTCCGTCTGAAAAGCATGGTTCACCAAAACCTTGATGTTGTCGCTGGCGTCTTGCGCCCAGTGGTGTACACACGCATCAATCAAGGCCTTAGCGGCCATCAATTGCTCGCTAAAGGTAATCTTGTCTTGCATCTGACGCACTACCTTGTACTGGCCGTCAAAGCTCACCAAGGTAATGTTGCCCTTGTCGCCACCGGTCTTCACGCCGTACTGGTCTAGGCTCAAGGCGCAGAAGCTGCCCACCTCTGTCATGGCGTCGATCTTGAATTTGGCCAGCCCTTGGCTTTGCGCCTCCGCCATGCGGCACAAGTCGTAGACCACTTGGTTGCGAAGTTGATCAATGGGTTTCACCTTGGACTCAGGAATGAGGTGCCCACTGGCATCCATCCAGTAGCCTTTAGGAGGTGCGGTAGTTGTAGTCATAGCGTTCTTTGCAGTTGGTTAGAAGGTCGGTATCGGTTTGGGTGGGTCAGCAGCTAAAGCCACGGCTGCCATAGCGTTTGAAGTCCATGGCGCCAGTGCGTGCGGTGGCAGTCACCTCGGGCACGTACGGCGGGGCCCGCATCACGTTGTGCTGTGCTGGGGGCACGATGGCGAGCGCAGGCATGGAAGCAGGAACTTGCTTTTCAGCAGCTGCTGAACTGGGCTGCGGCATGCGCCAGCGTTTAGCCGCCGCAGAGCCTGTGGCCTCCAGCTGCTTGCTGTAAGTCAGGTGCCCTAAGCGGGCGCGAAAGCGCTCTGTGGCGTTCTTGTCCTCTTCGGTCTGACCAAACAGGGCGTACAGCTCCTGAAACCCACATGGCTGGTACTGCGCCACGTGTTTGACAATGTCCACGTTGAGCTGCACCTGTGAATGGTGGCGGCGGTTGTGCTTGTGGTCTGCATTCATCGCGCAAACCCCAAAAGGTTGAAGTAGCCCGTCATAAAGCCAATGGCCACAGCCACGGCCACCACAACCACGATGACTATCGCGCCTATCAGTGCAGCCTCAAATGCCCACCCGCTGGGCAAAGGGGGTTCGGGGGGGGCCTCAATCACACCAGGCGCAAATGGGTAGCGCGCCTGGCTGAGCGATTGCAGGTTTGTTGGATTACGATTCATCATGAAAGCCTCCTTGCAGAAATGCGTTGTGCGTCAGGAAAATGTTCTAGGGCAAAGACCACAGCTTGAAAGCCGTCTTCATACAGGCCGTGGTGCTGCCCTTGGGAGCCATCGGCCATGGTGATCTGGACCAAGTAGCTGCGCATGGCTTAGCAACCGGTGATGACCTGGGCGTCAACCTGTGGCCAACCCGCTTTGGCGGCTGCATTCATGGCACGGCACACCAGGTTGTTGACCACCAGCGGAAAGCACATGCTGCGCGCGTCAGCGGTCTTGCCACCACGCGGGATATGGATCAGACGGCCACGAATGGCATCGGCGGCATCTGGGGTTAGCACTTCCTCGTACTTCAAGTCAAAGCGGGCGAACTTGTGTTTCAGGTAAGCCTCCAGCTCACTATCCAAAGGCTCCAACTCCACCAGCTCACAGCGCTGCATCACCTCGCGCACTTCGGTGTTTTGGCTGCCCAAGCGGTCCTTCAGCTCGGGTTGGCCGATCAGGGCCACACCAATCAGGCGCTGCATTCCGTCCTTGAGCTCAAGAAAGCGCTTTAGGTGTTTGAGCGTGGCAAGGGGCAGGCAGTGCGCCTCTTCAATGACCAACAAATGGCGGCGTCCGGCTTTGCGACTGGCTTTGAGTAGGTCGTGAACCTGCTGAAACCGTGCCTGTGGGCTGCTCTTGACCTTGAGCTGCGGGTCCAATGCGTAGGCAATGGCCTCGGCTATGTGGCTGCTTTTGAGCGTTTTGCCTTTCGCGTCATCACGCTCCATGGCCAGCACGTAGGGCCGGATGACCAGCACGTCGCGCTTGTCACTTTTGATGCGCTCTTCCAAATCTTCCGCCAGCGTGGTTTTGCCTGCGCCGCTTTCGCCCACCACCGCCAGAAAGCCATGGTTATTGGCGCAATCGACCAGGGCTGCACGCACATAGCGCACGCTGGGCGTCTGAAATACATCGTCTTGGCTTTGCACGTCATCCACAAACGGGTTGCGTGGGAGCCCGAAGTGCTTGCGGGCCTCTAGGGTCAAAGCTTGGTTTTGCAGTAGCATTGGTTCGTCCTTGGGTTCAGTTTCATTGGTTGAGGGTGGATTCACGGGATAGGCCTTGGCACGGTGCGAACGTGCCTTGGCCGCCTTTTCTTGCAGCGCAGTCAGCAGCTCTTGCAGCTGCTCTTGCGTCAAACCTTTGGATTGCAAGTAGGTTTGAATTTTTTGCAGCGCTTGCTCAGCACCAAATGCAGGCCACTCGCCATGCGCACAAATGCGGCTCACAGCAGAGGTCCTTAGCCCTGTTGCGCGGCAAAGCTCGCTCTGAGGAATACCCAGCGCTTTGAGTAGAGGTGCTGCCCGGCTCATAGGGCACCCCCAGCCACCATGCGAAGGCCACCGCGCACAGCTAAGCGAGCCTGCAGCGCCTCCAGTTGGTCTTCTGGCACACCGTCAGGATGCAGGCTGCGCAAGGTTGCAATCAGCTCAGGGCTCATCGCCACGCCCCGCACAACTAAGGCTTGGGCTGCTTCAAACTGGCTAAGCACGCGGGCCACCACCATAGAACTGGTGCTTGTCGTGCTGACCAAGTCGGTACCTTTGCGCGGCATAAATGTGCGCTCTGGTGCTTGCTCTATGACCTTGAACGGGTCAATGCGCCCACCAAAAGGCGTGGCATTGGCGCGCCGCTTGGTGTCTACCTCGTCTTGGGTCAGGGCGTCGTAGGCAAAGCGGTCTACTTCTTTGCGGTTGCTGTCAGCACGGGTGTCTGCATGGCGGCGGTAGTCTTCTCCAATCACGTTGGCTGTCTCGCTGAAGCCAGCGTCGTCGCGCCGTACCAATGGGACGCTGTAGAGAACTTCCAACCCGTTGACGTCGGTGTCCAACACCATGGCTGCGTCTAGCACGTAGGGGTTGTGTGTGACTTGCAGCTTTTCACCAACCATCACGTTGGGGACGCCTGAGACATCAAAGTCACGCCCCTTGAATGGCACGGTCAAGAAGTCCGTGACCTTGCGCGACTCGGGCGTGTGCGTCAGCAATTCAAAGCACAGCTCTGGGGGCGGCGCTATGCGCAGCTGCTCTTGGCTAATGGTCAGCCACTGGTCATACCGGGTCTTGCCGTGGCGGCTGTGAATTTTTGTGCTGTTGTACCAACGTGCCCAACGCTGAGCCTGCGCATTGAGCTGGGCCAAGTCTTGTACCGGGCTAAATCGTAGCCCTGATTCAAAGCTGCGCTCAATGATGTTCCGGGCGTTTTCTACTTGGCCTGTGGCTCGTGCATTGCCAGCTGCATGGGCAATAGGCTTGACCTGCAAGCGGCGTAGCAAGTTAGAAAACAGCCCCCCGGTATTAGCACTACCCATATCCATCATCAGGATGAAGGGCACACCATGCAGTGGATCGCCTTCGCGCTTTTGAATGGCGGCGATAAAGCTTTCTGCCAAATTGGTGCCACTTTCAGCACCCATCACGTAGTTCACAAAAATGGCACCGCTGTAGTGTTCGGTGTATTCGTACGACCACACGCGGTCTGCCTCAATGCGTTTGAGGTTGGCAGGCTTGTTTTTGTAGAACTTGGTGTGCTCCATAACCTGCAAGCCAGACTCACGCTCAGTGCGCGCGTTCAGGTAGTACAGCACGCACATGGACGCGTCTATAGAGCCCACATGGTTAGGGTGCAGGCTCTTGAGCTCCACAGCTGGTGCGGGGCAGTTCAACTGGTCTGGGTGCAGGCCATAGCTGCGCAGGGCGCGAGATATGGCGCTGTCAGACAGTGGGCTCACCTCACCGGTCTCTGGGTCGGTGCGATCTGCCTTGACTTCGCCATTGGCGCGCATCAGCTCCACTGCCTGGCCGATAGACATCAAGCGCTTGCCAGACTTACGGTGGCTCACCATCAGAGCGGCACTGATAGCCACGGCGTCTTCGCGGCTGAGTAACACGTCGCCCGCATCGCTGCGTCTTTTGCGTTCAGGTTTCACTTTGACTGCTCCAAGGTGTCGGTATAAGGTGGGCGCACTCATGCCCAGTTCGCTGCAAGCGGCGTCGTACAGCGCCTGCTTGCTGCCATGCGGCGCATTGGCCACTGCCTGCGCCAGCTGCACCAGGCGTTGAACAATTGCGGGATTGAGTGCCATGGGTTCAGTACCTGGTGCGCTTAGCGTCCGGCCCACTCAGACACTTCACCTGCCAAGGCTTGGTCTGCCGCTGTGCTGACATCGGGCAGGTTGAACTCTTCGCGCAGGGCTGTGAGGTCAGCCTGCAACTGCCCCACCAGACCCGCCATGAAAACGTTTTGCTCAGCACCTTTGTGGTTTTGCAGGGCAATGAGTGCCTGGCGAAGCTCCCCCGCTACGGCCCCCTGGGCGTTGCGCAGCAGGGCTGCTGCTTCCTGGTGCAGCTCTGCCAGCACGTCATCTGGCGTCGCCTTGGCAATATGGCGGGTGAGCTTGTTGATCTTTGCGTCTTTGGCTGCCAGCAACTTGTCAGTGGCATCCTTTTCTGCCATGTGTTCGCGCAAACTGGCACGCAACTCGCGCACCCCCATGCTGGCGACAGCATCTGCACTCATACCCCGCACGGTGCCGCCTTCCGCTAGTTCTGCCATTTCTTCATCGTCCAGGACTAGCAACTCCAGCAACTTACTTTGGCTTTGGGCAATTTTCAAAACGGGTGACGTAACCCGTTTTGAAAAACGTGTTGCCGCAGCCATAAACCGGCGCGCAGCTCTGTCATCAATCCCTAACAGCTCTAATCGATTTTGAAACTCACCATACAAGCTAGCCTCTTTCAACAGGACCAAGCGCTTTCCGAGTTCCAGGCAAGCCTCTGCTGTCCGCTGTTGATAAAAACGGATGCCATCCTCTAGTGCCCCAACGGTCAACGCACCGTCATAGCCAAGCTGGGTGGCGAGCACCATCACGTTTTCTGAGGTGGAACGCTCTAGGGCGGCCAGTGAGTTCGCGGCTTGCATGTCAGTAGTCACCAGTGCCAAGTCAACCGGGGTTTCCTTGGAGGCGGGTGCTGGAGTAGGTTGTTTAGCCATATGGTTTTGTGTGGGTTTGAAAAAGTTAGAGGGGTACGCTGTAGCGTTGGCTGACTTCGTCTAGGCGACGCTTTGCTTGGCCTAGGTTGGCGGCTACCGTGACGCTGATGCGCACGAACGGGACACCGAGACGCCAGCGGTTGGTGCCTTCCACGCGTTCAACGAAGCCGGTAACGGCAGCAAGGGCGGGCAAATTCACACTGACCCAACTGGGTGCTACGTCGAGCCCCTTGGCAATTTCTGTCGGGGCCAAGCCGAGCAGCTCGTGCCCTGCTAACAGCCGAAACAGGTCGCAGGTCTTGCGAATGGGCTCAGCCAGCTTGTAAGTGGTTTCTGTGTGCATGCTTAGCCCACCTGTTGTGTTTGACGAAGGGTTGCCAGCTCAAGCGCCAACACCAGGCGCACGGTGTAGGCCAGCTGCTCGGCCAGCGGGCCGGGCGGCACGCTGAGGTCGCCATAAGAGGTGCCGATGACGAAACCGCGCCCGCGCATGTCAGGCACCTGCTTGGCCAGCGCGTACCGGATGTCATCGGGGGTCACGCTGCCGCCCCTCTTTGGCTAGCCTTGGTGCGGCGTGCTGGGGCGGGTTTGAATGTGGCCACGTCCACCACCACGCCGTGCTTCATGCCCAAGGCCACAGCGCAGCGGTGGGTTTCGCCGCGCAAGCCTTGGCGGGCACCGCGCAGCAAGTCCACCACCGTCATGCGGTGAAAGCCATTGGCCCGCGCCCACTCAGACAGGGTGATTCCAGCGGCCTTGAAGTCCGCCTGCACCTGCTCTCTGGTTTTCAAATTAGTGGTTTTATTCATGTCAAAATGTGTGAAAAGAAGTTAAACAACAAGGCAAAGCAATGACTGAAGACCAAGCAAATGAGATTGCTACGCGGCTGACGGTTGCGTTGATTGAGAAGTTGGAGCGACCCTTTGGGCTTCAATCCAAGACGAAGCCGAATGAAACTGCGTAAAGCATCGTTCCGCATCTGCTAGCAATTCGAGATGCGCTTCTTGAGAGTTCGCCTCCAGTGCCCAAGCCATGAGTTGCAGCATCTGCGCACGAAAGGCCTGCTGGAGCACCTCTATGGCTTGATCTGCAGGGGTGAAGTGAGCGACTGGGCTAACCCCAGCAATCAATTGGGCCGGTGTTTCAGCCCCGGTAGGCCGGAAGCAATGTGTTCGGCATAGGTGGTAGGCAAAGTCGTTGACCTGACGAGAGGCATCGTCAAGAACATCCTGCGCATGTTCAACGGTAAGTCCGCTGAGCAATGCCACGAGCTGCGGCAGCACAGTGGCTTTGGTGGTAGCTGAGGGCAGTTTTAGCGTTGTCATTTCTTTAGTTTGGGTTGTTGTGATTTATGAAAATTTCAAATTTGGAACGCGATTTATGAACGAAGACGGCGGCATACCTCGTTTGCTTGGTAGACCAAGATGACCGAAGAAATAGCAAGACAACTGCCACTGATAAGCGTGGCCATTGCAGTGTTGATGGTCATAAGCCAGTTGCTCGACATCAAAGCAAAGCTGGCAAAGGAGACGGCGATGCTTGCAAAGTTAAGAACAGCTTTGTTTGTCAGGCACTGGCGGATGACGCTGGCAATGGCTCTGGGCTTGGCCGCCATGCTGTCGATAGCGTGGGTGCCGGTGACACAGTCATCCGTACTAACTTGCGTGCTGGGTGGGGTGCTAACCGCTGTCGCTATGGCGGGTATCTTGGTGTTTGAAATATCGCTACTGGCGGCAGACAAGATTTCAGCGCTGTTGTTGCAGGCACAAGCTACTAGTGGCGCGTTGGGCAAAGACGCAGGCAGATGACGTAGGAGTTGCTTGGATTGAGCGCGCATCATTTTTTTGCCTTTAGGTGTTGTGGTTTGAAAAAATTAGGAGCAAGGCGTTGGACCTAGGGCTTATCAGCGGTGCGGTGTCCGCAATTGGGGCAGCCATACAAATCGGCAATGGGGCTGTTGCATTGCGAGACGGTGCGATGCTTTGCATCGAGGTCGGCAAAATGAATGACCAACTCTTGAAGGCGCAGCAAAGCCTCTTGGCGCACAACACCGCCTTGCTGGAGTTGCAGCAAATACATTTCGAGACCCGCGACAAGTTGCGAGTAGCGACAGAACAGCTGTCGGACAAAGGTCGTTACATCCTTTTCCAAACCGGTGTGGGCCACTTCGCTTATCGGGTACAGCTGACCCCACCGGTGGGCGGAGGTGACCAGCCAGTCCCGGCGCAGCCCCTTCACTACGTCTGTCAGGAGTGTTTCGATCGCGGGGCGAAGGTCGTCATGCGGTTTGAAGACTCCGACCAAACTCCCGCTTTGATCTGTCCGGCTTGCAAGGGCTGGGTTCTCGCTGACCTTGTGGTCCAGGAGATTCGCAGCCATGGAAGTTAAGCGCATTTTTTTGCCTTTAGGTGTTGTGGTTTGTTTGGATTTGTCGTTTGATGTATGAATTATGCTGAACAAATTAGTGATTTACAAGATATTTAATGGCTGAGCACGAAATATTTTTTGACGTAGGGCAGCGCATAGCTGCCTTGCGAGGAAAGCTGACACAAGCTGGTTTTGCACAGCGTGTAGGTGCGAGCCGGAGTTCCGTTGAAGGATGGGAGGCCGGAAAACGCCTTCCTGACGGTTCATCATTGCTGCGCATGCACGAAGCCTTTGGTGCAGATATCACGTACCTGCTCACTGGTAAAACAGGCGGTGCCGCCCCACGCCTTCGCCCGGATCAGGAAGAGTTGCTAGCCAATTACGACAAGGCGAACAGCGACGGCCGTGAACGCATCCGCCAAATCAGTGCTACAGCAGCCAATGCGCCTAAGCGCTCGGCAAAACCTGCACCTCAAACCAGTACTTTGATAGAAGGCGAAGCCAATGAAATTGCCTCCAACCATCATCACGTCAAAGTAAAAGGCAGCAACAACAAAGTGATGACTATGTCCAGGAAGTAAACCAACCAAAGAAAGGGAGTTAGGGAGTGCCTGACCAAGAAGACCAAAATACAAAAGCATCTGAGTCAACAGAGGTCGCGCCAGAAGATGCCCAGCCCACCGGGACCAAGAGCTCACTAAGCATTGAAGGCGACAACAACCTGGTGCTGGTAATTGAGAAAATGCTCACCAAATTGACCGAGTCGCGTCTGCAGGCCGACTTCTATCAAACCACAGGCATGCGCTGCAGCCGGAACGTGAGGGTGCTCATGGAAAAACTGATGGAAGACTACGGTTTTACGTCCCATGAACTCAAGCGGCCCTGGCGCTCTGGTGCGCTTGTCCCCGATAGAAAGACCGGCGGCATCAAAGTCGCGTCGCGTGTGTTCGATCTGGCATTTGGTTGGGGTGGTGTCGCTTTGGCAACGCTACTGTATTTGCCGCTATCTATTGGGCTGATGACGATCCCGTCAACACTGCAGTCACTGCTAGGGCTCGCAATTGCAAGTTGTTTTTACGTGCTAGCCATTTTTGGGTGTTGCTACCAAATGTTATGGCCGCAAAAAACCGCCATCAGGGTAGCGCTTGCGCTTGGTGCAGATTGATGCGCGACCCGACTTCCAGCCATTGGTGTCCCTGACAGGCGACAGCAAATCAACGTTTTGCGCGACATTGCTGCGCTGTTGGCGGAAATCTCGCTCCTCAATTTTGAGGAACCAAACGCAATCTCGCGCCCCAATCTTGGGGAGCCAGATTCCATCAGCGGACGCAATTTTGCGCCGGCTACCTACACCGACAAGCGCGGCAAAACCTACGCCGAATACCGACTGAGCCGCGACGGCTTCAGTTTGCTCGCCATGGGGTTCACAGGACGCGAGGCCAAAGTTCTCAACCAGGAGCAATAAATGGGACCAGTGGCCGCTAAGCTTGATGCACCACACGTTCAAGAGTTTTGCAACGCTGTGGCTCTAGGCAGCACTGCCTATATGGTGGAGTGCCTGCCCCTGTTGCATGAGCCATTCCACCAGTGTTTCGCTATCGTGCCAAAGCAGGTGGCTGCTCAGGGCGGCCGCCAACTGACGGGCTGGGCGATTTGGGAGGTGCCGGGCCTCTTCATCGAAGCTGAGTTCCATGCCGTTTGGCAGCGCCCAGACGGGGCTGTCGTTGACGTATGCCCGCGCCCCGTCCATTACCCACGCATCACTTTTTTGCCGGATGCCAAACGCCAATATGTGGGCCTGCGGGTCGATAACACTCGCAAGCCGCTGATGCGTGACCCCGATTTGCTGCGCTTCCTGCACTTGTGCCAGCGCCGCTTTGTGGTGGTTAACCAGAGCGACCTCGCAAACCAGCACGGCAACATATCCAAGGCGGACAAGGCGTTGCGGGAGTTCACGCTGCTCGAAAAGGAAATGGCCAAGCTCCAGCGTCGGCTCAGTCGGCGTTACCCAACTGGTGCCTAGTGCGCGGCCTTTGTGAATCAGCGTTTTCATGGTTTCTTAAGCTCAGCGGCTATAAGTCGCAGCTCATACCGCTCTATCTTGTCAGCTACCGGCATTTTGTCGTGAAGGTAGCGGTGAATCGTCAAAGTAGGTAACGCACCCCCACGCATGCGCAACGTGACGCCCTTGATATCCTTCGCCGACCAGTCGACACCCAGATAGTCCAGGATGTCGGTGTTTATGTCTCGCGTTTTGTTCATTTTTAGCCTGCTGCAGGCGATGCTTGAACCACAGGCAAATCTAGAACCTTGCGTGCCTGCCCTACTTGGTAGGGCATCCACTCGCAATACGGGCTGAACTCGGGTGCAGCCTGGCCTGGCTGCACCAAAGTGACCGAGGTGCGGCTGTAGGCTACGCCGTTAGCGTCAAACGCAGCCAAGTTGACCATGGTGTCCGAGTGCACAAAGGCAATGATGGCGGCATGGATCTCGCCTTCGCTAGGGTGAAAAAGTACAACGCGGCCGATAGTAGGTTTCATGGTGATGTTTCTCGGTGTGAGGTGTTTGGGTCAGAGCCATTCAGTTTCGTGATGCACGGCTGCAACCAGTAAATGAATTGCTTCACTTACTAGCGCTTGCGCGCGCGCGGCAAAGTTGCGGGTATGACTGACGCAAACAACCGTTCCCTTATCGCCGTGCTGGTGTTGTCAGCTGCCGGGTTTGTAGGTCTGGCGCTGGATGAGGGTTACACCTCTGTGGCCATACCAGACCCGGTGCTCGGCACCAAGGTACCGACCATTGGCTTTGGTACCACCGAAGGTGTGAAGATGACCGACACCACCACGCCCCCCAAAGCGATGCAACGGGCATTGGCAGACGTGAGCAAGTACGAGGGGGCTGTAAAGCGCTGCGTGCATGTGCCTCTGTACCAATACGAGTACGACGCCTATATCAACCTGGCCTACAACATTGGTGGCAATGCCTTTTGCAACAGCACATTGGTCAAGAAGGCCAATGCCCAAGACTACAGCGGTGCATGCAACGCAATTTTGCAATGGCGCAAGGTTGGCGATGTCGATTGCTCAGCACCTGGCAGCAAGGCTTGCCCTGGTCTGTGGAAGCGCAGATTGCGACTACAGGCACAGTGCCTTGGCCAAACCACAGAGGCTGAACAATGACCAGGCTGCTAACTACCGTGGCGGCGCTACTCGCATGGAGTGCTTTGTCGTTTTACGTTGGCTTTGCCTCTGGCGACGCGCAGCGCAACGCCAGCTGGCTTACCAAGCAAACAACGTACGAGCGCCAGGCCAAGGAGGCGCTGCAAGCTGCCCAGGCACGGGGCGATGCACTCACCACCGGGTTGCTAACGCTGCAAACCCAAATCAATCAACTCACAACGGAGAAACAACATGCAATCAAGCTTGCTACGACTGGGCGCGTGTGTCTGGGTGCTGATGCTTTGCGCGTGCTCGACAAGTCCCCTGGCATCACGGTCAGTGGACCACCCCAAACCCCCGGCAGCGCTGCTGCAGCGGGTGAAGCCATTGCCGCCCATACCGACTTCGCCTCCCACTTCGCCAGTGACACCGATATCGGCCTCTGGATCATTGACGCCGGGGCTAGCTACGAGGTTTGCCGCGCCCGTCTTGACGCCTTGATTGACTGGAACTTGGGGCTAGTAAGCACTGCGACACACCATGATTATTGAACTCAACCTGGCCAATCTGATTTTCATCATCATCGCCATCATTGGCGCCTATTGGGCGCTGGCCAAGATGTTTCTGTCGCAGTTTCAGCGGAGTCTGAACGAGCGCTTCGAGGCACAAGACTTAGCCCGCAAGGAAAAACATGCACAGCTCAATGTGCGCTTGGACGGCATAGAAGCCACGAGCCGTGAAGAGGCCAGCCAATGGCAGCGCATAGAGCGCGAGCTCTTGAGCCTTAAGGCTGAAATGCCCCGTGAGTACCTGCGCCGCGACGACTATGCCCGCGAAGTCAAAGCGCTGCACGACGCAGTGCAGCGCGACATATTGCCGATGCGCCAAAGCCTGACGCGCATTGAGGACTTCTTACTGCACAACAAGGGGACTATGTGAGCGAATACGCCAACTTTCTAAGGGCTGACTTGCGCTTGGTGATTTTGCGCATCTTGTCAGAGATGCCAGGGTACCGGGCCAACAGTTCTATCTTGGCCAACTTACTGCACCAGATGGGCCATGCAACCACGCGCGACCAAGCCAAGACTGAGATGCGTTGGTTGGCTGAGCAAGGCCTTCTCAAGCTGGAGGAGGTCGGTTCGGTCATTGTGGCCACACTGACTGAGCGTGGGCAAGATGTGGCCGAGGGCCGCAGCCAGGTGGACGGCATTGCACGCCCGAGGGCTTGACCCATGGGCCGCAAATCTACCGTAGACCGCTTGCCCCCCGAGGTACGCAACCGCATTCAAAAGCACTTGCGCGACAACCGCCTGACGCTGGTGGAGCTGATTGCGGATCTGCATGAGCAGTTCCCCGATCTGGCCCAGAAGGGGGAGTTGCCCAGCTGGTCGTCTCTACAGCGGTACAACCAGGGCATTCGCGAGATCGTGGCCCATGAGCGCCAGATGATGGTGGCCGCCGAAGCCTTGGTGGGCGAGCTGGGCGACAACTTTGATGCCAAGAGCGGCGCACTCTTAGCCCAGGCTGTGACCACGCTGGCGAGCAAGCGCGCCCTGCAGGCGGTGGAAGATGCGGCGAATGGCGAGGTCATGGATATCAGCGATGTGCTGGACTTGGCGCGCGCTGCAAAAACAGTGCAAGAGGCGCGCAGCTTAAACCTGAAGGAGCGCCGATCGGTAGCCGATGAAGCGCGCCGCAAGCTGCTTGAAGAGCAGAGCGAAAAACTCAAAGCCATGGGAAGCAAGGGTGGTGTTACCGAAGACACCAAGCGGGCCATACGTGAGGCACTGGGGATCGTCTGATGGCCAATGCGAAAGGCAACGCCAGGGTCATTCCAGCCGATCGGGAAGCGATTTTCTTGCCGTTTCAAAGTAAGTGGATCAAAGACAACTCGCGCATCAAGCTCATGGAGAAGACGCGCCAGGTCGGCGCTAGTTGGTCTACCGCGTATGCAGCCGACGAGCGTGCCGCTGCGCAGGGGGCAAGGTTTGATGAGTGGGTAAGCAGCCGGGACGATATCCAGGCGCGCTTGTTCATTGAAGACTGCAAGATGTGGGCGGGCATCATGAACTTGGCAGCCCAAGACTTGGGCGAAGTTGTGATTGACGCCAAAGACAAGCTGACAGCCTATGTGCTTCAGTTTGCCAGCGGCCGACGCATTCACAGCATGAGTAGCAACCCAGATGCGCAGGCCGGTAAGCGCGGGAGTCGTGTGCTGGACGAGTTTGCGCTGCACAAGGATCAACGTAAGCTGTGGGCCATTGCCTACCCAGGTATTACCTGGGGCGGCAATATGGAAATCATTAGCACGCACCGGGGGTCGCATAGCTTTTTCAATGGCCTGATCCGTGAGGCACGTGAGAAAGGCAACCCCAAGAAAATTAGTTTGCACCGCGTCACGCTGCAAGACGCGTTAGACCAAGGGTTCCTCTACAAGCTGCAGCAAGCCTTGCCAGCCGACGCCGAGCAACAGGTGATGACCGAGGCGGAGTACTTCGAGTTCATCAAGAACGGGTGTGCCGATCAAGAGTCGTTCGACCAGGAATACATGTGCGTGCCTGCGGATGACAACGCCAAGTTTTTGGAGTACGGGCTGATCACTGGCTGCGAGTACGCCGCAGGCATCGTTTGGCAAAGGGACTTGGACGATGTGTTCACTGGCCAGTTGTTCTGCGGCGTGGATATCGGTCGCAAGAAGGACTTGACAGTCTTATGGGTGATCGAGAAGCTGGGCGATGTGTTCTATACGCGCCGCGTGGAGACCATGGCCAATATGCGCAAGAGCGCACAAGAGGCCATCTTGTACCCATGGTTTGCCATCTGCAGCCGCATTTGTATCGACGCCACTGGGCTGGGTATTGGCTGGGCAGATGACGCGCAAGACAAGTTTGGCGAACGCCGGGTGGAGGCTATCACCTTCACTGGGCAGGTCAAAGAAGCTTTGGCATACCCCGTGCGTGGAGCGATGGAAGACCACACGCTGCGCATTCCAGATGACCCAGTGGTTCGCGCAGACCTTCGCAAAGTGCAAAAGACGGTGACAGCAGCTGGAAACATTCGCTTTGTGGCGGAGAGCACACCTGACGGCCATGCGGACCGATTTTGGGCTTTGGCTTTGGCGCTGCACGCGGGCTCTGGTGACAGTGGTCCTGTGGTGGCCACCAGCAGGCCACGCTCGGCCATCGAAACCATTGGCAGCATCAACCTCGCAGGCTATTGAGCCGCAACCTAAGGGCCACAACCATGGCAATTCAAACACCCATTACCGACCACCTGGCCACGCGCGCCAACTCCATCGACTTTTCAACCTTGGGCATGCTGCTGCCCAACCCAGACCCGATCTTGAAAGCCCAGGGCAAGGATATTTCCACGTACCGCGAAATGCGCACCGATTCACACATTGGGGGTTGCATCCGGCGTCGCAAGGCCGCCGTGCAGGCTTTAGAGTGGGGTTTGGACAAGGGTAAATCCAGCAGCCGGGCGTTCAAGGCGGTGCAGGACATGCTGGACGGCATTAAGCTGGCCCGCATCATTGCCCAAATGCAGGAGAGCACGCTGTACGGCTATCAGCCTATGGAGGTCATTTGGTCGCAGCGAGGTGGGCTGTTTGTTCCGGCAGACATCTTGGCTAAACCGCCAGAGTGGTTTTGCTTTGATGCAGACAATACCTTGCGCCTCAAGACCAAGGCGCACCCCATGACGGGCGAGCTGGTGCCCCAGTACAAGTTTCTGCTACCGCGCCAGGAGCCGACTTACAAGAATCCTTATGGTTTTGCCGACTTGGCCATGTGTTTCTGGCCGTTGATGTTCAAAAAGAATGGCCTCAAGTTCTGGCTGGCTTTCACAGAAAAATTCGGCAGTGCTTTTAGTGTGGGCAAGTTGCCGCGTAACGCGACAGACCCAGAACGCGATACCTTGTTGAACTCGCTGCAGGCGTTGATTCAGAATGGTGTAGCCGTCATTCCTGATGATGGTTCTGTGGAGTTGGTAGAGATGGCTGGCAAGGGAGCCAGTGCCGACCTTTACGAGCGCCTGGTTATGCACTGCCGCAGTGATATTGCCATTGCGCTGCTTGGCCAGAACCAAACCACTGAGGCCAGTGCCAACAAAGCCAGTGCCACAGCTGGCTTGCGCGTCACCGACGATCTGCGTGACGGCGACGCAGAAATCATTGCCGATTCGATCAACGAATTGATTGGCTGGTTCTGCCAGGTCAACTTTGGAGATTTGCAGCCGCCAGTTTTCCGCATGTGGGACCAAGAAGCCCAAGACAAGCTGCAGGCCGATCGCGACAAGAGTAACCATGATGCGGGTGCAGTGTTCACCAATGCCTATTGGATGCGCGCATATGGCTACCAGGAAGGCGACCTCAAGCCCGATGGCACAGCGCCAAAGCCTGTCAATGCAAGTAGTCCTCAACAAGTGGCATTTGCCGAGGCTGGCTCTGTTGTAGATGGGGTGGACGCCATCGTCAACGATGCGATGTCAGCGTGGGAACCCGTTCTTGCGCCGATGGTGGACCCTATTCAAGCGGCGCTGGATGAATCGGTGTCTAAGGGGGAGACGGCGGCTGAGTTTCTGGCACGCTTACCTGCGATTTTGGAGACTATGAACCCTGATGCGCTGGCGCGCGCGCTGACCCATGCTGCCTTTGTGGCGCGCTTGGGTGCGCAGGCGGGTTTGTCCGATGTCTGACGCCACCGACTTTGCCGCGCTGAACAAGCTGGCGCCTGCGCAGGCGGTTGACTTTTTGCAGCGCCGCAAGATGTTGACCGTGACGCATTCTTGGCAGGACTTGTGGCATGAAGAGCATGCCCAGCAGTTCACCATCAGCCGCCTGACACGTGTCGATCTGCTTGCGACCATCCAGAAGATGATCACCAAGAGTGTGCAGGGTGACTTGAGCCGGCGTGACTATATGCGCAACGCCAAGGCGGCTTTATCTGAGGCGGGCTGGTGGGGTGAGAAGACGGTGATTGACCCCGCCACTGGCCGGGAAGTGATTACCCGGTTTGACGCAGCGCGGTTGAAGTTAATTTATGACACCAACACCCGCCAGGCGTATGCGGCGGGTCTGTGGGAGCGTGCCGAGCGCAATAAGGCCGCAATGCCTTACCTGCGCTATATCACCCAGCGCGATGCGCGCGTGCGCGAGTTACACCGGCAGTGGGACAACGTGACATTGCCTGTAGACCATCCGTTTTGGAATACGCACTGGCCGCCTTGTGGCTACCGGTGTCGGTGCCGGGCGATGTCGGTCAGCCAGCGGGAATACGACCAAGGGAAAACGCCAGACGGCAGTCCGATGAAGAAGACCGCGCCCGAGGTGCTGACACGCGACTGGGTGAACAAACGCACGGGCGAGGTCAGCGCGGTGCCGGTAGGCATTACCCCAGGCTTTGATTACAACGTAGGTCAGGCCAGCACCAGGGCAGCGGCACTGCAGAAGTTGGTGACGGACAAGCTGTCAACCCAGGAGGGAAATCTGGCTTTGACGGCAGAAGCCCTGGGCATGCAGGCACCCAAGAACGCGCAGGTGGTAGCGGACGTGCCAGATTGGAAGTCTTTGGGCTACCCAGACTTGCGGCTTGCCAAGAATGTGGCAGTGGCACCAGAGCTATTGCCTGGTGTGCAGACGAACGCGGAGGCGGTGGTGATATTGCGCGACGCACTGGGCATACCTGAAGGCGGCGCGGTGGTAGTAACCACGCCCATTGAGGCTGTCACTATCCTGGATAGCACCTTGCTGCATGTGGTGGAAAAACGGCGCGATCAGCGTGAGCGGTTTGCCAACTTCGTTTTGCCCACGTTGCAGTCACCGTCTGAAATATGGGAAGTGGCCTATGACGACGCCACGCTTCGCAGGCGCTATCTCAAGGTGTTTAGCGGCTCAAAGTATGACCTGTTTGTGATGGTCAAGGTGGAGCCTGATGGCGGCATCTTCTGGAACATGATGCAGCGGGATCGCAAAGGCCTCAATGCTTTGCGGGTGGGTGAGCGGGTTTATGTGGACCCTGCGCTGTAAGGCGCTGAACGTGAGTGATATAGCTCCACCCGCACCGGCACGGGTGGTCAACTTACAGGTGGCTATAGGTTCCGGCACCAGCCACTTTCGCGCCTCACGCTCAGCTGCGGAGGATTTTACGTGTTTCTGGGTTTGAAGGGGAATTTGAAATGTTCACGCTGACGATTGAATCTGGCGAAGTCCGCACACAGCTTGCCAAGCTGTCACAGTTGCCTGATGACATCCCCCGCGTGCTGGATGGCATTGGCCAGATGCTGGAGAGCCGAATCAGCGGCCGCTTTGAGACGGAAAAAGACCCGGTCAACGTGATATGGAAACGATTGAACGCGTCAACATTAAAGAGCTACCCCAAGGATGGAAACCGCAAGGTGTTGAACCGACACGGGGACATGCTTCGCAGCCTGAATCATCAATTGCTCAACGGTGGTAACGCCGTGCAGGTTGGCTTTGGTGCGCCGTATGCTGTATTCCATGAGTTCGGTACCCGCAAAATGCCACGCCGGGGCCTGCTGTTTGGCGACCCGATAGCCCGCACCCTTGCGCCGAACGATGAGAAAACCGTACTTGATGCACTCAATGACTGGCTGGCCGGATACACCAAGTGATGCCCTGTGGCCCGCTTTAACCCTCTGCTAAACTGCCTCTACCGCGCCGCTCTGAGTCCAATGACCAGGCGGCGTTGCCGTTTCTGGGGGTGTTTCGTGGTGTGCAAATGTGTTTTCTGTGGAGTAAAATATGCCACAGGTACTAGTAACACCTACAACAAGCGGAACAGCCGCACCCGACAGTCATGCGGCTTTTTTTCGTCCCCAATTCGCTCCACGAGTCCGATTTTTGGGGGGTGCGCCCATCCGTAAGGACGGCGGCACGACTTGTTGCGTGTTACTACACCCCCCACCCGTCTAGTAAACGGGCCATCAGTCTCAACAAAGGAGCATTTCATGTTGCATCCATCTCTTGCACATCTGGAAGATATCGACACGCGTTTCCTCGATCCCAATGCGCGTTTCGTGGTCATGCCTGAAACCACCGAAGCGGCCCTCGAAGACGCCAACCTCGCCCTTGTGGGCCTGTCTTGCATGTTAGATACCATGGAGAGCCAAAACATCAAGCTACACCAAGCAGGTGGATGCCTCCAATATGTCGAACTCCCTCCGGACTGTCTCAGTGCGTTACTGCGCATGGTGGCCGAAAAGATCAAGCCTTGCACCAACAACCCCACGCTAGGCGCGGTGCAGCATCTGCGCCCCGATTTGTTCAACACCAGCAACCGAGGAAACTGAAATGAGCCGGCGTTTTTCGATAGACAAGATGGAACCGCATCGGCGTACCATGGCAATTGACTGCATCCGTGCGAATCGCCACTTTTCGCTGGTTGAGATCATCGCCAACCTCAGGGAGCTTGGTATCACGGAAATATCCAAGTCGGCTTTGCACCGCTATCTGCCAACGCTGGATAAAAAAGACAGCTTGTGCGCAAGCCCGAACGAGGGCACTATCGTTACCATCGTCGAGCGGGGCACTGGCGAGGTCATTACGTTAGCAAGCAGTGCATCTGGACGCACCATTGCCGAAATGGTGAAAGGCCTTCAACTTCCCAGCTGATATCGTCTGGGCATGGGAAGCGGCAGTTCTCAAGCCGCTTCGATCAAAAATGAAGGGCGTTTTTTGGCTTTCCTGATACGAAAGCCATTTTCATGATCGGTATGCGAAAAGACCCCGCAACATTTCCAAATACCCGATTTATCTCGCGTGACCCACCGGAAATATCTCACTCTCTCTCAAGTGATCGAATCCAGCTCCCAACACAACGTGTATCAACAAAGGACATCATTCAGTGATCATTACAACGTACTGCGCGGCAGCACTTTTCAAAATCCATACCAATGAAGCAATCAAAGGCAACCCAGCCTGGGCCAATCTTCGAATTGAATCAAACGGTTGTCTTCCCAAAGATGAAACCCGTGGTGCTGGCCTCTATGCAATTCATTACAAAGATCATTTACTTTATGTAGGACAGTTCCGTGGGACGAATGTGAACTCCACGGATGGCGACGTGTGCGCAACACGGTGGGCAAAGCACCTCGGCACACTAACGCTTCGAGATCGGCGTATTTCATTCAACGGAAGTGTGTTGGAGAAAATGAAAGCTGTTGAGCAATCCTCAATACTTCTTGCCGATTTGATTTGTGCAGATCCGACGACATTAACCGGCGACCGTGGCCGCGTTTCATCTCTAAATCGAGCAATATTCGCGGCGGAAAATTGGCCCGCTTTTTCGCACATTGCGGGTCCGCGGGGGCTGACGGACTTTGTTATCACTTATGCAAAAATCGAGAAGGGAATGCCCTTCAGCAATTCACAGATACGAACCGCGATTGAGCGAGCTGAGAGAAATGCAATTTCGCAACTCTTGCCACGTTGCAATGCTCATGTACAACACGGCGCTGCAAAAAACATGAACAGGGTAGACACAGCACAAGTGCTAAATCAGGCTCTTGAATCGAGCTTCAGACATTTAGGACAAGAAACTCCATTGGTTCGACAAAAAATGCACGTTGACTTACAGCCCAAAGCAGATGATGAAGCAGATCTTCAGGCGGATGACGCTGAACTGATGACCGCACAAGAAACTTTCAATTTGTCGCTAAGCAACTCTGCGAACGCGGTTCAAGCAATTGATGAAGTAGTAAGTTCTTTTGATCAAATAGACGATGCCTATGTCTGGTACACAAAAACAAAAAAAGGAGATTTGCGAATTAGAAGTAGCGCGGGGCGCCGTAGGTTCGACAACGTCGCTGTGGTCAGTTGGCAACCTAGGCTTCGCCGTTTCCAATCTGAGATAAACCTATCTGTCGAGCATTGCATCGAGTTGGGCGCAACAACCGCGGCTTCCAATCATCATGGCGCGACACTTCCAACTCGAGCCTCGTTTGATATTCCAGTGGCCAACGAAGCGCTTAAAAGATGTTTGCTTGGCGCAGCAGATCAAATCCGCCGAACTCCGAAGTAGACGGAGTTATCTTCATCTCGTTCAGTTTTAACTCGTGCACTCACGCTTCTTGACGCTATGCATTGGCACCAAAACGGGACCGCCCTATTTCCAGGCTTTACTCACCAAGCACTGAAATGTCTTAGCCCTAGCGCATTCGTTGGCGCTGAGCGATAAGGGCTTAACAAATCATTTGGAAGTACGGGCGTGCACTGGTCTCATATTGCTTTTGGCCACTAGCCAAGTTTCCCTTCACCCCGTTTTCACACAAACTTCACACAACCCCCTAGCCACTTCAAACAGTCTTCTTCCCGCGGCGGGATGCTCTCTTCACCGTGCAATGTCGCACGATGAACCGCAAGAGATGCACCATGGCTATCGCCGTTTTGTCAGAACCCGCACAGCCCAGCCGCCTATCCCGCTGGCTGTGGCTGGCAACCACTTCCCTCTCGGCCGTCTGCTTTGTGGCGCTGGTCAGCCACCCTGTGCATGCGCAGGACACTGACAACCCGCGCCTTAAAACCGAGAGCCCCTACTTCTTGGTCAAAAGCGACAACCCCGGCGTGGACCAGTTGCCGCTCAAGTCCACGCAGGTCAACGTGAAGGTCAGCGGTGTGATTGCCGACGTGACCGTGGTACAGACCTACAAGAACGAAGGCCAGCGCGCCATCGAAGCCAAATACGTGTTCCCCGGCTCCACACGCGCTGCAGTGCACGGTATGAACGTGCGCCTGGCCGACCGCCTGATCACCGCCAAGATCCGCGAGAAGCAGCAAGCCAAGATCGAATACGACGACGCCAAGGCCCAAGGCAAAACCGCTGCCTTGCTGGAACAGCACCTGCCCAATGTGTTCCAGATGAATGTGGCCAACATCATGCCCGGCGACGACGTGAAGGTGGAGCTGCGTTACACCGAGCTGCTGGTACCCACCGACGGCAAATACCAGTTTGTGTTCCCCACCGTGGTAGGTCCGCGCTACAACAGCCCACAGAGCGGTCAGGCCAACGCCACTTGGGTTGCCCAGCCCTACCTGCCCCAAGGCCAAAACACGCCCACCAGCAAAGCCGCACCTGCCTTTGACATCCACGTGTCGCTCAACACGCCCATTGGCATCAAGGAAGTCACCTCGCCATCGCACACCATCAGCAGCTACAGCGAGCAGGGCGGTGCCACCGTGGTGGGCCTGAACCCCACCGCCGAGCCCACCAACAACCGCGACTTCATCTTGGACTACCGCCTGGCCGGTGACAAGATCGAGAGCGGATTGCTGCTCTACAAGGGTGCGACCGAGAACTTCTTCCTGGCCATGGTGGAGCCACCCAAGGCCCCGCCCGCCACCGCCATCAGCCCACGCGAGTACATCTTTGTGGTGGATATCTCGGGCTCCATGCATGGCTTTCCTCTGGACACAGCCAAAGGCGTGCTGCGTGAGTTGATTGGTGGCCTGCGCCCCAGTGACACGTTTAACGTGCTGCTGTTCTCGGGCAGCAACAATTTCCTGAGCCCCAAGTCGGTACCCGCCACCAAGGCCAACATTGAGCAAGCCATCCGCACCATCGACCAACAAGGTGGCGGTGGCAGCACGGAGCTGATTCCTGCGCTCAAGCGCGTGTATGCCCAAGCCAAAACCGCCGATGTGTCACGCACCGTGGTGGTGGTGACCGACGGTTATGTGACCGTGGAGCGCGAAGCCTTTGAGCTGGTGCGCAACAACTTGTCTAGCGCCAATGTGTTTTCGTTTGGCATCGGCTCCAGCGTGAACCGCCACCTCATGGAAGGCCTGGCCCGTGCGGGCATGGGCGAACCCTTCATCATCACCAAACCCGAGCAAGCGGCCGAACAAGCCAAGCGCTTTCGCACCATGATCGAATCCCCTGTGTTGACCCAAGTGAAGGCCCGCATTGAAGGCCTGGATGTCTACGACGTCGAACCCCGCAACCTGCCCGACCTGTTGGCGCAACGCCCTGTCATCGTCTACGGCAAATGGCGTGGCGAGCCCAAAGGCAAGCTGATCATCGAGGGCCAGAGCGCCAGCGGCCCCATCCAACACACACTGCCTGTGGCTGCCGACACCGCCAAGACCACTGACACCGCAGCCCTGCGCCATCTGTGGGCCCGCAACCGCATTGCTGCTTTGAGCGACCAGGAAGCCTTGGAAGGCGGCGACACCTACGCCAAGGCCATCACCGACCTGGGCCTGCAATACAGCCTGCTCACCCAGTACACCAGCTTTCTGGCTGTGGACCAGGTGGTGCGCAACAAGGCACCTGCTGACAGCACCGGCGTGAACCAACCCTCACCCCTGCCCGAAGGTGTGGAAAACAGTTCCCTTGGTACCGAGGTGCCCAGCACACCCGAGCCTGCTACCTGGGGTGCCATTGCCATGACGATATCGGTCCTGGGCATGCTGGCCTACCGCCGCCGCCGCGCACTGGCGCGCGCACACCACTACACCAGCTGAACATGAAGCCCCCACGCTTGTCACTTCGTGTACTGCGCTGCCCCCCAGGGGGGCGCTACCTGCCTTGGGGCGGCCCGGCGGCAGGTCAGGCTTGCACCTCTTCACGGCTTTTGAAGGTGCCCGGCTTCGTGCGCTTTGGCATTGCCATCGACACTGCGGCCGAATGGCGTTGGCTGGCGCTGTTGGCAGTCGCCCTGTGGCCCACCTGGTGGTGGATGGGGCAGCGCATGGCCGATGGATCCGACGACCCGCTGGGCATCCTGGCCCTGGCCGCCATGGCTACTCTGTTGTTCGCCCACCGCCAGCACCTGCGCGCGGCGCCCCGCTTGGGCCTGCAGGCCACGGCCTTGGTGGGTGCAGTGCTCACCACCGCCCTGCACAACCAGCTGCCCGACCTGCTGGTGGCGCTGGTGGGTTTACTAAGCCTGGCTGCCGGCTTGCTGGCTTTCTTGCCGGCGCGGGTGGCCAGTGCACCGGTGTGGGGGCTCTCTGTGCTGTCGCTGCCCCTGCTGGCATCGTTGCAGTTCTATGCGGGCTTTCCGCTGCGGGTGGTGACGGCTGAGCTCAGCAGCTGGTTGCTCTCTGTGGCTCACACCGTAGAGCGCAGCGGTAGCAGCCTCTTGGTAGACGGCCAGCTCATCATCGTGGACGCGCCTTGCTCTGGAGTGCAAATGGCCTGGCTGGGTTACTTCACGGCCTGCGCGGTGGCACTGGCAACAGGCCGCAGCAACCGAAGCTTCTTGCTGCGCCTGCCGGTGGTGAGTGTGCTGGTGCTCCTGGGCAACGTGGTGCGCAACACCGTGCTGGTGGCGGGAGAGGCTTCCGGCGTGCATTTGGGCAATGCAGCGCACCAGGCCGTGGGCTTGGTGGTTTTGGGCGTGGTGTGCGGCGGCATTGCCTGGGCCATGGGCCGCTCCACAGCTAAGGAGTCCAAGGTATGAAAACCACCGCATCCCCACGCACCACTGCCCAAGGCTTCTTTAGCAACCGCTTCGTTAACCGCGTGCTGCACAAAACCCTGTGGGCCGCGGTGCTGCCACTGTGCGCGGTGTGGAGCATTGCCACCGCTGTGGCAGACCACAGGCCTGGAGCGGAGACATCGGCAACACCCCAGGTGACCGTGGAACTGCCCAGCCACTGGCAGGGCGCACCACTGCGCCCCCTGGCACTGAGTGATGTGGAGCTGCGCTTTGCAAAGCACTTTCCCGGCACGGTGGCGCGCATGACCGACGGCACCCAGGTACTGGTGCTGCGCACCGTCAACCAGCCGACCCGCATGTTGCACCCAGCCGCCGACTGCTACCGCGGTCTGGGCTACCGCATCCACAGCGAGCAGCTGGAAGTGCAAGCTGACCAGCAACGTTGGCGCTGTTTTGTGGCCCAGCGCGGCGGCAAGGCGGTGCGCGTTTGCGAACGCATTGCCGACGCCCAAGGGCAGGGTTACACCGACACGTCGGCCTGGTACTGGGCGTCGGTCTCGGGCCAGTCCCACGGGCCATGGCAAGCCATGACCGTGGCCACACCGCTGTAAGGCACGCTTCCAACTACTTCCAGTGAACACCATGCGCACACTGCTCCGCGCTTTCCGTTCCACCGCCGTTTCTGCCTTGGCCCTACTGCGCGTGCTCGCGCGCTGGACTGCCATCACTGTCTTGGTTCTTATGCTGGCCATGTTTGCAATGCTGCTGGGCGCGCGCGCTGTGCTGCGCCCCAGCCCCGGTGACTGGACCACCACCGTGCGGGTCGGTCCCCTGCAAGTTGACGTGGGCGTGGCCGCGCTGATTCAGTGGGGCACCACGCCGTGGATTGCGCAGCAGTTGCATGGCCGCACACTCCCCACCCGCATGGGCGATCTGCATGTGGCGTGGGACGCTAAGCGCCAGGAACTCAGCTTGCACTGCGACCCCTGCGTGGTGCGCAGCAGCAGCTGGGGCCCCGAGCCCGTGCGCCTGGCAGACGCCCGCATGACCGTGCATCGCAATGCGACCGATCTCAAAGGCACACTGAGCAGTGGCGCTGTGCATGCCCTGTGGCGCGGCACAGTGCGGCCCCATGGGCTTACGCTGCACATCACCCTGCCCGACACGCCGGTGCGCGATGCCTATGCCCTGTTTGCGGGCTCTATCCCTGAGCTGGCCTACGCACATATAGACGGCACTATGGCCCTGCAAGCCACGCTGGAGTTGCCATCCAAAACACTGACCGTGCAACCCCGCCTGCAAGGCATGGCTGTCAACGGCCTGGGCACTGAAAGTTGGACTCTGGCCAAAAGCACGTGCGGGCGCGGACTGCCCACCACCAGTCTGGGCGCAGACAGCCTCTTGGCACGCGCCGTGATCGCCGCCGAAGACCAGCGCTTCTTTGAACACACGGGTTACGACCTGACGGAGATGACGCAGGCGCTGCACAGCAACCAAGATAGGGACGCTACGCTGCAAGGCCTTGGACGCGCAGCTCGCCCGCTGCGCGGTGCCAGCACGCTCACGCAGCAAGTCGCCAAGCTGCTGGTCACCGGCGGCGAACGATCTCCGGTGCGCAAGCTGCGCGAGCTGCTGTACGCCGTGGAAATGGAGCAAACGCTGGGCAAGGCGCGCGTCCTGCGCCTGTACCTAGACTATGCCCCATGGGGTGCGACGGTCTGCGGTGCACAGGCGGCAGCCCACGCTTACTTTGGCAAACCGGCCGGCCAGCTCACTGCGGCCCAAGCTGTGTGGCTGGCCGCCATGCTGCACAACCCCGCGCTGGAAGCCCGCCGCTGGAAAGCCACCGGCCAAATCAACCAGGCCCGCGCCCAGTGGGTGGCCAGCCACCTGCGCCCCCTGAAAAAAGCCCAGCGCGCCAAGCTCATAGATGAGATTGCCACTGCAGCATGGACGATACCGACGGGCGAAGCCAGTAACACACCCGTTCGTGCAACGCTAGCGCAGCAAACGCATTACTTGCCATCAGAGTCAAACCATTGGCTGACGGCAAGTGCACTATCGCCATAAACCATCACTACAAATTGGATAGCTGGGTGCACTTATTCCACGGGCGCTGGACGCGGTTCTCTGCAACTTCGTGCCTAAGGACCTTCAAACTCGGCACAATGCGGACCTTCGCCCACTCCACTGCGACGAGCAGACGCGCATGAACAAAAACCGACTAGAAGCCTTTAGCGACGGCGTCATTGCCATCATCATCACCATCATGGTGCTGGAATTCAAAGTACCGCATGGCGAGGCACTGGCGGACCTGCTGCCCTTGTGGCCGGTGTTTTTGAGCTATGTGCTGAGCTTTGTGTACGTGGGCATTTACTGGAACAACCACCACCATTTGTTGCACGCGGTGAAGAAGGTGAATGGCACCATGCTGTGGGCCAATCTCAACCTCTTGTTTTGGCTCTCGCTCATGCCATTTGCGACGGCGTGGATGGGTGAAAACCACTTTGCAACCATGCCGGTGGTGGTGTACTGCGTGGACCTGCTGATGTGTGCGCTGGCCTTTACCGTGCTCCAAAATTGCATCATTCGCCACGAAGGCCCCGACTCCGTGCTGCGCCATGCGGTAGGCGCAGACCTCAAGGGCAAAGTGTCGGTCGCCAGCTACGTGCTGGCGATTCCCTTGGCACTACTGGGCTACCCTGGGTGGTCAGGCGTGTTGGTAGGCCTGGTCGCCTGCATCTGGTTTGTCCCCGACACCCGGATTGAAAAGGTACTGAACGAGCGCTAACAGACCTTCGCTATTAGCACTCTCAATTTTATAGCAGCTTGCCCTTATTAAACGGGGGCTAGCAGCCAATTTAGGCAAGATTTTTCACTTTACGCCGGCAGTATTGTGGATGATCCGCGGAAGCGGTGGAGTCATTGACAGCGCCGATCACAACGATGACCGGAGTGTTGGCGGGCAACCCTATCTGATGAAGGCGGCAGATTTTTTGAAGCACGGCGGCCACACGCCACCGTCACGGGACTGACATACCAGTGCCCAACAATTAGCCCCTACATTTTCTAGGGGCTAATTCCGTGGATCGTCGTCGTTTTCTGAACACCGGTTCTGTGCTGAGTGGTGCTGGCTTGCTGGCGCCGGCTGTGGTGTTGGCACAGGCTGCACCCGCAGTGATCACACGCGACGCCATGCGCCCGCAGATGGCCCACGGCATCCAAAGTGGCGACCCCAAGGCTGACGGCGCCATCATCTGGACGCGCAGCGACCGCCCTGCACGCCTGTGGGTGGAATGGGCCACGACCGCCAGCTTCGCCAATGCCACGCGCGTGCGCGGCCCCCACATGCTGGAAGACACAGACTTCACGGGCCGCGTGGACCTGAGCCACTTGCCCGCTGGCCAAGAGATTTTTTACCGCGTGGTGCTGCAAGATTTGCACAACGAACGCGTGTTGTCTGAGGCAATGAACGGCCACTTGCGTTTGCCTGCAGTCGCGGGCAGTACAGCGGTGCGTGATGTGCGCTTTACCTGGAGCGGGGACACGGCGGGCCAGGGCTGGGGTATCAACGAGGCTTGGGGCGGCATGAAGATTTACGAGCAAATGCGCAAGGTCGGCCCCGACTTTTTCTTGCACTGCGGAGACACCATTTACGCCGATGGCCCGATGGCTGCACAAGTCAAGCTGCCCGATGGCAGCCTATGGACCAACTTAGTCACCGAAGACGTGAGCAAGGTTGCGGAAACCTTGAACGAGTACCGGGGTCGCTACCGCTACAACCTGATGGACGCAAACGTGCGCCGCATGGCAGCCGATGTGCCCCAAATCTGGCAGTGGGATGACCATGAGGTGAGCAATAACTGGTCTGACTCCAAAGACGTAAGCGGTGACCCACGCTACACCGAGAAAAACGTGCCCTTGCTGGTGGCCCGCGCCACCAAGGCCTTCCACGAATACGCACCGCTGCGCCGCACTGCGGATGCAGAGAGCGAGCGCGTTTACCGCCATCTACCCCAAGGCCCCTTGCTGGACATGTTCGTGGTGGACATGCGCAGCTACCGTGGCCCTAACAGCGCCAACCTGCAAACGGTGGAAAACGAGGAAAGCGCCTTCATGGGTCGCCCGCAAATTGCTTGGCTGCTAGACGGCCTCAAGCGCTCCAAGGCCACCTGGAAGGTGATTGCTGCGGACATGCCCATTGGCCTGCACGTGGGTGATGGCAAAACGGCCCAAGGACAAGACAAATGGGAAGCCATTGCCAATGGTGACGACGGCACTCCTTTGGGGCGTGAGCTGGAAATTGCCCGCCTGCTGCGCGAGATCAAGCGTGCCCACATCAAAAACGTGGTGTGGCTGACCGCTGACGTGCACTACACGGCCGCCCACTACTTTGACCCAAGCAAAGCCAAGTTCACCGACTTTGCACCCTTCTGGGAATTTGTGTCTGGCCCACTGAACGCAGGTGGCTTTGGCCCCAACAAAACCGATGCCACCTTTGGCATGCAAGTGATGTACCAGAAAGCCCCGGCGGAGGCGAATGCCCCACCGAGCAGCGGCATGCAGTTCTTTGGCCAGGTGGACATTGACGCCAAAACCAAGGCCATGACCGTCACGCTCAAAGACTTGGCAGGCGCCTCACTGTACGCCAAGACATTGGCACCGCAACATGCCTAAACCCCAACGCAATTGCCCACTATGAACCTACCCTACCCTCCAGCCCCATCGCAGCGCAGGCTCACGACGCTCCGTGCTGTGATGGCCGTCACTGCCGCGCTGTGGTTTGGCGCTTTGCATGCCCAAACCACAGCGACTAGCCCCAGCCAGGACTTACCAGAAATCAAGTTTCGCGACTTCTTCCGCAGCAGCAGTAAAGCCGGAGGTTTGGAGCTAGGCGACGCCTTGCTGCAGGCCAAAGGCACAAGCGCGCGCCTGGTGGGCTACATGGTGAAGCAAGAAACCCCGTCACTGGGACGCTTCATGCTCACACCCCGCCCCGTGCAGATGAGTGAACATGCCGATGGCGAGGCCGACGACTTGCCTGTCGCCACGGTAATGGTGTATCTGGACCCCAGTCAATCGGCGTGGGTCGTACCGCATACCCGGGGCCTGATTGAAGTGCGTGGCGTAGTCGATGTGGGCCGTTTTGAAGAAAAAGATGGCCGCGTCTCTTGGATACGCATGCAACTTGCACCTGAGGCCACCAAGGGCATGAACCCCATGGAACTTGCCATGTACTTGCACAACCAGCAGCACCAGCACTAGGCGCAGCCCATACACAGCCACCCTCAGTTTCTCGTCTCGAAGTCCTTGTTCATCCACGTATCGCTTTTTTTCCATCGACCTTTGTATGACACCTAAACCACTATTCCCCCTTGCGCGCCTTGCCTTTGGCTTGTGCGCACTTGCCACCTTGAGCGCGCACGCCGCGCCCAGCGTGAGCCGCCTGACGCCACCCAGCGAGCTGTTTAGCAGCGGCCAAGCGGCCCCGGTGATTGCCCGCTTTTTGCCCGGACAGCGCTTTGACCTGCAAGCCACACTGCGCCCCGATGACGCGGGAAAAACCATCACCGCAGCGCAATTTGCGATTGACGGCAAACCCGTCAAAGCCACGGTGGCCCTGAAAGCCTGCGGAAAAGACTGCTTGAATGGCGTGCCTGGCAATGCCACCATCGCCACCCTGCGCGCTGCCAGTGCAGACAAGCCTGGTGTGCACACCTTTACGGTGAGTGGCACGCAAAGCGACGGCCAAACCGTCACCGCCCAAGGCAACTTTGAAGTGGTGGCCTTGCTACCAGGCGGCCAAAAGGTGAAGAACATCATCATCATGCTGGGTGACGGTATGGGCGCTGCGCAGCGCACGGCAGCACGCATCGTGGCGGGCGGCTATGCCCAGGGCAAAAATATCACCCCTTTGGCGATGGACACCTTCCCAGTCACAGCCATGGTGAAGACCGCCTCGCTGAACTCAGTGGTGACTGACTCGGCGCCTGGCATGACCGGCTACGTGTCTGGCAACAAAAACAACAACAACGAAGAAGGTGTGTTCCCTGACGACACCACGGACCCGTTTGACAACCCCCGTATCGAGTACCTGAGCGAATACCTGCACCGCACCCAAGGCAAGGCGCTGGGCGTGGTAACCACAGCCGACGTGTTCGATGCCACCCCTGCAGGCAATGCGGTGCACACCAGCAACCGGGGTGCTGGCACCGGCATCGTGGACCAATTTTTGGATGACCGTGGCAACACCGGCCTGACCGTGCTCATGGGCGGCGGACGCAAATGGTTTGTGCCCTCCACCGTGCCGGGCTCTGCCCGTGGCGACAAAACCGACTACGCCTTTTCCTCCACCGACGACCACACCGCTGAAATCGTGAAGCGCTGGGGTGCTGCTGCCGGCGCCTTGGACAAAGACCGTGACTTGCTGGGTGACTTCAAGTCTGCAGGCTTTGCCTATGCGGGTGACAAGACTGGCTTGGACGCGATCGACGCCAGCAAAACAGAGCGCCTTTTGGGCCTGTTTGCCCACTCCAACATGAACGTGGCCTTGGACAAGATGGATGGCCGTCGCAACAAGGCGCGCGGCATCAGCGGCCGCGTGGTGGACGACTACGGCTTCCCTGACCAACCGATGTTGGACGAGATGACTGCCAAGGCCCTGAGCGTGCTGGAGCGCCAAAAGAAAGGCTTTGTATTGATGGTGGAAGGCGCGTCTATCGACAAGCAAGCCCACAACATGGACACCGAGCGCTGGATGTTGGACACCATCGAGTTTGACCGCGCCATCAAGCTAGCCCAAGAGTTCGCACGCAAGAACGGCGACACCTTGGTCATTGTGACGGCTGACCACGAATGCTCTGGCGCCGCGTTGATTGGAGGCTCCCGCGTGACCGATGCCCGCTTGCAAGAGTTGGTGCGTGAAGGCGGTGTGGCCAACTTGCGCGACAAAGTGGTGGGCATTTACGAACAAGCCGGCTTCCCCAAGTACAAAATCTCAGGCGACGGCTACCCCGAAACCACCGACATCGACTACAAGTTGCTGGTGGCCTATGGTGCCAACTCGGACCGCTATGAAGACTACCGCACCAACGACCGCCCCCTGCAAGACAGCCAACAGCCTTTTGTGAAGAAAGAGCCTTTATCGGCTTACCCTGCCACTCCCCTGGCACGCGATGTGGACGGCAAGTTCATGGTCACCGGCCAAGTGCCTGGCGAGAGCGCGGTACACACTGCCACCGACATCCCCTTGTCGGCCTTTGGCCCAGGTGCCTATAGCTTTACTGGCGTGATTGACAACACCGACGTGTTCTTCAAACTCGCCCAAGCCGCCACCAAAGGCGTGGTGCTGCCAGAAGGATTGGTCGCAAGCCTGCGGACGAAAGCCCCAGCGCCTGCTAAGAAGTAAGCGGACGCCTTAGCCCGGCTAAGCCATCAGCCCACATCCCTGCAATAGCGGGGTTGTGGGCTGCGTCATTTCAGGGTCTTAACCCGCTGGAGGTACCACGCTAGGCGTTGCGCCGACTTCGGACCCTCGCATCGGAGGCATAGCCACCTGCCCTATTCGCTATTTTTTAGATAGCTGACAACGCACTATTCATGGGCGCCACCGCCAGATTAGCCGATACGATTTAGCTAGCAAGGCAGTGTTTCAAGGCAGCGGCCACATCGCCATAGGCAAAGCGGTAGCCTGACCCCAGCAAACGCGTGGGCGCCACGCGCTGGCCCTCAAGCAACAAGCCCGCTTGCTCCCCCATGAGCACGCGTAACACCCAAGCGGGCGTAGGTAGGGGCAAGGCCCAGCTGCGGTGCATGGCCTGGGCTGCGACTTGCATGAACATGTGTTGGCTGCACGCTTGCGGGGCGGTGAGGTTGTAGACGCCTTGAGCCTGCATAGCAGGCAAGCGCATGAGATGGGCGACAGCACCCAACACATCGGCCAAATGCACCCAACTTACCACCTGTTGACCGTTGCCCAACTGGCCGCCCACGCCTAGGCGCAATGGCAAGACCATTTTGGGCAAAGCCCCCTGCCCCGTGCTACACGGCCCCAGCACCACGCCAATGCGCAGCAAGGCCAACGGCACGCCCATGGCCTGCACCGCCTTGGCGCTGGCCTCCCAGGCTTGGCACAGCTCAGACATGAAGATGGCTTGCGGTGCAGCGTCTTCCGCCAACTCAGTGCGGTCACCCTGGGCTTGCACGCCGTAAAACCCAATGGCAGAGCCAGAAATCATGAGCCGAGGCTTGGTGTGCGCGCGCTGCAGCCATGCTACCAAGGCGTCAGTTACGCCGCTGCGGCTGGCCAGCAACACCGCCTTGCGAGCCGCCGTCCACCGCGGCCCCACCACCGGTTCACCCGCGAGGTTGATGACCACGTCAAATGCGCTTTGCACTGACAGGGCATCAAAGTTTGAGAACGTGACCACCTGACTCCCCAATACCGCTTGCGCCTTGCCGGGGTTGCGCGTCAACACGGTCACGCTGTGGCCGTCCGCCAGCAAGGCTTTGCACAAAGCGCTGCCTATGAACCCGGTGCCCCCGGTGATGAGTACACGTTGTGGTGTGGGGAAAAAATGCAAACCCGCAGCTTGTGCCATGGCAAACCTTTCATGCGTATCAGTGCGCAGTCCGCATGGTGGCAGAAGCAGACCGTGTCAGTCTTGCCACTGCGCAATACCCGCACGGCGATGGCGGTTGGGCGCATAAAAAAAGCCCAAGCAGGCTTGGGCTTTTGAACGGCGTGCGCACCGCACGCGCAGGGAGACCGAAACGGTCTACATCAGGCCTTCTTGGCCCAGGCGCTGCACCAGCCTTTGCCAGCCACTTGTTTGCCCGCAAACAAGGGGCAGCCACCTGCTGCATCACTGGCTTTGCCTTGGAACAAGGCACAGCTATGGCAGTTTTGGCCCGCTGCGTACTTGGGATATTTGGTTTTGTCGGTCTTGGTGGCGTCCGCAAAATAACCCAAGGCCTTGGCTTGTGGGTCGGCTTCCGTCAACGCGGCTTGCGCGAAGGCGGTGTTGCACAGGCTGGCGCACGCTACCAGGCCAGCGCCGCTAAGAGATTGGATTACAAAGGTTCTACGGTTAGTGGTCATGGTGATTCTCTCCAACTCGCATCGGCCACGTTACACGCCGATGGAAACGCCAATATGAGCGCAGCTGGAATTTACCGGGACCCCAATACCCTAGTGTTGCGCTATGTCAAGAGTGACCAGAAATTGGCACCCCACCCCATGGGCGCCCGGCAGCAATACCACATGGCCGCCCAAGCGTTTGCAAGCTTGCCGCACGATCGCCAAACCTAGGCCAGCGCCCGGTGCCGCGTGGTCTAGCCCACGATGAAACCGCTCAAACACCAGCTCGCGCTGCTCGGCGGGAATACCGGGGCCGTTGTCCGACACGGACAGTACGACCTGCCGCCCGTTGTGCACCAGGCTGACGTCGACTTTGCCGCCCTGCTGCACATAGCGAATCGCATTGCCCACCAAGTTGTGCAAGATGGACTTGAACGTTTGCCGCTCGGTCGTGACCACCAAACGGTCGGGCGCATCGAGTCCCAGTTCGATGTTGCGCTGCATGGCGCTGGGCACCAACGCGGCCAACTCGCTACGCACATCCTGGGCAAGGTCCAGGGGCGCTAGGGTGGTGACGCGCTCACCGCCCACATGGGCCAATTGCAACAACTGCCCCACCAAATGCGAGGCCCGAGCCAAGGCCGCATCTAGATGGTCTTCTGCCTCGCTGCGTGTTTCGGGGTCTTGTGCCATCCGCAGCACATGGGCTTGGGCAGACACCACCGCCATAGGCGTGCGCAGTTCATGCGCGGCCTCTTGCACAAACGCGGTTTCACGCTCCACTTTGTGGCGCAACTTGTCTAACATGCTGTCCAAGGCCTGTTGCAGGGGCTGCAACTCGGCGTAGCGGGTGTCAATACCCGTGGGTGCCAAATCATTGGGGCTGCGGGCCGCGATATGGGCTGACATCAGCTGCAAAGGGCGCAATCCGCGCCGCACGGCAATCCACATCACCAGTGAAATCAAGGTGAAGGCAATCACCATATACGGCAGCAGGTCCAAGGCGATGGCCCGCAAAGCCCAGCCCAGCTCCAGCCTGGGGTGTGCAACCACCAAGGTCCATTGCGGCAGCTCGGTGCGTGCCACATACACCGGGCGACCACCTGCGGTTTCTTCGGTGAGATGGTCCACATGCCCCGTGAGCTGCGCATGTTCCAGCGAAGCATGCGCATAGACCAAGCGGCCATCCTTGTCCCACAACTGAATCAGCAAGGCCAAGGGCACCTGTTCCTCGTCAAAAATCTTGTTTTGAATATCGGCCAAGCCCTTCACCAAGGCACGGGCTTGGTCAGGGTCTTGCACAGAGGCCAACGACTCTGCCACATAGCGGCCAAAGGTACGGGACTTGGCGTCAATATCGTGGAAGTTACGCCAGTAGGAGTAGGCAATCAGCGCGTCCCAGACCAAGAAAAAAACCAGGAACAGGCCCAGCATCACCCGCTTGACCAGCGTGGGGCGCCACCAGATTTTCATGACTGAAACATGTAGCCCACGCCCCGCACCGTACTAATGCGATGGGCACCTATCTTGCGCCGCAAATTGGACATATGAACCTCCAAAGTGGGAAAGTCTACCGGGTCGCCCAGTGGCTCTAGCCGCTGCGCCAATACCCCTTTGGGTACCACCACGCTAGGCTCGCGGGCCAGCTCCAGCAAGATGCGGTACTCGCGCGGCGACAAGTCCAACTCGATGCCATCAAGCATGGCCAGATGCTTGCGGGGCAAAATGCACAGATTAGCAAAGGTCCACACCTCGCTGGCTTGGCGGGCCGAGCGGCGGCACACCGCGCGAATGCGTGAGATCAGCTCCGCAGTGGCAAAGGGTTTCACCACAAAGTCGTCAGCACCCCCATCCAGCCCTGCCAAGCGGTCTTCCAGACCTGAACGCGCCGTAATCACCACAATGGGTACAGCGATGTCTTGCCGGCGCCAGCGTTGCAGCAGGTCAAAGCCACTGCCATCGGGCAAGGTGAGGTCTAGCAAGACGCAGCCATACGCGGTGTTGTCAAAGCTGCGCGGCGCGTCCACCACGCGGCGCAGCCACTCACTGGTGAGCCCCTCCGCTTTGAGCGCCTGCTGCAGCGCTCGGCCTAGGTCCAAGTCGTCTTCAATCAACAAAATGTGCATGGCGGGATTATGGTTTTGCAACCTTTGCGCAAGCTAAAGAGGGCAACACCCCATCTTAAGACAGCGCCAAGGTCGCGCGCACCACAATCTGCCTCCATCACCGTATCCCTCGGAGGAAGACTTGAGGTCATTGAAAAGTTTGAAATGCATGGCGCAAGCTGCTGGCACGTTTACCGCGCGGGCCAAGGGCCAAGCACTCGGGCTGGCCGCCACTGCCCCACTTGCCGATGCGGCGTTACAAGCCCAGATCGAGGCACGTTACCAAGGCGACTTGAGCGGCGCGTGTGCCATGGCCGCGGTAAGTCTTTGAAGAAGACAAACAGCGGTATGTGCAAGGCACAGGGCAAGGGCCTGTGGCGGTGGAGCTTGGAGACGTGGACCACGTGAAAGCCCCTGGTTTTGACGCTGTCATCCATTTCAAGCGAAATTCGCTAGGCGCCGTAACCCCATGGAACCTAAGCCAGCGCGGCAATGTGATGGAGGCACCCCAGTTACCGTAATACAAAACTTCCCCCAGGTTGGTGCGGCGTCAGGCCGCACCTTTTTTCTTACTGAACCATGGCCTACAGGCCTCTTACAACTACGTCTCTCGCACCATGAAACTGTCTTTCTCGCATCAACATCGCCACGTCTCCCTCTTCTTCAAAGGCCTTTTACTCACCCTCGCCCTTCCCTGCGCGGCGGCTTGGGCACAAGCCGATGGCAAGGCACCAGCGGGCAGGCCCAGTTCTGGCGGCTTTATTGGCGTGGGCGTGGGGTCTGGCCCCACGTACCCAGGCTCTGACCAACAGCGCACGGCCGCTGTACCCATTGGTGAATACCGCTGGGCCAACGGTGTGTATGTGGGCGGCAGAGATGGGCTACTGGGCGTGCAAATGAGCGCCACACAGCAGCTGCAACTGGGCTTGGCCATTGGCATGGACACAGGCCGCAAAGAGTCAGACTCTAGCTACCTCGCTGGCATGGGCGACATTGCCGCCAAAGGCACCTTGAACGCCTACGCCAAGCTTGCACTGTCTGAACAGTGGGGCCTAAGCTCCAGCGTCCAACTGGGGGCTGGCAGTGCGGGCAAAGGAGGCTTGCTCAACCTAGGTGCCAGCTACAGCATCCCCGTGGCACCCAGCACACACCTGAGTTTGAACGCAGGTGCCACGCTAGCCAATGCCGACTACATGCAAGACTACTTTGGAGTGAACAGCACCCAGGCCAGCGCCAGTGGCTACAAGAGCTACACACCCTCGGCAGGTCTGCGCGATGTGAGCGTGGGCCTAGGGCTGCACCACCAGTTCGACCGCAATTGGATGCTGATCGGCGGGCTCACCAGCACCAGCTTGTCCAACGCAGCCAAGGACAGCCCGCTGGTGCGCAAGTCCACCAGCCAAAATGCGTTTGTGGCGGTGGCCTACAGCTTCTAGCATCTATGGCGCAGCCTGCTTCGACAAAACCTGGCAGCGTCAAAGCACTATAGTTTTGATAGCTGCTTACGCCTATTCCATGGGCGCAAGCGCCCTATTTAGCCTATCTTCTGAGCAAACAGGGTTTTGGCTTGCTCCTGCAGAGGCTCCAGCTTGGCCTTTAGAGCGCATGAAATATGCGCGAGCAGCTCCTGATTCCGGCATGAGCACATCAAGTAAGAGTAGTGTGGGCTTCACCTTGACTGCCAAGTCCAGCCCTCTTTTGCCACTGTTGGCGACCCTGACCAAATACTTGGACTGGAGCATGTCACTCATCACCATGAGCATGGTCGGCGTGTCACCCACCACAAGTATCAGTGGGCGATGGATGTCAGGTAAGGCAGTTAGAGGGTTGATTTCCAGCATGCAATCTGTGGGCCTGTGGCACTCGTTTCCAGTGACTACGCTCGCTCATTGCAAGTGTGTTGGCATTCCAACTTGACCGCCCCAATAATTTAGGACTCCATTAGTCAGCGGTCGGGTAACCGTTCGTCAACGCAACAGTTCGTGTGATCAGGCAGTCTCGTCAGCACGCCCTTGATTGAGTTACGCCCATGGTTCATTCCCACGCAGCTTTGCATATGGCTGCGAATCCATCACAACTGCAACGCGTGGTCAGGCCAGTTCACAGCCGGCGAAAAGCCTTGCTTTTCTGCCCAACCCCAACAACCTCGCTAGATTCTCAATTTGGTTGTTATGTATCAACACCGCGACTTTTTACAAGTGGCGAGCGAAATTTGGAGGGATGGACAACTCCCTGATGCCGCGAATGAAGGGACTCCAAGAAGAGAACCGGCGGCTCAAGAAGATGTGCGTTGGCAGCGACCCCGAGCCGGACTACATCAGCCTGAAGATGCAGGAACGGGCAAAACTCCGAGGTCTTCAGTTGCAATGCATACCACCCGGCAACCCGCAGCAAAACGCTTATGTCGAGCGGTTCAATCGCACACTGCGATATGGCAAACCTGCTGGCAAGACGAGACTTGTAACTCTTCGCTTACAAAGATTGCCGCGCAATTCAGAAGCTGAAAGACTGCCTTCTCCGTTTTGATCATGAGCGATTTGCGACTCGCAAGCGTTCAATCATTGTGGACACACAGGTATCCCCTTTGTTGCTCTGCTCCATATCTCAGTCCGCTTGACTTGGATTGAAACGAGCTTCGTCTATTTGTTCAAACAAAAACGCGACTAAAGCGTTTGTAAAGTTACCTGGGGACTGCGCGCGTGTATCGAGAATTCAATCATAGAGCCAAGCTAAGGCCGAAAGTAAGCATTTCATCGCGCTGGATAGTCATCAATGTTTGTATCGGCTGCTTGTTTGGCGCGGGTTCATCTCATGCTCAAACGGTGGCAGACCCCGCACCCGAGCAACGCCGTGAGCAACAGCGAGTTCAGGCTCAACGTCAGGAGCTGGAACGGACTGCTCATGTTACATCTACCGCAAGCCGTCAGGATGACAGTCTTCTTCCTACGGGTGAGAACCCCTGCTTCAAGATAGATCACATTGCGCTGGACAACGCGGACTACCCGCTGGGCTCAGGTGCTCCGCGTCCCAATCCGATCTTTACGGAAACATTTGATTGGCTCACTTCAGCTACGGCCGGTGTTTCGGGCACTGACTCGCCCATCGGAAAGTGCTTGGGAACAGCCGGAGTGCAGTTGGTTATCAAGCGGGGCCAGGAAGCAGCAGTTGCCAAGGGCTATGTGACAACGCGAGTGCTAGCGCAGCGCCAAGACTTGTCTAGCGGCACATTAGTCCTCACCGTCATCCCCGGGCATGTGGGTGCTATCCGATTCAAAGCCACAGGATCCGACTCGCAAGATCCCCCTGGCGTGCGCACCTCGAACGCGGTTCCTCTGCGCAGCGGAGACATCCTGAATCTGCGCGACATTGAGCAAGGGCTGGAGAACTTCAAGCGAGTCCCAACGGCTGAGGCGGACATTCAGATCGAGCCCGCGCAAGACGCGAATGCCATCAACCAAAGCGACCTGGTGATTGCCTACCAGCAGCCCCGCATGACCCGCTGGTCCTTGAGCCTGGACGACAGCGGCAGCAAGGGGACCGGGCGTTACCAGGGGAGTGGCACCTTCTCACTGGACAACCCTCTGGGACTGAGTGACCTCTTCTATCTGACGCTGAACCATGACTTAAACAGTGAATTGGGCTATGAGTTAGGAAACACCCAGACAGGTGACCGGGGAACCCGCGGCTACACCGTGCACTACAGCCTGCCCCTGGACTACTGGACCTTGGGCACCACCTATTCCAGTAACCGCTACTTCCAGCAAGTCGTGGGGCAAAACCAGAACTACATCTACAGCGGCACCAGCGAGAACAGCGAAATCAAGCTCTCCCGGTTGGTGTACCGGGATGAAGCGCGCAAATCCACCCTGAGCCTCAAAGGCTGGCAGCGCAAAAGCAACAACTACATTGACGACACTGAAGTGCAAAACCAGCGCCGCGTGGTAGGCGGCTGGGAACTCGGTGTGAACCACAAAGACATGTTGGGTGACGCTTCGGTAGAGGGCAACTTGGCCTACAAGCGCGGCACTCAAGATTTTGACTCCATCCCCGCACCTGAGGAAGCCTTCGGCGAAGGCACCTCCAAGCTGGGCCTGCTTCTGCTGGACTTGAATGTCAGCAAGCCTTTCAAGGCGGTGGGTCAGAACTTCAGGTATAGCGCAGCCCTGCGCCTGCAAGACAACAGCACCCCGCTGACACCGCAAGACCGCTTTGCGATTGGCGGGCGCTACACCGTGCGTGGCTTTGATGGCGAGTCCAGCCTGGTGGGCGAGCGCGGCTGGACCCTGCGCAATGACTGGAGCATGGCACTGGGAGATTCCGGGCACGAGGTTTACTTAGGACTGGACGCAGGTGAAGTCAGTGGGCCCAGTAGCCAGAACCTTGCAGGCAAGCATCTCGCAGGGGGTGTCATCGGGTTGAAGGGCGGCTTCAAGCGATTTAAGACCGCCGTGCAGTACGACCTGTTTGTGGGAGCTCCCATCGACAAGCCCTCGGGATTCAAGACCGCCGAGACTACTGCCGGCTGCAGTCTGTCCATGAGCTTCTAGGACTGCAAGATGACTTCACTCTCCTGGAAAGTAATCGCGCCTGCCCTGGTAAGCGCACAAGGTGACGCTGATGCGCCTAGCGATGCAGAGATATTCGGAAGCTCCGTGTGGCTCTGGATGCAAGGCCCCAATCACCGCAATCTGCCCCTGCATGCGCTGGACCGCCTTTTACTCCCAGCCGTACGGTCTCAGCAGTTTGCTTTGGTTATGGAAGCCGATGCGCAGACCAACCGTCCGGTGGGCTATATGGCCTGGGCCAATCTCAGTGCAGAAGCCGAGAGCCGCTACATCGCGAGCCCATTGCACGGCTTGAATGAAGAAGACTGGAACAGCGGAGACCGCATGTGGTGCACAGAATTCTTTGCGCCACAGACATCCCCCCATCGTGTAAAGCGACTCTTAGCCCCCCTGTTTGCCCGTGCCAGCTTCCGCTACATGAGTCACCGCAGTAACGAGCGTGGAGCCAAAGTATTCACCTTCCGAGGTACGCAGGTGGATCCGACCTATGCCCGGCAGTGGTGGAGTACACGACCAATGCTAGCCCTGCAGCGCACGAATCCCTGATGACATCGCAACACGAATCTTGACCACTTAACACTACGAAATGGAGCTACCCTTTATGAAAAAACAAATTGCTGTTTTGCTGACCTGTATCGTCTTGACCGCCTGCGGCGGAGGTGGAGATGGTGGTGAAAGTAGCAGTAACGCTACAAGTACATCAGCATTCGACAGTACCCCTTTCCAAGGTACATGGAAACGCAACGACGGAACTGCATCCGGAAATGTGGCGAACTGTTTTAACTTCACCACATATGGTGGGACTTATGGCGGCCTAAACGGGCCTATCGTGGTCACGGGCACCACATTAACCAACACCATTGAAGTTTATAGCGACAACACTTGCGCGACCTATTTGGGCAAGTTGGTACGCAACTACTCTGTGGTGTTTAGTGCTGGCGCCATAACCGGCAAAACCACAGTAGCCAATGCACTCATTACGTCAACAGGTTACTCAATCAGTGCAGATGGTGGTGCGGGTTTTACGTTGAGCAGCGTTCCGCAAACTGGTGTAGTGAGCAAGCAAGTGTTTGATGTTGAAGGCTCGCTGATGTATGCGGGGAACAGCAGTGGAGCCTTGGATTCAAACGGATACCCAACGACTTTACAGGCGACTGCGCTTTACACGCGATAAGAAGAACGGCACTGCGGAAATCTTTAAGTCAAGGGAGTATCAACGTGAACAAGCACCTCTACCGAATCATCTTCAACGCCAAGCGCGGCATCCGCATGGCCGTTGCCGAAACCGCAGCCTCGCAGGGCAAGGCCGCATCGGGGGAGACTGCCGCCCGCGCAGACACCAGGGAAGCAGGTTTCTCTGCATCAAATGGGCGGCTAGCGCTCATGGAATATGCGCTATCCGCTACCAAATCAATAGCCCTTGGGGTAACTTTGCTGGGCCTGCCCCTGTGGCTGCAAGCTCAGGTGATTGCAGACCGCACTGTCCCGGGTAACCAGCAGCCCACGATACTTAGCACTGCCAGCGGGGTGACGCAGGTCAACATCCAAGCACCCAGCACGGGCGGTGTCTCGCGCAACACCTATAGCCAGTTTGATGTGGGTAGCAAAGGTGTCATCCTCAACAACAGCCGTACCGACACCTCCACGCAAATTGGCGGCTACGTGCAAGGTAATCCGTGGCTGGCTACAGGAGGTGCGCGGGTCATCCTCAACGAAGTTAACTCGTCTAGCGCTAGCCAAATCAAAGGCTATGTGGAGGTCGCAGGCAAGCGTGCTGAAGTCATCATGGCCAACCCCGCCGGAATTGCGGTGAACGGTGGTGGGTTCTTGAACGCAAGTAGCGTCACCCTCTCCACCGGCAATGTGGTGATGAACGCCGGCAACTTGGAGTCCTTCAAGGTGCGTGGCGGCACTATCGCCATTGACGGTGCCGGCTTGGACACCAGCACAACGGACTACACCAACCTCCTCTCCCGGGCCCTGCAAGTCAATGCCGGCATCTGGGCCAAGGACCTCAAAGTTGCCACAGGCTCCAACGACATCAGCGCCGCTAGCGCCGCAAGCCCCACAGCGACTGCCAACGCCTCTGCAGCCACAGGCCCCACCCCGGCCTTTGCATTGGACGTCGCCTCCATCGGCGGCATGTATGCAGGAAAAATCCATCTCATCGGCACAGAAGCGGGCTTGGGTATTCGTAATGCCGGAACCATTGGCGCATCCACCGGAGATGTGACAGTGACGAATGACGGATGGATCAGCAACACCGGCTCGGTCTACGCCACTGGCAACACCACCCTCACTGCCCAAGGCAATATTAGTAATACAGGAACAGGCCTCATCGCCTCCGGTGGCAATACGACGGTGTCAGCGCAAGGTGCAGGCAGCCAAGTGAGCATCGCTACCGGAGCCACTGTTGCGGCCGGCATGAGCACTACGGGTGCCATCGGTAGCGCGGGCAACCTGACTATCAGCTCCGCAGACAGCACTACCGTTCAAGGCCAGCTGGCCTCTGGCGGAGATACAGCATTGACAGCCACCAGCTTGGTGCTGGATAAGGCGAAGGTGAGCGGCCAGAACGTCCAGCTCACGGCCAGTACTTCCGATATATCGGTCCATCAAGCCACCGTCTCCGCCATCGAGACACTGAGCGCTTCGACCCAGACCCGCTTGGTCACCGATGGCGCGACCGTCACCGCCAAGCAGCTCAATCTGTCAGCACATGACCTCTCCAATGTCGATGGCACGGTACAGCAAAGTGGCACGGGCAACACCATCATCAACTTGGCCGGAAGCCTAGACAACACCAACGGTAAGGTGGCAGTCAATAGCAACCAGTTCAACCTGTCAGTCCAAAGCCTCAACAACAACGCAGGCACGATTGCCAGCAACAACAACTTGGCCATCACGGTCGGGGCCGACACCACCAACACCGGCAGCATTCTGGCCAACCAAGACCTGAGTGTTTCGACTACGGCCAACCTGACCAATACCGGCAAGGTGCAAGCCGGCCAGAGTCTCACCGTGTCTGCCAACACACTGAACAACACGGCCACGGGTGAACTATCCTCAACGACCACCACCCTCAACGCCACCGGCAGCTTCACCAACCGAGGCCTGGTCGATGCTGGCAACACAGCTGGCACCGGCAGCACACGCATTCAGGCCGTGACCGTCAACAACCTGGGCACCGGGCGCATCTATGGGGATAAGGTCGGCATCGCTTCCACCACACTCAACAACGATGCAGAAACTGTGGCTGGCGTGTCGAAGGCTGCCACCATCGCTGCCCGAGACCGGCTCGATATCGGAGCCACTACCGTCAATAACAACCAAGGCTCCAACATCCTGAGTGTGGGCGACATGGCCATTGGCGGCATTCTGGACACCAACGGCCAAGCGACCGGCCGGGCAGGCACGGTCAACAACAATGCCAGCACCATCGAATCCTTCGGTGCCATGCGCATGACTGCGGCCACCATCAACAACCTCAACCCCAACCTGCAGTGGGCAAGTGACGCAGGCACACAAAGTGGTTCAGGCACTGTGTACTTCACCCAAGCAGGCACCTTTGATACTGCAACGGGAGGGTTGCTGAGCACGACGGGCGCTTGGGTCGCCCAAGCGCATGGGGGCTATGCGTACCATCAAATCGTGGGCTACGAACCCGAGGTGGTATGTACGGGTAGTGGGCGCGAAGACAGAAGATGCACATCCACAGGGAACATGCTCCCGATCTATGGCTACGTCAAAGGCCAGGCCCAGGCCAACAGCAGCTCCAGCCCGAGCACCTTTGAAAGCTTTGCCCAGTACACCCAAACCGATTACAAGCCCGTAGTCAGTAGCAGCACACCGGGCCGCATTGCCAGTGGCGGTGCCATGACGCTGGATGCAACCCAAGCGGTGGTGAATGACCAAAGTGAGATCGTCGCAGGTGGTGCTCTCAACATCACCGCAGCAGTAGACAACAAGGCACGCTCTATCACGCTGAACTCGGTGCGCAATGGCACGGCCTATAACTGGGATAAGTTCGATCACGGCTGTGGCGGCATAAAAGGCTGTGACTACCTGTACTACGCCTACCGTCCCAGCACTCATACCTCAGAAATCGCCAATACCTACACCCTAGACTCCGCAGTCCAACGACAGTTCGTCTCCAGTGCCGTCACCAAAGCCACGGTAGATACCACCAGCCTCACTGGCGCAGGTACCGGCGTGACCTCGGTCGGCGGCACCACCAGCCTACCCACCAGCAGCCTGTTCACCATCAATAGCAACCCGGCAGGTCACTACCTGGTGGAGACCGACCCGCGCTTTACCAACTACCGTGCCTGGCTAAGCTCGGACTACATCACCACCCAACTCGCCCTGGACCCCACCGTCACCCAAAAGCGGCTGGGTGACGGCTTCTATGAACAAAAGCTCATCCGCGAACAGGTAGCCCAACTCACTGGGCGCCGCTTCCTGGGCAACTACACCAGCGACCAGCAGCAGTACCAAGCCCTCATGGACTCCGGCCTGACGTTTGCCAAGGCGTTCAACCTGCGCCCCGGCATTGCCCTCACCGCCAACCAACTCGCCCTGCTCACCACCGACATCGTCTGGCTGCAGCAAGAAACAGTGACATTGGCCGATGGCACAAAGACCCAAGTACTGGTCCCCCACGTCTATGCCGCAGTCAAGGCTGGAGACCTTACCCCCAAGGGTGCCCTGCTCAGTGGCGACAGCGTAGCCATTCAGACTGCTGGCGACATCACCAACGCCGGCACCATCCTGGGCCGCAAAGTCGTGAAGATTGAAGCCAGCAACCTCCACAACATCGCAGGCCTCATCCAAGCCCAAGATGTAGCCCTGCAAACCACTCAAGACCTCAACAACACCGGCGGCACCGTGGTGGCCGGCAACAGCTTGGTGGCGGTGGCCGGGCGGGACTTGAATGTATCCAGCACCACCGCCAGCAGCTCAGGCAGCGCTGGCAGTTACAGCTACAGCCAAACCGGCATAGACCGGGTAGCAGGCCTCTACGTCCAAGGCAAAGGTGTGCTGTACGCCAGTGCAGGTAACAACATCAATCTGACTGCCGGTGAAGTAGCTGGCAACGGTGCAGTCCAGCTGGACGCCGGCAACAACGTCAATATCAACGCACTCACAACCCGCCAGACCAACACCTTCAACGCCGGTGACGCCAAGAACCACCTGCTCACCAGCCAGACCAGCGATGTGGGCAGCACCATCACTGCAGGCACCAACCTCACCGTGAACGCCGGCAACAGCATCACTGCCCGCGCCGCCACTCTGAATGCTGCAGACACCGTGGCTCTGGCCGCCAAAGGCAACATCGTGCTGGACGTCGGCCAAACCCAAAGCAGCTATGACAGTGTGCAGACCAGCACCAGCAGTAGTCTCTTGAGTTCTACGACCACCAGCACCCAAACCCAAGCAAGTAGCGCCACCGCGCAGGTCAGCACCATCAACGCCAAGAACATCAGCGTCATCGCAGACCAGAACCTGGTGAGCGTAGGTACCGTGTTCAAGGGAAGCAACAGCGTCACCTTAGAGGGCAAAGGCACCACCACCCTGTATGCCGCCACCAACACCACCCAGAGCACGACGACCACGCAAAGCAGCAGCTCCCTCTTAGGCCTCACCCTGGAAGACAAAACCGCCACCGACAGCGTAGCCACAGCCAGCAGCATAGGTACCAAGCTCATCTCCAATGAGAAAGTCACCATTGGCGTGGGCAACCGCACCGAACTCCAGGGCACCGACATCCAGTCTCCCGAGACTAGCTTCGTAAAAACGGACCCACGCAAACGCGGCGAGCTCGTCATAGGAGCCAGCAAAGACACCACCCAGACCAGCCATACCGAAAAGTCTGAAACCGCAGGTGTCTGGCAAGAGCAAAAAGGCCAAGGCAGCACCACCCAGACCCTGAACCAAACCAAGATCTCGGGCAACGTGAGCTTTGATAACGCTTTGAAGATCACGGTGCAGATACCCAAGGACGTGCAGGCCACTCCCGGTGGGCAAGCCCTGCAAAGCACGCTGCAGGCGCTCAGCAACAGCTCTCTGGCCAGCACGCCCCAGGGCTTGGCGTACTTGGAACAACTCAAGGCCAACCCCAACGTCAAGTGGGACCAAATTGCGCTGGCTAACGAGAAGTGGAGTTATCAATCTGCGGGGCTTACACCAGCAGGGGCTGCACTGCTCTCCATTGCAGTGGCGGCTTACGCACCGGGCCTGAGCACCGGCATTACCAGTGCTGTGGGCGGTGGCTCCATCGCAGCGGGCCTCAATGCTGGCTTCCTTGCCCTACAAAGCCAAGCAGCAGTCGCCTTGGTGAACAACGGGGGAGACATCGGCAAGACCTTGGATCAGCTGGGCAGTGAGCAAAGCATCAAGAACCTGCTGACCGTGATGGTGACAGCAGGTGCTTTGAGCAACTTGAACCAGACACTGGGATTCAACGGCCAAAGCGGAGCTGGTGCATCTGGCACCAACGGCATCACCACCAGCCAGGCGGCCAACCAGTTCACCAGCAACCTGCTCAAGAACGTCACCAACAACGTAGCAGGTGCTGCGATTGACGCGGCTATCAATGGCAAGGCGTTTGATGAAAAAGCACTCTCCGCTGCACTCTCTAGTGCTTTGATCACAGCGGGGATGGCACAGGGGGCGAATGTGATTGGCGATGCTGATCTGAATAGCTTTACCAACAAGCTCGCGCATGCAGCTCTGGGATGTGCGGGTGGGGCTGCTATTGCCGGTAACAGCAAAGGATGCAGTGCCGGTGCTGTGGGTGCGGTAGTCGGGGAGTTGACAGCCGACTTTGCACTTAACAGTGGCATGAGCGACACGCAAGCATCGGCACTCGCCAAGGTTCTGTCTGCTGCTGCGGGCGTTTTGGTTGACGGTGGCGGAAACAACGCTGCGGCAGTCAATATTGCTAGCACCACCGGACGCAACGCTGCAGAAAATAACCGTCTTTTACACAAGACAGAAACGCATAAGGCTGCTCAGCTAGCAACTCTGAGCAAGGGCAAGTTCACCCAAGCACAAATTGAAGATGCCATGCGCAACAGCGGTAACAAGGCAAAGAATGAGTCTGTTACGACTGGTATGGTCAATCCCGGAGCGGTAGTGGAAGACAAGGGCGCTGTCTTTAACGTAGGTGGTGACGGTAAAAGTGTGGTTCAAACCCTTCCTAACGGAGGCAGGGTAGACCCAGAACTTGCGGCCTACATCATCGCCAATACCGGCGGAGCGAACTCACCCTATGCTTGGTCCGACGCGCAAACCGGGAAGACAAAATCGCCTAGCAACGCCAATGCAGGGTTGAATACGATGACACCGAATGCAAATGGATGCATTACTGCGGAATGTGCTGCTGGTATTCAGTCGGGGAAGGCAACTGTCCCTGATGGGAATTACGGGGTCGGTTTCTATCCTGGGCCAATGCCTGGTGGCGAAATTGAGGTTGAGGTTCAAAACGGTGAGATAACAGGTGGCAAAGTTGGGGCGGGCTTTGGTGTGGGTGGCCACTTGAATCTTGGAACAAGAACTGTCGGAGGCGGATTGCTCCAAGGACCAGTTACTGGTGCAAAAGGTGGTGCACTCTCTGAGTCAAATCCTCAGCAAGCTGGTGAAGTACGTATTGGACCCGCTGCCAGTGTGAATGTAGGTGTTGGCACTGTTGGACTTGAAGTCGGTGCAAGTGCAGGAAAGTCCATTAAAGACGAAGGTGTATCGAATTTTGTGAATAGAACCGCCACGCCAACAGTCGCACCAGTTTTGCCGAAAATTTCAGCTGAAGCAAAGGTCAACATCATTGAGTTTTCTGTGAAACCACCAGCTCAACCCATCGCAACAAACTCAGAGGACGCTTCTAAATGATTCGACGTATTGTGTTGTGGATAAAGGGAAACCCAAGCTTGAATGCGGATGAAGCGAGGGAAGAATTTAGAAAACGGCATAAACACGGCGTGTTTTTTTTCTTGATTCCCATGATTCTGTTTTCGGTCTTTGTGATCTTTCCTAAAGGAAATTTGCTCAGTGAGGAAACTCTTGTCTCGCTGGCATTCACCGCGTTTTTTGTACTGTTTTTCTATACAATGTTGTATTACCGCTGCCCTCGTTGCGGTACCACGCCCACCAGTAGCAAGCCAGGTACGACAGGCGTACTACTTTTCCCCAAAAAGTGCAGCCGGTGTGGTGCGCCACTACTGCCAAATCATCGATGGGGTCAGGATTGATTCAAGTTCGGCTTCTACCGAAACTCGATGATCGCTTTGTTCTTGATGCTGTCCTATTTCGCATTAAAACGCAATTGACGCCCATGGAATATGCGCAAACAGCTCCTAAAACAATAGCAATTCGGCGATCCTGCGGCGCCTACAGCTACAGCCAAACCGGCATAGACTGGGTAGCCGGCCTCTACGTCCAAGGGCCGGGTGTGCTGTACGCCAGTGCAGGTAACAACATCAACCTGACTGCCGCTGAAGTAGCTGGCAACGGTGCAGTCCAGCTGGACGCCGGCAACAACGTCAACCTCCAAACCCTCACAACCCGCCAGACCAACACCTTCAACGCCGGTGACGCCAAGAACCACCTGCTCACCAGCCAGACCAGCGATGTGGGCAGCACCATCACTGCAGGCACCAACCTCACCGTGAACGCCGGCAACAGCATCACTGCCCGCGCCGCCACTCTGAATGCTGCAGACACCGTGGCTCTGGCCGCCAAAGGCAACATCATTCTGGACGCCGGCCAAACCCAAAGCAGCTATGACAGTGTGCAGACCAGCACCAGCAGTAGTCTCTTGAGCTCTACGACCACCAGCACCCAAACCCAAGCAAGTAGCGCCACCGCGCAGGTCAGCACCATCAACGCCAAGAACATCAGCGTCATCGCAGACCAGAACCTGGTGAGCGTAGGTACCGTGTTCAAGGGAAGCAACAGCGTGTATGTGGAAGGCAAAGACACCACCACCCTGTATGCAGCCACCAACACCACCCAGAGCACGACGACCACGCAAAGCAGCAGCTCCCTCTTAGGCCTCACCCTGGAAGACAAAACCACCACCGACAGCAAAGCCACCGCCAGCAGCATTGGCTCCCGCCTCATCTCCAATGAGAAAGTCACCATTGGCGTGGGCAACCGCACCGAACTCCAGGGCACCGACATCCAGTCTCCCGAGACTAGCTTCGTAAAGACGGACCCGCGCAAACGCGGCGAGCTCGTCATAGGAGCCAGCAAAGACACCACCCAGACCAGCCATACCGAAAAGTCTGAAACCGCAGGTGTCTGGCAAGAACAAAAGGGCCAAGGCACGACCACCCAGACCCTGAACCAGACCAAGATCTCGGGCAACGTGAGCTTTGATAACGCTTTGAAGATCACGGTGCAGATTCCTGACACCAAGGGTGGGCAGGAGCTCAAGAGCCAGATACAGGCATTGGCAGGCCAGAGTACAGGGGCAGGAACCAGCACCGGACTGGAATACCTCAACACCCTGGCCCAGCGCACGGACATCCAATGGGACAAGGTGGCCCTCGCCCATGAAAACTGGAGCTATCAATCGGCGGGGCTCACACCAGCAGGGGCTGCACTGCTCACCATTGCAGTGGCCGCTGGAACAGGTGGCCTGGGAGCCGGGCTTACGGGTACCACCGGTGCACTGGGCACTGCCATGAGTGCGGGCTTCTCCTCGCTGGCCTCTCAGGCAGCTGTCAGCCTAGTGAACAACGGAGGCGATATCGGCAAGACGCTGGAGCAACTGGGCAAGGAAGAAAGCATCAAGGGTCTCTTGCTCACCATGGCCACGGCAGGCGCCTTGGACAAGCTCAACAGCACCATGGGCTGGAACAACATCAATGCCAAGAGTCCTTTTGTGGACCAGCTCCAGAAGAACCTGACCAACAACGTCGCCACAGACTTGATGAACAGTGCGCTGGCGGGCAAGCCGTTTGATGAGAAGACGTTTGCCAATTCGCTCAAGGGGGCGTTGATCAATACGGGCATGGCGCAGGGGGCGAATGCGATTGGGGATGCGGCTTCCAGCCAGAACGGAAACCCTCCCCTGATTGATGCGTTCACCCACAAGCTGGCCCACGCCATACTAGGTTGTGTAGGCGGCTCTGCATCTGCCGGTGATACGAAAGGCTGCGCTCCCGGCGCTGTTGGGGGTGTTGTTGGGGAACTCGCAGCGCAGTATTACAACCCCAGTGGCGACCCTACCAAAACCACGGATACGGTGAACTTCGCCAAGACCATGGCCGCTGTGGCAGGCCTGCTGGTGGGTGGCGGTGGGGACAATGCACAGGCCGTGAACATCGCCGCAACCACGGGGGCCAATGCGGCACAGAACAACCGGCAGTTGCATCCGGACCAATATAAACTGGCAAAAGAGTACTCCAAGAACAAGTCAGTGCGAGATGCGCTTTCCAAGATAGAAGGACGTGAGGTCAGTGAAACTGAACTAGAAGGTCGCTTGACTGCAGAAATGCTGAGGAATTCAGATGCTTCTGCGTCTGCACAGAGTGGCGGCGTGAACGACTACAAATTGCGATCTTTGATGGGTTGCCAGCTACTCAATTGCGATGCCTCAAAAACTGATCCCGACTATGCCAACAGCCGCGTGAACTCGCAGTTCCTAGCCTCGAATTGGAGTACCTATGCCAATGGACTGAGCCAATTGAAAACGGGTCAAACCTACAACCAGTTGGTCACCAACAACGTCAAAGACAACCCTGTGAGTACTGGGGTTGCTGGAGCGGGAATGATCGGGTATGGCGTAGTCATTGGGGGACCTGCAACGATTGGGACGCGATTGATTACCGGTGGTGTTGGTGCCGGTGGCAACGCTGGTTTCCAGAGCATTGGAGATCAACCTATGGATTGGGTGGATGTCGGCATTGCAGGGTTCACGGGCTTTGTGACGGGTGGCGGTGGGTTCTGGCAAGGTCTAACCTCATCGGTTGCAATCAATTCCGGTGGTGCGTTAGCCGGCAGCGCTATCAAGTCTGAAAATCCGAATGCTGCGATGGGCGGTGCGGCAGCGGGTACTGTTCTCGGCTACGGTGCCGGCAAAGCCATTGAGTCGGTCGTCAAAATCAAAGTCGATCCTTGGTATCGACCTGAATGGATATCCGCTGGACCATATGGCATCGTTCAGTTCAATACCCCAAGTCAATTGCCATTTTTATCGGGAACGCTTGGATCAACTGCCGCCCAAGAGCCATCAGGAGACAGTATAAAAGGTCAAATAAACAAGGCGCAAGGCCAGTAAATATGAAAAGCATTGCAAAGTGGGTTTGTCAACAAATGTTGTGGAACTGGATCGTTCTGACTCTCACGTTTTCACTTACTGTTGCTTTGATAAGGTTGGTTGCCAATCCCTTTATAGCGTGGATATTCGCCGGTAATTGGGAGTGGTCATCTGCGGAACTAACAGCAAGCTACCTTCTTGGTTCCACCGGAATCGCTTTAATTGGAGCTGTCTCATTGACCTGCCACCACTGGTACCAACTTGGCCGCGAAAGCAAAGCTGTCAAGTGGCTAGTAATCATCGCCATTCATGCCGCAACCTTGGCGCTTGTGTTCGGAGTCATAAATCCTGCAATCAAGAAGCTGGCGAAGACCTTGGTTTCTTTGTGACTAGCGTTTTGATTGATTCGATGAGCTGACTTTGATGTTGGGCAGAAATTCAGGCGCAGCCGGCACCACTCGAAACACTACCCGCCAACCAACTCAGTGTTCTCGCCGCGCTGGTGTTTATGCATAAATTGACCTCTAGCGCCAATGAAACATGCGCAAGCAGCTACATATTTAGTAGCAAAATGCCGCTTCCCGGGCGTCTTCGGGTCTGGCCTGCCGGGTGCCCTGCTCAGTGGCGACAGTGTTTCCATCCAAACCACAGGCGACATCACCAACGCCGGCACCATCCTGGGCCGCAAAGTCGTGAAGATTGAAGCCAGCAACCTCCACAACATCGCAGGCCTCATCCAAGCCCAAGATGTAGCCCTGCAAACCACTCAAGACCTCAACAACACCGGCGGCACCGTGGTGGCCGGCAACAGCTTGGTGGCGGTGGCCGGGCGGGACTTGAATGTATCCAGCACCACCGCCAGCAGCTCAGGCAGCGCTGGCAGTTACAGCTACAGCCAAACCGGCATAGACCGGGTAGCAGGCCTCTACGTCCAAGGCAAAGGTGTGCTGTACGCCAGCGCAGGCAACAACATCAACATAACTGGCGCAGAGATAGCAGGCAATGGAGCGGTGCAGCTGGACGCCGGCAACAACGTCAATATCAACGCACTCACAACCCGCCAGACCAACACCTTCAACGCCGGTCACGCCAAGAACCACTTGCTCACCAGCCAGACCAGCGATGTGGGCAGCACCATCACTGCAGGCACCAACCTCACCGTGAACGCCAGCAACAGCAACAGCATCGCTGCCCGCGCCGCCACCCTGAATGCTGCAGACACCGTTGCTCTGGCCGCCAAAGGCAGCTTTACCTCTAGCCAGGGCTTGAGGTAGGCGGAGGCTTGGTCCATCAAGGCCTCGCCGGTGTCCGATGCCACCTTGGTCGCCAGCTTTTCCAGGCTGGCCTTGATGACGCCGCGCACGCTGGTATCCAGCGGGGGTCATGCAGTCTCCTTAGGTTTTGTTTAGGCTGATAGCCTTCGCACGCCCGTTCAATTGGATGGCTGGTGGCTAAGGCACCGGCGTGAGTTTGGCCACGCTGAGGGCTAGCCATTTCACGCCATGGCGCGGAAAGTTGATTTGGGCGCGGGCGTCGGGCCCTGTGCCTTCTAGCGTGAGCACCTTGCCTTCGCCAAACTTGGTGTGGAAGACTTTCAAGCCCACGCGCAAACCGTGTGAGGGCTCTTCCTTTTGCACGACTTTAGGCTCAAAACTGGTTGTAGCGCCCGTGGAATATGCGCGACCAGCTCCTGAATACGTAGCACCCCCTGTATTACCACCGTAGCCTCCCCAAGGGCGGCCCACAGGCAAGCTGCCTTGCGCGCCAGGCTTGGGGCTCAGCCACTTGAGCGCGGCCTCGGGCAGCTCGTCGTAGAAGCGGCTTTTCATATTGAAGCGGGTTTGGCCATGCAGCATGCGGGTTTGCGAATGGCTCAGGTACAAGCGCTTGCGGGCGCGGGTGATGGCCACGTACATCAGGCGGCGCTCTTCTTCCAAGCCGTCACGGTCACTCATGGAGTTTTCGTGGGGGAACAAGCCTTCCTCCATGCCGGTGATGAACACGCAGTCAAACTCCAAGCCTTTGCTGGAGTGCACGGTCATGAGCTGGATGGCGTCTTGCCCTGCTTGGGCTTGGTTGTCTCCTGCCTCTAGCGCGGCGTGCGACAAAAAGGCGGCCAAGGGCGAGAGAGTTTCGCCGGTGTCAGCATCGGGTGCAGGCGCGTTTTCCATGGGGGCGTCAAAGTCAAAGCCTTGCGATGCCGGTGACTGCCGCATGGAGGGCGCTGGGGCCACAAAGTCGTCCTCGCCGGGCAGCGCCACAGCGTCGCGGCCAAAGCCTTCGTTGGAGACAAAGCTCTCGGCCGCGTTGACCAGTTCTTCCAAATTCTCTAAACGGTCTTCGCCCTCGCGGTCGTTGCGGTAGTGCTCACGCAGGCCTGAAGTGTCTAGCACCAGCTCGGTGATTTGGCGCAGGGTCATGCTTTGCGTTTGCTCGCGCATGACTTCTATCTTGGCCACAAACGCGTTGATGTTGGCGCCCGCTTTGCCTCCTAGGCCACTGACCGCATCACTCAGACAGCAGCCTTGCGCGCGCGCCAAGTCTTGCAGCTGCTCAATGCTGCGCGCACCAATGCCGCGCGGCGGAAAGTTCACCACGCGCAAGAAGCTGGTGTCGTCGCGCAGGTTCTCAATCAGACGCATATAGGCCAACGCGTTCTTGATTTCGGCGCGCTCAAAAAATCGCAGACCGCCATACACCTTGTAGGGCAGGCCCGCGTTGAACAAGGCGGTTTCAATCACCCGGCTTTGCGCGTTGGAGCGGTACAGCACGGCAATTTCTTTGCGCTCAAAGTCGTCGCGCACCAGCTGCTTCATCTCATCCACCATCCACTGCGCCTCGGCAAAGTCGCTAGGGGCTTCCATCACTCGCACGGGTTCGCCAGCGCCTTGGTTGGTGCGCAGGTTCTTGCCCAAGCGCCGGCTGTTGTGGCTGATGAGGGCGTTGGCCGAATCCAAGATGTTGCTGTAGCTGCGGTAGTTTTGCTCCAGCTTGATTTGGTGCTGCACTTTGAACTCGCGCACAAAGTCCGTCATATTGCCTACACGCGCGCCGCGAAAGGCGTAAATGCTTTGGTCATCGTCCCCCACCGCAATCACACTGCCGCGCGGCGCAAAGCTGGCAGGGTCGCTCACCGGGCCATTGGCGCCTGAGCCCGCAAGCATCTTGATCCACGCGTATTGCAGTTTGTTGGTGTCTTGAAACTCATCAATCAAAATGTGCTGAAAGCGGCGTTGGTAGTGCTCGCGGATGGGGTCGTTGTCGCGCAGCACCTCAAACGAGCGCAGCATCAGTTCGCCAAAATCCACCACACCTTCACGCTGGCACTGCTCTTCATAGAGTTGGTAGAACTCCACTTTTTTACGGGTTTCGTCGTCACGCACTTCCACCGCATGGGGGCGCAAACCATCTTCTTTGCAGCCGGAGATAAACCACTGCATCTCTTTGTGCGGAAAGCGCTCGGCGTCGATGTTGTATTGCTTGTACAAGCGCTTGATGGCGGATAGCTGGTCTTGGGTGTCCAAAATTTGGAACGACTGCGGCAGCCCCGCCATCTTGTAATGCGCCCGCAAAAACCGGTTGCACAGCCCGTGGAAGGTGCCAATCCACATGCCGTTGACATTCACCGGCAGCATGGCCTGCAGCCGCGTCATCATTTCTTTGGCCGCCTTGTTGGTAAAGGTCACAGCCAAGATGCCGCCGGGTGTGACCTCCCCCCGGCTGAGCAACCACGCAATGCGGGTGGTGAGCACCCGCGTCTTGCCCGACCCCGCACCCGCCAAGATCAGGGCATGTTCGGATGGCAGCGTGACGGCGGCGCGCTGCTCGTCATTCAGGGTAGCTAGGAGAGGCTGGGGGCTTGTGGCCAGAGGGGCATGGGGTGAAAACATACCCCGATTGTAGAAACCCACTGCACCCGCCCGATTTTGTATACAATCAACCACCGGGCCCAAGCAATTGACGCCCGGTTTTTTGTGGGCAACGCTCTTTTCCAAGAGCGCTTTCAAAGACCCGGCTCAATCCAAGCGCCCTGCGTTTTTTCTAGATTTTTCTTGATCAATGGACTAGGAGCTTGGGCTATGGAAATTTTTGACTACGACAATATTTTGCTTCTCCCCCGCAAGTGCCGGGTAGAGAGCCGCAGTGAGTGCGATGCAGGTATCGAACTGGGAGGGCGCAAGTTCCGCCTGCCAGTGGTACCCGCCAACATGAAGACCGTCGTGGACGAAAAGATCTGCACATGGTTGGCACAAAACAACTACTTTTACGTGATGCACCGCTTCGACTTGGACAATGTCCAATTCGTGCGCGACATGCACAAACAGGGCTTGTACGCATCCATCTCTCTGGGTGTCAAACAACCTGACTACGCGACGGTAGACACGCTGGTGGCAGAAGGCTTGACACCTGAGTACATCACTATCGACATTGCCCACGGCCACGCGGATAGCGTGAAAAACATGATCGGCTACCTCAAAGAAAAACTCCCTAAGAGCTTTGTGATTGCCGGCAATGTGGCGACCCCTGAAGCCGTGATTGATTTGGAAAACTGGGGCGCGGACGCCACCAAGGTGGGCGTGGGCCCAGGCAAGGTGTGCATTACCAAGCTCAAGACTGGTTTTGGTACCGGTGGTTGGCAGCTGAGCGCGCTCAAATGGTGTGCCCGTGTAGCGACCAAACCCATCATTGCGGACGGCGGTATCCGCAGCCATGGCGACATTGCCAAGAGCATCCGCTTTGGCGCCAGCATGGTGATGATCGGCTCGCTGTTTGCGGGCCATGAAGAATCACCCGGCAAGACGGTGGAAGTTGACGGCCAGATCTTCAAAGAGTATTACGGCTCAGCTTCTGACTTCAACAAGGGCGAATACAAGCACGTAGAAGGCAAGCGCATCCTGGAGCCGGTCAAAGGCAAGCTGGCCGACACTTTGATTGAAATGGAGCAAGACGTACAAAGCTCCATCAGCTATTCGGGTGGCAAGAAACTGATGGACATTCGCAAAGTGAACTACGTAACCCTCGGTGGCGACAACGCCGGCGAGCACTTGCTGATGTAATCACAGGCTGTAACTGGGTTACATCGTCAGCCAATCGACAGCATTGCGGCCCCTTGTGGGCCGTTTTGCTGTCTGCCCGGTTGTATTCTTGCTAACCAAGGACGGAGGCAACATGAAAATCGCACTGCTAGGGATTGGTTTGATGGGGCTGCCCATGGGGCGGCGTTTGTGCCAAGCGGGGTTTGAGCTGCATGTGTGGAACCGCACCCACGAGCGCGCCCAACGCCTTAGCGCGTTCGGAGCAACGGTGCATGGCACACCCCAGTCTGCAGTCCAAGGTGCCGATGTGGTCATCACGATGCTGGAAGACGGTGCCGTGGTAGCGCATGTGCTGTTTGAGCTAGGGGCTGCTAACGCCATGCAGCCGGGCAGCTTGCTCATCGATATGTCGTCCATCAAGCCCAGCGAAGCACGCGACCATGCGGCTCGGCTGAGCGAAATTCACATTGCCTACATGGACGCCCCGGTCTCAGGCGGCACCATTGGCGCAGAAGAAGGCACGCTGGCCATCATGGCGGGTGCCAAAACAAGCACATTCCCGATAGCGGCCCCAGTGCTCGCCGTCTTGGGGCGCGCCACCCACGTAGGGCCCATTGGCTCTGGGCAACTGGCCAAACTTGCAAACCAAATGATTGTGGGCATCACTATCGGTGCGGTGGCTGAAGCCCTGTTGATGTGCGAAAAAGGCGGGGCCGATATGGCCAAGGTCAAAGAAGCCATTACCGGCGGCTTTGCCGACAGTCGCATTTTGCAAGTACATGGCCAGCGCATGATTGAGCGCGACTTCAGCCCCAGAGGCCGCATGTCCGTGCAAGTGAAGGACCTGCGCAATGCGCTCGCCACGGCCCAAGAAATTGGATTTGATGCGCCCATCACGGGCTTGTTTGAACGCCTGTATGCCCAGGGCATTGACCATGGCTTGGCGGACTTGGACCATGCGGGCTTGTTTGTGGAACTGGCAAGCCGCAACGGCATGACCTAACTGCCTACCTACACCCCTGCTCTTGCCGGGATGTACAGACGAAAAAAAAGGCCTCTTACGAGGCCTTTTGACTACGCCAACGCAGAATTAATCTGCATTGCGTGCTGGGCGCTTCTTGGCATCACGGGGCACAAACACTTTGCCACCATTGCCAGGCTTAGCAAAGCCAGTGGGCTTGCCAAATGCAGGCTTGCGGGCCGCAAAGTCGCCACGGGGAGCACCAAAGTCACCACGGGGAGCAAAGTCACCGCGCTCGCCGCGGGGGGCGAAGTCTGTGCGTTCTGCACGAGGAGCGAAGTCACCGCGGGGAGCGGAGAAGTTTCCACGGGGAGCGCCACCAAAATCACCGCGCGGGGCAAAGTCGCCACGAGGAGCGGGAGCGCCGCCGCCGGCAAAGCGGTCATTGAAACCGCCCTTGCGTTCGTAGCTAAAGCCTTCGCGGGCACCGCCATCACGTCCGCCACCAAAACCACCGCGTCCGCCGCCACCACCGAAGCCGCCTTCACGTGGGCCACCACGGCCACGGGGAGCTGCATCACGGCGACCACCGCCGCCGCCAAAACTGGAGCGTGCGTCAGGGATACGTTGCTGGGGTTCCATACCAGGAATGACTTCGGCCTTGATAGGCTGGCGTGTGAATGCTTCGATGTCGAAAATTTTGCGACGATCGCGAATTTCTGCGAAAGTGGCCGCGATACCGTCACGCCCCGCGCGGCCGGTACGACCAATGCGGTGGGTGTAGTCTTCGGCCTTCATCGGCAAGCCAAAATTGAACACGTGGGTGATGGTGGGCACGTCAATACCACGGGCTGCCACATCGGTCGCCACCAAGATTTGCACTTGGCCTTGGCGCAGTGCCATCAAGCGGCGGTTACGCAAACCTTGGCTCAAAGCGCCATGCAATGCCACGGCAGAAAAGCCGTCTTGTTGCAAGTCGTTGGCCAAACCATCGCACTCGATTTGGGTGCTGGCAAAAACAATCGCTTGGTTGATGGTGGTGTCACGCAACCAGTGGTCCAAGAGCTTGCGCTTGTGCTGTGCGTTGTCGGCCCAGAACAAGACTTGCTTGATGTTGGAATGCTTTTCTTGCGGGCTGTCGATAGTGACACGTTGTGGGTCACGCATCACACGGGCTGCCAACTGTTGAATGCGCGGCGCAAAAGTTGCGCTGAACATCATGGTTTGCTTGCGGCCAATGGTTAGCTGGTTGATTTCGGCCAAGTCATCGGCAAAGCCCAAGTCCAACATGCGGTCGGCTTCGTCTACTACCAAGAACTGGACTTGGTCCAACTTGATTTGCATGGAACGTTGCAGATCCAACAAACGGCCGGGGGTTGCAACGACCAGATTAGCGTTTTGCAGCTTGGCGATTTGCAACTGGTAAGGCATGCCGCCCACGATGTTGGCTACGCGCAGACCACGGCAGTGTTGTACCAAGTCAATGGCGTCGTGCGCCACTTGCTGCGCCAATTCGCGGGTAGGGCAAACAATCAAAGCACCGGGAACAGCGGCTTTGAAGTTACGTGGATTGGTGGGGTCTTGGCGCTTAGGACGCTTAGGAGCAGGTTCACCCTTGGCAGCCGCTTCAGCCACGGCTGCTTCATAGTCGCTGCGCTCTTTGGCTTCAGCTTCTGCCATTTGCGTCAACAAGGTGTGCAACACGGGCAGCAAAAATGCTGCAGTCTTGCCGCTACCCGTTTGGCTAGAGACCATCAAGTCAATGAACTTGTTGGTTTGCGCGCTGTCAGCACTGGCAGGCAAAGCCATAGGAATGACTTTTTGCTGCACGGTGGTGGGTTGGGTGTAGCCCAAATCTTTGACGGCGCGAATCAGTTCAGGCACCAAGCCCAACTCAACGAAACCGTTAGGTACTTCTTCAACTTCCACCGCATCGACCATTTCGGTCACGGTTGCTTGAGTCGTTGTAGAGGAAAAGTTTTCAGCAGGCGTGAATTCGCCGGCCACTTCAAAAGTGTCAGTCATAGTTTTCTCATACGCGAGCACCGCAGGTTGTGCGATTGCTCCGTTAATGGTTAAAAAACATCAACCATCAAACGGAACCGGCTCTGACTCAACTTGAGTTCTATCAGCGCAGGGGGCCCTTTGTTGCCGGCTTGCAGTGCAAACCAACGATGGACCCAGTGAATGAAGGGAGATGTACAAATATGCACTACAGCTTGTAGCGCAGCCCAAGAGTATAACTCGAATTCGGGTTTCTACCTAATTCTTTTTAAAACCAAGCCCTAGTCTAGCTTTAGAAAGTGTTCGCGGTAGTGCGCCAATTCGTCAATCGACTCCTCCACATCCGCCAAGGCAGTGTGCCGTTGCTTCTTTTTAAAAGAAGCTGCAACCTCAGGGCGCCAGCGTTTAGCCAACTCTTTGAGGGTGCTGACATCAATATTGCGGTAGTGAAAAAAAGCCTCCAGTTTAGGCATGTACTTCACTAAAAACCTGCGGTCTTGGCTGATCGTATTTCCACACATCGGTGAGGTATTCGGTGGCACATACTGCGCCAAAAATGCGATCAACTGTTCTTGAGCGTGTTCTTCAGTCATCGTTGAAGCTTTGACTTTATCGATCAAGCCACTTTTGCCATGGGTACCTTTGTTCCATGCGTCCATGGTGTCCAGTTGGGCCTCAGACTGGTGGAGCACGAACACGGGGCCTTCAATGCGTATGACTAGGTGTGGATCCGTCACAATGACTGCGATCTCTAAAATGCGATCCGTCTCAGGGTCTAAGCCTGTCATTTCACAGTCAAGCCAGATGAGATTCTGGGCGGCTTTGCCCAAAGAGGTGATATTTGCTTCCATAGTGCGATTGTTACCTATGACCTAAACTCAACCCCTATGACTGTATTTTTTTCAAGCATTCCAGGCACTTTGGCAATGACACTCGCGTTCGCTTTGGTGTTGACCTTAAGTCTGTTGCTCAAGCTGTGGCTTACCAGCCGACAAGTCCGCCATGTTGCCGGGCACCGTGACGCCGTTCCGGCAGAGTTTCAATCGCAAATATCGCTTGAAGCCCATCAAAAGGCGGCACGCTACACGATTACCAAGGCGCAGTTTGGCGTGCTCGAGTTGGCATGGGGTACAGCCCTATTGCTAGGCTGGACTTTACTGGGCGGTCTCGATCTTTTAAATCAAGGGCTGGCAGTAGTTTTCAGCGGAGGCATGACGCAGCAACTTGCACTCCTGGGAGCCTTTATGCTGATCAACGGCCTCTTGGAGTTGCCTTTTTCTGTGTACCAAACGTTTGTGATTGAGCAGCGTTTTGGTTTTAACAAAACCACGCGCTTTTTGTGGTTTCAAGACCTACTGAAGTCGTCCGTGCTAAGTGTTGTGTTGGGCCTGCCGGTTGCCGCGTTGGTACTCTGGATGATGGCAGCGACTGGCGCATGGTGGTGGCTTTGGACATGGTGTACATGGATGGGTTTCAACTTGCTCATGCTGGTGCTGTACCCAAGCTGGATTGCGCCTTGGTTCAACCAGTTTAAGCCCTTGGAGAATCCTGAGCTCCAGTCGCGAGTGAACGCATTGATGTCCAAATGCGGCTTTAGCGCTAAAGGTTTTTACGTGATGGACGGATCGCGCCGAAGCGCCCACGCAAATGCATACTTCACAGGTTTCGGAGCATCCAAGCGTGTCGTGTTTTACGACACGCTTTTGGCACAACTGTCACCCGCAGAGGTTGATGCGGTGCTGGCGCATGAGCTAGGCCACTTCAAGCACAAACACATCGTCAAGCGCATTGTGTCAATGTTTGCCATTAGCCTGCTTGGCTTTGCCGCCTTGGGGTGGATTAGTCAACAAGCCTGGTTCTATACCGGCTTAGGGGTCACACCAAACCTAGATTCTGCAAACGATGCACTGGCACTGCTGCTTTTCGCGATGACCGCGCCATTGGTTGCCACTTTTGTGGGACCGTTGTTCTCGCAACTCTCGCGTCAACATGAGTTTGAAGCAGACGCTTTTGCTATTGCACAAACCAGTGGAGCAGACTTGCGCTCTGCGCTGCTCAAGCTGTACAAGGACAACGCCTCCACGCTGACCCCTGACCCTGTGTATGTGAAGTTTTATTATTCCCACCCACCAGCCTCTGAGCGCTTAAGCCGAATGGCTGTACCTGCCCGCACCTAGCAGGCCTTCGAAAAAAATGCAAAACTTGAAGACTGCATCTGCTCTAGCCGCTACGCAAATAATAGCAAAGCTAGTGCACCTGAATGGTTGGCGCCTTTTCGGTGATGGGCCAGAGCTCGCGATTGAAAAAGAGTTCAATTTTGACACCCATAGCGCAGCCGCCGCATTTGTTGGATCGGTTGCCCTATTGGCCGCGCAACATGCTCATTTCCCTGACATCGTATTTACACAAGCACGCTGTGTGGTGCGGTGGCGAACCGCCTCAGTGCAAGGCATTTCTCAACTCGACTTCGACGGTGCCGCGCGAATCGATGCATTCTCCGCTCTCCTCTGATAGGTCACATTTTGGCAATCACCACTCAAAAACTAGAACCCGGTCTGGTCGTTGCAGGCCATGGACGACACGTATGGGTGGAAACCAACGATGGCAAGCGGCTCATCTGCCACCCACGCGGTAAGAAAAGCCAAACAGTCGTAGGCGACCGCGTGTTATGGCAAGCGACCGAAGACGAAGGTACCGTAGAGAAAGTTGAGCCCCGGCGCAACCTCTTTTACCGTCAAGACGAGATACGCACCAAAGCGTTTGCGGCCAACCTAGACCAAATCCTCATTCTGATTGCCGCGGAGCCCGAGTTTTCTGAAACTCAGCTATCGCGCGCTTTGATTGCTGCCGAGGCCGAGCAAATCAAAGTCATCATTGCCCTGAACAAAAGCGATTTAAAGGCTCCGTTTGATCTGGCGTGGGACCGCCTTGGCCCCTACCGAGACATGGGCTACACCATGCTCCCTCTTGCTTTGAAGCCACGAACTAACAGCGAGCTGTCAGGAAGTAACGAGCTTACAACACTGATGCCGTTACTGAATGGGCGTACGACACTGGTGCTTGGCCCATCCGGCGCAGGCAAGAGCACCCTTATCAACCGCTTAGTACCAGAAGCTCGGGTGCTGACCAATGAGATATCTACCGCACTCAACACAGGCAAGCATACGACCACCAGCACCAACTTGTATTGGTCGGATACGGCGCGTACGACTGCAGTTATCGACTCTCCTGGTTTTCAAGAGTTTGGACTGAACCATATCGATGCCATGCATCTAGCCGGTCTAATGCCAGACATCAAGGTACATGCGAGCGAATGCAAGTTCTACAATTGCACCCACCTTCACGAGCCCGGGTGCGGCGTCATTTCTGAGCTAAAAAAAGCCGATGGCACAAGCGGAATCAGTGCAAGACGCTACAAAATTTATAGTGATCTATTCACAGAGTTAACTCAGAAGCGCTACTAAACCCAAGGTGAAACAGGCCAAAAGTGCCCGCTTCCCTTGGCTAGCTTAGTAGCTTAGCAAGTGAAATCAGGATGAGAAATACCATCCACATCACAACCGTGCGCCAAACCAAGCCCACTACCGCGCGCAAATGTGTGCCTTGTGCTAGGTTGGCTGGTCCGTCTCGTTCTTGGGGGCCCAACTTAACGTTGACCGCCCCAGACGTGGCCGCCAATATAACGCCGTCATTGTCGCCAGGGTACGCTTGTTCGTGCTGACGCCAACCATCCACTGCCTCTTCGAAACTGCCCACAAACGCAAAGCCCAACGCAGTAGCTCGCGCAGGAAGCCAGTCAATGGCATTCCAAGCCAGTGAAGCATTGGCGATCATCTCCGGACTAACAGGTTGGCTGGAAGGCCCGAGAGGCCGATTTGCATAGCTCTTAACAAACTCTGCTATCCGGTAAATCACCGCTCCAGCAGGGCCAAACCCGACTGCGGCAAGCAAGGTATAGCACGCCAGCACGCCAAATACATAGCGATGGGCGTGCAGGACTGAGTGCTCTATGACGTGGCGAATAATCTCCGTACGCGGCAAGGCTGTCGCATCAATCCGCATCCACTGCGCCAACAAACGTCTTGCGTTCTCCTCGTCCCCCGAGTCCAAGGCATCTCTTATCTTGGTGAAGTGGTGACTAAACTGGCGAAAGCCTAACGTGGAATAGAGAATAGCAATGCTCCACACAGCCGCTGCGGCCCAACCCACAGAGATCACCAAGAGCCAATGCACGGCCAAGGCAACAAAACCCGGCAAAAGCACCGCAATAGTCCACGCTAACCAGGCATGCTGATTCTTGCCCGCATCGAAGTTCGACAGGACCCAACGGACCCAATGACGCACTCCGGTGTGGACTAAGTTGTGTTGCGCCAAGGGTCTTACCTGCTCCAGAAGCAAGGCAATTAATATTGAGATGAAACTCATGGTTCAATCATAGCAATCAACGGTCCACCCGTCGCCGCATTCGGGTCAGGCTCAAACCGACAAAAAACTATAGAGGTTCCTCAGCATGCCAGCGGTCGCGCCCCAGATAAAGCGTTCCGTTTGTTCTTCACAGTACGGCATAGAGAACCACTCACGACTTACTCCAAGCCACTCCATGGCGTGGCGCCTGTGGTTGGCGGGATTCATCAAAAAGGAAAAGGGGACCTCAAAAACTTCGGACACTTCCAAAGCATTTGGGGCAATGATGAATCCATCACGCAGCACCCCAACCACCGGAGTCACCGCAAAGCCGCTTCCCGTGGTGTATTGGGGTAGCGTACCCAGCACTTCAACGTATCGACTTTCAATCCCTACCTCTTCGGCGGTTTCTCGCAATGCGGTGTCGATGGGACTTTCATCGACAGGATCTGATTTGCCGCCAGGAAAGGCAATTTGCCCCGGATGACTCGACATGTGGTTCGGCCGCTGCGTCAATAACACCATCAGCTCAGCGCGCAAGACCAATGGAATCAACACAGCAGCAGGCACGAGGGCCTTATTCGTGAAAGCGGGCTCCCCCGGGATCTCTGGCGTCCACATACTTGCATCCAAAAAATGAGTCCGAACTGCCTCGATATGGAGAGCGGAGGACTGGAGCTTGGGCAAGTGATCATCGACACCTGTAACAGGCACCAATCGCGCATCAAACAAGGGAGGACGGGACACTCTCAACCTCGCCAGATTTTGAAACACGGGTAGACCATTGCGCAGCAATGAAAAAAGCCGTAACAGCTTACGCTGTTACGGCTTTCTGAACGAATCAAACGATCCAACTTCAGCGACTTATTTTGTCTTCTTCGCTGGGAGTTTTTCTTTAATACGTGCAGACTTACCGCTACGGTCACGCAGGTAGTACAGCTTGGCACGGCGAACATCACCGCGACGCTTTACTTCAATACCAGCGATGAGTGGGCTGTAGGTTTGAAAGGTACGCTCGACACCTTCGCCACTAGAGATCTTGCGAACAATGAAACCGCTGTTCAGGCCGCGATTACGCTTGGCAATCACTACACCTTCGTAAGCTTGAACGCGTTTGCGGGTACCTTCAACCACGTTCACACTAACCACTACGGTGTCACCGGGGGCAAAGTCAGGGATAGTTTTTCCGAGGCGAGCAATTTCTTCTTGCTCAAGAATTTGAATCAGATTCATGATTTTCCTAAATGATCATGGACGCGCAGCTGTCGGAATTGACGCCAAAACTTCCACGAGGGAAATAGCCGGCCAGAGGATCTGGTAAGTCGAATATTATAACCTTGCTGCAACAGCCTAGGCAACTGTGTTCCTAAGAGAAGGCAGCGGCCTTCAAACACTATGGACTTGAGTCAAGAGTGCGTAAAAATTCCTCGTCTCGATTGCTCAATAAGCCTGCTCGCCTTGCTGAAACCAATAACTCTGGCCTACGCATTGCAGTAATACGCAAACTCTGTTCACGCCTCCATCGCTCAATATGCCCATGGTGCCCAGACATCAAGACTTCAGGCACAGCAAGCCCGTTCCACACATCAGGACGCGTGTAGTGTGGGCAGTCCAACAAACCACCCAATGCTGGATTAAAACTATCTTGCTGGTGACTGCCCTCTGTATTCAACACACCAGGCTGCAAACGCGCGACTGCGTCCAACAAAGCCATCGCTGCAATTTCTCCACCGGACAACACAAAATCACCAAGGCTGATTTGTTCTGTGACGTGCGCATCAATAATGCGCTGATCGATACCTTCGTAGCGCCCGCATAACAAGACAGCACCCTCACCCGATCCCATGCGCTCAACCACGGCATGGGTTAACGGCTTACCAATCGGTGAAAACAGCACAACCGGGGCTCCAACCGCGCGTTCAGACAAGACCTGGCTCAAGCAAGCATGCAGAGGCTCTGCCATCATGACCATTCCGGGACCGCCACCGAATGGGCGGTCATCCACCCGTTTGTAATTTCCTACGGCGAAGTCTCTGGGATTTGCAAATCGAACATCCACCGCACCAGACTCATAGGCGCGACGCGTGATACCGCTGGACAAAAGCGGTGCAAACAACTCAGGAAACAGGGTAATAACGTCGAAACGCATGGGCTACGACGGACTTAAAAATCAGCTTGCCAGTCCACCAAAATGCGTTTGCCAGGCAAGTCAACGTCATCCACGTAGACAGATACAAACGGAATCATCCGCTCTTGCGCCTTACCGTCCAGCTCAAACTCAATGACTAGAACGGTTTGCGGGCCAGTTGACAGCAAATCTTTCACGACTCCGAGCGCCACACCTTCGCGATTGACAACGTTTAAGCCCAACAAATCAACCCAATAAAACTCATCTTTTTGAGCCGCGGGAAAATTGGCACGAGAAATGAAAATGCGAGCGCCGCGCAAAGCCTCTGCCGCATTGCGATCTAGCACCTTGTGCGCACTTGCCACTACTGAGTCAGAATGCACTTTGGTCTCAGCCACAGTAAGCAGTGCAACTCCTGTGAAATTTTTAGCGCCTTTTTCGGCTGGCAACAGAAACCAGCGTTTGGATGAAAAAAGGGCTTCTGGATCGTTGCTGTACGGAAGTACTTTAAACCATCCTTTGATGCCCCATGCATCTGCAACACGACCTACCTCAATGGCATCATTGGGCAATTCAGCAGGCTCAAGTCCGATCAGCATAGGGTAAGCCTCAATGGGAGGCTGCTTTGCAGCCACCTCCCAAACTGCATTAAGCAGCCTTCTTAGCAGCTTGTTTAATCAAGCGCTCAACGGTAGGGGAAGCTTGCGCGCCCACACCTTGCCAGTATGTCAAACGGTCTTGCATAACGCGCAGACCTTCTTCGTTCGCCGTGGCGCTGGGGTTATAGAACCCGATACGCTCGATGAAACGACCATCGCGACGTGTGCGCTTGTCAGCAACAACAATATTGAAAAACGGGCGGGCTTTAGCACCACCACGAGCGAGTCGAATGACGACCATGATTTATCCTTTGGGTGACGAGAAATGCTCTCGACATGTAATTCAAAGTTGAGACACGCAACTGACCACCCGGACAGTGACACTTTGAATAGCCTTACATTATAACTTATATCGCTTTTACTCCAATATGCCAATTATTCGCCCCGCCAACGACTCTGACCTGCCGCACATCACAGCCATTTATGGACACCACGTTCTGCACGGAACCGGCACATTCGAAACAAGCCCCCCGTCACAGGAAGACATGCAGGCCCGCCGCAGCGATGTTCTTGCCAAAAGTCTGCCCTACCTAGTGATTGAAGAGGGCGCTGAAATTCTAGGATTCGCTTATTGCAACTGGTTCAAGCCGCGTCCTGCGTATCGGTATTCAGCCGAAGACTCCATCTACCTTGCGCCTGCTGCCGCTGGCAGAGGGCTGGGCAAGCTACTACTCACCGAGCTCATCACCCAAGCGGAACGTGCTGGTGTGCGCAAGTTGATTGCCGTCATTGGTGACTCTGCGAACGTTGGATCTGTGGGCGTTCACAAGGCATGCGGATTCACACCAGTTGGAACACTAAGCAACTGCGGCTGGAAGTTCGAACGCTGGCTAGATGTGATACTGATGGAACGCTCGCTAGGGCTGGGTAGCAGCCAATCGCCCAACTAGTTCATCCATGAAAAACAAAACCATCGCCACTTGGCTTGCCTTTTTGGGAGGGCCAGTGGGACTCCACCGTTTTTACCTCAATGGCGGCAAAGACCGCTTAGGGTGGCTGCTCTATATTCCAACCCTGTTGGGCGCCTATGGGATCTGGCGCTCTAAGGCATTTGGCTTAGATGACCCCCTCATTTGGCTCCTTATCCCTCCCCTAGGGTTCACCATTGCAGGGTGTGCGCTGAATGGCATAGTGTTCGGCTTGATGTCTACGGCTAAGTGGAACCATCGGTTCAACCCCCAAAGCACCGCAGATGCCCCGAGTGGTCAAACAAACTGGTTCACCATCATCGGCGTTGTGGCTTGTCTGTTTGTGGGTACATCTGTCTTGATGGCAAGCTTTGCATTCACATTCCAGCGTTACTTCGAGTACCAAGTCGAAGCCGCCCAACAAGACGCTGGGCCTGCCGCCCCTAAAACAACGGCAAACTGACCCATTAGGCAATTGCCGCAACAAAAGCAGCGGCCAAAATAGTTAGACCCGTGCCCACACGATATTGCCGGCAAAACACCAACGCACTGCGCTAGCCCGCTAGGTAGAGCCAAGGCTTACGATAGCGCCAGTGATGGTATGGGTGGGCAACACCGGAATACCCAGGGCTATCGCCAAAAACAAGGTTCTGGCACCGACAGACTCCGCGCAGCAACCGCCCACCAGCTTGAGCGTGGTGATTTTCTGTCCCATCGTTCGCACGATTCGCCACCCGGCGAACATGGTGCCAGCTCCGATGGCGATGTAACACGACACGACGGTCCAAGTGGGGGGGGGTGAGGCATCGCTGGCGGACACATAACCCGTGGCTATCCGCATCATCAAAATAATACCGATTGTTTTTTGTGCATCGTTCCCGCCGTGGCTTAGGCTGTAGGCACCTGCACCTGCACCTGCACCTGCACCTGCACCTGCCAACTGTAGGCGACGAAACTACTTGTCGATCCGCGAGGGCCGGGCGCGACGGAATACCCAAGCTACTGCGACCATCATCAGCGAACCCAACGTAAAGCCTAGCAAAGGCGACACGAAGATGAAGACCACTGTTTCAAAATGCCGGCGGCAATTGAGGCAACTACACCCGCTTTCGCGCTCACCGCACCCGCGATGCCAGCGATCAGCGCATGCGAAGAGCTGCTGGGAATGCCGTAGTACCAGGTAATCACGTTCCAAGCAATGGCGCCGACCAACGCGCCGGACACCATATGGGTATCCGTCATCACGGCTCAATGATGATGTCAATGTGGGGCGCCAGCGACCCCACCCCCATGTGGTTAAGGATGCGGCGGATATCGGTGCGGGTGATGAAGGCAATGGTTCACATCTGCGCGCTCCACTTCGGGCACAGCAGCGGCAACACCGCTTAGATGCGTGCGATGGGCACCGCCCACAGGCAATGGGCCGGGCGCTTGGGTTGCACGGGTTCTACAGGGGCGGGATCCACCTCGCCATCGCCTTGCACTTCCTCAAACACCCCGCCGCCCATGCACACATGAAAATGCACATAAACCAGATGCTCACGCGAAAATGGCTTGAGAAGTCGGGGCATCAAGTGACCCTGGCGGAAAACGAACTGCTGGACGTCGACGCTTTTTGCGCGGCAGCGCTGGGACCTCATCTTGATGTATCTGCAAATGCCGGTCGTAGGAGGCCTTGAAGCAGCACAAAGAATCCGTGCCATGGAGACTGCGGCCTGCCGGGTACCCATCATTGTGGTCACGGTCAAGGCCTGGGAATCCGACCGCGATACGTAGGAAACGGCCGTCATGGACGCGCATCTTGCCAAACTCTTTTATGCCGCGCCGCTCAACAGCATGTTGACCCGATTTAGCTGAACTGAGGGCAAACGTTTCAGCAGCGGCCCCACGCGACTAACCCCAAAGTGCAGTGTCCGGTGCCTGAATGACGTCGTTCTCATAACGCATGGGCACTGCCCGATCCGATTTCTGCAGCAAAGGGCCATCTAAGTCCACATAGGTACATTGTTGGGCCAGCAAAAATGCAGGGGCCATGGCCAGTGAACTACCGCACATATTGCCCACCATCAGACCCATGCCGCGTTGGCGCGCTTCGGCAGCCAGTGCAAGCCCTTCGCTCAAGCCTCCGCATTTATCGAGCTTGATGTTGATGTACTGATAGCGCCCCATCAGCGAAGGGAGGGAAGCACGATCCGTGCAGGATTCATCGGCCGCCAGCGGAATGGGCGATTGCAGGCCATCGAGTTGACTGTCTAAGCCTTGCGGCAAGGGCTGCTCCACCAGCTCCACCCCCGCGGCATGGAGCTGTGGCAAAAGTGCTTTCAGTAAGTCCAAGGTCCAGGATTGGTTGGCATCTACCACCAGGCGCGCCGTTGGATGCTCCTCACGCACCAGTCGCACAATATCCAGATGACGTTGCGCATCGACCTTGAGTTTGAGCAGCGGGTAACCGCGCGCATCACGGGCCTTGCGCCGCGTGGTGGCCTCATCGCCGAGGCCAAGGGTCAAGGCGGTGCTTACCGGCTTTAGCGACGCCAGACCGGCCGCCTTCCACACCGGGATACCGGTTTGCTTGGCCCGCAAATCCCACAGGGCACAGTCCACCCCATTGCGGGCACCACCTGCGGGTAGCAGCTGCATCAGCTCGCCATAACTTAGGCCGTCGTGCAACTTCGGCGCAATAGCGGCAATCTGGGCTGCCATGCTCTCAGTCGTTTCGCCCGCGTAGTCCACCCCGGCAGTTTCTGCATATCCGCTGACTCCTAGCGCATCGGTCAGCTTCACCATGAGCACAGGCTGGTCGGTGATGATATCGCGCGAAATCTCGAAAGGCTCGTGCATAGCCCAACGCTCAGTCGTAGTGGTGCACAGGATCATGGCGTACCCAGTGCCAGCAGGGCTGAGGCGATGGCAGCCACACCGCCACGCATCGGGTCCACCACGGGAAGACCCAGACGGGCTTGTAGTTCGTCCCGGTATGCGGACCAGGCGGCATCGGTCAGCTCGCAGGAGTTGATGCTGATACCTACGCAGCGCACCGCGGTGTTGGTCAATCGGGCAGCTTCCACATAGCGGTCTATCGCCAGCTGCAGATCCGGTATTGGATGGTGCGGATAACCTTCGATGGTGGTGCGAGCCGGGTCATGGCACAGCACCAGCGCATCGGGTTGCGAGCCATGTAACAACCCCAGCGTGACGCCTGCATAGGCAGGGTGAAACAGCGCGCCCTGTCCTTCAATCACGTCCCAGTGACCGTCGGCATTGTCGGGAGACAGCTGTTCTGCTGCACCGGCCACAAAGTCGGAAATGACAGCATCGATCGCCACACCCTCGCCAGCAATCATTACTCCGGTCTGTCCGGTTGCACGGAAGGTGGCCGCGCAACCTTGTGCCTGCAATGCTTTGGTCAGTGCCAACGCAGTGTACTTTTTGCCAAGTGCGCAATCAGTGCCTACCGTAAGCACGCGTTTGCCGCTGCGCCTGCGACCGGTACCGGCCGGAAAGGTCTGGTCGGAGTGGCGCACATCAATCAGCCGAGCACCACTGCGCGCGGCCGCAGCTACCAAGGTGGGGAATGTTGTCAGTCGGGTGTGCTGGCCACTGACCACGTCCATACCGGCGTCTAGCGCCGCTTCCAGCTCTGCCAGCCAGTGCTGCGGCAAAGCACCGCCGACGGCCGCTACACCGACCACGATCGAACCAGCGCCCTGCTGCGCCGCCGCTGCGGGCGCGAGGCGGGGCAGCCCAAGGCTTACGCTACAGGCGGGAAGACTCCACTCGCCCATCACGTCATCGGGACACCAATCGCGCAGCCCGAAAGCGGTCTTGGCGTCAGACTTGATCGTCACATCGCCCAGAAATAGCAGATAGGGTTTGCGCAGTTGGTGCATCGCAGTTTCTTCCATAGTGTTCAGTTCAGGAGTGCCAAGCGTAAGCGCGAATCCGTCCCCCAAGACGGCGCCTACTCCTGACGGGATAGTCTGCTTCGGCATGGAATCGTGCGCGGTCAATAGGGCATATCCCTTTGGGGATAGATGTCGTTTTGGAGGGTGCCATCGGCCGTATTCTTGCGCGGACATGCGCTGTGCATGGCCCCTTCATCCGAATCACTTTGAGGAAAAAACATGCAATTGAAGCACCTGCTCACCATCGTCGGCCTGGCCTGCGTGGTATCGGTTCAAGCCACCGAACTTAAGGAATTGCGCATCGGCACCGATGCAACCTACGAGCCATTTGAATACAAGTCGCCCGATGGCAAGGTGATCGGATTCGAGGTCGATCTGGCCAATGCCATTTGTGCCGAGATGAAGCGAAGCTGCGTGTTTGTGGAGTCTCCCTGGGACGGCATCATCCCTTCACTGTTGGCTAAGAAATTTGACGTGATCATCTCTGGGATGACGATCACCGACGAACGCCGCAAGACGGTCAGCTTCAGCAACAAAATGACTGATATTCCTTACCGCATCATCGTTAAGCGCGGCAGCGGTCAGGACGGCTCGCCAGCCTCGCTCAAGGGTAAGAAAATCGGTGTTCAGAAGGCGACCACCGAGGCCAACTTCGCTGAAAAATACTACGCCAAAGCCGGTGCCATGATCATGCGCTATGAATCTACGCAAGATTCGTATCTCGACCTGAGCGCTGGCCGTGTGGATGCCTTGATCGGCAATTTGGTGGAAATGAAAATGGGGTTTCTGGCTAAGCCTGAGGGCAAACCTTTTGAATTTGCACCTTATGAATTGAAGGATCAGACTATCTTGGGGTACGGCGCGGGTGCGGCCATGCGCCAGAGCGACACCAAGCTCATGTCCGAATTCAATGCGGCTTTGAAAACGGTGCGCGCCAACGGCACCTATAAGAAAATTGCCGATAAGTACTTTGATTTCGACGTCTACGGCAAGTAGTCAGGCAAGCAAAACAGGAAGCGCGGCCTCCAGCAGCCCTTTAGGTCTGCTGGAGGCCGGTGCTTTTTGGTAAATCCGTAGCGGGTCGTTGGTGCCGTCGGGCGAGGCAAACGGTATGCAATTGATAAACAACGAGAAGAGCTCGGCCTGCGATCCAATATCAAGCTTGCGGTGGATGTTCTTGCGGTGAATTTTGATGGTGCCTTCGCTGGTGCGAAGCCGCTCAGCCGTCAGTGCCGAAGAGTAACCGCTGATCATGTAAAACAGCACCTCGCGTTCACGCTTGGTCAGCAGCGAGCTGGCAAAGTTGGCGATCGTGCTTTGCACTTTGCGGTGCGTCAGTTGTTCAGTGTCCACCAATGAAGAGGCAGCGGTGAGCGCATGGTGCTTTTCCGCAGCAGCAAAAATCAGCGGAGCTATGGCCGTGACGGCGATGAAATCGGCATGTTGAAACTGAGGTTGTTTGATGCTGCGTTCGATAAATATGTTGAGTGCGGTGTCAGCATTGATGCGCCACAGCAGGTCGATCGAATCGGACAGGCCGATTTGCGAGTAAAACACCCGGTAGTACTCGCTGTCATAAAAGTCGTCCGGCGCAACATCGCGTAACCAATACACCCCACTGGGGCAGCCCTGTAAAAACAACTGGTAGTTGGGGTCGAGCGCATAGGGGCCGGACAAGAAAGCATCTTCCGGCAGCTTGCGCTCCAGCGGGTTAAAGCGGTGCACGATGCGTCGCGGCCGTTGATGGCGGTGAAACACCATGACTCCGCCGGAATCCAGCGCGCAGGCGTTACCGAGCAAACTCAACACGGTGTCGAACCAGTTGGCATCACCAATGGCCCCAGTCATCGCGGCCAGGGCTTTGACCAAGGCTGGGGTGAGTGGCAGAGACAGTTGGGATTGGTAAGGCGCATTCATCTTCTAGAAGTGTAGCCCCGCCCTGCCGCCAAGAACAGGGGGGCTTTAAGGGGTGCATCGTTCGCTTGTCCCCGAGCGAGCACAGCCAGACAGCATAAACAGAAACCCCACCGTTTGAAGGTAGGGCCTTAACCACGCCTTTCGAGCGACGGAACATCGACTGGGTAATTCAACCACTTGGTGACCGCAGGATTGCAAGTAGGTCACAGGTTTTTGGTTCCCCATCTTGCTGTCTTGAGCAGCTTGAGCAGCTTGAGCCATCACTATGGCGCAATCGCTGTTTGCCGCAATCACCCGCTGATGCGCTGATCCATGTCGCACTCCGGTGCTGCCTTGAGCGTCCAGCGGCGGGCATGGGGCAGTGCCAGCGGGAAGCCAAGTTACTCCTGAATTCATAGCTGTTCGCGCACATTCCACGGGCGCTTGACGCAGATTTCGCATAAAAAAAGCCCCATAGCTCACGCCATGGGGCTTTTGCCCGTAGGGCTAACTCAGGCGCTTAGGCCGTTGTCTTCACCGTGGCAGCAGACTCGGTGTAGTCACTGATCTTGTCAAAGTTCAGGTACTGATACACCTTGTCGCTGGCGGCAGTCAGCACGCCCATGTCCGCTAGGTACTCTTCCTTGGTAGGAATGCGGCCCAGCTTGGAGGCAATGGCTGCCAGTTCGGCAGAGCCGAGGTACACATTGCTGTTCTTGCCCAAGCGGTTCGGGAAGTTGCGGGTCGAGGTAGAGAACACAGTTGCGCCCTCTTTCACCTGCGCCTGGTTACCCATGCACAAGCTGCAGCCTGGCATTTCCATGCGGGCACCGGCACCACCCAGCACACCGTAGTGGCCTTCGTCGCTCAGTTGCTTGGCGTCCATCTTGGTAGGTGGTGCGATCCACAGCTTGACTGGGATGTCGCGCTTGCCTTCCATCAGCTTGGACGCTGCACGGAAGTGGCCAATGTTGGTCATGCACGATCCGATGAACACTTCGTCGATCTTGGCACCGGCCACTTCGGCCAATGTCTTCACATCGTCCGGATCGTTGGGGCATGCCACGATAGGTTCGTGGATGTCGGCCAAGTCGATCTCGATGACGGCTGCGTACTCCGCATCTGCGTCGCCCTTAAGCAGCTCGGGGTTCTTGAGCCAGGCTTCCTGGGCTGCGATACGGCGGGCCAAGGTGCGGGCATCGGAGTAACCATTGGCAATCATCCACTTCATCATGGTGATGTTGCTGTTGACGTACTCTTGGATCGGCTCTTTGTTCAGGTGCACGGTGCAACCTGCGGCAGAGCGCTCAGCAGACGCGTCGGACAACTCAAACGCCTGCTCGACCTTCAGGTCTGGCAAGCCTTCGATCTCCAAGATGCGGCCAGAGAAGATGTTCTTCTTGCCCTTCTTCTCGACGGTCAGCAGGCCGGCCTTGATCGCGTACAGCGGAATGGCATTCACCAAGTCACGCAGGGTCACGCCAGGCTGCATCTTGCCCTTGAAGCGCACCAGCACCGACTCAGGCATGTCCAAAGGCATCACGCCCGTTGCGGCAGCAAACGCAACCAAACCGGAACCTGCAGGGAAGCTGATCCCGATAGGGAAGCGGGTGTGGCTGTCGCCACCGGTGCCCACGGTGTCTGGCAGCAACAGGCGGTTGAGCCAGGAATGGATCACGCCGTCACCGGGGCGCAAGCTGATACCGCCGCGGGTGCTGATGAAGTCAGGCAGCTCGTGGTGCATCTTCACGTCCACTGGCTTGGGGTAAGCCGCAGTGTGGCAGAAGGACTGCATCACCAAGTCAGCAGAGAAGCCCAGGCAAGCCAAGTCTTTCAGCTCGTCGCGGGTCATCGGGCCGGTGGTGTCTTGCGAGCCAACCGAAGTCATCTTGGGTTCGCAGTAGGTACCGGGGCGCACGCCTTGGCCTTCGGGCAAACCACATGCACGACCAACCATCTTCTGGGCCAGGCTAAAACCCTTCTTGGTGTCAGCGGGGTTCTGGGGCAGGCGGAACAGCGTGGAAGGTGCCAGGCCCAAAGCTTCACGGGCTTTGGCAGTCAGGCCACGGCCGATGATCAAGGGAATACGGCCACCAGCGCGCACTTCGTCAAACAGCACATCGCTCTTGACTTCGAAAGATGCAATCTCTTTGCCGTCCTTGAAAGCCTTACCGTCATAGGGGCGCAGTTCCACCACATCGCCCATGGCCATTTGACTCACGTCCAACTCAATCGGCAACGCGCCGGAGTCTTCCATAGTGTTGTAAAAAATCGGGGCAATTTTGCCGCCCAGACAGACCCCACCGAACCGCTTGTTAGGGACAAATGGAATGTCCTCGCCGGTAAACCACAACACGGAGTTGGTCGCTGACTTGCGCGACGAACCCGTACCCACCACATCGCCCACGTAGGCCACGAGATTGCCCTTTGCGCGCAGTTCTTCCAGGAACTTGACCGGGCCACGCTTGCCATCTTCTTCAGGGGTAATACCGGGGCGGGCATTCTTGTGCATTGCCAACGCATGCAAAGGAATGTCAGGGCGGCTCCAAGCGTCGGGTGCAGGAGATAGGTCGTCGGTATTGATTTCTCCAGCGACCTTGAAAATGCTGACCGTAATGGACTTGGGCACTTCAGGGCGGCTGGTAAACCACTCGGCATCGGCCCAGCTCTGCAGCACGGCTTTAGCGAAAGTGTTGCCCTTGTCGGCCTTTTCCTTCACGTCATGGAACTGGTCGAACATCAGCAAGGTTTTCTTCAGGCCCTCTGCAGCTTCGGCGGCCACGGCAGCGTCATCCAGCAGATCCACCATGGGGCTGATGTTGTAGCCGCCCAGCATGGTGCCCAGCAACTCAGTGGCGCGGGCCCGGGAGATCAGGGCGCACTTTTCAGTGCCGTGGGCCACAGCAGCCAAGTAGCTGGCTTTGACCTTGGCAGCATCGTCCACACCTGCGGGCACGCGGTGGGTAATCAGTTCGACGAGCGTTGCCTCTTCGTCGGCGGGGGGCGACTTCAGCAACTCAATCAACTCACCCGTTTGTTTGGCGGTCAAAGGCAAAGGGGGAATACCCAAGGCAGCGCGTTCGGCTACGTGGTCTCGGTAAGCTTTCAACATCTTGTTCACTCCTTAAAAATTGGTAATTTGGCTGCTTGCGCCCATCTTATATGCGCAAGCCGCTATCTATTTAGTAGCAGTAGCAACACCCTGACCCGCTGGCGGGACAAGCACAGGAAGGGTCGCAACCGTACCGATTGGGGCGTCCAGCAAGCCGGGGCCGCCGGCACTTTCCATGGCTTTGGCGACTGCGGTGGCCTCCGGGCTCATGCAAGCATCAGCCAAGCGTTTGCCTTGCTTCTGGTTCATGAGCATAGATTTGTTGGCCAATTGCAACCACACCCAGCCTGAGGCCACATCCTCTAGGCGCACTGCCCCCGTGCTGGTAGCCACAGGGATCATGGAACGTCGCTCTCGCCCAAGTTGGACGAAAAAACGACCAGGCATCTGGGTATCGCGGGATACATGGACGCGCGCGTCCAACTCGCAGGGTAACTCGCCGACATGTACTCGGTCTGCGAGCAGCATTTGTTCCTCTGAAATAGCCTCAAAGGCAGCGATCGCTGGCACGGGCGCTGCTTTGGCCTTTGCAGGCAAGCGCTTAACAGGCGCTGGTTTGGCGCTGGACGAGGCATTGGTGCTCTGGGCCTGGGCACCTGCAAACCCCAAACCCATGGACATGAAGAAAACCATAAATGCGTGACGCATGCTGTTCCTATCCGTGCACTAGGCACTAAAAAATGAACTAAGTTCAGCCGGCATGGCAATTCCCGTTTGGTGGGCGCGCTCCAGTACCTGCCAGTAATAGCGAAAGCTCGCACGGTCATGCAATGCGCCAGCGACAGAAATGGGGGCCCACTGTGCGGCATGGGCTTTCACAATAATCTCGGTCGCTTGGTCCACGGCCTGCGCACTGGGAGAGAAAGCCTTGAGGATGGGCCGAATCTGGCTAGGATGGATGCTCCACATGCGGGTGTAGCCCAGGGCCGATGCCGCGTAGCGCGCAGCACGCTCCATGGCAGCCGAATCGCTGAACTCTGTCACCACGCAATGCGAAGGCACCTTGCCGCTTGCATGGCAGGCACTGGCAATCTCGGTCTTGGCACGCACCACCAAAGGATGGTGAAACTGGTCCAAGCCATGGCTATCCGTTGCGCCACGTACACCCATCGCACTGGCGGGTATGGCCCCCGCATGGGAAGAAACAAAGTCCATCAAGCCAAAGCTCACCGACTGCACCCGGGGATGTGCCGCAATTTCATAGACGCGATGTACTGCGCCTGGGGACTCCACCAATACATGGATGGGCAGCACCTGGGCTTGAATTGGTGTGGCAGCGTCGATGGCGCGCAAGGCCCTATCCACATCGACCACAGACTCCACTTTGGGCAGCATGACGTAGCTCAGTGCTTGCGCAGCGCCCCCCACAATGGTTTCCACATCCGACAAAAAAGCAGGGTGATCCACCGCATGTAGGCGAACCCCTACGCGCGGAACCACCTCATTCGCTCCCAAATTGATAGCAGACTGCGCACTATTGGCGAGCGCAACCACCATATTTGCCTGATCCACCTCACCCCCAACGGGTGCACCGTCTTCGCAATCCAACGTTACGTCAAAAACACAAGTACCAAACTCCTGCGCCATCTCACGCTGAAGTTGCAGGCTCTTGCGCATCCGCGCTTCCACGCCGCTGTAGTGATCACAAACAGGCAACAAGCCTGCCCCACTTTGGGCACCCAGCAGCACTTCGCGCGGATGGCTCATGAACGTAACTCGCTCAGCCAAATCGCTTAGAGCAAGTGGGCAACGCCAGCTTGTTCGTCTTGCAACTCTTTCAAGGTCACGTTGATGCGTTCTTGGGAGAACGCATCGACGTCTAGGCCTTCCACCACTTTGTATTCGCCGCCTTCACAGGTCACTGCGTAGCCAAACATGGTGTCTTTAGGAATGCCGTATTGGCCATCCGAAGGGATACCCATGGTGACCCACTTGCCATTGGTGCCCAAGGCCCAGTCACGCATGTGGTCGATGGCTGCATTGGCAGCAGAAGCCGCGGACGACACGCCACGTGCCGCGATGATGGCTGCACCGCGCTTGCCAACAGTAGGCAAGAAGGTGTTGGCATTCCACTCGTGGTCGTTGATCATGTCCTTCACGCTTTGTCCATTCACAGTAGCGAAACGGTAGTCGGCGTACATCGTGGGTGAGTGGTTGCCCCACACCGCCATTTTTTCGATATCGGCCACAGCCTTGCCGGTCTTGGCAGCGATTTGGCTCAGGGCGCGGTTGTGGTCCAGACGCAGCATGGCGGTGAAGTTCTTGCGTGGCAGGTCAGGCGCGCTCTTCATGGCAATGTAAGCGTTGGTGTTGGCAGGGTTGCCGACCACCAAGACCTTCACGTTGCGGCTAGCCACTGCATTCAGCGCTTTACCTTGTGCAGTGAAGATTTCTGCATTCACGGCCAACAACTCGGCACGTTCCATGCCTGGGCCACGTGGACGCGAACCGATCAACAAGGCGTAGTCCACGTCCTTGAAGGCAGCCAAGGGGTCGCTGTGCGCTTCGATGCCCACCAACAATGGGAATGCGCAGTCTTGCAACTCCATGATCACGCCTTGCAGCGCTTGCTGGGCTTTTTCAACAGGAACTTCCAACAGGCTCAACACCACGGGTTGGTCTTTGCCCAACATCTCGCCAGAGGCGATGCGAAACAAAATGGCGTAACCGATTTGACCTGCTGCGCCAGTGACGGCAACGCGAACGGGCTTCTTGCTCATGGTGAAAACTCCAGGAAGGTTGTAAAAATGACCACTGTCCGGACCGCATTTCCATAAATGCCAAACCCCGGCAGAATGCCGCACAGTTTAACGCCGATTTAAGTCGCCGGTCAATTTGTCTTATGTCTTATATAAGATATGATTCACGCCAAATTTAACACTGACTTACGGCTTACAGAATTCGCCTCATGAGCAACACAATCTCCCCCCAAAGCGACAGCGCATCCGCCGCTGCGGTGGGCATTGCGTCAGCGGCGCCGCAAACACCAGCCTTCAGTCCCTTGTACCAGCAAATCAAGGCACTGATATTGCACAGCCTGCAAGCCGGCGAATGGAAGCCCAGCGCCGCCATACCGAGCGAAATGGAACTGGCCACGCGCTACAAGGTCAGCCAAGGCACGGTCCGCAAAGCCATTGATGAACTGGCGACTGAAAATTTGTTGATTCGCCGCCAAGGCAAAGGCACTTTTGTTGCGACCCATGCTGAGCAAACGGTGCGCTATCGCTTTTTGAAGCTGCACCCCGACAATGGCGACCCCAATAGCGAAGGTCCGGCAGGACGAAAAATTATTGATTGCAAGCGCTCACGTGCCACGGCCGATGTAGCACGCGCACTAGGCCTACGAGCGGGCGACGCGGTATTGCAAGTACGCCGCGTACTCTCATTCGCTGGAAAACCGACAATTTTGGAAGAGCTATGGCTGCCGGGCACGCCGTTTAAGGGGCTCACCGCAGAGCGTCTTGACGACTACGATGGCCCGATGTATGGGCTGTTTGAGACCGAGTTTGGTGTCCGCATGGTCCGTGCCGAAGAAAAAATTCGCGCCATCTTGCCTGATGAGGTCCAGTCAGGCCTACTACAAACAGCAATAACCACGCCGCTCTTAAGCGTGGAACGCATCGCCTACACTTATAACGATGTGCCCATGGAGTTGCGCCGGGGCCTGTATTTGACGGATACGCATTACTACCGCAACGAATTAAATTGAACAGATTGTCCGCAAGGCCAACGTCAGATTGGTGCGGTGCAATAGAATTTTGGCCTGCGACATGCATTGTTACAAAACGGTTACCTTCAAGAAAGCCAATTCATGACTGAGCTTAGCTCCCCCACCAAAGCCAAACGGCCCGAATTCCGCAACATCAACGCGCTTTCGGATCTCCCCACCTACCGTCTACCTGCTGCTGGCTGGGTCTCCATCTTGCACCGGGTGAGTGGCGCCATCATGTTCATCCTGTTGCCATTCATTGTGTGGATGTTTGACACTTCCATCTCCTCTGAAATTTCGTTCGCCAAATTCAGCGCTGCGTTTAGCGTGGGCCTCGGCTTTGTGCCCGGCTGGTTCATCAAGTTGGTGGCACTGGCTCTGATCTGGGCCTACTTGCACCACTTCATCGCGGGTGTGCGCCACTTGTACATGGACGCGACTCACTCAGTGAGTAAGGAATTTGGCAAGTCCTCTGCAGTGACCACGTTGGTGCTGGGCAGCGTGTTGACGTTGGCCTTGGCGCTTAAGTTGTTCGGCGCCTATTAAGCATCTACCAAGGAATTCAAAATGGCAGTTAATTACGGATCTAAGCGCATCGTTGTAGGCGCGCATTACGGCCTGCGCGACTGGTTGGCACAACGCGTGACCGCTTGCATCATGGCTTTGTTCACCGCGTTATTGCTGGCGCAAGTCATCTTCTCAAAAGGCCCCATCGGTTACGACAAGTGGGCGGGGATCTTCTCTTCGCAATGGATGAAGGTCATCACATTCGGCGTCATTGTGGCTTTGGCCTACCACGCTTGGGTGGGTGTGCGTGACATCTGGATGGACTACATCAAACCAGTGGGCTTGCGCTTGGCATTGCAAGTGTTTTCTATTTTCTGGTTGCTTGGCTGTGCTGGCTGGGCGATCCAAGTTTTGTGGCGCGTTTGAGTCGCTTTTACTGCAGGCATTAATTCATGACTACTTCCGTATCCAAACGCAAATTTGACGTCGTCATCGTAGGCGCTGGCGGCTCTGGTATGCGCGCTTCTTTGCAACTCGCGCGTGCCGGGCTTAACGTCGCTGTGCTAACCAAAGTATTCCCAACTCGCTCCCACACCGTGGCGGCTCAAGGCGGTATCGGCGCCTCGTTGGGCAATATGAACGAGGACAACTGGCACTACCACTTTTACGACACCGTAAAAGGATCTGACTGGTTGGGTGACCAAGACGCCATCGAATTCATGTGCCGTGAAGCCCCTAAGGTGGTGTACGACCTAGAGCACATGGGTATGCCCTTTGACCGCAACCCTGATGGCACCATTTACCAACGCCCTTTTGGCGGCCACACCGCCAACTACGGCGAAAAGGCTGTGGAACGCGCTTGTGCCGCTGCTGACCGCACCGGTCACGCGATGTTGCATACGCTGTACCAACAAAACGTGGCAGCCAAGACCAGCTTCTTTGTGGAATGGTTGGCCCTCGACCTCATCCGCGATGCGGCTGGAGACGTGGTGGGCGTCACTGCGCTGGAAATGGAAACCGGCGATGTCCACATCTTGGAAGCGAAAACCACATTGCTGGCAACAGGTGGTGCTGGGCGCATTTTTGCGGCATCTACCAACGCCTTCATCAACACGGGTGACGGCCTGGGCATGGCTGCCCGCGCAGGCATTCCGCTGGAAGACATGGAGTTCTGGCAATTCCACCCCACAGGGGTTGCCGGTGCTGGCGTGTTGCTCACAGAAGGTTGCCGTGGCGAAGGCGCCATTTTGCGTAACTGCAATGGCGAACGCTTCATGGAGCGCTACGCGCCTACCTTGAAAGATTTGGCCCCACGCGACTTTGTGTCACGCTGCATGGACCAAGAAATCAAAGAAGGTCGAGGCTGTGGTCCCAACAAGGACTACATCAACTTAGACATGACGCATCTGGGCGCTGACACCATCATGAAACGCCTGCCTTCGGTGTTCGAAATTGGCCATAACTTCGCGAATGTGGATATCACCAAGGAGCCCATCCCAGTGGTGCCCACTATTCACTACCAAATGGGCGGCATCCCCACCAACATCCACGGCCAAGTGGTTACACAAAACGCGGACAACAAGAGCGAAGTGGTCAACGGCTTGTACGCAGTTGGCGAGTGCTCCTGCGTGAGCGTACACGGGGCTAACCGCTTGGGCACCAACTCATTGTTGGACTTGCTGGTGTTTGGCCGCGCGGCCGGCAATCACATTGTTGAATTCAACAAAACCAATAAAACGCACAAAGAGTTGCCAGCCAACGCTGCGGATGCCACCTTGGCTCGCCTCGCACGTTTGGACAACGCCACCGGCGGCGAGTATGCGCAAGACGTTGCCAACGACATCCGTACGGCCATGCAACAGCACGCCGGTGTGTTCCGCACCCAAGCTGCCATGGACGAAGGCGTTACCAAGATTGCGGCATTGCGTGAGCGCGTGAAAAACATCGGTTTGAAAGACAAGTCCAAGGTCTTCAATACCGCACGTATTGAAGCGCTGGAAGTCGAGAACCTGATCGAAGCGGCCCAAGCCACCATCGTCTCGGCTGCGGCACGTCACGAGAGCCGTGGCGCCCACAGCGTGGATGACTACGGTGATAGCGCCGAGTTCCCGAACGGTCGCAACGACAAAGAATGGCACAAGCACACCTTGTGGCATAGCGCTAGCAACAGCCTGAGCTACAAGCCAGTGCAAATGAAGCCTCTGACTGTTGAGAGCGTACCGCTCAAGACCCGTAGCTTTTAATCAGAATTCAGCGAGATCAGCCCATGACAAAACGCACTTTCTCCATTTACCGCTACGACCCTGATAAAGACGCCAAGCCTTACATGCAAAACATCGAGGTAGAACTCGATGGCAGCGAGCGCATGTTGTTGGATGCTTTGATGAAACTCAAGGCCGTAGATCCAACCATCTCGTTCCGTCGCTCATGCCGCGAAGGTGTGTGTGGCTCTGACGCCATGAACATCAATGGCAAGAACGGCTTGGCATGCTTGACCAATATGCGCACCTTGCCGGGCACGATCGTGTTGAAACCATTGCCAGGCCTGCCCGTCATTCGCGACTTGATCGTGGACATGACCCAGTTCTTCAAGCAGTACAACTCGATCAAGCCCTACCTGATCAACGACAACGTCCCCCCAGAAAAGGAACGTCTGCAAAGCCCTGAAGAGCGCGAAGAGTTGAACGGCCTGTACGAATGCATCTTGTGCGCTAGCTGCTCCACCAGCTGCCCCAGCTTCTGGTGGAACCCCGACAAGTTCGTGGGCCCCGCTGGCTTGCTACAGGCCTACCGTTTCATCGCAGATAGCCGCGACGAAGCAACCGCCGAGCGCTTGGACAACCTGGAAGACCCCTACCGCTTGTTCCGCTGCCACACCATCATGAACTGTGTGGACGTGTGCCCCAAAGGTTTGAACCCCACCAAAGCCATCGGAAAAATCAAAGAAATGATGGTTTTGCGTACGGTCTAAGCCTTGATAAGTGACCACGCTGTGAATAACGAACTGATTGATGAACGTGCATTAAGCAAACTCAAATGGCGCTGCCGCCGGGGTTTGCTCGAAAACGATATTTTTATCGAACGCTTCTTCAATCGTTTCAGTGATTCGTTGACACAAGGCCAAGCCCATGCATTGGGCGCATTGATGGACTTGAGTGACAACGATTTGTTGGACGTGCATTTGGCACGTAAGTCGCTTGCGCAGGTGGACACAGAGCTAGACCGCGAAGACGTTCAAGAAGTTTTAAATATGTTGAGAGCACCTCTCTGAAAGGCCAGAAAATGAAACTCGCAGACAACAAAGCAACTCTGTCGTTTAGCAACGGCACTCCCAGCGTAGACCTGCCGGTTTACCACGGCAATGTGGGCCCTGATGTGGTCGACATTCGCAAGTTGTACGCACAAACCGGCATGTTCACATATGACCCGGGTTTCTTGTCTACAGCGTCATGCCAATCGGCCATCACCTACATCGACGGCGACAAAGGCGAGTTGCTGTACCGGGGCTACCCCATCGAGCAGTTGGCTACTAACTGTGACTTCATGGAAACCTGCCACTTGTTGCTGTACGGAAACCTGCCCGATGCCGCTGGCAAGGCTGACTTCACCAAGCGTGTGACACAGCACACCATGGTCAACGAGCAGATGCAATTCTTCTTGCGCGGCTTCCGCCGTGATGCCCACCCTATGGCCATCATGACAGGCTTGGTGGGTGCCTTGTCTGCGTTCTACCACGACAGCACCGACATCAACAATCCAGAACACCGTGAAATCTCCGCCATCCGTTTGATCGCGAAGATGCCGACACTGGTTGCCATGGCTTACAAGTACAGCATGGGCCAGCCCTATATGTACCCTAAGAACAACCTCAGCTACGCTGGCAACTTCATGCACATGATGTTCGCAACCCCTTGCGAAGAGTATGTGGTGAACCCCGTGATTGAGCGCGCCTTGGACCGCATCTTTGTGTTGCATGCGGACCATGAACAAAATGCATCCACCTCCACCGTACGCCTGTGCGGCTCGTCTGGCACCAACCCGTTCGCTGCCATTGCCGCAGGCGTAGCCTGCTTGTGGGGCCCTGCCCACGGTGGCGCCAATGAGGCGTGCCTGAACATGCTGGAAGACATCCAACGCATGGGTGGCATCAGCAAGGTTGGCGAGTTTATGAACCAAGTCAAAGACAAAAACTCCAGCGTCAAGCTAATGGGCTTTGGTCACCGTGTGTACAAGAACTACGACCCACGCGCCAAGCTGATGCAAGAGACATGCAAGGAAGTTTTGGCTGCCTTGGGCCTGGAGAACGATCCACTGTTCAAGCTGGCCATGGCTTTGGAAAAGATTGCGCTGGAAGACGACTACTTTGTACAACGCAAGCTCTACCCCAATGTAGACTTCTACTCAGGCATCGTCCAACGCGCCATCGGTATCCCAGTGAGCCTTTTCACCGCTATCTTCGCTTTGGCACGCACCGTAGGCTGGATTGCCCAGCTGAACGAAATGATCGGCGACCCCGAGTACAAAATTGGTCGCCCACGCCAGCTGTTCACCGGCGCGGTCAAGCGCGACGTTGTGCCAATCGGTCAGCGCTAAGCCGTTCAACCAACCCCTTGCAAAGCCCCACAGAGTCTCTGGCTCTGTGGGGCTTTGCATTGGTTGAAGAAGAAAATGGATCCGAAGCGAGTGCCTGCGTGTTGCGGAATCTAAGCCTTCTTCAAATGCGATGCCAAATCCCACTTCCATAGGTGAAAATACGGTCACATCGTCGAAAGCGATGACTAATTCCCATGAAAGCTCCCGATCGCGCCTTCGCTCGTCGTATAGACCTCACCTCGCTACAGCTGTTTGTCGCGGTGTGCGAGCTCGGCAGCATCGGCAAAGCGGCGGAGCGCGAATTCATTGCGCCTTCCGCACTCAGCAAACGACTCAGCGACCTTGAGTCCACCTTGGACACAGCCTTGCTATACCGCCATTCGCGCGGTGTAGACCTGACGCCTGCCGGCCAAAGCCTTTTACACCATGCCCGTGCCGTTCTGTTCAATTTAGAGCGCATGCAGGGTGAACTGAGTGACTACGCAGACGGCGTACGCGGCCACATTCGCGTGCACGCGAGCATCTCGGCCACTGTGCAGTTTTTGCCAGAAGACTTGGGCGACTTCATTCGCCAACATGCCGAGGTGAAAATTGATCTTGAAGAGCACTTGAGCACAGAGGTGATACGAGCAGTGCAAGAAGGAGCCGCTGACCTAGGCATTTGCAATACGGCGGAAGGCATTGGCGACTTGCAACGGCACACCTACCGCCAAGATCAGTTGGTTCTGGTGGTTCCTGCCAAGCACGCTTTAGCGCAAGAAGCTGATATCGGCTTTGCTGACACGCTGGCCTATGACCATGTGGGGCTGCATTCCAATAGCTCCATTTACTTGGCGATGCGACACGCTGCGGCGCATGTGGATCGATCCATCAAGCTTCGCATTCAAGTCACAGGCCTCGATGCCATGTGCCGCATGATCCACAACGGATTGGGCATAGGCGTTATGCCAAAGCGCGCTTTTGAGCTCATGCACGGGGTCGGCAATCTGACCGCCGTGACATTGACCGATGCGTGGGCCACCCGCAGCATTGAACTTGTCGCACGGGACTTCTCTACCTTGCCGCGCACCGCGCGCCTGTTGGTCGACCACCTGTGCAAGGACTCAGTCGCCGCCACCTAAAATTCACCCAAACACAAGGACGCTTATGGCACGCACGCTTTACGACAAACTCTGGGACGACCACGTCGTCCACACCGAAGACGATGGCACCTCCATCCTCTACATTGACCGCCATCTGGTCCACGAAGTGACCAGCCCCCAGGCGTTTGAAGGGCTGCGTGAAGCAGGTCGTAAGGTCTGGCGCATCAGCTCCATCGTGGCCACCGCCGACCACAACACGCCGACCACCGGTTGGGAGCTGGGCTACGACGGCATTACCGACCCGACCAGCAAAGAGCAGGTCACCACCCTGGACAGCAACATCAAGGAATTCGGCGCTGCAGCCTACTTCCCCTTCCTGTCCAAGCGCCAGGGCATCGTGCATGTGATGGGGCCTGAAAACGGCGCCACCCTGCCCGGCATGACCGTGGTGTGCGGCGACTCCCACACCTCCACCCACGGCGCGTTTGGTGCCTTGGCCCATGGCATCGGTACCAGCGAGGTCGAGCACGTGATGGCCACGCAAACCCTCTTGGCCAAAAAAGCCAAGAACATGCTGATCAAGGTCGAAGGCAATGTCGCTCCTGGCATCACCGGCAAAGACATTGTGCTGGCCATCATCGGCAAAATCGGCACCGCAGGCGGCACAGGCTACACCATCGAATTCGGCGGCTCCGCCATCCGCGCGCTGAGCATGGAAGGCCGCATGACCGTGTGCAATATGGCCATTGAAGCTGGTGCTCGCGCCGGACTGGTGGCCGTGGATGAAAAGACGATCGACTACGTCAAGGGCCGCCCACTGGCACCCGGCGCGAACGCCGCGTCGCCTGAGGCAGCCGCGGTGGAATGGGATCAAGCGCTTGCTTTCTGGAAGACCCTGCACTCTGACGCTGGCGCACATTTCGACACCGTCGTCGAACTCGACGCTACCCAGATCGTGCCGCAAGTGACTTGGGGCACCTCGCCTGAAATGGTGCTGGGCGTGGACGCCATAGTCCCGGACCCCGACAAAGAAAAAGACGCCAGCAAGCGTGGCGCCATTGAGCGGGCACTCACCTACATGGGCTTGGAGCCCGGCAAGGCCTTGAACGATTTGTTCGTGGACAAGGTGTTCATCGGTTCCTGCACCAACAGCCGCATCGAAGACATGCGTGAAGCCGCGGCCGTGGTGAAAAAGCTGGGCCAGAAAGTAGCTAAGAACATCAAGCTGGCCATGGTCGTACCCGGCTCCGGCTTGGTGAAAGAGCAAGCCGAGCGCGAAGGCCTGCACGAGATCTTCAAGGCCGCGGGCTTCGAGTGGCGCGAACCCGGCTGCTCCATGTGCCTGGCCATGAACGCCGACCGCCTGGAGCCTGGTGAGCGCTGTGCATCCACCAGCAACCGCAACTTTGAAGGCCGCCAGGGTGCCGGTGGCCGCACCCACTTGGTGAGCCCCGCCATGGCAGCTGCTGCAGCCATCCACGGCCACTTTGTCGACATCCGCCGGTTTAGCTAGCAACGTACATAGACACGCACTGTGAAACACCTTAGCTTTGTCATCTGCGCCATTTGTGTTGTGCTCGCTGGCTGCAACACCGTCAAGGGTATTGGTCAGGACCTGCAAAAAGCAGGCGAAAAAATTGAAGAGGTAGCGAAAAAGAAATGAAAAACTTCACCATTCACCAAGGGCTGGTTGCGCCCATGGACCGCGAAAACGTGGACACCGACGCGATCATCCCCAAGCAATTTCTCAAATCCATCCGCAAGACGGGCTTCGGTCAGAACCTGTTTGACGAATGGCGCTACCTGGATGCGGGCTACCCCGGCCAGGACCCGGCCAGCCGCAAGCCCAACCCGGACTTTGTGCTGAACCAGCCCCGCTATGCCGGTGCAAGCATCCTATTAGCCCGCAAGAACTTCGGCTGCGGCTCCAGCCGTGAGCACGCGCCTTGGGCGATTGACCAATATGGCTTTCGCGCCATCATCGCGCCCAGCTACGCAGACATCTTCTTCAACAACTGCTTCAAGAACGGCCTGCTGCCGATCCAGCTGAGCGAAGCCCAAGTAGACCAGCTGTTCAATGAAGCACTGGCCTTCCCCGGCTACCAGCTCACTATCGACTTGGAGCGCCAGGTCATCGTGAAGCCGCAGGGCGAAGAAATTCCATTTGACGTACAAGCCTTCCGCAAGTACTGCTTGCTCAACGGCTTTGACGACATCGGCCTGACCCTGCGCCATGCCGACAAGATCAAGGCGTTCGAAGCCCAACGTTTGGCCACAAAACCCTGGTTAGCGCAGACCATGTCTGCGTGAGCAGCTATCAAATTCATAGTATTCAAAGGACATCATGAAAATCGCAGTTTTGCCGGGTGATGGCATCGGCACCGAGATCGTGGCGGAAGCCGTCAAAGTACTGAACGCCCTGGACCTGAAGCTGGAAATGGAAACCGCACTCGTGGGCGGTTGCGCCTATGAGGCCCATGGCCACCCCCTGCCCGAAGCCACCCTCAAGCTGGCCAAAGAAGCGGACGCGGTGTTGTTCGGCGCAGTGGGCGACTGGAAGTATGACAAGCTGGAGCGCCAATTCCGCCCCGAGCAGGCCATCCTGGGCCTGCGCAAGAATTTGGGCCTGTTTGCCAACTTCCGACCGGCCATCTGCTACGAGCAGCTGGTAGGCGCCTCCAGCCTCAAGCCCGAGCTGATTGCGGGTCTGGACATCCTGATCATTCGCGAACTGACCGGCGACATCTACTTCGGCCAACCCCGTGGCCGTCGCATTGCAACAGACGGCCACTTCCCCGGTGCGGAAGAAGCGTTCGACACCATGCGCTACAGCCGCCCCGAGATTGAGCGCATCGCCCACGTGGCTTTCCAGGCAGCCCAGAAGCGCAACAAGCGCGTCACCAGTGTCGACAAAAACAATGTGCTGGAAACCTCGCAGCTCTGGAAAGACGTGATGGTCGAAGTGGGTCAACAGTACCCCGACGTAGAGCTGGACCACATGTTGGTGGACAACGCCGCCATGCAGCTGGTCAAGGCGCCCAAGAAGTTTGACGTGCTAGTGACCGGCAACATGTTCGGCGACATCCTGTCCGACGAAGCCTCCATGCTGACCGGCTCCATCGGCATGCTGCCTTCGGCCAGCCTGAACAGCAGCAACCAGGGCCTGTACGAGCCCAGCCACGGCAGCGCACCGGATATCGCCGGCAAAGGCATTGCCAACCCGCTGGCCACCATTTTGAGTGCGGCCATGATGTTGCGTTTCAGCCTGAACCAAGAAGTGGCCGCCCAGCGTATCGAAGCCGCTGTCAAGAAAGTGTTGGAACAAGGCTTGCGCACCGCCGACATTTACAGCGAAGGCACCACCCGCGTCAGCACTATTGAAATGGGTGCAGCTGTCGTCAAAGCCTTGTAAAAGCATCGTTTACAATTCGACCATGCTCAATCTGCACCCAAAACACGCTATTTTTGCCGCCCACTGCGGCAACGGAGTGTTTAGGCGCGCGGATACAGCGTGGTCGCAGTTGACCAAAACGACAACCATTACTGGCTAGTTCAGTTCGGTTCGTCGCGCCCCCACCGGCCAGACGAGCCGGGCAGATGAAATTTTTGTTTCAACAATCTGAAAGGGCAACTTCATGAAAACAGGTAATTTGGTCGGCCTCGTGGGCTGGCGTGGCATGGTTGGTTCAGTCTTGATGGACCGTATGGCGCAGGAAAAAGACTTCGATCTCATCGAACCTGTCTTCTTTTCCACCAGCAATGCAGGCGGCAAGGCTCCAGCAGAGGCCAAGAACGAAACCACGCTGCAAGACGCCTACAACATCGACGCCCTCAAGCGCTGCGACATCATCATCACCGCCCAAGGCGGCGACTACACCACCGAAGTGTTCCCTAAGCTGCGCGCGGCAGGATGGAACGGTCACTGGATCGACGCAGCCTCCACACTGCGCATGGAAAAAGACGCAGTGATCATCCTGGACCCTGTCAACATGCCCGTCATCCAAGACGCACTGACCAAGGGCGGGAAGAACTGGGTGGGCGGCAATTGCACTGTGAGCTGCATGCTGATGGGCGTAGGCGCACTGTACAAGGCCGGCCTCGTCGAGTGGATGAGCACACAGACTTACCAGGCGGCATCCGGCGGTGGCGCACAGCACATGCGCGAACTGCTAACCCAATACGGCACACTGAACGCGGAAGTCAAAGCCCTGCTCGACGACCCCAAGAGCGCTATTTTGGAAATCGATCGCAAAGTCATCGCCAAGCAACGCGCACTGACCGGTGCAGAAACTGCGAACTTCGGCGTGCCATTGGGTGGCTCTCTGATTCCATGGATCGACAAGGATCTAGGCAACGGCATGTCGAAAGAAGAGTGGAAGGGCATGGCCGAAACCAACAAAATTTTGGGCATGGGAGAAGGCTTCGGCAGCTCCGCGATTCCCGTGGACGGTTTTTGTGTGCGAGTGGGCGCCATGCGTTGCCACAGCCAGGCTTTGACCTTCAAGCTCAAGAAGAACGTACCTGTAGCAGACATCGAAGCCATGATTGCTGCGGACAACCAGTGGGTCAAAGTGGTGCCTAACACCCGCGAAGCCACTATCCAGGCATTGACCCCTGTGGCTGTGACCGGCACCATGACCATCCCGGTGGGTCGCGTACGCAAGCTAGCCATGGGTCCAGAATACGTGGGCGCGTTCACCATTGGTGACCAGTTGCTGTGGGGCGCCGCAGAACCGCTGCGTCGCATGCTGCGCATCTTGCTGAACGCCTAAAGGAGACTGGCCATCGTTATGATGTGACAACAACAGCTTAAACTCCTGTTGTTGGCAAGGCCTGCAGGAGCTTACAAACTTAAAACATTTCTCAGCTTGTCAGCCTAAGACATTGATGTTAAGGTACTTTTTAAGTTTTAGAGTTGGGTTTTCTTGCCCACTAAATGGTAATTAATCGCCGCTCACCTGAGCACCGGAGGCTAATAAATTGATAGCTAAGTCACATCGTTGGCAGAAGACAGCCGCAGCTGCGGCTGTCTTCGCTTTACTAGGATTGTCTGCAAGTGGCGCCCTCGCACTGTCTTTGGGTCGTTTGACAGTCCAGTCTGCGCTAGGGGAGCCCCTACGCGCCGAAATTGATGTGCCCGACATCAATGCCGAGGAAGCCGCATCCTTAAAAACTGCGGTCGCAGCGCCTACCGCATTCACTGCGGCCGGGCTTGAATACAACCCAGCCCTATCCAACCTCCAAGTCAGCCTACAGCGACGTGCAGATGGCCGGGCGTATATCAAACTTAGTAGCGACAGGCCTATCAACGACCCCTTCGTTGACATGATTTTGGAAACCAGTTGGTCGTCTGGTCGCATTGTCCGTGACTACACCATGCTGTTTGATCCCCCGTCGCTCAAGCAACAAGCGCCCAACCCCACCCTCGCGCAAACAAGCCCTGCGGTACAGGTCGCCCCCAAACAGACAACGGCGGATACCAATGCAAGCGACGCCTCTCGCCCTGCCGAGTCCAGTACAACGGCAACCGCCAAAGCAAGCAAGCCGCTCAAGATTGCCAACCCAACTGAACCAGTTTCTGCTGCTGACTCAGACAAAACTGTTACGGTAAAGAAAGGCGATACGGCAAGCAAAATCGCCAATGTGACCAAAGCCGAGGGCGTATCACTCGACCAAATGCTCGTTGCGCTGTTGCGTGCCAACCCGGACGCCTTCGTCAAAGGCAATATCAACAGAATCCGCAGCGGTGCTGTCATGAACGTGCCTAGCTCAGAGCAGGCACTTTCTGTTCCAGCCGCTGAAGCAAGCCAGACAGTCCTTGCGCAAAGCAAAGACTTCAACACCTTCCGAACTAGTTTGGCCAATAACGCCCCTGTTGCCGCAGTGGTGACGGCTGACCGCAAGGCCAGCGGCAGCATTGAGGCAAAAGTAGAGGACAAAAAACCTGTATCAGGTACACCTGACAAGCTGAGCCTGTCCAAAGGCAGTGTGCAAGCCAAAGCAGCGGAAGAACAAATCGCAAAAGACAAAGCGGCAAAAGATGCATCTGCACGTACAGCAGAACTGAACAAAAACATTGAAGATCTAAAGAAAATAGGGGCATCCACTGCGCCGGTTGCAGCAGCTCCCGCCGAATCCAAACCTGCAGCACCAGCAGTGGCGGCTGCGCCTCCCGTAGCAATAGCTGCGGCTCCTGCGCCAACACCACCCCCTGCTCCTCAACCGGAGGCTGCTGCCGCCCCCGCGGAGCCAGTAGCAGCCCCCACCGCGCCAGCTGCGCCGGTGGTGCCTAAGCCACCCGCTGAGCCAACGCCAGTTGAGGAACCGAGCATCGTCGACGAATTGTTGGAAAACCCACTGCTTCCCGCTGCAGCCGGGGGGCTTATCGCATTGTTGGGTGGTTTTGCGTTTTGGCGTATTCGTCAGCGCAAGAAAGATGGTGGACAGATTGACAGTTCGTTTCTAGAAAGTCGGCTGCAACCAGACTCGTTCTTTGGCGCCAGCGGTGGGCAGCGGGTTGACACCAACCACGAGGCATCACTGAGTGGATCCTCGATGGTTTACTCACCCAGCCAATTAGATGCAGCTGACGACGTGGATCCAGTCGCTGAGGCTGATGTCTACCTTGCCTATGGGCGTGACCTTCAGGCAGAAGAGATTCTCAAAGAGGCCGTTCGTACGTCCCCTGGTCGCCTCGCCATCCACACGAAATTGCTAGAGATTTTTGCCAAGCGCAGGGACTTAAAAAGCTTTGAAACCACCGCAAAGCAAGTCTTTAAGCTGACTGGTCGTGACGCAACCGAATGGAGCAGGGTATGCGAAATGGGGCAGGAAATTGACCCAAGCAATCCCCTCTACCAACCGGGCGGCCAACCGGATGGTGAGGTCGTGCCATCAATCTTCGGCAACCTCACAACTTCCGCCGCTCCAGCAGCACAGGCGGCTGGTGTGGATCTTGATCTAGACCTTGATTTCTCGTTGGACGAGACTCCTCACAGCGCTGCTGCAGCGCAAGAGCCCGTCGCTCACGCCAAGCACGAGCAAACTGTTCAATTGCGCTCCGCCGAGCCTAAAGCAGACATTGAAATGGATTTTGAGTTATCAGGGCAAGCACCGTTGGCCTCACCATTGCAGGTGGATGCAAATGCGTTACCAGATCTGGCGTTGTCCATGGAAGGTCTCGGCAGTTTGCCCGCAAGCGGTGGAAGTGCAGCTCCGACGGCCAAGCAAGAAGCGCCAACTGTGGATTTCGACTCTGGCATGCTGGAGTTTGATTTAGGTTCATTGTCTATGGACTTGGACACGCCTGCTGCGCAAGCTGAAGAGGCGCCGGTGAGCGAGAGCGGTAGCAACCCGCTTGAAACCAAATTGGCCTTGGCAGAAGAATTCGTCTCGATCGGCGACGAAGACGGTGCTCGAGCTCTGATCGAAGAAGTGATTGCCGAATCTACCGGTGAAATGCGCGCCATGGCACAACGTGCATTAGCGAACCTGAGCTAATTCAGGTCCACTTTCTGGGCTCCTAAACTTGGACTTGCTACCGTGGTGAGGATTGCGCTCGGAATCAGCTACAACGGGCAAGCGTACCAAGGATGGCAGAGCCAACCGAGTGGGCTTACTGTGCAAGACCGCTTAGAAGCGGCCTTAAGCAAGTTTGCCGATCAACGCATTGCAACGTTGTGTGCGGGCCGGACTGATGCCGGCGTGCATGCGCTCATGCAAGTAGTGCACTTTGATACCGACCGGATCCGCGATACCCACGCCTGGGTTCGCGGTACCAACGCCAACTTGGTCAAGAACATCTCAGTGCAGTGGGCTGTTTCTACGAGTGATAGTTTCCACTGCCGTGCTAGCGCCATTTCGCGTCGCTATGCATATGTGGTACTCGAATCCCCTGTACGCCCCAGCGTAGATGCAGGGCGTGTAGGCTGGTGCTACGAGCCTCTGGATCAGACCGCCATGGAGACCGCAGCGAAGCACCTATTGGGTGAACAAGACTTCACCTCATTTCGGGCCTCGCAATGCCAAGCGCTCAGCCCAGTCAAAACCATGGTAAAGATTGACATCTCAAAACGCGGAGCGTATTGGCGCTTTGATTTTGAGGCGAATGCCTTCCTGCACCACATGATCCGCAACATTATGGGGTGCTTGATTCAAGTCGGCAGGACGAGGCGGCCCGCCGAATGGATGCTGGAGGTGCTACACGCCCGAGATCGCAGGGCTGCTGCACCTACGTTCTCTCCAGACGGCCTCTATTTTTTAGGGCCACAGTACGACCCACAATGGGGGATGCCAAACCGAACCCCCGCCTTTGACATGCTTCCATGACGACATCCTCCCCCATTGCCCTCCGAACCCGAATCAAAATTTGCGGCCTCACCCGTGAGGCCGACGTAGATGCTGCGGTTGAAGCGGGGGCTGATGCCATTGGATTCGTCATGTACAGCAAAAGTCCCCGCTGCGTAAGCCCCTTCAGGGCTGCGGAACTCGCCTCTCGGCTGCCACCTTTCGTCACTCCTGTGCTTTTGTTCGTCAACGCAAGCGCTACAGAAATTGAAGCAACCTGCGCAATGGTGGCGGGGGCAACGCTTCAGTTCCACGGTGACGAAGAACATGAGGAATGCCAAAAAGGCAGTCTCAATGGCGCCCATGCCTATCTCCGCGCTGCCCGTATACCCTTGGGAGCAGAAGGCGCGAGCTTTGACCTAGTACACTACGTGCACCGTTATCCAAACGCCCAAGCCATTCTGTTAGACGCCCATGTGGACGGCTACGGTGGTGGTGGCAAAACATTCAATTGGTCACTTCTTCCTCCAAGCGTCAACGCTCACCTCGTCTTGAGTGGTGGACTCACCAGTGCAAACGTGGGCGATGGCATCGCGCAGGTCAGGCCGCGCTGTAAGTCGCTGGCTGTGGACGTGAGCTCCGGCGTCGAAGCCGAAGACGCTCACGGCAAGCCCCAGAAGGGCATCAAAGATCCCGAAAAAATACGCCAGTTCGTTGCCGCCGTGCGCGCGGCGGACCGGCATCTTGCAGGAATGTAAACACCATGTTCGATTACCAACAACCCGACGCCAAAGGCCACTTCGGCAAATATGGCGGCAGCTTTGTCTCCGAGACACTGACCCACGCCATCAACGAGCTCAAAGACGCCTACGCCAAGTACCAGAACGACCCCGAGTTCCTGGCGGAATTCAAATCAGAGCTGGCGCACTTTGTCGGCCGCCCTTCCCCCGTGTACCACGCGGCCCGCATGAGCCGTGAAATGGGCGGCGCGCAGATCTTCCTGAAACGCGAAGACCTGAACCACACTGGCGCGCACAAAGTAAACAACACCATCGGCCAGGCCATGTTGGCCAAACGCATGGGCAAGCCCCGCGTGATTGCCGAAACCGGCGCCGGCCAGCACGGCGTGGCCACGGCCACGATTTGCGCCCGCTACGGGCTGGAATGTGTGGTCTACATGGGCAGCGAAGATGTGAAGCGCCAAAGCCCCAATGTGTATCGCATGAAGCTGCTGGGTGCCACCGTGGTGCCCGTGGAAAGCGGGAGCAAGACACTCAAGGACGCGCTCAACGAAGCCATGCGCGATTGGGTCGCCAATGTGGACAACACCTTTTACATCATCGGCACCGTGGCAGGCCCGCACCCCTACCCCATGATGGTCCGTGACTTCCAAAGCGTGATCGGCAATGAGTGTCTGGTGCAAATGCCCGAGATGCTGGCAACCGCCGGCTGCAAAACCGAGCAGCCTGACGCGGTCATTGCCTGCGTGGGCGGTGGATCGAATGCCATGGGCATCTTCCACCCCTACATCCAGCACGACCGAACCCGCCTGATCGGCGTAGAAGCAGCAGGCGAAGGACTTGAGAGCGGCAAGCACTCTGCGTCCATCCAAAAGGGCAGCCCCGGCGTGCTGCACGGCAACCGTACTTATGTGCTGCAAGACGACAACGGCCAGGTCACCGAGACGCACAGTGTGAGCGCCGGCTTGGATTACCCGGGCGTGGGCCCTGAGCATGCTTTCTTGGCCGACATTGGCCGCGCACAATACGTGGGCATCACCGACAAGGAAGCGCTGGACGCTTTCCACTACCTGTGCCGCACCGAAGGCATCATCCCGGCGCTGGAATCCAGCCACGCCGTGGCCTACGCCATGAAGCTGGCCAAAACCATGCGCTCTGACCAAAGCATTCTGGTGAACCTGTCCGGCCGTGGCGACAAGGACATCGGCACCGTGGCGGACCTGAGCAATGCCGACTTCTACTGCCGCCCAAGCTGCCGTGGCCAGTCGGTCAAAGGCGGCGAACAACCCGTGCATTTGGTGAAAGCAGGAGGTGCAGCATGACCATCGTTCTCAAAGGCGCGGGGCTCTTGCAATCAGCACCCATCAAATCGCGCACAACCGCGACCTTTCAAGCCCTCAAAGCCCAAGGTCGCAAGGCACTCATTCCGTTTGTTACCGCCGGCTACCCTTATGCCGACGTCACGCCCGAGCTCATGCATGCCATGGTAGACGGTGGCGCCGACGTCATTGAGCTAGGCGTCCCGTTTTCGGACCCTAGTGCTGACGGCCCTGTGATCCAGAAAGCAGGGGACAAAGCGCTAGCGTTTGGCATCGGCATGGTGCAAGTGCTTGACATGGTGCGTGAGTTTAGAAAAACCAACCAAACCACCCCCGTCATCCTGATGGGCTACGCCAACCCGGTGGAGCGCTACGATCAAAAACATGCCCGAGAAGGCGTGGAAAGCGCGTTTGTGGTCGATGCCTCGGCAGCAGGCGTGGATGGTGTTCTCATCGTCGACTACCCACCGGAAGAGTGCGAGGACTTTTCTATCAACTTGCGTGCCCACGGCATGGATTTGATTTTTTTACTGGCCCCCACCAGTACCGAAGAGCGTATGCGCCAAGTCGCCCGGGTGGCCAGCGGGTATGTTTACTACGTATCGCTCAAAGGGGTGACCGGTTCCGGTGCTTTGGACACTGACGCGGTGGAAGCCATGTTGCCGCGCATTCGCCAACACATCAAAGTGCCAGTGGGCGTGGGTTTTGGAATTCGGGACGCAGCAACCGCGCGCACCATCGCCCAAGTGGCTGACGCCGTGGTCATTGGTTCCAAGATCATTCAGTTGATTGAAAACCAGCCGCGCGACCAAGTGGCACACACTGCCAAAACCTTCTTGCAAGAGATCAGGTCGGCTTTGGAGTCATAATCGCCCCCCAATCTGAAGGAAACATCCTATGAGCTGGCTTGAAAAACTGCTGCCCCCCAAAATTCAACAAACTGCCCCCGCGGACCGCCGCAGCGTTCCTGAAGGGCTGTGGATCAAGTGCCCCAGTTGCGAAACCGTTTTGTACAAAACGGACTTGGAACAGAACCAAAACGTCTGCCCTAGCTGCAGCCACCACCATCGTATTGGTGCGCGCGCGCGACTGGACGCGTTCTTGGACAACGAGGGGCGCTTTGAGATTGGGCAAGAGGTTTTGCCAGTGGACGCCCTCAAGTTCAAAGACAGCCGCAAGTACTCCGAGCGACTCAAGGAGGCGCTAGAAGCCACCGGTGAAACTGACGCTTTGGTGGTAATGGGCGGCGCGGTGCACGGCATCAGCCTGATTGCGGCGTGCTTTGAATTTGAATTCATGGGCGGCAGCATGGGCTCTGTGGTGGGCGAGCGTTTTGTGCGCGGCGTAGAAATGGCCGTAGAGCAAAAAGTGCCCTTTCTGTGCTTTACCGCCACGGGTGGCGCGCGCATGCAAGAAGGCTTGCTTTCGCTCATGCAAATGGCCAAGACCAATGCGGCGTTGACCCGTTTGGCCAAGAAAGGCTTACCTTACATCAGTGTGCTGACCGATCCCACCATGGGCGGAGTCAGTGCGGGGTTTGCATTCTTGGGCGACGTAGTCATAGCCGAACCTAAGGCGTTGATTGGGTTTGCAGGCCCTCGCGTGATTGAATCTACTGTCAGAGTGACCTTGCCAGAAGGATTCCAGCGCTCCGAGTTCTTGCAGTCCAAGGGCGCGGTGGACCTGATCTGCGATCGACGCGAGCTGCGCAAAACAGTGGCCAACACCTTGGCGATGCTGCAACGCCAACCGGCTGACGCGGTGATTTGATTCAGCGAGCCTCATCCAAGGCCATTCACTGCAAAGTGAGTGGCCTTTTTTGTGGCGGAATGATTGCTTGCTTTGCGTCAGTAGGCAGTCAAGGCCAGCAGTGCCACACCCTGCAACTTGCCCAAGACGATCAAAGCGATCTGCAAGAGCACCAGCAAGACCAGGGGCGACAGATCTACCCCACCTACCAAAGGCACCATGCGGCGCACGGGGCTTAAGGCAGGTGAAACCAATCGGTCCAGCAAATCTGCCACAAACGACTGGGTTTGCACCCATGACAGGACAGAGTAAGCAATCACCAGCATCACCAGCCCCGTAATGGCCATGCGCACAATGCCAAAGGCTGCGAGCACGGCAATAGAGGCCACACTTACTTTGGGCCCCGCCAACAACCATAAGAGGGAAAACTCTGCCAATTGCAAGAGATAAGCGGCCAACAAACTGGCCATGTCCCAACGCCCTACGGAGGGAACCACCCGGCGCAAGGGCAAAACCACCCAATCCGTGAGCGCGAAGATGAAGCGACCCATGGGGTTGCCCGAGCGTGCTGACATGGGAATGCGTTGGTACTGCATGTACAGGCGTAACAGACAGGTGCCCGTCAAGAGACCAACACTAACTTCTAGCAGAAGAGAGAAAATTTCGTAGAGCATGGCGTCCAAGATGAGTGCGAGTGCATCATATCCGTAGCGACCTCTTAGAATCTACCCTTTTGCCACCGCACATTGCCGCGCTCTGCGCAGCATGCCTGAACCGCTCTAACGCTTCTATTCAACCGCTTTATGTCAGACCAAACCACCCCCGCCCCCGCTCCGCAAGATGAAAACCAGTTAATGCTGGAGCGCCGCGAAAAGCTCAAAGCCATTCGCCAGCAGCAGACCGAGGGGAAAGGGGTGGCTTTTCCTAACGACTTCAAGCCCAGCCACAAGGCGGCCGAATTGTTTGCGGCCTACGAAGCACAAACCACAGAAGAGTTGGCCGCGGCGGGCGTCAAGGTCAAAGTGGCAGGCCGCATGATGCTCAAACGTGTGATGGGCAAGGCCAGTTTTTGCACCTTGCAAGACAGCTCCTTTGGTCCGTCTGCCGGTCGCATCCAAATCTATGTCAAAGGCGAAGATGTGGGCGCAGACCTGTACGCCCTGTTCAAGCACTGGGACTTGGGCGATATCGTGGCGGCAGAAGGTACCGTGTTCAAAACGAAGACCGGCGAGCTGTCCATCCACGCCACCAGCGTGCGTCTTTTGACCAAGAGCCTGCGCCCCATGCCGGACAAGTTCCACGGCATTGCGGACCAGGAAGTGAAGTACCGCCAGCGCTATGTGGACCTGATGACCGATGAAGCATCCCGCAAGCGCTTTGTGGCCCGCAGCAAGGCCGTGAGCGGCCTGCGCGACTTCATGGTGGCCCATGACTTCATGGAAGTGGAAACACCCATGCTGCACCCCATTCCCGGTGGTGCGAACGCTAAGCCCTTCAAAACCCACCACAACGCGCTGGACCAAGAAATGTTCTTGCGCATTGCACCTGAGCTGTACCTCAAGCGCTTAATCGTCGGTGGCTTTGACCGCGTGTTTGAAATCAACCGCAGCTACCGCAACGAAGGTATCTCGGTGCGCCACAACCCTGAGTTCACCATGATGGAGTTCTACGCGGCGTACTGGAACTACCAAGACCTGATGAACTACACCGAGGCGCTGATCCGTGACGCGGCCCTCAAAGCCACAGGCAGCCTGCAACTGAGCTATGCCGACAAGCCCGTGGACTTGGCCCAGCCCTTTGAGCGCTTGACCATTCGCGAAGCCATCCTCAAGTACACCGAAGCTGGCGACAACGTGGACAACGCGGAGTGGCTGACCAACGCCCTCAAAAAGCTGGGGCTAAACGAAGCCAAGAACCGCTTGGCGGGCCGCAGCTTGGCCAGCTTGCAAGTGCTGTACTTTGAAGAAACCGTGGAAGAAAAGCTCTGGAACCCCACCTTCATCATGGAGCACCCGACCGAGATTTCGCCACTGGCCCGCGCCAATGATGAGCGCCCCGAGGTGACCGAGCGTTTTGAGCTCTACATCACCGGACGCGAATTCGGCAATGGCTTCTCGGAATTGAACGATGCCGAAGACCAAGCCGCCCGCTTCCAATCCCAAGTCAACGCCAAAGACAGTGGAGACGACGAAGCCATGCACTTCGACCACGACTTTGTGCGCGCACTGGAATACGGCATGCCGCCCACCGGCGGTTGCGGTATCGGTATTGACCGCTTGATGATGCTGCTCACCGACAGCGCCAGCATCCGCGACGTGATCTTGTTCCCTGCACTGCGTCGCGAAGGCTAAGCCGCACCCAAGCTCCACCATGCAAAGGCCGTGTACGGCGCCTAGGCGCTGCACACGGCCTTTTGTCTAGTGCTCAAAAACAGAGAGAAATATGCCTCCAGCGCCCATCCAGTATGCGCAAGCAGCTACAAAACCAATAGCAAACGCAGGGTTGCGCTATTTGCAAGGGTACCCAAGCAGCACGCTGGACCAGATTCAGAGCATGCTGCAGGCCCAAAAGCTCGGGACTTGGCTGTCCAACAAATATGCAGCCAGCCACGGCATGCGCACCGACCGTGCGCTGTACGACTACGTGCAAGACCTCAAAGGTGAATTCCTGAAGGGGGCAGACCCTTTGAGCAAAGTGGCATTTGACAGCAAGCTGCATGTGGTGCAGCACGCCTTGGGCACCCACACCACAATTTCGCGGGTGCAAGGCTCCAAGCTCAAAGCCAAGCGCGAGATCCGGGTGGCCAGCCTGTTCAAAGAAGTGCCCGAGCCGTTTTTGAAAATGATTGTGGTCCATGAACTGGCGCACTTGCGGGAGCGGGAGCACGACAAAGCGTTTTACAAACTTTGCGCCTATATGGAGCCCAGCTACCACCAGCTGGAGTTTGAAGTGCGGGTCTACCTTACCCATGTGGAGTCGACCGGCCAGCGCCTGTGGAGCAGCGGGCCCGACGCTTAAGCGCTGGTCGCGCGCCTTGCCGCTCAGTCCATGAGCCCAAAAAACGACTTCATGCGCGCCAACAAGTCGTCACTGGGTGCGGCATGGGCTAGGTGTTTGGCAGCCTGCACTTTGGCATCAAACACCTTGCGGCGCTCGGCCAGCACCGCAGAAATAGCGTCTGCCATGCCGGGGCGCGCAGCCAGCACTTGGGCAAAACCTACTTTGTCCAAGCGGTAGCAGTCCACATCGGTCACGGCCCACACGCTCGCACTGCGAGGCTCGCCGGTGAGCATACCCATCTCCCCAAAGAAATCGCCATCGTGCAAGGCGCTAACCGGCGTACTGATGCCATCGGTTTCTACCAGCACCGAGGCCTCACCCTGCACAATGAGATAGAGCCAGTGCGCCACTGCGCCTTGGCGGGTCAAGGTGCTGCCCTTCACAAAAGGGGCGTGCACCAAGTGCTGGGCCAAGGCTTCTTGCTCGGCCACCGACAAGTTGGCAAACAAGGCCGTGCGCTGCACCGCGGCCAAGCGCTTTTGCAAGTCACGTTTTTCCTGGGCCAGGCGCCAGTTGTCGTTTTCCTTGATCATCAGCCGCTCTTCTTGCTCCAGCCCCAGGCCCACACCAGCACGCACCAGCGCGGCCAAGGCATGCATGCGCACGGCGGAGTCGGTCGGGTCATCGAATTGGGGGGCGGTTAACCAATAGCGCAGCCCGTAGCGGTAAAAGCCACCTGCGGTGTCCATCAACACCGCGCTGGCGGCGGGGCTAGCGGCGACATGGGCGATGTGGCCGTCCGCCACGGCCTGTTCCAAGGCAGCAATTACCACGCTTGGTACAGCACTCGCCTCCACATTGAAAAACACGGCACGCCGCCATGCCGAGCCGGTGTCCACTTGGCTGCGCAATACAGCAAAGCGGTTTTTCATGAGCCAGCTGTTGGGCACCACCACGGTTTCGCCGGTGCGCGTTTCAATAGCGGTGTAGCGCCAACGCACGTCCACCACGCGCCCGCTGATGTCATCCATGCGCACCCATTCGCCCACCCGCAAGGAGTTGTCCAGCTGCAATGCGACACCGCCCAGCACATTGCCCAAGGTGTCTTGCATGGCAAAAGCCAGCACCGCAGTGATGATGGCCGAGGTGGTGAAAAGCTGCGCCGCATCCACACCCGACATGCGCATCCACAGGAGTACCCAGCCGATAGAGAGGCTGGTCACCGTCAAATCTTGCGCAATGCGTGGTGCCTTAATGCCCACCGCGGGCATCAGCCCATGAAAAAGCGCGAGCACTGTGAGCTGAATCATGGCCAATACCACCAAGGCAGTCACCAGGCCTTCCACCAGAGAGGCGCCGGCGGCTTGCACATAAGGCAATGCCAACACCGCACCCAGCTGCCCCACCCCACTTAGGGCCAGCAAGCTCCATGTGGGCACCAGCTCAGAGCGCAAGGCGGGCTTTAGCCAGCGCAAGACCAGGGCCACCAAGGCCGTCACCACCATGGCCCACAGCAGGTCTTTTTGCATCAGCGCCACAAACATGGTGTTCATTGGGGGTCACAAGCTCCGTGAAAGTGTTTCAGCGTGGGCGCAAAGGGTCCAACAAGGCAGATAGACCATTGTGGTCAATTTCATGCATAAGAGCCAGCAGACGGCCAATCTCGCCTTGGGGAAAGCCCTCACGGGCAAACCAGTTCAAATAGTCCCCTGGCAGGTCGGCAATCAAACGCCCTTGGTACTTGCCAAAGGGCATGCTGCGTTCCACCAGTAACTGCAAGTCTTGCGGCTGCATACGGCTTAGCCGCCCGCGCGCTTGACGGTAAAGCCCTTGGCTTTGAGCGCCTCGATCAGGCGTTCGCAATGGTCGCCCTGCACTTCAATCACACCGTCTTTCACCGTGCCACCGGAGCCGCACAAGGTTTTGAGCTGCTTGCCTAAGGCGGTGAGCGCAGCGTCGTCCAAGTCCAGCCCACGCACCAAGGTGACACCTTTGCCTGCACGACCTTTGGTTTCGCGCGAGACGCGCACAATGCCATCCCCCGTAGGCCGTTTGGGAGCTGCCTTGCACACGCACTGCGCAATGGGTTGGCGGCAATCAGGGCACATACGCCCGCTGTCGGTGGAGTACACCAAGGAGCCAGAAGAGAGTCTAGATTTCATACAGAAGGTCTACCGTAACAATACGAAGGGCTTTGAATCCGGGTATTGTCACGGATCAAGCAGCGCACTCTAAAGTAGGTGTTTGCTACTATTTTTGTAGCTATTTGCGCACATTCCATGGGGGCAATGTGCCAAAATGCGCACTCTTTTCGTTGGAAATCAGGAATTCATTCATGTCTCGTCAAAGTGTTTGGGCTACCAAAGTGACTGCCTTGCTACAAGGCGGTAACAGCCAGGCGGCATTGGCCCAGATCAAGGTGGCCCCTTCGGTGAAAGACTTGCAGCAGCTGCGCATCATGCTGAGCAACACCAAGCTGCTGGCCCAACACCCGAATGTAGACGCAGCTACCAACGACCAAATCGTAGCCCTCTCATCGCCACGCCTGCACCGCTCGCCTTGAGCCAGGTGCCCAGTGAACCCTAAGGCAATGCTCGGGGCACCGCCCCACAACCCCCATGTGTTGCAAGGCCCTGTGCGGGAAGACCTGCTGCGCACTGAGGTACTCGCGGACATCCTAGAAGCTACGGCACAACGCCAACCTGAGCACATCGCACTGGAGTTTGGCGACACTCGCCTGAGTTACGCAGAACTCAACGCGCAAGCGGACCACCTCGCCTCACATATGCTGGCCCAAGGTGTCGCCGCTGGCCACATCGTGGGGCTCTGGATGCCACGTGGGGCTGCCTTGTGGGTGGCGCAAGCCGCCATTGCAAAAACCGGAGCCGCATGGCTGCCGCTAGACGCGGACACGCCGCCAGAGCGCGTGTTGGTGTGCTTGCAAGATGCCCACGCCAAAGGCCTGCTCACTGCGAACAGCCAACTACAAACACTGCCCCCCGCCCTCCACCAGGCTCTCAGCGACAACGGCGCCATCTGGCTTGAAGACACCCTGCACGCCACGCCGTGTGCACCCCAGCGCAGGGGCCCCGTTGCACCCAGCGACCCGGCGTATGTGATCTACACCTCTGGCTCCACCGGCAAGCCCAAGGGGATAGCCATCAGCCAAGGCAGCATTTGCCACTTTTTGCGCAGCGAGAACAGCCAGCTGGGCGTGCAAGCCAACGACCGGGTCTACCAAGGGTTTTCCGCGGCCTTTGACATGTCGTTTGAAGAGGTATGGATCAGCTACCTGGTGGGAGCCACGCTGTGGATTGCGCCCAAGGCGCTCGCGACTGACCCGGAACAACTGCCCGTGGCCCTGCAGCAGCAAGGCATCACCGTATTGCACGCAGTCCCCACGCTCTTGGCACTATTCAGCCAAGACGTGCCCAGTCTGCGCATCATCAACCTCGGTGGCGAAATGTGCCCACCTAGCTTGGTAGAGCGCTGGGCCACACCCAAGCGCGCGGTGTTCAACACCTACGGCCCGACCGAGGCCACGGTGTCAGCCAGCTTGGCTCGCTTGCATTCGGGCCAGCCGGTGACCATTGGCGCGCCACTGCCCAACTACAGCCTGCTCATCATCGCCCCTGACACAGAACAAGGCCTGCGCCTCTTGCCGCTGGGCGAGGTGGGTGAGCTATGCATCAGTGGTCCCGGCGTATCCGCAGGCTACTTGGGGCGACCTGAGTTGACGGCTGAGAAGTTTTTGCCCAATCCCTGGAGCCAAACACCCCACGACCAACGCCTCTACCGCACCGGAGACTTGGCGCGCATTGATGCACATGGCACGGTGCAATGCTTAGGGCGCACGGACGACCAAGTCAAGATTCGTGGATTCCGGGTGGAACTGGGCGAGATTGAGGCCACGCTGACCAAGCAGCCGGGCATAGGCACAGCCGCCGTGATCTTGCGCAGCGAAGAAGGCCTGGACCAATTGATTGCCTTTGTGGTGCGCGACACCGCAGGCCTTGATGGCCCGCCCCTTGACACGCTGGCCTTGCGCAGTGCCTTGGGGGCCAGCATGCCCGCGTACATGGTGCCCAGCCATTTTGAAACCCTGGCCCAAATGCCTCGCCTGCCATCCGGCAAGATTGACCGCAACGCACTCAAGGCACGCCCCTTACAGGCGCCCAGCGCAGCGCAAGCACACGGCGACACCCCGGAAACCCCGGCAGAAGCAGCCTTGTTTGCCGCGCTGGCCAAGCTCTTTGCCGGGCAAGCCATTGTGCGCAGCGCAGACTTTTTCACTGATTTGGGTGGGCACTCCCTGTTTGCAGCCCGCTTGGCCTCCGCCCTGCGCAGCAACCCGGCGTTTGCCCATGTGACGGTGCGCGACATTTACCAAAACCGCACCGTGGGCGATATAGCGAAGGCGATGTCTGCCGACGTAGCGGTCGCAGCCGTGGTGGACACGCATTGGGAGGTGCCCAGCAGCCTCAAGCGCTGGGTGTGCGCAGCGGCACAAGCCGCAGCCATTCCGGGCTTGGTCGCGCTGCGCATGGGCCAATGGTTGGCCCCGTTTTTCACCTACCACTTTTTCACCGGGGAGCCTGACGACTCGGTGGCGCTGGCCATTGGCGCATCGGTCTTGGCGTTTCTGGCCGCAACGCTCTTGGAGTTTGCCCTCGCTATTGTTGGTAAATGGCTCATCGCAGGTCGCTTGCGGGCGGGACGCTACCCCTTGTGGGGCTGGACGTTTTACCGCTGGTGGCTGGCCGACCGCTTGGTGGAAGCCGCCCCCGCGTATTTGCTCAGCGGCTCCAGCTTGTATGCCTGGTGGCTGCGTGCTTTGGGTGCGCGCGTGGGGCGCGATGCGGTCATTGGCTCCATCACGCTGCGTGCCCCAGACTTGCTAAACCTAGGCGATGGCGTGAGCGTGGGCAACGCGGTGAACTTAGAGAACGCCCGGGTGGAACACGGCTACTTGGTGCTGGGCCCTATCACCTTGGGCAAAGACGCAAGCGTAGGTTCTTATACCGTGCTGGAGGGCAATACCAGCCTGGGATACCTGGGCCACTTAGAAGGACAGTCTGCCTTACGAGACGGCGAACATGTGCCCGCGCAACGCGTGTGGTCGGGCTCTCCGGCGCGCGACGTGGGAGCTTTCGACACGGCAGCCCAAGCCACACGCCCAGCCACAGGCATGCTGTGGCACACCTTTGAAGCAGCGTACTTTGCGGCAGGTGCCCTGCTGATTGCCACCTTGTTTTTTCTGCCGGTCTTTCCTAGCTTTATCCTGATTGACTGGATCGACAACAGCGACCGTTTCCCTTGGCTGGCCAGTGAGGACACCACTTGGGACTTACTCAAGTACTTCGTGCTGGCATTTCCGGCAGCGGGCACGCTCATTGTGCTCACAGCGCTGCTATCAGCTGCCATACGCTGGACCGCCCTACCCCGCATGCAGCCCGGCACCTGGCCAGTGCACAGCTGGGTGTACTGCGCCCGCTGGCTGGTCAACCAGATTCAAGAGTCCAGCCTGCATGTGTTGCACGGGGTCTATGCCACCGTGTTCGCGCCCGCGTGGTACCGGCTCTTGGGTGCCAAAGTGGGGCGTGATGCGGAGATTTCTTCTGCGCTGGGCCTGGTGCCCGACATGCTCACCTTGGGTGACGAAACCTTTATCGCCGACGCGGTGATGCTGGGTGATGAGCATATTGATGGCGGCTGGATGACCATGCGACCAACCGTGGTCTCCAAACGTAGTTTCATCGGCAACGGCGCCTATGTACCCGATGGCACCACCGTGCCTGAGAATGTGCTGATTGGCGTGCACTCCAGCGTGCCCGCAAGTACCCGCATGCGCGATGGCGACACCTGGCTGGGCTCGCCGCCAATCCATCTTCCAGCGCGTGAACAAACCTCGGGCTTCCCGGAAACCCTGACCTACAAGCCCTCCATCTACCGGCGCATCGCGCGCGGCCTGATTGAGGCGTTTCGCATCGTGGCGCCGCATGCTTTTGTCATCTCGGTGGGCTACACCATCGTGCTCAAAGTGATGCCGTTGGCAGGTGAAGAGCGCTGGGGCGATGTGGCCAGCTACCTCACGGTAGCAGGCCTACTCTACGGCGTGGGCACCTTTGTGTTTGTGGTGCTGCTCAAGTGGCTGCTACTGGGCCGCTACCGCAAAAGCAGCGCACCGATGTGGACGCGCTTTGTGTGGCTCTCAGAAGCCGTTACCAATATGTTTGAAGGCCTCGCCGTACCTAACTTTTTGAGCTACCTGCGCGGCACGCCTTGGCTGCCTGTCGCCTTTAACATTTTGGGCGCACGCATTGGCAAAGGGGTGTACTTGGACACCACCGACATCACCGAGTTTGACTGCGCCCACATTGGCGACTACAGCGAGCTCAATGCCCTGTGCTGCCCGCAAACCCATTTGTTTGAAGACCGTGTGATGAAAATCGATACCGTGGTCATTGGCCGCAAGGTCAACCTCGGCCCGCGTGCCTCCGTCCTCTATGGCGCCGTAGTGGGTGACAACGCCATGCTAGGCCCCCTCACCTTGGCCATGAAGGGCGAGCATATCCCTGCGGGTTCCAGTTGGGCAGGTTGCCCGGCAGCGCCTCGGCGTGTGGCAGCGTAAGGAGCATGGCCTTGACCGGAGGCAGCCCCATGGCCAGCCCCATGGCAAGCCCGATGGCGAGGGCATGGCCCATCGAGTCCGACCGGGCGGTGGCGGACCTGCTCAGTGCAGGGCACACCGTTGTTTTTGTCCACACGCCGGATACCGAGGACAGAACCCTGGCCCGGCACGCAGTGCGCACTGCCTTGCGCGACGTACTGGCGCGCTATTTCGATTGCAGCGGTGATGGCATCGCCTTGCAGCAAGTGCCCGGCTACGGAGTGCGCGTATTGCCAGGCGCAAGCTTTCCCGTGCACAAGCTTCCAACTGGTAGGCCATTGGCATTTACTTCGATCAGCCACGCGCCGGGCTTAAGCGCAGTCGCCATTGACGTGCAAGGTGCGGTGGGCTTGGACGTGCTGCGTAACGACACCAGGTTGAACGATGTAGAAGAAATGGCCCACCTTGCCAATGACTATTTAGGCCCCCATGCGGCCCAGGCATTACAAGCAATCGCTCCCGCAGAACGCCTAGCCGCCTTCTTGCAAGCGTGGGTGGCGCATGAGGCCAAGCTCAAGTGCTTGGGGGTAGGCTTGGTGGAGTGGTCGCCAAGGCTAGACCGGCAGTTACAACACTGCAGCACGCGCCACATCGCGTTGCCCGCCCCGTTCTTGGGTGCACTGTCAGGTGTGCACCGCTTTGACAGCGGCAAGTTGTCGCGCAGCCATCACTAGAGTCCAGCAGGGCTGGCGGGCCCGCCCAGGTCGAAAACCGGATCGACTGGCACTTGCAGCCCTGTCGCAAGATGGTTCGTTTTCGCTGCCAGCCCGATGATGGCCAGCAGCTCTGCATGCTGCTCCGAACCCATACCTTTCGCACGAGCGGCTGCGGTGTGCGAATGCACGCAGTAGCTGCAGCCGTTGGCGATCGACACGGCGATGTAGATCATCTCCTTGGTCAAGGGGTCTAGCAGAGTTTCGGTCGCCATGAGGCGTTTGACGTCCGCCCAGGTGGTTTCAAGCAAGCCCGGATCAAAAGCCAACGAGCGCCACATGTTGTTCACGAAATCCGTCTTACGCGTCGCACGAATGTCGTCAAACACGGCTTTAACGCGGGGATTGTTCTCAGGGGAAGTCGCTTGTGGAGTCGTGGCCATAACGGGTACCTAACTGTGAGGGCTCGTAGTCTTTACGAAGCGTGCCGGATGCCCAACACCCTTTAAGGCAACCAGTCCAGCGCTTGCATGTATTGGGGCTGCACCATCAGCTCGTCCCACTCCGGTGCGGGCGTTTTGGGCAAGAGGGCTAAGCGGCGCAGCTCGCTGTGCTCTTGGGGTTGCCAGTGGCCTTTGAGTTGGGCTTCGGTGAGGCCTGCAATCAAGTCGTCTGGCGCACTACCGCCGCCCTCTGCGGTGGACAAAGACTGGTTACACAGCACGGCCAAGTCGCACCCAGCTTTAAGTGCGGCCAAGGTGGACTCGGTGTAGCTAATGGCTGCGCCACCAATTTCGCGGCCACCGGCCATGGAGAGGTCATCGCTGAAGATGGCACCGCCAAAGCCCAAGCGGCCACGCAAGATGTCGTTGAGCCACACCGATGAAAACCCTGCCGGGCGCTTGTCGACCTTGGGGTAGACCACGTGCGCGGGCATCACGGCGGAGAGCGAGTTGCTCAGCCAGCGGTACGGTGCAGCGTCATCTGCGAGGATGGCCGTCAGGCTGCGCTTGTCCACTGGCACGGCCACATGGGAGTCCGCTGCCACGAAGCCGTGGCCGGGGAAGTGCTTGCCGCAGTTGGCCATGCCACTGAGCATGAGACCGTGCATCACGCTCTTGGCCAGCAGACCCACCACACGGGGGTCACGCGCAAAAGCGCGGTCGCCAATGGCGCTGCAATGGCCGTAGTCCAGGTCCAGCACGGGGGTGAAGCTCAGGTCTACGCCGCAGGCGCGCAGCTCAGCGCCCAAGACATAGCCACAGGCCGTGGCCGCGTTAGTGGCGTCCATGGGGCCTGCATGCTTGTTGCCCTTGGGTTCGGCCATCCACATCTCACCCAAGGCGCGCATGGGTGGCAGGTGGGTGAAGCCGTCGGTCTTGAAGCGTTGGACGCGCCCACCTTCGTGGTCCACGCAAATCAACAGATCGGGGCGATTTTTTTTGGCTGCGCGGCACAGGGCCGTGAGTTGCTCACGGTCTTTCCAGTTACGCGCAAACAGAATCAAGCCACCGACCAAAGGGTGCTTCAGGCGGGCGCGGTCTAGGGCCGTAAGGGTGTGACCGGCGATGTCGATCACGAGGGGGGCGTGCTGGCTCATGGTGAAGGTCTTTCCAGAGGTCAAAATTGAATTGCTATTAAATGCATAGCTGCTTACGCTTATTCCATGGGTGGGAGCAGTACTTTTTGCCATTATGGATGCGGCATATGCTCCACTACACAAAAGCTGGCGGCGTAATCGGTCTCATCCGTCACGGTGATGTGGGCGTGCAACTGGCGTGATTCAAACCATTCTTTCAGCGCACCGTGCAGCACCAGGTAAGGCTGGCCCGCCTGCGGATGGCCTTGGGGGCGGTTGGCGATCTCGCAGTTGCGCCAGGTCATAGGCATGCGCATGCCCATGCCTATGGCTTTGCTAAACGCTTCTTTGGCGCTGAAACGCGTAGCCAGGTAGCTCACGCCGCGCTGCGGCCAGCGGGCGCCACGGGCCTTCCACACGGCCAATTCGTTTTCGCCCAAGACCCGCGCGGGAAAGCGCTCGCCATGGCGCTCTAGGCTCTCGCGAATGCGGCGCACATCGCAAATGTCGGTGCCAATGCCGTAAATCATGAGCGCAACCTCAATCGCGAGAGAGGCACGTTTGGTAGGCCTGCACGGTGGCGGTGTAGCCCAGCTCCAAGGCGTCGGCAATCAAGGCATGGCCAATCGACACCTCTGCCACGCCAGGCACTTGGCGCACAAAGGCGGCTAGGTTGTCGCGGTTCAAGTCATGGCCTGCATTCACACCCAGGCCAACCTCTAGCGCAGCTTGCGCTGCGGCTGCAAAGCGGGCGAGTTGGGTAGCCTGCTCAGGCGTGCCCCACGCTGCGGCATAGGGCTCGGTGTAGAGCTCAATGCGGTCGGCACCCAAGGCCTTGGCATGGGCCATGGCTGCGGGCTCGGCATCCATAAAGAGGCTCACCCGCAAGCCCAAGGCATGGGCCTGCGCAATGAGTGGGCGCAAGCGCTCGTTGTCTGCAGGCAGGTTCCAGCCGTGGTCGCTGGTGAACTGGTCTTCACCGTCCGGCACAAAAGTGACTTGGTGCACGGGCAACTGGCGCTCGCGCAGGTCTTGCACGCAGTCCATGAGGTTTTGAAACGGGTTGCCTTCCACGTTGAACTCGCGGTCGGGCCAGGCTTTCATCAAAGCAGCCAACTCGCGCACGTCGTCAGCGCGAATATGGCGTGCATCTGGCCGTGGGTGCACAGTAATGCCATCGGCCCCGGCTTGCAGGCACAGCGTGGCAGCGCGGGTCACGCTGGGAATGCCCAGGTGGCGGGTGTTGCGCACCAAGGCCACTTTGTTCAAATTCACCGAAAGATGGGTCTTGGTGGGAAGCGAGTTGACGGTTGCTTGGGTCATGGTGTTAAAGCGCCTGAATGTCGATCATCATCTGGCGGGTGCGCAGTGTTTTGACGCCGCAATGGTAGTGCAGCAAGGCCCGCAATTGTGGCTTGAGTGCTGCATTGCATTCAGAGCTTGCGCGCAAGGTGGGGGTGAAGGGCATGGGCGCATCTAAGGCATCTTGCAGCCGCTCCCACTGGGCGCCCGCTATGCCATTGCGCTCATCGGCATGGGCTTGGCGCAAGCCCCCTTCTGCCACCAGCACATACAAAGCGTGCGGATCTAGATCACGCAAGGTCATGGTTTGCACATGCAGCTGGGGCAAGAGGCCAATTTCGCGCAAGAGCAAGAGCTCAAACGTGCGCAGCGCGGCCTCTAGTACCTCGCCATGCTGGCTGGCAATGACTTGCACCACTTGCGAATACACATCAAACAAGGTGGGGTGCGGGTCATCACGCGCCAAGAGGGTGAGCAGCAGCTCGTTGAGGTAATAGCCCGAGAGCAAGGCCTCGCCAGTGGGCATGACATGGCCGCCCTGCCATTCAGCACTTTTGAGCGTGCGGATTTCGGCTTCCCCACCATATGCCACATGCAGCATTTGCAGCGGCAACAAGATGGGGCGGAAACTGGAGGTAGGCCGCTTGGCACCCTTGGCCACCAAGGCAATGCGGCCATGGTGGCGGGTGAACACCTCTAGGATCAGGCTGGTCTCGCTCCAGTCGTAGCGGTGCAGCACATACGTGGGCTCCTCAGAGATCCTTTTGCTTGCCACAGATGGGGGTCGCTACGGGCGGCCAACTAGCCGCAGATCATTGGTAGCCAAAGCTGCGTACACGCGCTTCGTCGTCCGCCCAACCGGAGCGCACTTTGACCCACAGCTCGATGAACACTTTGGCGTCTAAGGACTTTTCCAGCTCCACACGGGTTTCCATACCGATGCGTTTGATGCGCTCGCCCTTGTCACCGATAACCATCGCTTTGTGGCCATCGCGCTCTACGACGATGGTGGCGGCAATCTTGAGCAAGCGCTTTTGCTTGCCGCGACCCGCTTCTTCTTCAAACTTATCAATCACCACCGTGGAGGTGTAAGGCAACTCGTCGCCTGTGAGACGAAACAGCTTTTCGCGCACGGTTTCGCTGGCCAAAAACTTTTCGCTGCGGTCGGTGAGTTCGTCTTCGGCGTACCACCAGGCTTGCTCGGGCAGGTACTTCTCGCAGATGTCGAGCATGCGCTCGATGTCTTTGGCGTTCTTGGCAGAGATCGGCACAAACTCTGCAAACGCGTGCTTTTGCTGCATGTCTTGCAACCAAGGCGCAATGTCAGAGCGGCGCGTGACCTGGTCCAACTTGTTGGCTACCAACAAAGTGGGGATGTCTTTGTTCAGCAAGGCCAGCACTTTGGCATCCGCTTGGTTAAACATGCCGGCTTCCACCACAAACAAGATCAAATCCACATCGCCCACCGCGCCTTGGACGGTCTTGTTCAAAGAGCGATTCAAGGCATTGTTGTGGCGGGTTTGAAAGCCCGGTGTATCCACAAACACAAACTGGGTGGCACCCCGCGTATGCATGCCTGTGATGCGGTGGCGTGTGGTTTGCGCCTTGCGGGAGGTAATGCTGATCTTCTGCCCGACCAAAGCGTTCATCAGCGTGGACTTGCCCACGTTGGGCTTGCCCACAATGGCCACCAAGCCACACCGTTGACCGGCGATCTCCTCACCCGCAGTGCTTGCGGGGCGCAAGCCTTTGAGCATGCTTTCCAAGTCATTTTGGCCCTCTGCGCCCGTGGAATCTGCGGGAGGCACTATATTTTTAGGAGCAGTCATTTGTTAGCCTTTGCTTTGAGTGTTTGCAACATTGCGTGTGCGGCGGCCTGTTCGCCGGCACGGCGGGACCCGCCTATGCCGCGCTCTGCCAAGCGCAACTCTGGAATTTCGCATTCCACATCAAAGCTTTGCTTATGCGCAGCTCCAATGGTGCCTACCACGGTATAGGTCGGCAACTTCATTTTGCGACCCTGAAGCCACTCTTGCAACTCCGTTTTCGCGTCTTTCCCTATGGCCTGCATTTGGGGGTTGATTTCGACGGCCTTGTACAGGCGGTGCACCAGTGCTTGTGCGGGCGGAAACCCTGCGTCAAGATACACAGCACCAATGATGGCCTCTAGCGCGTCGGCCAATATGGAAGGACGCTTTTGCCCCCCAGACTGGACTTCGCCCTCGCCGAGCTTGATGACTTCAGATAGACCTAGCCCGACGGCAAGCTGATGCAAGGTGTCTTGCTTGACCAAATTGGCACGGACGCGCGACAGGTCCCCCTCGGGCAGGGAAGACAAGCGGGCATAAAGGAGATCGGACACCGCCAAGCTCAACACCGAGTCGCCAAGAAACTCAAGACGCTCGTAGTGGTCAAGGGAAAAGCTGCGATGGGTAAGTGCTCGGTGGAGCAGAGAGATGTCGGAGAACTGATGCTGCAGGCGGCGCTGCAGCTCCACAATTTTTGCTGTCACGTTATTTGGAACGACCTTCGTATTTGAGTGTGAGGTAAGCAGGCCCCGCCAGATGGATCTCGCGGGAGTAGGCAAAGCTCACCACCACTTTGTCACCTTCTTTGGTGACTTCTATGTCCTTGGCACTCACGCTCTTGATGTTATCGATCTGCGCGGCCTTGTCGAATATGACGCGGACTTCTGCCGGCGTTTGGCCTTCTTTTGCCTTGTTGACGGCCTTTTCAACGGCCAAGTACTCCACGTAAGTCGGAAACACTTGCGCGGACACCACACCAATCATGGCCAAGGTAGCCCCCCAAAACACAAGGCCCAAGAAAGAAACACCGCGTTGCGAATGACGTGAAGAAACCATGGTATGCGAACTCCAATCCTTGGCGGAACGTGCCAAGCCAGTTAATCAAAAGAACCGATGCGCTTGATATTGCCCAGGTTCATCCAAACGAAGAAAGCTTTGCCCACGATGTTCTTCTCAGGCACAAAGCCCCAGTAGCGAGAATCCAGTGAATTGTCACGGTTGTCGCCCATCATGAAATAGTGGCCTTCAGGCACCGTGCACGTTACGCCCTCTACGGTGTAACTGCAGCCATTGCGCCCTTCAAAATTATCTGCGCCCGCCACGAAGGCTGGACGGTCATCATCGTTAAGAAAACGGTGTTTTTTGTCACCCAATGTTTCTTCATACTGTTTGAAGTAACGCATGGTATCGGTGTCCAAAAACTCTGGCACCCCATTGGTTTCTACAGGATTGCCATTGATGGTCAGGCGCTTATTCAAATAGGCCACCTTGTCGCCAGGCAAGCCAACCACCCGCTTGATGTAGTCCAAGCTGGGCTTTGGAGGATAGCGAAACACCATCACATCACCACGCTTGGGGGGCGTGCCTTCCGTAATTTTGGTATTGAGGACCGGCAATCGCAAGCCGTAGGTGAATTTATTCACCAAGATCAAATCACCCACCAGCAGGGTAGGAATCATGGACCCCGACGGAATCTTGAACGGCTCAAACAAGAACGAGCGCAGGAAAAAGACCGCAATAATCACGGGGAACAGGCCTGCTGTCCAGTCTAGCCACCAAGGCTGCATCAACAACTTCTGGCGGGCTTGTGCAATATCGCCGTCCACTTGTTTGATGCCCAACTTGTCAAGCTCTGCGCGGCGATGTAGATCGTGGGCTTCTAGAGCGGCGGCGGCGGCCTGGCGTTGGGGAAGAAAGTAAAAGCGCTCTGCCAACCAGTAGATCCCTGTGACCACGGTTGCCAAAAACAAGAGCAGGGCAAAGTTACCTTCTACGGCCCCAAAATACCAAGAGCCTGCGTACAGCACGAATGCGCCCAGAACCACTGAAGTTAAGGCTTGCATTAATCTTCCACCTGCAAAATGGCCAAAAATGCCTCTTGTGGCACCTCCACCGAACCGATTTGTTTCATGCGCTTTTTACCTGCTTTTTGTTTTTCAAGGAGTTTGCGTTTGCGCGAGATATCGCCGCCGTAGCATTTGGCAAGCACGTTCTTGCGCAGGGCTTTAATTGTCTCACGGGCAATGATGTTGGCCCCAATGGCCGCTTGGATCGCCACGTCGTACATCTGACGCGAAATAATTTCTCGCATTTTCCCGACCACCGCGCGGCCCCGGTACTGGCTCTGGCTACGGTGCAGCATGATGGACAGAGCGTCCACCTTTTCTGAGTTCAACAAAATATCGACCTTGACCACGTCGGCAGCACGGTACTCTTTGAACTCATAGTCCATAGAAGCGTAGCCTCGGCTGACACTCTTTAACTTGTCAAAGAAGTCCAACACAATCTCCGCCAGCGGCATTTCATAGGTCAACACGACTTGTCGCCCCTTGTAGACCATGCTGATCTGGACACCGCGTTTCTGGTTTGCCAAAGTCATGACAACCCCGACATATTCTTGCGGCATGTACAGGTGCACCGTGACAATGGGTTCGCGTATTTCGGCGGTCTTGCTCACCTCAGGCATCTTGGAGGGGTTCTCCACCATGATGACTTCGCCGTCTGCCTTCATCACTTCATAAACCACGCTGGGCGCTGTCGTGATCAGGTCTTGGTCAAACTCGCGCTCCAGCCGCTCTTGCACAATTTCCATGTGCAGCAGCCCCAAAAATCCGCAGCGGAATCCGAAGCCCAAAGCCTGTGAGACTTCGGGTTCGTAATGCAATGACGCATCGTTGAGCTTGAGTTTTTCAAGCGCGTCGCGCAAGGAGTCGTACTCGCTCGCCTCGGTGGGATACAAACCAGCAAAGACCTGGGGTTGAATCTCCTTAAAGCCAGGCAAAGCCTCTGTCGCTGTCGCAGCCGCACCACCAGTGCCGGGCTTGATGAGCGTCACTGTGTCGCCGACCTTGGCGGCCTGCAATTCTTTGATACCAGCGATGATGTACCCCACCTCACCCGCCTCCAAGGAGGCACGGGGTTGGTTGGCTGGGGTAAAGACACCTAGGTTATCGGCGTTATAGGTCGCACCTGACGCCATCATTTTGATACGCTCACCTTTGGCAAGGCGGCCATCGACCACACGCACCAACATCACGACACCCACATAAGGATCGAACCAGCTGTCAATAATCATGGCCCGAAGCGCAGCAGCGGGGTTGCCCTTGGGATGCGGTATCTTGGCAACGATGGCTTCCAAGATATCGTCAATACCTAGACCGGTTTTGGCAGAACAGACGATGGCATCGGTCGCATCGATGCCAATGACGTCTTCAATTTCACTTCTGGCATTGTCGGGATCTGCATTGGGCAGGTCGATCTTGTTCAGTACAGGGAGTACTTCCACATTCAGGTCCAAGGCCGTATAGCAGTTAGCAACTGTTTGCGCTTCCACGCCTTGGCTGGCATCGACGACCAGCAAAGCACCTTCGCAAGCAGACAGGGAGCGGCTGACTTCATATGAAAAGTCAACGTGACCGGGCGTATCAATAAGGTTCAGGTTGTAGACCTGCCCATTTTTGGCCTTGTACTGCAGTGCTGCGGTTTGCGCCTTGATGGTAATACCGCGCTCTTTCTCAATGTCCATGGAGTCCAGAACTTGGGCTTCCATATCTCTTGCCTCGAGGCCACCGCAACGCTGAATCAGGCGATCAGCCAGAGTAGATTTGCCATGGTCAATGTGGGCGATGATCGAAAAATTTCTGATGTGATTCATCAAGGAACTACTTCAAGGTGATGGGTAAAAAGAGACAGGCAAGAAAAAAGGGCGCGTCACAATGAGACGCGCCCTAAACCAACAATCTTTGGCAACTGCGAAGGTTGGGTCTTCATTGTAGGTAAAAAGTTTTGTGAGCACAGTCCAAAAACTGGGGATTCGGTGGAGTTGCGACACAACAACACCAATTTTATGCACAACTTATTCACAAGTTAATAGGTTTGCCCTGCATAACATGTGAGGCACCTGTGGATCCGCTGTGGGCAAAAACACAATCCCGCATTGTGAACTAATTGCACCAGCGAATACAAGCAATGCAAGAGACAGAGGCTCTATTCTAACCAAAAGCAAAACAGGGCCTTAGGGACGACGGTGTGCACCACATCATGCCCGTGTTGCAGGAAACACACCATTTTCGCCAACTCCCCCCGCCATGTCCCGGCCAATACCCAACTGCAGCGAGGGGTTACCTGACAGCGGATGCTACTTGGATGGCCGAATCACGGCGTATTGGGTCCAATCACCGCGCCGGTACAGAACCGTTATAGGTTTACTCTTGTCTTGTTTGGCCAGTAGAGTGTCGAACTCTTTCGCACTGGCAATCTCGGATGTACCAACGGAGAGAATGACGTCTCCTTCCTGTAAGCCGGCCCGAGCTGCTGAGTCAACAGCAGCATCAACGCGAACACCTGCTTTAACCTTTAATTCTTTCCTTTGTGCATCCGTCAAGTCAGACACCGTCAGACCGAAGACTTGGCTCGCAGTAGAGGACTTTTTCTTGTCTTCTCCAGACCCGCCCTTGGATGCAACTTTTTCTGGCTCAATTTCAGCAACCGTGATGATGAAGTCTTTGTAAGCACCGCGGCGGAACACTGTCACCGTGCTCTTACTACCCGGCTTGGTACCTCCCACCAAACGGGGCAGATCGCTCGACTTCTCAATCAGCTTGCCGTCAAACTTGGTAATGATGTCACCCGCTTCTACGCCTGCCTTCTCCGCTGGCGCACCGGTTTCCACACCCCGTACCAGAGCTCCTATGGGTTTACCTAGGCCTAATGACTCCGCTACTTCTTTGCTTACCTGCTCAATCTGCACGCCAATGCGCCCACGTGAGACGCGCCCTGATGCGCGCAGTTGATCGCTAACCCGCACGGCTTCGTCCATCGGAATCGAGAAAGAAATGCCCATAAACCCACCAGAGCGAGAATAGATCTGGCTGTTGATTCCCACGACTTCACCCCGCATATTGATCAGGGGGCCTCCAGAGTTGCCCGGGTTGATGGCTACGTCGGTTTGTATAAAGGGCAAGAAATCACCGGTGTCTCGCTGCTTGGCACTGACAATGCCCGCCGTTACGGTATTTTCCAGTCCAAAGGGGGAACCAATCGCCATCACCCACTCGCCCACCTTCAGGCGATTGACATCACCAATCTTCACGGCAGGCAGACCTGTAGCCTCAATTTTGACCACCGCCACATCGCTACGTTTGTCAGCACCAATCACCTTGGCTTTGAATTCGCGCTTGTCGGTCAACGTAACCAAGAGTTCATCCGCACCGTCAATCACATGCGCATTGGTCATGATGAGCCCATCAGAGGACAAGATAAACCCGCTACCTACGCCGCGTGGCTGCTCTTCTTCTTGCGGTTGAGGTCGATTTTGCCGTGGCGCTTGCCTGGGTACGTTGGGAATAGGTATACCAAAGCGCTTGAAGAACTCAAGCATTTCCTCGTCCCCGGGACTGCCCTGTTGTGCGCGCGGGTTTACTTTCTCAAGCGTCCGAATATTGACCACAGACGGTCCGACCTGCTCTACGAGATCAGTGAAGTCTGGGAGTGCCCTGGCCTGGGCTTGGGCTGGGCTAACCCCTAGCAATGGCACCAAGGACCCCAGTCCCAAGGCAAACGCCAAGGTGAGGGCTTTGAGTGAAGTCGCACGGTTTTGAAACATTATTTCCATCTCCTGTTACTGATCGTTCAGTGAAATACAAGTCGCCAAGTGTTGCGTTTAAGTCGTTCTATTGCTTACGTTCGAGCGCCAAGGCAAACGCCTTGACCGTGCTGGCGGGCACTTCTCCGACCGCCGTTATCCACCATTCGTTCACACGGCGCGCGTAAATGTGAGTCGCCCCCCCAAGATCGGTTGGACCTTGTCGAACATGCCTTCGCACATCAAATGCCTCAACAAAAAGTGAGACGGTCGCGAGTCCATCAGAGAATGTCCATTGCATGGAACCATCGTGGCGCGAATAGCTCGCCTGAGACGCCGCATTGGGCCACTGAAAACAGCCCGTGGGCTTGAAACCTGCGACAGTTTGCTTCAACGCCCAACCCTCTTCGTCCGGGTTCGCCTTGTGTAGCTCTGGGCGCTCGACCCGATAGCCCTCGGTAGCCCGCATCAACTGGCCCAAGTTGTGCATGCTCACTGGTGCATTCAGGCTAAGCTCAGAAAATGCACTTTGCTCGATGACTTGTCCCTCTGTGGTTACCGTTTGCAACTGAACAATGAGCCCTGTTCTTTTTTCACTCCAGACACGATAGCCAAAACGCAGCGCGTCTTTCGGCGTAAGACCAACCACGTCAGCCTGAAGTCCAGCAACCCTCTCATTGGGATAAGACTTCAGCTCATAGAAGCTATCAATGTCGGTGTCCTTTGATTTCAGCAAACCGGGAAACAAGCCAAGGGAATCACGCTTCTCCAGCACGGCAAGTTTGATCGTCGGATAGAAAGTGATGACCTGGTCATCACGCCGAATGGTGGAGCGTGGAGCACCAGTTAGTGACTCAACGCGCTCCATTTGCTGCTCGCCGTCACAAACGTGCCATATCTTTGCACTCGCCATCTGACCGCCCGCCCGTACAACGTAGGTGCCGGTGTAAGCCAATTGGCGAGACGCTTGGTACCCTTTTTGCAACCATGTTTTGATAGGTGTATTGGTTCCGACTGTGGGCTCGGCCTGTGTGTTAACGCTTATGAAAAGGGAAAATGCAAGCAAAATCACTTTGCAAGTCGGTCCAAAACCTATCACTTGGCAGGTCTTTCAAATGTGGCATTGCGCAAAAATCCTGAAGGCATTTGCAAAGCCGAGTGACCGCCTTGCAACTGATGCGCAGCAAGCAACGCGTCTAGCGCAGGATCTCTGATCATTACTGCTGGTCCAGTCGAGTCCACAACAAACTCTACAGGCGCATTAGTTGCTTCGATGATGACTGCCTTAGGTTGCGAAACCTCAGCAACCTGGACCAACGCCGTCTGCTGTAGCAACCCTAAACCTAGCGCACCAGATAGAACCGAAGCAATGATTGCAACCATTGGCTTCCATCTACTCTTGAAATTACTGACAGCGACGGCAGGCGGAGCATCCGCCCGAACAGAAACCTCCCTCAAAGCGGTATCAAGGGGCGCAGCGATTGGAACTACGGCTTCTCGAGCCAGTCGTCGCTCAAAGTTTGCCAAGAATGACTGTGCAGCGATGGGATCTTCGGGTTCGCCACGCATGACTTGCCCTAGTACTTGGTAGCTTATCCACGTTGTTTCCAAGTCTGGAGAGCTTCCCAGTTCTTCAGCTGCCCCCAATCCACTCAGACCTTCTACTTGGCCGTCAAACAGGGTCGACAAATACTCGTCTGAATGTGATGCAGAAGATGTCATATCAGTCATGTCTACCAGCGTTTGCCTGTGCGTTTTTCAAGCAGAGGTTTGATTTTTTGGGAAACAGCCTCGCGCGCTCGAAAGATGCGCGAGCGAACGGTCCCAATGGGGCACTCCATAAGCTCAGCAATTTCCTCATAGCTCAAACCATCGATTTCACGCAGTGTGATTGCTTGTTTAAGATCCGCTGGCAAAGCCTCTAAGGCAGCATTGACAACCGTCGCAATTTCCTTGGCTGCCAGTGCAGACTCAGGTGTTTCGTCACTGGTTAGTTCAGGCTTTCTCCAAGAAGTTTCATCCTCATCGTCAGAATCGCCAAAATTATCGGTGACCGTGGGATTGCGCTTTAGGTCAAGCAAGGATTTTTTAGCGGTATTGATCGCAATCCTATAGAGCCAAGTGTAGAACTGCGCGTCGCCACGGAACTGGTGCAATGCGCGATAGGCTCTTATGAAGGTTTCTTGGGCGATGTCTTCTACTAGATCAACATCGCGCACCATGCGACCAATGAGACGTTGGATGCGCCGTTGGTACTTGAGCACCAATAGTCCGTATGCGCGCTGGTCCCCAGCCAAAGTCCGTTGAACCAAAGTCCAATCAGTGTCGTCGTTGGGCGCGGGACTATTGCTCAAAAAAACTCCTCTATGGGTCGGTTTTTCGTCAATGCGGTTTGCCTGCTACGTCCAACTGCGTAAACTGCGCGTCTGAATGCCAACCATTGGAGCGCCAAAGAGCTCCGCTCCAACCAAAGCCATACTGAGTCTTGCTCTTCATTGACGACATGAACGAGCATGAGAGTCTGAATGTCCAGCCGCACTGCGATATGGCATGGCGAAGCAGTGGGAAACCGAGTCCAAGCCCAGTTCATGCCATCCCAGCTCAGACGTCCAGTGTGCGCGTTTCTTGAAGTCCTCGAGCCAATCAAAACCAACACCAGAAACAGATAGGCGAGTGCCAAGTAGCCCAATGTAGCCCAAGCCATACCGCTAAACAAAAGGGAAAGGTTCAACGCGAACGCTAGTGACAACGCCCCTACCAACAATCTATTAGGGATTGTCGACGGTCCAATGACGCAACTGACGGCAGGAGCCTTATGCATTACCTAGGCTGCGCCGCTCTGTTGTGGCACTTACTCAAATGCGCTTGAACACCAAAGTACCGTTGGTGCCGCCGAAGCCGAAGTTGTTCTTGACAGCCACATCGATCTTCATGTCGCGCGCAACATTGGCGCAGTAGTCAAGGTCGCACTCCGGGTCTTGATTAAAAATGTTGATGGTTGGTGGGCTTTTCTGATGATGAACGGCGAGCACAGTAAACACTGACTCAATACCACCAGCCCCGCCCAGCAAATGACCAGTCATGGACTTTGTGGAATTCACCACAACCTTCTTTACATGATCGCCTAAGGCGGCCTTGATCGCTTTGGTTTCATTCACATCGCCCAAAGGCGTCGATGTCCCATGGGCGTTCAAGTAATCAACCTTATCAACATTGACCTGGGCATTGCGCAGCGCACTCAACATCGCGCGGCGTGGGCCATCCATGTTGGGAGCTGTCATGTGACCGGCATCGGCGCTCATGCCAAAACCAGCAAGTTCTGCATAAATCTTGGCACCACGGGCTTTGGCATGCTCGTACTCTTCCAACACCAAAATCCCCCCGCCCTCCCCCAACACAAAGCCATCGCGATCGCGGTCCCAAGGGCGTGACGCCGTCGTTGGGTCGTCGTTTCGGGTACTCAAAGCACGCATTGCAGCAAAACCACCAATGCCAAGCGGGGAAACTGTACTTTCAGAGCCTCCCGCAATCATGACATCTGCATCTCCGTACTCAATCATTCGTCCGGCTTCACCGATGCAATGAAGACCCGTGGTGCAGGCTGTGACGATTGCAATATTGGGCCCTTTGAAGCCATAGCGCATCGAAACATGCCCAGCGGTCATATTGATGATCGTGCCGGGTACAAAAAAGGGAGAAATCCGACGTGGCCCACGATTCACATACTCACTATGCATGCTCTCTATCATCGGCAAGCCACCAATTCCAGAACCAATGACGCATCCGATACGGGTAGCCTCATCTTCACTGAGCGCATCCCCGGTCAGCAAGCCAGAGTCTTGAATCGCCTGTGCAGCAGCAGCAATGCCGTAATGGATGAAGGCATCCATTGAGCGCGATTCTTTGGGAGGAATATAGGCGTCTAGGTTGAAGTTGCGCACCTCGCCTGCGATCTTGCAGGAAAACGCAGATGCGTCAAACTTCGATATCAAATCAATTCCCGACTTGCCTGCCAATAGATTGGCCCAAGCCTCTTCAACTGTATTTCCAACTGGGCTTACACAACCCAGACCAGTAACCACAACGCGACGACGAGACATAGAAGTATGTATTCAGCAGTTTGCCAATGAAGCGCCGTTAGTACGGCAGGATCATGGCCCGGCAGACGGTTGCAATAGCCCCCGTATCTGCCCAAGCCGTTTGACACCGAAGTGTCGTGAAAACCAAATTAGGCCTTCTTGTGGGTATTCGCGTAATCAATCGCGTTCTGAACCGTGTTGATCTTTTCAGCGTCTTCGTCTGGAATTTCAATTCCGAACTCATCTTCCAAGGCCATCACAAGTTCAACGGTATCCAAAGAGTCAGCACCCAGATCAGCCACGAAGGCTTTCTCATTGGTGACTTGAGACTCTTCAACACCGAGTTGCTCGGCAATGATTTTTTTGACGCGGACTTCGATATCGCTCATGTGTTCACTCTAAGGGTAGTAAATTAATCCGTGATTTTACCCGGGCTTAGAGCACTGCCCCTAACCGGACGACCGAACGGACAAATCGGCCTATTTTTGACTACATGTACATGCCACCGTTGACATGTAGCTCTTGGCCTGTAATGTAGTTGGCCGCAGGAGACGCAAGATAAGCCACCGCATGGGCAATATCAGCCGGCTTGCCCAATCGACCTAAAGGAATTTGGCTCAAAAGTGCTTTTTGCTGATCTTCCTGCAAACCAGCCGTCATATCAGTCTCAATAAACCCCGGCGCAACGCAGTTAACAGTAATGCCACGAGAGCCCAGCTCCCGCGCCAGTGCGCGGGTCATACCTGCAACCCCTGCTTTGGCAGCCGCATAATTTGCTTGTCCGGGGTTGCCGGATGCACCAACAACCGAGGTGATGCTCACGATACGTCCGTAGCGTTGTTTCATCATGGAGCGCATCACGGCACGACTCATGCGAAAGACACCTTTTAGGTTGGTGTCTAGAACAGCATCCCAGTCATCATCCTTCATGCGCATTGCCAAAGTATCCCGCGTGATGCCTGCGTTGTTAACTAGCACATGCACCCCTCCAAGCTCTTTGACTACGGCATCCACAAACGCATCCGAAGCAGCACCATCTGTCACATTCAAAGTGCGACCGTCACATCCTGCAAAAGCAGCCAATGCTTCACGGATGCTCTTAGCTCCGTTGTCCGTCGTCGCAGTACCGATGACCTTAAAGCCGTTCTTCGCCAGTTCTAGTGCAATAGCAGCACCGATGCCACGGGATGCACCAGTGACCAAGGCAATCTGACCTTCGGTTTTGACTTCACTCATTCCAAGTTCCCTTTTACTTCTTGCAAACCCGCTGGATCAGCCAAAGAGTACCCGCTTAACTCAGGGTCAATCCGTTTGGCCAGCCCGGCCAACACCTTACCAGGACCGCATTCCACAAGTGTCGAAACACCCAAAGCCTTGATGGCTTGCACGGTCTCAACCCAACGCACGGGACCAAATGCCTGTCGGTACAACGCATCCTTAATCTCTGCAACACTTACCGCCACGGCAACGTCGATATTGTTGATCAGTGCGACTTGCGGCATAGCCATCTCCATAGCCTCCAAACGCGCACGCAGCGTGATGGCTGCGGGTTGCATGAGGCTTGAGTGAAATGGCGCTGAGACAGGCAAAAGCAAAGCGCGCTTTGCCCCAGCCGCCTTCAGTACTTCGCAGGCTTTGTCGACCGCCGCTTTGGTTCCGGCAATAACTGTCTGGGAAGGGTCATTAAAGTTAACCGCCTCGACTACCTCACCCGACTCGCCCCCAAAAGCCGCCGTAACTTCCGCACAACCGGCCGCAACTCTCATGGCATCCATGCCCAACACGGCGGCCATCGCGCCAGTACCCACCGGAACAGCATCTTGCATTGCCTGTGCCCGCAAGCGAACCAAAGGAGCAGCTTGGGCCAAGCTTAGGGCGCCAGCCGCCACCAATGCGGAGTACTCCCCCAATGAATGCCCAGCCAACACAGCGGGCATGACACCGACCTCAGCCATCCATACCCGATAAGCAGCCACTCCAGCGACTAGCATCACCGGCTGGGTATTGGTCGTCAGGGCAAGGTCTTCTTTGGGCCCATCTTGTATCAGTTGTGTCAAATTTTCTTGCAGAGCGTCTGATGCTTCTTCGAGAACTAGCTTCACCGCTTGGTGGTCACCCCAAGCATTCAGCATCCCAACTGATTGCGAACCTTGACCAGGAAAAACAAATGCAAAAGTCTTCATAAAACCTATAGATAAATGACTCTAGCGCCCATAGAGTAAGCGCCAGTAGCTACATATTTAAGAGCACAGCACCCCAGGTAAATCCACCACCTACGCCCTCGAGCAGCGCCAAATCTCCAAGCTTGACTTTACCGTTACGCACTCCCCAGTCCAAGGCCAACGGAATAGAGGCGGCAGAGGTATTGCCATGTTGGTCAACGGTGACTATTACTTTACCCATTGGAAGTTTCAGTTTTCTTGCAGTGCTTTGCATAATGCGAATGTTGGCTTGATGCGGGATCAACCAATCAATATCAGCCTCGCTCTTACCTGCTTTTGACAGGGTTGCACGCGCCGCATCCTCAAGCACGCCAACGGCCAGTTTGAACACGGCCTGGCCATCCATTTTGAGCAATGGATCGCCCATCACCTCGCCGCCAGCAACATGGCCAGGCACACACAATATGCCAACATGCTTACCATCTGCATGCAAATCACTAGCCAAGATTCCTGGCGTTTCGGATGCCTCTAGAACCACGGCCCCAGCCCCATCGCCGAACAATACGCACGTGGCGCGGTCCTTAAAGTCCAGTAAACGGGAAAACACTTCGGCACCGACAACCAAAGCTTTGCTTGCACTGCCAGCCCTAATCATCGCGTCGGCCACGCTCAAAGCATATACAAACCCGCTGCACACAGCCTGAACATCAAACGCAGCACACCCATTGGCTCCGATTTTTTGCTGCAATATGCATGCAGTTGATGGGAAGACCATGTCCGGTGTAGAGGTCGCCACAATGATCAGATCTATGTCTTGTGGACCACAACCAGCAGCTTGCATTGCACGGTTTGCGGCCTCTACCGCCAAATCACTGCTAAACACACCGTCAGCAACGAAGTGCCTGGCCTTTATGCCCGTGCGCTCAACAATCCACTCGTCGGAAGTTTCTACACCTTGAGCAGCCAAATCAGAGGCCAACTGCGCGTTAGTGATGGGTTGCCCAGGCAAAAAACTGCCCGTGCCGGTAATTTTCGAAAAACGTGTCATCAATATGGTGTTTGACCGTGCACTAAGTGCTGCTTAAATTTTCTACAGCCGCCAACACGGGCGCCGTTTGGGCAATGCGCACTTGAACTCGGCCTAGCAAGTTGTTTCGGGCTGCATCATACGCGCGGTTCAAAGCATTCCCAAACGCCATCGCATCAGCAGAGCCATGGCTTTTGAACACCAAGCCCCGTAAGCCTAGCAGCGCAGCACCGTTGTAACGACGGTGATCCACGCGATTTTTAAGAGCATTTAATACAGAATAGGCGGCGATAGCCGCAATTTTCGTAAATACATTCTTAGAAAACTCCGCCTTCAAAAAGGCGCCAATCATAGAGGCAAGCCCCTCTCCCGTCTTTAAGGCCACATTGCCCACAAAGCCATCGCACACCACGATATCCACGGTGCCCTTGAAGATGTCGTTACCTTCAACGTTTCCAAAGAAATTCAAATCACCCGACTTAGCTGCCACACGTAGTAATTCACCGGCTTTTTTGATGACTTCGTTGCCCTTGATCACCTCTTCGCCGATATTGAGCAAGCCCACGGAAGGTGCCTCCTCATTAGTCAAGACAGAGACCAAAGCGGAACCCATGACGGCGAATTGCAGCAGATGCGCGGCCGAGCAATCCACATTGGCACCTAAATCCAATACAGTGGTGGCCCCACCCTTCGCGTTTGGAAACTGACCTGCAATGGCTGGACGATCAATCCCGTCCAAGGTTTTAAGTACATACCTCGAAATAGCCATCAATGCGCCTGTATTGCCTGCGGAAACGGCAGCCTGAGCAGCCCCGTTCTTGACCTGCTCAACGGTCACACGCATCGAAGAATCTTTCTTGCGACGCAAAGCAATCTCCAACGGATCGTCCATGGTCACGACTTCCGTAGCCAACACCACACTTGCACGCGGGTGCGCAAACTCACCCAGATGTTCGGCCAAACCCACCAAAATGAGCTTGGCGTCAGGGTGTTGGTCTAAAAACTGCGTACAAGCGGGCAAGGTCACCACGGGACCATGGTCACCCCCCATACAGTCAACGGCAATGGTGATCATGAAAATCTTTTTCCTAAAAAATGCAAAACAAGTGCCCCAGAAATGACAAAAGCCCGTCGCTGCAAGCGATTGCAGCTTCGGGCTTCAGTTAATCAACGTGAGTTAAGCTTCTGATTTTGTCTTCAAAACTTTACGGCCACGATAAAAGCCTGTAGGGCTGATGTGGTGGCGCAAATGCGTCTCACCTGTTGTGGACTCAACCGCAATACCAGGCACAACCAATGCATTGTGCGAACGGTGCATTCCGCGCTTGGAAGGAGATTTTTTGTTTTGTTGGACGGCCATGATTCGCTCCAGGACAGGTGTGCTGCGCAGGCCGCAACACTCAAAAGGGTTAGTGAAAACGCGATGGTTTACCCACGCGAAGCCTCAAATTATATCCCATATTCATAAAACCCCGCTAGCTCTTTTTCTTGAGTTGCTCCAGCACCGCAAAAGGATTGGGTTTGGGCTCGTCTTCCTCCGCAAAATCGGCATCCCTCGCTTCAAGTTTCACGGGCACCGGACACACCTCGTGCTTAGGAACAGGCGGCAATGCCATGAGCAACTCGTCCTCAACCAAAGCCAACAGATCAAAGTCTCGGCTAGCGACCAAAACATCCTCTTCAGATTCTTCATCTTCGGTCTCCGCCAAGGCCTCGGTGGCCACAAACCGGAACGAGCGCTCTGCAGAAATGCCAACATCCACAGGTCCAAGACATCGTTGGCACGTCATGGCGAGCACCGTGCGCGCTTCAAGATGCAACCACGCATGCTCGCCCTGTGCTTCGTCGCCGCGCATTTCACCTTGCGCCGTAAACTCCACCAGTACAGAGGCAGCGCCAGTCACGGACTCTTGGATCAGACGCTCAAAGTCACCTAAGCGGACGGTGCCAGAGCAAGTCCCAGCCAACCGGGCAAAGACTTCAACATTCAAGTGCTGGGGTAGATAGTCATTTTTCATGGCTGCAGTGTAAGAGAATCACCCCTATGAACGCCACGCCTCCATTAAAACTCATACTGGGATCCAGCTCCGTATATCGACGCGAGTTGCTTGATCGACTGCGCCTTAACTACAGCGTTGAGTCCCCCCAAGTAGACGAAACTCCTTTTGCCCATGAGCGCCCTGCAGATCTAGCGATTCGCCTAGCCTTGGCGAAAGCCTGTGCGGTGGCGACTAAGTTTCCAGCAGCTGTCGTCATCGGCTCAGACCAAGTTGCCGATCTCGACGGTGAACCTCTGGGGAAGCCGGGTTCTCATGCGCGCGCGGTGGTACAGCTTCAACGTATGCGTGGCCGCACCGTGGTGTTTCAAACTGCTGTGGCGGTCGTTTGCTTGGGAACTGGCTTTTCCCAGCACGCATTGGCGCCGGTTCGCGTCACATTTCGCGATTTGACCGACGAAGAAATCGAAAACTACCTGCTTGCCGAGCAACCCTACGACTGCGCTGGCAGTGCAAAGAGTGAGGGGCTAGGCATTAGCCTTTTGGAATCCATAGAAAGCGATGACCCTACCGCTTTGATCGGCCTCCCACTGATTCGCACAAGTGCCATGCTGCGCTCCGCGGGCATCTCCTTACTGCATCGGCGTACCGCACCATGAGTCAGCCAGCGGAGACTACCTCAATGAGCGCCAGGCTAGGGCGACTCTATCTTGTGCCTGCACCCCTAGATTTTTCGTGTGCCACGCAAGCGCCCTTGGAAAATGCAATCCCCAAGGGCACGCTGCAAGTTGCTGCATCTTTACAACATTGGGTATGCGAAAACGCCAAATCAACACGCGCCTACCTCAAGCGAGTTGGCGAAATTACCCCGCTTTGTGTGCCGGTTCAAAGCATGCAATTGCAAGAGTTGCCACGGGAGGTGCACAAAAAGGGTGACCACCAAGGTGGATTTGACGCACAGTACCTCCTCAAGCCAGCTCTCACCGGATCCGATGTAGGACTGGTCAGCGAAGCGGGTATGCCAGCCATTGCGGACCCGGGCTCTTCCGTCGTGCGGGCTGCACACACTCTAGGTCTGCAAGTCATACCGTTGGTCGGCCCGGTGTCCTTGCTCCTCGCATTGGCAGCGAGTGGTCTCAATGGCCAGAGTTTTGCTTTTGTAGGTTATTTGCCTGCAACGCCTGCAGAACGCAACCAAAAAATAAAAGAGCTTGAGTCACTTGCTCTGAAGACAGGGCAAACGCAACTGTTTATTGAAACGCCCTACCGCAACCAAGCATTGCTACAAGCCTTAATCCAAGGCTTACAACACAACACGCGGCTGGCAAGCGCCAGTGGGCTCACTTTAGACAATGCTGCGTGCCATAGCGATTTAGTCAAGCGCTGGAAACAAGCACCTTGGCCAGTGTCAAACGATACCCCTACAGTGTTTGCAATAGGACGTTAGGCAAATCGCGCAGGGGCTGACCAAATGGCTACAGGTTGGGCGCTTTCCCCAATGAACTATTAGCGCAGGACAGGTGTGGCCTGCAAGGCGCTGGCAGCTCCTTGCCCAATGGATGCCCCAAACCGCTTCACAAGGCGCTCTGCCACATTGTCTCTGCGGGTGTAGTCGATCAAGTCCTCCGCCTTCACGACTTCACGCGCCACAAAATCCAAATTCCCCAGCTGGTCTGCCAAGCCCATTTCTACGGCTTGCTGACCTGTCCAAAACAAACCACTGAAGGTTTCAGGCGTTTCTTTCAGTCTCGCACCTCGGCCCTTCTTCACAACAGCAATGAATTGCTGGTGAATTTGGTCTAGCATGGCTTGGGCAAACGCACGTTGCTTTTCAGTTTGGGGACTAAATGGGTCCAAAAAACCCTTGTTTTCACCCGCAGTCATCAGCCGCCGCTCTACGCCTAACTTATCCATCAACCCCGTAAACCCGAACCCATCCATCAGTACGCCAATGCTTCCGACCACGCTGGCTTTGTCGACAAAAATTTGGTCGGCGCCTGCGGCAATGTAGTAAGCCGCTGATGCGCAAGTCTCTTCGACCACCGCGTACACGGGTTTGTTGTGCTTGGCCTTCAGTCGATAGATCTCATCATTGATGATGCCTGCTTGCACTGGGCTTCCACCGGGTGAGTTAATCAACAAAACCACTGCCTGCGCACCACTGTCTTCGAACGCACTGCGCATTGCTGACACCACCAACTCTGCGCTTGCTTCTGCCCCAGCGCCAATTTCACCTTTGATTTCGACTACAGCGGTGTGGGGCTTGGACACGTCGGAGGCGCTACCGCCACGCCACAAGCCAACCCAAACCAGCCCCACCAAAAACATCAACCACGCAATACGAATTCCGTTGCGCCAGCGCCGCGCAACGCGCTGCTCTTGCAAGGACGCCATAGCTAAACGCTCCAAGGTAGCACGCTCCCAACCAGGGGATGTCGCACTCATAGATGCTTCACTTTTAGGAGCGTCATACGTATATCCCCCGGGCGGCTCTGGCACTTTTTGATCGAACTCAGGGTCAGAGGGAAATCGGGTATCAGTCATATCAGAACTCACAAGGTTTCAAGTTAGGTGCAGTATGCCAGTGCACGACGCCATCGCGTTCGGTCAAGGCGATCTTGATCAAGCCGCCGCGGCAAGGACCACCGCGGCACTCTCCAGTTGTGGGGCTGTACATGGCGCCATGGGTGGCGCACATCAGCCATTGCCCCGTCAAGTCGAAAAACTGGTTGGGTTGGTAATCCATTTCCATCGGCACGTGCGAGCAGCGGTTGAGGTAGGCATAGGCAACCCCCTGAAACCGCACGGCAAACCCTTGGCAGGTCTGGCCGCAGTACACCACGTCAAACGGGACAGCTTGTGCACTGTCTTTCAAGTCTGCTGAATTGCACAGCGTAAGCACTTGTTGATCGCTACTCATTGCGCAACAGCTCCCACGGTTAGCCGTTGTCCATGAGCCATAGATGCAACTCCGCTACGGTGTGTGCAACAAAGCGAGGTTCCAACACATCAAACGCAGACGGCGCGTGGGCGCCATAGCTCACCCCCACGCTGGCGCAACCAGCGTTGCGCGCCATTTGTAAGTCATGGGTGGTGTCACCAATCATGAGCACACGATGCGGCTCCACACCAAACTCGGCCATCAATTCTTGCAACATCAGCGGGTGGGGCTTGCCCGCTGTCTCATCGGCTGTACGGGAGGCATGAAAGAGCCCATGCAAGTCTTCAAACTGCAGCACCTCGTCCAACCCGCGCCGGCTCTTGCCTGTGGCTACCGCCAAAAAGTGCTGCCGTTCTTTCAAAGCGTGCAACATGGCCAACGCCCCCGGAAACAAGGTGATGTCGTGTTGGTGCTGGGAGTAGTGGTGCTTGTACCGTGCACCAAGCTCCGGGTATTTGCTTTGGGGCACATCTGGGGCAGCATGGGCCAACGCCTCCATCAAACCCAGGCCAATCACATAAGACGCGTCTTGGTCACTGGGCACCGTGCCGCCGACATCAGCCACGGCCAACTGAATGCAGCGAGTGATGCTAGCCGTCGAGTCAAACAAGGTACCGTCCCAATCAAAGGCAATGAGGTCGAACTGGCGCGCACGGCTGGATTTAGGGCTTGGCTTCATCGTAAAGGTGTGTTCAATGGTGTGGGAATCGCGTGGTCACAGGTCAGCCGGCGGTTGGCAATGTGGCTGACTGAAATTGCGCAAGCTCAGGCGGCAAGTCTGCCAACAATTCCAAGCGCTCGCCACTGGAAGGGTGATTGCACTGCAAGCGCCAAGCATGCAAAAACATGCGTTTGAGTGCGACGCCACCCACCCCACGCAACAACTCTTTGTTCAATTCAAAGTTTCCATACTTGTCATCTCCCAAGATAGGCATGCCTTCCGACGCCAAATGCACACGGATTTGGTGGGTGCGCCCGGTTTTGATCGTCACTTCCAGCAAGGACGTTGTTGTGGAACTGGCGCGGACCTTCACCAAGGTCAAAGATGGCATGCCATCGGGATCGTCTTTGGACACCACTTTGACGCGACGCTCTCCTTCGCCAGAGCCTCCATCCGCCACCAAATACTTGTGCAAAGGCTTATCAAGCACCTTCTTATTGGTTGGCCACTGGCCATTGACCATAGCCAAGTAGGTCTTTCCGGTAGCCCGGTCACGAAACTGGTCTTGCAAGTGTTTAAGCGCACTGCGCTTCTTGGCGATCAGCAAAATGCCACTGGTTTCTCGGTCTAAGCGGTGCACCAGTTCTAAGAATGGTGCCTTGGGCCGCGCCATGCGCAATTGTTCAATCACGCCAAAGCTAACGCCAGAACCGCCATGCACCGCCACACCCGCAGGCTTATTGATGGCCAAGAAGAAGTCGTCTTCAAACAAAACAGGGAAGCTCTTGGCCGGCACAAATGCGGCGGCCTGTTGCGCCATGGCTTGGTCTTTTTGCTCCGCACGCTCAGACACACGCACCGGAGGCAGCCGCACGACATCCCCTTCAGCAAGCCGGGTATCTGCGGAGGCCCGGCCCTTGTTAACCCGGACTTCGCCGCTTCGGATGATGCGGTAAACATGGGTTTTGGGCACACCTTTGAGTTGGCGCATCAAATAGTTGTCCAAACGTTGGCCATCACCGTCCTCCCCCACCGTGACCGATTTGACTTGAGCCCCCACAGGGGCAGGTTTGGCATCTATAATGTGTTTCACTAGCGGCGCGCTGTAAGTGGTTGATTTGTCTGGAGTTTAGTCCACACAACCCTTAAAGGCCTGCTAGAAGGTCGATGTTGCCGCTTTGTAGTGCACGCAAATCACACGCCAGATGCCTGTGATGGCCTGTAGACAACGTGGTCAAGCCAACGAATTGAAATACTGATACGGAATACCCAAAGTTTGCAGACTCTGCGTCTGCGAACGGAATGAATCGAGATGTTTGTGTTGTTCAGCCTGATTTCCCTGTGCCTGCGAGACGTTCGCGTCTCGTTTTTTGGCACATATCAGCCTATTGCGCGCTTCTATAAAGCGCAGCCAGCTACAAATACGATAGCAGGCACACAAATCCCCCCCCTCGTCCCCATCCACGCGCCTACGCTTCGACACCTCGTGTAAATCGAAGTTCTCCGGCAATTCCACCTCACTTCAGTTCGTTAGTCAGACATCGTTAGCCCAACTTGGGCATGTGTTTACTGAAGAAGGATGCAATCCATGAAACGGATGCTGATTAACGCTACGCAGGCGGAAGAACGCCGCTTGGCCATAGTCGATGGACAAAAACTACTCGACTACGAAATTGAAATTGAAGGCCGCGAACAGCGCAAGGGCAACATCTACAAAGCGGTGGTCACCCGCGTAGAGCCATCGCTTGAAGCCTGCTTTGTTGACTACGGTGAAGATCGCCACGGCTTCTTGCCGTTCAAGGAAATCTCAAGGCAATACTTCCAACAAGGTGTTTCGGTTAGCCAAGCGCGCATCCAAGATGCGATCCGCGAAGGCCAAGAACTCTTGGTGCAAGTGGAAAAAGAAGAGCGTGGTAACAAAGGCGCAGCGCTGACCACATTTGTTTCGCTGGCTGGTCGCTACGTCGTGCTGATGCCCAACAACCCCCGTGGTGGTGGCGTATCGCGCCGCATTGAAGGTGATGACCGCGCAGAGCTCAAAGAAGCACTGGACCAACTGGAATACCCCAACGGCATGAGCATCATTGCCCGCACAGCTGGCATTGGCCGAAGTGCGCCTGAGTTGCAGTGGGACTTAAACTATTTGCTCAAGCTTTGGGGTGCCATTGACGGTGCAGCCAAAGGTGGCAAGGGTGCCTATCTGATTTACCAAGAGTCGTCCTTGGTGATCCGCGCGATCCGCGACTATTTCAACAACGACATCGGCGATATTCTCATCGACACCGATGACGTGTACGAGCAAGCGCAACAGTTCATGGCGCATGTGATGCCTGAACACGCAGCACGCGTCAAACGTTACCGTGACGACGCACCGCTGTTCAGCCGCTTCCAAATTGAACACCAAATCGAGTCTGCTTACGCTCGCACCGTGCAACTGCCAAGCGGCGGCGCGATTGTGATCGACCACACCGAAGCCCTGGTGTCCGTAGACGTCAACTCGGCCCGCGCCATCAAAGGCAGCGACATCGAAGAAACCGCCACACGCACCAACTTGGAAGCTGCCGACGAAGTAGCGCGCCAAATGCGTTTGCGTGACTTGGGTGGCTTGATCGTGATCGACTTTATCGACATGGAAGAAAGCCGCAACCGCCGTGACGTGGAGAACCGCCTGCGCGACGCCCTGCGCCAAGACCGCGCCCGTGTGCAATTTGGCACCATCAGCAAATTCGGCTTGATGGAAATGAGCCGCCAACGTTTGCGCCCTGCTTTGAGCGAAGGTGCATCCATCCCCTGCCCACGCTGCGGCGGCTCTGGCCACATCCGCGACACAGAGTCAAGCGCGTTGCAAATTCTGCGCATCATTCAAGAAGAGTCCCTGAAAGACAACACCGCTTCCGTCCTGTGCCAAGTGCCTGTGGATGTTGCGTCTTACTTGTTGAATGAAAAGCGCACCGAAATCGCCAAGATTGAGTTGAAGCAACGCATCAACGTGCTGATGGTGCCCAACAAGACCTTGGAAACACCGAACTACCGCTTGGAGCGCCTCAAGCACGATGATCCACGTTTGGACCACATCGAAGCCAGCTACAAGATGGCCGAAGAAATCGAAGACCCCACTTCGGTCACTCGCCGCTCGCAAGAACCCACCAATAAGCAAACGCCCATCATCAAGGGCGTGTTGCCGGATGCACCTGCGCCCGTTGCTGTACCAAAGCCAGAGGCCACAAAAGCTGCTGCATTAGTTCCACGCGCGCAAGTGCCCGCAACAAGCAGCGCTGCCGCTGGCAAAGGCTTCTTTGGTTGGCTGAAAGCGTTGTTTGTTGGCAGCGACACACCTGCCACCAAGCCCGTGGCCACCACACCTGCACCCAAGGCGGATGAAAAGCGTGAAGACCGAAACGCACGCAATGGCAACCGCCAAGGCGGACGCAACGGCGAGGCACGTTCCGATGCACGCCCAGAAGGCCGCAATGACACCCGTGGTGCCCGCCCAGCGGGCCGCAACGATAACCGTGACACACGCGGTGGTCGTGGGGGTCGCGGTGGACGCAATGAAGGCGCGGCTGGCGCCCAACGTGAGCGCTTTGACGGTGAAGGTCGCGCAGCAGAAGGTGTGACACCCACCTTGGATGCGAACCAAGCGCAACAAGAGCAAGCGCGCAGCGAAGGCCGACCAGAGCGTGGTCCACGCAATGAGCGTGGAGACCGCAACAACCGCCAGCAAGGCCGTGGCGGCGATCGCCAAGAGTCTGCAGAGCGTAACCAAGACGGCCGCAATGAAGCTCGCACGGAAGCACCAGCTGACGAGCGCGCTAACCGCAACGCCGAAGGCGACGCCAATGCACGTTCAGACGCTCCCGAGGCACGTGAAGGTCGCAACTCCCGGGGACGCGGCAACCGTGGCGGACGTGGGCCTCGCCAAGACGATGCGAACCGGGTGGCCAATGGCGAATCACAGGCACAACTAGGCTTCGGCGAAGCCAATGGTTCGGAAGCCACGGCCTCCACAGCGGAAGCAACTCAGTCCCCAGCACCTGCTGGCAACGTCCGCAATGAAGGCCAAGAGCCACGCGAAAAGCGTTCCCGCGACCGTTACGGCCGTGACCGTGGCCCTCGTGGCGACCGCGCTCCGCGCAATGAGTCAGCGCAAGCTGAAGTTAACGGTGAGTCTGCCGCGCAAGCGACAGATGTTTCCCACGCAGGCCAAGGCAATGCACCTGCTCCCACGCCTGTGGAAGTGGCAGCGCCAGTCGCTAGCCATGCCGTTACAGCACCTGCTGTCAACACGGTAGAGCCAGCGCAAATGGGCGCCGCCGCACCTCAAGCTGTGGCGCGGCAAGCAAGCCCCACGGCAGCTGCGCCCAACAGCGTCGGCATGCCTAGGGTGGCGAGCTACACATTGCCTAGCGAAACAATGGAACAAATCGCCCAAGCCGCTGGTCTGCAATGGGTTAACTCCAACGCTGAGCGCGTAGCTGCAGTGCGCGCTGCCATTGAGGCAGAACCTAAGCCAGTGCATGTTCCCCGCGAACGGCCAGCTCCAGTGGAGCCAGACAACAGCCCACTCATCTTGGTAGAAACCAAGCGAGACCTACGCAACATGACCTTGCCGTTTGAGGCAACACAAGAAGCGTAGTCAATATGGGGCCCCTTAAAAGGGGCGCCAACCAAAAAAAAGGGCACCTCAAGTGCCCTTTTTTTTGCGTGATCACGGCGATCAAAAAACGTCAACAGCCCCCACTCTAGGCGCATCCCCAAAGCAGCCTTTGCGCACCAAGTCGATATGGCTAAACACTTTGTTTTTCCCATGGTTCTGCGCGAAATCCACTGCACGCTCAGCACGTTCCAAAGCAGCACTCGGAGAGTCGTCGGGAGAGATACGGGTGAAGCCCCCGCACGCTGTTACACGGCCCACTTGGGGAAAGTTAAACTTCTCCATGTTGACACGAAAACGCTCAAACGCAGCCAACACCAGTGTCTCATCGGGGCAATGCATCAACACAGCAAACTGCTCCCCTCCAAATCGGTAAATTCGGTCATAGGTGCGAAAGGTATTGTTCATGATGCGTGCTACCAGCAGCAACACTTCTTCGGCAATGAGATGGCCGTGTTGATCACCAATTTTCCCAAAGTCATCGACTGTCACGGTACCTAGCCAGTAATTGGGAGGAACACGATGGCGACGCTCTTGACCGGGCGTTACAGCGGCTTCCAGCAGTTTCAAGTGCGTGGACTGACCTTCATCCAACTCTTCAAGCACTGCCCTGTAAAACGTGTCATCCAAAGACTTGCGATTCAATAGTCCTGTCAGCGGGTCGCGATCGCTGTACGCCAAAAGGTTGTACATGTTGAGGAACACGCGGTGCAGTTCCCCGATGGCTTGCAACTGTTCACCGGTGAGGATGGTTCCCGAATGAATTTCGATCACGCCATCGTCATCGTTGCGAGAATCCAAAAACAAGGGTATGTAGGTAATCCGAGGCCCTTCTTCGCCGGCCCAAGCAACCACCACGCGCTGGCGTTCGCGCACACAGTTGAAGCGGTCTTTCAATTCTTCAATGGGGCTTAACTCTTGAAACTCAACGCGCAGGGGGTCCACCACTTTTCCGCCACCCCGGGCGTCCATGGTGGCGACTTCCAGCCATCGCTTGGAGCCCTCTTCGCTTAGCACGCGAGCAATCACTACACGGTCTATGGGGAGCAAGTCAATCAAGGCCTTCGCCAAGGTCAACTCCAAAAGATCCCTATCCCTATGATCCGTCAGCTTGATGAGGTGTTCAATAAGTTTGGCCATTTGCACATAATAGCCCTGAATACGAAATCCGTCATCTTTTTGCAGTCTCCGCCAATGCAGCTTTATAGGCGTGTGTGGCCGCATTCGTATCTTGTCTATGCTCCGCCATTTCGGCGAGAGCCTGCCAAGCATCACGACGCAAGCCAGCGTCTTTGAGCATCAACAGTGACTGCTTTAGCATTTGCTGCGCTTTACCCCATAGACTCAATCGCATACAAACCACGCCCGCCAGGTACTGCAATTCTGCGTCACGAGGGTTAGACATTTGGGCAGCTTCGACGCGTGTCAGCCATTGCGCGTCCGGAGCACCGTCAGGAGCAGCGAAACCCCGCTCAAGCACTCTGACCAAGCGCACGCGCTGGGGAGCAGAGAGACCATCAGCGGCACCCAATCGCTCCCAAATCGGCAATAGCCATTGGCGAGACAGGGGCACCAAGCCACCTTGGTCTAGCAAGCGTTCTGCGGCTTCCAAAGCTACTTCAGGCGTTTCTTGCTCCGAACTCTCCAGCGAGGACCACACCCTTTGGATTTGCACCTGATCATGCGCATCGCGAATCAACTCAATCGCGAGACCACGGGCAATGCTTCTTCCGGCAGTCTCAGTAAATGCGCGATGCTTGGTCAATAAGCGAGCGGTTTCTAAGGCTACTCTGGCCTGCCCAGCAAGTCTGGCAACCTTAAAGCGCAAGCGCAAGGCCACTGTACGGCGCGAAGCGCCTTGCGGCAACTGGTCAAGCCATTCCAAAGAAGCTGCAGCATCACGATCGTCAAATTTCCAGCGCGCAGCGCGCAAAACTACTCCGTCACGCACATCTTGCGCGTCACGACGATCCGATTCAACCAGCGCCTGCTGAAAATGACTTTCTCGCGTTGCGCGGTCTTGCACCGCATGGGCACTTTCTGCCGCCAAAAGATGGGCAATCGCCCTTAGCCGCCCCACATACTCTAGGCGCTCACCGCCCTGGCTTACCGAACTCTCCAATGCAACAACCAGCTCAGCGGCCTTGCGCGCACGTACAAATCGGCCAGACACCAAGTGCGCCAAGGACTCTAGCAAAGCGCTTTGAATAGCGCGTTCTTTCTGAGACAAACGCCAGCGCCTCGCCTGCCGAGGAATACTCAACAGTCCAGAAACTGCACGTAGTGCTAAGTGCAAGACCACAAAAGCCAACACCAACAGGAGCACAAACAAATTCAAAGACAGGTCGATCCGGTGTGGATACCAGTACAGAGTGACCGTACTTTGGTTATTTCCTGCAAAAAGCGCGCTGGCGGTGGCTATGCCAAACAACGCAAACAGCCATAAAACAGCCCGCATATCAGCGTCCCGCCGCCGCAGTAGAGAGCGCGGCCAAGGTGTCTTCCACTCTTGGAAGTTCAAGGGATTTCATCTGCCCTTGAATCTGCTGAAGCAAATTAATTGCGGTTTGCGTCTTGCGCGAGGAATTGTCGAAATACTTGGCCAAAATGGCAGCCGCACTGGCTAAGTCAGACCGAGACGAATCAATTTGCCGAGAGAGCAAGCCGAGTCGGGCATTGAGTAGCTTCAACTTGACGTTCTCACGCAAGAAAAATGATTGCTCAGGAGACAGCATGGCAGCTTCGGGATCTTCAATCTTGCTAACTCGCACCAAGTTGCGCAGTTCTTGCTGAACCGCGCCAAGCAATCGCCCAGACCAGTCTGCCACTGACTCTTGTGCTTTGCGTTGCAAAACTTCCTTTGATTTAGGGGATGCCACCGCGTTTGCAACATTCAGTTCGTCAGTCAACAGCACCAGCTCGTCCATCTTGATCAAAAGTGCGGGGGTGTCTGCAACTGCAGTAGCCTTGATGCGCGCAATGTCACGCGCAATCGCACGCTGCAATGGGGTGAGCCTTGGCTGAGCGGCCCTATTGACACGCAGCTCCGCACTTTTCAGAGCAGCTAGCAGAGGTTCCACACTCCCGGCCAGCTGCGCTTGCTGCTGGGCTAAGCGCACTGCAGACTCTATGTCTACTACCAAGTTTTCGTCGCGTGACCTAGACAGACTCTGAATCAACTCTTCAAGCTGGGTACGTTGCAATGACACCTCACTCAATCGGGTTTCCGCAACCGCGAGCTTGGCCGCAGTTTCCAGAGCCAACTCTTGCGCTTGTCGCGCAGTACTCCGCGCTTCGGAGGCATTGGAACCGGCATCGGCACTTTGCCTTGCTAATTGCTCTTGAATACCACTGAGCTTCTGCCACATCATGGCCGAAGAAACCAAACCTATCGTCGCAACGAACGCTGCCACGGTGACTAGACGCGGAAGTTTGACTCCACTCACAGGCGGCTCTGAAGGGCTTTGCGCGGACTCTGCAATCACGGTGGGCTCGGTGTTCATCGGAGTGATTCTATAGACGCCCTGATATCGACCAACAAGGGCCGTGACTCACAAACAACATCAAAGCCAAGTTCTCTCGCGGCCCGAGCAATACGCGGATGCGTCGCCACAGCACGTCCTCGGGACCAATCGTGCCCCGGTAAAGATATGCCAAGGTTTGCAATTGCTTCAGAGCTGCTAAACAGCCACACGCTTCCATCGTGAGAAGCAGCGAGGGCCAACGCCTTTTGCGCTTCGTTGAGCTGCGGCGCTACACGCTGATAGGCCACCACAAACTCAACCCAAGCGCCTTGCCTACGCGCTTGATCTGCGAACCAATCCCGCCCGACCCCGTCCCCCGCAGCGGCACCATGTTCCCCTGAACCACGCACGATCAACAAGCGAAAGCCAGTCTTCACTTGGCCCTTCACTACGGCCCACAAAGCTTCAGAATCAAACTGCCCCACTTCAAGCGCTGGCACGTCCACACATTCTGCAGCCACGCCCTGCTGCATCAGCGCGTGATAGCTGCCGGGTCCCGGCACAAATGCTCTTGTTTTTGTAGCTGACTGCACTGTAAACATGTGCGCTACCGTTGGTTTAGATGCAAAAAAATAGGCCACAGCATTGCCACTGACAAACATGACTGCATCAAACTCGGCCAATCTTTTCCAAGCCTTGTGCACGGGCGCCTCGTCCATGGCTGCGCGCACCTCAATCAAGGGCAAGGCATACGCATCAAAACCCGCGCTGGCCAAGTCTTTGACCCATTTTTGGGCGTCAAGTACAGGGCGGGTTACCAGCACTCGCATCGTCAGACGCTGCTGTTTGCAGCCAGCGTTCCGCCTTGCGCTGCTACTCCACGCTGGAGTTGCTGTGCTACGGACTCACCAAGCGTGTTCGCTGCTACGGCATCGGTTACCTCACCGTGCGCACGGGCATGCACCAAAGGAAACTGCCCAGTGGGGTCGCCCCAGGCAGCTGTGATGTGCATGTGCGAGCCTTGCAATGTTGCATAGGCGGCCAGTGGCATTGAACAACTGCCACCCATGACTCGGCTCACCGCGCGTTCAGCGGTGACGCACAGCCAAGTTGGCAAGTGCATCAATGGTGCCAATAGGCTGGCAACGTCAGAGCGATCAGACCGAATTTCAATACCTAGGGCGCCTTGACCAGCGGCAGGCAACATCTGCTCAGGCTCGAATGCGTGACGCATGCGCGCGCTTAGTCCCAAACGCTTAAGACCCGCTGCAGCAAGCACGATGCCGTCGTACAGGCCGTCATCCAGTTTTTTCAAACGGGTATCCAGATTGCCGCGCAATGCCTCTATCTTCAGATCAGGGCGTGCGGCACGCAAAAGTGCCATGCGTCGCAAACTAGAAGTTCCCACCACAGCGCCCTGTGGCAGATCAGCCAATCGGGCGTAGCGGTTGGAGACCCACGCATCCCTCGGGTCCTCACGCTCTAGGACACACACCAACGCAAAGCCTGGAGGCAGCTCCATCGGCACGTCTTTGAGAGAATGCACGGCCAAGTCTGCGTGACCCGTTTCCAGTGCGGTCTCTAACTCTTTCACGAAGAGACCTTTGCCACCGACTTTGCTTAAGCTGCGATCCAGTATCTGGTCACCACGGGTGGTCATGCCCAAGAGCTGTACTGCGTGCCCGTGTTGCTCCAGCAAGGCCTTAACGTGTTCAGCCTGCCACAGTGCAAGTCTGCTTTCCCTTGTAGCAATGGTGTAATTTCGCAAAATCGTAACCCACTCGTAATCAGTTTGAAGCCTGAGATGCTAGCATGGGCTTTCACGCCTTTTCTCAACCCTCCCCCTCTCTCGCAAGCCATGAAACCAGCACCTACCAACGAGTCGGCCAAGCGCGCCAAAGACAATGAACGCCCATTGGTGGAAGACATTCGCCTCTTGGGGCGCATTCTGGGAGACGTGATTCGTGAGCAAGAAGGCGTGCAAGCGTATGAGTTGATCGAGCAGATCCGCACCTTGTCGGTGGCCTTTCGCAGAGATGCTGACCAAGAAGCCGACCGCGCATTGAAGAAATTGCTCAAAAGCCTCAGCGGTGATCAAACCGTCAGCGTGATCCGCGCGTTCACCTATTTCAGCCATTTGGCCAACTTGGCTGAAGACCGTCACCACATCCGACGCCGCGCCATCCATGAGCGCGCCGGCGACACCCAAGAAGGCAGTATTGAGGTCGCCATGTCCCGCTTGCGTTGGGCAGGCATTGCACCCAAAACCATTGCCGCAACTTTGGCTGAAAGCTATGTTGCGCCCGTGCTTACCGCCCACCCGACCGAAGTGCAGCGCAAGAGCATCTTGGATGCCGAACGCGGCATAGCCAAGTTGCTGACCGCACGCGACGAAATCAAAGCCCACGCGGCCTCTTTTGAAAGCAAAAAAGATGCACTAACGCCCAAAGAACTGGCCGCCAATGAGGCACATATGCGGGCCTTGGTCATGCAGCTATGGCAAACACGCCTGCTGCGCTACAGCAAGCTCACCGTTGCAGACGAGGTAGAAAACGCCTTGAGCTATTACGAGTCGACTTTCTTGCGTGAGATTCCTAAGCTGTACGCCGACTTGGAAGACAGGTTGGGCGAGCATGCTGTGCACAGCTTCTTTCGCATGGGTCAATGGATTGGGGGTGACCGAGATGGCAACCCCAACGTGAGTGCGCAAACCCTAGAGTACGCCTTGCGCCGCCAATCCGAAGTTGCGTTGCGCCATTACCTGACCGAGGTGCATTTTTTAGGCGGTGAGCTCTCCATTTCTGCGATGTTGGCCCAATGCACGCCTGAAATGACCGCTTTGGCAGAGAGCTCGCCCGACCAAAACGAGCATCGCAAGGACGAACCCTATCGACGGGCGCTTACTGGCGTTTATGCACGCTTGGCGGCAACTTTGAAAGACCTCACCGGAACCGAGGCGGCTCGCCACGCAGTGGCACCACAGAATGCATACACCAGCGCCGAGGCGTTTGTGGCTGACCTGCGCACCATTGAGACCTCACTCAAGAGCAACCACGCATCCGCCTTGGTCTCGCAACGCTTGCGTCCGCTGATTCGCGCCGCTGAAGTGTTCGGATTCCATTTGGCTACGGTTGACTTACGGCAAAGCTCCGACAAGCACGAGGAGGTGGTTGCAGAGTTGCTGGCGACAGCCCGCATAGAAAGCAACTACAGCAATTTGGACGAAATGGCAAAACGCCGTGTGTTGCTGGGCTTGCTCAACGACGCGCGTGCGTTGCGCGTTCACGGCGCGACTTACAGTGCCCATGCCCTAGGCGAATTGGCCATTTTTGCCATGGCCAAGGTCATGCGCGAACGCTTTGGCAACCATGCTATTCGCCACTACATCATCAGCCATACAGAAACCGTCAGCGACTTGCTAGAAGTGTTGGTGCTGCAAAAAGAAGTGGGGCTGATGCGCGGCACGTTAGACACGCAGGCGCTGTGCGACCTCATTGTGGTGCCACTGTTTGAGACCATTGAAGACTTGCGCAACGCTGCGCCCATCATGGGCGACTTTTACGCCTTGCCCGGCGTCACCGAATTGATTACCCGCAGTGGCGCTGAGCAAGACATCATGCTGGGTTACTCCGACAGCAACAAAGATGGAGGAATTTTTACCAGCAATTGGGAGTTGTACCGCGCAGAGATTGCCTTGGTCGAGTTATTTGACGAACTCAACGCCAAGGTGAAGGGTGACAAGAAAGTGCAGTTGCGCATGTTCCACGGCCGTGGCGGCACGGTTGGTCGCGGCGGTGGCCCAAGCTACCAAGCGATTTTGGCCCAACCCCCTGGTACTGTACGCGGCCAGATTCGTCTGACCGAGCAGGGCGAAGTGATTGGTTCTAAATACGCCAACCCGGAAATCGGACGACGCAACTTAGAAACCTTGGTCGCCGCTACGCTAGAAGCTACCCTGCTGCAACCTACCAAGTCCGCTACCAAGGCGTATTTGGATGCTGCTGCTGAGCTGTCCATCAACAGCATGGCGGCATACCGCGCACTGGTGTATGAAACCCCGGGTTTCACTGAGTACTTTTTCAGCTCCACGCCTATTCGGGAAATTGCGGAGCTCAATATTGGCTCTCGCCCTGCTTCGCGCAAAGCGTCTCAGCGCATCGAAGACCTGCGCGCTATTCCGTGGGGCTTTAGCTGGGGCCAATGCCGCTTGACCTTACCTGGTTGGTTCGGCTTTGGCTCTGCCGTGCAAACCTTCATTGATGCTGCAGGTGCTACCCACGCAAAAGACCGCACCGCACTGCTGCAAAAGATGTACCGCCAGTGGCCCTTCTTTCGCACCTTACTGTCCAATATGGACATGGTGATGGCTAAAAGCGATTTGGCGCTGGCTTCACGCTATGCCGAGTTGGTGAGTAACGCACGCCTGCGCAAGAAGATCTTTACAGCCATTGAAGCCGAATGGCACAGCACGGCGCAGGCGTTGGCACTCATCACGGGAGAGAAACACCGCCTAAGCAACAATGCTGCCCTGCAGCGCTCGATACGCCACCGCTTCCCGTACATCGACCCTTTGCACCATCTGCAAGTGGAACTGGTGCGCCGGTACCGAGAAGGTAAGGCCGACGAGCGGGTACAACGCGGCATTCATATCTCCATCAATGGAATAGCGGCGGGTCTGCGCAATACGGGCTAAGCAAGCATGCGCGCTTGGGCACTCTCAAGCGCGCTAACGCCTCACCAATTCACGGACCGCAGCCAACTGCCTGCGTGACACGTTCACTACATCGCTAGTCCCGTGCATATGTACCGCCCAGCCTTCCCCGTCCTCAGGGTCAAAGTGCTTTTCCAATGAACGCATGGCACCACGTGCCACCAAAGCGTTGCGGTGCACCCGCAAGTATCGGTCTGCATACTTCTCCTCAAGCTCGTTAAGCGAGCCCTCGAGGATGTAGCTGCGCTCAGCAGTGCGCACAGTGATGTACTTCTGCTCGGCCTTAAAGTAAATGACCTGCTGCAAAGATACACGCTCGGTGCGTCCGCGCTCATGGATCACCACGCACTCTTCTGGCTCTATCCACTGGGGTTGGGTCGCTTTTTGAGACACATGCCGCTCTACTTTGAGTAAGGCGGCTTGCAAACGCTCCAAGCGCACAGGCTTGGTCAGGTAGTCCACCGCCTCTAGCTCAAACGCTTGTACCGCATGCTCCAAGTACGCGGTCACAAACACCAAAGCCGGCGGATTGGGTAGCGAGCGCAAGACCTTTCCAAAGGCCAATCCGTCCGCGCCAGGCATGTGCACATCCACCAAAGCCACGTCAAACACTTGGCGCTGCAAAAGTTCCATGGCTTGCACTGCATTGGCCGCCTCGGCTTGCACAACCGCCTTGGGTGAAGGGCAATCCCCCAACAAAGTGCGCAGACGCGCGCGCGCCAAATTTTCGTCATCCACAAGCAGCACACGAATCATGCAGGCACCTCTATACGCACTTGGAACATGCCTTTTTTATACCCACTTTTGAAGTGTCCCTCCACATCATGCAGCAAGCCCAAGCGATCTCGCACATTGCGAAGTGCAAGGCCTTGGCCAGTCTCCCCTGGCCCTGCTGGCACGGTGTTGGTAACTTTAATGACCACCATGGGCCCACGCAGTTCGGTGGATATCTGCAGATCAGCGCCAGACTCACTCGGTTCAACGCCGTGGTGCACCGCATTCTCCACCAAGGGTTGCAAAAGTAGCGGCGGTAGTTTGGCTGTGTTGGCGGCATCATCAAGCAGCCACTGAACCCGCAGTCGGCCGCCAAAGCGCACCTGCTCTATGGCCAAGTAACGCTTAGCCAGCAAAATTTCATCCGCGAGTGTTACAGAGTCTCCGCGGTCCAGCAAAGCATGTCGAAAGAGATCGCTCAGATCTTCCAGCAAAGTCTCTGCCTTGGCGGGTTCGGCGCGCACCAAAGAAATCGCACTATTCAGCGTATTGAAAAGGAAATGGGGCCGTATGCGCGATTGCAGCTCAGTCAAACGTGCCGTCGTGTCTGCAGGCAAACGCCCCTTGGCACGCATAACCAGCGCTGCCACCAAAATGGCGCTCAAAAAAGCCCCGCTGGCCGCTGCAGCCCCCCACGGTGGGCGCTCCAACAAACCCGACCACCACAGCATGGCGCAACCGTAGACTCCTGCCGCACTGCCCATTGAGATCGCAATCGCATACTGCGTCGATGATTGCAGCCTTCGCAATAGGTTCTTCAAGGAGCACGTCACCAAGAGCCACACTACAGTAGCCGGCAGCGCTCCACCCGTAACGAGTGCAAAGCGCGCCATCCCATCCCAGGTGCTTTGAGCGACAAACATGACCCCGGTACCCACCGCAAGCTCGACCAATAACACCGCGCGCAAGACCACGCCCAACTGGCAAGCATCGAAAACAAATGGCAACACCGCCAAGCGACTACTCGCGTCCGGCGCGGTGTTCTGGAACGTCGATAATATTTGGGTATCTTTCATGCACCCGCATTCTGACGCTATTAACTGATCCACCTACCATGTCACAAAACCAGTTCGACAAAAAATCCGAGGCGTGGTCCGCGCTGTTCTCTGAGCCCATGAGCGATTTGGTTAAGCGCTACACCTCCAGCGTCTTTTTTGACAAGCGCCTGTGGCAGGCGGACATCACGGGCTCCTTGGCACATGCGGAAATGCTAGCGGCCCAGGGCATCATCACAACGCAAGACCATGCTTCCATACAAAAAGGCATGGCCCAAATTTGGACAGAAATCGAATCCGGCCAGTTCGAATGGCAACTCGACCTTGAAGATGTACACCTCAACATTGAAGCTCGTCTGACCCAACTGGTGGGTGACGCTGGCAAGCGCTTGCACACCGGTCGCAGCCGCAATGACCAAGTGGCCACCGATGTGCGCCTGTGGCTGCGGGGCGAAATTGACCTGATCGGCGAGCTGCTCGTTGATCTGCAAAAGTCACTGGTCGAAGTCGCGCAAAAGCATGTCGACGTGATCTTGCCGGGCTTTACCCACTTGCAAGTGGCCCAGCCGATTAGCTTTGGCCACCACATGTTGGCCTACGTAGAAATGTTCAGCCGTGACGCAGAACGATTCAATGAAGTGCGTCGGAGAACCAACCGCTTGCCCCTGGGTGCGGCCGCGTTGGCAGGCACTAGCTACCCGCTTGACCGTGAGCGCGTAGCTAGCACGCTTGGCATGGTGGACGAACAGGGCCACCCATCTGTGTGCCAAAACAGCTTGGACGCTGTGAGCGACCGTGACTTTGCGATCGAATTCACTGCCGCTGCTACTCTGTGCATGGTGCACATCAGCCGCATGAGCGAGGAACTCATTTTGTGGATGAGTCAAAACTTTGCCTTTGTGCAAATTGCGGACCGCTTCACCACTGGCAGCTCCATCATGCCGCAGAAAAAGAACCCTGATGTACCAGAGCTGGCACGCGGCAAAACTGGCCGCGTGGTTGGCCACCTGATGGGGCTCATCACGCTGATGAAAGGCCAACCCTTGGCCTACAACAAAGACAACCAGGAAGACAAAGAGCCCTTGTTTGACACGGTAGACACCCTCAAAGACACGCTGCGCATCTTCTCTGAGATGGTGGGCGGCCAAGTGAACCCGGCCACTGGCGCCAAAGAAGGCGGTATCACGGTCAGGCCCGAAGCCATGGAGCGGGCTACCCTCAAGGGGTATGCCACGGCAACCGATTTGGCCGACTACTTGGTCAAAAAGGGGCTGCCATTTCGCGATGCCCACGAAACGGTGGCCCACGCCGTGAAGGCAGCCATTGCGCATCAAGTGGACTTGTCAGAACTGCCCCTGGCCGTGCTCCAAGGCTTTAATACCAGCATTGAAAAAGACGTCTACGACGTTTTGTCACTGCGGGGCTCCTTGAATGCTCGCAATATTTTGGGCGGCACAGCACCTGCCCAAGTGCTACGCCAAATCGCCCGTCACCAAGCCCGGCTGGCGAACTAGGCTTTTTTGCCAACTAAATCACAAGCGGGGTTTGCCACTAGCGCAGACCCCGCTTTTTTGTTTGCGCTGTCACGGCAAGCATGTAAACTGGCTTCACAGACTTGCAGAGAGGCTTCGTTTGGACAAGTTAACGCTTCGGCAAATCATGATGTTGGTCGTGGTGCTAGGCATCGTGGGGCCTGCTTTGATACTGGGCTATGTCTTGTTGCACGACCGGTACAGCCAAGAAGTGGACCTGCGGGTGCGCCGCCCCATGACCAACTATGCCGAGATGTTGGCCCAATCCTCTTCTGGCCCGCTATGGTCTTTTGACCATGCCATCGGCTCTCAAATTGTGGATTCGGTGATGAAGAACACCGAAGTTGTGAGCATCGTCATAGAGGCCGACAACCACGAAAAATTTGTGTCCCACGAAATTCCAAGCCGCCGTGTGGGCGACTTGCTGCGTGAGCAGCGCCCCATCTTTTATGCCAACTCACAAATTGGCACAGTGAAAATCGAAGTCAGTGCGGGCTTGATCAAACAAGGTATCTTGTTGGACTTTTTCAAGCTGGTGGCAGCCTTGGTGCTGCAAGTCGCGCTGTCGGTCGGCTTGATTCTGATGCTGCTTGAGCGACGCATGGTGCGTCCCATCATGCATTTGCGCCTAAGTGCCGCCAAGCTTGCCAGTGGCCGCCTCGACGAGGCCGTTACCGTGCGCCGCCAAGACGAGCTGGGCAAGCTCGCACAAGACTTGGACAGCATGCGTATTTCCTTGGGCACCACGTTGACCGAGCGTGACCAACTCAACGCCAGCCTTGAGCAGAGGGTGCAAGAACGCACGCAAGCCCTGCAAGCGTCCAACGAAGAACTGTCCAGCACATTGGATCAACTACAAGCCAGCCAACGCGCACTGGTGCAAAAAGAAAAGTTGGCTTCCTTAGGGGCTTTGGTCTCAGGGGTTGCCCATGAGCTCAACACCCCCTTGGGGGTATCGGTCACCATCGCAAGCTCCTTCCAGGACCAAAACAAGGCCTTGGAAGAAGCCATAGCCCATGGACTCACCCGATCAGCACTCAACAGTTTTCATGAACGCTACGTGAATGGCACCGCGCTTCTGGTCCAAAACCTTCAGCGGGCGGCTACTTTGGTTACCCGATTCAAGCAGGTGTCCACCGACCGGGCCAGCGAACAACGCCGCAAGTTCCAACTCAAAGACGTCGTAGAAGAAGTCATCTTCATCAATGCACCTAGTTTTGACAAAACGCCCCACAAAATCACCTTAGACATTGGCGAAGGTCTAGCGTTCGACAGCTACCCGGGCCCATTGGGGCAGGTCATTACCAACCTGATCCAAAACGCATTTGTCCATGCCTTTGACCCGCACACGTCAGGAACATTGCATATCTCGGCCCGCAGCCCAGTTATGGGTGCGATTCAAATCAAAGTACACGACAACGGAAAAGGCATACCCGGGTCGGACATTCAGCACATCTTCGATCCCTTCTTTACGACCAAGCTTGGCCAAGGAGGCAGTGGATTGGGGTTGAACATCGTTTACAACATTGTCACGGCCACCTTAGGCGGCGATATCGTGGTCGACAGCCAGGTGGGTTCGGGCACCACGTTCACAATGGTGCTCCCCAACACGGCCCCAGAGCGCAGACGCAAAGGCTCCCCCGCGCGCGCCTAAGCCGTGCCACCGCACAGCGACCACTTGCGCCATGGGCCCAGTGGTATCCCAAGGCAAAATCGTATATGGTTAGGGTCCTTAGCAGGGACCACTGATGCATACCATTCGACTGCGGTTTGTTGCACTGTTCATGGTCGCCACGACCCTTACCTTGGCATTGTTCGGTATTTATGCCCAACAACTGCTCTCTAGCGAACTAGAGCAACGCTTTGAGTCCGTACAAACGGAAACCCTGCAACGTCTAAGACTCAGCACCGTCCAGCCCGTATGGGACTTCAATGCCTTGGAGATTCAAAACGTGCTGTTGGCTGAGATACAACCCCTAGAGGTCGCTGCCATTCAGGTTTTGGACGCAAAAGGCAAAGTGTTTGCCGCCATTGCCCGAGATGCTTCCGGCCAAGCGGTAGCGGGCTTGGTGCCAAGCAGCACGAGTTCCATACGCCGTACCACCGACCTGTTTCGTGAGAACACACTGACGGGCAATGTCAAAGACAGCGTTGTAAACATCCGCATTGGCCAAGTGGTTGTGGACTTTTCGCGTGCGCGCATAGACCAAGCTCTTGCATCTGACACCCTGCGCCGCATAGTGGAGATCATTGTGATTGATGCGGTGCTGCTGCTCGCATTGGCATTTAGCTTACGCACCGTATTTACACCCTTGGCCGCCCTGCGCGACGCACTGTTCAGCTTGGCCCAGCAAGACGATGAAGAAGTTCGCGAACTTCCAGAAGACAAGCGCAATGAATTTGGCGAAGTCATCAAAGGCTTTAACCTCACCCAACGCAAGCTCAAAGGCGTCATGCAACGCCGGCGTGTGTCTGAGGAAGCTCTGCGCCATGCAGTCGAAAAAACGGAGGCCGCCTACGCAGAACTCCAATCCACGCAGGCCGCCCTGATTCAATCGGAGCGTCTTGCCAGCTTAGGCGGATTGGTAGCGGGAGTCGCCCATGAAATCAACACCCCCATTGGTGTCGCACTGACCAGCGCCTCTGTGTTGAACGAAGGCACGACCCAGCTGCGCGACAGCATCGAAGGTGGCTCCATTCGCAAGTCGGAAGTCATGGCCTACTTGAACATGGCGGAAGAAGCCTCACGCCTCATACTGACCAATGCACAGCGTGCCGCACAGTTGATACACAGTTTCAAGCAAGTGGCCGTAGACCAAACCAGTGAAATGCGCCGCGAATACGAGCTAGGTGGCTACCTCCAAGAAGTCGTATCCAGCCTTAGGCCCACGATCAAACAAGGGCACGGGCAAGTCAGCATCCATTGCCCAAGCCCCGTGCTGGTTGAAGGCCTGCCAGGTGCTATGGCGCAGGTGCTCACCAACCTCATCATGAACGCACTCACCCACGCCTTTGAGCCGGGGGTAGGTGGTCAAATTGATATCCACGTCAGCAGCGCCGGTGACACCGTAACGTTGAGCTTGAGCGACAACGGGCGCGGAATCCCCTCTGAAGACATAAGCAAGGTGTTTGACCCTTTCTTCACCACGCGCCGCGGACGTGGCGGCACAGGTCTGGGCCTCAACATTGTGTACAACATCGTCACCAGCCGCTTTGCAGGCAGCATTGAAGTCAGCAGCACGGTGGGCACGGGCACCACGTTCACCATGCGCTTTCCCAGAGTGCTGCCCCCTAGCACCAACAAGCCAGCTTAGGCCCAATCAGGCGCCATAGCGCGCACGGTGTCCAGCACCATTTGCTTGTTGGCGTCTACCCGCTTGCCACTGCGCCACGCAACCATCACCTCCCACTCCCACAAAGGCAGATCTTGTAGGTCAAGCTTGACCAGGCGCCCCTCGCGCAAGTCGCGTTTGGCGGCCACCTCGGGCATGAAGGTCAAAAATCCATGCTCTAACGCCATCTCCCGCGCCGCACTGGCAGGCTGCACCGTGTGGATAGGCCCAGGCACGGTGCGCAAGGTGCGCAGCAGGTCAATCAACTGGTAGCAGCCATCGCCCCATGACTGCGGGGCCAAGCGGGCGTTGGCCACCTCGGCCAAGCTGCGGGGTTTGGACTTGGCCAAGGAATGGCTTTTGTGCACCACCGCAATAATGGGTGAGCGCCATAGCTTTTCCATCTGAATGCCCGCCATGGGTGGGCACTTGATCACAAAACCCAGCTGCGACTTGCCCGTGAGCAGCTCTTCCATGATGGCCGGTGAATGGTCAGTGCGGCAGCGAATCTCAATCGGCGCTTGCGCCAAGGCCAACAAAATAGGGCCGAACACCACCGAGCTCAGAGAAGGCAAACACGCCAAGGTCACCCGGGGCAAGGCCGGCGCACTCTGTATGGCTTGCCGCCCCTGCTCCAGCGCGGCCAATGCGGCCTGCGCGCTGGGCAAAAAAGCATCACACGCAGCCGTGGGTTGCGCGCCTCTGCGGTGGCGCTGAAACAGTTGCGCACCGATGTCGGCTTCCAAAGCACTCACCCGCTGGCTCACTTGCGGCTGCGACCAGCCCCTGCGCGCCGCCGCTTGGCTGAAGCTGCCACACGCCACGATGTCCACCAAGAGCTGCAAGTCGTCCAATGCAATAGCCATAACCAAAACCCATATGAAGTATTACGCGTTAGCGACTTCCATAATAACTAACAGGCCTTGAGAATGGAGCTTCCCTGCACACAAACACCACGCCCGCTCCATGACAACACAACGCGCAAGAACCCTAGGCCGACGCTTCATCATGGTAGACAACCTCTTGGTGGTGGTCGGATTCTTCTGCGTGTTTCCCTTGGTCAGCTTGCACTTCGTAGACCAGCTGGGCTGGGCGGGCGCTGCTGTCGGCTTGGCGCTGGGCATGCGCCAGGTCGTGCAGCAGGGGATGGGGCTGTTGGGAGGCTCCTTGGCGGACCGGTTTGGCGCCAAACCCTTGATCGTGGGTGGCATGCTGCTGCGCGCAGCCAGCTTCGCCCTCATGGCCGTGGCCCACCATCCGGGCGTGCTGGTGTTTGCCTGCGTGGTCTCGGGTTTAGGTGGCATGCTGTTTGACCCACCGCGCGGTGCACTCATTGTCAAACTCACCCGCCCCCATGAGCGCAACCGCTTTTACAGCCTGCTCATGATGCAAGACAGTGCAGCGGCAGTGGGTGGTGCACTCCTGGGTACTTGGCTTTTGGCGTTTGACTTTTTTTGGGTGGCCATGGGCGGCTGCGCCATGTTTAGCTTGGCCGCGCTGGCCAATGCATGGCTGCTTCCTGCCTACCGCGTAGCCTCCAAGCGCGCAGCGCCCCTGGCCTCGATGCGCGCGGTACTGGCAGACAAAGCGTTCTTGGCCTATGTGTTCACCTTGAGCGGCTACTACGCACTGACCGTGCAAACCATGCTCTTGCTCCCCGTCACCATCAAGCAACTGGCAGGTACCGCGCAGGCGGTGAGCTGGATGTATGCCATCGACACCGTCTTGTCGCTGGCCCTGCTCTACCCCTTGGCCCGACTTGGCGAGCGGTACTTGAAACTAGAAACCCGCATCTTGCTGGGCCTGCTCACCATGACCACTGCCATGGCGGCTATGGCATGGGTGCACAGCCTGCACGCGGCCTTTGTGGTGCTATCGCTCTTCTTCATCGGCTCGCTGGTGACGGAACCCGCACGCGAAGAGCTCTTGGCACGCTTCGCCCAAGCGCACGCCCGCGCGAGCTACATGGGCATGGGGCGCATGGGTTTGGCCGTGGGCGGCTTGGTGGGCTACACCGGTGGCGGCTACTTGCTAGATGCCTCACGTGCCTTGCAGCAGCCCGGCTTACCTTGGCTGGTGGTGGCGCTGGTGGGCGCACTCACATGTTTGGCACTGTATCGGCAGTTTGCAGCGCCTGAGCCAAAGGCGGCCTTGGCCTTTGAATGCAAGTCACTCCCCTAGCCAAGCCCCTGCCATAGGGCGCACAATGCCAAGGCAAGGTAGGGCAAACCGTGCCCTTGCCACCCCCTGATTTTTGAAAGCTCTTGCTATGAAACTTCGCACCTCTTTGGGCATTGCCGCCCTCCTCGCCACAGTCACCAGCTTGGGGCAAGCCCAAATGCTGGGCCCACTGAGCGTGAGCCCCGCAGTTGCAAAAGTTGGGGAACCAGTCACAGTCACCGTCAACATCGACGTGGTTTCAGGCAATTACTGCGGCTTCGCCGTTTTTTTTGGTGATGGCACCGACAAAGACGGCGTGAGCGACGTTAGCCACGTGAGCCCTTTTGTGTTCCAGCACAGCTACGCCAAGCCCGGCACCTACACCATTAACCTCGGTGGCCGGCATGTACAGTCGCACCCCAACTGCGGTGGCGCGGACAAGACCGCTACCGTAAAGGTGGAAGGTGCAGCCGCCCCAGCGGCAACTCCGGCACCGGCAGCCACGCCTACACCAGCGTCCCTATGCCCAAGCCCTTGGAAGCTAGTGCCCAAGTCCAACAACACCAAAACGGGAGCTTACGCGTGCTCTGCCAAACCAGGCACAGCCCTGCCGACGCCAAAGCCCACTTGCCCCGGTGACCTCACGTATTCTGAAAATGCAAAAAAAGGGCAGTTTAGCTGCAAGCCCTAAGGTAAATTAGGCTGTGGCGCGCATGGTATATGCGCAGATAGCTCTCATTTAAATAGCATTCTGCGCGCATAGCATGCAGCCCACGGGCACATAGACATCAGCGACTTAGCCGCTTGAGCGGCACTCTGGGGCACCGTGCCTCAGCTTGTGGGTTTACGCTGGTTTTCGACGCTGGGCCAACGTGCTCAGCGCAACCCCTAGCACCACCACCAGCGCCCCCGCCCAAGTGAGCAGGCCATAGGTCTCGCCCAAGAACAGGTAGCCTGCGCCCAGACCGATGGAGGCTGCCACATAGCCCATTTGGCTCAGGTACACCGGCCCCCCCACTTTTTGCAGCCTGAAAAACACCGCAAACATCGCGGAGCTGGCCAGTACCTGGGCTAACACCAAGTCAGGCCGGGCCAGTGCCGGACCCCAATCAAAACCGTGGCCCAGTGCCTGAGCCGCCACGAACAAAAATGCGGCAGAACTCAGGTTGGTGCCCACTGCCAAGGCCAAGCCACTGGCCTGCCCCGGCCAGTCACGCGTGCGGTACACATTGCCACAGGCCAAAGCCATAGGAATCAAAAACGCCACACCCAGCCACAGCGGCTGCACCGCAGCACTGCCCGCTGGCAAAGCGCCTGCGCCAAACTGGCCCTTAGACAGCACGATCAAGACCGCGCCCACAAAGCCACAGGCAATGCCTGCAAGCCCAAAACCATTCACCGCCTGCATGCGCAGCGCCACCACAATCGCCAGCGTGATGATGGGCGAGAACGTGAACATGATGGAGGTGAGCCCGGCGCCCAGCTTGGGGATCACCATGAACACCAACACGTTGGGAATGGCATACGAAATAATGCCTGCCAGCAGGTAATAGCGCCCAAACCGCAGGTTCAGCGGCACCGCTTGGCGGGTCAACAACGCCACCACGCTCAGCACCAGCCCCGAGCCCGCAGAAATCAAGAATGCCCACACCACAGGCGCAATGCCCGCCGTCCCCGACAACTTGCCCAAAGGAAAGGTCAGCCCCAGCATGGAGCCAGTGGCCAGCAGCAAGAGCAAGGGGTTGTCTAAGAACCGGCGCGGCGCGGGCGCGGGTAGGTGCGAACTAGATGGCATGAAGCGGGTGAACCCCAAAAGTAGGCGGCACACAGGCGTGCGCGCAAAGGGACGGATTATCGTCGCCAAGGCTCCGAGGCGAAGCGCGCGACCAGAAAGTCCATCAAGGCGCGCACCGCTGGTGACAAATGCTTGCGCGAAGGGTAGAGCGCGTAGATATTCATCATGGGCAGCTGCCACTGTGGCAGCACCAGCTGCAAGCTGCCATCTTGCAGATGCGGGCTTGCCAGGTAGGTGGGTTGCATGGCTACCCCGCCACCCGCGAGCGCAGCCCGCATCAAGGCGGTGGCCTCGTTGGCGCTGAAGTGGCTGGCCACGTGCACCTCGGCGTGCTCCACGCCGCGCTGCAGCTTCCACTCGCTCTTGCCGAAGTTGGCATAGCTCAGGCAACGGTGGGCCTGTAAGTCTGCAGGCAGCTGCGGGGTGCCGTGCTTCGCCAAGTAACCGGGCGAAGCCACCAGCACGGAGGCACACGGCGCAAGTACGCGGCCGATGAGCGCCGGGTCCGGCTCGGCGCTGATGCGGATGGCCAAGTCGATGCGTGCCTCTACCAGGTTGAGTGCGCCTTCGCTGGCATTGAGGTCGATTTTGAGCTGGGGGTAGAGCGCCAGAAAGTCGGCAATCGCCGCCGCCAATTCGGCATAAGCAAACGACATGCTGCAGGTCACCCGCAGTTGTCCGCGCAGCGCGCCGTCGTGGCGGCTGGTCTCCTCTTCCACGTTTTCCATGAGCGCCAGCATCTGCTGGCTGCGGCGCAGGCAACTCTCGCCGGCGTCGGTCAACGTGACTCTACGGGTGGTGCGCTGCAAGAGCCGTGCGCCCAGCCACTGCTCCAGCTCAGCGATATAGCGCGTCACCATGGCGCGGGACATGTCCAACTTGTCAGCCGTGGCACTGAAGCTGCCACTCTGCGCCACCTCCACAAACACCTGCATGGCGGTCAAACGGTCCATGATTTGCTCAATTTATGAAACAGTAATGCGCGAATTATCGGGTTTATCTGCGCGGATATTGAAATTAAAGTTCAACCCAACGCTAATGAGCTTGTCTCCCAGCGCTTTATCAACCCACAGGAGTTCACCATGATCCGCACTACCGTTATCGCCGCCTCTATCGCCATTGCTTTCGGCGCTGCCAATGCCCAGCAAGCCCTCACCGTCAAGGTCTACAACGCCGACGGCAACAGCTTCAACGTCAACTCCACCTTGGTCTACGGGCAAAAAGACGCCATCGTCATCGACGCCGGTTTCACCCGTGCCGACGCCTTGCGCATCGCTGCCAACGTGCTCGACAGTGGCAAGCAACTCACCACCATCTATGTGAGCCAAGCCGACCCGGACTACTACTTCGGCGTGGAAGCGCTGAAAGAAGTGTTCCCCCAAGCCGACGTGGTGAGCACACCCGCCGTGCTGGGCAAACTGGCCCCCAAACTGGCGGGCAAGGTCGCGTTTTGGGGCCCCAAAATGGGTGCCAACGCCCCCCGCAAGCCCGTGGTGCCCCGCGCCCTGGAAGGCAACACCTTGACGCTGGAAGGCCAGACCATCGAGATCCGTGGCACCCAAGGCCTGCTGGCGCACCGCCCCTATGCGTGGATTCCGTCCATCAAGGCGGTGGTGGGCAACATCGGTGTGTTCGGCAATATGCACGTCTGGACCGCTGACACACAAACCGCTGCCGAACGCGCCGCCTGGGTGGCCCAGCTCGACGAAATGGCGGCCTTGAAGCCCGAACTGGTGATTCCCGGCCACATGAAGGCGGGCACCAAGGTCGATGCCAGCACCATTGCGTTTACCAAAGACTATTTGCAAACGTTCGAAAAGAACTTGGCTGCCAACAAGACCAGCGCCACGCTGATCCCCGCCATGAAGCAGGCCTACCCTGCCCTGACTGACGGTGGCTTGTCGCTGGACATTGGCGCCAAGGTCAACACGGGCGAGATGAAGTGGTAAACACCAGCGCAGAGAAAGACAAGGCCATGTCCACCACCATCACCTATTTGTTCGACCCCTTGTGCGGCTGGTGCTATGGCGCCTCACCCGCCATGCAGCGCCTCCAACAGCAAGCCGACATCACGCTAGAGTTGCTGCCCACGGGCTTGTTCAGCGGCACGGGGGCGCGCACCATGGATGCGCAGTTTGCCCAGTACGCGTGGAGCAACGATGTGCGCATCCAAAAGCTCAGCGGCCAGGTGTTTAGCGAACGCTACCGCGCCGACGTGTTGGAGCGTGCGGGTGGTCGCTTTGATTCTGGCCCCGCCACACTGGCACTGGCTGCCGTGGCGTTCACAGCGCCTGAGCGAGAGCTGGACGCGCTCAAAGCCCTACAAGAGGCCCGCTATGTGCACGGCCAAGACATCACGCAAATGCCCGTGCTAGTGGCTGTGCTTTATGGCTTAGGCCTGAGCGATGCGGCCACCCGTTTGGCCCAATCGGCCCAGCAGGTCGATGCCGAGTTGCTGGCCACGGCCCAAGCCCGCATGGCCCGCGCGCAGGCACTGATGCGTGCCCATAGCGCACAAGGCGTGCCTACCGTGCTGGTGCGCACCGCACAAGGCGAACGCGTGCTGCCCAGCAGCGCGCTGTACGGTGACTTTGACGCACTCATGACCCATATCAAGGTCTCAAAGAGCTAAGCCGCCCACAATGGCCCTAACGCACCACCCCCGTGGCGCGTGGGGCCCATTGCCACGCAAGACGCCCCGTGTTCAACACCCGTCAACAGGACTTGCTATGGATCTGCTCAAACACGACATCGCCCACGAATTTCCAGCCCTCAAAGACAAAATTCACACCCTCAAAACCACCCACCAGCACTTCGCCAAGCTCTACACCGAGTACGACGAACTCAACCACGAGATTGCCAAAATCGAAACCGGTGGCGCCGTCATGAGCGACGAAGCGCTGGAAGTGGAAAAGAAAAAGCGCCTCAAGCTCAAAGACGAAATCGTGCAAATGCTCAACAAGGCCTAAGCAGCCGACCACCGGCAATTACAGTGGCAAAAAGTGCCGCTTGCGCATATGGATATTGCGCAAGCAGCTACCAAAAAAATAGCAAATGGGTTTGCTATGTGATTGCCAAGAGTTCACGCTGACTAGCCTTGGGCGCAGTCACCGGTTGCTTAGCGTTGCCAGGTAGGCCACGATATCCGCGCGGTCTGCCGCCTGCTCCACTTGGTAGCCCATGGCTTGGCCTGGCACCAAGGCCTCGGGGTTGGTGAGCCAAGCTTTGAGTTTGTCAGGCGTCCATCGGTGCGTGGCTTTTGCCATGGCGGCAGAGTAGTCATAGCCCGGTGCCTTGCCCGCAGGCCGGCCGAACACGCCGCGCAATGCCGGGCCCACCCGGTGGGCATCTAGGCTATGGCAGGCCACACAGCGGCTCTCGAACAACTGCTGCCCATGCGCTACCGACTCGGCTTGCGCGCTACCGGCAGCAAGCCCCCATGTGAGGGCCACCAGCCCCGCCCATGACGCGGCCCTGCTGGGCACGCGCCCTGTGCGGCGTGCGGTTTGCCTGCCCACGCGCATCAGGCACCAAACGACAAAGCGCCAGCAGGCAATGGGCGGCCCAGTGCACTGGTCAACACCGTGAAGTGCATGGTCTCGTCAGCCGCCAGGCGGGCAGCTACTTTGGCCAGGTCTTTGCTGCCAAATGCTGGGATGACGCCCAAGTACGCATTGATTGCGCCCAACTCCAAGCGGGTGGCCAAGTCCAACACATCGGCTTGGCTGCGCAAGGTGTCGGCTTTGAGGGACTTGGCGTAGTCGTCGAGCTTTTTCTCCATGACGGGGTTGCCGCCCAGTTTTTGGATGGTGGCGATCAGGGCATCGCGGTGGGCCTTGTGGTGGCCTTGGAACTGCACTGCCACGTCCAGCACGCCTTTAGCCAACAAGCCGCTACCGGCGCCTAGTTGGTACGCATTGATGGCTTCGTGCTCCAAGCCCAAGGCTACGTTCAAGATGCTCACGTCTTTGGCGGTATCACCTGCCATGCCTTCGGCCAAGGCGTCTTTGCCCGCTAGCAGAGCGACCGCCACCGCAGACAAGGTGCCCGTGGTGCGGCCCATGAACGCGCGGCGTGACGATGCCAAAACAATGCCAGAAGCCGCTTGCGCTGGGGTGTGAACTACAGATTGCATGGAACAGTCCTTCAAAAGGGTTTAGGGGGTTGCAGAAGCCAAAAGCCTTGGCCTCTTAGCCTTGAATACGCGCCCTGTTCCCAACTGGATTCACATGATTGAAAAAATAGTTGCAGGTGCTTCAGTTTTTGAATCCAAGCACCACTGGGCTGCGTACTAACTACACGTGCAACCCTTTGACACCCCACAATACTCCCCATGATTTCTGACCACCACGACGCCACGCTGATGGCACTTTTGGACCGCATAGCAGCCCATGACCATGCAGCGCTCAAAGCCTTGTACGACCTGTGTGCGGGCAAGCTCTATGGCTTGGCACTGCGCGTGGTAGGCCAAGCAGACGCGGCAGAAGACGTGCTGCAAGAATCGTTTTTGAGTATCTGGCGTTCAGCCGGTGACTACCGTGCCAGTCTCAGCCCACCCATGGCCTGGATGGGCCTGATCGTGCGCAGCCGGGCCTTGGACAGCCTGCGCCGCAAAGCCGCGAGCCGCAGCCACTTGACGCAAGAGCTGGACGAGCATTTGGCCGACACACTAGAAGCCAGCGGCCCCACACCGCTAGACACCACGCAAGCCAGTGAGCAAGCCTGGGCCTTGCACCAGTGCTTGGGCAAGTTAGACCATAAACAACGTGAGGTGGTGAACCTAGCCTACGTGCGCGACCTCAGCCACAGCGAGCTAGCTACCCAGTTGCAGCTGCCGCTGGGTACCGTCAAAACATGGATCCGCCGCGGGCTGGACCAACTGCGCCTGTGTATGGCGCGTTTTGCTTAAGGGGACTCTGATGAACCTGTCAAAACACCCCGAACTTTTAGACAAACTGGCCAGCAGCTATGCGCTAGGCACCCTGCGCGGTGGAGCGCGCCGTCGCTTTGAAGCACTGGCACGCGAGCAGGCACCCGTGCGCGCAGCGGCGCTCATTTGGCAAAGCCGCATGTCCAGCTTGAACGAACTGCAAGCCCCCGCCAACCCCAGCCCCGCCGTGTGGACCCGCATCAACAACTTGGTGCTGGCGGACCAAGAACAAACGGCTATGCAGCAAGCCCGCCTGCGCCCCCAGGCAAAATCGGCGAGCGTTGGCGGCTGGGTGCGCAGCCTGCCTTTGTGGCGTGGCCTTGCGGCTGCTGGGCTGGTAGCTACTGCCGTGGCCGTAGGCATGGGCGCCCAGACCCGCCAACAGCTCACGCACGAAATTGCCCAACTCCAAACCAGCCTGCAAGCCGCACCGCGCATTGAATACGTGGCCGTGCTGAGCGACGACAAGGCCGCTGCCTCCATGTTGGTCACGTTCGACGCCAAGACCCAAAAGCTCACCTTGCAGCGGGTGGGCAACTTCCAAGAGGCGGGCGACCGATCTCTGCAACTCTGGGCCCTCCCCCCCGCGGGTGGTCCGCGCTCTTTGGGTGTGCTGGGCGCAGACAAAGTGCTGCGCTTAACTGCTGCTGAGAATGACGTGCGTGAAGTGCCCACCTTGGCCATCAGCCTAGAGCCCAAGGGCGGCGTGCCCAGCGCCACGGGCCCCACTGGGCCTGTGCTGTTCAAGGGTGCCTTGATTCAAAAAGTGATTTAGTCAACCCGGTATGCTGTCGCCTCAGTTGTAAAGGGCGATTGCAGTGAGTGAATCTTTAGGTAAACCCCTGGCCGGGTGGCGTTTGCGCATGTACACAGTGATCTTTGAGGCCGACACGCGCGCGGGCCGTTTGTTTGACCAATGGCTCATCGCCATCATTTTGCTCAGTGTGGCCATGGTGGTGGTAGACAGTGTGCAGGGTCTGGGTGACAACTACAAGCGCGCATTCACCGCTATGGAGTGGCTATTCACGGTGGCGTTTACTGTGGAGTACGTGGCGCGGCTGGTGTGCGTGCGCCACCCCATGCGCTACGCCTTGAGCTTCTTTGGCATCATCGACCTTTTGGCACTATTGCCCACCTACGTGGCTTTGCTGGTGCCTGAGGTGCATGCCCTCATCGATGTGCGGGTGCTTCGCCTGCTGCGCGTGTTTCGGGTGTTCAAGCTCACCGCCTATGTGGCGGAGTACCAAGCCCTGGGCCGGGCCTTGGCCGCAAGCCGCCGAAAAATCCTGGTCTTCTTGTCGGCTGTGCTGATGATCGTGCTGGTCATGGGTACGGTGATGTACGTTGTGGAAGGCCCTGGTAACGGCTTTAGCAGCATTCCGACGTCGGTTTACTGGGCCATCACCACCATGACCACCGTAGGCTTTGGCGACATCACCCCCAAGACGGACTTGGGCCGACTCATCGCCTCAATGATGATGCTCTTGGGCTGGGGCACGCTCGCCGTACCCACCGGCATCGTGACTGCCGAGATCAGCGCAGCGCGGTTTGCCCACGCCCCGCCGCCCACTACACGCACCTGCCACGAATGCCTGACCGAAGGCCATGCACCTGAAGCCCAGTTTTGCATGCACTGCGGTGCCCGTTTGCCAGCCTACCAAACGGGCACGGCCACACTCTAGCTGCAGGTATTGAACTTATGAATGCTAAAACCCACATCAACCTCCTCATCCAAGCCAGTGTGATCTGGTTGCTGTTTTGGTTGGGCGGCTTGCCTGACTACTACCAGCAATACCCACCGGTCCTGGTCGGCGTAGCGTGCACGCTCTTGTCGGTGGTGTTTTCCTTGTTTGCGCTTGCCATACTGCTGCGCAGCAAGCCACAACACCGTATGTCCAAGGCCTTGTGGCTGTCGTTCTACTACTCCGTGCCGCTAGCGGTGTACGACATCGCCTATTGCGCCGTTTACTTGGGCTTGGGCGCAGGTTACTTGGTGTCGCATTGGTACCTCACCGTGTTTTACGTGAGCATATGGCTGACCTTTGTGCCCACAGCGTACTTACTCTCACGCGGCGCGCCCACTAGAGCTTGACACCAGCGCGCGCAATCGGCGACCAACTCAGCCCCTGCGCCTAGGGGCTACATCGAGTTGAAACGTGGCCTTGCCTACTGCGGTTTGCACTACCAATTGCAAAGGGGCTTTTTCCACGAGTTGGGCCGCATGCCACACGCGCACAGTAGCCGTGCCCTCGGGCACGTCTTCAAGCACAGCCACGCCATCCGCACCGGTTTTCACGGTCCAGGGCGAGTCCGCCACGTAAATGGTGCCTTGCATGCGGCTGTGGATGAAGCAGCCCAAGAGTGCCGCGCCGGTGGGGCCCGGCGTGCTCAGGGTGAACATGGCGCTACCTCCAGGTTTGCTGTCGGTCTTGCCTTCTAGCAGCACCGACTGCCCCTCGGTGCTGCCCAAAGCGGCACCTGGCACGCCAAAGCGCACATGGTGGTTCCACGGGTCGCTATTGGTAAAGCGCACTTTGGCGCCCACCCCCACGACCGTGACGTTAGGCACAAACTGCAGCTTCTCTTGGTTGACCTCGGCACTCAGGGGCAATGGCGTTTTGCGCGTGCCTTTGCCGCTAGGCTGCACGATCACCACGGCATCCGGCATAGGTTTACCGTCGCGGTCCAGCACCAAGACCTCCAAGTTGCCGGCAAATGCCAAGCCGCTGCACGCGGCGCTCAGTAACACGGTGGCAACAACGAGCAAGCCACTCACCCAGTGCTGCGCAGCGCTTGGCGACTGGCCGTGCTGGCGGCGATTGTCTAAAGCCTTGCGCATCATTTCACCGTGATCACATCGCGGTGCATGGGCGCCAGACGGGCCAGCAACTGGTTCTGCGTGGCAAACGGTATACCGCGCACGTCCATGGCCGCTTGCAGGTCTTCCACCAAGGCATGGAAGTCGGCCTTGGTGATGTCAAGATTGGCATGAATCAACTTCATAGAAGCCCCCTTGTATTCGCAAGGACCGCCGCTCACCACGCATATTTGGTCGACCAACTGGGTCTTCAGGTGGTCCACATTGGCCTCTTTGAACTGCGCGGCAATGCGGGCGTCCGCCACGATGTTGGCAACAAAGGTGTCCATCAGCGCCACCAAGCCAGGCTTTTCACCCAAGGCGCGGTAAAGCGTGTCAGCCTGCGATGTAGCAGCACCGGCCATGGGCGGGTTGGCGGTTTGGGCCATGGCGGCTGGTGCTGCAAAAAGGCTGGCTAAGGAGAGCGCCAGCGTGCCAAAGGCCAAGCTCAGGCCGCGGTAGCTAATACGGTGTGTCATACGAAGTGTCCTGGTACAAAAAAGTGAGTCACAAAAAGAGTGGATTGGGGGCAAGCGGGTGGTCAGGCTGGGCGCTTAGAACGCCAATTGCGCAGATAGGTAGTAGCCGCTTTGCTTACGGTTGGCCGTGATGGCAGGCAGGATGCGGCCCAGATCTAGATAGGCCAAGGTCACCGAGGTGTGTTTGTTAGGGGCCCAGGCCACAAATAGGTCTTTCCAGTCGTCCTCGGCCAGGCCATCGGCCAAACCGGCGCTGCGACCCAAGGCCTCTAGGTTGTTGGGCTTGGCCCGGTACTCCGTGCCTATGGCCCAGTTTTTACTGAGCAGGTAGGCCACCGAGACTTCGGGCACCCAGCTGGCTTCGTTTTTGCCAGGGGCTTTGGAACCAAAACCTAGCAGGCCATTTTGGTTGGCGTTGGTGTAACGCAAGGTGCCGTTCACCAGCACGCTGCTGCCCAAAAATAGCTTGGTGGCGCTCACGTAATAGTCCGTGCCAGAGCTTTTGGTACCCAAAAAGGTGAAAACAGGGGCAATCGAGCCCGCACTCACCGACTTTTGCTCAACGCCCACCGCAATTTGGGGCATGAGTGAGTCGCTGTCGAGCACGGCATCACCCGCTACTTTCACTTTGATGCCCACCACGTCCATATTGACGTGTTGGCCCGCTTGCACGCTAAAGCCCAAGGCATTGAGCCCCGTGGCTACCGAGGCGTCAAAGTCTTGTCGGCTAAAGGAAAGCTCTACGCGGTCATACAGGCCCACCGTCAAACCTGCCGTGTTCAGCCCATAGTCTTGCGACGTGGCTCGGCTGGCATGTACGCTGGCGCCGATCTCGCCGGCGGTCGCGTTAGATCCAATCACCGCCCATGGGGTGAGCCCACCGCCCGCAGCGCCGTCTATAGAGCTCACCCCACCGGTGAGTAAGAGTTTTCCGGTATCGGCGAGCACCAAGCCGCTGCACAGGCCGGCCACTGCAAGCACCACCGCAGTACGAAATTGTTTCATTTTGTGAGTTCCCAAGGGTTGTTGAACAAGGCAGCGCGGCTACCTGGTGCAGGCAGCCAACAGGCCATTGGCCTTGCGCTTGTGGTGAATACGCAGGCCACGTGCAGCTGGATTCAACTATTTGGAAAAATATTTGCGCTACCCTTCGCCATCCGTTTGGGGGAGCCAGCATGAAGCCACATAAACACGCGTCCGTTGCAGCCGCTATCACTTTCGCCTTGGGCCTGTGCGCCCTGAGCCCGGCCGCACAGGCCTTGCAAATCACCAGTGTGTCGCCCCAGGGCGAGGTGGCCCGGGTGCGGCAGGTGGTGGCCAAGTTTGACGAGGCCGCCGTGAACTTTGGCGACCCCAAGGCCCCCGCGCCTTTGAGCTTGCAGTGCAGCGATGCGCAAGCCACCCAAGGCACAGGCCGCTGGACCAACGAGCGCGAATGGGTGTTTGACTTCGCCAATGACCTGCCCCCCGGTGTGCGCTGCACCTTGCAAGCCAAGGCAGGGTTCAAATCGGCCAAAGGCGCAGATCTGACGGGCGTAAGCAGCTATAAATTTAATAGTGGAGGCCCCTTTGTGCAGCGCGCCGTGCCTTACGCAGGCAGCGTGATTGACGAGGAGCAGTTCTTTGCCCTGCAACTCAACGGCCCCGCCACCCTGGCCAGCGTGCAAACCAATGTGTGGTGCGTGGCCGACGGCGTCGGAGAGCGCATCGCAGTGCGCATGATTGAGGGCAAAGAGCGCGAGGCCCTGCTCCAAGCCCAAGGCTTGGACACCCAGGCCAAAGCCTCACCGCTGAGTGTGGTCACGCTGGCGTGTAACCGGCGCTTGAGTGCGTCGGCCAAAGTGCAGCTCGTATTTGGCAAGGGTGTCACCACGCCGGACAAAGGCTCTGAAAAAGGTGTGCCCAACACGGTGGAAAAGCGCTTTGGCTTTACCGTGCGCGAGCCATTTGCAGCAAGCTTCAGCTGCGAGCGTGAAAACGCCCAAAGCGCCTGCCTGCCCATACGCCCCATGCGCCTGAGCTTTAACGCCCCGGTAGCGCGCAAACTGCTCGAAGGCATACGCCTGAACGGCCCCAAAGACAGCTACAAACCGCAGTTTGACCAAGACGAAGGCGATGGCGACGAAGTGGTGAGCCACGTGGGCTTTGCCACCTTGCTACCGGAACTCAGCAACTTCACGCTCACCTTGCCCAAAGACTTCAAAGACGCCTCCCAGCGCACGCTGCGCAACGCCGATAGCTTTCCGCTCAAAGTGGCCACAGGTGCCATGCCGCCACTGGCCAAGTTTGCAGCCGCCCCCTTTGGCATTGTGGAGCGCTTTGCCGAGCCCAATGGCGTGGCACTGCTGCCGGTGACCCTGCGCAACGTAGAAGCAGCCTTGAACATCAAAGGCCTGAACGCAGAACAAACCAAAGCTGCCAACACCAAAGCGCCCGTGGGCAAGGTGAGCACCGTGTCCCCCAGCAGTGATGCCGACATCATTGCGTGGTTTAGCAAAGTGCAACGCTACGAGGCAAGCTCCGTATCGCGCAGCCAAGCCGCGCGCGACGTGAAGCATGCGTTGCCTAAACCTTCCACTGAGTACGACCAGCACGATGTGCAAACCCGCATGTTGTCCCTCTTGCAGGGACAAAGCGGCGTCAAAACACTGGACCTGCCCAAGCCTGTGAGTAACGACCCCCGCCCCTTTGAGGTGGTGGGTATTCCTTTGAGCCCTGGCTTTCATGTGGTGGAGATTGCCTCGCAAAAGCTGGGCACGAGCTTGCTAGACGAGCGCTATGGCAATAGCCGCACCATGTACGTGCGCACCTCAGCATTGGTGACCAACTTGGGCGTGCACTTCAAACTAGGCCGTGAAAACGCCGTGGCCTGGGTGACCACCTTGGACAAGGGCACGCCCGTGGCCAATGCCGTGGTGCGGGTGTCCGACTGCCGTGGTGCCGAGCGTGCCACCGGCACCACCAACGCCCAAGGCGTGGCCACATTGACAGGTTTGTCGCCCCAAGCGCCCACCTGCAATGGTGAAAACGCCTACACCCAAGCCTACTTTGTGAGCGCCCGCGCGCCCCAACCTGCGGGCGACGGCAAAGGCACAGTGCAAGACATGGCCTTCACCTGGAGCGACTGGAACAAAGGCATTGAGCCTTGGCGCTTTAACCTGCCCACCAGCCGTGAGGTGCAGCCCGATGAGCGCGCCCACACCATCTTTGACCGCACGCTGCTGCGCGCTGGCGAAACCGTGTCGATGAAGCACCTGCTGCGCACCGAGACCTCCAAAGGCTTTGGTCTGGCAAAAGACCTGCCCAACGTGCTGCAGATAACCCATGTGGGCAGCGGCCAGCAGTACACCCAGGCCATCAACTGGCGCAAGACCGCCACGGGCGGGCAAAGTGCTGAAAACACCTTTGCCATACCGGCGGGTGCCAAGCTGGGCTTTTACGACGTCACACTGCGCGGCGTGAATGACAACCGCAGTTTCAGCACCGGGCAGTTCCGGGTGGAAGAGTTCCGCTTGCCGGTGTTGGAAGGCCGTGTCACACCAGCTGAGAAAAAGGCCTTGGTCAACATCAAAGCCTTGCCCGTGGATGTGCAGGTGAACTATGTGTCAGGTGGCCCTGCCGCACAACTGCCGGTGCGCGTGTCGGCCTTGGTCAGCAAAAAGTACCTGAGCTTTACCGACTTCAGCGAGTTCAGCTTTTCGCCACCGCGTGGCAACAATGACGCCACAGCAGAGAGCAATGAAGAGGCAGACGCAGGCAGCGACGCCCGCGTGATTGCCGACAAACTGCCCCTCACGCTAGACAAAAACGGCACTGGCAAGACCCAACTAACCCAAGTGCCCACCAGCCGCCAAGCCCAAGACCTGTTGCTAGAAGCCACCTACTCAGACCCCAATGGCGAGGTGCAAACCATACGCAGCACACAAACCTTGTGGCCTGCCGCCGTGGTAGCGGGCATCAAGACCGAGGGCTGGGTGTCTGCTAGCCAAAAAATCAAATTCCAAGCGCTGGCCCTGGACCTGTCTGGCAAGCCCCAAGAAGGCGTGTCTTTGGAGGTGAAGGCCACGGCGCGTATTACCACCACCACGCGCAAGCGCATGGTGGGCGGCTTCTACACCTACGACAACAAAACGTCCGTCAAAGAACTGGGCAGCGTGTGCTCCGGCAAGAGCGATTCACGTGGCTTGCTCTTGTGCGAAACCTCGCTCAACGAAGCAGGCGAAGTGGAGCTGGTTGCCACCGCCAAAGACAGCAGCGGCAACACCATCCAAGCCGCCAGCAGCGTGTATGTAACCAAACAGGGCGAACTCTGGTTTGGTGGCGAGAACCATGACCGCATCGACCTGCTGCCAGAGAAAAAGAGCTACCAACCGGGCGAGACCGCCAAGTTCCAAGTGCGCATGCCCTTCCGCTTTGCCACAGCACTGGTGGCGGTGGAACGCGAAGGCATTGTGCAAACCGAAGTGGTACAGCTCAACGGCCAAGACCCAACGATTAGCCTGAAGATTCAAGAAGGCTGGGGCCCCAATGTGTATGTGAGCGTGTTAGCCCTGCGTGGCCGCCTGCGCGAGGTGCCGTGGTACAGCTTTTTCACCTGGGGCTACAAGGCCCCGCGCGAGTGGTGGACCAGCTTTTGGTACGAGGGACGCGAGTACGTGGCTCCCACTGCGCTGGTGGACCTGAGCAAGCCCGCGTTCCGCCTAGGCGTGGCCGAAATCCGTGTGGGCACCAAGGCCCATGAGCTGTCAGTCAGTGTGAAAGCCGACAAAGAGAGCTACGCCGTGCGTAGCCAGGCCAAGGTCACGATTCAAGTGAAGCTGCCCAACGGCCAACCTGCAGCCAACGCCGAGGTCGCCCTGGCCGCGGTGGACCAAGCCCTGCTAGAACTCATGCCCAACAGCAGCTGGAACCTGCTAGATGCCATGTTGCAGCGCCGCAGCTGGGGTGTGGAAACATCCACCGCGCAAATGGAAATCATAGGCCGCAGGCACTACGGCCGCAAAGCCGTGGCACCCGGCGGTGGCGGTGGTCACAGCGGCGCGCGCGAGCTGCTGGAAACCCTGCTGCTGTGGAACCCCAGCGTGAAGCTAGATGCCAACGGCCAGGCCCAGGTGACCGTGCCGCTGAACGATGCGCTCACCACCTTCAAAATCGTGGCGGTGGCCGATGCTTCCACCGGCTTGTTCGGCACAGGATCTACCAGCATCCGCGCGACGCAAGACTTGCAGATCATCAGCGGCTTGCCGCCCTTGGTACGTGAAGACGACCAGTACCGCGCCCAACTGACCCTGCGCAACACCACCAAGCAGGCGATGAAAGTGGTGGTGACACCGCGCGCAACGCTATTGAATTTAGAGCAACAAACCATTGAACTACCTGCGGGAGAGGCCAAAGAGGTTGCATGGAACGTGACCGCCCCCGCCCAACTGGCACTCACACGCAATGAAGCCATACTCTGGGAGATCGAAGCCAAAGACACCATCAGCGGCGCACGTGACGCACTGAAGGCGCGCCAACGCATCATCCCTGCCGTGCCGCTCACCGTGCAGCAGGCTACCTTGGTTCAGGTAGATGGGCCATTCACCTTGGACGTGAATGCCCCCGCTGACGCCCTGCCCGGCCGTGGTGGCCTCAAGCTGGCGCTGCAGCCCAAACTGGCCGAAGGCATGCCCGGTGTACGTGACTGGTTCACCAGCTACCCGTTTATCTGCCTGGAGCAAAAGACCAGCAAGAGCGTGGGCCTGCGCGACGGCAAGCTGTGGCAAACCGTGGCGGCGCAAATCCCAAGCTACCTGGACAGCGACGGCCTGGCCAACTACTTCCCACCACGCGATGGTGAGGCCAACCGCGGCAGTGACACGCTGACCGCCTACCTGCTGGCCGCGACCCACGAGGCTGCCAGCATTGACCCGGCGTTTGCGCTGAGCGATGAAATCCGCGCACCCATGGAGCGCGGCCTGATCGCCTTTGTGGAAGGCCGCATCCAGCGCGAGTTCTGGAGCCCGCGCAAAGATTTGGACATGCGCAAGCTGGCCGCCATCGAAGCCCTGTCCCGCTACGGCAAGGCCCAGGGCCGCATGGTGAACAGCATCACCATCGCGCCCAACCAGTGGCCCACGCACGCGGTAATTGACTGGCTCAACATCTTGAAACGCGTGACTGATGTGCCCGAGCGTGACAAGCGCCTAGCGGAAGCAACGCAGGTTTTGCGCAGCCGCATCAGCTACCAGGGCACCAAAATGATCTTCAGCACCGAGAAGGACGACTACTGGTGGTGGCTGATGCAAAGCGGCGACGTGAACACCGCGCGCCTGATCTTGAGTGTGCTGGACGACCCCGCCTGGAAAGACGACATGGGCCGCCTGGCCAACGGCTTCATCAGCCGCCAGCAAAACGGCGCGTGGCACACCACCACTGCCAACCTATGGGGTGGCTTGGCGCTGGAGAAGTTCAGCGCCAAGTTTGAAGCGGTTCCGGTAGCCGGCAGCACCAAGGCATCCATGAGCACGGGTGCGGCGAGTGTGGACTGGAGCAAGGTGGAACGCGTCAAGACCACCGACGCATCCGGCGCTGCACACCAGACCACATGGTTTGGCGCACCTGCGTCGCCGGGTAACCTGAAGAACAACACCATGTTTCTGCCGTGGAGCAAAACTGCGGCCAAAGACACGCTGAGCGTGACCCACCAAGGCGCAGGCAAGCCCTGGCTCACACTGCAGTCGGTAGCGGCAGTTCAACTGAAGGCACCTTTCTTTGCGGGCTACCAGATCAAGAAAACCATCACCCCCGTAGAGCAGGCCAACAAGGGCCTGCCCGCTGGCAGCTACACACGCGGTGACGTGCTGCGCATCAGCATCGAAGTGAACGCCAGCGCCGACATGACCTGGGTCGCCATCACCGACCCCGTGCCCGGCGGTGCCACCATTCTTGGTAGTGGTTTAGGTCGTGATTCCGAGATCGCCACGCAGGGCGAGAAACGCGAAGGCTACGGCTGGGCCGCATTTGAAGAGCGCAGCTTCGAGTCCTTCCGCAGCTACTACGAGTACCTGCCCAAAGGCGTGGTGAAGATGGAATACACCATTCGCCTGAACAACGTGGGCGAGTTCTCGCTGCCCCCCTCACGCGTGGAAGCAATGTATGCGCCGGAGATGTTTGGGGAAGCGCCGAATATGCGGGTGAAGGTGCAGGCGGCGAAGTGATGACAAAAATCGAAATGACCCATAGCAATGGAAGACTGCTGCGACTATCCGCTGGCTTTAGTTGGCTAGGATTTCTGACACCGCAACTATGGGCCATGTTGAATGCACATTGGCGGATCTGGGCGATAAGCCTTGTCCCTGTCTTGCTTGCAAGAGTGACCGGTGGGTTACAAGAGTATTGCGATCAAAGTGGCAAAGGGGCGACCAATACGTGTGATCTACCTATGGACGGTGTTGCCATCTGCGCAGTGCTTTTGCAAGTCGCTCTTATGGGGATTTGTGGGTTTCGAGGCAATGCCATGCTTATGCAGGACGCTTTGAAGCGTGGTTATGTGCACACCAACGTAGCGCGCCCGGAACAGGATCCAAACACTCTCTGATCCCGCATTCCAGGATGTAAATGAGCGGGCAGTGCAAGAGATTCGTCGAGCAAAGCTTCAACTCAACTAGCTAAGCTTAATGCCCACTGGATCGGCCTTGACTCACCATGGCCGCGCGGTTGAAAACTGCTGCTTTGCCGAACTGCCACGCATAAACGACAAAGGCGCTCAAGAGCGCCTTTGTCGTTTGGGGAAGAGATGCACACAGCGCGAACGCCGTGTGCATGTGGGCTTAAGCCTGCTGAATGCCCGCCAGCACCCAGCCGTGGTTGCCCGTGATGGGTTTGGTCATGTGCCAGATTTCGTTGAAGTTTTCATCTGGCTCGCCACTGTGGTCACGGATGACGCCGGTGAAGCGCACGCTCACCAAATAGCGATCAGCGTCTTCATCCACTTCAATCACGTTCGCGTTGATGCTGACCACTTCGGTCTTTTGGGTGGCGGTGCCGCGCTCTGCCAGATCCATCTTCAACTCAGCAAACATTTCAGGGCTGGTGAATTGGCGGATGTCGTCCAAGTTGCCTGCGTCGTTGGCCGCTTGCAAACGGATGAAGTTGACCTTGGCGTTGCGTTCAAAAGCCGCGCTATCAAAGCCCGCTGGCAGTGGTTTAGCAGCCGCTGTAGAAGCCGCTAAGCCGGAACCAATCGCAGAGCCGATAACGCTGCCGTTAGATTGCGCAGGCATAGAGACCTTGTACGCAGGTGTGTTGTGGTCCACGTTTGCGCCTTGGGGTGCGCTACCGCCAATGGTGGCGTACTGCATACCTGCCGGTGCCGCACCATTGCCTTGCTTGGCTGCAGCGCGTTTGCGCAAGAAGAAGCCCACGGCCACCATGATGGCCGCTGCGAGCAAGCCCATCATAACCATAGAGGCCAATTCATCGCCAAAGCCAAAGTGAGACGCCAAAGCGGCCAAACCCAAACCAGCAGCCAAGCCAGCTACGGGGCCCATCCATGAAGAACGGGAAGGAGCTGCAGCGGCAGGCGCGGCTGCGCCTGCTTGGTTGGTCGCTGCGGGCGCTTTGTCCTGGGTGGCTTGGCGCTGGGTACCCATGGACTTGCCTGAGCCCACACGCTTAGCCGCCTCCGCTTCGGTCACCACAGAGGAGAGGCCAAACGCAAAGAGCATGGCCAGAATTAAAAAGACTTTGTTCATAAAAATGCTCCTAATGAAATGAACTAACGGGGCCAAGAATAGATGCCAATTAAGTTCACAAAAACCAGCATTTATTTGATTTAAACTTCGTAATTAACGAAGTATTTGGATGACCACACGAGCATTTGGATTTCAAGACTTGGTCCGCAGACGGCGGCGGCGCTTCGTATTTACGCTTAACCGCCAGCTCACCTTGACCAGCACATAACCAACGGCGGCACCCACCGTCGCGAAGATGCCCATGCCCAGCACGGTGGGCCAGCCATATTGCGCAAACCAAGACAACACTTCTGCCCCAGTTCTCGGCGGCTCCAACATCGGAGCGCCCAGAAAAAAGGCGCCAATTTGGTAAGCAAGCCATAGCCAAAACCCGATCGTGAGGGGGTTGGTGACCATGGTCATCGCGGTGGCTACCGGAATATTGGCGCGCCACCAAGCGCAATGCGCCGTCGCCGCGACAAACTGCCCGACGGGAATGACAAACGCCCAAAACGTACCCACCGCGACGCCACGCGCCACCGATTCATGCTGCATGCGCCACAGCTGAGGGTGCATGACTTTCCCGGCTACTGGCTTGAGCCAGGCATGCTGAGCAAGCGACTCGCGCGTGGGCAGCGAGGCACGCACACGCTCGAACCAGTGTGAGAAGGACGGTGTCATCGAGAGATCCAATTGCCGGCAATGTAATAGGGTGATGCTCCCGTTTTCATAGCTAGGTGAGAAGCAGGAATATGCGCGTAAATGGTCTCGTTTTTGCGAACAGTGATTCCACTTGTTTCAGATAAAAATTGCGTCCTCAGTGCCGCAGCCCATTGCGCTGCCCCGCACTTATTTCTAGAAAGCGTTTATGCAAACAATTGCTCCCCTGTGGCTTTGGGCCACATTTATAGGCATCGTGCTGGTGTCGCTCTTCGTTGACTTTGTGGTGCTCAAAAAGCAAGGCGCGCACGACATTGGCGTGAAAGAAGCCTTGAATTGGTCCTTGGTTTGGATTGCCTTGAGCTTCTTGTTCAATGGCTTGTTCTGGTGGGCTGTGAAAGACAGCACCGGCTCTGTCGAAATGGCGAACACCAAGTCGCTCGAATTTTTAACCGGCTACTTGATTGAGAAGTCGCTCGCCGTTGACAACATTTTTGTGTTCCTGCTGATCTTTACCTACTTTGCCGTGCCAACGCACTACCAAAAGCGGGTGTTGATGATTGGCATCATCGGTGCCATTGTGTTGCGTACCATCATGATTTTGGTGGGCGGCTGGTTGCTGGCCGAGTTCCATTGGATCTTGTATGTGTTTGGCGCGTTCCTCATCATCACCGGTGTGAAGATGTGGTGGGCTGCAGGTCAAGAACCGAGTTTGGACGACAACCCTGCCCTCAAACTGCTGCGCAAGATTTTGCCTGTGAGTAAAAACTTCGATGGCGAAAAGTTTTGGACCATGGAGAACGGCCGGAAGATTGCCACCCCCTTGTTCATGGTCATCTGCTTGGTGGCACTGACGGACGTCATTTTTGCGGTGGACTCGATTCCCGCGATCTTTGCGATCACCAGTGACCCGTTCATTGTGTTGACCAGCAACGTGTTTGCGATATTGGGTCTGCGCGCCATGTACTTCTTGCTGGCCGCTGTGGCCAACAAGTTCCACCTGTTGAACTACGGCCTGGCAGTGATTCTGGTGTTCATTGGTACCAAGATGACGCTGATCGACATCTACAAGATCCCGGTTGCGGTCTCTTTGGGTGTAGTAGTTGGTATCTTGGCCATCACCATGTTGCTCAGTCTGCGTACTGCCAAGAAGTAACGCTAAAGGCCTAACCCACTGGTTGCAGCAAGCGCTGCACCAGTGGGTGCAGCACTTTTTTCTCGGTGCCAATAGCGAAAAAGTGGTCCGCAACCCCTTCGCATGTACCTATGCGCTCTACGGCAAAGTGAGCAATCAGGTCGTCATGCACCCACTCTGCGGCTGGGAACACGCCCATTCCGCTTGAGCCAAAGGTTTTGAGCAAGGCGCTGTCCTCAAACTCCCCAACAATACGCGGACGAATGGCACGGTTTTCGAACCAGTTGTCTAGGCGGTCACGCACGGCGGTATGCGAGGTTGGCAGCAACACTGGCAACTCTGCAAGGCACTCCGGAAAATTCTCTTTGGCCCGAGCGGCCAACTCTGGGGCGGCATACCACGCAACTGCGGTGGAGCCCATGGCATGGCTGTAGAGCTTGATGTTGGGGTTGCTAGGCGCGGGGCGGTCCGACAGCACCACATCTAGCCGGTGCAAGGCCAAGTCGCCCAGCAAGTCATCAAACTCGCCTTCGTGACACAGCAAACGCAAATTGGGCTCTGCTATCACAGGGTACAGAAGCCGGTGGACGACCAGTTTGGGCAGTCCGTCAGAAACGCCCACGGCCAATCGCACCGCAGGCGAGCTGACGGCGTCACGAACGATACCTGGCAAACGTTCACCCAGTTGGAAAATGTGGTCTGCCTGCTGCATGGCGGCCACGCCCGCGTCCGTCAACACCAAGCCACGCCCGGCAGGCTTGAGCAGGGCGTAACCCAAGGCACGCTCCAGTTCGCGAACCTGTGCGCTCACGGTTTGCACCGCCATATCCAACTTGTCCGCTGCCTTGGAAATGCCGCCCTCTTTGGCAACAACCCAGAAGTAATAGAGGTGCTTGTAGTTGAAGGTGGTGCTCATGTGCTTTTTTAGGAATGTTGGTAACGAATTATCTGCTTTTCCAGAAGCAGCCCACTGGTTACTGTGAGGGCTCTTCAACCTTATGGAGTCATTGGAATGCAGATCATTTTTGAATCCCGCGATGCGGACGGTGCGGACATGCGGGAGGCATCCATCGCGCGTGTTCAGTTTGCGCTGCGACGGCTGCAAGGCGTGGTGCCGCGCGCGAAGGTTCAATTTTCAGATGTCAACGGCCCACGCGGTGGCGTCGACAAGCGGTGCCAAGTGGAGCTTATCGCTGAGGGTAGTGAGCATGTGGTGATTGCTTCCTTGGCGCGGGACTGGCGCACCGCCTTGGACCGCTCTTTGAGTCGGGCCACGCGCACGCTGACCCGAAGCCTGCAAAAGCGCCAAAAGCCTGAGCGCGGTCGCATGGCAAGAGACACGCTCGGCATCTCCAGCTCTGCGTCGCCAACACAGAACCTCACCAACCATTGACTGAAAGCCAAACTGCCATGAAGTGCCCTACCTGCCCTGACTCAACCTTGGTGATGTCCGATCGCCAAGGCGTAGAAATTGACTATTGCCCCGCCTGCCGCGGCATTTGGCTAGACCGAGGAGAGCTCGACAAATTGCTGGACAAAGCAGCCGCTACGGCCCCTGCTGCAAGCCCTCGCGCAGCCCCTACGGCTCCTAGCCATAGACAGCCGGATTTTGAAGACTCTGACTATGGCAAGAGCTACAACAAAGGCTACAGCCAGCATGGACGTAAAAAATCGTGGCTCAGCGAGATTTTTGACTAGCTATCAACACCATCCACCCGCTCATGGCGCAGGCCATGCAGCATGGCGTGGATACAGCGGCTGGCGTCTTGCAAGCCTTCTGCCATCAGGGCTTCATCGCTGGGCAAAGACTCCATAGCGCCGTACAGCGCGCCCAGAATGATGCACGCCAACCTTGACGCATCATGTCTTTCAAAAATGCCATGCGCTTGCAAGGCCGAGATGCTGAGTTGCATGGCACCCAAGCCTTGGCGCTTGCGGATATCGCCCCACTGTTGGGGCCCCAACACAGCAGGAGCATCCACCAGCATCAAACGGCGCAACTGGGAATTCGCGCCGGCTTGCAATACGGTGGCAATAGAGGCCAGAAACCCGTCCCAAGGGGAAGCACCACTGGCCATGACGGTGGCATTTGCCTGTGCAGCGGCTCGCACCAACTGGGCGTCCAACTGCTCAACGACTGCGGCAAACAATCCCTTCTTGTCTCCGTAGTGGTGGTACAGGGCTCCCGCCGTGACCTGCGCTTGTGCGCAAATGGCACCTACAGAAGCCTTCTCAAAGCCATGCTCACTGAACCAATGCAAAGCGGCTGACTCCAGCGCGGCCTGGGTATTGCTGCCATTTTCTTTGCGGCCATCGCGTTTCGCGGGGAAGTGGGTCACGTTCTTGTGGGGTGATGCTGTGACAAAAATTGTAGCCCTGCGCAAAGCAGCTTTACAAACATAACGTGATTATGTATTCTACAGATCCCGCACTCAACAGCCCCCATCGCTAGACCCCAAATGCACCTCATCGCCCAAATCCTCATTGCACTGGTGTGCCTGATCCACATCTACATTTTTTTGTTGGAGACCGTGCTCTTCAAATCACGGGGAGCCAAGGTGTTTGGCATCCCTAAGGCGGAGATTGCGTCGCGGGCTGTGGCTATGTCTAACCAAGGTTGCTACAACGGCTTTTTGGCAGCGGCCCTGTTGCTGGGTTTGGTCTACCCTGACCCGGCCATCGCCAAAGCGTTTGCCTATTTCGGTTTGGCCTGTGTGGCGGTGGCGGGGGTATGGGGTGCCGTCACGGTCATGGTGCGCATTCTCTACATCCAAACCGTACCTGCGATGCTGGGCTTGGCGGCTTTGGCGCTGCTGTAAGCCGGTACGCCCACGCAGGCCTTGCGTGGGCTTTTGCACCCGCAGTGACTACACCAGCTTGGCCAAAGCGGCCGGCGAAAAGCTAGACAACTCTGCCGTACGCCCGTCGCGCACTTTCAGCGCCCAATCGGGGTCGCTAATCAGCGCGCGCCCCACGGCCACCAAATCAAAATCACCTCGGTCAAAACGACGCAGCAGTTCGTCCAGCGACGCTGGTTGAGAACTTTCACCGCCAAAGGCAGCAATGAACTCACCGCTCAAACCCACCGAACCCACGGTGATGGTCGGCCGGCCCGTGAGCTTCTTGGCCCAGCCCGCAAAGTTCAAGTCTGAGCCTTCGAACTCAGGTTCCCAGAAACGGCGTTGCGAACAGTGAAAGATGTCGGCCCCCGCGTCTGCCAGGGGTTGCAGCCACGCGGCCATCTCATCCGGTGATTGGGCGATGCGGGCTGCGTAGTCTTGCTGCTTCCATTGCGAGAGGCGAATGATGACCGGGTAGTCAGGCCCCACCTCGGCACGCACCGCTTTCAGAATGTCTGCGGCAAAGCGACCCCGTGCCACCAAGTCACCGCCGTATTGGTCGGTGCGCACATTGGTACCCGCCCAAAAGAACTGGTCGATCAAGTAGCCGTGGGCACCATGCAACTCAATGCAGTCAAACCCCAAGCGTTTGGCGGCTCCAGCAGCTTTGGCAAACGCGGCAATCGTGTCGGCAATGGCGCTGTCCGCCATGGGCTCGCCAAACTGTTTACCGGGGCGCGACAGGCCAGACGGTGAGTCCACAGGCGGCGGCGCTGTCCACGTGGTGCGCGGGTTGCGCGCTGCACCTACGTGCCAAAGCTGGGGTGCCATCACGCCACCGGCCTGGTGCACGGTGTTGATGACGTTTTGCCATGCGCCTAGAGCAGCATCGCCCCAAAAGTGAGGAACATCAGGGTCATTGGCTGCAGACGGACGCTCTACCACCGTGCCTTCAGAAACAATCAAACCCACTGCGGCGGCGGCGCGCTTACGGTAATACTCACTCACGTCCGGGGTGGGCACACCACCGGGCGAGAAGGACCGTGTCATGGGTGCCATGACAATGCGGTTGGCAAGCGTGAGGCCTTTGAGTGTGAAGGGCTGGAACAAGGGTGCTGCGTTGGACATGGATGCGTGAGCCAAGAGTTGCGGACCAAACCAGTTTACGTGCATCCACAGCCGCGCCACCGTGCGCAGCGTCACCAAGGCTACAGCGTGGGACGCATGCCTAGCGGGCCAGCCAGCCCCACGTACACTTCAGGTGCAATTGGCCCATCGCCCACCCACCACCATGCCAACCACCCACCTTGCCAAGGTATTCCCTGCACGGACTGCACGCTGCTCGCCCACGCCTATCGGCCAGCGCGATGGCGCAGAAGCGGTGTTTTCCTTGGCAGGTGGCACCACAGCCAGATAGGAGCAGCGGTGCCACGGCTTTTGCACACAGTGTTCAGTGTCCCGCACGTGCGCACAAGGCACATTGCTATTGCTTTAGTAGCTGCTTGCGCATATTCCACGGGCGTAGCGGCCACTTTTGGTGAGATAAAAGCCGCCTACACACCTTCAGACACCCTCATTCTGGACCGTCAAGGTGCTGTGCTGCACCGCTTGCGCACCAACCCCACCGTGCGCAAGGGGCAGTGGGTGGCGCTGGCCGATGTATCCCCTGCCCTGCGCACGGCCTTGGTGCTGTCTGAGGACAAGCGCTTTTATGCCCACAGTGGCGTGGACTGGCGCGCCGTATCAGCCGCCGCATGGGGCAATCTATGGAACACCAAAACCCGGGGCGCGTCGACCCTCACCATGCAGCTGGCGGGCTTGCTGGACGAAGACCTTAAGCGCAATAGCGGCGGGCGCAGCGTGGTGCAAAAGCTGGGGCAAGCGGTGTCGGCCCAGTGGCTGGAACGCGATTGGCGCAAAGACCAAATTTTGGAGGCCTACCTGAACCTGGTGCCCCTCAAGGGCGAGCTGGTAGGCATTGACGCCGTGAGCCAAACCCTGTTTGGCAAAGCTGCGCACGCCCTGGACAACCGAGAAGCCGCCGTCACCGCTGCCTTGGTGCGCGCACCCAATGCCAAAGCAGCCCAAGTCACGCAGCGCGCTTGCGCCGTGCTGCAAAGCCTGGAGGCCCATGCCGACTGCGAGGCGCTGGACTTGTTTGTGAGCGGCGCCTTGCAACGCAAGGCTTTTGACACCAGCGAAGGCATAGCCCCCCACTGGGCGCGCTATGTGGTGCGCGAAACCCAGCGGGCGGCACAGCTACCAAGCGCGTCGCCCGGCAGCACCCAGCCCGCAGAGCTACCTGCCAGCATTCGCACCACGGTGCACGCGCCGCTGCAGCGCTTTGCGGTGCAAACGCTGCAAACCCACTTGCGCGAGCTGCGCCAGCGCCATGTGGAAGACGCCGCATTGGTGGTGCTGGACAACGCCAGTGGTGAGGTGTTGGCCTGGGTGGGTTCATCTGGCGAACTCAGCGGTGCGCCCGATGTGGACTTGGTGACCGCGCTGCGCCAACCCGGCTCCACGCTCAAGCCGTTTTTGTACGGCCAAGCCATCGCCGAGCGGCGCATCACGGCGGCCTCTTTGCTGGAAGACTCGGGCACCCAAATTCAAACGGCGAGCGGCTTATACATCCCCCAAAACTACGACCACCAGTTCAAGGGATGGGTGTCGGCGCGCACGGCCTTGGCCGCGTCCTTGAACGTACCCGCCGTGCGCACCTTGTTCATGGTGTCACCCGACAGTTTCCACAAGCAATTGGTGCGACTGGGCTTGCCGCTCAAAGAGTCTGGCGATTTTTATGGCTACAGCTTGGCCTTAGGCAGTGCCGAGGTGCCGCTCTTGCACCTTGCCAACGCCTACCGCGCACTCGCACAGCAAGGTCGCTTGAGCCCCATACGCTGGAGGGCGGGTGATCGCACGGCGCCCAGCACCAGCCAGGCCTTAGACGCGGGCGCGGCCTTCATCGTGGGTGATATCTTGAGTGACCCATTGGCGCGGGCCCGCACCTTTGGTACCGACAGCGTGCTGTCCACGCGGTATTGGAGCGCTGTCAAAACCGGCACCAGCAAAGACATGCGCGACAACTGGGCGCTGGGCTACTCCGCACGCTACACCGTGGGGGTGTGGGTGGGCAACGCCAGCGGTGCCCCCATGTGGGATGTGAGTGGCACCACGGGTGCTGCGCCCCTCTGGGCCGCAGTGATGAACTACCTGCACAAAACGCAAAGCAGCCGCGCCCCACAAGCCCCGGCAGGCGTAGCGCAAGTGCCCGTCAAGTTCAACGCAACCGCTAGCTCCAGCAGCCTTGCCACAGCAGCCGAAGCGCCGCGCCAAGAGTGGTTTATGAACGGCACACAGCAAACCACATTCACTACAGATTTAATAGCTACTCGCGCTTTATCCATGGGCGCAAGTGGCCAAAAAGACCCAGGTTTTCCAAGCAACGCCTCCAAGCAAGCCACGGCTGGCACCGGACGCATCACCGCCCCCACCACGGGCACCATCATTGCGCTCGACCCGGACATTCCGCCTAAGAACCAGCGCCTGACCTTTACCGCCGAGGGCAGCCAACTGCGCTGGCAAATGGACGGAAAAGTGTTCGCCAAAGGCAACACCGCACAGTGGCTCCCATGGCCGGGGCGGCATGTGGTGCGCATCGTCAACAGCAAAGACGACGTGCTGGATGAGGTCAAGCTCGAGGTGCGTGGCGCAGGCGTGAAATAGGCAGCTAGCAGACGGCATACAACCTCTGCTTGGTGGGCTTGCGCATGGTGTTCGGCCTAGACGCAGTGCTCTTGGCCAAATTGTGCCGATGGCTCCGCACTAAAGCGCGGCCGCCAGACCCAGACGACCCGTGCACCCCCTGAGGGCAAACACGTTTACACCGATTCACCCAAAACAAAAGCGCAAGGCGGCCCGCTCGCAGCAAAGCTGCTATCGTGCCCATCGCCCACACGCCCTTGGGCTTGACCACTTGCTTTTGGAGCCGCCCCCATGCGACACACCTTGCTTGCGCTAGCCCACCGCCACCGACTCAACCGCAGCCAAACCCAGGCCCTGCTGCAAGAGGCCGGGCTGAGTCAGGAGCCAGACGGCGTGGCCGTGTGGCTACCCCGTGGCGTGGCCGTGCTGGCCGCTGCCCTCCTGGGCTTGGGTTTGGTGATGTGGATAGCTGCCAACTGGGACACCATGGGCCGCGCGGGGCACTTTGTGCTGTTGCAAGGCTTGGTCGCGCTTAGCGCAGTGGGCGCTGCTTGCATACCCAAGGTGCGTGCGCCCCTGGGCTTGCTTGCCTTGCTAGGCATAGGCGGCCTGTTTGCCTACTTTGGGCAAACCTACCAAACGGGCGCTGATCCCTGGCAGCTGTTTGCACTGTGGGCCGCACTGGCCTTGCCGCTGTGCGTAGGTGCCCGTTCGGACGTGCTCTGGGTGCCATGGACTGTCGTGGTGCTGACCGCTGTAGCGCTGTGGACCCACACCTACGGCGGCCACCGCTGGCGCGTGGACCCAGACCTGCTCACGGTCCATCTGCTGGCGTGGACAGCCACCTTGGTCGTGGTCGCCGCCTTGAGCAGCAGGTGGGCACATTTCACTGGCGCGGGCGTGTGGGGCTTTCGCACAGCCTGCACGCTGAGCGTCATCGCCATCACACTCACCGCTGTAGGCGGTTTGTTTCACGAGACCTTGGCAGGGCAATACCCCGCAGGCTTGCTGGTGCTAGGTCTAGGGGCAGCATGGCTGGCGCGGCCCAAGCACTTTGACATCGTTGCTCTGAGCGCCCTGGCCTTAGGTGTGAACGCTTTGCTGGTGAGTGGACTGGTGCGCTATCTGAGTGAAGGCGCAGGCTCTGACTGGATCGCGCGCTTCATGGTGGTGGGCCTGTTTGCCGCAGGCTTGTTGGCGGCCTCTGTGAGTGGGATATTGACGCTCTCCAAACGCCGTGCGCCACGCACAGAAGGCACTTCCGTATGAACACCGCCGCACACACAAGTTTGCAAAAAGCCATTGACGCAGGCGTGCTGCCAGCCCATGCCACCTTGGATGACACCCACAGCCGCCCTTGGCCGGTGGTTTTACTCACTGCGCTAGGCGCTTGGTTTGCAGCCATTCCCCTGCTTATTGCCGTTGGCTTGCTCTTAGGCGACGTGCTACTGCGTGGCGCGAGCCCCTATGTGGTGGGCGCCTTGGTCTTGGCGGCAGCGGTGGTGGTGATGCGGGCCACAGAGCTACCAATCTTCGTGGAGCAATTGGCAGTGCCCGCGCTGTGGGTGGGCGCGGGCTGCCTAGGGTTTGGAGCCTACCGCGATTTGAGCGACGTGCTGGCCCCGGGCTTGCTGCTGCTGATAACGCTGGGCGTGGCGTGGGCCATCGACAAAGCTTGGCTGCGGGTCATTTTGGGTGCCACTGCAGCAAGCTTGCTGGCCACTGTGCTGCTCAAGAGCTGGCACTGGGAGCAGCGGCACACCGCCGCGCTCTTGGTTCTGCATGGCTTGCTGGCCTTGTGGCTGCTGGCGCTGTGGCTCCAAGAGCGCCAGCCCCGCGCAGCAGCTTGGATAGAAGCCATGGGCACGGGTTGGCTGCTCACAACGCTAGTGGGTCTGTGCGCCTTGGCGGGCAAAACCTTTTTGCTGGGTGCGGCCCTCGGGAGCAACGAAGTGGGTGAAGTCGTCGGCTGGCTGATGGATGACGAACGCGGCAGCTGGCAGGCCAACGCAATGCAACTGGGCGGATGCACGCTCGTCCTAGCCGGTGCCTGCGTTGGAGCCTTGGCCTGGCCATCGCTACGCAAGCCCTTGCCACTGCTCGTGGTGGGCGTGGTCGCGGTGCTGGCGTGGTTCATGCCCGTCTTGGGCGCAGTGATGCTGGCGCTCATGGTCACCGCCTCCACCCAGCGCTGGCGTCTAGCGGCTGCCTGCGGCGTAGCGGCCTGCTGGGTCCTCGGCGGTTTTTACTACCAGCTGCAATGGCCCTTGGCCCACAAGGCCTTGCTGCTGGCGGCCATGGGTGCAGGTTTGGGCGTAGCGACTTGGTGGGCCCAAGCGCCGAGCGCCATCCAAACGCCCGCCCAACACGCTGAACCGCTGTGGCGCACACCTCAAGCCCTGAGCCTGCTGGCTGGCGGCTTGCTCACCGTCTTGGTTGCCAATGGTGCTATCTGGCAAAAAGAAGGCTTGATCGCGAATGGCACCCGCATGTACGTGGCCTTGCAACCCGTAGACCCACGCTCCTTGATGCAGGGCGACTACATGCAATTGCGCTTTGTATCGCTGGACAGCACCCAACTCCCTGTGCTGGACAACATGACGGGACACCGGCCAACGCTACTGGCAACTTTGGATGCACGCGGCGTTGCAACCCTGAAAGGTGTACACACAAGCACCGTGCCCTTGCAGCCGAACGAACAGTTGGTTCAACTCACGCCCAAAGACGGCCAGTGGGTTTTGGTGACTGACGCGTGGTTCTTCAAGGAAGGCCAAGCGGCGCGCTGGCAAGCGGCCAAGTTTGGGGAGTTCAGGGTGCTTCCCGATGGGCGCGCCTTGTTAGTGGGCTTAGCTGACGGCTTGCTGCGCCCCATCCACGCCGATATGCCCTAAAGCAGTTCCCACACGCATTAAGGTATCGGTCTAGCACCACTTCTAGGTGCATTGCATCCAGCGCCTGCAGCGAACACACCCGTGCCTTGGTGCTAAAGTTACGCCGTCTTGCCTGCGATGTCCTAGCAAATCGAAGTTGGAGCAACCACCATGTTGACTGGCCCTCTGCGATCCCATGTGCGCGCTGTGTGCGCTATGGCTGCGACACTGTGGGCTTGCTCCGTTGGGGCTGCAGACCTCATTCTTCTACCTCCGCCAGAGTCCGCACTGGACAAGCGCAGCGAGTACTCCGAGCAGCTTTTGAAGCTAGTGCTGAAGAAAACAGAAGCCAAATACGGCAAGGCTGATATTGCCTATGGCCCAGCCATGTCGCGCGATCGGCTCTTACGCGAACTGGAGCGAGGTGAGTTGGTGCAAGTGGCCGACGCACCCACCCGTCCCGACTTTGAAGACAAACTCTTGGTGGTGCGCTTTCCGTTGCGAAAGGGCTTGCTCGGCTACCGATTGCTGCTGATCGATGCAAAGGACAAAGAAAAGTTTGCCAACATCGAGTCGGTAGAGGCACTCAAGGCTTTGCGGGGTGGCACGGGTACGCAATGGGCCATCACGCGAGTCATGGATCAAGCAGGCTTTCTTACCGCCAAAGACAATGACTACGAGAGCTTGTTTCGCCGCCTGGGATTGGGCCAGTTCGACTACTTTGCCCGCGGGGTCACCGAAGTGTTTGACGAATTGGAGGCGCGCAAGCACCAGCTCCCCAACATCGTGATCGAGAGCACCTTGGCCTTGTATGTGCCGCTGCCCACCTACTTTTTTGTCTCGCCCACCAAGCCGGCCTTGGCGAGCCGAATTAGCCAGGGCCTAGAAGCCATTCAAAAAGACGGTTCGTTTGAAAAGCTGTTTCAGGAATACCACGGCGAAGACATCAAGCGCGCCAACCTGACAGGTCGGCGCATTTTTGCGATGGATAACCCCCTGTTGTCGCCCCTCACGCCTCTGGACCGCAAAGGGCTGTGGCTCCATTTCAAACACTGAGCCACGCCTGGTGCTTTCAGCGCTTGAAGCGCGCTTGCGCCACCTGGTCGGCAACCACGCTGGTTGAAACCGCCTCGCGGCCTGCACGCGCAAACACCTCGGCCAAGGTGTCGCCAATTTCGCGCACATGGGCCTCGACATCCGACTCCGGTTTGCCCAAGTATTCGTAGCAAACTTTGATGATGCCGCCCGCGTTGATGACAAAGTCAGGCGCGTACAAAACGCCTTTCTGACGCAGCATTTCGCCAACATCGGCGGTCGCCAATTGGTTGTTGGCCGCACCAGCCACGATACGGGCTTTGAGGCGTGCAATCGTGTTGGCATTGAGCGTGGCACCCAGTGCGCACGGCGCATAAATGTCGGCCTGTACGTCGTAAATTGCATCCACATCCACCACAGTCGCAGCCAGCTCGTGGCGGGCGCGTTCCAGTGCCTGCGTTTCAATGTCAGCCACAACCAGTTTGGCACCTGCAGCATGCAAACGGCGCGCGTAGTCATAGCCCACATGGCCCAAGCCCTGCACGGCCACGGTCAATCCCTCCAAACTGTCTCGGCCTAAGTGGTGCTTCACGGCGGCTTGTGCCCCCACAAAACACCCCAGCGCTGTATAGGGAGACGGGTCACCGTTGTCTCCTAAACCCGCCACATAGCGGGTTTTGGTGGCCACGTGGGCCATGTCTTGGGGGCTGGTGCCTACGTCTTCGGCGGTGACATAACGCCCGCCCAAGCGCTCTAAGGCCTCGCCCAGTGCTTCAAACAGCGCAGGGGTTTTGTCGGTTTTGGGGTTGCCAATGATCACGCTCTTGCCACCGCCAATTGGCAGGCCGGCAACCGCGTTTTTGTAAGTCATGCCGCGCGAAAGGCGCAAAACATCGTTGACAGCCAGCGCTTCACTGGCGTAGTCCCACATACGGCAGCCGCCCATCGCGGGGCCTAAGGTGGTGTTGTGAATGGCAATGATGCCTTTGAGACCCGACTTGGCCTCGGAGACAAACACCACTTGCTCGTGGTTGTCAAAATTGAGTTCATTGAAGATGAAAGCGCTCATGCTGGTAGCTCCGCGCGGAAAACAAACACGCATCCGGGTAGAACGGCGCTGCATTTCCACTTTGTTTTTGGTTAAAAGTAGGTGGCAAAAGGTGTGGCGCTTGCAAAGGGTAGCTGCAAAGCGCCACGGGTAGTGAGGGTGTCACTGCGTCCGAGTATAGAGCAGTGCCATGTGCACCGCCCTGAAAGTTCCCGCCAGCGCTGCGCGCTTCATCAAGCTTTCATATGCAGGGTTTACAAGGTACAAGAAGCTGAAACTGCACGCCATTTCACCCTCGCAGGGTTGCTTGAAAGGTTCTTTTTAACTTTTTTGCTGCACTGCAGCAAATAATGCTTGCAAGTCTGCTTTAAGTGCCTACAATCGCGTTTATGCTGCACTGCAACATAAATCCGGAAACGGTGATTGCTGGGCTCATCTAGTTTCATTAACCTTGGAGATTGAAATGACCTACACCGCCGAACAAATCATTGCTTCTAACAAAGCCAACGCACAAGCTTTCGAAGAACTGACCACCAACGCCTACGCTGGCTTTGAAAAGCTGGTCGAGCTGAACATGACCACATCCAAGACTCTCTTGGGCGAAACATTCAGCCACTTCCAGTCCGTACTGGGTGCCAAAGACGCACAAGAATTCTTGGCCCTGCAAGCCGGTTTGCTGCAACCTACTGCTGAGAAATCAGTGGCTTACGGCCGCCACGTGTACTCCATCGCCACAGAGTCTGGCGCCGAGTTCACCAAGGCGGTAGAAGCCAAAATCGCTGAAGCGCAAACAGAATTTGGCGCTGTGGTGGAAAACCTCGCCAAGAACGCACCTGCTGGCACTGAAACCGCTGTCGCTGCTTTCAAGAGCGCCATCAGCGCCAGCCAAAGCGCTGTTGAAACCGCGCAAAAGTCTGCCCGCCAAGCCGTGAAAGCGGTAGAAGCCAACATCACAGCCGCAACCAACCAAGCGGTTGACGTGGCGACCAAAGTTGCCAAAAAGCGTTAATCTTCAAAAGCTAATCGCTTCATAGAAAACGGCACCCTCGGGTGCCGTTTTGCATTTGATTCGAAGTGTGGTCGAAAGCGCAGATGAGTTCTCGTGCTCCAGTGCTTCCCAGGCCCCATGGCTTCGCAACAATAGAAGCCCCTGTATCGGAACTGGACACCCACACCCAACAGAATGCCGCGTTGGTCTAGCCAGCCAGTGCGGCTGCCAGGTCTCTCAAGGCGGCCACGGCCCCTGCTCTGTAAATTAATTCACGCCCTCCCCGCCAGTTTTCACGCAGCGACCGCGCGGGTTTGCGTACTATCTGGGGCACAACTAGGAGCGCTTGATGCCCGTGATCACAACTATTGAAGACCTGCGCGTGCTTGCGCAAAAGCGCGTACCGCGCATGTTTTACGACTATGCCGACTCCGGCTCATGGACCGAAGGCACCTACCGCGCCAACAGTGCAGACTTCCAGACCATCAAGCTGCGCCAGCGCGTTGCGGTCAACATGGAAAACCGCAGCACCCGCACCACCCTGATTGGCCAAGACGTCGCCATGCCCGTGGCCATTGCGCCGGTAGGGCTCACCGGCATGCAGCATGCCGATGGAGAGATCCACGCCGCCCGCGCTGCTGAAAAGTTTGGCATTCCGTTCACCTTGTCGACCATGAGCATTTGCTCGATTGAAGACATTGCCGAGCACACCAGCGCCCCCTTTTGGTTTCAGCTCTACATGATGCGCGACCGCGAAGCCATGGCCCGCATGATTGAGCGCGCGCGCACCGCCAAGTGCAGTGCCTTGGTCCTTACGCTAGACCTGCAAGTTATTGGTCAGCGCCACAAAGACCTCAAAAACGGCCTCACCGCCCCCCCCCGCCCCACGCTCACCAACATCATCAACCTCATGACCAAGCCCCGCTGGTGTTTAGGCATGGCTGGCACCAAGCGCCACACCTTTCGCAATTTGGTGGGCCATGTCAAAGGTGTGAGCGATATGCGTTCCCTAGCGGCGTGGACCAATGAGCAGTTCGATCCCCGGCTGTCCTGGGCCGATGTTGCTTGGGTCAAGGAGCAATGGGGCGGCAAGCTCATTCTCAAAGGCATCATGGATGTGCAAGACGCTGAACTCGCAGTCGCCAGCGGTGCGGATGCGATTGTGGTCAGCAACCACGGCGGACGCCAGTTGGACGGCGCGCCCTCCAGCATTTCCGCACTGCCTGCCATCGTGCAGGCCGTGGGCTCACGCATCGAGGTCTGGATGGACGGTGGCATACGTTCAGGCCAAGATGTGCTCAAGGCACGTGCCTTGGGCGCACGCGGCACCATGATTGGCAGGGCCTTTGTCTATGGCCTGGGCGCCATGGGTGAAGCGGGCGTGACCAAGGCTTTGCAGATCATCCATAAAGAACTGGACGTGACCATGGCCTTCACAGGCCACACCCGCATTGACACGGTCGACAGCAGCATCTTGCTGCCGGGCAGCTTCTAAGCCTACTGCAGCTGGTGGGTGACTAACTTGAAGTCGGGGTCATCCGGGTAAGCCTTGACCGCAAACCCCAAGCCACGCATGAGCTTGAGCATGGTGGTGTTGTTTGCAAGCACCAGCCCTTGGATCTCGGTCAGGCCCTTTTCCCGCGCGAAGTCCATGATAGACAGCATGAGCCGCGACCCCAGCCCCCGGCCCTTGAAGTCGTCGGCCACTACCAGCGAGAACTCGCAGGTGCTGCGGTCCGGGTTGGTGATGTAGCGCGACACGCCCACCACGCGTGACACCTCCGTCGCGGTGCCTGACGCATCGGTGAGCGACTCTTTCACCACCGCAATCAGTGCCATCTCGCGGTCGTAATCAATCAAGGTAAAGCGCGACAGCATGTTGGGGGGCAACTCCTGCATGCTGGAGACAAATCGGAAATAGCGGCTCTCTGGCGAAAGATGGCGCACAAACTCTTGCAGCATGGTGGCGTCATCCGGCGCAACAGGGCGCACCGTGCACTCACCGCCACCGCGCAAGGGCCACAGCTGCTCGTGCTGCGAGGGGTAAGGCAAGATGGCCAGGTGGTGGTAAGTGCGCGCCGTGGGTGGCGCGTTGTCCACCACAATGCGCGCGTCCACCGCCACCGCACCGGTGTCGTCGATGATGATGGGGTTGATGTCCATCTCGCGCAACTGAGGCAACTCACAGACCATCTCAGACACCCGCAACAGCACCTGCTCCAGCGCCTCCATGTCCACCGCAGGCGCACCCCGCCACTCACCCAAAGTCTCTGCCACGCGGGAACGCTCGATGAGCCGACGGGCCAGAAACTGGTTCAAGGGCGGCAACTCCATCGCGCGGTCGTTCATCAATTCAATCATGGTGCCGCCCGCACCAAACGCGATCACAGGTCCAAAGGGGTCATCGGTCACTAGCCCGATATAGATCTCACGGCCCCTGCGCTGGGTCGACATGTTTTGCACCGTAACGCCATTGATGCGGGCTTGGGGCTGCAAGCGCGCCACGGTTTGCATCATTTCTTGGAATGCATCGCGCACCCCTACTGCATTGAGCACGTTGAGCACTACGCCTTGCACGTCCGACTTGTGGCTGATGTCTGGCGAGTCAATCTTTAAGGCCACCGGAAAGCCCAGCTGCGAGGCAATCATGATGGCCTCGGTCACCGTGCGCGCCAAGATAGTCTTGGTCACTGGGATATGAAACGCTGCCAAAAGCGCCTTGGACTCCATCTCCGTGAGCACCTTACGGCGCTCGGCCAGCACACTCTCCACCAGCATGCGTGCACCCTCTACATCGGGCTTGGCCAGGTCTGACAAGGGCGGTGGGGTTTGCTGCAGCAGCTGCTGGTTTTGGTAGAACGACGCAATGTTGTCAAACGCCCCCACCGCGGCTTCTGGCGTGCGAAAGGTGGGGATTGCTGCTTCGTTTAGCACCACACGCGCCTCGCCCACCGTGGCGTCGCCCATCCAGCAGGTGAGTAGCGGCTTGTTCAACGTAGGGTGGGCATCCACCAGTGCACGTGCGATAGCGGTTCCGTCTGCCCCCATTTTGGGTGAATAGATCACCAGCAAGCCATCGACTTGCGCAGCTTTAGCCGCAGCCTCAATGGCCGCCCTAAAGTGCGCAGGGCTTGCGTCTTCCGACAGGTCCAACAAGTCTGCCAATGAGGCCTGTGGTGAGACCAAAGGTGCTAGCGCTTTGGCTTGATCGGGGCTCAAGCAAGCCAGCTTCAAGTTGATCTCGCTCACCCAGTCGGCGGCCAACACGCCTGGCCCTCCGCCGTTGGTCACAATGGCCAAGCGCCGCCCCACCGGGCGGTAGCGTGCCGCCAAACACTTGGCCGCCGAAAACAGGTCGACGAATGAGCGCACGCGCACGGCCCCAGCGCGTCGCAACGCCGCGTCAAACACCTGGTCGCTCCCCACAATGGAGCCAGAATGCGTGAGCGCTGCTTGGTTGCCCGCCGCACGCCGCCCAGCCTTGAGCACCACTACGGGCTTTGCATTGGCGGCCGCACGCAATGCACTCATAAAGCGACGCGCGTTGCTGATGCCCTCTAGGTACACCACGATGCTCTGGGTGCGCGTGTCAGACGCCAAGAAGTCCAGCACTTGCGCCATGTCCACCACCGTGTTGGGTCCCAGCGAGACCACGGTAGAAAACCCGACCGCATTCTTTTTGGCCCAGTCCACAATAGACGAAGTCAACGCCCCTGACTGCGACACCAAAGCCAAAGAGCCCTGCGCGCACATAGGCCCCACCACACCCGCGTTCAGTTGGAGGTGCGGCCGCTGGAACCCTAAACAATTGGGGCCTAACAAATGCATGCCGTCTCGCCGGGCAATGGCGTGCAGCTGAGCCGCCTGTGCCGCCCCGATACCGGACGAAATCACCACTGCGGCACGGCACTTAATGCGCGCCGCAATTTCCAAGGCAGCCCCTACTTCTTCAGGCGGCAATGCGATCACAGCGAGATCGGCATGGGCATCGGCCAAATCGGCCAAGGTGCCACTGGCATGGATATCCAAAAACACCAAGGAGCCCGCAAAACGCTGCGCCCTAAGGGCATGCGAAAGGGCTTGGCTATGTTGCGATACAGTTGCGCGCTTATCGGTAGAGCCCGCAAAAACGACCACGGAGCTCGGAGAGAAAAGAGGTGTCAGAAAATGCTTATCCATACCCAATCCTTTTCACGCGGAATCCACAATGCGCGCAGCTTACCCGCTTGCGGTGAAAAAAGCATTGACATGGCGCACATTGCCCGCCTGACCACAGGGGCGTAGTATTCGACACCTGCGATGCAGCAACAAGGACGCACCGTGAAGCTCCCATTAGCACTTATGTTGTCATTGGCTAGTGTGGCAGCGCACGGAGCATGCAGCCATGTCATGCGCGTCAGCTGGAGCCATTGGCCCCCCTACTCCATGCTCAATGCCAAGGGACAGGTTGAAGGTTTAGATATTGAGCTCGTCCAGCGTATCGCCAAAGAGGCCGGTTGTACCCTGGCCATTTCAGGAGATATTCCCCCTAAGCGCCAACTGGCCCAGATCAAGGCAGGCGAACAAGACATCCAGTTTGCGGCCTCTATCACCCCTGAGCGCCAAGAGTTTGCGCACTTCAGTCCTTCTTACCGCTCAGAGCTCATGGTGCTGTTTGCCGAGCACGGGCGGGGCAAGAGCATTGCGTTGCAAGACATGCGCCAACTCACCCAACGCGACTGGACCGTGATTGCGCCATTTCAAGGCTGGTACGGCGAGGCATATGCCGCCGTCAGCCCGGTTCTGGACAAAGAAAACCGGCTCACCACCTACAAAACCACGGAACAAGGGCTTGACCAACTCAACGCCAAGCGTGGCGACCTGCTCTTGGGTGACCTCTACTCGTTCTTGTATGTAGCGCGCCAGCGCAATATGCCGCAGCCCGATGTGCTACCCGTGCCGGTGAATGACGATGCTGTGAGCCTGATGTTCAGCAAGAAGTCGATGGCGCCAGGCGATGTAGAAGCATTCAACCGCGCGATCGACAAGCTCAACAAGAACGGGGAATTGGCCAAGATCATCGCGCGCTACGGCATCCGGAAATAGCGATTTTTCAGGCTCCTCGCGCCGCAGAAAGCGGCAGCGGCCTTGGTATCCTTGTGGCTCCATGAGCCCGCCCATTCGCCGCATTGCCCACCTCGACATGGACGCCTTTTATGCGTCGGTAGAGCTGCTGCGCTACCCCCAACTCAAAGGCCTGCCGGTGGTGATTGGCGGGGGAAGACGCGAGGCCGACGAAATTTTGCGCGCCCAGCAAGGCGAACGCGGCTTGCACCAGCTGCGGGTCGAAGAATTCCCCCTGCTCAAAGACTACACCGGGCGTGGCGTGATCACCACCGCCACCTATGCCGCACGCCAGTTTGGCGTGGGCTCGGCCATGGGGCTGATGAAGGCGGCCAAACTCTGCCCGCAGGCCATCTTGCTACCCGTGGACTTTGCGCAGTACCGCCACTACTCGCAGCGCTTTAAAGCCATCATCACCGACATCGCTCCCGTCATGGAGAACCGGGGCGTGGACGAGGTCTACATCGACTTCACCGAAGTACCCGGTGGTCAGCGCGAAGGGGGCCGCGTGCTGGCACGCCTGATTCAAAAAGCCATTTTTGACGACACGGGCCTTACTTGCTCCGTGGGCGTAGCACCCAACAAGCTGCTGGCCAAAATGGCCAGCGAATTCAAAAAGCCCAACGGCATTGCCATCGTCTTTGATACCGATCTGGAGCCCATGATTTGGCCGCTGGCCTGCCGCAAGATCAACGGCATTGGCCCCAAGGCGGATGAAAAGCTCAAAGCCCACGGCATAGAGACCATAGGCCAACTGGCTGCGCGCGACCCGCAGTGGCTCATGCAGCACTTTGGTCCGCGCACCGGCACGTGGCTACACGCAGCCGCCCACGGGCAAGATGAGCGTGCGGTGGAAACCGAGAGCGAACCCGTGAGCATGAGCCGCGAAACCACCTTCGAGCGCGACCTGCACGCCGTGCGCGACAAGGCCGAGCTAGGCGTCATCTTCACCACCCTGTGCCAGCAAGTGGCGGCCGACCTGGAGCGCAAAGGCTATGTGGGCAAAACCATTGGCATCAAACTGCGCTTTGACGACTTCAAAAGCGTGACCCGCGACCAAACCCTCACGCAGTACACCGCCAGCGCCAGCACCATCCGCCAAGTGGCAGGCCAATGCCTCAAGCGCGTGCCGCTGGACAAGCGCCTGCGCCTGCTGGGCGTGCGCGTGGGCTCGCTCATCCATGCCGACCTAGCCCCGGCGGCCGATGCCTCAGCCGTGCCAGCCACCCCAAAAAACAAGCAAAAACAGGCCATTACGCCCATAGATACTGGGCAAGCAGCTATACAAAACATAGCAATTCAAGCCGTATTGCCCTTTGAGGGCAGCGACGCACCTTAGCCATTCTGGGTTGCCCCCTTACACCCCACTGGTGTCCCCAGCAAAACTGTGCGAGAGTGCAAGTTCACTGGATGATTTGAAAGGCTTCTATGTTTAAGTCAGCGGAAGTGGGGCACAGAATCAGCAAGAGCGCCTACCGCGAGGCCGTGCCGGGGCTGCGGGCTGCACTGCTCGAAGCGCAGGTGGACTTGCATGAGGGCAAGCGCATTCCTGTGGTGCTGCTGATCAGTGGGCAAGACGGTGCGGGCAAGGGCGAGACCATCAACGTGCTCTACGAATGGATGGACCCACGCTTTCTCTCCACCCTGGCTTTTTCACAGCCCACCGACGAAGAGCGCGAGCGCCCTCCCATGTGGCGCTACTGGCGCAGCTTGCCACCCAAAGGGCGCATCGGCATCTTGGCAGGCTCATGGTACTCAGACCCCATCCGCGAGCGCATCGAAGGCCTGATCTCGCTGAACCAACTCGACGCCCGTGCCGAACAGATCAACCGCTTTGAAGCCATGCTGGTCAATGAAGGCGCGGTGGTTCTGAAGTTCTGGTTTCACCTGACCAAAGAGGGGCAGGCCCAAAGGCTCAAAGAGCTGGAGAGTGACCCCAAGACCGCTTGGCGCGTCACCCAGTGGAACTGGGACCGCCTCAAAACTTATGACAAGCTGCAAGAAGTAGCGGGCCATTTTCTGCGCCTGACCAACACGGCCTGGGCCCCGTGGATTGTGGTGGAGGGTACCGATGACCGCTACCGCTCACTCACCGTGGGTCAAATTGTGCTGGCCGCCCTGAAGAAAAAAATTGCGCAGACCAGTCCAGTGGCTACGCCGGTGGCCCCCATCGTGCGGGTGGATACCGATGGCCGCAACGTCTTGTCCGAGCTCAACCTCCACCATGCCTTAGCCGACAAACCGTACAAAACCGAGCTGGCCCAGTGGCAAGGCCGCCTCGCGGAGTTGGTACGCGACCCGCGCTTTCAAGGCCGCTCCTTGGTCTGCGCGTTTGAAGGGGCCGACGCGGCGGGCAAAGGTGGGGCTATTAGGCGCATCGTTGCGGCGCTAGACGCCCGGCAGTACCAAGTCATCCCTGTCGCTGCGCCCACCGAAGAAGAGCGGGCCCAGCCGCACCTGTGGCGCTTTTGGCGACATTTGCCACGCAAGGGGCGCGTCGCTATTTTTGACCGCACGTGGTACGGGCGCGTGCTGGTGGAGCGGGTCGAAGGGTTTTGCTCAGAAAACGACTGGCTGCGCGCCTACACCGAGATCAACGACTTCGAGCATGAGATGCTCGCCGCTGGGGTCATAGTGGTGAAGTTCTGGCTGCAAATCAGCCAAGAAGAACAGCTCAAGCGCTTCAAGGAGCGCGAGCAAATTGCATTCAAGCGCTTCAAAATCACGGAGGAAGACTGGCGCAACCGCGACAAGTGGGACGCCTACCAACAAGCCATCTGCGACATGGTGCAACGCACCAGCACCGGCAACGCACCGTGGACACTGGTAGAAGCCAACGACAAAAACTACGCCCGCGTCAAAATTCTGCAAACCCTGTGCGAACGCATGGAGGCGGCGTTGGCGGCAGCGCCGGGCGCTGCTAAGAAGAGTGGCACCCAAAAGCCAGAAAAAAACAAGAAAAACAAGCGCTAGCGCCTATGGATATTGCGCAAGGTGCTATATAAAACGCAGCATCCACAATCACATAAACGCGTGCAAGCACCTCTTTACTTGATCCGGGAGATGAAGGGAGCTTTAAGGTTAAGAGTTGAACCTTTAGCCAGCATGCGCTAAGTTCGCTAAGGCTTACCTAGCTTGAAGGGCTTGAAACTCCTGCAATACCATTTAAAAACGGTTGGGGTTTACGGGTGTTTGATTTCACTTTCTATCCAAGTTTTCGCCTCATCGAATGTGTAGAAAAACCTGTAAGCGCAGTGACCTTCGAAGATACGTGTGAAGATGGGCTCCACGAGACTACGCCCTTCCACATGGGCGTCCGCCACTAAAGCATAGGCACCATAGTTTTTGTTCGCCGCAGCATTGGCCATGACTTGTTGCATGAGTGCCATCGCCTCGGGGGTTGTCAGGATAGATTGGTGGTAAGTAACAATCGCGCCCACCTTAGGGTATTGACTAAGCTGCTGAGAAAACGGCAGCATCGCGGCAACCCATTCCTGCACCATTTCAATGTTCCATGGGCCAGTGACATTGCAAACCAAGACAGGGCCCATGGTTTCGACCGTGTATTTGCCGTGGATGTTGAATGGGGAACTTGGCATGGAGTGGGGTTCACAGGGGTTGAAAAACAGCCATAGTTTCAAGCCAAGGTCAGACAGTGAACATACTGGCTCTTGGCGTCCACGACATCATGACGCGGTTCTTGATTCACCGGGGGCAAAGGCGTCCGCATCGTCTGCCGCCAAGGCACCCAACTCCGCCACTGCAAACTCGGCGCTCGGCGAAAAACTGCGGCCTTTGAGAGACACCACGCCCATTTCGGAATGCATGGGTGGCCAGCCAGCCAAAGACAGCGCCTGCAAATCGCCCTTAGTCACTTCTGCGGCCACTGCGCCGTCGGGCGCGGCCAGCACAGTGTCGCTGGCCAATGCCACGGCTTTGAGCAGGTGCAGGTCGTCGCACTCCAGGGCAATGGGCATGCGCTCACCCGGTGGCAAACCAAAAAGGCCTGCCAACACGGCGCTGATGCTGGGAGGCAAGCGCACACAGGCGATGCCAAAGGGCAACAGGTCAGCAGGCTGGACTTGCGCTTGCGCCAACAGCGGGTGGCCCTTGCGCACAAAAAACCCGGCGCGTTGGCGTCCCACGGGGCGAATGCTCAGGTCGTGGTCTTGGGGCACGCTGCGCGTGTCGGCCACAAAAAAATCCAACTCCTCGGCGCGCAAGTGCTCCAACAGGTACTTCCAGTTATTCACCTCGACCCGGGTCTGGATGCCAGGGTAGCGCGCGCGCAAACGCACCAGCAAGCGCGGCACCAAAGACACCGCCGGGAACGGCCCCACGCCAAAGGCCAAGTCGCCCAGCAGCTGCTCACGAAACAGCGCCACATCGCGCTCTAGGCAGCGGGTGTCAAACAGCAGCTTGCGGGCACGCTCAATGACAAAAGCACCGGCTGCGGTGCAGCGCACCTCAGGCAGGCCACGGTCAAACAGCGCCAAGCCCAGCTCGCTCTCGGCCGCTTGCACGCTGCGGCTAAATGCCGGTTGGCTTAAATGCACACGCTCTGCGGCGCGGCCAAAGTGGCGCTCGTCGGCCAGGGCCACCAAATGCTTGAGTCTGCGCAGGTCCATACAAGGCTCCGGGTGTTGCTGCGTGATGCAGTGACTGCATTGCTTTTCAACTTGAAATGCATTGGACGCTATTAAAGCCGACTTCCACAATGCCAGCCATAACGACAAGGAGACGATATGAAAACCGCACAGACCATTGCCTTGGTCTTGATCATTTTTGGCTTCGCCGCCGCAGAGATTTGGAGCGAGCGCTACAAAACCTTCAAAGCCACGGCCGACGACGGCAAGTTGGAACTGTTTATGTTTGTCGCGCTGTTGGCGCTCATACAGCCCGTCATCTTTGCGCTCACCGGCGCTGCGGCGCAGCGTGCTTACCCGGAGTACGCCAACGCATGGGCGCATTTGCCGATTTGGGCCATGGTGGCCATATTGCTGGTGGGCGACGACCTGACCCAGTACCTGTGGCACCGCGCCTCGCACACGCCGCTTTTGTGGCCGCTGCACCGCGCCCACCACTCGGCGCACTACATGAGCGTGCGTATGACCTACCGCAACAACTTTTTTTACTACGCCATGATGCCCGGCATCTGGATTGCCGGGGTGCTGACCTACCTGGGCTTGGGCAATGTGTACCTGGTGTACTTGGTGGTCAAGCTCATGGTCATCATGGGGGCGCACTGCGCCGTGCCGTGGGACGCGCCGCTCTACCGCATCAAGGCCCTGCGGCCCATCATGTGGGTGGTAGAGCGCACCATCTCCACACCAGCCACCCACTGGGCCCACCACGCTATGAGCAACAAAGACGGCATAGGCCACTACAAAGGCAACTTTGGCAACCTGCTCTTCTTGTGGGACGTGTTGTTTGGCACCGCCCACATCACCCGCCAGTACCCGCCGCAAGTGGGCCTGCGTGACGACCAACTCTTTGGCAAAGAGCGCTGGTTCACCGAGCTGTTTTACCCCTTGGTGCGCTCCAAACGGCAACACTCGGCTCTGGTGCCGCAAGGCAAAATTTACGACGAAGATGCCCCCACTCTGGAGCAGGGTACCTAAAACCTTTGAAGAGATTGCCGCCAAGCCGCAGGTCGCCATCTGGGGCACCAAGCAGGCCGTGCACTATGCGCGCGACCACTCGGTGGACGAGTCGCTCAAGCAAATGGGTTGGCTGCAAAGCGCTGTTTGGAGCAACCGCCACGTCATGGAATCCGTCATGGCCATGAAGAGCAAGCGTGCTGGCGACTTCCCCGAACTCGCTGCGCTGCAGAAATTCAGCGAAATTGGCCTTTAGCGCTCATTAGATAAGCGCAGGCTGCTACAAATAATGAAGCAAGCGGGTTTTGCACTCTATTCGGCTATCGGAGCGCAAGGAATTGATGCAGATCAATACAGTGAACTAAAACCCCAAGAGCCGGGCCTATTACCCGCTAGTGCCGCCTTTGGGCAATTGACGCGTTCCCTGCTGGCGGGCACCATGCAAGACTCAGTGCTACGGGTTTCCGTAGGCTGCACATACTGGGAGTCTGCATGCGCCTTAACTTGCCTATCACTCAGCACGAGTTTGATTACCCCGCAGAGCAAATGCTGGTGTCCACCACCGACACCAAAGGCATCATTACCCACTGCAACCCTGCGTTTGTGGCAGTCAGTGGCTACAGCTACGAAGAGCTCATCGGCCAAAACCACAACCTGGTGCGCCACCCTGATATGCCAGCGGCCGCCTACAAAGACCTTTGGAGCACGGTGGGCAAGGGGCATCCTTGGACGGCGTTGGTCAAAAACCGCCGCAAGAATGGTGACCACTACTGGGTGCAAGCGAATGTCACCCCCATCATGCAAAACGGCAAGCCTGTGGGCTATATGTCGGTGCGGATCAAACCCGAGCAAAGTCAAATTCAAGCGGCAGAGGCTCTGTACACCAAGATGCGCGCCCATGAGGCAGCAGGCCAAGCCCCTTTCTACCTGCGCGCGGGTGAAGTTCGGTACCAAGGCATTCGCGGCTGGCTTGGCGGTTTGGGCCGGCTCACACTGACCGTGCGTTTAGGACTGGCACTGGCCGCCATGGGCTTGGCGGGTTTGGTGCCTGCCCTGTTGAACTTGCAGCCCGATCAGTTGCTACTCACAGAGTTGCTTGTGCTGGGCAGTGTGGGCGCCATGGTCCTCGCGTGGTTTCACCGCAGCTTCGGACGGGCAATCCATGATTTAGCATCGTTTGCCGATGACATTTCCGGATGCAACCTCACAACGGCCATCTCAACCGCCCACCCGGCGCCCTTGGACCGTGTTGCACGCAGCTTGCGGCAAATTCAAATCAACCTAAGGGCGGTCGTGGGTGACGTGCGCGGTGAAATTGACAGCCTCACGCGCACTGCACATGAAGTGGCAGAAGGTGGCATGGACCTGTCTGCGCGCACCGAATCACAAGCCAGTAGCTTGGAAGAAACCGCCGCTTCAATGGAAGAACTCTCCAGCACGGTCAAACACACAGCAGACACGGCAGCCCAAGTCTCCGCACAGAGTGAAAAAAGCACCGCTATTGCAACGCGGGGCAACGCAGCCGTGCAAAAAGTGGGGGACGCCATGCATGCTATAGAAGCCTCGTCCGACAAGGTACGCGACATCATTGGCGTGATTGAAGGCATTGCGTTTCAGACCAACCTGTTGGCGCTCAATGCCGCTGTGGAAGCGGCACGCGCGGGCGAACAAGGGCGTGGCTTTGCCGTGGTTGCCGCCGAAGTGCGCGCCCTGGCCCAGCGAAGCGCCAAAGCGGCCAAAGAAATTCGTGGCCTGATCGCCAAATCTTCCGAGCAAATTGCCGAAGGCGCTCAGCAAATGAGCGTGGCAGGACACACCATTGATGAGGTGGTAGATGCAGTCAACCAGGTGGGCGAGTTGATTCAGCAAATCAGCAATGCCACCCGAGAGCAAGCCACCGGTATCTCTCAGGTCAATGAAGCGGTCAACCAACTGGACGATGTAACCCAGCAAAACGCGGCGCTGGTCGAAGAGTCAGCAGCCTCTGCCGAAGACCTGAAAGTCGGGTCTCAAGCACTGGCCCGCTCGGTGCAAGTGTTTTTGTTGCCCTGATACACACGCTTGGAGCATGGCAAAACCCGCGCGGTTCGCCCGTCTTGCGGCTTGAAGGGCAATGGGTTACCCTCTTGCTACACAGGCCTTGGAATCGCCAAGCCTTTTGCCCAACAGAGCTTTGCGGTGTAGGGAACCGCTCGTTTTTTTTGATGGGACTCGCGCATGCTTTCACCCGCTCCTCAAGCGAAGATACTGGTGGTCGAAGACGAGACCATTGTGGCGCGAGACATCCACGCTCAGCTTTTGGAAATGGGCTACAACCCAGTGGGCCATGCCACCCAGGGTGAGGAGGCGATTGTCATGGTCGCAGACTTGTTGCCGGACTTGGTGCTGATGGACATTCAGCTGGCGGGCGTGATGGACGGCATTGCTGCGGCCCAAATCATCCGCGACCGCTACGCTTTGCCCGTGGTGTTTCTCACCGCCTACGCCGCTGACGATGTGCTGGCGCGCGCCAAGCTCACCGAGCCGTTTGGCTACATCTTGAAGCCCTTCTCTGAGCGGGAACTGCGCACAGTGCTAGAAATGGCGCTGTTTAAGTACCAAGCCGACGCCAAACTACAGGCCACCGTACTGCACACCCAAGCCATTTTGGACAATATGGCGGACGGGGTCATCACCATCAACACCCATGGCATCGTCGAGTCTTACAACCTGGCAGCGAGCACCATCTTTGGCTACACGCCCGATGAAGTGATTGGGCATAACATCTCTATGCTGATGCCTGAGCCTTACCGCAGCGAGCACGACCACTACTTACAGCACTTTCGCAACACCGGCGAAGCGCGCATTGTGGGCGTGGCCCGCGAGTTAGAAGGCCGACGGCAAGACGGCAGTGTGTTTCCTATGAGCCTCACCGTGTCGCGCATCGAGCGGGGCCAGCAAATCACCTTTATCGGGCTGATCCGCGATGTCACCCAGCACCGACTGGACATGGAAGAAATCCGCCGCTTGGCGTTCTACGACCCATTGACCGGCCTGCCCAACCGGCGTTTGCTGCTAGACCGGCTCAAGCAAGCCATGGTGACGTCAAGCCGCACTGGGCAGCATGGCGCTTTGATGTTTTTGGATCTGGACCACTTCAAGCTACTCAACGACAGCCTAGGCCACGATGTGGGCGACATCTTGCTGCAGCAAGTGGCCACACGCCTGACTTCGTGCGTGCGTGAGGGCGACAGCGTGGCACGCCTAGGGGGCGACGAATTTGTGGTTCTGCTTGAGGCCTTGAGCGTGCATGACCATGAAGCTGCGACCCAGGCTGAGGCCATCGCCAACAAAATCTTGGACCACTTGGGTCGCCCTTACCAACTCCGCGCCAACAACTACACCAGCACGCCCAGCATTGGCATTGTGGTCTTCTTGGAAGACTCCGAGACCATGGACGAGCTCATCAAAAAAGCCGATGTCGCGATGTACCAGGCCAAGGCGGCCGGGCGCAATACCACCCGCTTTTTTGACCCCGCCATGCAAGCCGCAGCGGCCACCTACTCAGAGCTAGAGAAAGACCTGCGCAACGGCCTGGCCAACCAAGAATTTGTGCTGCACTACCAAGTGCAGGTCAAGGTGGACAACAACAAGCTGCACGAACCTACGATTACCGGAGTTGAAGCCTTGGTGCGCTGGAACAGTGGCTCCCGTGGCATGGTGCCGCCGGCTCAGTTTATTCAACTGGCGGAAGAAACCGGCATGATTCTTCCCTTGGGCCAGTGGGTGCTGGAGACCGCCTGCGCGCAGTTGGTGGAATGGGCCAAGAGCCCTCGTACCGCCAACTGGACCATGGCCGTGAACGTGAGCGCCTCTCAGTTCGCTAAAGCAGACTTTGTAACCAATGTCTACAGCGCCTTGGAAAAAACTGGCGCGCGCCCAGAACTCCTGAAATTAGAGCTCACCGAGAGCATGCTGGTGGTCGACATTGAAGAGATCATTCTGAAAATGAATGCGATTCGCGCACGCGGTGTGAGTTTTTCTTTGGACGACTTCGGCACCGGGTATTCCTCTTTGTCTTACCTCAAGCGCCTGCCGCTCACCCAGCTCAAGATTGATCGCTCTTTTGTGCGCGATGTGTTAACCGACCCCAGCGACGCGGTCATTGCGCGCACCATCGTGGCACTGGGCCATAGCTTGGGCTTGAAAGTCATCGCAGAGGGGGTAGAAACCGAGGGCCAGCGGGACTTTCTCACCGGCATCGGGGTGGATGCCCACCAAGGCTACTTGTTTGGTAAGCCGGTGGGTGTAGACGCCTTGCATACGCTCTAGCTTCGCCCCCGTATGCGGCTACCCCTTGCAACGCCTCGCCACCACCGATGTGCCGCCCATGTCCATTAGCACACTGCATCGACTCAATTTCAAGTTCAGGCATTGGTCGGTGCGTAGCCAGTTGTTTCTGCTGGTTTCCGCCCTGCTGGTGCCGCTGACTGCCGTCTTGGCGTGGCTGCTGCTACAGCACTTGAACCACATACGTGCAAAGGCGCAGGTGGAGGTGATGCATTTGGCAGAACATGCGGGCTTTCGAATTCAACGCGAACTTGACAATGACCACCACATGCTAGAGCGCGTGGCCCAGCGCCGCTTGGTGCAAACGATGTTGCCCAGCCAGTGCGACCCCGTCGTTGCAAACATGGTGGCTTTAACGGAAGAATTCTCCTCCCTGACGGTGCGCAATATGCAAGGCCGTGTGGTCTGCACCTTTGCCCCCAAAGAACAAGACGGACGCGAGGCAGCGGCCATTCCCATCACCTCAGACACCTTGAAAAGCCACGATTTCTACGTATCGGCGCCGGTGCGCCACCCCAGCAGTGGGCGGTGGATGGTGAACTTGAGCCACCCAGTGTTTAGTGAAGTAGGCCAAAAGGTGGGTTGGGTAACCCTGTCGCGCGACCTGCTGGCCATGGGAGCCTCGGTGCTGGCCCAAGTGCCTTCAGACGCATTGGTCACCGTTATTCACCCGAATGGCCTGAACCTGCTGCGGTCGCAAGCTCCTCAGAATTTCATTGGCAAGCCTACCCAAATGAAGGCAGAGAATGCCACCAAGGGCCTGCGAGATGGTTACCTGGTGACAAACGATATGAACGGGGTGCGCCGCTTGTTTGCTTTCACTGCAATGGATGGCGTAGGCTGGCGTATTGTGGCGGGCCGTCCAGAATCTTTGGTGTACGTGCACTATTGGCACACCCTGCAAAACACGGCAGCTGCAGGCGCCTTGGCCTTGGGCTTGGCTATTGCGCTGGCCTGGCGCTTTGGCACTGCCATTACACGGCCCTACACCCAGTTGGCAGACGCAGCCGCCAAAGTGGCCCACGGTGAGACCCAAGTCAGGGCCAGCCTGACAGGTTCTAGCGAAGTTGAGCGCCTGTCACGCCAGTTCAACCACATGCTGCAGGTTTTGAACCACGACGATGTGCTTCTCAAAGCCAATGAACTACGTTTTCGAACCCTCATCGAATGGTCGCCCGAGCCCACCTTTGTGCATCGCAATGGAGAATTGGTGTACGTCAACCCCGCAGCGGTGCAGCTCTTTGGCGCCGCTTCGCCCCTAGACCTCATAGGCGCAAACATTTTCACACTGCTGCACCCAGACTTCCACGCATCCACCCAAACGCGCATTGACCGCGTGCTGTCCGACACAACAGGCGTGCCCGCACCCGCCGCAGACATTGTGTTTCTGCGCTTAGACGGTTCGCCCGTTGAGGTGCGTGTGGACGGCATCGGCGTGCAGTTTGACGGGCAAGCCTGTGTACTGACCTTGGCCCGTGACATCACGGAGACCAAGAAAGCCCACGCAGCCTTGCAAGCGGCTGTGCACGAAAAGGTGGGGCTCTTGAACGAGGTGCACCACCGCGTCAAAAACAATTTGCAAATCATTGCCAGCCTGTTGCGCCTAGAGAGCCGGCGCAGCACCCTGCCCCACACCAAGTCGGTGCTAGACGATATGCAGGGCCGCATCCGCTCCATGGCCTTGCTGCACGAAACGCTGTACCGCTCTGGCACCTTTGCAGGCATTGACCTGGGTAACTATTTGCGCCAGCTCAGCACCCAGTCTTTTCGCATGATGCTCACCCAGGGCGAGCCCATTGGCCTGGAGCTGGATGTGTGCACGGTCACCGTGAGCATGGACCAAGCCACCCCCTGCGGCTTGCTCGTCAATGAGCTCATTTCGAACTGCCTCAAGCACGCTTTCCCCAACGGCCAAAGCGGCAAGGTGCGCGTGAGCTTGCGCCAAGTCGGTGGCGATGCTGGGCCGGACATGCGCCTGGAACTGCAGATCAGCGACACCGGCGTGGGCTTGGGGCCCGACTTTGAAGCCAGCAAGTCCCAATCGCTAGGCTTGCAACTGGTGAGCGACTTGGTCCGTCAGCTGGGCGGGCAGCTCGTCGTGGGCAACACGGGCGGCGCCAGCTTTACCGTGGTGTTCAGCCCCGACACCTTGCAAGGCCCAGTAGCACCGGCTTGAACGCCCAGGCGCATTTTCAGAGCCAAATCAGGCGTTTGCGCTCATGGATATTGCGCAAGTAGCTATGCTTTATATAGCAGACAACTTTACTGGCGCGCAGTGCGCGTATTGACCGGCAAAGCTTGCGGCGCGCTGGTGCGCAGCGGGTTGATGTCCAAGCCACCACGGCGCGTGTAGCGGGCATACACCGTGAGTTTTTGCGGCTTGCATTGGCGCCAGATGTCCATAAATATGCGCTCTACACATTGCTCGTGGAATTCGTTGTGGTTGCGAAAACTCACCAGGTACTGCAGCAGCCCCTCTTGATCAATGGGCAAGCCGGTGTAGCTGATTTGCACGCTGCCCCAGTCCGGCTGGCCAGTCACCAAGCAATTGCTTTTGAGCAAATTGCTGGTGAGCACTTCGCTCACCGGCGACTCTTCGTCAGGCACCACGCGCAAAAGCTCGGGCGCCGGGGTGTAGCGGGTGCATTCCACATCCAGACGGTCCAGGCTCAGGCCGTCCATCTCGTAAATGGGTTCGCGGTCAAACAGTTCGGGCAACACCAGCTTTACGCCGATGGAGCCCGCGGGCACAGCAGCGCCACTACCAGATGTGTCGCGCCATAGCGCCTCGGTCAAATCGGTGCGCAGCAGGTTTTTCACCTCGTCTGCATCGGCAAAGCGGCTGTTGTTAAAGCTGTTGAGGTAGAGCTTGAAAGACTTGCTCTCGATGATGTTGGGCGCTTCACACGGAATGGTGAAGTGGGCCAGCGCCACGTGCGGCTTGCCTTTGGGGCCCAGCCAGCTCAGCTCGAACGCGGTCCACAAGTCCGCCCCAAAAAACGGGGGCGCGCCTGCAATGCCAATTTCTTCGCGCTTGCCCTTGCGCGGAATCGGAAACAGCAGCGAGGCGTCGTACTGGTCAACGTAGGCGGAGCTTTTGCCCAGCTGGGATTGTTCGGGTGTGTTCATGGCAAATCGAAAGACAAAAAACGAGAAGAAACAGCGAAAAAAAGCCTTGGCGTCAGGCGCTCGCCACCGCCGCGCTGGCTTTGCCCTTGGGCGCAGCGGGGCCCTGAGCCGCCCGCAGGTGCGCCAGCAGCTCCACCAATATCTGCGCGACAGGCTGGGGCGGCAGATCATGCCCCATGCCGTCTATGCCCACCAGCTTGGCCCCGGCAATGCGCTTGGCTGTATCCACGCCACAGGCATAGGGCACCAAAGGGTCGGCCCGGCCATGCAAGACCAGCGTTGGGCTGGTGATGCGCGCGAGCTGTGCCGCCCGGGTGATGTCGGCCGCCACCGCCATGAGCTGGCGTGTGGTGCCTATGGGCCGGTAGCTGCGCTGCACGCCCAACTCCACCGTGGCACGCATGGCCGCCGCGTCCAGCGGGTAGTCCGGGCTGCCAATGGCCTTGAAGAGCTTGAGGTAATGGGCCACCACCGCCTCGCTGCGCTGGCTTTTGGGGCGGCTCAGCAGCACGCGCAACACCTTGGCTTGCGGGCGTGGCAAATGCTTAGCACCACTGGTGCTCATGATGCTGGTGAGGCTGATCACCCGCTTAGGCGCGGCAATCGCCACGCGCTGCGCAATCATGCCGCCTAGGCTCACCCCCACCACATGGGCGGATTCAATCTGCAAGGCTTCCAACACGCCCAGCGCGTCATGCGCCATGTCGGCCAATGCGTATGGCGGTTTAGACAGCAGCCCCAGCCGGTATTTGATGCTGGCCCAGAGTACGTTGGGCTTGCCCAAATGGTCAAAGTGGGTGCTCAAGCCCACGTCACGGTTGTCAAAGCGGATGACGCGAAAGCCCCCGTCCTCCAGCCCCTTGACCAAGGCCGGTGGCCAGGCAATGAGCTGCATGCCCAAACCCATGATGAGCAAAACCGCCGGGCGGCGCGCCAAGGCAGGCACCAGCACACCGTCTACATGGGCGCTGTCTTCCACTTCGATGTCAATGCCATTTGCTCTAATTTTCATATCTGCTTACGCAATAGGGTTGGGCGCCAGAGGCCAATTCACCTCAAAAACTCACCCTTAGGTGGCGACATTGCGCCTAAACACAAGGCGCTCAGGCGAAGACGCTTCAGTGCTGAAGGCGTAGCCGTCCACATCAAAGGCGCGCAGCTGGTGGGGCTGCACCAGCTGGTTTTCAATCGCAAAGCGTGCCATCAGGCCGCGCGCGCGCTTGGCCATGAAGCTGATGATTTTGTACTGCCCGCCTTTGTACTCTTGGAACACGCACTCCACCACGCGGGCCTTCAGGGCTTTGGTGTCCACCGCTTTGAAATACTCTTGCGAGGCGAGGTTCACCACCACAGGGCTGATGTCAGACTGCAGCCGGGTGTTGAGGTACTCGGCAATTTGGCTGCCCCAGAACTGGTACAAATTGCTGCCCTGCGGCGTGGGCAAGCGCGTGCCCATCTCTAACCGGTAAGGCTGCATCAAGTCCAAAGGCCGCAGCACGCCGTACAGCCCGCTCAATATGCACACGTGTTGCTGCGTCCAATCCAGCGCCTTGGCGTCCAAACTGTGTGCTTGCAAGCCGTCATACACATCGCCATTAAACGCCAAAATGGCTTGGCGGGCATTTCGCTCAGAGGCTTTAGGCGACCATGCTTGGTAGCGCCCCACATTCAACGACGAGAGCTTGTCGCTCAAGTCCATCAGCTCGGCAATGGCTTGAGGTGAATAGGTGCGCAGCACCTCAATCAAAGCTTGCGACTGTTTAACAAACAGCGGCGCCGTATGCGGCTGGCCTTGCAAGGGGGTTTCGTAGTCAAGCGACTTGGCAGGAGAAAGAAGAAAAAGCATGCCGCATTATGCGTACTCCATGGGAACGGGGGCATTGCGAGGGGGTAAGCGTTTCAGGCTCGTTGGAAGCAAATTGCCGCGTGCTACGCTTGAACAGTCCGGCTATAGACCAACGACACGCAAATTCCGTTCTACCTCCGAACCAAATCCGGGTGGCAATAGGAAATGGGATCGACTTTCACAACAGGTTAGGCAGCTCAAAGACAAATATCGACATGCGATTCTCTGGAAAACTCAAGACTTGGAACGATGAGCGCGGCTTCGGCTTCATTGAACCCATACAAGGCGGTCAAGAAATTTTTGTCCACATCAAATCGTTCCCATCCGGAACTGGCCGCCCAACCGTAGGACAGATACTGACCTTTGAAATCGAAACCGCGTCAGACGGCAAGAAGAAGGCTCGTGCCGTCCAGTACCCGCCACGTCAGAAGACGACACAAAGGTCCAGAAAAAGCTCGGCAGCGCAGTGGACTTTTCCGCGCCTCTTGGCCATACCGACATTCCTCGGCATATACGTCTACGTCGCGTTTCGGTGGGGCTTTTCAGTACCTGTACTTCTCGCCTATTTGGGCCTTAGCCTAGTGGCCTTCATTGCATACGCAGTGGACAAGTCGGCCGCAGTATCAGGCCGCTGGAGAACATCAGAGCAAACATTGCATCTATTCTCTTTGGCAGGCGGCTGGCCCGGAGCCTTGATTGCACAGCAACTCCTGAGGCACAAAACAAGCAAGCAAAGCTTCGTTGTGGTGTTCTGGTTCACCGTGGTGCTCAACGTCGGAGCTTTCGTAGCTTGGAATGCCGGACTCATTCCTGTACCTCGGCCAGGCATTGCCTAGCTGCACACCATCGGCAGTAAACAAAGTGGGTTAAAACGGCCGCCTCGTTTGCACTGAAATGACTTGTAGTGAGCGCAAAGTAGGCGTCTAGTTCACTTCCCAACGCCTACTTGCGCTGTCCGATCGCCTCACAGCTTCAATCTCGCGTGCACCACAGCCTATTAGCCCCCCCCCCCGCCTAGGTCGAATAAAATTGCGGGATGACCGAACCCCTACAACAACCTGGGCTAAACAGCCTCTCCAAATCCTTCGAACCCGCAGCGTTGGAGGCCCATTGGGGCCCAGAGTGGGAACAACGCGGCTACGGTGTCGCTGGTTTCCGTGGCACCCAAGCGCCACAAGCCGATGCGCCCGCGTTTTCTATCCAGCTGCCGCCCCCCAATGTGACGGGCACGCTGCACATGGGCCATGCGTTTAACCAAACCATCATGGACTCGCTGACCCGTTACCACCGCATGCGGGGCTTCAATACAGCGTGGATTCCAGGCACCGACCATGCAGGCATTGCCACCCAAATCGTGGTGGAGCGCCAGCTGCAAGCCCAAAACATCAGCCGCCACGATATGGGTCCTACGCCCGCCGAGGCGCGCAAAAACTTTGTCTCCAAAGTGTGGGAGTGGAAAGAAAAAAGCGGCAACACCATCACCACCCAAATGCGCCGCATGGGCGACACGGTGGACTGGAGCCGTGAGTACTTCACCATGGACCCCAAGCTGTCCAAAACGGTGACCGAAACCTTTGTGCAGCTCTACAAGCAAGGCCTGATCTACCGTGGCAAGCGCTTGGTGAACTGGGACCCGGTGTTGCAAAGCGCGGTGAGCGACCTCGAAGTGGAAAACGAGGAACGCAACAGCTTTATGTGGCACATCGAGTACCCGTTTAGCGATGGCCCACAAACCGCTGCTGATGGCACGCCCCTGCGCGGCATGCACATTGCCACCACCCGCCCCGAGACCATGCTGGCCGACGGTGCACTGTGCGTACACCCTGAAGACGAGCGCTACCAGCACCTGATTGGCAAGCTGGTGGACCTGCCCCTGTGCGACCGCAAAATCCCCATCATTGCGGACGATTTTGTGGACCGCGCCTTTGGTAGCGGCTGCGTGAAGATCACCGGCGCGCACGACTTCAACGACTACGCCTGCTCCCAGCGCCACAATCTGCCGCTGATCACCATCTTCACGCTGGACGCCAAGATCAATAGCAACGGCCCTGCGGCTTATCAAGGCATGGACCGCTATGAGTGCCGCAAGGCCGTGCTCAAAGACTTGGAAGCCCAAGGCTTTTTGCAAAAAGCCGTACCGCACAAAAACATGGTGCCGGTCTGCGCACGTACCGGCCAAGTGGTCGAACCGATGCTGACCGACCAATGGTTTGTGGCAGTGAACAAAGTAGGCGCAGGCGATGCCACGGGCAAGTCCATCGCCCAAAAGGCGATTGACGCGGTGCACTCGGGCGAAGTGAAGTTTGTGCCCGAAAACTGGATCAACACCTACAACCAGTGGATGAACAACATCCAAGACTGGTGTATAAGCCGCCAACTCTGGTGGGGCCACCAAATCCCGGCCTGGTACGACGAGCAAGGCAATGTGTACGTCGCCCGCGATGAGGCAGAAGCGCAAGCCCAAGCACCGGGTAAAACGCTGCGCCGCGACGATGACGTGCTAGACACCTGGTACTCCAGCGCCTTGGTGCCCTTCAGCACGATGGGCTGGGGCAATGATGGCGAGGGCACCGGAGCCACCGACGACTACAACTTGTACCTGCCTAGCAGCACTTTGGTCACCGGCTACGACATCATCTTCTTCTGGGTCGCCCGCATGATCATGATGACCACCCACTTCACTGGGCGGGTGCCGTTCAAGCATGTGTACATCCACGGCCTGGTGCGCGACGCCGAAGGCAAGAAGATGAGCAAGTCCGAAGGCAATGTGCTGGACCCGGTGGACTTGATCGACGGCATTGCCTTGGCCCCTTTGCTGGACAAGCGCTCCGAAGGCCTGCGCAAGCCCGAGACAGCACCGCAAGTACGCAAGAAGACGGAAAAAGAGTTTCCCCAAGGCATTCCCGCATTCGGGGCGGACGCTTTGCGCTTTACCTTTGCCTCTTTGGCGTCCTTGGGCCGTAGCATTAACTTTGACTCCAAGCGCTGCGAAGGCTATCGCAACTTCTGCAACAAGCTGTGGAACGCCACCCGCTTTGTACTGATGAACTGCGAAGGCCAGGATTGCGGCTTGGCAGAGCACAGCACGGCCGAATGCGCCACAGGCGAATACCTGAGCTTCAGCCCAGCAGACCGCTGGATTGTGTCGCTCTTGCAAAAGGCGGAAGCCCAAGTGGCCCAAGGCTTTGAAGACTACCGTCTGGACAATGTTGCCAACACGATCTACGACTTTGTGTGGAACGAGTTCTGCGATTGGTACCTGGAAATTGCCAAAGTGCAAATTCAGACCGGCAATGACGCGCAACAACGCGCCACCCGCCGCACCCTGATTCGCACCCTAGAAACCATTTTGCGTTTGTCCCACCCCATCACGCCCTTCATCACCGAAGAGCTGTGGCAAAAGGTGTCCGTGGTTGCCGGTCGCTCTGGCCCATCCATCGCCATTGCGGCCTACCCTGTGAGCCAGCCTGAGCGCATTGACGAGGCAGCCATTGCCCATGTCACCAAGCTCAAGCAATTGGTAGACGCTTGCCGCAATCTGCGTGGCGAGATGGGTGTGTCGCCGTCCACCAAGCTGCCTTTGTATGTGGTGGCCAACACCCCCGCAGAAACCGCGTTTGTGCAAGCCAGCGGCCCTGTGTTGCAGGCCATGGCCAAACTCAACGAAGTGCGGGTGTTTGACGACGCGGCTGCGTGGGCTGCCGCTGCACAAGCTTCACCGGTGGCCGTGGTCGGCGAAGCCCGTATCTGCCTGTTCATGGAAGTGGACGTGGCCGCTGAGAAGATTCGCTTAGGCAAAGAAGTGACCCGATTGGAAGGTGAGATCGCCCGTGCCAACGGCAAGCTGTCCAACGAAGCCTTTGTGGCCAAAGCACCGCCTGCTGTGATCGAGCAAGAACGCAAACGGGTGGCAGACTTTGCCGCCACCGTTGCAAAAATGCGTGACCAATTGGCGCAGTTGGAAAAGCAAGGCTAAGCACGGCACAAGGCCCTCAGGGGCTAGGTGCGGTGCGCAGCGAATGCCAGCAGCGCTCGCCTCACACGCAGCATAGAAAAAGCCCTCACGGCTCTTGAATGGCCGTGAGGGCTTTTTGCTTGATGGGGCTTTCAGCGCCTGCGCAAAACGTGGATGTAGTCTTTTTCTACCGTCTGCTGCTCCAGCAACTCGTTACCGGTTTGCTTGGCAAACGCCTGAAAATCACGGATCGAGCCACTGTCGGTGGACACCACCTTCAAGACCTGCCCACTTTGCAATTCAGACAGTGCTTTTTTGGCCTTCAAAATAGGCAAGGGGCAATTCAGCCCGCGGGTGTCAATTTCTTTGTCTATTTGCATCGCTATTCCTTGGTCGCTGGCATTGTAGGGCGCAGCCTAAGCCTACGTGGCCTGCACCGCGGCATCTGGCTTGGGCCACTCCACAAACTCAGGCGCATAGCCCCGCCCCTTCAGCCAATCCGCCAAGGCATAGCCGGTGCCCGACGGCCAGCACTTCACCTTCTCCGGTGCAAACAGGCGGTACTCCACCAGTTCAGGCGACAAACGCACATCCCCTTGGCACACCGCGTGGTAGGCGATGATGATTTGGTTCATCCGCTGAAAGTCGTACACGCCAATCAAAGACAAGGAGTCCGTGCGCAAGGCGGTTTCCTCGGCAATCTCCCTGCGTATGCCGTCTTCTGGGGTTTCGCCGGCTTCCATAAACCCGGTAATCAGGGCGAAAGCCTTGCCACTCCAAGCCGCATTGCGCGCCAGCAAGATTTGCCCGTGGTACTCAATGACTGCAGCCAACACGGGCGTGGGGTTGTTCCAGTGCGTAAAGTCGCAGGCTGTGCAACGCAAGCGCGTGGTGTCACCACCATCTTCCATCCGCGTGATGTGCTGCAAGGGAGTTGCGCACTGCGGGCAATACACAAAATTGGTCGCCATACGGCCCTTTTCTCTGCGTTAATTACTATGCAATTGATAGCGGCCTGCGCTTATCCCATGAGCGCAAGTGGCATATTCAGGCAGGGAAAACCCCGGTGGACAAGTACCGATCGCCCCTGTCGCACACCACAAACACCACGGTGGCATTTTGCTCACGCTTGGCGATTTCTTGCGCAACCCAGCAGGCACCGGCGGCGGAGATGCCAGCAAAAATGCCTTCTTCTCGTGCGAGTCGGCGGCACATGTCCTCAGCGTCCACTTGGCTCACGTACACCAACTCATCCACATTGGCTGGGTTGTAGATTTTTGGCAAGTATTCTTGCGGCCACTTGCGAATGCCGGGGATGCGTGAGCCCTCTGATGGCTGCGCACCGATGATGCGGATGTTGGGGTTCTTTTCCTTTAAGTAACGCGCAACACCGGTGATGGTGCCCGTGGTCCCCATGGCGCTGACAAAGTGGGTGATTTGCCCCTCTGTGTCTTCCCAAATCTCGGGGCCTGTGGTCTCGTAATGGATGCGTGGGTTGTCTTCGTTGGCAAACTGGTCCAGCACATAGCCCTTACCTTCTGCACGCATTTTTTCCGCAAGGTCGCGGGCGTATTCCATGCCACCGCTCTTGGGCGTCAAGATCAACTCGGCGCCAAAGGCCTTCATGGTTTGGACGCGTTCAATCGACAGGTCCTCCGGCATGATGAGCACCATGCGATAGCCCTTGATCGCTGCAGCCATGGCCAAGGCAATGCCGGTGTTTCCGGAGGTTGCCTCAATCAAGGTATCGCCCACTTTGATATCGCCGCGCTCTTGGGCGCGCTGGATCATGGACAGCGCGGGGCGATCTTTGACTGAGCCTGCAGGATTATTGCCCTCCAATTTACCCAGTACAACGTTGTTGCGGGCTTGGTTTTCAGCAGCGCCTATGCGTTGCAAAGCAACAAGTGGAGTTTTTCCGATGGAATTTTCAATGGTTTTGTATTTCATAGCCATAAATGTGCCATAATTCAAGTCTTCACAGATTACCTGCCCAGGTGGTGAAATTGGTAGACTCAGGGGACTCAAAATCCCCCGCCGCAAGGCGTGCCGGTTCGAGTCCGGCCCTGGGCACCACAATTAAGCCCGATGTTGATACAACATGTAAACCGTCAGATGGTTTGCTGAACTGTAAACCGTCAGATGGTTTGCTGAACCACGACACATGGTTTGACGTTTGATGGCCGAAAAGCCTCTACTTATCCACAAAAAATGTGGATAAGTAGAGGTGTAAACCGTCAGATGGTTTGCTGAACCACGACACATGGTTTGACGTTTGATGGCCGAAAAGCCTCTACTTATCCACAAAAAATGTGGATAAGTAGAGGCTTTTCACATTGGGCCGAGCAAAGTCTGAAGGTTGGAAGTGCCAGGATGGATTCCCAAATTAAGCAAACATAATGCTTCCGACTACGTCATTGGCAGCAACAACCGTAGTGTCAGTGTCTGCGGCACCTGCCAATACGGTAATTCCGATACCAACGCTGAAAGCAATCCCACCTTCAACAGTTACTTCTGATTTCCCATTTGGGGGTATCGGGATTACCAGAAAGACGTTTGCGCCCGCCGTTACCCCACTCGCCAAGTTATGGAGCTTCACAAACTTCCACGCAGCAGTGGTGTTTGCCAACTGCCATCCAATAACGCGGCCTGGTGCGGCTTTAATCTGACCGGCATTGGCGCCTGCTGCGCTGACCAGATGAAATCTAGAAGATGCTCCTATTGCATCTGTCCGATATTGCACATCTGCTGAGACCCTTAAAGCGCCCCAGGTGCCATCCGGCAATTGCACAGCAGCAATTGGTTTGAGCGCGCCGCTTGCACCACCTTCAATAAGCATTTATTTCTCCAAACCAAATTGCACGTATTACGGCGTTGCCATCGACATGCCGCTGTAAACATCAAAGTCGACACCTGGGTTGTTCTTCTTGACCTCGGCCACGCGGGCGCGTCCATCCTGGTCAATCTGCAGGCGAATGGTGCCGCCCACGTCCGACTTCTGGCCACGGCCTGTAGGCAGTGCAGACATGGCGTCCACGCCCGTGGCGTTGCCCATTGCGTCAAACGACGCCGAGCCGCCCGTGTCGCCACTGAAGATGCCCTTCACGGCCTGGCCAACCTTTGCGGCCAGCTCCACCACGGCCATGATCTTGCCCATGATCCAGTCGTAAACCGAGGTAAAAGCCGTTTTGATACCGCCCCAAAGGTCCGCAAAAAACTGTTTGATGGGCTCCCAGTTCTTGTAGATCAGCACGACCAGGCCAATGATCGCGGCGATCGCAGCCATGAACCAACCCAACGGCGTGGACATCAGCGCAACGCCCAGGCTCCAGATCGTGGGGATCATGGTGATGATTGCCTTGGCAAGGCCGTAGACAGAGAAGGCGAGCTTTGCACCCATGATGCCGATGATCAGGTTGATGACGTTGGCCCAGCCGCCCATCAGGTTCGCCACATTGTCGACAGCAGTCGCTACAGTTACCAAAACGGCACTCACTTTGCCAACACCCTTAAGAAATCCGGGCAACGCATTGATGATGTTGCCGATGGTTTCACCCATCGACTTACCCCACTCACCACGATTCGCAACATTCAAAGCCGTGATGCGCTGGACCATCGCGTCCATTGCCGGGAGTGCAGATGCAGTGATTGCAGACATGACGCCGAAGATCGACGACTTCATTTTGTCGAAGTTGTCGTTGAAGTCTGCCATCGCAGCAGCGGTATCGCCCTGCACCACGGCACCGATTTGATCGGCTTCCTTGTAGAACCCACGTAAGCCTTCGCTGCCCAGATCAAGCACTTGCTTAAGCTCGGCACCACCACGCCCCATGAGTGCCTTCATTACGGCGATCTTGTTGGCTGCGTTCTGACCTGCATCGCCGACCTGGTTGAACTTGTCTGAGATCGCTTCAAAGACCTCGACGGCATTCATACGCTTGAGCTGGTTGAGGGGAATGCCTACACGGTGAAACCACATTGCCGCTTCTTTGCTGCCAGTCTTCGCCTCCACCATGTTCTGGCTCAAGAACTGGAGGGCATCGCCCATTGCCTCTTGACTAGCGCCGTTCTGTTGGGCCGCATAGCCCAGGCGCTGGTACATCTCCACGGTGATGCCCAGCTTCTTGCTCACATCAAGGGCATGGTCGGTCTCATCAATGGTTCGCTTGAGAGCCCAGAACACACCGCCTGCAGCAATCGTTGCGGCACCGAATGCTTGCGACATACTTTGTGCAGTGCCTGATAGGGCTTCAAACCGCTGTTTAACCTCACCGGCCTGGTTCTGCAGGCGGTTGCCCATGAAGCGGCCAAAGCGGAACGCTGTCTCTGCAGACAGCGCACCGATGCGGCGGATAGGTTCGCCGATCTTGTCAATCGAACGCCCAATGCGGCTCAAAGGCCCAGTTGCCCTGTCGAGAGCCTCAATAACAAAGGCGAGTTTCAAATTACTCATCTCGTGCGCTTCGTCTTCTGTGGTGAAAGAGTTTTCTTCACAGAACTTGCAGATACCGATGCCAAATAGAGCTCAACGGAATTCGCAATTTCGGTCAAGACTCCTGCTGCGATTGCGTCTAAATCAGAACTGTCCAGCAAAGTGACAACGTCAGGTGAGTAGCCAGTCAGTGCTGAAATACTCAAAATTGTTCGATCAAAATCAGAGTCGATTTCATCCAATTTAGGAATACGTAAGGCTGGATCAAATACCAGCTCGCGTATCGTCTTCTTCCCGGTCTGATCTATGAGTTCCACGGGATATTGCAACTTGACCAAATGCTTGCGCCGAAAGGCCGGAGACGTATCAACCTTTGCATGGGCGACTTTGAACGGATTCATTTTGTCATCGCAAAATATTAATTGCGCGCCTTCTTTTCAGCGTGCACTTTCCCAAGAACTCTGTACACGTGAGGAATACTTACGTTGCACATCCGCGCAACTTCCAATGCGTTGTTCCCTTTAAAGTTCTCGATAATTTTCTCCCTGGTCGCTTTTGCATTTTCAATTCGACCTTTGGGAAAGTAGATCAAGGAACCGCCCCAAGTATTTATGAGGCAGTTAGTTGTTGAATCTGCGACAGACCGGGCTATCTCTAATGACACTCCGGCAGAGTTCAGGCTGCTCAATAGCAGCTCCCTCAACTCCTTAAGAAGTTCCGTATATGCAGCCTTTGAACCCGCCATAAACAATCCTTAAAAAGGGTGTGGGAATGGGCTGTTTAGGCGCTCTAGGCGCTCAACCACAACCAAGTGAAGCCCATTCCCACGAAATCAGATAGTGACGTTGACAGCTTTAAATTCTTCAATCAACTTAGCCATTGCAATTTCTGATGCCCCGCCAAAAGTATCCGCACGCGCAGAATGCAAAAGCCATTGATTGAAGGGAATCGCACGCCCCTCAAAGGCTGGCCCCTTAAAGATCGGCACACAGAAATCGTCCTTTGCAAAAAGAATGACATGCTGCTTTTGGAAGTTGCCCGTTGTCGCTGCCAGGATTCTTTCCAAGCCGGACAATTTTTTGAATGATTCGCTCAAGGCGTCGGCTTGCTCAACGTAGTCGAAGCCTATGCAAGCAGCCTCCGAGTGGAGGAAAGCAATTTTTTTGCTACGGAGTTCAGCAGCAATACTTTCTCGCCGAATCTCTGACTCTCGAATTAGCTTTTTCAGCCCAGCAATTGAATCGTTGCATCTCTCCGTAGCAGAGAAATTATTCCGCTCAATTTCATCTTTTTTTGTTTGCACTGCGTTGCGCTCGGCTTCCAATGCCTGCAACTCTTGAGTGGTGCACTTTCCGATTTCAAATAGAGCGAGACCGCGACGATAAGCCTCCAAGGAAGGCTGCGGGTCAGGGATATCAATCAAGGATTCGCGCAATGCGCTTTCAATTTCACGCAATGACAAATTCAAATCAACAATTTCTTGATCGACTTTGTCCAGATCACTCGCAAGCGAAACCACGGCGTCAATGCAGACCTGCCGGTTCGCCACTGCGGCATTTTTTCTCTCTTTACTCATACTGAACCCTGTCAATAAACTTGGCCTTGAAACAGAGTTCAGTATCTTTTTACTTGGCTAAAAATCCTTCTAACTTAGGTTACTAAATGCATTACAACGGAGCACTACCGTTGGAAGGGCTCAGCCATTGGAAATGCAGGCATAACGGGCATCTATGGCTTTGGCAATTGCTTGAGGTAGGCCACATATAACTCATGCTCGTCACTGTTCAAGCCGGATGCTTCAGATAGCTTCAACAAATTTTCCTGCGTGAGCAATGCACGTCCACTGCGCACCGCCCTTGCGGCGCGCTCCAAAACCTCATCGAGTTCCCCCAGCCATCTGGCCCATTTCCGTAGCTGCTCAAAAGTCAGTGTGTCAATGTTCGCTGCATTCAACTCTTTGATTCGTTCCGACACTCCGTCTATCAAGAGAACTTTCAAATTATTTTCGGGAAAGAGTGCCTCCAATCCCTCCAATTTTCCAATCAGAATCGACACGTAATGTGGGCGCATTAAGCGACGGCCCTGAGCTTGCTCTAGTTGTTCGATTTCAACCTCTGTGGCCTCTCTTTCGTAGGTCACATTCTGATCACGCACCTTCGCCATTGCGGCGATACGACGAACAACCGGAGCAGGAACTTCTCGAATGTTTTGCAATGCATTCAACTGCTTATAGACCCAATTTGCCCCGTACGCCTCTGTACGTATTGTCGTGACGTGTTCTGCGACCTCTTCACAGCGAAAGTAGAAATTCCATAATTTTTCGCGGTTTTCCTTCTCGGTCATGTCGCGATCAAACTTATTCGAGAGCGTTTCAAAATCGACGCCGAAGTAAGTCCTTCCGCAATCCTTCCCAATATTTGTCTCGCGTCCGTCCTTCGTCACGACGATATAACCCTTACCGTGGGGAGTGTGGCAATTCGACAACCCACATGGCACATAGTCCTTAAACGCGTATCGGCCAATGATCGAGACTAGGGTGTGCTCTGCGGGGTTGAGATTCCCGTTAAAACCAGCGCGGTCAGTGATGTCTGACCAACTATCAACTCGAACAATTTCTTTGTCACTGTTCAATACGATCATCTGACACTCTTTCTGTTTGAACTACCTGGTTTTCCCGTTGCACCAGCATCGGATTCGGAATGTGATTACGCGGCCTTATCAAACGACTTCGCGAGTGCGCTTATCCGCAGAATTTCCTGCTCATTACGCCCAGCATTTGGGTTCTTTACCTCTTGCTGCCGGAGTACCGAGACCGTGGCGTGGGCTAATGAGCCCAAGGCAAGATTTACTCGCATTGTCAAAACTTTCGACTGCTCTACTCTGTCGGCAATAGAACTTAATTTGCTGTAGATCGCACAGGCGTTCGACAACACATACGGGAAAGTATCGTCCCCACCTATTTCATTGGCGCCTCGCCAAAGCGCGTGGAATACAGACGAAAACAGGTCTACGTCAATGGCACCGGACCCAGCGGAGTCACCGACTCCAAGTAACAACCAGTCCAGTGAGATTTTTCGCTGGACCGCAAGCTCACACAGCTTTTCGTACGGCACTGTTCCTCGCGCCTTCCAAGTAGCGTAGTTCGCGGCAGTCACTCCGAGTGCCGCAGCCACATCTGAATCCTGCCTCGCACCAACGACTTCCCTCACACGGGAAAAGATTTCTGCTTGCTTCATGGAAATGACGATACGACATCTTTTAATGTCATAATGATTGATATAAATTACGTTTTGTTAACTTTGGAGCACCCATACATGCCTAAGCCTCAAAGCCCAGCGCACCTACCTTCAGATCCGCTCAAGATGCATTTTGCTCTCAAGGAACGTGGCAGTGACTTTTCCAAAATTGCGCGCGCGCTCTCCACTGAAGATCGCCCAATTACGGGCTCAATAGTGCGATCTGTTGTCTACGGAATAAGTTTGAAGCACCACGAAATCGTGATGGACGAGATCAAACGCGTACTTCAGCGACCCGCATTGCGCATGCAGCACAGATAGAACCAAGTCAGAAACCTTCTGTCATGTTTACGCGTGCACAGCCATCTAACAAACTGACGGGAGCTCAAACTCCTTGGCGGCACGCCGTCCATCGTTTTGATTGCCAAACCCATCTACGGCTGAATGTCGACCAAGACTCCATTTCAAAACCATGCGTAGAACGCCGTAGAACGGGCCTAGGATCGACAAAACATGTACCCAAGCACCTACCCCCTAGCCAATTAGCCATTTCGCCTCGTAGCCGGATTTGGTCGACTACTACTAGCGGAAGAGCCGTTTACCAGCAGCAGAGGGGGGCCTCTATCCAATGAGCGCCCTGCCAAAAGACTGGCTAACAGCCGCCGAGCTGCTGGGCTTGCCCAACATGCCATCCGACAAACGCGGCGTGCACCGTAAGGCGCTGGCCAGCCACTGGACGTACCGGGAAGTCTCGGGCAATGGAGGCACCCGCCGTGAGTACCACGTATCCAGCTTGCCCGCCACCACACGTGCGGCCTTGTCCTGGAACACCACCGCCGTGCTGGCTGGAAACGCTGGCCAGGCCCTTCAGGCTGCAGCCCAGGTGGGCGCGGTTGAGGGGGTCAAGGTCGAGCTGAAAACCAACCTAGCCAACCAGATCGCCGAGACGGCCAAGGCGGACGGCCTGCGCAAGCTGGCCGCAATGCCCGCAAATGACCAGCGCCGCATGGATGCCAAGTTGCAGGTGCTACGCGCCCTGGAGGAATTTCAGCAGGCCAGCGGCCTGGCCATGACTGTGGCCGAGCATCAATTCAGCGCCGCCTACCGGCATGGCCACATCGCGGTCGAGCAATGGGTGCGCGACCTGGTCGGCACCGTGTCGCCCAGCAGCATCCAGCGCTGGAGGCTTGCAGTGCGCAAGGACGGCATTACCGCTTTGGCTGGCGCTTACGGCAATCGCAAAGGCGTTTCAAAGATTGACTCATATCCCCAGGTGCGGGAGTTTGTGCAGGCGATGCTGGTGAGCTTCCCCGAGTCGCGGGCGACCCAGATCATGCATGGCCTGCGCACTCGCATGGCGGGCGATATTTCCAGCGGCAGCGTTGAGCTGCCCAGTATGCGCAGCCTGGAGCGCTGGATGGACACCTGGCGCGAAAAGAACGCCCAGACGCTGATGGCCCTGTCCAACCCCGACGCCTGGAAGAACAAATACATGGTGGCCTACGGTTCTCAGAGCGAGAACATCACCCTGATCAATGAACGCTGGGAAATGGACAGCACCCCGGCGGACGTGATGCTGGCCGATGGCCGTCACAGCGTGCTGGGAGTGATCGACGTATATACCCGCCGCTTCAAGCTGCTCGTCAGCAAGACCAGCAAGGCCGTTGCGGTGACCGCGTTGCTGCGGGAGGCTTTGCTGGCTTGGGGTGTGCCATTGCTCATCAAGACTGACAACGGCCAGGACTACAAGAGCAAGCACGTGGCCTATGTGGCCGAGAACCTGGACATCAAGCAGGACTTCTGCCCACCATTCCAACCCTGGCACAAGCCCCACATCGAACGCGGCTTTGGCACCTTTGCACGCAGCCTCATGGAGCTGCTGCCTGGCTTCATTGGGCACAACGTGGCCGAGCGCAGTGCCATCGAGTCGCGCAAGAGCTTTGCCGATCGCCTGATGACCCGTGGCGAGGTGGTGGACATCAACATGACCGCTGCTGCTTTCCAGCTGTTCTGCGACCAATGGACCGATGGCCTGTATATGCATGAGCCCCATGAAGGCCTGCACCGCCGCACACCCTATGCGGTCACCAATGCCAACAGGGAGCAGGTGCGGATCATCAAGGACGAGCGCATTCTGGACCTGCTGCTGGCCGAGGCCGCTGGTAGCAATGGTGGATATCTGACCGTCCAAAAGAAGGGCCTGAAAAGCGACAACGCCTGGTTTATTGCCCCCGAACTTGAGGCCTATGTGGGCCATCGGGTCATGGCGCGCCAGCTGCCCGATCTGGGCCAGCTGGTGGTGTACGGCGGCGACAACCAATTCATATGCGTGGCCGAGTGCCCAGAGCGCACGGGCATGGACCGCAAGGAGGTCGCTGCCAAGGGCCGGGAAATGCAGAAGAAGCGGGTGCAGGAGGAGCGTGCTGCCCTCAAGGCTGCAGCCAAGCGCCAGAACGTGGACAACATCGTCCAGGAGATTCTGGTCGACCGCGCCCAGGCTGCAGGCAAGTTAGCAATGCTGCCACGCACCACCAGCGAACACAGCAGCGCGGGCCTGCAGGGTGCCGCCAGCGCGATGGCCGAGATCGACCGCGCCCCAGGCACCAGCGCCGAGCTACTGCGCCTGGAGGGTGTATCCGAGCGCTGGAAGCGCCTGCAGGCCGAGACCGCCATCAATGAAGTGCCTGCGGGCAATGACAACGAACTGGCCCGCCACCGTCAGGAGGCACAGCCTGTGTTCAACACGCCCCATGAGCGGGCTCAGTGGATTGAGAAGCGCAGCCGTGTCCGTGCTCTCACCGAAGAGGAGCGGGACTACATGGCGCGCTTCAAGAAGAACAGCCCGGCCAGTTATCGCCGGATTGTGGAACTCGTCAATGAGGTGCCCGACAGCCGCACCCAGCTGACAAAAGCACCAGCTTCAGGGACTGATTGAGACATCGGCTGATTAAAGAATCGAACCAAAGTGGAAGGAAAGCAAGATGCGCCAAAAACTGGCAGGAGTGAAAAACGTTGCAGCCCTTCAAGCTGCATTTGAATCACTTGCAAATCGTGATTCTGGTATCCCCGGCATGGGCCTGGTACATGGCTTCACCGGAGCAGGTAAAACCACTGCGATCAGCTGGTTGGTAAACCGTACCAACGGTGTGTATGTGCGGGCCTACAGCACATGGACACCCAACGCAATGCTAGCAAGCATTACGCATGAATTGGGGGCTGAACCGCTACATCGAAGCTCAGCAATGCTGAAGTTCATTACTGCCACACTAGAACAACAAAACCGCCCACTCTTCATTGATGAGGCCAACTACTTTGCTGGCGATACGGCCATGCTGGACACGCTGCGCGATATCCACGACGTGAGCAACGTGCCTGTGATCCTGATCGGGCATGAAGGCACCGAGCGCAAGCTGATCCACCGCGCACAGTTGGCCCGCCGCATCAGTGAGTGGGTCGAGTTCAAACCTCTCGATGCGGAAGACGCCCGCATCCTGGCCGATACGGTGGCAGAGGTCGGGATTGCAGACGATCTGCTGGCTGATCTGCATGCCCAAGCGAAAGGCAGCATGGGCCTGATAACAGTGGGACTGGCGCGTGTAGAAGCGATGGCTAAAGCAAATGATTGGAAGTCAGTTGACGCCGATCAGTGGGCCAGCAGACCATTCTTTTTGGGTAATGCGCCCAAGGCAAGGGACTAAAAATGGGCCGATCTTTAGGTGCGCGATGCACAGCCGTAAAAGCGGACAACGTGGCTCGACGCCAAGCGTGGCAGTCAATGAGGATCATGCGACGTTTCACGCGCGCGGATATCTTGACCACCGCAGCGATCGACTCAAGCAATCTTAAAAAATACGTTCAAGCCCTCATTCGATTTGGCTTTTTGGAGGTTTGCTATCCACGGAAATGCGGCGTTGCTGGCAGCAGCGATGTCCTCAAAATCACAAGGGACACGGGCCCTAGACCGCCCATCATGCATTCAGACCACTCAATGACAGACCCGAACACGGGCGACCGTTGGTATACGCCCAACGTAGAGGACCGCCCTCTTAACTCAGACCAACCTCAAACCATGAAGGAATCAGCATGAAAACTTGTACCGACAACAAAATACAAGCCATTGGGCACGCGCAGCGGCTAAAAAACATTGCAGCACTTCAAGAAACAAAGCAAAAACTCATCCTTGAGGCTCTACACGCGACAGGCGAGGTTGGCATGTACCTTGAAACGCTGGTACCGCTCTTTAGACAGAGTATTTTTGCTGTGTCAGACGCAGAGCTAGCGAGCATCTTGCGAAGCTTGAAAAAACGTGCGCTTGTCCACCTGTCTCTAGATGAATCTAGGCATTGCTTCGTTCGGCTTACCGCCAAGGGCGCACGTTCACTCGTAACGCCCCTAAATCACAGTCAGGGCACGCCGACGCTGCATTGAGAGCTCAAACACTTCAGCAAATCAAACCTCCTACGCCAGGAGGTTTTTTTTGGCCAACACGTTTTACCAATCTACGAGGGTTACAACGCATCGTTCACCCCTATCAAAAATGGAATGCCTATGAGGTAAGCTTGCGCCAGGGAGAGCTGCAATGCTTCAAAATCAACAAAAATTTCTGTCTCTATGAATCGCTCGTTCTATTGGGACCTTTGCGAAGAGCGCCTTTCCATTCTCTGCACCCGCGTGGAGTTACGAGGCAAATTGAATATCCTCAACTTCCATTTGCATGCAGAGGATTTTTATGTGAACTTCCTCAATGTTCTTTTCGGATACTCACTGAAGAACATGAACGCAGTCGCACAAAATGCTGAAGGCATTGATTTAATAGATACTGTCAATGCGCTTGTACTTCAAGTGTCATCGACAGCTACCAAAACAAAAATTGAGTCAGCGCTGTCAAAAAATCTAGCGGCCTACAAAAAGTATCGTTTTAATTTTGTTTCCATTTCAAAAGATGCCTCCGACTTGAGGAAACAAAATTTCCTGAATCCGCACGGCCTAGCCTTTGATCCTCAGAATGACATTCATGATGTCAAATCGATACTGAGCTTCATACAGCATTTAAATATCGACAGGCAACGGGTGATTTATGACTTTCTTAAAAAAGAACTTCAGCCGATAAATGACACCTCACCCGTTGAAACAAACTTAGCTGAGTTAATTAATATCCTAGCGAAAGAGGATATCGAAGACACAAGCCACACATCATTGCCCATTGCGTTCGATGTAGACAAAAAGCTAGTTTTTAACAATTTAGTCGCTGCAGCGATAGTGATTGAAGACTATAAAATTCAACACCATCGAATCGACAGGATGTACGCCATATTTGATTCTGCCGGTCAAAACAAAAGCAAGGCCGTTCTCAGCGGACTAAGGCAGACATATATTAAATTGAGTGCCAAGTATGCTGGCGATGATTTATTCTTCCAGGTGGTCGAGCATGCCGTAAGAACGGTACAAAACAGTGCAAATTACATTGCAATGCCCTTGGACGAGCTTGAAATGTGGATCAATGCATTGGCCGTGGATGCCTTCATTCGCTGCCGTATTTTTAAGAATCCTGTGGAGCCAGCCAATGCTACTTCCTGAAAACGTCCACCCAGCAAACAGTCTGTATTTCAATGGCGCATATGTCCTAGCGGCATTGAAGAGGATCGGGGAAGCTGATCTGATGGGACTTTTCATTGAATCGCGAAAATTGCATGAAATGCAATTTCCACTTTTCACACTCACCTTGGATTGGCTTTATTTGGCGGGCATGATTTCCAATAATACTAACGGAAACATTGAAATATGTTCTTAAAGTCGCTTCAAATTTCGAATACCCAAGGGGTGATTCGCGACATTAAATTTCATGCAGGCTTGAATCTGATCGTTGATGAAACCCCAACGGATGCAGGCGAGACGACCGGAAATAACGTTGGTAAAACAACAGTATTGATATTGATAGATTTTTGCTTGGGTGCTAGTGCAAAAGGAATCTACACAGACCCCGAGAATAAAAAAACAGAATACGCGCTGGTCAAGAATTTTCTTGTCGACACGCAGGCACTTGTTACCCTTACATTGACCGAGAATTTAGACGATGTCCTCGCGAAGGAAGTAGTCATCGAGCGCAACTTTCTGTCCCGTAACAAGTTAGTTCGACGCATTGACGGCGTACAAAAAACCGAAGATGAATTTGAGGAAACCCTTACAAATCTTCTCTTTCCGAATCACTACGGCAAGAAACCAACATTTCCTCAAATCATTTCTCATAACATCCGCTACAAAGAATTAAGCGTTACCAATACTCTAAGAACGTTGAATCAATTCACTCGCGACGATGAGTATGAGACTTTGCATCTATTTCTACTGGGATGCGATTTTGATCAAGGGAATGCAAAACAAAACATCCTCGGAAAAATTCGCGTAGAAAACTTATTCAAGGCACGCCTTGAATCGACTCAAACCAAGTCAGCATATGAGGCCTCGCTGGCGTTGCTTTTGACGGATATTGAAAAATTAAATGCCAAGAAATCTGCGTTACGAATCAACCCAGATTTCGAGTCTGATCTGAACAGACTGGATGAGATTAAATACAAAATCAACTTCACCAGCACCGCAATCAGTAGACTGAAGTTACGTCAAAGCCTTGTAATAGAAGCAATGGATGACATAAAGTCAAACCGTACTCAGATTGATGTTGGTCAGCTAAAGTCGCTGTACGACGATGTGACAGGCAGGCTATCTGGAATACAAAAGAGTTTTGAAGAACTTGTAGCTTTTCACAATCGCATGATTGAAGAGAAAGCGCGATATGTCTCTAAAGAGCTTCCAGCGTTAAAAGCACAGATTGAAGAGCATGAGGCGACTCTGCGAAAATTCCTTGCTGAAGAACAGTCGCTGGCAGAGAAGGTTTCAAAAAGCGATTCTTTCGAAGAGCTTGAAGCAATAATAATTGTCTTAAATGAAAAACATCGTCGCAAAGGTGAATACGAGAAAGTTATTCAACAAATTGCGGATACCGATGCCCAGTTAAGAAACCTCAACGCTGACCTGACCAGAATCGATGACGATCTTTTCTCATTCGATTTTGAAGCAAAAATTCAAGTACAGCTCAACAAGTTGAATAGATTTTTTTCCGAGATTTCTGAAGAGCTTTATGGTGAACAGTACGCACTGAAATATGACATCGTCACCAACAAAATGGGGCAACGTCTTTATAAATTCAGTTCATTCAATACAAATTTCAGCTCTGGCAAGAAACAGGGAGAAATTACTTGTTTTGATATTGCATATACGTTATTCGCCGATGAGGAAGGCATACCTTGTTATCACTTCCTCTTAAACGACAAAAAGGAGTTAATGCATGACAACCAGCTCAGCAAAATTGCTGGCCTGGTAAATCGCGAGTCGGCGCATGTTCAATTTGTCGCGTCCATTCTCAAAGACAAGCTCCCAGCTGATTTGAATAGGGATGAATATTTTGTTGTAAAGCTCTCGCAGACAGACAAGCTCTTTCGGATCGAAGCGGACACATAAATTCATTCTTCTACAAAAAACAGAAGCCTCAAAGGTGGGGCATGCCCTGTGGATAAGGTGGGGCAAAGGCCTCATAGCCTTGAAAAGGTGGGGCATCTGGAGTGCAGGGTGGCTCCAACCCCCCCAGGCTGGGGCTCTACAGGGGCGCGTGGGGCGTTTCAGGGGGCTTTATGCCGGGGTTTAAGGGCCTGTATTGATGCCCCAAACCATCTGCCGCACAGCCCCACCTTTCACCTCAGACCATGTGTCGCAAAGGTGGGGCACGGCCTGACCCCCTAGAATCGGGGAAAAGCTAGTGTTTACGCGGGGTTGCGGCCCATCCCACGTCATCCCGCCCCTTCCCGCCTTCTCCCCATACCATCTGTCGGTTCACACAACATCGGGCTTTTTGTTTTCTAGCGTGAATTATGGTGGATGGATGACCTCAATCCCCAAACGCCTATAACTTCCGGCCAAATCGGGCGATGACTTGACTACGACCGTCCAGCAGTAGCAACTGCTCACCCTCCATACCCATCTGACGCGTGCGCTCTAAGGCCCTGAAGAACATGTCTTCTTGCCCACTGGGCGCTGTCATACATGGTTTCCCCTGCGGACGCAGCGGCCCGAGGTGAACGGTTTGCCCCTCAAGAGCAGCCTGCACTGCAAAGCTATTGCACCCGCCACTCCCGACAATCTGAGACGAGTCCACCCAACGAAAAGTTGGCTTAGGCGCCACCAAGGGTATGGACCCTTCCAGGGTCAGAGCCTCCCACACTGGCCCTACAACGCTATCGGGGCGCAAGGTTTGCAGCGTTGACGACTTACTTGTCACTGCACACGCGCCAAGAAGCACAGCCAAGCCAACAATTGCCACACGCCGCACAAAAAAAGATCCCCGCATATTGACATCCTCCAAAGAATTGCAGATCTGCATAGCAGTCCACGGACATTTTTCCCTAAGTTTCATCAAGAACTTGACGCAAGAAAGGTATTCGCCACATCACGTACCATCACGGGTCTTTTACGGTCTCTGATACTCCATGCTGCCTACTCCCACTTTAAACGCAACGACGAGCACGCCAGTTTTGTTTTGGTGGTCGATATTTGGCGCGATCCTGCTTGCGCTGGTTCCTACCCTGTGGCCCCAGCTCGACTTGGCAGCTGCGAGTCTGTTCATGGGCAATCCCCCCCTATTGGATTCAAAAGCATGGTGGTGGATCGAGCTAATAAATCTGTATTTGCCTGCGTTGTTTCGCGTTTGGTTAGTCCTATGTCTGCTGGCCTGGCTCTATGCGCGCTACAAAAAGGCAACATTGCAATGGCGCCTCGCTTTGGCATTCGTAGCTGTAGCAGGCACCGTGGGTCCTGGACTGATCGTCAACCTCGGGTTCAAAGACAACTGGCAACGGGCGCGGCCCTACCAGGTCGAAAATTTTGGTGGAACGCAGCTGTTTACCCGGGCCACCGTTGTCACAGACCAATGCGATAACAACTGCTCTTTTGTCAGTGGTCATGTGGCCTGTGGCTTTTTCCTAGCGAGCTTGATGCTAGTGCACCGCAGACGCGCAAAGACTTGGCTGGTTGTCGGGGCGCTTGCAGGTGTGGCCACAGGCTTCGCGCGAATGTCAGCAGGCGCGCATTGGCTCAGTGACGTGCTTTGGGCTTTCCCCATCACCATGCTGAGCAGTTGGTTAGTCTGGAGAGCCTTGCTGTGGACCCAGCGACAATCAAAGCCCGAATGATGGGCTAGGCGCGCTTGCGCTGCACGCGCTCTACAAGACCTTGCGCCACCGTGGGAAACTGCAAGGCAAGCCTCAGCTCCTGCTTCATGCGGGTATTGCGCATGCGGCGCGACTCGCTCATAAAGCTCAGCAAGGTGACCGGCAACTGCGTCTGCGCCGCTTGACGCGATACGCGCGGTGGGTGAGGCATTTGGTACAGATCCGCCGCAAGGTCGAAGTAGTCGCCCATCTTGAGTTGGGTATCGTCATTGATGTTGTAGACCCGTTGGGCTGCCCCTCGCCAAAGTGCCAGCAAGCAAGCGCGCGCCAAATCCTCTGCATGAATATGGTTGGTAAACACATCTTCTTCCGCTTGTAAGACGGGAGTCCCCTTACTGAGCCTCACTTGCGGCGTTCCGCCAGGTCGGTCTGGCGCATAGATGCCGGGGATGCGCAATATGCTGGCCCGCACACCCGCAGAACGCCCCAGAAACCGGACATGGCTCTCTGCATCGACGCGTCGCTGCGCGCGCGTAGTATCAGCAGCCACGGCCCGAGTCTCGTCAATCCACGCGCCCTGGCAATCTCCGTAGACTCCACTGGTAGAGCCGTACACCAGGCTGTGCAGTGCTCCGCGTGACCGCAAAGCTTGTACCAAGGCCTTTGTACGTCGATCACTCCACCCGTCACTCGCAGGTGGTGCCAAATGCAGCACACGGTGCGCCAGACCTGCCAAGCGCCGCAGGCTCGATGGAGTGTCCAAGTTGCCCATCAGGGGCGTACAGCCTAAAGCACGCAAGTGGGGCACCCTACTAGCTTGGGAAGTGAGCGCCAGTACCTGCACGCGCTGTGGCATGCGGCTGACTACTCGAGATCCAATGTCACCGCACCCTACGATCAAAAGCCGTTGGCGGCGAAAACGCGATGGCAGAGCACCCAAGGGGGATTGGTTTGAAGGCAAAATCGAAGCTCACATGTAGTTTGAACGCAAAGTTGCTCCGAGGATACCGAAAAGATGAATGTTGTTGACGCCGCACCGAAACTGTTCCAAGTTTCCGTACAACCCAGTGGGCGAGAGTTTGAAGCCAAAGAAGACGAAACGCTGCTGCAAGCGGGCATTCGACAAGGCATTGCACTTCCTTATGGTTGCAAAGACGGCGCTTGCGGCACCTGCAAATGCAAAAAGCTCTCGGGGACGGTGGTGCATGGCACCCACCAAGAAAAAGCGCTGAGTCAGGCTGAAGAAGCACAAGGCTATGTACTGACCTGCTGCGCACATCCGCAGTCAGATGTGGTCCTGGAGTCCCGACAGGTCACAGAAATTGGGGCCTATCCGATCAAGAAGTTTCCGACAAGGGTCAACACGCTCACCCCAGTGTCTGATGACGTGATGGTGTTGCAACTACAGATGCCCGCAAACGACACTTTTGCCTACCATGCGGGCCAATACATTGAAATCTTGCTCCGAGATGGAGCGCGGCGGAGCTACTCCATGGCAAACGCACCGCACACAGGACCTGGGGTGGAGTTGCACATTCGACATATGCCAGGTGGCAAATTCACCGACCACGTGTTTGGAGCCATGAAGGCCAAAGAAATACTCCGTGCTGAGGGCCCCTATGGCTCGTTCTTCTTGCGTGAAGACTCCGACAAGCCCATTATTTTGCTGGGCTCAGGGACTGGTTTTGCCCCGCTCAAGGCGTTAATGGAGCATATGGCACACACGAAAATTGAACGGCCTACCACCTTGTATTGGGGAGGGCGCAGGCCCAGTGACCTGTACATGGACAGCTGGGTACAAGAGTTTGTCAAGACAACTCCACATATGCGCTACGTGCCCGTGGTCTCCGACGCGCAGCCAAGTGACCAGTGGGCCGGACGCACGGGCTTCGTACATCTGGCGGTACTTAAGGACTACCCAGATCTTTCTAAACACCAAGTCTATGCCTGTGGAGCCCCCATCATGGTGGACTCCGCAAGAGCCGACTTTTGCGCCAGCGCCAAGCTCCCTGACCATGAGTTTTTTGCCGACTCATTTACGTCAGAAGCGGACAAAGCACACGCCTAACCCAAAAGTTTTGTGACGGCCTAGGAAGTTGCAGGGTCTTTGGCTGAGGGTGCCCCACCCATTTCACTGAACACCACGGCACCAACCACCATAGCAGCCCCAATAGCGGCCGGTTGAGACAGCGTCTCAGCCAACCATACCCAAGCGAAAAGGGCCGCAAACACAGGCTCCAAGGCATAGACCAAGGCCGCTTTGTCTGCAGAGACCTTGCGCTGCGCCCACGCTTGCAAAAACAGCATGCCAGCCGTCGCCACGATACCCAGATAGGCCAGGCTGTAAACCACGGAGGTGTCAATGCGTGAGGGGAGCGTGTCTAACTTGTCGGTCCCCACAGAACTCAAGACCAACCAGACCAATCCCAAAGAGGCCATCCAGACAATCTGAGCGGAGGCCAAATGAATAGGTTGGTGCTGTTCAGCGCGTTGCGACAACAAAACCACGTAGAGTGCATAGGCGAAAGCACTCAAGACGGTCAAGACGTCCGCCATCAGATTGGCGCCGCCCTCCCAGGACATCAAGCCAATTCCGGCACATGCCACAGCGGCGGCGGCCAGTACCCTCAGGCGGAGTTTCGTGCCGAACACAATGCCTAAAAACGGCACCATCAATACGTTAAGACTGGTCAGGAAAGCGCTGCGATTCGAGGAAATGGTTTCTAGCCCCCACGCCTGTAACACGTAGGAAACTAACACCAAGGCCCCTAGAATCGCCCCATCGAACCAAGTGCGGCGCGGAATCCGCACAACAAAAGGCAACATGCACACTGCGGCCAAGACGAACCGCAGGGCCGTAACCTCAAGGCCAGATAGCTGTACCGTGGCGATCTTCAGTACCGGAAATGTGCCACCCCAAACTAGGGTGACACAGACTAGCGCCAATACATGAACACTCACCAGCGCTCCACCCTAGCTCTGTTCAACAAAAAAGAGTGTTGCGTCATTCACCCAAGTAGGCAGCTCGCACCTTAGGATCGTTGAGCATGTCTTGACCAGCGCCCGTCATCGTGACAATACCTGACTCCATCACATACCCACGATTGGCAATGGCCAAGGCGCGGCTGGCGTTTTGTTCGACCAACAAAATGGTCACGCCTTGTGCATAGACGTCGCGAACCACTTCAAAAATCTTATCCACCATGATGGGTGACAGGCCCATAGAGGGCTCATCCAGCAACAAGACCTTGGGGCGGCTCATTAAGGCACGGCCCATGGCCAGCATCTGTTGCTCGCCACCAGACATGGTGCCTGCTAACTGGTCGCGGCGCTCCCGCAGACGGGGAAAAATCGTGAATATGCGTTCGATATCTGACAGGATCCCGGCTTTGTCGGTGCGAATATAAGCACCCATTTGCAGGTTTTCCAAAATCGTCATGCGCGTAAACACACCACGCCCTTCTGGAACCATGGCCAAGCCTTGTTTGACCAAGTCCCATGGGCCTTGACCACGGATGCTCTTGCCGAGGTACTCGATGTCTCCGGCTGCAATGGGTAAGGTCCCTGTAATGGCCTTCATGGTCGTGGTCTTGCCAGCGCCGTTGGAACCAATCAAGGACACCAACTCACCTTCACGCACCTCAAAATCTACGCCTTTAACCGCTTGGATTCCACCGTAGGAAACCTTCAGACCGGTTACTTTGAGCAAAGTCTTCTGTGTCATTTTTATCCTTAGTGGCCGCTCGTGCCCAAATATGCTTCAATCACTTTTGCATTCTTCTGCACATCGGCAGGCGTGCCTTCCGCAATTTGCTTGCCGTAGTCCAACACAGTCACGCGGTCACACAGGCCCATGACTAGCTTAACGTCATGTTCAATCAACAAAATCGTGCGGTTGTCTTTGCGAATGCGGTCAATCAGTTCACGCAACATGACTTTTTCGGTCGCGTTCATGCCTGCCGCCGGTTCATCCAGTGCGATCAACTGTGGGTCTGTCGCAAGTGCGCGGGCGATTTCTAAACGGCGTTGGTCTCCGTAACTCAGCGTGCGGGCCTTGTACGGCGCCAGCTTGCCAATCCCCACATAGTCCAGCAGTTCTTGCGCACGTTTCGCAATGGCAGCTTCTTCAGCCTTGAAGCTAGGGGTGCGAAACATAGCACCCAAGAGACCCGAATGGGTTCTGATATGGCGGCCTACCATCACATTTTCTAGCGCCGTCATTTCTGCAAACAAGCGGATGTTTTGGAAGGTACGCGCAATTCCGGCCTTGGCTACGGCATGCACCGCCGTAGGTTGGTACGGCTTACCCGCCAACTCAAAACTGCCACTGTCAGGTGTATACAAGCCGGTCAGCACGTTAAAAAACGTGGTTTTGCCAGCTCCGTTGGGGCCGATGAGACCATAGACCTGTCCGCGCTTGATTTGAATGCCTACATCGCTGAGAGCTTGCAAACCGCCGAATCGCTTGGAGACGCCTGAGACGTTAAGTACTGTATCTGTCATGTTGATTCCGTTGTGTCTGCGGGCTTAGGCTCTATTGTTCTGCAAAGATTTGCCATGCTCTGGTGAAGGCCACAAGCCGCGAGGACGTGTCAACATGACCGCGATCATGGCCAATGCAATCAACAGTTGACGCAAGATGGATGCGTCCAAGCGTCCACCCGTGAGTGCTTGCAATGGGCCAGCCACATAACGCAAGACCTCAGGCAAAGCCGACAAGAGCACGGCGCCCAAAATCACGCCGGGCAAATGTCCTACGCCACCCAGCACCACCATGGCCACAATCATGACCGACTCCATCAAGCTGAAGGACTCAGGAGAGATAAAGCCTTGGAAGGAGCCAAACATGGCACCCGACACGCCACCAAAAGTTGCCCCCATGCCGAAAGCCATGAGCTTCAAGTTGCGGGTATTGATACCCATCGCCTTGGCAGCGATTTCGTCTTCACGAATCGCCATCCAAGCGCGTCCTACACGCGATAACTCCAGGCGGTGGCAAATGATCACACTGATGACCACCAGTGACAAGAACAAGTAGTAGTACATGGAGACTGACTCCACACGGAAACCAAAGAACTCGTGAGGTTTGCCAAGGCTATAACCAAAAAAGGTCAACGGGTCAATTTGGCTAATGCCTTTGGGGCCGTTGGTGATGTTGACGGGGTGGTCCAAGTTGTTCAAGAACACACGGATGATTTCACCGAATCCCAAGGTCACGATGGCCAAGTAGTCACCACGCAAACGCAAGGTAGGTGCACCCAACAAAATCCCCAAGATACCTGCCAAACCGGCGGCGGCAGGTATGGTGACCCAAAGTGGGGTATGCAACCCGTTCGGGAACATGGCAGCGATGGCTGGGAAGTAGTCGGTCAGATGCGGCGAGTTCAGTAACCCGAACATATACGCCCCGATCGCGAAAAACGCGACGTAGCCCAAGTCCAGCAAGCCAGCGTAGCCCACCACAATGTTCAGCCCCAAGGCCAACAACACAAACAGCAAGGCCATATCCGCGATACGAACCCATGCGTTACCGAAGTTTTGCAACAACAGCGGCAACAGCAGCAGCGCAATGGCAGCAACCAAGGACGTTAAAAGTTTTTGATTTTTCATAGTGGACGTATCTCGTTAAGCGCGGTCGGCAACGCGTTCGCCCAGCAAACCTGAAGGACGCAGCGTCAAGACGATGATCAAAACAATAAAGGCAAAGATGTCGGAGTAGTGGCTGCCCAAGACTCCGCCAGTCAATGCTCCGATGTAGCCTGCGCCAATCGACTCAATTAAACCTAGCAAAATGGCGCCGACTACGGCGCCTGCCAAGTTACCGATACCACCAAAAACTGCAGCAGTAAAGGCCTTCAGGCCAGGCAAGAAGCCCATTGCGTGTTGGGCGGTGCCGTAGTTAGAGGCATACATCACGCCAGCAATGGCGGCTAACACTGCGCCAATAATGAAAGTGGCTGAGATCACCATATCAGGCTTCACGCCCATCAGGCCCGCCACCCGTGGGTTTTCGGCCGTTGCGCGCATGGCGCGCCCGAGCTTGGTGTAATTCACCAGCCACATCAGCACAGCCAAAGACACTGCGGTGAAGCCCAAGATCATGACTTGCGTGGGCGTAATCACCGCACCTGCAATGTCAATCGGTGTTGAAGGCAGCAGCGTGGGGTAAGACTTGTAGTTGGGCTTCCAGATGATCATTGCCAGGGTTTGCAGCAAGATCGACATACCAATTGCGGTAATGAGAGGAGCTAACTTAGGGCTGTTTCGCAAGGGCCGATACGCCACTTTTTCGATCACAAAATTGAGGGTTGCTGCAACCACACAAGAAATGAGAAGGGCAATGAGGAGAATGATGAAACCAGGTGTTCCTGGCATGGACTCTTGCATGAGCCCAATGATGGTCCAGCTGGTGAGAGCACCAACCATCATGACCTCGCCGTGGGCGAAGTTGATCAAGTTAATGATGCCGTACACCATGGTGTAGCCCAAGGCAATCAACGCATACATGCTACCCAACACCAGACCATTAATGACCTGTTGTAAAAAAATTTCCATACACTTCTCCGATTTGTGGCCGGTGCGTCAGTCAGACTTTTTGCCGACTGGTTTTGCAGCCTTGTGAGCACTAACGAGTCTTTAGCAAGTAACCTGCCAGCATGGCGCCCTGGGCGGTGCCGCTGGCAGTTTCGTGGGGGGGATTGTAGCGAAGGGGGGGGGCTTTGACGCTGACGACTCAGGTGGGTTTACCCTTAGCGAGCGACTTCATCAGATCAAGGCCACTTCTATTAGTTGTCCTAATATGCGTGGGTTCACACGCTCCCCAAAGCGTCACGTGCAACTTGTGCGATGTGCGCCGCGTTGACACCAAAAAACTCGCGCAAGGCTGACCGCGTATCACTGCGACCAAAGCCATCCGTGCCTAGCGTTGTGAAGCTACGGCCTTGCGGCACATAGGCCCGCACACTGTCGGGCACGGCACGTACATAGTCAGTGGCCGCAATGATGGGGCCTAGCGTGGCTTGGAGCTGCTGAGCGACAAAAGGCAAAGCGGTGCCAGATCCATGCGACTGCAGACCCTGCGTGTTGGCCAAGCCGTCACGCGCTAACTCGCTCCAACTGGTTACGCTGAGAACATCGACGTCAATACCTTCTTGGGCTAATAGCTCAGCCGCCTGAATCACCTCGGTCAAGATAGCACCAGAACCCATCAAGGTTACGTTTTGAAACGATTTAGCCACTTGCCGCCCGTCTGTATTGCGTGGATAGCTACCGAATTTGTAGCACCCACGCATCACATCACTGTGCACGCTGGTTGGCAAATCCGGCTGGGCGTAGTTCTCGTTCATCATGGTGACGTAATAGAACACGTCACGCTGGTCCACCAACATTTCGCGCATCCCATGGTCGATGATCACGGCTAACTCACCTGCGAATGCCGGGTCATAGGCCTTGCAATTGGGAATGGTGGCCGCCACCAAATGGCTGGTGCCATCTTGGTGCTGCAAGCCCTCGCCGCCCAAGGTGGTGCGCCCTGATGTGGCCCCCAACAAGAAACCGCGCGCACGTTGATCAGCCGCAGCCCAAATGGCATCGCCCACACGTTGAAAGCCAAACATAGAGTAGTAGATGTAAAACGGCAGCATGGCCAGCCCATGCACGCTGTAGCTGGTGGCCGCAGCTGTCCAACTGGCGATCGCACCGGCCTCCGAAATACCCTCCTCCAATATCTGCCCATCCAAGGCTTCGCGGTAGCTGAGGACCGAGCCAATGTCTTCAGGCGCGTAGCGTTGGCCCACGCTGGAATAGATGCCTACTTGCTTAAACAAGTTAGCCATGCCGAAGGTGCGCGCCTCGTCGGCCACGATGGGCACAATGCGCGGCCCCAGGGCCTGGTCTTTGAGCAAGTTGCCCAGCATGCGCACAAAGGCCATGGTGGTGCTCATTTCTTTGCCATCTGCCGCGAGTGCAAACTGCGCGTAGCTGCTGATCGAAGGCACAGGAATCTGCGCGCACTCGGTGTGGCGTTTGGGCAGGTAGCCGCCCAGTTGCGTACGCTTGGCATGCAGGTACTGCATTTCCACGCTGTCAGCCGCAGGCTTGTAAAACTCCAAGTTGGTGACTTGCTCGTCGGTCATGGGCAAGTTAAAGCGGTTGCGAAACTCGATCAGATCAGTCTCGTCAAACTTCTTTTGGCTGTGCGTGGTCATCTTGCCCTGCCCCGCACTGCCCATGCCATAACCCTTTTTGGTGTGCGCCAAGATCACCGTGGGTTGGCCTGTGTGCTTGGCTGCAGCCGCGTAGGCCGCGTGGATTTTCACGATGTCATGCCCACCGCGTTTGAGACGGTCAATCTGCTCATCCGTCATGCCCTGCGCCAAGCGCGCCAACTCTTCGTTTTGACCGAAGAAGGTGTCGCGGTTAAAGCGCCCGTCCTTCGCCGCAAAGGTCTGCATTTGGCCGTCCACCGTGTTGGCGAACGCGCGGGTCAAAGCGCCTGTGGTGTCACGCGCAAACAAACCGTCCCAGTCGCTGCCCCACACCAGTTTGATCACGTTCCAGCCTGCGCCCGCAAACAGTTTTTCCAGCTCGTCGATGATGCGGCCGTTGCCGCGCACAGGGCCGTCCAAACGCTGCAAATTGCAGTTCACCACCCACACCAAGTTGTCCAAGCCTTCACGCGCGGCCAAGGTGAGCGCGCTCATGCTTTCAGGTTCGTCCATTTCGCCGTCCCCAAACACGCCCCATACCTTGCGCCCTGCGCAGTTCAGCAACTGGCGATGCGTGAGGTAGCGCATAAAGCGTGCGTGGTAGATGGAACTGATAGGCCCTATGCCCATGGAGCCCGTGGGGAACTGCCAAAAATCAGGCATGAGGTAAGGGTGCGGATAGCTACACAGCCCACGCGCGCCCTCACCCGTAAGGGCCGCTGGCGCGGTGAGCTCTTGCCGGTAGTGCGCCAAGTCGTCCGCGGTGAGCCGCCCCTCTAGATAAGCCCGCGCGTACACGCCGGGTGCGCTGTGGGGCTGGAAGAACACCAAGTCGCCCAAGCTGCCAGAGCCATCCGTTTGTTGCGAGCGTGCTTGAAAGAAGTGGTTGTAGCCCGTCTCAAACAGATCTGCGGCGCTGGCGTAGCTGGCCACATGCCCGCCCAACTCGCCGTAGGCTTGGTTGGCGCGCACCACCATGGCCAGCGCATTCCAGCGCATGAGGGACGCCAAGCGCTCCTCCACGGCCAAGTCGCCCGGAAACACCGGCTGCTCATCCACGCCAATGGTGTTGATGTACGGCGTGGCTAACTCTGGCTGCCAGCCCACACGCTGTGTACGGGCCTGGCGCGCCAAGGCGTTCAGGACGAACTGCGCCCGTTGTGGCCCCTGTGCCTGCAGCAAGGCCGCAAATGCGTCTTGCCACTCAGCAGTTTCTTGGGGGTCGGAGTCGGGCGTGTCAGAGAAGTGTTTGGAGGTGTTCATGGTTTGCGACTATACAAACAGCCCCACGAAATGTGCTGCCAATGCTCACCTGTGCACCGGCGGTTTCAAGCATAAAATTTTTCAACCATAGGAATTCACAGCCAAATGAACCTCGATACCACCGATTTGCGAATTCTTGACCAACTGCAGCGCGACGGCGCCTTGTCCAATGTAGAGCTGGCGCGCCGCGTCCACCTGAGCCCGTCCCCCTGCTTAGCACGTGTCAAAGCCATGGAAGCCAGTGGCGTGATTGACCGCTACGTGGCCATTGCCAACGCCACGCAGCTGGGACTGGGCGTGAACGTGTTCATCTCGATCAGCCTGAAATCGCAAAGCAAAGAGGCACTGGCTGATTTTGAGCAGCGCATTGCGGAACACGACGAAGTGATGGAGTGCTACCTCATGAGTGGAGACTCTGACTACCTGATACGCGTGGCAGTCGCCGACATTGGCGCTTTGGAGCGGTTTATCTTGGAGCAGCTCAGCCCCATCAGCGGCATTGACAAGATTCGCTCCAGTTTTGCGCTCAAGCAAGTGCGCTACAAAACCGCCCTGCCCTTGCCGCTCGTCTGAGCGCCCACGCGATGTGCAATCTCTACCAACCCACAGGCCCCGAAACCATACGGCTGAAGTTTGGCGTTGCCGCCCCGGTGGGTGCGTACGGCCCCACCGTTGCACCCCTCAAGCCCGGCCCCATTGTGCTGGCCGGGCAGGCCCTCGTGGCGCAGTGGGGCTTTATTCCTGAAAACTCAGCAAGCGCCACGCCCATGCTGCCCAACGGTACACGCATGAGCACCAACAACGCCCGCGCAGAACGCCTTGCCAGCGCGACCACCTACCGCAAGGCGTGGGCACTGGGCCAACGTTGCCTCATCCCTGCAGACCACTTTGACGAGCCCAACTGGAGCAGTGGAAAAAACGAATGGTGGCGCTTTTGGCGCGCCGATGGCGAGCCCTGGGCCTTGGCCGGCATCTGGACCGAGTGGGTCCACCCACTCACCGCAGAGCGCGTGCCCAGCTACGCCATGGTCACGCAAAACTGCGATGGCCACCCGCTCTTGGGGCTCATGCACAAACCCGACCCCACACTAGCTGCGCACGCACAAGACAAGCGCGCGGTGGTCCCGATAGAGCCGCAGCACTGGGAGCAATGGCTGCAAGGTTCCACCGAGCAAGCGCACAGCCTGATTCAAGTGCCAGACGCGTCCCTATTCAAAGCCGGGCCTGCGCAGCCAGCGCGCCAAGAGCGTTTGTTTTAAACAGACGCAAGTGCTTGGCTCGGGCAAGTTACGACGCATGGCCACTGCGTCCCGCCTCTGCCTGTAGCCATTGGATCAGGGTCAACACGCCTGGCTTTTCAATAGCAGGGGTGGGGTAAATCAGGTAATACGGCATGCGCACAGGAGCAGCAAGCTGCAAGGGAACCACCAATCGACCCGACGCAACGGCCTGCGCCACCAACGCGTGCTGACCCAAGGCCACGCCAACGCCCTCTTCAGCAGCACGCAAACACATCAGCGACGAAGAGAAGGTAGCGCCACGGCTGTTGCTCACACCCCCAACCCCAGCCGCCTCCAACCAACGCTGCCAATCCGGGTAGTCCGGCATGCCTTGCAAGGGCCGGTCGTGCAACAGCGCGACACGTTCCAAATCAGCTACCGACTGCACGCGCGCAGCGTACTCGGGGCTACAAACGGGGTACAAGGCTGTTGAAAAAAGTTGCTGCACCACATAGTCGGGTGCGCTCACGGGCCGGTACTCCACCGTAAAGTCGTAGAGCAAATAATCGTGCTCAAACTCTGTCTTGATTTCCAAATGGATGCCTGGATGCGCATCGTAAAAGCGCGCGAGCCTAGGAATCAACCAGCGGTCGCACAGGGCCTGGCGCATGGCGATGCGCACCGTGACCGATGAAAACCCGATGAGTTGCTCGGTGGACTCACGCAGGGTGCGAAACGCTTCGCGCACCTTAGGCAAGTAGGTTTCGCCCGCCACGGTCAACTCCAGTTGGTTGTTGCGTCGCTTGAACAGGCTGAGCTCAAGACTCTCTTCCAACTGCTTGATTTGGTGGCTCACAGCAGCCGTGGTCACGTGCAAATCACGGGCTGCAGCGGTAAAGCTCAAGTGCCGGGCCGCCACCTCAAAAACCCGCAATGCATTCAGCGGTGGTAATCGAATAGTCATGGTTAACCCTAGTTTCAAGGTGTTCGTTAAGTTAAATTAAATGATACCCAGAAAATATGTCGCTTGATGCCGATATATCAAGGCCGCTACAGTCCCCGCCAACGCTGCAATCACCGCACACCAACGTGCTCGGTCCTACAGCCAGTTTCTACAAACACCGGGGAGCAATCCCCCACAAGGAGAGCGAGTGAGCGATTTCCCAGAAACCCTGCTGGTGCACGACCAGCCCAACCCCTGGCAGTCGGTGGTGCCACCGATTGTGCAAACCTCGCTCTTTACCTTTAAAACGGTAGAAGACATGGAGGCGCGCGTGCGCGGCGAAACCACCCGCCCGGTGTACTCACGCGGCGACAACCCGACCGTGCGCGAGTTTGAGCGCAAGCTGGCGCAGCTGGAGTGCGCTGATGATGCGCGCGCCTTCTCCAGCGGCATGGGCGCTATCAGCGCGGCCATTTTGTCGGTGGTGAAAGCGGGAGACACCGTGGTCTGCGTGCGCCATGTGTACCCCGACACCTACCGCTTTATGGAAAAGCTCTTGGTGCGTTTGGGGGTGAAAACGCGCTACATCGACGGCTGCGACACCGACACCCTGATTGCGGCTCTGCCCGGCACCACCTTGCTCTACCTAGAGAGCCCCACCAGCTGGACCATGGAAACCCAAGACTTGCCCAAGCTCGCTGCCGCCGCGCGGGCACAGGGGGTAGTCACCATCATTGACAACAGCTGCGCCACACCGATCAACCAAAAACCGCTGACCCATGGCATCGATTTGGTGGTGCACTCTGCCTCCAAATACTTAAGCGGGCATAGCGACACCGTGGCTGGCGTGGTGGCAGGCAATGCACAACGCATGGCGGCCATCAATGACCTGAGCTACCCCTACTTGGGTGCCAAGCTATCACCCATGGAGGGGTGGTTGCTCTTGCGCGGCCTGCGCACCCTGCCTATGCGCATGGCTTGGCAGTGGGCCAGTACCCAAGTGCTGCTGCAACGCCTGCAAAGTCATGCAGCGGTGAGCCAAGTTATGCACCCCTGGTGCCAACCCGGCCCCGGTGCAGCTTGCCTTACGGGCTATAGCAGCCTCTTTACCTTGGAGCTTGTAGCGGGCGCAGACATGCGCAAGTTTTGCAACACGCTCACCTTGTTCCAGCTTGGCGTGAGCTGGGGCGGCCATGAAAGCTTGGTGGTTCCCGCACTGGTCAGCCGCGCACAAGCGTCAGGCCCCAATTCGCAAATTGACTTCGGCATCACAGACCGCATGGTGCGCTTGCATGTGGGGTTTGAAAACACCGAAGACCTGTGGCAAGACCTGCAGAACGCATTGGCAGCCGCACACCCAACACAGCCCTAACCCCGGCGTAGACCGGATATTTTTTCAACACAAGAAGGAGACAAGTATGCGAAAGATAGCGTTAGTCGGATCCCTGCTACTGGCAGGTGTACTCAGCAGTGGCTTGGTGCATGCAGGCAAGCTCAAAGTCGTCGAGGTCATCACCAGCCCAGAGCGCACCAAGCTCTTGCAAACCCAGTTGGCTGACTTCCAAAAAGCCAACCCAGGGACCACCGTAGAGCTCATCACCATTCCGTGGGATGGCGCGTTTGAAAAAGTGCTGGTCATGTTCAAGTCAGGCCAAATTCCTGACGTGATTGAAATGCCTGAGCGTTGGAGTGCGCTGTATGTCAAAGGCAAACAAATTGAAGCCCTAGACCCTTGGCTCAAGAACAGCAAGGACCTAGCAAGCTTGCAAAAAGCGGTGCGCGAAGCAGGCAAGTTTGGCGGTGACAAAACCTACCAAATCCCTTACGGCTTTTACATGAAGGCTTTGTTTTACAACAAGAAAATGCTGGCCCAAGCCGGTGTGCAGCCACCCAAAACACACGATGAGTTCGTGAAAGCAGTCGAGACCGTCAGCACCAAGTTGCCCGGTAAGTACGGCTACTGCCTGCGGGGCGGCAAAGGCGGTGGGTTTGAATGGATTACCTACCCCACGGCCTATGGCGCCAACGGCGCTTACTTCGACAAAGACGGCAACAGCCTGTACAGCACGCCCGCCTTCCAAAAAGGCATGCAAATGCTGGTGGACTTCTACCAAAAGGGCTACGCCCCCAAAGAGAGCATTTCTTGGGGCTTTAACGAAATCGTGACCGGCTTCTACAGCGGCACGTGCGCCATGCTCCAACAAGACGCTGACGCGCTGATCGGCATTGCAGAAAAGATGGACAGCAAAGACTTCGGCGTAATTCCTGTGCCCTTGAGCGCCAACGGCAAGGCCTACCCCAACACGGGCTTTGCCGGTTGGGCCATGACCAGTGCGTCCACCAACAAAGACGAGGGATGGAAGCTGATTCAGCACCTAAGCGCCAACAAGCAAAACATTGAGTGGGCCAAACTGGTGGGGGTACTGCCGGTGCACCAAGGCGCAGAATCAGACTCCGCTTTTGCGGGTGAGCACTGGGCTGGCTGGTTCCAAACCCTTAAGCAAGCGGACAAGTACGTGCAACTCACGCCACCGGTTTACCTGCCTGAGTGGGGCGCGATGTACGACAAAACCATGGTTGAAAATGGCCAAGAGCTGCTCTTGGGCAAGCGCAAGGTTGCGGATGTGGCCAAGCAATGGTCCGACACGCTCTCCGCTGCGCAACACAAGTTTGACGCGGCCAAGTAAGCCTCACCCCACACAGGTCCGAAAGACTGTTTAACGGAACACCATGCAAGCGACTGCCTCCCCGGGTGAACCCCGCAACCGTGCCTATTGGCTGCGCCACGCGCTGCCTTGGTTTTTATTGAGCCCCGCACTTCTGTTGGTGTGTGGGGTGTTGCTGGTGCCGCTGGGGGTGGGCGTGTCGTACGCATTTATGTCCATGTCCATGGACAACTTGTTTGGTGAAGCCGGTTTTGCGGGCCTGGACAACTTTCGCACCCTGGTGGGTGACGCGCGCCTACCCGGCGTGCTGAGCAACACCTTGGTGTGGACGCTGTCTTCTTTAACGTTTCAATGCGTGCTGGGCTTTGGCCTGGCGCTCTTGCTGCGCCACAGTGGAACAGGCGGTCGACGTCTGCAGGCCCTGCTGTTCTTGCCCTGGGCAATCCCTAGTGTGCTGATTGGCTTGGTCTGGAAAATGCTGTTTAGCCCCTACACCAGCCCCTTGCCACATTGGCTGGTCGCAGTGGGTTTGCTGCCCACGGTCACCGACCTATTGGCAGACCCACAGTTAGCCATGGTGGGCCCGGTGGTGGCCAACGTGTGGTTTGGTATCCCGTTTTTTGCCATCACGCTGTTGGCGGCCCTGCAGGCCATTCCCGAAGACCTGTACGAAGCCAGCGCGCTGGATGGCGCAAGCGCCTGGCAAAGCTTTTGCCGAATCACCATGCCGCTGGTGATGCCGACCTTGCTGATCACCGTGTTGCTGCGCTCGGTCTGGATTGTGAATTTTGGGGACTTGGTCTGGATCATGACCCAAGGCGGGCCCGCGGGTGCCACGCAAATTTTGCCGACCTACCTGTTCACCACGGCATTTACCGACATGAACGAAGGCTACGCGTCTGCCTTGGCAGTGGCCCAGCTCATCATGCTCTTGGTCTACGCGGCCACGGTACTGCGATTGCGCCGCCGCATCATGGATGGCCGCATTGAGGAATCCTTATGAATATCTGGCACCGACGTGCGGCCTTCTCCGGCCGCTGGTTGGGCTTGTCCCTGTACGTGGTCTTTGCCCTGTTTCCGCTGTATTGGCTACTCAAAATAGCCATTACCCCGACCAAGTTGCTTTACAGCGAAGGGGTGCGCCTGTGGCCTAGCGCGTTCACCTTGTCGCACTTCCAGCAGGTGTGGACCACCACCCAATTTCCAGACTACTTTTGGAACAGTGCCAAGGTGGCGGTAGGTGCGGCAGGCCTGGCCACCTTAGCGGGGGCACTGGCGGGCTACGCCCTCTCGCGCTGGGTGTTTCGTGGCAAGGCGGTAGTGTCCTTTTTGCTGCTGGTCACGCAGATGTTTACCGTCATGCTCATGATCGTTCCGCTCAACCACATCTTGAACGGCGTAGGCCTCAACGACTCGCTCTTTGGCTTGGCCGTGGTGTACGCAGCGCTGAACGTGCCCTTTGCAACCTTTCTGATGCAATCGTTTGTGGACGCTATCCCCAAAGACTTGGAAGAGGCCGCCATGATCGATGGATGCACACGGTTTCAGGCCATGGTGAAGGTGGTGTTTCCACTGACTTTGCCTGGCGTCGCGGCCACGGCCGGTTTTGCCTTTACCGCCGCTTGGAGCGAGTTGTTTTTGGCACTGGTACTCATCAACCGAGAGTCCGACAAAACCATCCCCCCCGCTTTGCTGAGCTTCATCACCAAGTTCAGTGTGGACTGGGGGCAAATGGCGGCAGCGTCGGTGCTTCTACTCATTCCCGTGTGCGTGTTCTTTATGTTCGTACAGCGCTATTTGGTGGCAGGTTTAACCAGCGGAGCCGTCAAAGGCTGACCCGCACTTGAGGAGTTCATAGATATGGCATCGGTAAGCCTGCGTGGCGTGACGAAGAAGTTTGAGTCGGTGGAAGTTCTCACCGGCATTGACCTGGAAATTGCAGACGGCGAGTTTGTTGCCTTGGTGGGAGAGTCTGGCTGTGGCAAGTCCACCCTCTTACGGCTACTGGCGGGGCTGGACTGGGTCAGCGGTGGTGAAATTGCCATTGGCTCGCGCGTGGTGAACAACGTGCCACCGCGTGACCGCGATGTGGCCATGGTGTTCCAAAGCTACGCGCTCTACCCCCATTTGTCGGTGGCCCAAAACCTGGGGTTCCCATTGGCATTGCGTAACACAGAGCCCAGTGCGCGCGAAGGGCGTATTGCCAGCGTCGCCGCATCCTTAGGCTTGGGGCGTTTCTTGCAACGCAGACCGCGCGCGTTGTCAGGCGGACAACGCCAACGCGTGGCCATGGGGCGCGCCATGATCCGTTCACCCAAGGTATTTCTGTTTGACGAGCCACTGTCTAACCTAGACGCCAAGATGCGCCTGCAAATGCGCGCCGAACTCAAGGCCTTGCACCAGCAACTAGCGACCACTTCCGTCTATGTCACCCACGACCAGGTCGAAGCCATGACTTTGGCCGATCGCATCGTGGTGATGGACCAAGGCCGCGTGCAACAAGTGGGCGCACCTTTGGATGTATATGACCGCCCCGGCAACAAGTTTGTGGCCGGGTTTATCGGGTCCCCCGCTATGAACTTTGTGCAAGGGGAAGTCGCCGCCAGCGGCGTCAACGTGGCAGGCACCCACATTGCATTAGCCGTGAACCAGTTGCCTGAGCAGGGCCGCAAGGTATGGCTGGGAGTGCGCCCGGAGCACCTAGCCATAGACCCGAACGGTGTGAGCGCCAAAGTAGAAGTGGTGGAACCTTTAGGTCACGGCACCATGCTGCATGTCACCGCCTTTGGCGTGCGGTGGGTGGTGCTAGACAGCGGTCGTTCGCCAGTACGTGCCGGTGACCCACTCGGACTGCGCCTTGACCCCCAGCGCATGCACCTGTTTGACGTTGAGTCGGGCGTGCGGCTGGGTTAGAGAACTACACGCGTTGAACACTCACCCGTCTAAAGAAAGATACTTGCTACCAAATAAATAGCTGACTGCGCTTATTCCATGGGCGCAATCGCCCTATTTGGCTCAAAAAACTGACGTCAGGGCTTATTGCGACGAGAACAAGTGCGACAGCTCACGGTGCATGCGTTCGGTGTCGCCCGTGTTGAGTTCCAACAAGCGACGTAGCCGCGTGAGGCTGGTCACATCAATATCTAAGCATTCAATGCCAAGGCGCACGCCGTCTTGGTGCACCAACTTGCCGGTGAGCATCAGGCCTTCACCCCCCTGGGACATGGGTAACTCCAAGCGACACTTGGTTTGCATCACCACGTCCAACTTGCTGTCTGACTCCACAAGAGCACCTTTGAGTGCAATATCCACGAGCTGGACCGTCAGCGTTTTGCCAGGCAGATGCAAGAGCACAGCGGCGGCAAAGGGAATGCGCGTGTAATGCCGCAAGCCGGCGCTGGTCGTTTGGGTCATACATGCCTTTCGGGGTCTGGGCGGTGCGCCATAGGGAGGCGCATACAAGAGCGCAAGGGTACGGGGCTTTTACCAAACGCACAATCACCATTTTTCAGTGGGAGGGTCACATCCGCTTCCTACATGGCACCATAGTTAGCGTTCTTTACAGCCCGCACGCGCGCCACTGCCGCCGATCGGCTTTTCACCTCCAGCTTGGCAAATAGTCTTTGCAAATGCCATTTCACCGTGGCTTCAGAGATATAGAGGCGCTCGGCAATGGCCTTGTTTTGCAGGCCCTGGTCAATCATCTGAATCAACTGCAATTCACGCTCAGTGAGGCTCAGGATGGGACTCACTGCCGGCCCTATAGCCACGCCCAAGGGTGCAGGGTTGGTTCGCGAACGGGGATCTGATCCCAGGTCGATGTTGGACGTCATGAAATCAGACGGGTTGTGTTCTTCAAACTTTTTGGCGGCTTGGCTTTGATCCAGAACTTCTTCGTACAAGTGCATGGCTAAGTCCGACTGATCCACAATCGATCTGTAAGCTTTGCCCGTTTTGGCAAGGGCCTCTGCCTCGCTCATCGCTTGCAAGGCCTTGTCGCGCTGCCCTGCTTGCAGGAGGTAAGTGGCCTTCAAGCTCAAGAGTTGAATCAACAACAGCTGGCTGCCAGATTTCTTGCACGCGTGGATGAGCTCTGACAACAAGGTGTACGCCTGTTTCTGTAATCCCATCGCATGCTGAATTCTCACACTCGCCATGTCCAGCGCAAACTGCGCACGCGGGTTTTCAATGTCCTTGGTCGACCTGTATTCATTGCCTGCGTTGAGGCCCGCGCCCTCGGCAATGCGCACCGCCTTGGCGCAATCACCCTGTTTGATGCAGGCATGCACATACTCCTGCAACAGCCCCAAGCGCAAGCGCTTGAGTCCACGCGAAGAGGCAAAATCGATGCCTTCCACCAAGCACACTTCGCACAGCAAGAAATCGCCTTGGCTCAGGTGAATTTTTGCTTTGGTCGCATAGGCCATCAGCGTGGTTTCCACGTTGCCCTGCTCCCGGGTGTACTTAAACGACTGCTTGAGCCTCTTTTCGGCTTCCGCCGTGTTGCCCATCTCAAAGCTGTACGCCGCCTTGGCAATACGCATCATGTAGGTGCTGTAGGAATACAAAGTGCCGCGTTTTCGGTAGTGCTCGTACTCCCGGCTCAACATGACGTCGGCATCGTACACATAGCCTTGCTCTGCCGTGAGGTAGGACAGTGAAATAGACGCATAGGCTTTGCCGTACAAGGAGCCACATGCATCAAATGCATACGCTCCCTTGGTGTACTCCTCACGCGACTTGGCATAGCGAAACTCCAGCAAATGGGTGTAACCCAATGCCGACGAGATATTGCCAATATCAAAGTCAAAGCGAGAGGTTTGGCCTTGCAGGCCCATGTAACGCGCTAAGCGCGCAGGTATTTTGGCCGACTGGTCTGCCAAGCCCAGCAATGTGGCCCAGTGCGTCATCACCCGTGGGTTGGCATGGCCATGCGCTTCCATGCTCAGGCGGTCTTCTTCGTCCAGCATGGCCTGGGCATCCAAGTAGCGCCCGGTAAAGATGTAAAGCCACGCCAGCGCCAAGCGGTTTTCTTCGTACTGACGAAACAGGTGATCCCCAATGGCTGCGGCCCAGTACTCAAAAGCGCGCGACTCACCACACTCACGCACCATCCAATCTGCGTTTTGGCTCAGTAGTTGCGCCGCCCGTTGCTTATTGCCTGCGCACAGATAGTGGTGCAGCTCTTGGTGCACATTTTGGTCGTCTTTGGCCTCCAGGGCTGCGTCCATGTGCAGGCCCATATAGAGCTTGGGCATTTGCAATTGGAGCTTGGCCCGCAAGTGATCGCGAATGACCGACGGAAAGCTGTACCGCATGGCTCCAGCATTCGAGGTTTGCAAGGCAATGTCTGTTAATGCTGAGCACGACCTTCCATAGGCATCAAGCCCCGCATGACCGCTTTTTTTGAATTCCAACCAGCTAAACCGATCGCGAATTGCTGACCCGTACAAAGGCTTTTTGTCATCCTCGTCGATAGCCGACAACACAAGGTCCAGCAGCTTAGGAAAGTCCAAAGACGCGCTGGGCATTGCGTCCTGCGCCAGCACACCGTAGTTCGCGCCCAATCGCAGCATCAGCATCGCCACCAGGCCGCGCTGGGCCACCATCCGTTGAATGCTGACCCCCTGCTTGGAAGCTTCATCCACGCCCAGCGCCCTGAACAAATCGCTCAGCTCTGCGCTTGCGGGAGCCAAGTCTGCACGAGACAGCACAGACAGCGCGGCAGGCGAGTCTTCCAAGACCAAGCGTGTAGGCAAACTCTGTTGGCTCGCAATGCGGATTCTGAAATTCTGTGGCGCATGCTGTAGCAGCCTGCGCACCATGCGATTGATCTCGTCATTGGCAATCAGGTGATAGCCGTCAATGTGCAGATTGACTGTGGCGGGGTAGTTGGCAACCTCAAAGCACAGGTTGCGCACTTCCGGGCCGACGCTGTGCACAACACCATACTTCAGCTGCAGGTCCGTGCCTCTGCCCAACAAGTCATCCACTGCCTGCAAGGCGGCCACCATTTCACGCATGAACCTTTGCGGGTCACTGTCCCACGGATCCAACGTCAGCCAAGCACACAGCTCGCCGGTCATTTGGCTCGCCTCATACAGGCGGCTCAATGCGACGGTCTTGCCAAACCCGCTAGGTGCTTGCACCCACACATTGCGATGCAGATAGTTGTCTAGCAATCCCGCTTGCGCAATGACGTAGGGCACCACTGGCTTGGGAGGAAGGTATTTGTGGACCTTGGCCAGCGCAATATGTCTAGTCACGTTAATAAAATCTCACAAAACTTGCTGCTCGGCGTGTCACATACGAAAGAGGCCTAGATGGGCGGGAGCCATCGCTCTAACCGAAACATCGTTTGCCGGTCATCTTAAAACTGATTTTGCGTAACGCCAAGCCACTAGCCTCACGCTGCGGACTGGCCATCTGCCCCTATGGCCTACATCTGGGAGGCTTGCAGTTCAAGCTCGTAGTGCGCTTTGGAATACATGCGCTCACCTGAAAGCGCCACATCCAAAATCTTCTCGTAAATGAGAATTTTGTTATTGGCACTGCGAATGCGTTTCGTCAAATGCGCGCCAATGAGGTGCATTACGGGATGCATCAGCGCTGTGTCGACTCCACGGGCGCTATACAACGCGCTTTTGGCGAAGGCAAGGCACACCACGTCACTGAGGGCGGTGCAGGTCGCTGTTGCGGGCATGACATCAAAAAAGTTGGACTCGCCGCAAAGTTCTCCGGGCTGCAAAATGCACACCGCAGCACGCCCCGACTGCCTGTGCAAGCGCGACTCCACCGCCACTTCGCCTTGCACAATGAAATAAATGAGCCCCGAACCATGCAGCTCACCTTCGCGCACAATTTTGTCGTAGCAGGCAAACTTGTATTCGCTACTGCGACTTACAAACTCTGTGGCAGTGTGTATGTCAAAGCCATAGTGGCTATACCGCTCCATCAAATGCAACACAGCTTGCGCTTTGAACGACCCATAGTTTTCCAACGTTCCCATGGCGATATCTCAGTTTTGAAGTCCTAGCCCCCTGCAATAGCCCGCTCTACGTCATTACACGTAGCCGCGCAAGCCGGTCTTATTTTGGGTCGCCCACGACACATCTCCAACGACGAAACCGCAACAGCAACCTTGAGAGAATTTTTACACCTGCTCACAAAGACATGACTAGCCAAAAGTATGGTTTAGGGGATATGGAACCCCTCAAGCCTTAGTGAGAGCATGTACAGGCCGCTTTATCCAAGGGTTATCCCTAGCCAAAATCAAGCTCGGAGACGTCACCTGCTCCGCTTTGGCCCAATCTCTAGGGAGCAAAACCCCCTGATATCGACACACAGAAAAAAGGCCCGTTTGTGAACGGGCCTATCTGCTTGGGCGCTTGGCTGAACTTTAAAAGTCTAAACCCTTATCAGCATCTTGCACTTTGCGCCTAGCCATTGCCAAATTTGACTTGCTTTTATCCAAAACAAAATAAATGAAAACACCTTCCTTGGAAGCAGATGGTCGAATAATGTGATATTGCTTTCCTAAGGTAATTAGCATGTCATCAATTGTGTCATTCAGACCCAATGCGCGCATAGTCTTCATTTTGGAGCGAAAGACTTCGGTATTTCCCGCCGCAGCCACCTCGATATCCACACCAGAGCCAGCGCTACCCAAGATCATGCCGCTGGTTGAGTCGACAATGGCAGTGCAAACGGCACCATCAGCTGTCATAAGCTCGTCAAGTGTTTGTTTAATCGTAGACATAGTGTTGTTCCTTATCAATTTAGTTAATTCGCTGCGGATTTTTTATTTTGACGAGTGCCCCGCAGCCCGCACAAGATTTTTAAATTAATTTATTTAAGAATAGCGCTTGGTTTTCTAGCAGTTTTTAAGGCCAGCCACCTGCACCGCAATACATTTCTTAGCGCAGCTCCCTCAGGGCTTTGGCAAATCGCTTTCCACGGTGATTTACTTGAGCCATTATTGCTGTTGAGTCTGAAATAATATTCACTATCAATAAATTCTCATCCGAGTGATTGACCAAAAATACCTGGACAAACCCGTTTCCAGAGTAGATCGTTATATCTGATGGGTCGTCCAAAAAAGATTCTCTTGCGACCACCGAACCAATGGCAGAGATTGAACTGGCCATCGCTGCAATTCTTTCGGGGACAAGATCTCCGTGGTGGGCATAGGCGACTTCAAAACCATCGACCGTAGAAACTACAACTCCCAGCGTTCCGGTAATCTCGGCGAGAATTTTTTTTGCCTCTTGCTCGCAAAAATTGCGAATATTGTCTATAGCTGTATTATTTTTCATATATGTGTTGTCAAATAGCCGGTGGGGTGTGCTGAATCAAACGGTCAAAGATCAGCTTCAATTTGCGTTAACAAGATGTCAATGAGCATGAGGACATCGTCACGCTGTCTCACGTCAACGGGAACAACGGGCACCAAGCATTGCCGGTTGAACAAGAAGTCTGCATACGCGTCAACATCCGGATCTGGGCACTCTGGCAAACGCCCTACACCAATGACGCAGGGTGTGTTTCCGAGGAACTCACTAAAGCCATTGAGGTACTTTTCAAGATCTTCCAATGGCTTAGGGCGGGAGTTATCAATCAAGATAATGAGACCCAGCGCATTTTTCGCGAGAATTTTCCAAAGAAAGTCAAACCGATCCTGGCCTGGCGTCCCAAACAACCTCAAACGGTTACCACTCTCCAGTTCAACCAAGCCGAAATCAAGTCCTACTGTGGTCAGCAGCTTAGAAACTGTAGGATCTGTATTTTTTACATCCGTCACGATGGGCAGAGAATCACTCACCACACCTATTGCAGTGGTTTTCCCCGAACCAGTGGTACCGCTTATTAGTATTTTGTATTCATTCATAGGATTAGTGAGTTTCAGAGGCCCAGCTTCCGTCGCAGTGAGGAAATAAAACCACGATTAGCATGGCTGGCCATTTTTTTCCTGCTTTGCACCATGTCAACTACATTGCTTCTGTCAGATACTACTTCTGAAAATATTGAAACCAATTGAAGCGACTTTAGAATTGCAATAAAGGACGCACATTCTTCGAGGGAAACTCCGGAAGCACTCGCGAGCTCGTTGACAGACCACGCTTTGCCAATCAAAAAATTAGATAAGCGCACACGGTCCTTACTGCCACGAATCGCGACCTGGTGAGGCCAACGAATGAGTTTGTATTTCTCTTCGACAATATTCTGAGAATTTTCTATCGGTTTTAGTTTGGAAGTAATTTCCTGATTATTTTCTTCTGAGGTCGAAATATTTGACTGGGCCGAGCTTGACGTGGCTTGCTGCGTATAGACAAGCGTTTGAAGCTTGCTGAGGCATGCCTTTAAACCCGCCCCATGGATGGGTCTATTCAAACGTAATTTATTCGCAGGCGCACCTGCCAGCACGATTTCAATATCTGACACATAGGGGATTTCCATATGCGAACTTGCCTCCGCGTCCACGATATAGGCATCAAATGGCTCTATAGGTGCATAGTTCCATTTAAAGTCTCCATCAACGGTCATAAAACTGAGTAAGTCGCGAATGAAGTCAGTCTCACCCGCACTCAATCCTTTGATCCCCAACTTAAAAGTAGTCATATTGACTTCTCCAAACGCTTATATGCGTTGAGTAATTTCTCAAAACGGCCAGACAGGATTGGCGACCGACATGTCGACCTTGCGCACGGTGCTGTGGTTGTTGGTGCTTGTATTGGCATAGAACAGCGCAGGTTCCGCCGCAAAACCGAAGGCCGCCACCTGGGCCGCAGCCTCTGGTGAGTAGCGCACGCCCCACAGATCGAAGGTCGGGCGTTGGTCCCTGCCCGTAATCCACGAGAGGGTGATCAGCATGTTGTCATTGCCGCTCGGGCTGGGTTTGTTGGCGTAGGTGCTGTAGCCCAGCTTGTTGCGATTGGCAGCCCAGTCCGCAGCAGCTACGGCATCAAACTGACGCTGGTGCAGGTAAAGCAAAGTGACAATGTCCCAGCCGGTCGCAATGCTGGCTTGGCGCTGGGCCCAGTAATGCACCCATTGCATATAGAAGGCCATGCGCTCGCCGTTTTGCACCGCGTAGGCAGCATCACCCCAAATGCGCTGGTAAACGCCTTCAATGGGGTCCGCTTCCGTCTTGGCGGCCTTGATCATGTTGAACGCAGACTGGTAAGCCACTCGGTTGTCGCCTGAGTTGTAGCCAAGCTCGCTTAGCATGCGCCAGCCTTTGTGCAAGGGAAACAGGTTGTTGGAGACCTCGCCACTGCGGTCGTCATAGACCTTGTGCATGCCCTTTTGCTGGTTGTGACCGACCTCATGGCTTTCGCCCCAGCCGCGGGGGGTGAGGCCCCAGTCTTGGTCGTACGGGTTGCCCGCGCAGCCGCTACCGCATTGCGAATAGTTGTCTACATTGATGTGCTGGGTCCCGGGCACGCGGTGCAGCGTGGCATCGGTGCAAGTCCAACCCAGATTGGCACACATGGCCTGCACATGGGCGGTCAGACTCTTTCCGGGCAAGGCATAGCCGGCCAGCATGTAGAGGTCTTCGAAGAAGATGGTTTTCAGTTCGTTCAAAAACTTGTCGATATCGCCTGCGTAATGAGGGCCATTGATGACGGCGCGCATTTTGTCGGCACGGGAATGGACTTCAACGCCAGCGAGCTTGATCTCGGCCCACTCATGCTGGGCGGCGTTTAATGTGGTGGCAAAAGCCGCTGTATCGCCCGCGCCGTTGGACTGGTCCAGAAACGGATGCTTGGCTACCCCACGCAGCCGAAGCTGTACGTTTTGCTGTGGCGTGGCGTTACTGAACACCAGCTGCAGGGTGCCGCCATAGGGACTCACCAACTGCATCGCCTGGCCGGTGCTGAGCACCATGTCCGGGCTGGCCAAGAAGCGAGGGCGGTTGTATCGATTAGGGTCCCACAGGCGAGTGGAGCCGGTGCGCTGAGTATTCAGGCGCAGCGACACGGTGGCGCTGCCGGCGCTGAGCAGCTCGACCGTAACGGGCTTGCCCGGAGCCGCCAGGCGGCCAATGGCCGTGAAGCCGCTGGTGGAAGGTACCGACACGTCCACCGTCTCGTCCGTGCTGCTCACGGCCATGCCGGTGGTAAGCGCACCGGCAAAACTGCCGAGGTCAGCCTGGGCGTTGGCGGCAGGGCGCACATAGGCCACGAGGGCGTCAGCAATCAGGGCCTTCTCAAAGGCGGCAGGCGTACTGGCCTTGTCCATGGGGTATCGGAGCTGGCGCCGCACCACGTCGGCCCACAGCACCAGGTAGCGAAGTACGGTGGTATCGGCCGTGGCAAAGAGGTTCTGACCCGCGCGATTGAACACATCGATCTGGCTGCGCAAGGCATCCACCGGCGACAGCAAGTTGGACTGCAGGCTGGCCACTCCTGAACAATCGGTCTTGCCAGCAGAGACGGTACACGGCGACCAGTCATAGGGCATGCTGAAACTGTCGGAAGCCAGCGAACTTAGCATGGCCGTGGTTTTTGCAAACTGGTCGCCCAACGTACGATTGGTCGCTTCGCTGCGGCCCGCGGCCACCTTGTCGTTGGCCCAGTAGTTACCGCCGTAGGAGCCGAACTGCAGGCCCATGCCCGCCAGCACCTGCCTGCCTGAATCACTAAACGCGCTGAACTTGGTGTGCACATACAGCACCGGCCGCCCAGCCGCTACCAGTGCGCGTATACCTGCTTCCAGACTGGCACTAGGTGCAAGGTCTCCTCCCACCACTAGCAGATGTGCGTTGGTGGCGCAAGCGGGAGTGGCAATGAAGTCACAGGCAATGGTGGTGACCGGCACATCCGCCTTCACCATGCCAGCCGCACTGTTGTTGGCATTGACGCCGGCAAAAGCCACGTTCAGCGTAGCCGGCAATGTAGCGGCAGCGTCACCACGCACCAGCCATGCCAGTAGGCGCTTGAAGGCGGGCCGATAAGCTATGAGCTGGTTTCCATTGAACCTCTCCAGCACCTGAACGCCAAAACCCGCGCTGCGACCTCCTGCGGCCACACTAATGCTGGACAAAGCATTGCCCTGGTCTCCCACGATCAGTGGCTGCGCGGTGGCAGTGTTAAGAGGCTGCACCCAATGACTCTGATTCGTAGGGTCGTATTCAGTGCTGACGCCCTGGTACAGGCTGCTTGTGCGCGCTGCCTGCGCCAAGCTGATTTGCTGCTGAGCGTACTGGGCATGCTGAGCGACCAGCTTGGCATCGGTCAGCGCACTGGCGTCACCGGTGGCCAAGGCCTGCACAATTTGCGGGTTAGGCTGGGGTGCTGCCACCAAGGTCACGGCACCGCTGCCAGAAACGCTGCTAGGGCTACTGCCTGATTTGCCGCCGCCGCAGGCGGTAAGCAACGCAACCAAGGCGAATGTGGCCCATCCAACGAAAAGACGGGCGCTTAGTGTTTTGCCAGCTAAGTGCAAACGCATACTGTTCCTCAATTCTTAAAATAGTTTTCGCCATGCCAAAGGCCCATTGAGGGCGGCCACCTCGATCCAAGGAACTGCAATCCTGAGCACTGCATAGGTGGTCTTCACACGAAGAAACCTGCTCTAGAACTGAGTGGCTGATTCAAGGTGGCCAACGGCGCAGCTCCAACGACGAAACCGCAACTACCACTTTGAGAGAATTTTTCCAGCTAGCAGCAAGGTGACTACTAACCAAAAGTATGGTTTTGGGGAATGTTGGTCCACGATGCGATCGGTTTGCGGAAGTAGGAAGGCGTTGATACAGGGTTATCCCTAGGTATTTCTCGAAACGGCCAGACGGGAATCGCGACCAAGCTATCGATCTTGCGCACCGTGCTGCAGTTCAGCTGGTTGAACATGCTCCGATTTTTGTGAGGTAGGAACCTCTTGTGGGAGACCTCGCCGATGCGGTGTGGCGCTGCCCAACATTGGCTGCAGGGTATCTGCGTAGGCGGCTTAACTGCGGCATCGCTGGGCCGGTACTGAGTACCCTGTGCGGACTGGCCAAAAAGCCGGAGCGGCGGGAGCGGCTGGAACCCCACGGGCGGGTGGAGCCGGAATGCTGGGGGTTGGGGCGTGGCGACACGGTGGCACCGCCCGCGCACAGCAGCTCCACGAACACAGGCTTGCCGGGAGCTGCCAGACGTCCAATGGCTGTGAACCCACTGGTGGAAGGCACGGTGTAGATCGGCCCGGCCTTACTACCTTAGGAAAGATTTGTCGCTATAAATTTCGGAGCTACTTAAGCTTACTGGGCAAGCGCTAAAGGCCTTTTTGTTTGCTGCTTGGGCGCACTTTCGCTATGGCAAGACCAGTGTTTTAAGCACTGTGGCGTTGCGAATGTCGTGGGCTGTGCGAGTCCACACCATGGGGGTGTCTAGCAGTTCGAGCCTGATAAGTTTGGGCTGGCCCGCCGGAACCGGCAGTCGGATGGCCCACCAGACGAAGCTGTCGCGGCTGGTATCGACCAGAACGTCGTCTTTCCACGTGTCAGGCTTGTCCGACTGTCGTCCGCTGCCGCGCAGCACCCGGTACGCAGTGCTTTGCGCGCGGGTGACAGGGTGCTCATAGGTGGCACGCACCGTGAAGTCGCAGCCGGACTGGCGGCAGTACTTGTAGTAGCTGGCTTTTTTGTCGGCTGCGTTGATGGAATCAAGCTCGCTTTGCACCATAGGGTCAATCAGCTTGCGGGCGTTGCCCACATGCCGAATGGGTGGGTAGAACTCGGTCGCGCCGGGCGTATCGGCCAGGCTTCGAGTGGTATACACAAAATCCCACTCACGGTTGAGCATGTCGGGGTCGGCGTGTTTGTTGTTGAAGCCGTCCCAAGCGTAGTTGTAGGTTTTGCTGGCGTCCGCATTCTCCACCCACTGGCCGTTGCTGTTGAGCTGCATGAAACCGGTGTTGCCCGCGTTGACTTTGTCGCGCCCCAAGGCCCAACGTTGCATGCGGGCGGCGTTGTAGTCAGAGAACAGGGGGAAGGCTGCTTTGGTCGTTTTTTGCTCGTCTGCCGAGTGCATAGGGTCAAAGCGGTAGCAACGACCCCGGCTGTCTTTGGCAAAACTTCTGCCACCCCGCGCGGCCTTATCGCCCTGGCAGGTGGCGTAGTACGAGTCGGGGGCGGTAAAGGGGGCGCGGAAGTAGTTTTTGGACTGGTCGTATCCCCAGGCACTGCCTTTGAGGCTGCCATCCAGGTAGGGGTAGCCGCCGCCGTCGTAATCCGCCGGTGAATGGCCCAAGCTCATGGCGTGCCCGCCTTCGTGCCACAAGAGACCAAAGCCGGGGTCCCCCACGGCGCCACCCGAGCCGGTCCAGGAGACGCCGCCGCCCCAATACTTCCGCTCACCGTTTGCCTTTTTCATAAATACGCTGCCATACGTGACGCGCTGCAAGGTTTCATCGCCTGTGGCGTCATTGATGGTCCACACCATGTCGAGCAAGGGGTTATCGCGACCGGAGAGCCCGTCGGCATTGGTGATTTTGGAGGCCGCATGGGTGCCATCGGGCCGCAGCACCAAGAAGGAGGATTCAAACGCTCCCAAGGGGTGGCGAACAAAGGTGCTGGTGGTGTAGGGCATGCCGGCCACACCCTGCGCCTTTTCGTCTGCGGTCATCGCCTTGAGTTCGCTGGCGTCTTCTGGGGCACCAAATAGCAAAAAGGAGAGCAACTGAAAAGTCACATCGGTGCGGGGTGCCACAGTGACAGCCACGGGTGCATTCAATTCGCGCCCACCGTCGCGCACCAACAGCGACATGCCCTCGGCCACCTCGGCCCCCGGCACTGTGACGGACCACATGTTGGAGGCAAACTTTTCATCGCCCCCTTCGCTAGGGGGCAGCTGGGCCGGCGGGTTCAGGGCGCGGCTGCTGACCAGGTTGCTGCCCTGGCGCAATTCCAACACCGGCGCGGTAGCTCGTAGATTGTTGAGCTGCACCAGCACCAAGGCGTCACGCCCTTGCGAAACCCTCAACCGGGGGCTGTTGGCCAGCGACCACGTGGTCCCTTGGGCCGGCACTACATGGGATTGCGCAAGTTGAATGACCACGGAAGCGTTGCCTAGCACTCCGCTTCCACTTCCACTTCCACTTCCACTTCCACTTCCACTTCCACTTCCACTTCCACTTCCACTTCCACTTCCACTTCCACCACCGCCGCACGCGCCGAGCGCCGCAACAAACATACCCATCAGTGCAAGCCGGCGCAGCATGGAGAAGTGGGGCGAGGCTTGCATGCGACCCAAGCGATGTAGATGTGTTTTCATAGATTGCTAATTCGTTAAAAAGGCCAGACCGGACTGGCGACCGACATGTCGACCTTGCGCACCGTGCTGTGGTTGTTGACGCTCGTATTGGCATAGAACAGCGCGGGTTCCGCCGCAAAACCGAAGGCCGCTACCTGGGCCGCAGCCTCTGGTGAGTAGCGCACGCCCCACAGATCGAAGGTCGGGCGTTGGTCCCGGCCCGTAATCCACGAGAGGGTGATCAGCATGTTGTCATTGCCGGACGGGCTGGGTTTATTGGCGTAGGTGCTGTAGCCCAGCTTGTTGCGATTGGCAGCCCAGTCCGCAGCAGCTACTGCATCAAACTGACGCTGGTGCAGGTAAAGCAAAGTGACAATGTCCCAGCCGGAGGCATTGCTGGCTTGGCGCTGGGTCCAGTAGTGCACCCACTGCAGGTAGAAGGCGATGCGCTCGGCACCTTGTGCTGCGTAGGCAGCATCACCCCAAATGCGCTGGTAAGCGCCTTCAATGGGGTCCGCTTCCGTCTTGGCGGCCTTGATCATGTTGAACGCGGACTGGTAAGCCACTTGGACGCCGACCGTGTTGTAGTTCTGCTCAATGAACAATCGCCAGGCCTTGTGCAGTGGGAACAAATTGTTGGAGACCTCGGTGCTGCGGTCGTCATAGACCTTGTGCATTCCTTTTTGAAGGTTGTGTCCTATTTCATGCCCCTCCCCGCCGCCACGTGGGTTAAGCCCCACCGTCTGGTCATAGGGATTGCCCGAGCAAGCGCCACCGCACGCCGCGTACACATCCACATTGATGTGCTGGGTACCGGGCTTTTGGTGGATTTTTGGGTCGGTGCAATTCCAGCCGAAGGTGACACACATGGCCTGAACATGGGGGGTAAGCGTCTTGCCCGGCACTACGAAGCCTGCAAACAGGTACGTATCTTCAAACAAGAGCTCTTGCAGTTCACTCAGGTACTTGTCCATATCTCCGGCATAGACGGCGGTGTTGATGGCTGCGCGCATCATGTCCGCGCGGGAGTGCACTTCAATGCCCGGCAGTTTGATCTCGGCCCACTCATGCTGGGCGGCGTTCAGCGCGGCCACAAACCCGGCCTTGTCACCTCGGTCGTTGGACAGATCCAGAAACGGATGTTTGGCCACCCCACGTAAACGCAGCTGCACGTTTTGCTGGGGCGTTGCATTGCTAAACACCAGCTGCAAGGTGCCGCCATAGGGGGTCACCAGCTGCAGTGGCTGGCCAGTGGTGAGGGACATCTCCGGGCTCGCCAAAAACCGGGGGCGGTTGTACTTATTCGCCTCCCACAGGCGGGTAGAGCCCGTGCGGTGGGTGTTGATACGCAGCTTCACGGTGGCGCTTCCGGCGCTAAGCACTTCTACCGTGAATGGTTTGCCTGGCGCGGCCAGGCGGCCGATGGCCGTGAAACCTTGGGTGGCGGGAACAGTCACATCCACTATTTCATCTGCACGACTCACGGCCATGCCGGTGGTCAGCGCACTGGCGAAGGTACCCAGATCTGACTGCGCTGGAGCCGTGGTCCGGACGTAGGACACCAAGGCATCGGCAATCAGGGCTTTCTGGAACGCAGCGGGCGAGCCAGTCTTGTCCATAGGGTAACGAATCTGGCGTCGCACCACATCAGCCCAGAGCACCAAGTAGCGCAGTACATCGGTATCGGCTGTAGCAAAGATGCTTTGCCCAGCGCGGTTAAAAACATCAATCTGGCTGCGCAAGGCGTCTACAGGCGAGAGCAGCCCGGCTTGCAAGTCAGTGACACTCCCCGGGCAATCGGTTTTACCGGCATACACGGTGCATGGCGACCAGTCATAGGGCATGCTGAAGCTGTCGGAGGCTATCAAATTGAGAATAGGCGTGGTTTTGGCAAACTGGTCGCTTAAGGTGCGGTTGCTTGCTTCACTGCGGCCTGCTGCCACCTTGTCGCTGGCCCAGTTGTTGCCGGGATAAGGGCCGAACTGCAGACCCATGCCTGCCAACACCTGGATGGCGGAGTCACTGGTCCAGTTGGACTTGGTGTGTGCATAGAGCACCGGCCGCCCAGCGGCAATCAGTGCGCGTATGCTAGTTTCCAAGCTGGCACTGGCCGCCAAATCACCGCCAACCACCAGCAGGTGCGCGTTGGAGGCACAGGCGGGGGTGGCAATGAAGTCACACGCAATGGTGGTAACTGGCACCCCGGCCTTCACCAAGCCGGCCGCACTGCTGGTGGCATTGATACCCGCAAAGGCCACGTTCAGCGTGGCTGGCAGGGTTCCCGCAGCATCTCCACGCACCAGCCAAGCCAGTAGGCGCTTGAAGGCGGGACGATAAGCGACCAGCTCGTTGCCATTGAACCTCTCCAATACCTGCACGCCAAAGCCCGCGCTGCGGCCGCCTGCTGCCACGCTCATGCTGGCCAATGTGTTGCCCTGGTCGCCCACAATCAGTGGCTGCGCCGTGGCGGTGTTGCGCGGCTGCACCCAGTAGCTCCAGCGCGACGGGTCATATTCTGTGCTTACACCCTGGTACAGGCTGCTGATACGCGCTGCTTGTGCCAAGCTGATTTGCTGCTGCGCGTACTGGGCGTGCTGGGCAACCAGCTTGGCATCGGTCAGCGCACTGGAGTCACCGGTGGCCAAGGCCAGCGCGATGGGAGAACTGGGCTGGGGCGCTGCCACCAAAGTCACTGGGCTGCTGCCAGAAATGCTGCTAGGGGTATTGCCTGATTTTCCGCCTCCACAGGCGGTAAGCAACGCCACCAAGGCGAGTGTGGCCCATCCAAAGAGATGACGGGCGCTTAACCTTTTGCGAGCTATCTGCAAACGCATACTGTTCCTCAATTCTTAAAATAATTCTCGCCCTGCCAACGGCCCTTTGCGAGCCCTCACCCCCAAGCAAGAAACCTCAACCCAGAGCACTTCATAGGTGCTCTTCATTTGAAGAACACCGCTCTAGCAATGAGTACCTGCTTCAAGGTGGCCCAAGGCGCAACTCCAACGAAGAAACCTCAACTAGCACTTTGAGAGAATTTTTCCAGCGAGCAGCAAGGTGCCCACTAACCAAAAGTATGGTTTTTGACTAGCGCGCGACCGTCACGCGGTGAGAGTTCAGGCCGTCTGAGAGGATGAACTCAAAGCTACCACCTGCAGGCACATTGGCCGGCAGGTTCACGGTGGCAGAGCCGCCTGTGAGGTCTTGGGCCAAGGTTGTACGCTGCGCACCCACATGCACTACCGTCAGATAAGGCGTGCTAGCGTTGTCCCAACGCAGAGTTGCGGTGCGGCCTTGCTCAGTCCATTGCACGCTGGTCTTGTCAGCCGCCATGACGTAAGAAGCCACGGATTTTTGCGCTGTCGCCACACCACCGCGTTGCATCAAGGTCACACCGTCTTTCAAGATGGTGATGCTCAGCAATGTGCCAGGGTTGGGCACAGTGAAGCCAAACAGCTGTGTGCTGCTGTCGTGATCTAGCTCTTGCATGGCAAAGCGGTATTCCACAACGCCAGCGCTTGTGCCTAGGCGCAGGGTGTAGGGGCCGTCATCAGGCAACTGCGCCTCGCCCTTGAGAGTTTTCACTGGGCGCATATCTACCTTGCCACTAGAAACCATGCCACTGATGAGCAACAACTCTTGCGGGCCCGCTGCGGTGACAGACGCCGCAGCTGTTTTGACGAAAGCGTCCGCAGGCGTCAAATAGGTTTGGATCTTGCGGTAGTTGTAGTCCGAAAACGTGTCACCGTTACAGTAGCCCATTACATCGCTTCTATTGGGAACAGTCGGGTCCACAAAAGTCTTGGTCGCGCTGTTGTAGCCCCAGATAAAGCGGTTCCCCGCACCCAACGCGCCATTGGCATAAGGATAGTTTGGATCAGGATTACCGGCAGCACAAGGCGCATGAGGAAGGCCGAGGTTGTGACCCAGTTCATGCGCCATGATTGTTAACACGGCCCAGTCGCTGCTTGGCATATCAAAGCCAACGGCGACATTGCCAGGGATTTGACCTAAACCGGCAAAGCCCCAACTGCGCTTGGGCGCAAAACCGTAGTAGTAGGTCTTCTTGCCCGTGTTGTCCAGCAACCGCAGGGCAATGATCTCGTTCGCGATTTTGGTAAACGCCGTATACCAGTCAGCATCGGTAGTAGGCAAGGTAGTTACGCTGGTAGAGGTATAGGTAGCGCGCGTCTGGAAATTGATGTTGGCAAACGGCATTCGGGCCAACAAAAAACCGGAAGGGTTAGCCACCACTTGCCCTACCGTATCGCCAATCTTCACCGGCACTGCCACCAGATCCATGGTCACCCCGGCGCCCACACGCGGGTTGATCGTGACCGTGCTCGCGCCATCGGGAATGCTGGCCGTTAAACGCAATCCAGCGGTCACCAGATTCGCAGGCACCACTGCCGTATAGGCATTGGTGAAACTGGGCACTGTTGGCACTGAGGCAGGCAGGGTGGACGTTGGCTTTGTCAAAGCGATCGTTCGCACCAAAACGCCCGCTTGGGTCTCCACGCGCAGCGTCCCGTCAGGGATAGGCTGCGCGGTGTTGGTGGTGGTCACATTGACTTTGACCAAAGCGTCTTTGCCCGCCACCAGCACCAAAGCACTATCCCCACTGGGAAACAACAGGGATTGGGCCAATTCGACGGTGGCGATACGTGCGGCCGAGACTGGTACCGGTACTGGGGCAGGAGGCACCGGCACCGGGGTAGGAGTTGCTGGTACTGCGGTAGGAGCTGCTGGTACTGCGGCAGGAGTTGCTGGCGCAGTACCGCTGCTAGGGCTGCTGCCTGATTGGCCGCCGCCCCCTCCGCAGGCGGTAAGCGATGCAACCAAGGCAAGTGCGGACCACCCAACGAGATGACGAGCGCCTGTTGTTGTGCTAGCTGACTGTAAACACATACGGTTCCTCAATTCTTTTAAAAGGCGTGCAAAGCCCATAGCCCGTTGAAAGCTGTCACCCCCAACCAAGAAACCCTGACTAGCACTTTGAGAGAATTTTTCCAGCGAGCAGCAAGGTGCCCACTAACCAAAAGTATGGTTTTTGACTAGCGCGCGACCGTCACGCGGTGAGAGTTCAGGCCGTCTGAGAGGATGAACTCAAAGCTACCACCTGCAGGCACATTGGCCGGCAGGTTCACGGTGGCAGAGCCGCCTGTGAGGTCTTGGGCCAAGGTTGTACGCTGCGCACCCACATGCACTACCGTCAGATAAGGCGTGCTAGCGTTGTCCCAACGCAGAGTTGCGGTGCGGCCTTGCTCAGTCCATTGCACGCCGGTCTTGTCAGCCGCCATGACGTAAGAAGCCACGGATTTTTGCGCTGTCGCCACACCACCGCGTTGCATCAAGGTCACACCGTCTTTCAAGATGGTGATGCTCAGCAATGTGCCAGGGTTGGGCACAGTGAAGCCAAACAGCTGTGTGCTGCTGTCGTGATCTAGCTCTTGCATGGCAAAGCGGTATTCCACAACGCCAGCGCTTGTGCCTAGGCGCAGGGTGTAGGGGCCGTCATCAGGCAACTGCGCCTCGCCCTTGAGAGTTTTGACCGGGCGCATATCTACCTTGCCACTAGAAACCATGCCACTGATGAGCAACAACTCTTGCGGGCCCGCTGCGTTGACAGACGCCGCAGCTGTTTTGACGAAAGCGTCCGCAGGCGTCAAATAGGTTTGAATCTTGCGATAGTTGTAGTCCGAAAACGTGTCACCGTTACAGTAGCTCATGATGTCGCTCAAAGTGACTTTACGCGGGTCGACAAAAGTCTTGGTCGCGCTGTTGTAGCCCCAGATAAAGCGGGTCCCCGCACCTAGAGCGGCATTGGCATACGGATAGTTTGGATCAGGATTGGCGGGCCCCCCGCAGGGCGCATGCTGCACGCCGAGGTTGTGACCCAGTTCATGCGCCATAGTTTTTAACACGGACCCTTCACTGTCTGGCATGTCAAAGCCGATGGCGGCATTGCCGGGGCGTTCACCTAAACCAGCCAAACCCCAGGTGCGCTTGGGTACAAAGCCGTAGTAGTAGGTTTTGTTGCCTGTGTTGTCTAGAAAACGCAGGGTACTGATTTCACCCAAGATTTTGTTATATGCAGTACTCCACTCTGCGCCCGTGGCGGGCAAGGTAGTTACGCTGGTAGAGGTATAGGTAGCGCGCGTCTGGAAATTGATGTTGGCAAACGGCATTCGGGCCAGCAAAAAACTGGAAGCGTTAGCCACGACTTGCCCTACCGTATCGCCAATCTTCACCGGCACTGCCACCAGATCCATGGTCACCCCGGCGCCCACACGCGGGTTGATCGTGACCGTGCTCGCGCCATCGGGAATGCTGGCCGTTAAACGCAATCCAGCGGTCACCAGATTCGCAGGCACCACTGCCGTATAGGCATTGGTGAAACTGGGCACTGTTGGCACTGAGGCAGGCAGGGTGGACGTTGGCTTTGTCAAAGCGATCGTTCGCACCAAAACGCCCGCTTGGGTCTCCACGCGCAGCGTCCCGTCAGGGATAGGCTGCGCGGTGTTGGTGGTGGTCACATTGACTTTGACCAAAGCGTCTTTGCCCGCCACCAGCACCAAAGCACTATCCCCACTGGGAAACAACAGGGATTGGGCCAATTCGACGGTGGCGATACGTGCGGCCGAGACTGGTACCGGTACTGAGGCAGGAGGCACCGGCACCGGGGTAGGAGTTGCTGGTACTGCGGTAGGAGTTGCTGGTACTGCGGTTGGAGCTGCTGGTACTGCGGTAGGAGCTGCTGGTACTGCGGCAGGAGTTGCTGGTACTGCGGCAGGAGTTGCTGGCGCAGTACCGCTGCTAGGGCTGCTGCCTGATTGGCCGCCGCCCCCTCCGCAGGCGGTAAGCGATGCAACCAAGGCAAGTGCGGACCACCCAACGAGATGACGAGCGCCTGTTGTTGTGCTAGCTGACTGTAAACGCATACGATTCCTCAATTCTTTCAAAAGGCGTGCAAAGCCAATAGCCCGTTGAAAGCTGTCACCCCCAACCAAGAAACCCCGACTAGCACTTTGAGAGAATTTTTCCAGCGAGGCGCAAGGTGCCCATTAACCAAAAGTATGGTTTTAGGGGATGTCGAGCCAGGCCGCGCTTGGCTTGGGGATGTGAGGGCTCGTTAAGACCGGGTAATCCCCAGACTCAAGGTCCGCACTGTCCGGTGTGTGTGTCGCACCTAGGCTGCATTTGGCTTGGACAGCCGATGCATGAAAAGGCGATGTAGGCGCAGTACCAGTTGCCCTACCGAAAAGCTTCTGCAGCTCAGACGTTGAATACTGGTAGCCAATGCACGTACGCACAACATCCTGCAAAGGCACGCCCAAGGTTTGCGGCGCACTGGCACGCGCACGCTGATGCGTGTTGGGCTTGATATTCACAACCATGCGCAATGCCGACGATGGCAAAAACAATTGCTCGCTCACCAACTGCTGTAAGTAGGTTTGCAGCAAGACGATGTCTGTGGTGCGCAACTCAATCGGATGCATAGGTGCGATAAGCACCAAGAACCCGCGCACACCGCGACGCGAGCGCAAGTGGTACACCCTGCAGCGGCTGTGCAAGTCCACCTCGCGCAAACCTTGCTCGGCCCAGTGCTGAATTCGCTCGCACACTGTCTGGGAATAGCCCAGTGTGTTAAGCATCAAGGTCCATCTCACACGCAGCAACTGGCGCAACTGCTGCCAGTCTTTCGCCCCCACCATCAGCAGCAAGGTGTGGAGCACAAAACGATTTTCAACCATGCAAGAAAACTCAACTCCCGAAGTTAGTCACACCGGCATCTTGGACACACTGCGCACTGCCGACGGAGGTGACTACAGATCCGCCAGGCTCTCCATGTGCGGCTGCACACGGGGTCGATGCGGCCGAAGCGTGCGCAGATTCGAGTACGGGTTTTGCACGCGCAGGCTTCGCCTGTGCGGCCTGTGCTTGGGGCGCTCGTAGCGCTGCGTCACCATCGAATAGGAAACTTTTTTGTATGCGCATGTCCATCCTTCCAACGTTTAGAACGTATTGCTCTGGCGGAAGGTATCGTCATACAAATGGCGCACACATGGTTTAGCCGAAAGTATGGTTCTGCAGACAATTTGAAAGGCAGTGGCCTGCGCTAGCCCACCCTTGCAAGCAGCAGATTTGGCAATTCAGTGAACGGGTTTTGACTAAGCGTGACGCTGTCGTTTGCCGCGCTGGTTTGCGCAGCTACAAAGGTGTCGGCGCTGGCAACGGCGACCAAAGGGCGCTTGGACTGCGCCAAGCTCGGTGTGTTGCGTTTGACGATGGGCGCGGCGCTCGCGCCGTCATGGTGAAACAGGTCTTTTTGTATTCGCATGTCTAGCTTTCCAACGCTTTGGATCAGGTGCCAAAATGGGAAAGATCGTCGTACAAAAACTGCTGCACAGGTTTAACCAATGGTATGTTTATGGCAACAAAATGTGTACCAGACTGTGGCGCTCAGCGCACAGCGTTTGTGGGATGCCAGGCAAGCTGCATCGCCCTACCCCCAACAAACGCTATACATTCAATAGCTGCTTGCGCAATATACACGGGCGCAAACGGCATATTTGCCCCTCAATCATGCCCCGCACAACCCGTGCAGGGCTTGCGCAAAGGCCTAGACCGCTTCCAAGCAATCAGGCGCTTGGGCAGCTTGCGCCACCAGCTTGCCGACCGTGCTGCCGCGTTCCGCCATGGCTAGCGCTTGCGCAATGTCGGCCAGCACGTCGTCAATGTCTTCCAGCCCGATGGACAAGCGCACCAAACCATCGGAGATGCCATGGGCTTGGCGCTCTTCGGGGGTGTAGGTGGAGTGGGTCATGCTGGCGGGGTGCTGCGCCAGAGTCTCGGCGTCGCCCAAGCTCACCGCGCGGGTAACCAGCTGCAAGGCATCCATAAAGCGGATGCCGGCTTGCAAGCCACCCTTGAGCTCAAACGCCACCATGCCGCCAAACTGGCGCATTTGGCGCTTGGCCAGTGCATGCTGGGGAAAGCTCGGCAGGCCAGGAAAGTGCACCACTGCCGTGGCGCTATGGCGCTCTAGCAGCTCAGCGACCTTTTGTGCGCTTTGGCAGTGGCGGTCCATGCGCAAGGTGAGGGTTTTCAAACCACGCATCACCAAGTGCGCGTCTTGGGCTGACATCACTGCACCCGTCATGTCTTTGAGACCGAACAAGCGCACGCGCGTGGCCAGTTCAGCGTCCGCGAAGATGGCGGCACCTGCAGTCAGGTCGCCGTGGCCACCCAGGTACTTGGTCATGGAATGCACACTCACGTCAGCGCCTAACAACAACGGTTGCTGCAGATACGGTGTGCAGTAAGTGTTGTCGACCACCACGCGCGCGCCACCGGCATGGGCAATGCGTGACACGGCTTCAATGTCCACCATGCGCATATTGGGGTTGGCGGGGGACTCGAAGTACACCACCTTGGTCTTGGGGCCCATGGCCTGTGCCACGTTGGCGGGGTCCGTCATGTCCACGTGGCGCACCGTCACGCCAAAGCGCGTCAAACCGTGGTTCATGAACGAGAAGGTGCAACCGTACAAAGTGAGGTCGGCCAGCACTTCGTCGCCTTGCTCCAACATAGACCACAGCGTGGCGGTGATCGCACCCATACCGGAGCCAAACACCACAGCGCCAGCGCCTTCTTCCAGGCTGGCCAAGCGGCCTTCCAACAACGCCAAGGTCGGGTTGGCAATGCGGGTGTAAAAGTACCCTGGCTCAGTACCCGCAAAGCAGCGCCCACCGTAAGCCACGTCGGGGAACGCAAACGTGGCGGAGGTGTGGATGGGCGGCACCAACGCGCCTTGGTGGTCGGCTGGGTTGTAGCCAAAGTGGATGGCGCGGGTGCTAAAGCCTTTGTGGTGTGTCTCGCTCATGGTCTTCTTTCAGGGTTTTTTTATGGGATGAACTGCTGAAAATTGTTGTCCAAGTGCTTGGGTAAATTTTGGCTATTACGTACCCATTTCCCCTAAAAAATAGATAAATATTCCAATATTGAATTAATGTTGGTAATATTTACCCATGGAAACCTCCCCACTCGACACCACCGACCGCCAACTCCTGCAAGCCCTGCAACAAGACGCACGCCAAACCGTGGCCGAGCTGGCCACCAAGGTGGCACTCTCGCCCTCCCCCTGCTGGCGCCGGGTGCGCCAGCTAGAAGACGCAGGCGTGATTGAGGGCTACCACGCACGCCTGAGCCGCAAGAAACTGGGCTATGGGGTCACCGGCTTTGTGCAACTGCAAATGAACAACCACACCCCCGAGGTGGTGGCCGCGTTTGAGCGCGAAGTGGTGGCACTGCCCCAAGTGCTGGCCTGCCACAACCTCTCCGGCAGATACGACTATTTGATCGAAGCCATTGCCCCTGACCTGGAGGCGTTTTCGCTCTTGGTGCGCTCCAAAATCGGCAGCTTGCCGGGGGTCAAAGAAATATCCACCAGCTTCTCACTCAAAGAGGTCAAGCACGCAGGCAGCCTGCCTGTGGCTTGAAACAGCGTCTTGCGCGCCCTAGAGCAATAGGACCGTGCCACGCTCACCATGCCCGAAGGCTTGCGCAAACTGCAGATGGATACGGTTTTGCTAGGCGACTAAGGCAGCGGCCGTATCAGGGGTTGCGATTGCGCGTCCACGTGGCGTGGTCGATCACGTACCAAGCGCAAACATCGCCGTCATCCATAAAGGTGTTCGTCAGCGCAAGCCCACATTTTTCCAGCACGTGTCGCGAGGCCGTGTGCCTCACATCGGCATAGGCGCTGATGCGTTGGAGGTGCATGACATCAAAGCCGTGGGTGATGAAAGCACTGGCTGCCTCTGTCGCAAAACCTTGCCCCCAGTGCTTTGGCAAGAAGCGGTAGCCCAGGTCGTACACGTCGGTGCGCCCATTGATGGCTTGGATGTACATCAGCCCCGCCCAGCCCATGAACTCTTGGGTGTCTTTGCGAATGGCGGCCCAACGCCCAAGCCCCAACGCGCGGTACTGCTGCTGGATGCCTTCAATACGCTCGCGCGCTTGGTCGATGTGGGTAAGCGGCGCGTCGCCTGCATACCGCACTACGTCTGGATCGGAGTCCAGCGCAAACATGTCTTGCGCATCGGATAGACGCAACTCTCGGAACCACAGGCGTTCGGTTTCTAGCGTGGGCGTTTGATAGCCGGTCATTGGATTCACATTCATGTTCATGCTTAGCCCAAACGCTCCAGCAAAACAGCCGGTGAGGCCCAGCTGTAGCGCCACTCGGGCGCGGTGCCGCCACCGGCCACAGTGACTTCGATGCGTTCGCCGCGCTGTCCGCCAAGTGCGGCATAGAACTGCTGGGCGGCGGTGTTGCGCTCGTACACCCACAGGTACAGGCCTTGGCTTGGGTTGGCGGCTTGGCAGTGATGCGCAATGGCTTTCAGCAAACTGCGGCCAATGCCTTGGCCTTTGCATTCGGGCATGACATGCAGGTTATCCGCCAGCGTGCCCCACTGCGGGTCCGCCCCTGCGTAGGCATAGACAAAGCCGAGGGCCTTGTTGTGGACAGGATCAAAGGCCAGATAGCCAAACTGATCAGCGCGGTTGGGCGTAAGGCGCTTGGTCCACAAGGCTTGGCGGTTGGCAACTAAGTCAGCATCCAAAAAAGCGTCTTGCAAAATGCCTCGGTAAGCAGAGCGCCAGCTGGCGGCGTGGATGGCAGCCACATGGTCCAGGTTGGACAGGCTGATGGTCTCTAGTTGCATCACAAGCAGTTCTTCATTCAACCCAAGCCAAAACACTGCGCAAGGCAGATACTACAAATTTCATAGCTGCTTGCGCAATATCCATGGGCGCAGAAAGCACTTTTTCATCAAAATCCATAGATGTTTGGCTCACCCTTGGCCTGCTGCCTTAGCTTGTGCATCGGCTTCGCGCAGTTGGCGCATTTTTTCGGCAATGCGGATTTCCAAGCCACGCTCCACAGGGCGGTAGAAGCCGGGCGGGGGCATGCCATCGGGCAGGTAGTTTTCGCCCGCGGCGTAGCCGTCGGCTTCGTCGTGGGCATAGCGGTAGTTTTTGCCGTAGTCCAGCTGCTTCATGAGCTTGGTGGGAGCGTTGCGCAGGTGCATGGGCACCGGGCGCGTGCCGTCTTTTTTGATGAAGGCCTTGGCCTCGTTAAACGCTTTGTACACGGCGTTGGACTTGGGCGCGATGGCCAAGTACACCACGCACTCGGCCAGCGCCAACTCACCCTCGGGCGAGCCCAAGCGCTCGTACACCTCGGCCGCGTCCAGCGCCAAGCGCAGGGCGCGCGGGTCGGCCAGCCCAATGTCTTCGGTGGCCATGCGAATCAGGCGGCGCGCCATGTAGCGCGGCTCTGCCCCGCCATCTAGCATGCGCAGCAGCCAGTACAGGGCGGCGTCGGGGTCGCTCCCGCGCACGCTTTTGTGCAGGGCCGAGATGGTGTCGTAAAACTGCTCGCCACCTTTGTCGTAGCGGCGCATGCGCTCGCCCAGCACCTTGAGCAACCAGACGTCGGTGATCTCGCTCACCTTCTCTTGGGCCGCAGCTACGGCCAGGGTTTCCAAGGTGTTGAGCAGGCGGCGGGCGTCACCATCAGCGTAGGCAATCAGCCGATCCACCGCTACGCTTTCTATAGCTGGTTGCGCAGATTCTGCAAGGGCCTTGGCTACGATTTGCTTTAAATCTTCTTCCCCCAAAGGCTGCAGCACGTACACCGCCGCGCGTGAAAGCAAGGCGGAGTTCACCTCGAACGAGGGGTTTTCGGTGGTGGCGCCAATGAAGGTGAACAAGCCGCTTTCCACATGCGGCAAAAACGCGTCTTGCTGGCTTTTGTTGAAGCGGTGCACCTCGTCCACAAACACGATGGTGTGGCGCTGCTCCAACCCATCGCGCGCCGTTTGGGCCAGGTCTACCGCTTCGCGAATTTCTTTTACACCGCCCAGCACCGCGCTAATGGTTAAAAACTGCGCATCAAAGGCGTTGGCCATGAGCCGCGCAATTGTGGTCTTGCCCGTACCCGGAGGGCCCCACAAAATGCAGCTGTGGGGCTGCCCCGACTCAAACGCCAGCCGCAGAGCCATGCCCTCACCCAACAAGTGCTGCTGACCAATCACCTCGCCCAGGGTTTTGGGGCGCAGGCGTTCAGCCAAAGGCTGGTGTTTGGGGGTATGGGCAGCGGTAGCGTTCATTGGGCAATATTGTGGCGCATGCAGGGGTGCAGCTTGCGCGACATCACGGCCACAGCGATGCCGACCTCTTCCACGTGTTTGTGCAACAAGGCGTCTACCTGCGCTACGCCCAACAGTTCATGGAAGCGCGGCAAATCGACGACCTGCCCGACGACTTGGACACGGGGGAGAATATTCAGACGACGATTGCGGGGGGGGGTGCAGGGGGGTGCAGTCTACGATTTGCCTGCTTCAATGCAGTCATTGCCAGTCAGTGATAGACGGCAGCTTAATGGTTAGGACTTCGTCAAAGCGAGCACCAGCAATATGGGCTAGAAGCGGTCGGTCGCAAATTATGGGACCACTCAAGCAATGGACCCAACGCCGACTTCTAGCCCATCGAATTCAATGCCCGATAGCGGACCAATCAAGGAAGTTGTGATTGCAGTTTTGAACTAGATGAGAAACAACTGTTCTGGCGAACCCTTGATGCGGTTCAACGTTGGCGTAAAGCCGAGGCCGGAGGCCGTCGGCTGGAACAACTGGTTGGGCATCGACGAAGTTGCGGCCCCGTAGCGACCACCAGTGCCGCGAAGACTCATTCACAGCCTCCCCCAGAGGTACTCGCCTGACGACGCTTGCGAATGGCCGTGACCGGCTCCCCGCCCTCACCCCAGTTCTCGGGATCGACTTCATCAATGATCACCACAACGCTCTCTGGCCGCTTCGCGAGAACCTTGTGCATGAGCTCAGTGACACCGGCGATAAGTTGCGCCTTTTGTTGCGCAGAGGTTGGCACGTCTCGGCGTGCAAGACGAATGTTTATCAGTGGCATAGCGTCGTGGAATTTGGTTGAAGCGCGATGAGAGTCGTCTCTACCCAATATGCGCGTGGTAGAGCATCCATTGATGCTTTCGATGCCCAACGTGATTTAGAAGTAAAAAACGTCTTATGGACAAGGTCGCCTTGAGCCATTTTTCCCTCCCGTGTATTCTTTAAGTCCTTGATTTATATCCTATTTTCCGGACGTCAGACGGTTGGCTTGCCCATGAAAATGGAGCCGAACCCTGCAAACCTGCTCATGAACAAAGCCAACGGCGCGGCGATAAGACATTGATTCCATTTGGGTTTCGACACGAGCCCCATGAAAAGCCTTGACTAAAAAGTCGCGAAACCCTGCAGTCAATCGATGAGTTAGCAATTGAAATGGCACGATAGCGAGAAATTTACGACGGACAGCTCCAGCAGTTGGAGCCTGCCGCCGAAAGCCGGGTCTATCAAATGCTCACCCCATAGCAGCCATTGCCAGCCGTCCGAAGATGGCCTAGTCCTTCAGTTCATTCCGTCATCGCGAAGGACTGGTATCGCTGCAAACTTGAAGTCTGGGAGCGACCGCTGACAGGAATTCAGATGGTCCGCCTGCAAGCTGTCGTTCGCCAGATTCACAGCAGAGTTTTTCTTTAAGCGCTTGCCACCATCACCTCTGCACCTACTGCCGAACCACATCCGCCCCAGCCGGGGGCTTGAACTGAAAGGTGGCGGCGTCTAGCGTGGCATTAGCTTGGTAGCTGCTAAAGCGCATGACGGATTGTTGGCCGAAGCTGTCCAGAATTTCGAGTACGGCCAGGTCATTGCCTTTGAACCCCACGCGCACGGTTTGCAGTTGGCTGTCTTTGGACTTGGGGGTGGCGAGTACCCATTCCAAGCCGTCCTTATCCGGTGCGGCTGCTAAGGCGAAATCGGCCTGCAAGGCCCGCAGATCGGGCGCAGAGGCTATGAGCGCAGCGGGGCTTGCGCCCAGCACTTGCGATTGTTTGCGGGCGGTGACCTGGTTCAGATCTATGTCGTAGAGCCACAGGGTTTGGCCGTCGGCCACGATGGTTTGCTCAAACGGCTTTTTGTAGACAAAGCGAAAGCGGCTAGGCCGCGCAAACTCAAAGGTGCCTGACGAGGTTTTGGCGCGTGGTGCTTGCCCGTCTTTGGGCGGAGACGTCACTAGCTGCGTGAAGTCAGCACGGCCCGTTTTGGCAGTCTTCAAGAAGGCCTCCAGCCCATCAAGGCCAGAAGCGCCCGCTGCGCCCGTGGATAGAGCGCAAGCAGCTACGAAAAGCGTAGCAATCAGTTTTCCCGATCTAGTGTTCACTGAATCCCTTTACTCGGCGCGCGCTGGCACCAAAATTTCGCGCTGGCCGCTGCCGCTCATGGCGCTGACCAAGCCTGCGTTTTCCATCTCTTCCACCAAACGGGCTGCCCGGTTATAGCCAATTTTCAAATGGCGCTGCACCAGCGAGATGCTGGCTTTGCGGTTTTTGAGCACCACTTCCACCGCTTGGTCGTACATGGGGTCTTTCTCGCCACTGCCGCCACCTTTTTCGCCGGCCTCACCGTCTTCTCCGTCCACGGTGCCGCCTTCCAATACGCCTTCCACGTAATCAGGCTCGCCCTGGGTTTTAAGGTAGCTCACCACACGGTGGACTTCTTCATCACTGACAAAGGCGCCGTGCACCCGCGTGGGCATGCCACTGCCGGGCATGTAGAGCATGTCACCCAGGCCCAGCAAGGCTTCGGCGCCCATTTGGTCAAGAATGGTGCGGCTGTCGATCTTGCTGCTGACTTTGAATGAGATGCGGGTCGGGATGTTGGCTTTGATCAAACCGGTAATCACGTCCACACTGGGGCGCTGGGTGGCCAAGATCAGGTGAATACCGGCGGCGCGGGCTTTTTGGGCCAAGCGGGCAATCAGCTCTTCAATCTTTTTGCCCACCACCATCATCAAGTCGGCCAGCTCGTCAATCACCACCACGATGTGCGGCAAGCGCTGCAGCGGCTCAGGCGTTTCGGGCGTGAGGCTAAAGGGGTTGTAGATGAATTCTTCGCGCGCAGCGGCGTCGTCAATCTTGGCGTTGTAGCCCGCCAAATTGCGCACGCCCATTTTGCTGAGCAGCTTGTAGCGCCGCTCCATCTCGGCCACGCACCAGTTCAGCCCGTGCGCGGCTTGGCGCATATCGGTGACCACCGGTGCCAAAAGATGCGGAATGCCCTCGTACACCGACATTTCCAACATCTTGGGGTCGATCATGAGCAGGCGCACATCGCGTGCTTCTGCCTTGTACAAAATGCTCAAGATCATGGCATTGATACCCACGGACTTACCTGAGCCCGTGGTGCCGGCCACCAGCACGTGGGGCATCTTGGCAAGGTCAGCCACCACGGGGTTGCCAATGATGTCTTTGCCCAAGCCCATGGTGAGCAAGGACTTGGCTTCGTGGTAAATCTGCGAGCCCAAAATTTCGGACAGGGTAATGGACTGGCGCTTGGCGTTGGGCAGCTCCAGCGCCATATAGTTTTTGCCCGGAATGGTTTCCACCACGCGGATGGAGACCAAGCTCAAGGAGCGCGCCAAGTCTTTGGCCAAACCCACAATTTGCGAGCCTTTGACGCCGGTGGCGGGCTCGATCTCGTAGCGCGTAATCACCGGGCCTGGAGACGCCAAGACCACGCGCACTTCTACGCCAAAGTCTTTGAGCTTTTTCTCAATCATGCGGCTGGTCATTTCCAGCGTTTCAGGCGCCACGGTTTCTTGGCGCAGTTGCACGGCGTCAAGCAAAGCCACTTGGGGCAGCTTGCTGTCTGGCATTTCGGTAAACAGGGGCTTTTGCCGCTCTTTGGCGACCCGTGTGCTCATGACCGTGGGCTCGGCCAACGCAGGCTCTATGACCACCGGCGTGGGCTGAGGCTCCGCCTTGCGCGCCTTCACCCGGGGCTGCGCCACAGGTGCAAGAGGTTCGTGGTCAGGGTCCCCTTCGGTGTCCGCAAAATCATCGACCAGCACCACTTCACGCTCCCGCGCAGCCAATTGCCCTAGCTGCAGGTCTTGCGCCATTTCACGTTTCTCGCGGTAAGACTCCAGTCTGCGGTCCACCCAGCCGCCAATGCGCTCAGCGACGTGCATCCAAGAAAACCCAAATGCCAAGCCTGCTCCAACGACTCCCAGCAGGATGGCGACCAAGCCAGACCAGCCAAAGCCCAACCAATGCACGCTCTGGCTGCCCGTGAGGTAGCCCAGCGCACCACCACTGTGCCCTGGCAAACGAGCTTCCCAGCTGTACAAGCGTGACCACTCCAAGGAGGTACTGGCATAGATCAGCAATACGCAGCCTATCCAAAACGCTGTTTTGGTGTTCCAAATGCGCACATCGGCAGGCTCTGGCCCCAAGGCATCACCGCGCAGCCGCTGGGCCAACAAAGACAACCACAGGCGTATGCACACTGCCACACACCACCACACGGAGAACCCCAACCAAAAGTAGCTGGTATCCGCCACATAGGCCCCAAAACGCCCAAGGCGGTTGGCCAATGGCAAGCCGGAGCCCGTGGTGGACCATGCTGCATCGTGCGGGGAGTAGCTCAGCAAAGCGACGAGCCAAGCCAACAAGAGCACAGCGCCTAGGACAATTCCGACCTCAGTGGCGAAGCGGCCCAACCCGGTTTGCGCTTTGCGAACGGGGGTCGGCGGACTATGTAGGGTGTGTAGCGAGTAAGTCATGTTGCAAAGGCAGCCTTCATGCCATACGGCGTCGGCGATAGGCGTAAGAATTCAAATCTAAGCAGAGGCGCTTGCGCCGTCGCTTTATCGGGGCCTGGAGCGACGCTCCACCACCCGCAGGGCCCCGGTGTCAAGCGTGTGAATGAAGCCTTGTTCTTCAAACGACTTCATGACGCGGCTGACCATTTCTCGCGATGCGCCTACCGACTTGGCGATATCTTGGCGGGTAATTTTGTCAGGCGTGAGACGCGCCCCACTGGCGTCAGTCACTACAGCTGCGTCCAGCAGCAAATTGGCCACCCGCGCATGGACATCGAGCAGAGCTAAGGAGGCAATTTTTTGCCCGGCGCTTCGCAAGCGCTGCACCAGGCTGCGCATGATGGCGTCATTGATGGCGAAGTTGGCCGCCAAACAGCGGGAGAACGCGTCACGCGCGAGAATCAAAACATCACTTTGCAACTCGGCGACCACGCTGGCGCTGTGCGGTTCGTCATCAATCAGACTCATCTCGCCAATGCAGTCACCCACACGCAGGGTGGCCAAGATCACTTCTTTGCCTTGGTTGTCGGCCATGACCACCCGGGCCCGGCCTGCTAGCAGTATGTACAGCGAATCGCTCACCTTGCCCTGCTCCACCACGTTCTCGCCTCGCTTGTACCGGCGCTTGACCACCGCACCAGCCAAAAACCCGGCTTGCTCGGTCGTCAGCGTAGCGAACAAGGGGACACGGCGGATTAAATCCAGGTTACTCAGCATTGACATTCGTTGGCCCCAGAGATGAGTCAGGGAGGTTTTCTTACAATAAACGGGTTCGTGCGCAGCGCAGTTTACCGACAAGCCAAGCCCTTGGACTTGAAATCGCCCCCGCTGGCTCAAGCTGCATTGTGTCCGTTTTTATTTCTTGAATTGTTCGTTCGTTTACAAAGGCTTGCTCCATGTCTGAATCCAAACACGCCAAGGTCCTGATTTTGGGCTCTGGCCCTGCAGGCTACACCGCCGCGGTCTACGCAGCACGCGCCAACTTGAACCCCGTGCTGGTGACCGGCATGGCCCAGGGCGGGCAATTGATGACCACCACGGAAGTCGACAACTGGCCTGCAGATGTCCATGGGGTGCAAGGCCCTGAGTTGATGCAGCGTTTTTTGGAGCATGCAGAGCGTTTCAACACCAAGGTGCTGTTTGACCATATCAACGCCGTAGACCTCAGCAAGCGGCCCTTTACCCTCAAGGGTGACACCGACAGCTACACCTGTGACGCGCTGATCGTGGCTACCGGAGCATCTGCCAAATACCTGGGCTTGCCTTCCGAGACCGCATTTATGGGGCGCGGCGTGTCGGGCTGTGCGACCTGTGACGGCTTTTTCTACCGCGACCAAGTGTGCTGCGTGGTGGGCGGCGGCAATACAGCGGTAGAAGAAGCGCTGTACCTGTCCAACATCGCCAGCAAGGTCATTTTGGTGCACCGCCGCGACAAGTTCAAGGCAGAACCCATCTTGATTGACAAGCTGATGGAGAAGGTCGCCGCAGGCAAGATTGAGCTCAAAACCTTCCGCACCTTGGATGAAGTACTGGGTGACGCGTCTGGCGTCACTGGCATTCGTGTCAAAAGCGTGCACGACAACACCACCGAAGATATTGCCCTGCAAGGCTGCTTTATCGCCATTGGCCATGCGCCCAATACAGAGTTGTTCCAAGGGCAACTGGAAATGGCGGGGGGCTACATCGTGACCCAAGGCGGCAACAAGGGTTTTGCGACACAAACCTCGGTGCCTGGCGTTTTTGCGGCCGGTGACGTGCAAGACCATGTGTACCGCCAAGCCATCACCAGCGCAGGCACGGGTTGCATGGCTGCATTGGATGCGCAACGCTTTTTGGATCAAGAAGCCTAAAGGGCTGGGATTTGCTACAAATTAGTTATAATCGCAGGCTTTGCTGAACTAGGCCATCTCGGTTTTAGGCGCAGCATGGGGTTACCGCCACCCTTTTCTAATGGCGAGGTGAGGCCTGAGCGAAGGCTGCGCAGCTTGGCATCAAGCGCTGTGCGGCAAAGTGCAAGGGCCGTTAATAATGTATCGGAGTGTCCTCATGGCACGCGTATGTGAAGTCACGGGCAAAGGCCCCATGGTCGGAAACAATGTTTCCCACGCCAACAACAAAACCAAGCGCCGGTTCCTGCCGAACCTGCAATACCGCCGTTTCTGGGTCGAGTCTGAAAACCGCTGGGTTCGCCTGCGTATTTCTAACGCCGGCTTGCGTCTGATCGACAAGAACGGTATTGATTCTGTGCTCGCAGACCTGCGTGCACGTGGCCAAGCTTAAGGAGTAGCACCATGGCAACCAAAGGCGGACGCGAAAAAATCAAGCTGGCATCTACTGCTGGCACCGGTCACTTCTACACGACTGACAAGAACAAGAAAACCATGCCCGAGAAAATGCTGATCAAGAAATTTGATCCAGTGGCTCGCAAGCATGTGGAATACAAAGAAATGAAGCTGAAGTAATTCAAGCCTCACGACTTTAAAAAACCCGCCTAGTGCGGGTTTTTTATTGCCTACATGTTCTTGGAGATGGCTCTTTGCGCGGGCGGATGGACGGGAACGCACATTGTGCTTCGTGTCCCCCGGGCTTCGCCCTCCTCCTTTACCTCCGCACAACGCACATTCCCGCCCCTCCGCCGGACCTAACCGCGCCCAACACGTGTCTAAGACACTGCGCTCACCCTAGCGCTCTCCAGGTGGCTTGGGTGTTTTGCACCGGAAGGTAAAGGAGGAGGCCCGCAGGGCCGGGGGACACGTACGGGGCAAAGCGCCCAAGCCACCGTGCAACAAAAGGGAAACCCCTTTGTGTCGACGGAAATCGCGGCAATAAAAAAACCCGCACAAGGCGGGTTTTACAAGTACGCCAAAACTGCACTTAAACCCGTGCCGCCCGCAAACGCAAGGAAAAGTCGCGCAACGCTGAGATGCCACTTTCTTCCGCGCGGTGGCACCAGGCTTGAAGCTCATGGGCGAGTTGTTCGCGGGAAACGCTGGTGTTGAGCCACATTTGGCGCAATTCTTCGCGCATGGTCACCATTTTGTCCAACACCGGGGAAGCCGCCCTGGCCTTAGCCAAATACGCGACAACCGTTGCCGGTACCTTTTCAGTGTCGCGGTGCATCCAACGCTTGGCTGCCTTGATCACAGCAGCGTCGGCACTGCGTAGCTTCATGGCTTCAAACTCGGTATGCGCCGCCTCACGCACGCCCTTGGCATAGGTTGCCATGATTTCGTAGCGGTTGGCAATCAAGGCTTCTAGGGTCTTTTCGTCGGCTACGCGGCGAATACTTCCAAACGCGGCTTTGGGCGGCGTCTTTTTGACGGTGGCAAGGCCGACCATTTGCATAAGACTGATGTACATCCAGCCAATGTCAAACTCATACGGCTTGACCGATAGCTTGGCAGATGTGGGGTAAGTGTGGTGGTTGTTGTGCAACTCTTCACCGGCAATCAAAATGCCCCAGGGCGAGATATTGGTGCTGGCGTCAGGCGCTTCAAAGTTGCGGTAGCCCCAATAGTGCGCCGCACCATTGATGATGCCTGCCGCCATGATGGGCGTCCACGCCATTTGTACCGCCCACACGCTTAAACCTGCAGCGCCAAACAATGTCAGGTCAATGATGAGCATGAGCCCCACGCCTTGCCAAGAAAAGCGGGTGTACAGGTTTTTTTCGATCCAGTCGTTGGGCGTGCCATGGCCAAAACGCGCCAAGGTATCTTGGTTCTTAGACTCCGTGCGGTACAGCTCCGCTCCTTGCAGCAATACCTTTTTGATGCCGTGCACATGCGGGCTATGTGGGTCTTCGGCTTGCTCACACTTGGCGTGGTGCTTGCGGTGGATCGCAGCCCATTCTTTGGTGACTTGGCCTGTCGTCAACCACAACCAAAATCGGAAAAAGTGAGAAGCAATGGGATGTAAATCCAAAGATCGGTGCGCTTGGTGACGGTGTAAAAACACGGTCACGCTGATCATGGTGATGTGGGTGAGTACCAAGGTAAAGGCAATGATTTGCCACCACGCCAAGTCCCACATACCATGTGCAAACCATTCAATGGCTGCATTCACAATTGCCCAGTCCGTCATCTGCATAGTCTGCTCACACTCTCAACGAGATTTAGTTGTGTTGTCATCCCAATGGCTGCCTAGCCGCTTGGTGCTTAGCCCACGATTTTAGGGTTTACTTCTTTTGCCACACCGCTGCGAAAAAGCCGTCGGTGGCATGGCGGTGCGGCCACAAGCGCAAATAGGCTTGGCCGTCTTCGCCCCCCGCACACAAGGTGGCTGCGTTTTCGACTTTCAGCTCAGTCAAAACTTGCCCCACCGGCAGTGCCACAAAGTCCGGGTTGGCTTCAGAAAACGCTTTGGCAATGTCTTCGTTTTCTTGCGGCAAGACACTGCAGGTGGCGTAGACCAAGCGCCCACCGGATTTGAGCATTTTGGAAGCGCTTTGCAAAATGGCAGTTTGCTTCGCAGCCATTTCCGCAACACCTTCCAAGCTTTGACGCCACTTGAGATCAGGGTTGCGGCGCAAGGTGCCCATGCCGGTGCAGGGTGCGTCCACCAACACGCGGTCAATTTTTCCGGAGAGGCGTTTCACACGGTCATCACGCTCGTGGGCGATGGCCGCAGGGTGCACATTGGACAAGCCGCTGCGCGCTTGGCGGGGCTTGAACGAATCCAGACGGCCGGCAGACGTATCAAACGCGTACAAGCGCCCAGTGCTGCGCATCGCGGCACCAATCGCCAGCGTTTTACCGCCCGCGCCAGCGCAAAAGTCCACGACCATCTCACTGCGCTTGGCGTCCAACAGCATCGCCAAAAGCTGGGAGCCTTCGTCTTGCACTTCAAACTCGCCGCGCATAAAGGCTTCGGTTTTGTTCAGAGCGGGCTTGCCTGCAATGCGCAAGCCCCAAGGGGAATACGGCGTGGGCACCGCCTTGATACCGAGGGCTGCCAAACTTTTTTGAACATCCGCGCGCTTGGCTTTGAAGTCGTTCACGCGCAAATCCAGTCCAGCGCCTTGGTTAAAGCTCTCGACCAAGGGCCAAAATTCGGCACCTAGCTGGTCTTTCAACGGCTGCACCAACCACTCTGGCAAGTTGTGGCGATGGCGCTCCATCAGGTCTTTAGGGTCTACCTTTTGGCAGGCGTCCAGCCAGTTTTTCTCTTGGTCGGTCAGGGCGCTGCGCAAAAAGTCATCAGGGCCGTAAAAGCCCAGAATGGCCATTCGACGTTCTTTGGGTCCGCTGCCCGAGGGCGCCAAGTGGTCGAACAGCTGCTTTTTGCGCAAAACGGTGTACACCGTTTCGGCCATGGTGGCACGTTCGCGCGGCCCAAGGCCTCGGTGGTCACGGAAAAAGCGCGACACAATGGCGTCGGCGGGGTGGTCGAATTTTAAAGTCAGCCTGACCAACTCGGAACAGGCTTCTAACAGGGCTTTTGGATGCATAAGCTAGGATTGTCCCATGAGTGACGAAATTCTCCCAACGCTAATCCGCACACCGCCCGGCTTGTACCGCCATTACAAAGGCATGCGTTACGAAGTGATAGACACTGTGCGCCACAGCGAAACGCTGGAGCCCATGACCTTGTACCGTGCCCTGTATGGCGACCATGGCCTGTGGGTGCGCCCGGCGGCCATGTTTGAAGAAATGGTCAACATTGACGGGGTAGTGCAACCGCGCTTCACAAAAGTTACTGAGTAATTTGGCCACTAGCGCTCATAGACATTGCGCAAGCAGCTATTTAAACAATAGCAACATTACCACCCAGCACCATCAAGGCGCAGCCGTATAAGGCAGGGTGATACATGCAGCCAAGCCCCCATCCGGGTGATTGCGCAGCACGATGGTGCCTCCATGCCTGCGCGCCACATCATGGGTGGTGGCAAGCCCAAGCCCCACGCCGCCGCTGTTGCGGTTGCGTGAACCCTCTAGCCGATAAAACGGCGCCAGCACGCGCTCCTGCTCTGTTTCTGGGATGCCGGGGCCGTCATCGCGCACGGTGATGCGCAACACGCCGCTCTGCTCCTCCATGCCGATGCGGGCACGCTGGCCGTAACGCACCGCGTTTTCCACCACATTGCTGATGCAGCGGCGCATGGCAGAGGGCTGGACCCGCATGGGCGTGACCGATACGCTGGGCAGCAGCTGCACGTCTTGCCCGCAGTCTTGGCAATCGTGCGCAATGCTGCGGACCAAGGAGTCCATGTCAAGCAGCACGCGGGCTTCGGCGTCGGCTGCACCGCGCAAATAGTCGAGCGTGGTGCGGATCATGTCATCCATCTCGGCAATGTCTTGGCCAAAGCGCTCGCGCTCTTGGCTGCTGCGCAAGCCCTGTGCGCGCAGGGCCAGCCGTGTGAGCGGAGTGCGCAGGTCATGCGACACCGCCGCCACAAACTGGTCGCGCTGCGCTAGTTGCTCACAAATGCGCAGCTGCATGTGGTTGAACACGCGCGTGGCTTCCACGCACTCTTTGGGGCCTTGTTCGGGCAAGGGCGCTCGGTAAATGTTGTGCCCCAACTCCTGCGCAGCACCCGCCAAGCTGCGTATAGGCTGCGATAGCCAACGTGCCCCCACCCAGGCGGCCAACATCAAAGCGCCTAGGCGTATGCCAATGTCTAGCAGCAAACCCATCTGCAAACCTGGCGGTGGCGGTGGGTGCCCTGCTTGAGCCCACGGAGGTGACCCGTTTGGCGATGGAGGCATCGCCATATCCGCCACTCCCGCCACAGGAACAGGCAACATCACGGGCGGCGGACCCAAGGGCCTAGGCATCAGCTCAAACACCAGTGTCAGCGCCAGCACATGGCTGCTGATCACCGCCACCATGAGTAAAAGGGCCAGGCGGCCAAACAGGCTTTGCGGCACCAACACACCCAGGCAACGCCGCCACAGTGCACTGACGGCGGTGCGACTGCGCGGCGCCGCGCGGTCTGGGGCGTGCCACACCGGTGTGCTCATGTGCGCCATAGCGAACGCCCTTGCACCGACTGCACGTTGAACATATAGCCCGCGCCACGCACGGTTTTGATCATGTGGGACTCCTCAGGACCATCGGCCAGTTTTTGGCGCAAGCGAGAGACCAGCAAGTCGATGCTGCGCTCAAACGCATCCATGGCGCGGCCCCGGGCTTGCTCCATGAGTTGGTCACGGCTGAACAAGCGCCGTGGCGTTTGCAAAAACGTGTTCAGCAAGCGGAACTCCGCATTGGACAGCGCCACCACCAGCCCCGTGGGGGAGCGCAAACACCTGTCATCCCGGTGCAGCTCCCATCCATCAAAACACACCACATCGCTGCGTGCGGGGTTGGTCGCACTGGTGCCGTCTTGCGCGCCTGACGCCCGGCGCAGCACGGTGTGAATGCGCGCGACCAGCTCGCGTGGCTCAAAGGGTTTGCTCACATAGTCGTCGGCACCATTTTCCAAGCCCATGATGCGGTCATACGTGCTGGAGCGTGCAGTGAGCATGATGACTGGCAGAGCGGAGCGCTGGCGAATTTGGCGCGATAGCTCCAAGCCGTCCACCCCTGGGAGCATCACGTCCAGCACCACCAAATCCATGTTGTGCAAGGCCAGTTGCTCCCACATGGCATGGCTGTCGTGCGCAGTGTGGGTAACGAAGTTAAAGCGCGCCAAGTAGTCGCTCAGCAGCGACGTGATGTCTGCGTCGTCGTCAACAATGAGGATGTGGGTGGGTGGCGTCATGGCAAGGCTTTGGCATGGAACTGAGTCTAGGGTTGCCCGCACCGTGCCCTCGCTTGGAAATACGGCTGCTTTTCCCCCTTTTATTGCGCTTTAGTTCGGGCTTTGTATCGGGCTTGGTACAAAGCAGACAAACCAGCGTTACGTTGCCCTTCAAGAATGGACACGTCGCCTTATGCCGCATGGGCCAAGGGTGACATTCATCACCCACCTTGAAAGGAAACGAGCATGAGCACCATCAATGGGGTCAGCGGCAACAGTGCCAACGATCCATGGGCCGCCATAAAGGCCCAACGCAGCCAGATGCAAACCAAAATGTTTGCCAAAGTAGATACCGACGGCAGCGGCGGTGTTGAGCCAGCAGAGCTGCAAACCCTGCTGAGTGAGGTCAGCCAAAAGACAGGCATGAACTTGTCTGGAGACACCGCCCAGACCTTTACAAAAATGGACAGCAATGGCGACGGCAGCTTGAGCGGCGACGAGCTGGGCCAAGGCATGCAAGCGCTGATGCCGCCCCCCAGCACGGTGGACTTTGCCCAAAGCCGCCAAACCACTGGTGGCAGTGACGGCAAGCAGGATGACTTGTTTGCCAAGATAGACACCAATGGCGATGGCTCCATCGACAAGACAGAACTCAGCGCCTTTGGCGACAAGGTCAAACCAAACGGCGGCAAGGACGGCGGCCCCAGTGCCGACGATATGTTTGCCAAGCTGGATACCGACGGCGACAGCAAGATCAGCCAAAGCGAATTTGAGGCGGGCAAGCCCCAACACGCGCCCCACGGTGCAGGCAAGGCCGACCACCCAGATGGCCCGCCACCTGGCGGTGGGCCGGGCGGCCCCGGTGGTGCCGCCAAATCAGACTCCGCCAGCAAAACCTACGACAAGCTGGACACCAACCAAGACGGCACGGTGTCTGAACTGGAGCGACTGGTCGGTGCCATCAAAGACGCTGCTGCATCGGCAGCGACTGGATCTAGCGCAGCTAGCAGTGCATCCAACAGCGCGCAGACGGACAGCGACTCAGATAGCAGCGCAACCCACGGCGCAACGACCAGCAAAACCGCCGCAAAGTCAGACAACTACGTGGACGTAGCGAAACTCGCCCAACAGATTTACCAGCAAATTGCAGCAGGTATCTCGTCGACTAGCAGTAGCCTCTTGAACGCCAGAGCCTAAGCTGCAGGTCCGCTGCAATTGGCCCCCTTGCAGCCAAGTCTGTAGGGGGCGTGGCGTACGCTCTCACAAAAAAATGAGGCAAATATGCCACTAGCGCTCATTCAATAAGCGCAAGCAGCTACTATTTAGATAGCAACGACGCAATCGCGCGTGGGTAAATCACATGCTCTTGGGTGAGCACGCGTGCGGCCAAGGTATCGGCCGTATCGTTTGGCAGCACCGGCACCACCGCTTGTTCCAAGATGGGGCCGTGGTCTAGCTCCCCAGTCACCAAGTGCACGGTGCAGCCTGCGTATTTGCAGCCCGCATCAATGGCGCGCTGGTGGGTATGCAAACCGGTAAACGCAGGCAGGAGTGAGGGGTGAATATTGGTCAAGCGCCCGGCATAGCGCTCCACAAAGCCCGGTGTCAGTATGCGCATAAAGCCCGCCAACACCACCAGCACCGGGTGTGAGGGTGTGTTGTACGGGTCAATCAGTGCGGCCAAGGCATCGTCAAACGCCTCCCGGGTGGGAAAGGCTTTGTGGTCCAACACATGGGTGGCAATGCCCCGCTCTTTTGCAAACACCAGGCCTTTGGCATCGGCCTTATTGCTGACCACGGCGGCAATGCGCGCGCCAAAGCGGCTCTGCCAGCGCTCACGCTCGGAAGTTTTCACCATGGCTGCCATATTGGAGCCGCCGCCTGAGATCAAAATAACGATGTTTTTCATACCTGAGCGAATTATGACCTTGACCACCTCCAGCCCCACGCCCGCCCCCCTTGTGCTCACCCCCATTGAGGCCCGCGTCATCGCCACACTCATGGAAAAAGCCCGCACGGTGCCTGACAGCTACCCGCTCTCGCTCAACTCCCTGATGTTGGGTTGCAACCAAAAAAGCAGCCGCGATCCCTACATGGAACTGGACGAGGCCCAAATCGCCAGCGCCATTGCCACGCTCAAAGAGCGCAATCTGGTGCGCGAGACCAGCGGCGGGCGCACTGCCAAGTTTGAACACAACTTTCAACGTGGAGTCGGGGTGTTTGAGCAAGCGGCCGTGCTCCTGGGCCTGCTCATGCTGCGCGGCCCACAGACCAGCGCAGAACTGCGTTTGAACGCCGAGCGTTGGTACAAATTTGCCGACGTGTCCTCGGTAGAAGGCTTCTTAGATGAACTGCAAGAGCGCTCTGCGGAGAAAGGCGGCCCCTTGGTCATCAAGCTGGACCGTGCACCTGGCGCACGCGAGCAACGGTGGGCGCACCTGCTGTGTGGCCCTGTAGATGCAGCCCAACTGGCTAGCGGCGCCGTCAGTCGCAGCAGTGGCTTGGGCGGCAACGCCGTGGAACGCATCGAAGCGTTGGAAGCACAGGTCGCCAAGCTGCAGGAAACCGTGGCCAAGCTGTGTGCTGAGTTGGGTATGTCGCCCCCCGGACAGGAATAAAAGAACGACCGTGCTAAAACACGGCAATTGCCACTAAGGAGACGTAGACATGGATTTGGCATTCACGCCAGAAGAGCAGAGTTTTCGCGAAGAGATACGCACGTGGGTGCGTGCCAACTTGCCCGCCGACATTGCGCACAAAGTGCACCACGCGCTGCGCCTGAGCCGCGACGACTTGCAAGGCTGGGCCAAGATATTGGGTAAAAAAGGCTGGCTAGGCCACGCTTGGCCCAAAGAGTTTGGCGGCCCGGGCTGGAACGCCGTGCAAAAACATCTATTTGAAGAAGAGTGCGCCTTGGCCGGCGCCCCACGCGTCGTGCCCTTTGGCCCGGTGATGGTGGCACCAGTCATCATGGCGTTTGGCAATGCGGAGCAACAGCAGCGCTTTTTGCCCGGCATTGCCAGTGGTGAAGTGTGGTGGAGCCAAGGCTATAGCGAGCCGGGCTCTGGCTCCGACCTCGCGTCGGTCAAAACGCGGGCTGAGCGCCAAGGCAACACATACATTGTCAACGGCCAAAAAACCTGGACCACCTTGGGCCAGTACGGCGAGTGGATTTTTTGCCTGGTGCGCACCAGCACTGAAGGCAAGCCACAAACCGGCATCAGCTTTTTGTTGATCGACATGAAGTCCCCCGGGGTGAGCGTGCGCCCCATCGTCTTGCTCGACGGTGAAGCCGAGGTCAACGAGGTATTTTTTGACAATGTCGAAGTGCCGGTAGAAAACCTGATTGGTGAAGAAAACAAGGGCTGGAACTACGCCAAGCACCTCTTGGCCCATGAGCGCACCAACATTGCCGACGTGAACCGTGCCAAGCGCGAGCTAGAGCGTCTCAAACGCATTGCCAAGCAAGAAGGCGTGTGGGACCCCGCCACCGGCGGCGCTACGGCCTTGCGTTTCAGAGACGAAATCGCCAAGCTTGAAGTGGATGTCATCGCACTAGAGATGTTGGTGCTGCGGGTGCTAGCAGCCGAAAAGTCGGGCAAAAACCCGCTGGACATTGCAGGTCTTTTGAAAATCCGCGGTAGCGAGATTCAGCAGCGCTACAGCGAGCTCATGATGCTGGCCGCAGGCCCGTTTGCCCTGCCCTTGATCCATGAGGCGATGGACGCTGGCTGGCAAGGCGACCAAGCGGCAGGTGCGGGGCTGCAAGGCTTTCCCGGCGGTGGCGTGCACTGTGCGCCTTTGGCGTCTACCTATTTCAATATGCGCAAAACCACGATCTACGGCGGCTCCAACGAGGTGCAGCGCAACATCGTCTCCCAGGTCGTTCTGGGCTAACGCACACAAAGGAAAACACCATGGATTTCGATTTTTCCGACGACCAAGAGCAACTACGCGACGCCGTGCGCAAGTGGGTGGACAAAGGCTACACCTTTGATCGCCGCCGCAGCATTGAGCGCGCGGGTGGCTTCTCACGCGAGGCCTTTACCGAGCTTGCCGAGTTAGGCCTGTGCGGCCTGTATGTGCCTGAGGCCGATGGTGGCCTAGGCATGGGCCCCGTAGAAGGGATGGTGGTGATGGAAGAGCTGGGGCGCGGCATTGTGCTGGAGCCCTTGGTGCAGTCCCTCATCGCAGGTGCGGTGATCGCTGGCTACGCAGACGCAGGCACCAAAGCCGCTTGGCTCCCCCAGATTAGCAGTGGTGAAGCACTTGTGGTGCTCGCGCACCAAGAGCGCGCAGCGCGCTACCAGCTAGACGCTTGCGAGGCAAAAGCCCACCAAGCGCCCGGTGGATATGTGCTGAACGCTACAAAAAGCATAGTGACCGTGGGGGACCATGCCGATGCATTCTTGGTGACCGCCAAGGTCAACAGCGTGCTGGGCTTGTTCTTGGTGGAGCGCTTGTCCAGCGGTGTGAGCACCCGTGGCTACGGCACCCAAGACGGGGGCCGTGCGGCGGAAGTCGTGTTCAAAAATGCACCCGCTACCTTGATCACCACCCAAGGGCAGCTGGCACTGGAGCATGCGGTGGACATCGGTATCGCCGCAACTTGCGCCGAAGCCGTAGGTGTCATGGATAAAACCATGGCCATCACGGCGGAGTACATGAACACACGCAAGCAGTTTGGCGTGGCCATCAGCAGCTTTCAGGCACTGCGCCACCGCGCAGCGGATATGAAGATGCAACTGGAACTCGCCCGCTCTATGAGCTACTACGCCAGCCTCAAGCTCAATGCGCCCGCCGCTGAGCGGCGCGCAGCCTTGGCGCGGGCCAAGTACCAACTGGGCAATAGCATGCGCTTTGTGGGCCAGCAAGCGGTGCAGCTGCACGGCGGCATTGGCGTGACCGAGGAGTACATCGTGAGCCATTACTTCAAAAAGCTCACCCAACTCGAAATGACCTTTGGCGACAGCTTGCACCACTTGGGTGAAGTGTCCGCCCGCATGCAGGAAACGGCCGGGGTCTTTGCTTAAAGACAGCGTCTAGCGAAGCGTACTGGGGCGAAACCCTGGTGCCCCCCAAGGGAATTGCTCACCAAATTCTTGCATGTGCAAAAGCCTGCGCGCAGGCAGGGCTAGGCCCAGCGGGGGTCAACTCCGTCTCAAATGCTGACACCCGCCTTTTGAAACCGAGCCCGCAAGCGGGCTTGTATTTGTGGCGCCAGAGACTCGCCCCACGCGCGCCCCACCGCCAGGCTTTCTTGCATCATCTGTGGCATAACCGCAATCGTTTTCTTGCCCAAGTCGCTCGCGTAGAAACGTAGCAGCTCTTTGATTTCTGGCCCACTGTAATAACGGTGGTACAGGGGAATCGTGGCATCTTTGAAGCTGTCGAGGTTGGCAGCTATCACAGCGTCAATTTCATGGGGAAGTGCATCGATCAAGCTTTGCGGGATGTCTGGCCGGGCGGCCTTGATGGCTTGGCTCATTTGCTCTGTCATGCTGTGTGCCATTTGCTGGCCCAAGGTTAAGGCCCCGGTCAATACCAACAACTGCTCGATATCGGTGCGCTTTTCAGCGCTTAGCTCGTCGGCACTTGCAACGGGCGCAAATAAACCCCATAAGGTTGCGACAAGAATCCATGTGGCCGGTAGACGCATACACATCCCTTTGAAGTTGAAGAAACACAGGTTCAAAGCACTTTGGCTCTGTCTACATGCGTGGATAGCTTACTCAGCCTCACGTATCCGCAAGTAACTGGCAAAACGCGGCAAGCCCTTGGAGGTGAGGTCTCTGTATTGGTAGCTTACCCAAGCGCCTACGGCAGGCGGACTGCTGCGCTGGGCATCACTAAACCCGGTGCCCAATACAAATCGTTGACCTGCGGCCGTTTCCAACAAGAGCCCGCCCATCTTGCCTTGGTATTTGCCTTTGCCCGACACATGCGCCACCACGCGGGCTTCGTCATCCTGTACTGCCTTGAGCTTGCGCACGGCCTCACTGCGGCCGCTTTGCCAGCGTGCGTCCGCACGGTGCAGCACCAAGCCTTCGCCACCGGCTTGCACGGTTTGCGTCAATTGCAATTGCAGAGTTGCGAGATCGCTGCCTCGCTGTTGGTCCACAACTGCCAACCACGGCACACCCGCCGAGGTCACCACGGCCTTTAGCTCAGCCGCGCGCTCTGTGAAAGTAGCCACACTGCCTGGCAGATCAAACACCATGTAGCGCACCTCCCGCCACGCTGCGTCTTGCGGCTCGGCCCGCCGCACCGTACCAGACAGGCGCTCAAAGCTGCGCCGCCCCATCCACAACTCCCCATCCAAAGCTTGGGCTGGCAAAGCGGCTGTAAACCATGAAGGCGCGGCTAGCGGGCGTCCACTTTTAAAGCGCAACTGGCGGCCGTCCCAGTAGGCACGCACGCCATCGAGCTTTTCACTCACTAGGTACAAGCTGGGGTCTAAGGTGTGCGACCAGTGGGTCGCCAACATCAGGGCTGAGGCCTGCACAGGACCAGTGTCTGCTGTCGCCGTGGAATCACTCGGGGGCGCACTGGCCGCGAAAGCGTGGTACGGCACGCCTAAAGCCGCACCCACGGCGATCAAGAGCATGGGCAGAGCGGGTTGTTTGAAGTTCGGTGCCTTGGGTTTCATAGCCTAAGAAGTAGGGGTTGAAGCCGTGTGTTTGGGAAGCGCTTTAGCGCTCAAGCAGGACCCACTGGCGCCACCGCCGCACACATGACGCGTGTGCAGTTGCGCAAGCTTTCGGTGTACGCGTTGGTGCCCGCGTTGGCAGGCACCATGGTTTTGGCCCCCAAGGAGGCTGCGATCAACAGTGTGGCGATGTCACCAGGCAACAAGCCGCGCGCGGCCAGTGCCACATCGCCCTGCGCCTCGGCCCGCTCTATCAGCTCCAACAAAATTTGCAAATGCCGTTGCCGCAGTTGTTCGCTCAGGTCTTGCCCCAAGCTGCCACGTATTTCGCCCAACTCTTGCAAATGCCCCGAGTCGCTAAAGCGCTCATGGAAGTAGCCATACATGGCATCCAACACACCAAACAAACGCTCGGAAAATGGTTGTTCTGCCTGCGCTGCCGCGTGCGAGGCGGATATCACTGCCTCGCCAATGCGCTCTAGCAAAGCGCGAAACAGCGCTTCTTTGCCCGCGTAGTAGAGGTACACCGTACCTTTGGCAATGCCCGCTTCGCGGGCAACATCGTCCATGGAAGACTTGCGATAGCCGTAGCGCACAAACAGGCGCTCTGCGGCATCAAGAATGGCCTGGGGTTTCGGATTGGGGTCGGTTGGGGTGTCTGTGGCCATGAGCCATTCTATAGACGGGTTTGCGCCGTGCAAAACGCACGCAAAACTATGGTTGCAGTTTGACGCGCTTGACTTATATCTCTGCAATATCCAAAATGACCAAATTGACTTAATTGGTCATTTAATTCAATTAAACTATTTCGTGCTGCAAAGCGCACATCTACCGCGCGGTACTGATCGGTTGTTTACGGTCAGCTACGTCCACTGGCTTCGCTCAAACCTCAAGCACTATGACCCATCACTTTGAACTGGAACAACAAACCCATGCCGCGCTGGCGCAGTACTACCGCTGGTACCAGGTGTACGAAGTGCCCTTCACGCCAGCACGCATTGCCAACCAAAAAGACATCTTGTCTGACGATATAGAAATCATCTCGCAAATGGGCACCAGCAAAGGCAAGGCTGGTCTGGAAGACCGTCTGAAAGTCTTCGCGGGTTGGAAAAATGCCCACCATGTGCAGAACACCCAAGTCAGGCGTACCGCCCAAGGGCAGTTGCAACTTGAGGCCGACATCGTCTACCAGAACATTCGCCCAGACGACAGCAAGTTCAGCTACACCCTGCACTACAGCACCCTACTCTCCCCACGCGCACAGGACCTGCCCGTGTTTGAACGTCTAGAGCTCACGCCCACAGGTGAAGTCAAGGAATTCAAATTTGAGCCCGCTTATGCGCAGAACCGTGCCAGGTCGCTGATGCACTACTGGCTGTACTTGGTAGAAACCTCCCACCAAGACAGCGGCAAGTTCCTAGAAATATTGGCTCCCAATTTTGCGTTGCAACTCAGCGACCAAACCCGCATCAGCACCCTGGCCCAGCTTACCCAATGGCTAGCCAGCATTCCCAGTCGCATCCAAAGTAGCACGCACGCCTACAAGAACTTGCAGGTGACAGCGCTATCGGACGGCACGATCCGCGTTAGCGTGGACTTTGATTGGAGAGGCATTAACCTCGTGGGCCAACAGATGGTGGGCGCTACCCACCACGAATGGCTGCTCATCAATAACATGGATGAGCGCTTTGCCCGTATCCAAAGCATGCAAGTAACGATGTTGACGCCATTCCAACTGGCGCCCTGAGCCACACACAAGCCGAACGATCAGGCTGCGTCTAGGTCAGCCACGCGCGCCATTTGCGCCAAGACCAAGCGGGCCGTCGACAAATTGGTGGCGCAAGGTACATCGTGCACATCGCAGGCACGCACCAAGGCATTGATATCAGGCTCATGGGGCTGCGGCGTCATCGGGTCACGCAGAAAGATAACTGCGTCTACCTCGCCTTGTGCCAAGCGGGCGCCAATTTGCAGGTCGCCACCCCACGGGCCGCTGAGCATGCACTCTACATCCAGCCCCACTTCATCCACCAATCGACCGCCCGTAGTACCAGTGGCACTTAGGGTGCATTGGCGCAGCAACTCCACATATTCTTTGGCCAAACGCACCATGGTGTCTTTTTTGTGGTCATGGGCAATCAGGGCAATGCGGGGGCGCTTGGCAATAGACATGGATAAAGGCTAGATCAAAAGTCGGGAGGACCGGGGCACATGGGCCATCAGAAACTCCATCTGGTCTGCCAATATGCGCCGGTTGCGAAGGATGAAATCTTCCCACAAACTGGGAATGTAAGGCGTATACAGCAAAGGCATGTTCGCCTGCTCAGGGGTCCGGTGGCTTTTGCGGTGGTTGCAGGGGCGGCACGCGGTCACCACGTTCATCCACGTATCAATGCCCTGCTGGGCAAATGGAATGATGTGTTCGCGCGTGAGATCAGACTCATGGAAATGCCCACCGCAGTAGGCGCACACATTGCGGTCGCGAATAAACAGCTTGCTGTTCGTGAGCCCTGGGCGCAGGTCAAAAGGGTTGATGTTGGGAACGCCGCGTGTACCGATGATGCTATTGACGCGAATAATGGACTGTTCGCCAGTGACCGCGTTATGCCCACCACGAAAGACTGCCACCTCAGCGCCAGACTCCCAGCGCACCTCGCCTGTTGCGTAGTGCACCACGGCTTGTTCCAGCGTAATCCATGACTGGGGGAGCCCTTGGGCTGATAGCTTCAAGACTTTCAAAACACGCCTCCTGCAACGGTAAAAACCACCACCTACTCGGAACGCCAATGTCTGCCATTGCACGCCAAATCCAATCTGGCGCATTGCTACGTCACAATATACCCTGTTTCTGTGACAAATTGGCTTCAAGCGCATAACGGATGCGCGCAAGCTGCTATCAAAAAGATAACAAACCCATGAAGGTCTTTCGCGGTTTCAAACATCCTGGTGTCGCACCTGCGTGCGCTTTAACCATCGGCAACTTTGACGGTGTGCACCGGGGCCACCAAGCGATGTTGGCGCTTTTGCGCAGTGAAGCGCAGCAACGCGGCGTGCCCAGCTGTGTGCTGACTTTTGAGCCACACCCGCGCGATTACTTCGCCCAGCTCTACAAAAAACCCGACCTTGCGCCCGCGCGTATCGGAACGCTGCGGGACAAACTCGAAGACTTGGCAAATTGTGGTGTGGACCAAACCGTTGTGCTGCCCTTTGATGCCCGACTCGCCCAACAAACGCCACAGGCTTTTGTACAAGAAGTGCTAGTGGCTGGCCTAGGTGCCCGTTACGTGCTGGTGGGAGATGACTTCCGCTTTGGCGCACAGCGTGCGGGAGACTACGCCATGCTCGACGCCTCTGGCATGCAGCACGGCTTTGACGTAGCGCGCATGAACAGCTATGAAGTGCATGGTTTGCGCGTGTCTAGCTCGGCAGTACGCGACGCGTTGCAAGAAGGTAGCTTGACAGACGCTGCGCGGCTACTGGGCCGCCCGTATCGGATTTCTGGCCACGTGGTGCATGGCCGCAAGTTGGGCCGCACCCTGGGGTTCAAAACCCTGAATTTGCGATTTGCCCACTGGAAACCTGCCGCTAGCGGAATTTTTGTCGTGTTGGTTCATGGCCTACATACAACGCCTCTCAAAGGGGTTGCCAACTTGGGCGTACGCCCGTCTTTGGACCCCAACGACGTGAACGGCGGGCGGGTGTTGTTGGAAACCCATTGCTTGGATTGGCCCGCCAACCTGGGCCCAGAAGGGGCCTACGGTAAAATCATCCGCGTGGAAATACTGCACAAACTGCACGACGAGCTGAAATACGACGGTCTGGATGCCTTAACGCGTGGCATTCACCAAGACTGCGATGACGCGCGCGCTTGGTTCGCAGCCCGAATTTGACAGGGCCTTGGCGACGCACTTAGCCCCGCGTCTTGTCCATGCCACCCGCGCGCGGCCCTTCGCTGCGCCGCCCCCCCCACATTCCTAACAGAGTTCGCCATGACCGACAAAGTTGACTACCGCAGCACCCTGAACCTTCCTGACACCCCTTTCCCCATGCGCGGCGACTTGCCCAAGCGCGAGCCAGGCTGGGTCAAAGCATGGGAAGAACAAGGCGTCTACAAAAAACTGCGTGACGCCCGGGTCAACGCCCCTAAATTTGTGCTGCACGATGGCCCGCCCTACGCCAACGGCAAGATCCACATTGGCCATGCAGCGAACAAAATCCTCAAGGACATGATCGTCAAGACGCGCCAGCTCAAAGGCATGGACGCCGCCTACATTCCTGGCTGGGACTGCCACGGCCTGCCCATCGAAAACGCCATCGAAAAACTCCACGGCCGGAACCTGCAACGCGACGACATGCAAGCCAAGAGCCGCGCGTTTGCCACCGAGCAAATAGACCAGCAACGTGCCGACTTCAAACGTTTGGGCGTTCTGGGCGCTTGGGACACGCCCTACCGCACCATGGATTTTGTGAACGAAGCCGCTGAGATTCGCGCCTTCAAACGTGTCGTGGAGCGCGGTTTTGTGTACCGTGGCTTAAAGCCCGTGTACTGGTGTTTTGATTGCGGCTCCAGTTTGGCCGAATTTGAGATCGAGTACGCCGACAAGAAAAGTACCACCTTGGATGTCGCTTTTGAGTGTGCAGAGCCCGCCAAACTGGCCGCAGCCTTTGGCCTGGAATCGCTGGACCAAGCCGCATTTGCAGTGATTTGGACCACCACCGCGTGGACGATTCCCGCCAACATGGCGCTGAACCTGAACCCCGAGCTGGAATACGCCTTGGTTAAGACCGAGCGCGGCCTATTGGTCTTGGCGCACTCCTTGGTCGAGAAGTGCATGGAGCGCTACCAGTTGACGGGCCAAGTTTTGGCCACAACCCTTGGCAAGAACCTGGGTTTGATCAACTTCAAGCACCCTTTGTACGATGTAGACCCTGGCTACCAGCGCTTTGCGCCGATTTACTTGGCCGACTACGCCACTGCGGACGACGGAACCGGCTTGGTCCACTCTTCGCCCGCGTATGGCGTAGACGACTTCAACAGCTGCATTGCCCACGGCATGAAGTACGACGACATCTTGAACCCCGTGCAAGGCAATGGCACGTATGCCGCCGACTTCCCTCTGTTTGGTGGCATGCACATCTGGAAGGCGGTGCCCGTGGTGATTGAAGCCCTGCGCAACGCAGGCCGTTTGATGACCAGCCATGACATTACCCACAGCTACCCCCATTGCTGGCGCCACAAGACTCCCGTGATCTACCGCGCGGCAGCCCAGTGGTTTGTGCGCATGGACGAAGGCGTGGGCGTGTTCACCACCGACAAAGCCCCCAAAACTTTGCGTCAGCTAGCGCTCGATGCTATTGAGCAAACCAATTTTTACCCTGAAAACGGACGCACCCGTCTGCGGGACATGATCGCCAACCGGCCCGACTGGTGCATCTCCAGGCAACGTAGCTGGGGTGTGCCCGTGCCGTTCTTCTTGCACAAAGACAGTGGAGAGTTGCACCCACGCACGCTAGAAATCATGGACATCGCGGCCCACATGGTGGAGCAAGGTGGCATCGAAGCGTGGAGCAAAGCGAGCGCCGAATCGATCTTGGGCGCAGAAGATGCAGTGCATTACACCAAGAGCACCGATATCTTGGAAGTGTGGTTTGACTCAGGCACCACGCACACGACGGTGCTCAAGACCTCGCACGCCGGGTCAGCACACACCAATGGCCCGGAGGCAGACCTGTACCTGGAAGGCCATGACCAACATCGCGGATGGTTCCACAGCTCTCTGCTGACGGCCTGTGCCATGTACGACCGCGCGCCCTACCGCAGCCTGCTAACCCACGGCTTTACCGTAGACGGCCAAGGCCGAAAGATGAGTAAGAGCATGGGCAACGTGGTGGCCCCGCAAGAAATCAGCGACAAAATGGGCGCAGAGATCCTGCGTCTGTGGTGCGCGTCTACCGACTACTCCGGAGACTTGGGCATTGACGAGAAGATCTTGGCCCGGGTGGTGGACACCTACCGTCGCGTGCGCAACACCTTGAAGTTTTTGCTCGCCAATGTGAGTGACTTTGACCCTGCGGTGGACTCGGTCGCACCGGAGCAGATGCTGGAGATTGACCGCTATGCCCTGAGCCGCGCTGCGCAGTTGCAAGCAGACATCTTGGCCCATTACGAGGTGTATGAATTTCACCCGGTGGTCTCCAAGCTGCAGATTTACTGCAGCGAAGACTTGGGCGCGTTCTACCTCGACATCTTGAAAGATCGCCTGTACACCACCGGCCCCAACTCCTTGGCCCGGCGCTCTGCGCAAACTGCACTGTGGCAGATCACCCAGGCCATGCTGCGCTGGATGGCGCCTTTCTTGAGCTTTACGGCGGAAGAAGCATGGGCGGTCCTGAGTGCTGCAGGGCGCGTGGACGAAGCCCACAAAGCCTCCATCTTCACGGCAACCTATCTCGACTTGGCGGCACCTAACGGTGAGTTGCTAGCGAAGTGGAGCCGTATCCGTGAAATCCGTGAAGCGGTCAACAAGGAAATTGAAGTGCTGCGCGCAGCAGGCCAAGTGGGCGCATCTTTGCAAGCCGAGGTCACGCTGACCCTAGGCGCACCAGACTACGCGCTGCTACACACACTGGGGGCCGACTTGAAGTTCGCCTTCATCACATCCGCTATCAAATTGGTAGCTGGTGACGCCTTATCCATAAGCGTAAACCCCTCAAGTGGCACCAAATGCGAGCGTTGCTGGCACTACTGCGATGACATTGGCAGCGTGGCCGCCCATCCGACCCTGTGCGGGCGCTGCGCCAGCAACCTGGACGGCCCAGGCGAAGCACGGAGTTTTGCTTAATGGCACGCGGCGGCAAGTTCGGCGCACGCAGCGCTAGCGCCGGCATGGTGCCCTGGTTGGCACTGGCAGTGATGCTGCTCATTGCAGACCAGTTCACCAAGGTGCTGATCCTTGGTTACTACCATCTGGGCGACAGCACCTACGTCACCAGCTTCTTTAACGTGGTGCGTGTACACAACTACGGTGCCGCATTCTCGTTCTTGGCGGGTGCTGGGGGCTGGCAGCGTTGGTTTTTCACCATCTTGGGACTTGTGGCGGCCGGCGTCATCGTGTGGATGCTCAAATCGCACCCCGGTCAACGCTTGTTTTCGTTTGCCATGGCCTGCATTTTGGGCGGCGCTATCGGCAACGTGGTGGACCGATTGATGCATGGCTACGTGGTCGACTTCTTGGACTTTCACTGGAGTGGCATGCATTTCCCCGCCTTTAACGTGGCAGACAGCGCCATTACGGTGGGGGCGATTGCCTTGATATTGGACGAGTTGCTGCGGGTTCGCAAAAGCTAAAGTCCCACAGCACAAGTAGCCCGCCGATCCACTACACCAACAGCCCCTAGGGCATGCACTTATGTACAAAACCGCACCAGCATACAGCGTGCTGATCAGCTTGCTGCTCACGCTACCCGTAGCAGCCTACGCCCAGGACAAGTCGCCTACCAGCGAAGCGCCAGCACCCGCAGCCGCCGCTCCAAACGTAAGTGCTAGCTTTGACAAGGCCTTGAACCCCGAAGGCAACTGGTATTTTTCTTGGGGCTATAGCCGCCAACAGTATGCGCCCAGCGACATTCACGTGTCCCAACCCGGCTTGGGCAACGACTTCACAGTGCATCAGGCTAGAGCGAGCGACTTTCCGTCCAGCGTTCAAGACACACTCAGCTCTCTCATCAATTTGGACTTAACCAACCCGCAGGAAAACTTGCGCATTGGCAAGTTCATGAACCCCGAGAAAACATTTGCCATTGAGTTCTCGCTAGACCATAGCAAGTACAACGTGGACCTAGGGCAAACCGTCGGTGTGAGTGGAACCATCAACGGAGCGCCGGCCAACCCCAACATGGTGGTAGACGCGCAAAACTTCAACTACGCCCTGCACAACGGTTTGAACCACGTCATGGTCAACGCTGTGTGGTTAAAGCACTTGCACGGCCCTGAAAATGCAGCCGGTGACTTACAACTCATCAGCCGTTTAGGCGCGGGGGTATTGATTCCCCATGCAGACAACACCATCTTGGGCAAACAAAACGAGGTAGGGCCCAAGAACGAAAATGTCTGCTGTTTCTCCAGCAAAGACTGGTGGCAAATCAACGGTTGGACCACCGGCGTAGAAGTCGGGGTGCGTTACCGCGTTTACAAGTCCATGTTCATAGAGCTAACCGGCAAACTGGCTTACGGCGTTCTGAAAAACGTTCCGGTGTACCAAGGTGTTGCGGACCAGAAAATCTGGATGTCTGAACAAGTGCTCTCCGCAGGCTTCTTGTTCTAATGGCGGCTGCGCTGTCTAGCGCAGCCCAGGCATTACAAAGTCAATACCGTGCAGCCAGTCGTTTGCCGCGCCTCCAAGGCTTGGTGCGCCTGTTGCACTCGCTCCAAAGGGTAACGTTGGTCAATGCGGATTTGCACTTGGCCACTCATGACCACCGAGAACAAATCATCGGCCATGGATTGGGTGCTCTCACGCGTGGCGATGTGGGTAAACAAAGTCTGACGGGTGACGTACACCGAGCCCTTGGGCCCCAAAATGCCAGGTGCAAAGGGAGCGACAGGGCCCGACGCATTGCCGAAGCTTGCCATGAGGCCAAAGGGCGCCAAACAATCCAAGGACTTGTCCCACGTGTCTTTACCGACGGAGTCGTAGACCACTTTGACACCTTTACCGGCCGTGATTTCCTTTACGCGTGCCAGAAAGTCATCTTTGGCATAGTTAATGGCGTGCTCAGCCCCATGCGCCAAAGCGAGTTCGCACTTGGCGTCTGAGCCTGCCGTACCAATCAAACGCAAGCCTAGGGCCTTGGCCCATTGGCAAGCGATGAGGCCCACGCCCCCCGCAGCCGCATGAAACAACACGAAATCACCCGGATTTAAGCCGCCCTGAGGCAGGGTGCGCTTGAGTAGGTACTGGGCGGTCAAGCCCTTCAACATCATGGCGGCGCCTGTCTCAAAAGTAATGGCATCGGGAAGGCGGCACACGCACTTAGCCGGCAACACACGCAGATCGCAGTAACTCCCGGGCGGGTTGCTGGCATAGGCCACACGGTCCCCGGCCTGCAGGTGCTGCACCTCAGCCCCCACCGCTTCCACAATGCCCGCCCCTTCCATGCCCAATTGCAGTGGCAGCGGGTTGGGATACAAGCCCGTGCGTTGGTACACATCAATAAAGTTCAGGCCCACCGCATGGTGGCGGATCCGCACCTCGGCAGGTCCGGGCTCACCTACCTGAACGTGGACCAGCTTTAGTTGCTCGGGTCCACCAAACTGTTCGATGTGAATGGCGCGGGATGGATGCATGGACATACAAGTGTTCCTCTCAGCTTCGTAAATTCATCGGATCATGGCCCAAAAACAAAAGGCCAGCGTAGCAGCTGGCCTTTTGAGCGCACGTAGCCCACGTGCACTCACTTTGACTTAGGCCTTAGAACGTTTCCCAGTCATCATCGCCGCCCTGCGGCGTAGCCTTGGCAGGGGTGCTGGGGCCCAGCTTGGGGGCAACAGGTCTTGGTGCGGCGGCTTTAGCTACCAACTGAGGGGCTTTGGTGCTCGGCATCGCCGCCCGTTGGGGAGTGCTTGGTGGCGATCTATGCGCGCTGGCAGACCGTGCTCCGTAAGCGCCTTGCCCTGCGGGTAGTTTGAACGCAGCGACAGAATCGACCAAATCATGGGCCTGTCCTTTCAAGCCGCTGGCCGCCGCCGCCATTTCTTCTACCAAAGCTGCGTTTTGTTGTGTCGTCTGATCAATCGCGGTGACTGCCTCGCCCACTTGCGAAACCGCTGTAGCTTGCTCGCTGCTAGCAGCGCTGATTTCGCCCATGATGTCATTGACCCGTTTGATGGAGCTCACCACCTCGGTCATCGTCACGCCCGCTTGGTCTACCAAGGTAGAGCCTTGCTCCACCCGTTCCACACTGGCACTAATCAAGGACTTGATTTCTTTGGCAGCTTCGGCCGACCGCCCCGCCAAGGAGCGCACCTCGCTGGCCACTACCGCAAACCCACGCCCTTGCTCGCCGGCCCGTGCAGCTTCCACCGCCGCGTTCAGGGCCAAGATATTGGTCTGGAACGCGATGCCGTCAATCACACTAATGATGTCAGCAATCTTGCGTGAGGACTCGTTGATGCCCTTCATGGTGGCAACCACTTGCTCCACCACATCGCCACCTTTGACGGCTACGGTACTGGCATTCATGGCGAGTTGATTGGCTTGGCGTGCGTTGTCGGCGTTTTGCTTTACTGTGGCACTCAGCTCCTCCATGGTGGCAGCAGTTTCTTCCAAAACACTGGCCTGCTGTTCGGTACGGGCCGACAAATCGTGGTTGCCAGACTCGATCTCTCCACTGGAAGACGCCACGCTCTCTGCCCCTTGGCGCACGCCCGCCACCAAGCTCGACAGACTAGATTGCATGCGCTGCATGGCCCCCATGAGCATGGCGACCTCATCCGTGCCACGCACTTGGATGGTATTGCTCAAGTCCCCGCCAGCCACCACTTCCGCGACCGTAACCGCCTCCTCAAGAGGCCGCACAATGCCACGACTCAACCAGACGCTAGCCGCAATGCCAAGGGCAGTGACCAGTACCATCAAGCTGTACGCCAACACACGGCTGTTTTTTGCAATAGCCAAGGCGTGCGCTTCAGCGTCTGCTTCTTCCATGGAAAGTTGCTTCTTGAGTTCATTCAAAGTGGCGATAGCGTCACGGTCTTTGCCGCGCGCCGCGCTGTCACCGACCGCAGAATCAAAACCAGACGACTTTAATTCCTCAAACGCTTTGTTGTAGCCCTCACGGGCACTGGAAATCTGAGGCAATATTTTTTGGAACAAGGCCTTGCTGGCCTCGCTGCTGAGCTTGGGCTCCAGCTGCTTGAGACTAGCCTCCATTTGTCCCATTTCTTTTTGGTGGGCGGCCCAATACTTATCGAGATCTTCAGGTTTCTTGCCCCGCAACAGAGTGTTCTTCCACTCTTGAATGCCCACCAAAAAATTGTGGTCTGCATCATTCACGTACTTATGTGCCTCTGACGCGTTGGCCACCTCAGTGCCGTACACGTCCAAGGCTGCTGACAACCTAGACATGCCAAACATGCCACTCAGAAACAAAAACAAGAGCGCACCTGCGAACGCCAGTGGTAGTTTGACGCTGAGTTTCATCGTGCAATCCCTATAAGTAAGAACTTTCAAGCTACGAGCCAGCGGAGTCTAGCCCCGGCGGGATGGAGTCGCAAGCACTACTTTCAGGCCTAACGGCGCCCTTTTGCAGTCAACCCTGTCGATTTACTCGGTATCAGGGGGCAATAACAGGCTCTTGCGCACGCTCATGCCGAATCAAATAAACCCCGCTGGCCACAATAATGGCAGCGCCTACCAAGGTGTAGTGGTCAGGCAGTGTGCGCCAGATCGCCCAATCCAAACCCATGCCCCACGCCAAGGCGGTGTACTCAAACGGGGCCACGGCAGAGGCTTTGCCAGTCTGAAATGCCTCTGTAATCGCCACACCACCTAAAAAACCTGTGCCCCCCAACGCTGCCAGCAGCAACCAGTGTTCTGGGCGAATAGCCACCCACATCGGCAGCGCCAATGCGCCAGCACCTATGGTCAGCATGGCGGTGGTCCAAAACACCACTTGAACCGAAGAGTCCGTCCGGCTCAAAACCCGTGCTGCCACCGCTGACATGGCATACATGCATGCAGCGGCCAATACCGCCATCGCGCCTAGCGAGAAGAAAGCGGCACCGTCGGGGCGCATAGCAATCAAAACCCCCGCGAAGCCCACCGCGATGGCCACCCAGTGCAAAGGCAATACTTTTTCCTTGAGTACCGGGATCGACAGCATGGTGATCAACAAGGGGGCGACAAAGAACACCGCATAGGCATCCGTCAGAGGGAGCTCGCTTAAGGCGTAGGTGAACAAGCTCAGCATGCCCACACTGAACACCCCCCGCAACAGATGCAAACTCCAGCGCACTTGGAGCAGGGTGCGTGCTTCACCGCGCCAAAAGACATAGACGCACACCAAGGGCAAAGCGGTCACTCCACGCAAGGCAGCCACCTGCATGGCGGGGTAAGTGCTGCCTAGGGTTTTGAGCACCGCATCCATCAGGGAGAAAAAACCAACCGCCACCACCATCGCGACGATGCTGCGCATGTTTCCAGAAGCTTGCATAGAGAAGAAGCCAGACAAATACCCATTCTAGTAAGTGCACCGCCGCAGTGCATTAACTCCCCTGTGCGCCCTGCCCTTGCGGGTATTGAAGGACCCAAGGCCAGAAGAAACGAGGCAAGGTACCATCCCTGCCCATGACCCAACGCCTCACCCCGACTGCAGCTCTTCTTCTCGTAATTCCACCGCTCCTATGGTCAGGTAACGCTGTGGTGGGGCGCTTGGTAAGTCCACTGGTCTCGCCCATGACACTCAACCTGCTGCGCTGGGCCATTGCCTTGGTGCTTTTGTTGCCCTTTGCCGCGCATGTGTTGCGACGCGACAGTGTGCTGTGGCCGCAGTGGCGGCGCTTTGCCGCCCTGAGCTTTTTTAGTATTGGGGCTTACAACGCCTTGCTCTATCTGGCGCTGAACACCTCTACACCCATCAACGTCACCCTGGTCGGCGCCAGCACACCGGTATGGATGCTGCTCATTGGTCGGCTGTTCTTTAAGGCCCCCATTAGCCAAAGGCAATGCTGGGGTGCCGTTCTGTCTGTAGCGGGCGTGGTCTTGGTGCTGTCCCGTGGGCAATGGGCCTTGCTACTCAACCTGCGTTTGGTCGTGGGCGACTTGTATGTCCTGATGGCTTCGTGCGCTTGGGCTTACTACAGCTGGATGCTCTCGCGCCCAAGCCCCGAGTCAGCCTCCTTGCGGGCCGATTGGTCGGCCTTTTTAATGGGGCAAATTGTGTTTGGCTTAGGCTGGTGCCTAGCCTCCACGGGAGTGGAGTGGACCGCAACGCCTGCCCATATTGAATGGGGTTGGCCCCTGATCTCTGCCTTGGCCTTTATCGCGGTAGGGCCTGCAGTGATTGCCTATGCGTCTTGGGGCGCTGGGGTAGCGCGTGCGGGGCCAGCGGTTGCCGGCTTTTTTATCAACCTCACGCCCTTGTTCACAGCCTTGCTCTCCGCTGCATTTTTGGGAGAGGCGCCACAACTTTTTCACGGTCTGGCGTTTGCTTTGATTGTCTCTGGCATCGTCTTGTCCACCCAGCGCAAAGGGTGATGCAAAGGGCACTGCCCTCACGGTGCTTTGTCAGGAACGCGATGCGCAAACGCAGCCAGCGTGGCAGCACCTAGTACGACCACCCCCATGGCCATGGTCAAAGAAACATGTTGTGCGATGGCCCCAATCACGGGCGGCCCGACCATAAACCCGCTGTAGCCAATGGAGGACACCGCCGCTATGGCCGCTGCAGGCGTAGTACCTGGCACGCGGGCTGCCGCGGTGTACAAAATAGGCACCACCATCGCCAAGCCAGCGCCAGCAATCGCAAACCCGACAAGCGACACCCACGGCAACGCGAACAGCAACACGACTGCCATGGCGACTGCTGTCACAAGACCACTGGCCTGCAGCAATAGGCGCTCACTAAATCGGTGGCGAAAGCTGTCGGCTGCGAAACGCATGGCGGCCATGGCCCCCGAGAAGGCTGCGTAACCCAAGGCGGCTTGGTCTTGCGGCATGCCCACCTCTTGTTTGAGGTAGAGCACACACCAGTCGTACACAGCACCCTCCGCGCTCATGCCGGTGAATATCAGCAAGCCAATCACGAGCAGCGCTCCACGCGGCCAAGCAAAACGCGCACCTTCACCGGCCTTGGGGGCTGCGGTTTCTGTAGGCAACATCCACCGCGAACCGACCAGCACACTGACCGCAACCAATACCCCCACAGCGGCAAGCTGAGTACTGGCGGGCAATTGCAGTCGCAACAGCGCCGACATCAAGGCCGCGCCTACCATGGCACCTACGCTAAACATGCCATGCAGGCCCCCCATGATGGGCCGACCACCCGCTGCCTCGAGCGCTGACCCTTCGGTATTGATGGCAACGTCATACACACTCATGGCCGCACCAAATAGCAGCATGGTCGCAAGCAGCACGCCGTAGTTGGGCCAGTGCAGTACCAGCCCCAGCATGGCAGCCATCGTGACCGCGCACAGCGCAGTCGCGTTGCGCGCGCCCAAACGTCCAATCATTCGGCCCGCAAACAGCAGGGAGGCCACTGCGCCTATCGCTGCTGCAACCAAGACCAACGACAAGGCCGAAGGCTCCAACCCATAGTGGTCTTTGACGGAGGGGATGTGCACCCCCCAAGAGCCGCCCAGCACGCCCAACGCGGCAAACATACCCCGTGTGGCCCAAACCGCATGGCGAATCTGCCGCGGCGAACCATGCACCTGCGCTTGGCTCATGCTGCCCCCCCGCGTTGAAACGCACTTCGGGCCATGCACTGAGCACTAAGAATAAGGTAAATCTTGGACGACATAAGTACAGTACTTTTCACTAGAATTTGCCAAGGCGTTGGCTTGTATGTCTATCGATCGTAGGCCAAAATGCCCCAAGTCGCAAAGCAAAGCGGTACCAAAGTAATGTCAAAAATAGCAAAATTCTTAGATCAAGAATTGCCGCCGCAGTGCAGTCAACCCGCCGTAGCGGCCGACGACCCCGACGCACCCGCCTTAGCCCTGCGATTGCGCCGGCACTTGGCCCATTTCATCACCTTGGCAGCCACCGGCAGCTTGCCGCTAGTGCCCCCGCCTGCGCAAGCCCATTGGGCCGCGCGCGGGGCAGGCCATTTCCATTTAGGGGCCGAGCTGTTTTTACAGATGCAAGGCTATACCGAGTTTCGATTTCCGCAGGGGCAGGTCACGCTGCGGGCAGGCGAAGCCTTGCTCATGCCGCCAAAGCTGCTCCACGACGAATGGGTGGGGGGCGATGCCCACGGCCCCTTTGCGAACCTGGTGATCTACGCCGACAGCCAAGCCGTGTCGTGCCACATTGCCAATGAAGCCCAACCACAGCGGCCCGGCAACCTGTACCTAGAGTCGTGCCAGCACCCGGATGCAGCACGCATTGAAGGCTGGTTGGTCGATGCCACCCAGGCCCCCACCCAAGACACCCACGGGCTCTGGCCCGTGCAGCAGCGCGCCTTGGTACTGACCGCACTCAGCGGCGTGTCACGCCTCTTGGATGCGCCCGAGCAGCTGGTGTCCCACGAGCCCCCACTGTTTGCAAAATTGCGCATGCACATTCAAAACCGTCTGGGCGATGTTGACCTCACGGTGGCCAGCTTGGCAGAGGCTGTGGGTTGTAGTGCGGACTACCTTTCGCACCTGTACAGCCAGCACACGGGGGAGCACCTGTGGCAGGTGGTACTGCGCCTGCGTTTGGCGCGCGCGGCCCGTTTGCTCAAAGAGGATGACTCGGCGGTGAAGGAGATTGCTTGGTGCTGCGGGTTTGCCAGTTCCAGCCATTTCATTCGCTGCTTTAAGCAGCAGTTTGGGACTACGCCTAAGGTGTATCGGGCGCAGGCTTTGGTTTCCTGAGCTGCTCCCTCTCTTCATGAATGCTCTTGTCTCCTAGTTGCGGGTTTGGTGGTGTGGCTTGGTTTATTGACTCCCACTCCCCCCAGCCCCCTCGCCCCGTCGGCGAGGGGGAGCCTTGAACTGCCGATTTGATTGTTTTACCCCGGACACACGGCTACCCAAGAGCCGCTGCCAACGGGTGGGCGCGCCACGGCTATGGCGAGCGGTCGTAGAACTTCACAGGGATGTGTGCGCACCGACTGGCGCGCTTCGCCGCCAGCAGCCAGAGGCGACAGTTAATGCAGTACGTATACCTATCGCGACGCAACTGGCAGGCGCAGCTGCCAGCGTTGGCACACCAACGTGCGCGAAGTATCTACAACCGCACCGCTAGCGCCGTGGCGAACAGCAAAATTGGCAACGCCACCCCAGTAATTCCGCATCCGGAATCCAGCCACCAAATCGGCAGTTCAAGGCTCCCCCTCGCCGACGGGGCGAGGGGGCTGGGGGGAGTGGGAGTTAAAAAGAACGCTGGAACTCAAACAAAACAACGAAAACTAGAAAGTCCCCGAGTAAGCCCCCCCATCCAACAACACATTCTGCCCCGTCATATAAGCCGCCTGCTGGCTGCACAAAAAGGCACACACCTGACCAAACTCCTGAGGCGTGCCATAGCGCCCCATCGGAATCTGTGCCTGCTGGCTTGCGCGGATTTCTTCCACCGATTTGCCACTTTTATTAGCCGTTGCCTGCACCGTGGCCGCAATGCGGTCGGTGTCAAACTTGCCTGGCAAAAGGTTGTTGATGGTCACGCCCTTGGCCGCCAAACTAGAGCGGGCGACACCGGCGACAAAACCGGTCAAGCCACTGCGTGCGCCGTTGGACAAACCCAAGATATCAATGGGCGACTTCACCGAGCTGGAGGTGATGTTCACAATGCGCCCAAAGCCACGTGCTGCCATGCCGTCTACCGTGGCTTTGATGAGCTCGATGGGGGTCAGCATATTGGCGTCCACCGCTTTGATCCATGCGTCCCGGTCCCAGTCTCGAAAATCCCCCGTAGGCGGCCCACCCGCGTTGGTCACCACAATGTCAAAGTCTTTGCGCACCGCAAACACGGCCTCACGCCCCGCCACCGTGGTGATGTCTTGGGCACAAAAAAGCACACTAGCGCCCGTAGATTGTGCGTGGTTAGCTATCAAATTTGAAGCAGCTTGCGCAAGCAGCGCTTCGCCCCTGGCCACAATGAGCACATTCACCCCCTCTTGCACCAGTGCCTGCGCGCAGCCTAGTCCCAAACCTTTGCTCGCGCCGCACACCAGCGCCCATTTGCCCTGCAGTCCCAAATCCATAGCCGTACCCCTTGTCTCGTTGACCGCAGCCCGTAGTGGCTGGGTCGGTTGATGATACAAACGCAGGCGCGGCACCCGCCGGTTTCTCTGCATCTACCCCTGTTTTTCTGATGATTACTTGTTTTGACATTGGCGGCTCTTCCATCAAAGTGGCCGTGGCCCACAGCCCCGACAAGGTCGTGGCCGGGCGAACACTGCCGACCCCCTTGCATGACTTTGAGGCCTTCGTGGCCACCATGCAGACGCTAATCGCCGATGGCCCACCAGCGGCCCACCAGCTCGTCTCTATCTCGATTTGCGGGGTGGTCGATCCCGAAACGGGTGCCCTCAAATGCGCCAACATTCCCTGCATTGACGGACGCACCTTAGACCAAGACCTGGAGCACCGTTTGGGCTGCGTGGTGCTGGTCGCCAACGACGCCGACTGCTTCACCATGGCAGAAGCCGTGGCTGGCGCAGGCCGAGGCCACCGTGTGGTGTTTGGTGCCATCTTGGGCACCGGCGTGGGCGGAGGCTTGGTGATTGACGGCACGTTGCTCACCGGCGCTGGTGGCTACGCGGGCGAGTGGGGCCATGGGCCTATCACTGCCACTCAGGCAGGCAACCCCGCGGTGGACGTACCGCGCTTTGCCTGTGGCTGCGGCCAGGTCGGTTGTGTGGATGCGGTAGGTGGCGCGCGTGGCTTGGAGCGGCTGCACGCACATTTGCACAGCACCACCCTGCGCAGCACCGACATCATGGCGCAGTGGCTCAACCCGCAAGATGCACACCACGCCCAGGCCTGCCAAACCATGGACTGCTATGTGGACTTGGTGGCCGAGCCGCTGGCCTTGGTGGTCAACGTGGTGGGGGCTTCGGTCATTCCTGTCGGGGGCGGCTTGTCCAACGTCAAGCCTTTGCTATCCCGACTCGACTCCGCTGTGCGCGCGCGCATTTTGCGCACCACGCACGCGCCTTTGGTGGTACCCAGCCAGTGCACCGTAGAGCCCGGCCTCATTGGCGCAGGCATTTTGGGTCTGAATAAGGCCCAGGCGTGAGCACCCTGCATCCGCCAGTGCGTGCCCCTCTGGTTGAAGTCTGCGTGGACTCTGCGGCAGGCTTAGCGGCAGCCATTGCGGGTGGGGCTGACCGCATAGAGCTGTGCAGTGCGCTCGCCGTGGGCGGCCTCACACCCACCGCCGGCCTCATGGCGCTGGCGGCCCAAAGCCCGGTGCCGGTGTATGCCATGGTGCGGCCCCACCCGGGCGACTTCGTCTTTACTGCGGCCGATGTGGACGCCATGCGCCATGACATCGACACCGTGCGGGCTTTGGGCCTGGCCGGAGTGGTGCTGGGGGCCAACCTGGCCGATGGGCAGCTTGATGGTGCCACGCTGCACACCCTGCGCCAGCACGCCCAGGGCTTGGGTGCCACGCTGCACCGCGCCTTTGACATGGTGCCCCATATCGCCGACGCCGTAGAGATGGCCGTGCAACTCCGGTTTGAACGTATCTTGAGCTCTGGACGTGCCGCCACTGCGCTGGCGGGCTTGCCTGATTTGGCCCTGACCTGCCAAGCCGCAGCAGGCCGCATCAGTGTGATGCCGGGCTCAGGCGTTCGGCCAGACAACGTGGCAAGCCTGCGCGCTGCGCTGCCCGATGTCTATGAGGTGCATGGCGCATGCACACTTGCCGCACCGTATGTGCATCAGCGCGCCATTGACTTGGGGTTTTGCCAGCCCCTGATGCGACACACCAGCGCGCACGAGGTGCGGGCGATGAAGGCGGCGGTTCTCACGTAAACGCGGGGCGCTTTTGGGGGCGCTAAGGCTTGCGGGTGCAGACGTACACCCCAGCCAGCACCAAGGCCGTGCCCGCAATGATCCAGCTATTGAAGGGCTCACCCAGCACCAGCACGCCCATGGCAATGGTCGACATGGGGCCCACCATGCCCACTTGGGCCGCCAAGCCCGGGCCAATGCGCTCAATGGCCATCATCACCATGAGCACCGGCACCACGGTGCAAAGCGTGGCATTCAAAACCGAGAGCCATAGCACCGCAGGCGCCAGCTCCCACACCAGAGCCACCGGGCGCAAGAGCACAAACTGCCCGATACACAGCACGCAGGCTATGCTGGTGGCCAGACCCACCAAACGCAGCGAGCCCAAGCGCTGCACCAGCTCACCGCTGTAGGCCAGATAAATGGCATAACTCACCGCGCTCAAAAACACCAGAACGGCACCCAGCGCCACATCGGGGCCTTGCAGGCTGGCCTCGTGGCCAAACACCAGCAGCACACCGCTGTAGCTAATGGCCATGCCCAGAGCTTGCCAACGGCCAATGGGGCGCTTGTACAGCAGCAGCCCCAAGAGCAGCACGATGGTGGGGTTCAGGTACAGCACCAAACGCTCCAGCGAGGCCGAGATATAGGCCAGCCCCGCAAAATCCAGAAAACTCGCCAAGTAATACCCGGTGAACCCTAGCCCCGCAATGCCCAGCCAGTCCTTGTGGGAAAGCGCCACTGGGTCAGCACCTCCAGGACCTTTGCCTGGTCGGCTCGCCCACCAAGCAATCACCAAAAAAAAGGGAAGTGCAAACACCATGCGCAGCATGATGAGCGTGACCGCATCCACCCCATGGCGGTAGGCCATCTTGATGATGATGGCCTTGCCGCTAAAGGCAATGGAGCCGGCCATGGCCAGCACCAACCCAAATGCTATATTTTTAGGAGCTGCTTGCGCAGTATCTACGGGCGCAATAGCCACTTTTAGCCCTTAAATCGCTTCAAAACCGCCTGGTAGGCCGTCACGCCCAGCAAAACCAAGGCGCCTGCCAGCACACCCACGACGGCATCCGCCAGCACCGGGCCAAGCGATTGGACCGCGTTGGCCAGCATGCCTTGGGCGGTGCCCACTGGGCCGAGCCAAGCTTCAATAGCATGGTGCAGCCACGGCATGCCATGCACCAAGATGCCGCCACCCACCAAGAACATGGCGACGGTGCCCGCCACCGACAGGGCCTTCATCAACCACGGTGCCGCCCACAGCACCGCCGCACCCATGCGCCGTTGTAATTGGGCCCATGCGCCCGCAGCGGTTTTGCGGCTCCAGTACAGGCCCAGGTCATCCAGCTTCACAATGCCCGCCACTGCGCCGTACACCCCCACGGTCATGACCACCGCAATGCCGCTGAGCACGGCCACTTGCGTGAGCCAAGGCTGGGTTTGCACGGTGCCCAAAGTGATAGCAATGATTTCTGCCGACAGCACAAAGTCGGTGCGCACAGCGCCTTTGATCTTGTCTTTTTCCAAGGCCACAAGGTCCACTGCGGGGTCGCTCAGCGCGTTGCGCAAAGCGGCTTGGTGCGCGGCATCGTCTTCGCTATGGCTGAGGTATTTGTGGGCCAGCTTTTCAAACCCTTCAAAGCACAGGAACGCGCCCCCCACCATGAGCAGTGGCGTCACCGCCCAAGGCGCCAGCCAGCTAATCACCAAGGCGGCGGGCACCAAAATCAGCTTGTTCATAAACGAACCCCGGCACACCGCCCACACCACGGGCAACTCGCGGTCGGCCTGTACCCCAGCCACTTGCTGGGCGTTTAAAGCCAAGTCGTCGCCCAACACACCGGCAGTTTTTTTGGCCGCCACTTTGGTCAGCAAGGCCACGTCATCCAAGAGGGCGGCAACGTCGTCAATCAGGGCTAAAAGGCTGCTGGCCATACGTCGTTTGTGCAAGTTGAAAACTGCATTGTCGCCGTACTGAAGCCAGTCAACCGGGTTGACCCGTGTCATCGGCATTTCACACAAGCGCTCTACGCTTGCGCGCTTCTCTCACCCACTGGAAAACATCGATGTTTCGTTTTGCATTCACATCCCGTGCTGCTGCCTTCGCACTGGCCCTCAGCGCACTGACCGCGCAAGCCCAAACCGAAGTCACCGCTGTCTTGGCGGGCCACGCGGCCGTGCCGTTCAACACCACCGTGGCTGCCCCTAAAGAAGCAGGCCCGCTGTTTGCCACTGCAGGCAAGTTCACCGCCGGCAACCGTCTACGCTCAGAAACCTTGGGCAGCGTGCCTGGCATCAGCTTTGTCGGTGACCCTAAGTACCCCCGCGCCTCAGGCGGCAGCTTGCCGATTGAAGGCCAATCGGTACAAGGTTTCTCTGGCATCGTGTCCTTGGGCAAGGGCGAGTTTTTGGCTCTGACTGACAACGGCTTTGGCAGCAAGATCAACTCCCAAGATGCCTTGCTCATGGTGCACTTGGTCAAGGCCGATTGGGCCAGCGGCAAGGTCACACGCCAACACACCACCTTTTTGCGTGACCCCGATCGCAAAGTGCCTTTCCACATCAACAACGAGAACACCAGCACCCGCTACCTGACCGGCTCTGACTTTGACCCCGAGTCCATCCAAGTGGTGGGCAACGAGTGGTGGATTGGCGACGAGTTTGGCCCTTACATCTTGCGTGTGAACCACCAAGGTGTGGTCCAAGGCGTGATTGAGACCGTGGTGGGCGGCAAAGCCTACCGTGGACCAGACCACTACATGAATGGTCGCCTGCCCAACTACCCCGGCGACGCTGGCTTTGAAGTGCGCCGTTCCGGCGGCTTTGAGCCCATGGCCAAGTCCATGGACGGCAAAACCATGTACCCCATGTTTGAGTGGCCTCTGTGGGATGCTGCTACCAAAGCCCAAGAAAGCCGCAATGGCAAGCAGTTCACCCGCATTTTGGAGCTAGACATTGCCAGCCAAAAATACAGCGAGCGCCAGTGGAAATACAGCTTTGAAGAAAACGGCAACATCGCCGCCGACTTCCAAATGCTGGACGCCACCACCGGCTTGGTGATTGAGCGTGACGACGCAACCGAAGGCGCAGGCCCTGGCTGCCCTGGTGAAGCCCGCACCGACTGCTTTACCCGCCCTGCCAAGTTCAAGCGCATTTACAAGATCGACTTCGCCCAAACCGACGCCGATGGTTTTGTCAAAAAAGTGGCCTACATTGACCTCACCAAAATCAGCAACCCCAACAAGCTGGCCAAGGTGGGCCCCAATGAAGACAACTTCGTATTGCCCCACCTCGGGCCAGAAGGTCTCGCAGTGGTGGATGCCCAGCACATTGTGGTGGTGAACGACAACAACTTCCCCTTCTCCTCGGGCCGCACCTTGGGCAAGCCGGATGACAACGAGCTCACGCTCTTGAACATCAAAGCCTTGATCGACGCGAAGTAAGCTTCGCCTACCCTCTTGGTTAAGCACAAAGGCCATCCCTTGGCAACAGGGGATGGCCTATTTACTTGGGGCTAGGAGCAGGCGCACAATGCATCGCAAAGTGGGGCGCACATGCAGTCATTGGGATGCTGCAGCGCAACATGCGTCGATTCTTGCTTTGCACCCTGCCATGACACACGCTACCGCAGAAATTGCCGTTTGCCCCACCGTATTGGACGTCGAAGCCTCCGGCTTTGGGCGCAACAGTTACCCCATTGAAGTGGGCTTTGCGCTGCCCAATGGCCACACCTTTTGCACGCTGATTCGCCCTGAGGCCGAGTGGACCCATTGGGATGCGCAAGCGGAAGCGCTGCACCACATCTCACGCACTTTGATCGAGCAACGGGGCCAACCTGCCCGAGAGGTTGCCCGGCTTTTGAACACCCATTTGCAAGGGCAGACCGTGTACTCCGACGGCTGGGCCAATGACTACAGCTGGATTGGCGCCTTGTTTGACGCCGCAGGCATTGCGCCGAAGTTCAAGCTAGAAAACCTGCGCGCCCTGCTCAACGAAACCGAAGCCGACCAGTGGCACATCGTCAAGGCCGAGATCAGCCACGAGCGCGGCACCCAGCGCCACCGCGCCAGTGCCGATGCCCGCATGCTGCAACTCACGCTGCAGCGCCTGCGCCGGGGCAGCCACTAAGCTCCCCATGGGCGCAAAGATGCCATACCAACAGCGACCACGCGCTTCCATATAGATAGCAAACCACTCAATATCCATGGGCGCTGCAGCTATTTTTTTAAAGCGCTCCTAAAGATTCCCGGCAAACAGGCGGCGCATCAGCAAGTCTTTGATGCTGTGGGCGTCGTCCAGCCCTAGGCGCTCTAGGTAGGCTTGCGGGGCTTCTTTGCCATCCCATAGGCTTTTCACGGCCATCACAAACAGCTCGCCCGGGTGGCTGCTGGCGTGCTTCAATTTTTTCATGGCGCGCACCATGTGCTGCTCGTCTTCAGTGAGGTCTGTACCAAACGGAAAGTCGGGCAGCAGGCCCGCTTGGGCCCAAGGGCGCAAGGTGGCTTGCAGGGTTTCGGGGAGGTTGTGGCGGTAAGCGGCGGGCACTTCGTAGTCACTCTCCAGCTTGCCGTGCGCCTTGGCCTGGCGCACCAGCTCGGGCTGGAAGCGCGAGTCTGCCACCGCAATGAGGCGTTTGACGACCTCGCTGTCCGACTGGCCGCGCAACTCCGCCACGCCATATTCGGTAACCACCACATCGCGCAAATGCCGGGGAATGGTGACGTTGCCGTAGCTCCAGACGATGCTGCTTTTGAGGCCGTCTTTGTTGTCATGGGTGGCGCGCAGCATCATGACCAAGCGCGCATCGGGCAGCGCGTGGGACATGGCGACAAAGTTGTATTGCCCACCTACCCCGCTCACCACCTGGCCAGACTCCAGCGCATCGCTGGCAGCAGCCCCCAAGAGGGTCACGACCATGGTGGTGTTCATAAAGCGCGCCTTGCGGCGCTGTGCACGCTTCAAGGCGTCGTCGCCATAGAGCTGGTTGATGAAGTCGATGCGGGTCATGTCGATCTTGGCCAGCTCTTGCTCAGGCATGGAACGCAGCCGCTCGTAAAAGTCACGCGGCCCTAAGAAAAAGCCACCCGTCATGCTGATGCCACCCAGGAGCCGTGACCCCAGCATATGGGCGCAGACATGTTCAAACACAGCTTCGTCCCGCAGCTTGTTGGCATAGCGGTGGTGGCCACACACCAGGGTTTCGCCATCTAGCTGCACTTCAGGGCGTAGCACGCCGTAGTGCTTTAAGAAATCCAGATCGCCCTGCCCTAATGAAGAACGCACACGCCTTGCATCCAAGAGGGCGCGCAGGGTTTGGGGCGTGACGGTTTCATCGGCAATCGCCCCAGAGTTCAATAGCTGCTGCAACACCGTATCGCCATACACCTCGCGGCGAATAATGCCGGCTTCAATCAAACGCAAGAAGGCGTTCACAAACATCTCTGAGCAGCCATACAGGCCCTGGTCAAACCGGCCTAGCTCGCGGCCTTGCAGGCCCGCCGGACACAGCGACTTCAAAATATTCTGAAACTCCACGCCATGGCGATCCCGCACCAACAGGGCTTGGCCGATGGCGTCGCCCAGTGAGCCAATGCCAATTTGCAGCGTGCCCCCGTCGGCCACCAAACTGGCAGCATGCAGGCCAATAGCGTAGTCCGCCGCGCTGACTTTGGCGTTAGGCGGTGCAAACACATCGTGGGTCGCGGCGGGGTCGTTGAGCACCACGTCAAAGAATGCGGGGCTCACTTCGGCGCCATGGGGCATAAAGGGCATGGCGTGGTTGATCACACCAATCGTCATCAGAGGCAGGCCCGCGCTGCGCATTTTGTCTACCACTTCGTGCGAGACGTCAGGGTTGCTCGAAAGACTCAAGCGCAAACCATGCGCGCCTTCTTTGGCCGCAACAGCTTGGGCCAGAACGTTGATGCCCTGCACCGCCATGTCGCGGGCCACAAAGGTGTAGTTGGTGGAGATGTAGCCCAGCTGGGCTGCGCTGTTGCCTAGGTAGTCACCCGTCTTCAGGAAAAACTCGCGCACCTCAATATTGGGCGGCAAGCAGCCCGCGCGGGAATCTTTGACGTAATCCAAGTCGGGGTAGTTGCCAAACACCCGCTCCACCAGGGGTTCTAAAAAGTGCTTTTCGAGCGGGCTGTGGCCCACCGGCTTTTCGAGCGACAGCGCGGTGATGATGCGCAACTTGCGCAAAGGGTTGCCTTTGATGCGGCGGTACAGCGCATTCACAAACGGGTTGGGCTTGCCTACGCCCAGGGGAATACCCAGCACGATGTCGCCAGCAATGCTGTCAAGGACATGGTCTACACAGGCATCAATGGAATCCATCAATAAAGGCTGGGTCATGGGGGTGCTCTCCTAGTGTCTTTGTTTTTAGCTGGTCAGTATCGGCACATCCGCTCCCAAGATTCTTGATATGGGACAAGTTTTTTGCCAGAAGCACAAGTTTTGTAAGGTTTATCCATGGCCTGCGACCAAAGGCCATGTTGAGCGAAAACCCCACACAGCTGTTCAGTACGGCAGCCACTACACCAAGCACACGGCTAGGGCTGCTTCGCACCTTGCGTGGCTTGATGGACTCCTGGTTGGGTGCCATTTTGGGTGGCGCTGTGTACGGCGCATGGGCGGTGTGGGCCAACTGGGCGGACGGTGCTAACCAAGCCTTGAAAGTAGGGCTTGCACACTGGAGCACCAGCGCCTTACTCACCTTCTTTGGAACCATGGCCATGCGCTTTTTTTACGGCCAAGCCCATGGAGCAGCGGGCGGACTGCGCGCCATGGCGGGCGGCTTGTGTCTAACCTACGCCACGCTGCTGGTGGTGCACGGGCTCATAGGCACCCAGCACGTTTTGCTCACACTGGCCCCGGGTTTGATTCCCAACTTTTTGTTTTGTACCAGCTACGCCTTGCTCCTGATGCGTACCCAACCTTTGAAAGCACTCGCATGACCCACGCCCCCCCCCTAGGTACCGCAGCGCAGCTGAGCAAATACACCCACGCGGTGCTCACGCAAATGGCCAGTGTGGTCCAGCCGCACCTCGAGAAGGCTGACCAAGCCTACGCTTTGCATTTGGGTGCGCACATGCGCCACATCATTGAACACTACGACACGCTGGCCAACGCTTTGGCCGTCTCCGACGTGGCCGCGCTGCGCCCCTATGTCGCCGACTACGATGCGCGTGAACGCAACTTGGCACTTGAAACCATGCCTGAAGTGGCCATGGAGCGCATCCACAAGCTGATGCGTATGCTGACCGACCTCAGTACCACCACCATGGAGCGCAGCGTAGAAGTGCATACCCGCGGGGGACTCCTGGGCGAGTTGGACTTTAAGACGGTCTCCAGCGTAGCGCGTGAGTTGATGTTCTTGAACAGCCATGCCACCCACCACTTTGCGGTCATGCAAGCCTACGCCCACCAGCGGGGTGAGACCTTGGGCGCCGGTGTAGGCAAGGCACCTGCTACGGTGGCGCACGAACGTAAGCAGTTGTGCGAAACGGCACAGGCCTAAGGAGATTGCCATGATGGACATGCACGCCCCCCTGCCACCCAGCGCCGCGCCGCGCGGCTTGCACCCTTCTGCCCTGCCATGGCAAGCCGAAGTGCAGGACGCCCCCCCACAGCCCAGTTGGCTCCAAAGCCTGCAGATCAGGGTGGAGCGCGCGGTACGTTGGGAGTTCTGGCCCTCGTGGCTGTACTACGGCCCCATCGTGCTGTGGATACTGTGGTTAGGACTCAAACACCGCAGCCCCATGGCGTTTACCGCTGCCAACCCAGCACTCGAAGCCGGCGGCATGGTAGGTGAAAAAAAGCACCTAGCGCTCGCCCCGCTTCAGAACAACGCTCCCGATTTGGTAGCGAAATTTACACTTATCGAGTCTGCAGATGCCACCGAGCGCACGGCTGCGGCCATGGCGTTTGCCCAGATACAAGGTATGCCACTGGTACTCAAACCCAATGTAGGGCAACGCGGGCGCGGCGTTTTCGTGGCCCGGACACAGGCCGAAGTGCGTGACTACATGACCCGGTTCAAAGGCGATGTGATTGCGCAGCGGCACATTGGCGGCGAGGAGTTTGGCGTGTTTGTGGCACGCGCTCCAGGGGAACTGCAGCCACGCATTCTGTCCATCGTGCACAAAACTTTTCCCACAGTCACAGGCAATGGCACGCTCAGTTTGCGTGAACTCATATTGGCAGACGCCCGTGCACGCCTGATTTCTAGCCTGTTATTTGAGCGCTGGGCGCATGAGCTAGACCGTGTGCCTGCCATCGGTGATGTGGTCAAACTGGTGGAGATTGGCGCGCACTGCCGTGGCAGTCTCTTCTTGGACGCGGCCGAACATGCAACCCCAGCCCTGGTCGCCACGCTCACCCGTTTGCTAGATGCCGTGCCCGGCTATGCCTTTGGCCGCATGGACCTGCGCGTGCCCAGCGTGGCGCACTTTAGGCGCGGTGAGGGTCTGCAGGTACTGGAACTCAACGGTGTATCTGCTGAGAGCGCGCACATTTACCACCCGGGAACACCTTTGCTTACCGGCTACAAGGCCATGTTTCACCAATGGTCCACCGCCTTTGCCATAGGCGCAGCCTACGAAAAACAGGGCGTTGCTACCACCTCCGCTTGGAGCTTGCTGCAACAATTTTTAGCCGACTTGCGCCGCAGCGAAACTTGGTTTTAACCCCTTCCTATCGCACCACATTGACTATGAAAAACAAACACTACTTTCGCCACTTGCTTGTGATGTTCAGCATGCTCTTAGGCCTCAACGCCTTGGCTGCACCGCCCATCAACACCTTGAAGAACTCGTTTTTCGCCACCACGACGGACACCGCTATCAACGGCTACGACAGCGTGGCCTATTTCACTAACAATGCCCCGGTCAAAGGCTCGGACAGCTTGGTCTGGGAGTGGAAAGGGGCCAAATGGAAGTTTTCCACGGCCGCCAACTTGGAACTCTTTAAAGCCAACCCCGACAAATACGCCCCGCAGTACGGTGGCTACTGTGCCTATGGCGTTGCCAAAGACAATTTGGTCAAGGTAGACCCCGAGCAGTTCACCATTTTGGACGGCAAGCTGTACTTGAACTACGACGCTTCGGTGCAAAAAGAATGGGCCAAAGACCGCGCCGGTTTTATCAAGCAAGCGGATGCCAAGTTTCAAAGCCTGTTGGCCAAGTAAGGCACTCCAATCAACACAGAGTCCGTGAGGTCTTCCATGCAACTCCTGAAAAAACATGGCCACTGGGTGCTCACCCTGTTTGTGGCCTTTGTCTTCATCCAGTCACTGTTCTTCAAGTTCAGCAACTCGCCTGAAACGGTCTACATTTTCCAAGGCAAATTAGACCCGTGGGCAGCCTCCCTCGGGTTTGCGGGTGTTTTTGCGCCGGGGGGCATTTTTTCAGCCAAAGTAGTCGGCACCGCCGAACTGCTGGCGTCATTGCTGCTGCTGGTAGGCGCCGCCACTGCGCGCAGGCCTTGGATTCAGGTGGCAGGTGCGGCCATGGGCTTGGGCGTCATCAGTGGCGCCATTTTCTTTCACCTGTTCACACCTTTGGGCATTGCGGTTATCAATACCGACGGCAGCAGCGATGGCGGTGAACTCTTCATGCTGGCTTGCGGCGTGTGGGTGTCATGCGCTGTGCTGCTGTGGATGCGACGCGACGTCTGGGCGCCGGCCGTGCGTCAGCTATTAGGGCGCAGCTAAATGCGCAATCCACTGCAATGGTTTGCCACGGTGGCGGTGGCGCTGGTGGCCGGGTGCAGCAACCCGCCCTATCCGCGTGGTGCCATGGAATCACTTTACCCGGATGGCAAATACCCCGCGCTGTCTACCGTGCAGGTGCAAGGCCGCTATGTGGGCATGGCAAAGACCACCACAGCGCCTGTGGAAGCGGCCCAAGCGCCTGTTTTGTTGTTTATCCATGGCTCGCCGGGTGACTGGAAGGCGTGGGCCCACTTTCTCAAAGCCAGTGAGCTTCCTACATTCGATACACGCATTGCCGTAGACCGCCCGGGCTTTGGGGCCTCCGGCGCTGGGCAGGTGGTGCCCGACCTCAGGGCACAAGCGGCCCTGCTTGCCACCCTGATTCCGAAGGGGCGCAAAGCAATTGTGATTGGCCACTCGCTGGGTGGACCCATTGCGGCGTGGATGGCGGTGGATGCGCCAGACCAGGTGTGCGCGGCTATTTCGCTCGCGGGCTCGCTGTCGTCCAAGTACGAAGCACCGCGCTGGTACAACTATTTGGCAGACTTTGCTTTGGTGCGTTGGGCCATCCCGCAAGAGATGGTGTGGTCCAACCAAGAAATGATGCCGCTGTCCAGCGAACTGGAAAAGCTGGAACACGCATTGCCGACACTGCATGTGCCTTTGCTGCTATTGCAAGGCGGCAAAGACACTCTGGTAGACCCGCGCACCGTGGACGAGGTGCAAGCGTTTGCGCCCGCCCAATGGCTGTCTATTCAACGGCTCCCAGACGCTACCCATTTCTTCCTGTGGGAAGATCCAGACGCCGTGATCAACGCGATTCGCAAGCTACCATGTGCCTGATTGCTTTTAACTGGCAGCCTCAAGCGCCAGTGCCACTCACCCTCATTGCCAACCGGGATGAGTTCTATGCGCGCCCGACCCAAGCACTGCACAAATGGGAGGACACGGGCTTCTTGGCTGGCAAAGACCTGCAAGCCGGCGGCACCTGGCTAGGAGTCAGCCACACCGGCCGGGTGGCTGCACTGACCAACCACCGCGATGTGAACCAGCACCGGGACGACGCGCCTTCGCGCGGGGACCTGACCAGTGCCTTCTTACGGGGCACCGCGTCTTGTGCACAGTACCTAGAGACCTTGGCGGCCACAGCGCACCAGTACAACCCGTTCAACTTATTGGTGTTTGATGGCCATAGCGCCATGGGCTTTGAGAGTCGCCACGGGCAGCCTTTTGCACTGGCCCCTGGGGTGGGCGCCGTGTCCAATGCCGACTTTGGCACGCCCTGGCCCAAGTTGCAAAGGCTGCAAGCGGCCTACACCCAGCACCTAGCAAAGCACGGGCTGGCGCAAGGTGACGCAGCTCCAAGCCACCACGGTGACCTGTTTGCCATGCTGGCCGAGCGCCGCCTCGCCGCGGATGATGCGCTGCCTCACACGGGGTTACCCATAGAGCGCGAACGTGCCTTGTCTGCAGAGTTCATTCACACGCCAACGTATGGCACACGGGCCAGCTCATTGCTTTTTGTTCACCGGCATGGCGCTAGTTTTTTCGAGCGCAGCTTTGACGCCGCGGGCATGAGCGGTGAAGTGCACCACACCACCACTTGGGGGACCACACTATGACGCTCTCTGTGCTGCGCAGCGAAGCTGCACCCGCTGTCGCTGGGGCCCAGGACCCCGCAGAACTGCACCGCGAGATTGCACAGCTAGCGCCCAACACGCTGCTGCTAGAGCTAGGGACACTGCAAGTCTTTTGTGCGCCTGCCGCTGCCTTGCCCCTCGTGTTGTTGGAGATTGGCCGCTTGCGCGAAATGACGTTTCGGGCCGTGGGAGAAGGTACCGGCAAGGCCTTGGACATCGATACCTACGATGCACACTACCAGCATCTTTTCGTATGGAACCGTGACAGCCGTGAAATTGTGGGGGCCTACCGCTTGGCACTGACACACCCCGTTATGCAGGGCTTGGGTGTGGAGGGCTTGTACACGCACAGCCTGTTTGACTTTGACGTGCGCCTCTTGGAGCGACTTGGGCCCAGTCTCGAGCTGGGCCGTTCGTTTGTCAGGCCTGAGTGCCAAGGAAGCACGCGTGCCTTGCGATTGTTGTGGGCTGGCATTGCGGTAGTGCTAGACCGCCATCCCGAGGTGTACCACTTGTTTGGCCCTGTCAGTGTGAGCCCCCGCTTTAGCGAGTTGGGGCGCATGCTCATCATGTCTGCCTTGCAACTTCACCACATGGACCCAGAGCTCAAGTGTTTGATTCAAGCCCGCAATGCACCCCAAGCCCCAGCACACCCGTGGCACCACCGCCTGAATGAGGTCAGCGCAGGCTTGGCGGACCCGGGGCGTTTGTCACGCTTTCTGAAGCGACTGGAACAGGGGATGGCACTACCTATGCTGATCAAGCACTATATTGAGCTCAAGGGCCGCTTTGCCGGCTTCAACATTGACCATGCATTCAGCGGCACGCTGGATGGCTTGGTGTTTGTGCGCGTGCATGACATCCCGCACAAACTGAGAACGCGGCTAACGAGATCCGCTCCCCCCTGAGAGCGGATTGTGAGTGGGCCCTGTGGCGTACTATGCTCTGCGCATTGACGACTAACGAGGAGTTTCCATGTCTATCACGGTGTCCATCGAGCTAGGGTACGAGTTTGAGGTTCACGAAAAATCCAAAGCGGTGTTCGCACTCTTGTCGGATGTGCCCAGCTCAGCCAGCCACTTTCCCAAGGTCCATCAGCTCACAGATTTGGGGGATGGCTGCTACCAATGGGAGATGGAAAAAATTGGCGCGGGCCAAGTGACTTTGCAGACGGTGTACGCCTCTCGCTATGTGTCCAACGCAGCCAAAGGTACTGTGGCTTGGACCCCCGTTGAAGGCGTAGGCAATGCAGAGGTCTCGGGTAGTTGGAAAATCACCAACAAAAAAACTTCGACCAAGATTGTGCTGGCCGTCCAAGCCGATTTCCACCTGCCACTGCCCGCCATCATGCACGCCATCGTGGCCCCCGTGGTTGAGTTGGAGTTTGAGAGCCTGACAGAGCAATACATTGACAGCTTGATTGCCTGCTTTGGGGGCGAGGTCTGAGTTTCTTGCGTCTTTGTGACCACGCCCGACTGCCAATCCAACAGCGCAATCCCGCATAATCAGGCCCGCATTGGACTTGGCCAATGCGTTTTTCCACAGGTTTTCTCTATGCATCGCGTCGCCATTAGCAGCACTGGTATTTTCATTCCACCTGAAGTCATCACCAACGAAGAGTTGGTTGCCGCCTATAACCACTATGCTGCTTTGGAGAACGAAAAGTACGCCAGCGAAATTGCCGCCGGTACGCGGGCTGCGCTCACAGACTCGAACGTCGAGTTCATCGAAAAGGCGTCTGGCATCAAACGCCGTTATGTCATGGAAAAAACGGGCGTCTTGGACCCCCGCCGCATGCGCCCCAGCTTCAAGCCACGCCCAGACACTGAAATTTCCATGATGGCAGAGATTGCCGTCCAAGCGGCCCAAGACGCGCTACAGCGCGCAGGAAAAACCGCTGCCGATGTGGACGGCGTCATTTGTGCGGCAGCCAATATGCAACGTGCCTACCCCGCCATGGGCGTAGAAATTCAAACGGCTTTGGGTGTGCAAGGCTTTGCCTTTGACATGAACGTGGCGTGTTCCTCCGCCACGTTTGCGATTGAGCAAGCCTTCAATGCCGTGCGCTGCGGAAGCGCCCGCGCTATCTTGGTGGTGAACCCAGAAATTACGTCCGCCCATTTGGCTTGGCAAGACCGTGATTGCCACTTTATTTTTGGCGACGTATGCACAGCCATCTTGGTAGAGCGCCTCGACCTAGCACCAACGGGATCGTTTGAGGTGCTGGGCACCAAACTACTGAGCACCTTCTCCAACAGCATTCGCAACAACGCAGGCTTTATGTCGCGCGCAGAAGACCGCGACCCCGAGGACCGGGATCAGCTGTTCCGGCAAGAGGGTCGCAAAGTGTTTAAAGAAGTGTGTCCTATGGCCGCAGAGCACATTGCGGGCCACTTGGCGGCCTTGGATTTGGGTACCGAGCAAGTGCGCCGCTACTGGTTGCACCAAGCCAACTTAGGCATGAACCAGCTGATCGCTCGCAAGCTCTTAGGGCGTGATGCCACGTTGGACGATGCCCCGGTGATTCTGGACGAGTTTGCCAACACAGCGTCTGCAGGATCCATCATCGCCTTTCATCGCCACCACGAAGACATTGTGCAGGGGCAAATTGGCGTGATTTGTTCGTTTGGCGCGGGCTACTCGATTGGCAGCGTCATTGTGAAGCGCCTCTAAGATCTGCCCGCACAGGCTGCCTCAGGCCCGCGCACCGCGAGCGTATCGCGCGATGCAGGGCTTTCCACTCAAAGGTTTAGTTGAGTTCGCGTTTGAGACGAATTTCTTCGATCTTTACTTTGCCAAATGGCACTGTCTTCGCGGTCGGAAGTTCCCGCTTGAACCCGGCTAGGTCATGAAAACGCATCACGCGTTCATTGGCCAACGGTGCCCACAAACTAACGCGGGTGCAGCCTTCTTCAATCAAGCCCTCACGTGCGGCATCCCACAGCGCCAGTCCTACGCCTTGTCCCCAGTAGGCTGGTGCAGCGAAGATGGCCCACACCTCACCCATGGTGTTGGGCGTACCCTTGTCACGTGAGCGGTCGTAACCCACAAAGCCCACAATTTTCTCGCCATCCATGGCGACTTGAACGTGTGGCTCGCTGTATTCAATGGCCTCGCGCCAATACGCTTGGCGTTTTTCTTGGCTAACGACAGGCATGTCTTCGGGTGCCACGATGCCTTTGAAGGATTCCATCATGGTCAAGTTATGGAGTTCTGCGATGGCCTTGGCATCGCGCAGGGTCGCGTGGCGAACCTGGTAAGTAGTCGTACTGGACATGTCTGGGAGTGAACCTAATGCGAAAATTGCGAAAAAAGGGCTAGATTGTCGCTGTTTTTGGATCCGCCTTCTTTTTTCATACGTACTTACCCTGATTTATGGGGCCGCCCCACGCTCACAATGACTAGCCACAGCGATCGCACGCAGTACCAAGTTTGCCTAAGCACATCGGGGACATGCTTCCCTGTAGCACCAGAACAAACCATATTGCAAGCGGCGCTGGGCTCAGGGATTGAACTATTGAGCTCCTGCCGCAACGGTACGTGCCGCACCTGCATCTGCCGCATGAGCGCGGGGCATGTGCACTACCGCATGGCCTGGCCTGGCCTAAGCGCTGAAGAAAAGGCAAGCGGATTCATCTTGCCGTGTGTGGCCTATGTCAGCTGCGACATTACGCTGGAACACGTAGAGTTCGACTAAGTGCAGTCGCTGTGTCACACCGACGTTGCGTTACCTAGGGACAACACTATTGCTATTGCCCTTCAATGGACCCAAGAATGGGGGCTTTAGTCCAAAGGAAATCGCCTCCATGAACGCTTCGATTACGGTGTCTGCTAGCGACTTGCCTCTGTCTTGCTTGTACCGCTGGGAAAAGGAACGCGCAGACTTCGTGTACCTCACGCAGCCTTTAGGCGGCGGTCAGGTGGAAGACATCACCTGGGCACAAGCCGCGGACCAGGTCAGACGCGTTGCCAAGTGGTTGCAAGCCCAAGACTGGCCCGCGGGCAGTCGGGTCGCCATCTTGGGAAAAAACAGTGCGCACTGGATGCTGGCAGACCTTGCTATTTTGATGGCGGGGCATGTCTCGGTGCCGATCTACCCTACTTTTAACGCTGAAGCCCTTGCTTACATATTGGCCCATAGCGAGGCCAAAGCCTGCTTCATTGGCAAAATGGACGATGTCGTCAACGTGGACAAGGGCATTCCCGCTGACTTGCCTATCGTGGTGATGCCCCTGGCACCTGCGGTGAAGGGCTTGGCTTGGAATGATGTACTCAAGGACAACAAGCCGCTAAAAGCATCTCCCAAGCCCGATGGCAAGAACATCTGCACCATCATCTACACCTCGGGTACCACGGGCAAGCCCAAGGGCGTGGTGCAAACTTTCAATGCCATGGCCTGGGGTGTAACCGCCGCCACGCGCCGGGTCACCATGAGCAGCAGCGACCGATTCATCTCGTATTTGCCCTTGGCCCATGTGGCAGAACGCATGCTGATTGAACAAGGTTCCTTGCGCTATGGAGCCCATGTTTTCTTTGCCGAAAGTTTGGATACTTTTGTCCAAGACTTGCAGCGTGCGCGCCCCACCATCTTTTTCTCAGTGCCGCGACTTTGGGTGAAGTTTCAGCAAGGGGTTCACTCCAAGATGCCAGCGAAGAAACTGGCTCTGTTGTTGCGCCTGCCCGTGTTGGGTTGGCTAGTGCGACGCAAGATTCTTAAAGGGCTGGGCTTAGACAAATGCCGTGTTGCCGCAGGTGGAGCCGCCCCTATGCCTGCGGATGTGTTGCACTGGTACCGCACACTAGGTTTAGACCTCATCGAGGTATACGGCATGACCGAAAACTGTGGTGCATCTCACAGCACTCTGCCTGGCTCGAAAAAAATAGGAACTGTAGGCTTGCCCTACGATGGTGTGCAACACCGCATTGACCCTCAAACCGGTGAGATTCAAATGTTCAGCGGCGCCTTGATGATGGGCTATTACAAGGACGACGAGCAAACCCAGGCAGCCTTCACTGCCGACGGTTGGTTGCACACCGGCGACAAGGGAAACATTGATGGCCAAGGCAATTTGCGAATTACCGGCCGCGTCAAAGACATCTTCAAGACCAGCAAAGGCAAGTACGTGGCCCCCGCACCGATCGAAGACTTGCTGGTAACGCACCCTGATGTGGAAGCGTGTTTGGTCACCGGGGCCAACTACGCACAACCCATGGGCTTGGTGATGCTGAGTGTCGAGGCTGTCAAACGCAGCAACAGCAAAGAGGGCAAGGCAGCCATTACCGAGTCTCTCAAAGCCCACCTCAAGACGGTCAACGCACATCTGGAAGCCCATGAAAAGCTCGACTGTCTTGCCGTGATCACTACGCCGTGGACGCCAGAAAATGGATTTGTGACACCAACACTCAAGGTCAAGCGTCCCCGCATCGAAGAAGCCTATGCGGACCAATACGAAGCATGGCTAAGTTTGGGCAAACCGGTGGTGTGGCCGACTTAGAAGCACGGTGCTTCTGCTGTCCCGGCGAGACGACGACCTGCCCATATGTCGCGCCCGTTGGGCAGCGCCGGTTCGTATGAGCTCGACGCCATCGGCGCGTTTTTTGCTTCACAAGAAATGCAACTTTGTCACTTGCCCAAAGCAACATGGCTTCGACAACTGAGTTTGATATAAACCCCGCATACCTTCACATGAATTCAAGGAATCTTGATATGCAACGCATTACTTTTACGCTGAGCGCCATCGCTTGCATTGCGCTGGCCGGCTGCAGCAGCCTAACGACAAGCGGACCAGCACCCGACAAAACGTACATGATCACGGTTCTGCACACCAATGACCACCATGGTCGTTTTTGGAAGAATCGAGATGGTGAGTATGGAATGGCCGCACGCAAGACTGTGATCGACAGCATCCGCAGCGAAGTGCAAGCCAAAGGGGGTTACAGCCTGTTGCTAGACGGTGGTGATGTCAACACCGGTGTACCAGAGTCCGACCTGCAAGACGCCGTGCCAGACTTTAGGGGCATGAATCTTTTGGGCTATGACGCGATGGCCGTTGGCAACCATGAGTTTGACAAGCCGCCTACCGTCTTGAAAATGCAACGCGCTTTGGCAACATTCCCCATGCTGTCGGCGAATATCTATCGCAAGGGTGAACGCGCCTTTGACCCTTACAAAGTATTCAATTTAGGGGGCGTACGCGTCGCTGTTGTCGGTCTCACGACAGAGGACACTCAAAAAATGGTGCACCCGGACAACATCCGCGACATGGAGTTTCGTAACCCCATCCAAGAAGCGGCAAAAGTGGTGCCCGAACTGCGCGGCAAAGCCGATGTTGTGATCGCGGCAACCCACATGGGCCATTACGCCAATGGAAACCATGGCACACAAGCGCCTGGCGATGTCGAGATGGCGCGTGCTGTCAAGGGCATTGACCTCGTGGTGGGCGGTCATACGCAAAACCCCGCTTGTATGAAGGCTGAGAACGTATTGGATACGGCCTATGTGCCCGGTGCCGAATGCCAACCTGACCGCCAAAACGGTACCTGGATTGTGCAAGCCCATGAGTGGGGCAAATACGTAGGCCGCGCCGACTTTGAATACCGCAACGGTGAGTTCAAGTTGGTGAAGTACAGCTTGGTTCCTATCAACTTGAAGAAACCGGTCAAAGCGGCAGACGGCAAGACCACTATGGTGACCTACACCCCAGAGATTGCCGAAAACAAAGACATGCTGGCACTGCTGCAACCGTTTCAAGACTTTGGCCAAAAGCAATTGTTGGTCGAAGTAGGCAGTACAGATGGCAAGCTGGAGGGAGACCGCAGCGTGGTGCGTACCAAGCCAACGGCCTTGGGTGTGATGATTGGTCAGGCCATGATGGAAAAAACCCGCGCGGACTTTGCAGTGATGAACTCAGGTGGCGTGCGTGATTCTTTGCCGGCTGGTAAATTGAATTACAAAGATGTGCTGACGGTCCACCCGTTTGGCAACACCGTTTGCGTGGTAGAGCTCACGGGCAAAGAGGTTCTGGACTTCCTTAACGCGGCGGTCAAGATGAGCCCAGGTTCTGGTGCCTTTCCACAATTTGCCGGGGTCAAGCTGTTGATTGAGTCCAACAATGTCAAGGAAGCAAGCATCGCAGGCAAGTCCCTTGAAGCGGGCAAAACCTACCGCATGGCAATCAACAACTTTGTCGCAGCGGGAGGCGATGGCTACCCCAAGCTCACTGGACATCCATCTTTTGTGGATACCGGCTACGTTGATGCGGACGTTCTGCGCAGCTACATTACGAACAACAGTCCGTTGCGCGCAGCACAGTACGACCCCGCTGACAGCGTAGTTCGCAAATAGCGCTACTTATTGAGGATAGACGGTACGCCGAGCAGGCGTCCGTCAGCCAAACGACCGATGAACAATCTCTCCAAACGCAAAAAGTTCAAGGTCATTCCTCGCCCTGACCACCTACCTGATAACGAAGCTAGGGCGTCCCAAGACTTGATTTTGGATGGGTATGCGCCAGCGCAGATGATCGAAGATCTGCGCAAGTACCAAGCAGAGCTAGAAGTACAAAACAAGGCGTTGCGCTACAGCCAGCAAGAGGCCGAAGGCGCTTCGGAACGCTTTGCAACCTTGTTTTCCAATGTGCCGTTGGCACTCATGGTGGTCGACGAAGAGGGCTTAGTTCTTGCCAGCAATGCCATGGCCTTGCGGCACTTTCAGCCTCTTGAAACCGACCCCCCACTGACATTTTTGCTGCCCTTTATTAACCCGGAACAAACGGATGAAGTGGCGGTGTCTTTCCTCAGCGCGAAGTCAGAAGGCACAAGCCGCGTGCACGAGGTGGTCTTTCTAGCGGGTTCGCAGCAATCTTTTACCGGCGACCTGCACATCGCGCGCATTGAGAACCCGCAGAACGAGTTGGCGCACTTCATTTGCGCCATCATTGACCAAGGTCCTTTGCTAGCCCAACGCCAAGCCTTGCAGGAAAGTGCAACGATTTTGCGCCAGCGCAATGAAGACTTGTTATTGAGTGAAACGCGCATGGCGGCGATCATCAACTCGTCATTAGATGCCATTCTGTGCATCGACGAGAAGCACTGTATTACCGTTTTTAACCCAGCCGCTACCGCGCTTTTTCAGTGTTCGCCTGAGCTCGCGCTGGGCAGCAACTTGAGTCGATTTTTGCCCGAAGTCGAGCGTGCACTCACGGCGGAAAAAGTACCCACGCAATCGATATTGGGTGAGTTCCAAGCAGTCACTTTGCTGGGAAAACCCATTTACGTAGAAATCTCCGTCTCGTTTGAACGGAGGCTGCGCTCACGCAACGCCAAACAGAACACGGGGTCCAAAGAGGTGTCTTGGCGTGGCTTGCATCGCTCGCATGGTGCGATAACCACCATTTTTGCGCGCGACCTGACTGCGAAAAAATTAGCAGAGACGCAGCGTGCCACGCTGGAAGCCCAGCTCCGCGAGTCACAAAAGATGCAGGCCATGGGGACTATGGCTGGTGGTATCGCACACGATTTCAACAACATTCTGAGCGCGATCTTAGGTAATGTCGACTTGGCAAAACAGGACATTTCTGCCGAATCGGCGGCTTTGCCTAGTCTGCAGGAAATCGACAAGGCCGGGCGTAGAGCGCGGGCACTGGTCCAGCAAATTCTCACTTTCAGTCGCAATGAGTTACCCAAACGCATTCCGGTGCAACTGGCAGAAGTGGTGCATGAAACCGCACGCCTGATTAAGGTCACCTTACCGCCCATGGTGAGGCTGGAAGTATTTGTTGCTGACGATACGCCTCCGATTCTGGCGAATGCAACCCAAATCGAACAAGCACTATTGAACCTCTGCACCAACGCGATTTTGGCGGTGGGCACCAAAAAAGGTGTAGTCTCCATGGCCTTACAGGCGACCGACATTGCCCAGCCTTTGAGCGACCGCATTGGCCTAGCGCCCGGGCGCTATCTCACGCTAGCCGTGCGCGACACTGGCAAAGGCATGACACCCCAAACGCAAGAGCGAATTTTTGAACCTTTCTTCACCACACGCCCTGTGGGCCAAGGCACTGGACTAGGCTTATCCGTGGTTCACGGCATTATGCAAACCCACCAAGGTGCCGTGGAAGTCCAAAGTGAACTAGGATCCGGCAGCTCCTTCACCTTGTTTTTCCCGGTGACCCAAGAGCAGGTGGTGTTTGCCCCTGAGCCCGCGCAGGTGGCCTATGTACAAGGCAAAGGCCGGCATGTCATGTATGTTGACGACGACCAGGCCCTGGTGTTTTTGGTCACCCGGGTACTGACCCGCAAGGGCTACATCGTGACGGCGTTTACAGACCCGCGTGAGGCGCAAGCTGCCTTGCAGGCAACACCAAAGGCCTTTGATTTGCTAGTGACTGACTACAACATGCCTGGGTACAGTGGTCTGGAATTGTTGCGCGCAGCCAAAACCATACGTCCAGATCTTCCGGTCGCACTGGCATCTGGTTACATCACCCCTGAAATAGAAGACATGGCAGCCCTCGATGGCGCTGGGGCACTGATCTACAAACCCAACGATGTGAACGAACTTTGCGAGACGGTGCAAAGACTGATCGCCGGCAGCGATGCCAGATAGCGACGCACTGGCTTTGGATGCGCGGTGGATTGTGTATGCCGACGACAGTCTGGTAGTGGTGAACAAGCCACCAGGCCTGCTGTCAGTCCCCGGGCGGGGCCTAGACAAGCAAGACTGTGCAAGCCTTAGGGTCGCACAATCGTTCAAGGATGCTTTGGTGGTGCATCGCTTGGACATGTCCACCTCTGGTTTGCTGGTCATGGCCAGAGGTCTCAAAGCCCAGCGGTACTTGAGCGCAGCCTTCGCCCAGCGCATGGTTCGCAAACGCTACCACGCCATCGTGAGTGGCTGTCTTCACGCGCCCCAGGGGGAATGGCAAAGCATTGCCCTGCCCATCGCTGTAGATTGGCCCAATCGCCCCCGCCGGGTCATAGACCATGACCATGGGCAAGCATCCACAACACGTGTGCGCTGGACCCTGTACAACCCACACACCAATACCAGCCATGTGGAACTAGAGCCCATCACCGGCCGCTCGCATCAACTGCGCGTGCATATGATGGCGATAGGCCACCCCATTCTGGGAGATGCTTTGTACGCACCAGAGGCATTGCAGGCACAAGCCGATCGACTGCTGCTGCATGCCACTTCGCTGAGCTTCATCCACCCTTCTGAGTCGGGTTGGGTCAGGTTTGACAGCCCCACAACATTTCCCACGGTGAAGCCTATACAGACGTGATGCAGCACCCATGCCGCACAGCGCCTAAAATGGCCGCGTGACTACCTATTCAAACGCCGACCTCCATTGCCACTCTACGGTGTCCGACGGCACTTTATCGCCTGAGACCTTGGCGCAACGCGCGCACGCCAATGGGGTTGACTTGTGGTCCTTGACCGACCACGACGAACTGGGTGGCCAAGCGCGTGCTGCCGCGGCGGCGGCGGCATGCGGTATGGGTTACCTAACAGGGGTAGAAGTATCAGTCACCTTCATCGGGAAAACTGTGCACATCGTGGGGCTGGGCTTCGACATGCTCGACCCAAACCTGCACAAAGGTCTGGCCCAAACTCGCGGCGGGCGTGAACAAAGGGCCATGGAAATGGCGGAAGGCTTGGCCCAAGTAGGCATTGCCAATGCCTTTGAGGGTGCGCTCAAGTTTGTGGGCAATCCGGACTTGATCTCTCGGACACACTTTGCCCGCTTCTTGGTCGAGTCCGGGGTTTGCAGTGATACCAATGAGGTATTTCGGCGCTTCTTAACCGAGGGCAAACCAGGTTTTGTGCCCCACCGGTGGGCCAAGCTGTCTGACGCGGTGCATTGGATTCTTGGCGCAGGTGGCGTTGCTGTCATTGCCCATCCAGGACGTTATGGCTTCTCGCCCAACGAAGAATACGCGCTGTTTACCGAGTTCAAAGGATTTGGTGGCCAAGGTGTTGAAGTAGTGACCGGCAGCCACAGCCCCGCAGAGTACGAAACCTATGCAGATATGGCGATAGAGTTTGGCCTTGCGGCTTCAAGAGGTAGTGACTTTCACAGCCCGGACGAAAGCCGCATTGATCTCGGCACCTTGCCACACCTGCCCAGCAAACTAAGCCCTGTGTGGGACTTGTTGGCTACGCGCATTCAGTAATTGCCAAGCCCCTCCTTTCCTAGGTTTTATACGCTATGGCGCAATACTTCGAACTTCACCCTGACAACCCTCAACCTCGTCTACTCAAGCAAGCCGTGGCGCTATTGTCCAAAGGTGGAGTGCTCGCTGTCCCCACCGACTCCAGCTACGCGTTGGTATGCCATTTGGACGACAAAGCAGCGGCTGACACTTTGCGACGCATACGCCAGGTGGACGACAAGCACCACCTCACCATTTTGTGCCGTGACCTTAGCGAGCTAGCAAGCTATGCGCGTGTGGACAACCAGCAATACCGATTGCTGAAAGCGGCCACACCGGGTCCTTACACGTTTATCCTGGAAGCCAGCAAAGAAGTGCCGCGTCGGGTTAGCCATCCTTCTCGCAAAACCATTGGCCTGCGTGTGCCGGAACACAAAACGCTGCAAGCTTTGCTAGAGATGCATGGCGCCCCTCTTCTGGCCACCACGCTGATAGCAGCAGGCGAAACCGAACCCCTCAACGATGCGCAGGAAATTCGTGATCGATATGAACACCAAGTTTCAGCCGTCCTGGACGCAGGGGCTTGTGCGCTCGAACCCACAACCGTCATCGACTTGAGCAGTGCTGAACCCGTGGTTATTCGCCAAGGTGGAGGCAAGCTCTCTAAACTAGGGCTTTAGCCAGTTTCTGCCAACCGCCCATTTACCCCCTTACCCAAGACTATCTCTGTGGATATTGCCAACCTGATTCAAACCGTCGCGATTTACGCGCTACCCGTCTTGTTTGCCATCACCGTGCATGAAGCCGCACATGGCTATGCCGCCCGTTACTTTGGCGACAACACCGCTTGGATGCTGGGGCGCGTATCCTTGAACCCAAGCAAACATATTGACCCCGTTGGCACCATCTTGATGCCCTTGCTCTTGTATTTCGCAACCTCTGGTGCCTTCATTTTTGGATACGCAAAACCAGTGCCTGTGCGGTTTGGCAACTTGCGCAACCCTAAGCGCGACATGATTTGGGTGGCACTGGCGGGCCCCATGGCTAACTTGGCGCAAGCGCTTGTCTGGGGTGTCTTGCTCTATGTTTTACAAGGCGCAGGCATTAGCGAGCCATTTTTCCTTAAAGCCTGCCAAGCAGGCGTGCTCGTGAACGTCGTGATGTTTGTATTTAACCTCTTTCCGCTGCCGCCGCTTGACGGTGGTCGCATCTTGGTTGGCCTGCTGCCCTACCGCCAGGCGGTGGCGGTTTCACGCATCGAGCCTTGGGGCTTTTTCATCGTGATGGCCTTGGTAGTCACCGGATTGGTGAGTACCTATTGGATGCAGCCATTGATGTCATTCACCTTCTCTTTGCTTAACGCTTTGCTCGCTCCCTTGGGCATGCTCCTCAACTAATCCATTTGCGCACTATGACGGCAACTCGCTTCCTCACGGGAATCACGACTTCAGGCACCCCGCACCTTGGCAACTATGTCGGATCTATTCGCCCATCGGTTCGCGCCAGTTTGGCTGCCAACGTAGAAAGTTTTTACTTTCTGGCCGATTACCACGCCTTGATCAAGACTGAAGATCCGGCTCGCGTTCAGCGCTCAACCTTAGAAATTGCAGCGTCTTGGCTCGCATCTGGACTCAATCCTGAACGCGTCACTTTTTACCGCCAGTCTGACATTCCCGAGATTCCCGAGCTATGCTGGTTCCTGACCTGTGTCACCGGCAAAGGCGTGCTCAACCGCGCACATGCCTACAAAGCAGCCGTTGACAAAAACCAAGCAGCCGGGCAAGACCCCGATGCAGATGTCAACGCCGGTTTGTTCATGTACCCCGTGCTCATGGGGGCTGACATCTTGATGTTCAACGCCCAGCATGTGCCCGTGGGGCGTGACCAGGTGCAGCATATTGAAATGGCCCGCGACATGGCCAACAGCTTTAACCACCGTTACGGTGCGCACTTTGTGTTGCCACAAGCCGCCATTGAAGAGTCGGTCGCCACCCTGCCCGGCTTGGATGGTCGCAAGATGAGTAAGAGCTACGACAACACGATTCCCTTGTTCTCCTCCAAGGATCAACTGCGCAAGCTCATCGCTGGCATCGTGACGGACTCGCGCCCACCCGGTGAAGCCAAGGACACCGAAGGTTCCGCCCTATTCCAAATCTACCAAGCCTTCGCTACGGCAGAAGAAACACAAGCCTTTAAAGCTGCGTTTGCCGATGGCATTGCCTGGGGCGATGCGAAACATGCACTTCTGGAGCGCATCGACCAAGAAATGGCACCTATGCGGGCCAGCTATGAAGATTTGATAAGCGCTCCCGAGCGCATTGAACAAGTGTTGCTTAACGGGGCCGAAAAGGCTCGCGCCATTGCAAGCCCTTTCATGGCGGACTTACGCCATGCCGTGGGTTTGCGAAAACTGCACGCCAATGCGAAGCCCAGCAAGGCCAAATCTGAGAAGGTGGCTCGGGCATCCTTCAAGCAATACCGCGAGAAGGATGGCCTGTTCTATTTCAAATTTGTCGCTGCTGACGGCGAGGTATTGATGCAAAGCATGGGATTCGAATCCCCAAAGATAGCGGGACAGTCGATTGCCTTGCTGCAGCAAGGTGGCGGCACCGCGTTGGCCCAAGTAGCAACGCAGTTGGCACCTTGGACCTCCGCCGCGCAAGAGCAACGCGCGACTGCTGCGCTAGACCAATGGGCACAAGAAGCCAGTGCAGCCTAAAGGGCTAGCCTGCGAATTCCCAATTGCGCTTGGCGCCAAGCACTGCATCAGGATACGGGGCTTTGCCCCGTGATCCGTTGTAACGCCCCAGCGTCAAAAATAGGTTTCCCTTTTCAATGTCGAGGTAGTGCCGCAAGATGACGCAGCCGAAACGCAAGTTGGTTTGCATGTGAAACAGCTTGCCAGCATCACCATCGCCAATGGCCCGTGTCCAAAACGGCATGACTTGCATGTAGCCGCGGGCACCTACGCTGCTCACGGCAAACTTGCGGAAATTGCTTTCCACTTGAATCAAGCCCAACACCAAGGTCACGTCTAAGCCCGCCCGCTTGGACTCGTACCATACGGTTTGTAGGAACTCCTTGCGCACTTCCCACTCCGGCTTCTTCTTTTTCAGGCGCTCACTCATGCTCCCTAGCCAGCGCAAATACTTGAGACGAGATTCAGTGTCTTGAAACTCTGGAATAGGTGGCGCGGAGTTGCGAATGGCGGAGCTCAATGCCGTCCGAACCGAATCAATCAGAGGCTCTTCCAGTTGACCACCCGCCCGGGCTTGCTCCTGAAAGAATAGTGGAAAACCCAATACAGATGCGCGCAGAAGGCAGTTTCTTCTAGAAACCACCGCTACCCCACCCGTGGGCACCGTCATGCCTTCAGACGAGACTGAATGAGCCCAGCAATTTCAGTCAACGCCACTTGGCTGGACGCCGCATCTTTCCGATGCTGGTACTCCACCATGCCCTCCTTCAGTCCGCGGTCACCAATGGTGACGCGATGTGGCACGCCAATCAGCTCCCAATCGGCAAACATCGCACCCGGCCGTTCGTTGCGGTCATCCAAAATCACATCGACGCCTGCTTCTAGCAAGGTCTCATACAGGGCATCCGCAGCCTCTTTAACGGCCGCAAAGCGGTCAGGGCTGATGGGGCACAACACGACGGTAAACGGCGCCAAGGCATCTGGCCAAATGATGCCGTTTTCGTCATGATTTTGCTCAATAGCAGCGGCCGGCAAGCGGGTGATGCCAATGCCATAGCACCCCATCTCCATGAATTGAGGCTTGCCATTGACGTCGAGGAAGGTCGCATTCATGGCACGGCTGTACTTGGTGCCCAAGTAAAAAACGTGACCCACTTCAATGCCTCGCTCAATAGCCAGAACCCCCTTGCCGTCTGGCGATAAATCACCAGTAACCACATTGCGTAAGTCCGCAACCAAGTCAGGCTCGGGCAGGTCGCGGCCCCAGTTGACGCCAACCAAGTGGTAATCCTCTTCATTGGCACCGCACACCCAATCGCTCATCAAGGCGACTTCGCGGTCTACGATCAGGCGTACAGGTTTTTTCAAACCGATGGGGCCCAAGTAACCCGGCTTGCAGCCAAAGTGCTCGTCAATTTCTGCCAAGGTGGCAAAGCGGAAATCGGCCATCCCGTCCAGCTTGCCTACCTTGACTTCATTCATCTCGCGGTCGCCGCGCAGCAACAGCAATGACACTTGCGTCTTGATGATGTTGCCCGCCTCGTCTTTGGTATCTGTAGCCACAACCAATGACTTGATAGACGACGACAGTGAAAAGCCTAAAAACTCTGCCACATCAGCACAGGTGCTCTTGCCTGGTGTCGCCACTTTGGACATGGCTTGCGCAGCATCAGCACGCGGGCCCACCGGCGCCAATGCTTCTGCTTTCTCCATGTTGGCTGCGTAGTCGCTGCCTGGGCAGTAAACGATAGCGTCTTCACCGGTGGCGGCTATCACTTGAAACTCTTCAGACAAGTCTCCGCCAATCGCGCCGCTGTCGGCGGCAACGGCTCGGTAAGTCAGACCAAAACGGTCAAATATCTTGCGATAAGCCTTGGCCATGACTTGGTAGCTGGCCTTAGCCGCATCCACATCGCGGTCAAAGCTGTAGGCGTCTTTCATGGTGAACTCACGTCCGCGCATCAGGCCAAAGCGTGGGCGACGTTCGTCACGGAACTTGGTTTGAATTTGGTAGAAATTCTTGGGAAGCTGTTTGTAGCTCTTGATTTCTTGACGCGCGATGTCCGTCACCACTTCTTCGCTGGTCGGCTGCACCACAAAGTCGCGGCCATGGCGGTCTTTGATACGCAGCAGCTCGGGGCCCATTTTTTCGAAGCGACCGGTTTCCTGCCACAGCTCGGCGGGTTGAACCACAGGCATAGTCATTTCAATCGCGCCAGCACGGTTCATTTCCTCCCGCACGATGGCTTCCACTTTGCGGATCACCCGCAAGCCCATGGGCATGTAGTTGTAAACCCCGGCGCCGATCTTCTTGATCATGCCTGCGCGCATCATCAGCTTGTGGCTGACAACTTCAGCGTCCGCAGGCGCTTCTTTGAGGGTGGAGATAAGGAATTGAGACGCTTTCATGGCACAGCTCGCAGAATTACGGTGACCTTCGCCCCTTGATACACCGCAAGTGCTGTGCATAATGAACGAAGTTTAAAATTTGAGGTTTGATTATGCTTGACAGGGACGGCTTTCGGCCCAACGTCGGCATCGTCTTGGTGAACCATAAGAATCAGGTATTTTGGGGCAAGCGCATTCGCACCCATTCGTGGCAGTTTCCGCAGGGTGGCATTGACCGGGGGGAAACCCCCGAGCAAGCCATGTTTCGTGAGCTACATGAAGAGGTGGGTCTCCATCCGGAGCATGTGGCTATCGTCGCCCGTACCCGAGACTGGTTACGCTATGAGGTGCCCGACCGATTCATTCGCCGCGATGCGCGTGGCCATTACAAGGGCCAAAAACAAATCTGGTTTCTTTTGAAGCTTGTTGGGCATGACTGGGATCTGAACTTACGAGCGACAGACCACCCCGAGTTTGATGCTTGGCGTTGGAATGATTACTGGGTTCCGCTTGACGCAGTTGTCGAGTTTAAAAGAGGCGTCTATGAGACCGCGCTGATTGAGCTTGCTAGGTATCTACCCAAGAGTGATCTGCTAAAAAACAATGTTCGCGCTTCGGTGCCATCCCCGGCAAGAGCGGGCATGCTTCACGACCGCTTCAACTCTCGCCCTATGGAACTACCGCCTGGTGGGTCTATTGATCCCGATCCTGGAACGCACTCGCCTCGCAGCCATGAAACTTAGATTTGCTCGCTCCTTTTTTATGGGCGTTGCGGCGTGCCTGATTGCAACGCTTGCATGGGCTCAAAACACCTTAGACAACCCCGATTGGGCCGAGCTACCTATGCCTCCAATCCCTGCTTTTTCAAAAGAGCAATTGATTGAAATCAGCATGCCTAGCTATGTGTCCTTGAAAGTAGGGGTAGATCCTTCCACGGTCCAAGTAGGTTCCGATGGGATTGTGCGCTATGTCGTCGTAATGCAAAACGCCACCGGGGCGCTTAGTGGAGCATATGAAGGATTACGCTGCGTGAATGGCGAGGTCAAGACCTATGCACGATTCACCGCATCAGGGCAATGGACCTTGCTAGATTCACCGCAATGGCGCAGTGTGAATGACAATATGCCATCTCGCCATGCCCAAGCCATATCTCGGCAAGGTGCTTGCACCAATCGGATCACATCCAGTCAACAGGACACTATTCGCGCCTTGAAGTTGGGATCCCGCCCCACTCCAAGGTAAGCGTCCTCCGCTTTATCGTGACAAAACCAAATTGTCTCGGTGCAGCATTTCAGGCTCGGCTGCGTACCCAAGCCATTTTTCTATTTCGCTGGAAGGCTTGCGACACAAAAGGCGCGCCTCGGCGCTGGCGTAGTTAGCTAAACCGCGTGCGATTTCAAGACCATCGAGGTCCTTGACCGCGACTACGTCTCCTCGCGCGAACTCTCCCTCAACGCTCACCATGCCTATAGGGAGCAAACTCTTACCCTCAGTTCTAAGCTTGTCAGACGCACCTGCATCCACTGTCACCGCGCCGCGCATCTTTAGATGGTCTGCCATCCATTGCTTACGGGCTTGTTGCTTTTGCGTTTGGGCAAGCAGCAAAGTGCCTAGTGGCTCACCGCGGGCCAAGCGAACCAAAGCATCAGGCTCTCGGCCCCATGCGATCACCGTGGAAGCACCTGAACCTGCCGCGCGTTTGGCCGCTAATATCTTGGTGATCATGCCACCGCGTCCGATACTAGAACCAGCCCCACCCGCCATTACCTCCAGCTTAGGATCACCGGCCTTTGCCTCATGCACAAATGTTGCGCTGGCGTCCTTACGAGGATCTGCAGTAAACAAACCCTTTTGGTCCGTCAGTATTACCAATGCATCGGCATCCACCAAGTTGGCAACCAATGCCCCTAGGGTGTCGTTGTCACCGAACTTGATCTCATCATTAACAACGGTGTCGTTTTCATTAATGACTGGAAGTACGCCGAGCTTTAGGAGCGTCAGCAACGTAGACCTTGCATTGAGATAGCGCTCGCGGTCCGCCAAATCAGCATGGGTGAGTAGAACTTGAGCGCTACCTAGGCCATTCAATCGCAACTTGGTTTCATACATCTGTGCAAGGCCCATTTGCCCCACCGCTGCAGCGGCTTGCAATTCATTGACCGCCTTCGGTCTCACAGCCCAACCAAGACGCTTCATACCTTCAGCAACAGCGCCGCTCGAAACCATGATCACTTCTCGACCATCTTGAATCAGCTCAGCCATTTGTCGACACCACTCGCCAATAGCTTCCTCGTCAAGCCCTCGACCATCATTGGTGACTAAACTGGAACCAACTTTGACTACAACGCGCTTGGCATCTCGCAATACTGTGGAGTGAGAGTGTTCAACCATTTAGTTAGTTTGCGCCCGCAGGATATGCAAAGGCAGCTATTATTTATATAGCAACTATTCTATCTTGCCATCTGTAGACGTAGCAAGGAAGCGCGGATCCACTTCAATATGGGGCTGCTCAGCCAGTTGCTGAGCTTTCACATGCTTATAGATCTCTTTGATGAGGGGCTCGCACCCTTCCCTAGTAAGGGCTGATATTTCAAAAACAGGGCCCTTAAACTTGAAGCGCTTTACAAAGTCTTTGACAACGGCAGCACGATTATCAGTGTCCACCATATCCAACTTATTGAGCACCAACCAACGAGGTTTTTTGTGCAGCGCTTCATCGTACTTTTTAAGCTCGTTCACAATAGCTTTCGCTTGCGCAACAGCGTCAATATTTTCGTCAAATGGCGCAATGTCGACAATGTGCAACAGTAAACGAGTGCGCTGCAAGTGACGCAAAAACAAGTGCCCCAAACCAGCGCCTTCTGATGCACCTTCAATGAGTCCCGGCAAGTCCGCTACAACAAAGCTTTGCTCAGGTCCAACACGCACCACACCCAAATTTGGATGCAAAGTTGTAAATGGGTAGTCTGCAATGCGAGGCCGCGCGTTCGATACTGCCGTGATGAATGTAGACTTTCCTGCATTGGGCATCCCCAACAACCCCACGTCTGCCAAAACCTTAAGCTCAAGCTTCAGTTCACGCTTTTCCCCAGGCCAGCCCGGTGTCTTTTGGCGGGGCGCTCGATTGATCGCGCTCTTAAAGCGCAGATTTCCAAAGCCGCCATCGCCCCCCTTGGCAATAGTAATGACTTCGCCGGGAACCAAGAGCTCAAACAGCACTTCACCAGTCTCAGCGTCAGAGATGATGGTTCCAACGGGCATTTTCAAGGTGATGTCATCACCTGCTGCACCGAACATGTCGGACCCCATGCCATGCTCACCCCGTTTGGCCTCGTGGCGGCGCGAAAAGCGGTAATCCACCAAGGTATTGAGGTTGATGTCGGCCACGGCAAACACATGCCCACCGCGCCCGCCATCTCCGCCGTTAGGGCCGCCGAACTCTTTGTACTTCTCATGTCGAAAGGAGACGCAACCTGCGCCACCATCTCCAGCGGAGATATTTATGTAGGCTTCGTCAACAAACTTCATGGTAGTAATCGTAGTTAGAAATAAAAAACCCCGCGCAACAGCGCAGGGTTCTTGATGACCATCAGCTGAGCTTAGGCTGCAGTAATGTTCACGGTATGCTTGTTAAGAGCGCCCTTGATAGAGAAAGATACGTGCCCGTCCGCTAACGCAAACAGGGTGTGGTCTTTTCCAATACCGACATTGGAACCGGGATGAAACTTAGTCCCGCGCTGGCGAACAATAATCGCACCTGCACTGACCAACTCACCACCAAAACGCTTCACACCCAGCATCTTTGGCTTGGAATCGCGTCCATTTCGCGTAGAGCCGCCGCCTTTTTTCTGTGCCATGACCTATACCTCTTATGCAGAAATCGCGCCGATTTGCAGCTCAGTGAACTGCTGACGATGCCCTTGACGTTTCTGATAGTGCTTACGACGACGCATCTTGAAAATGCGCACTTTGTCGTGCTTGCCATGAGAAATAACCGTTACCGTAACAGTAGCACCGGACACCAAGGGTGTGCCTACCTTCAGCTCAGCGCCGTTTCCGACCGCCAACACTTCGTTAAACACAATCTCTTGGCCTACGTCCGCAGCAATCTGTTCTACTTTAATTTTTTCGCCGGCAGCAACCCGATATTGCTTACCGCCGGTTTTTATGACCGCGTACATGTTGACCTCTTCGACTTAAAATCTGCAAACGAAATTTTACAGAGCCTCGGAGTATATCACTCCGGTGATTTTTCATCAAGCCCCAACTATTGGACGTGCACGGAAAGTTCAGTCCTCTGGCTTTCTATAATCCACTATTCAATTACTTGGTCATCGTCTTGCAAGCTACTCCTCACAGTGCGCCCCATGGGCTGTCAATTGTCGAACAAGACATGCGACAAGTTGACTTAGTCATCTCCAAGAGACTCGAATCCACCGTGCCACTGGTGGGCAGTATTTCCCAATACATCATCGGCGCGGGCGGCAAGCGATTGCGGCCAGTGCTTTTGCTTCTGTGCAGCGGAGCACTTGGCTTTCAGGGATCTCAAAAGTTCAACATGGCCGCGGTTGTTGAATTCATTCATACCGCAACATTGCTGCATGATGACGTGGTGGATGACTCTGAGATGCGGCGCGGGAGCGCAACCGCCAATGCAAGGTTTGGCAACCCAGCCAGTGTTTTGGTCGGTGATTTTTTGTACTCTCGTGCTTTTCAAATGATGGTTGAAGCACAAGATATGCGCATCATGGAAACGCTGGCCAACGCGACCAACGTCATTGCCGAAGGCGAAGTCTTGCAACTCATGAATATGCACAATGCAGACCTCAGTGAAGCAAGCTACTTGCACGTTATTCGATCCAAAACCGCGAAGCTGTTTGAAGCCAGTGCACGTGTTGGCGCCCTTCTTGCCCAAGCCGACCCGCAACACATAGACGCGTGTGCTACATATGGACAAGCCCTCGGCACTGCGTTTCAAGTGATTGACGATGTGCTGGATTACACGGGCGACTTAAAGACCATGGGCAAGAACGTTGGAGATGACTTGCGCGAGGGTAAGACTACGTTGCCGCTCATAGCAGCGATGCGCCTCGGATCTCCCAGCGAACGGCAAGAGATACAACAGGCCATTACAAATGCAGATGTTTCCGCTATAGAGAGAATCGCGAGCATTGTTCAGTCAACGGGCGCTCTCGAAGTAGCGAAACTTGCCGCACAAACCGAGGCTCAGAGGGCGGTGAACTCCGCCAAGCTGTTGCCCAAAGGACCGCATGTTGACAGCTTGATTGCTTTAGCCACTCAATTGTTAAACAGAGACCATTAGTGAGCGACCGATAGGAAAAAACAGCGGTGTAGCATGGCGAATCAGCATTGCTTACCGTTTGTTACTTCGTAGAACAAAGTTTCCAATTCACACGAAGCAGATTTAAGCTCGGCCCTCAGTGTTTCGTATATCCTAAGCGTCTTATGTCCTCAGCCGAAACAGTTAACCGCGATACCGCTGCAATTGCCTTGCCAGGACTCGGTAGAGCGTTGGTTGCAGCCGGCAAACTCGGGCAAAAGTCGGCGGAGGACGTTTATAAGAAAGCATTGTCAGGAAAAAACAGTTTCATTGGCGAGTTAGTTGGCTCTGGCGCGGTTTCAGCACGAGACTTGGCGCACACGTTGTCGCTGACCTTCGCTGCGCCTTTGATTGACCTGGATGCCATAGACACCCAACGACTTCCAAAAGGCATTTTGGACTCCAAAATTTGCACCGACTACCGGGTCGTAGTCCTGAGTAAAAGAGGCAATCGGCTTATCGTTGCGACGGCCGACCCGTCTGATCAAGGCGCGAATGAAAAAATCAAGTTCTCGACCCAGTTGGGTGTCGACTGGGTCATTGCAGAATTTGATAAGTTATCGAAGTTAGTCGATGCGGCCAACACCACCGCAAGCGAAGCGATGGAAGACATCATTGGTGGCGACTTTGAATTCGATGAAAGCGCCGCCGAGGTTGAATCAGAAAACACCCAAGCGAATACTGCAGAAGTTGAGGATGCGCCCGTTGTACGTTTTCTTCACAAAATGCTAATGGACGCTTTTGGAATGCGCGCCTCCGACCTGCATTTTGAACCTTACGAACACACCTACAGGGTGCGCTTTCGCATCGATGGTGAATTGCGTGAAATAGCGAGTCCCCCCATTGCGATTAAGGACAAGCTCGCGTCGCGCATCAAGGTGATATCCCGTATGGATATCTCTGAAAAGAGAATTCCCCAAGATGGCCGCATGAAGCTCAAAGTGGGGGCTGACCGTGTGATTGATTTTCGTGTGAGCACACTACCCACTTTGTTTGGTGAAAAAATAGTGATCCGTATTCTCGATCCGAGTAGCGCCAAACTGGGGATTGATGCGCTTGGTTACGAACCAGTAGAAAAAGAACGCTTACTGACAGCCATTGGTCGCCCTTACGGAATGATCTTAGTAACAGGACCAACTGGCTCAGGTAAGACGGTCTCTTTGTATACATGCTTGAACTTGTTGAATAAGCCGGGTGTCAATATAGCGACAGCTGAGGATCCATCTGAAATCAACCTTCCTGGGGTTAATCAGGTTAACGTCAATGATAAGGCTGGGCTTACCTTTGCAGCCGCACTTAAATCATTTCTGCGCCAGGATCCTGACATTATTATGGTTGGTGAAATTCGCGACTTAGAGACAGCCGACATCTCAATCAAGGCAGCGCAGACGGGACATTTGGTGCTCTCTACGCTGCATACCAATGACGCTCCCGCGACACTCACTCGCATGCGCAATATGGGTATTGCACCCTTTAACATTGCCTCTAGCGTCATACTTATCACTGCACAGCGCTTGGCGCGTCGTTTGTGTCTCAATTGCAAAGCACCGACCGACGTACCAGCACAAACCTTGATTGATGCGGGATTTCAAGAATCCGACTTAGATGGCTCATGGCACCCGTACCGACCCGTAGGCTGTTCGGCGTGCAATAACGGCTATAAAGGTCGGCTGGGCATCTATCAAGTCATGCCAATCACCGAAGAAATTCAAAAAATCATATTGGCGGATGGCAGTGCCCTAGAAATTGCTAAACAGGCTGAAAAAGAAGGGGTCCGATCTTTACGACAGTCGGGCTTATACAAAGTGAAGCTTGGGCTAACTTCCTTGGAAGAAGTACTTGCAGTTTCCAACCTCTAAGCACTACAAAACTACCCTATGGCAACAAGCAGAAGTTCAGACACCAAAGAGGTGGTCTACGAGTGGGAGGGGAAGGACAAGAATGGAAAGCAAGTGCGTGGTGAAACACGCGCAGCTGGCGAGAACCAAGTTAAGTCAACCCTCCGTCGACAAGGCATAACGCCGACCAAGATTAAGAAGAGGCGGATGGGCTCAGGCAAGTCAATCAAGCCTAAAGACTTGGCCATCTTTACTCGCCAACTTGCGACGATGATGAAGGCAGGGGTCCCACTCCTTCAAGCTTTCGATATTGTGGGGCGAGGCAACCCAAATCCAAGTGTGACCAAGCTTCTGAATGATATTCGCATGGATGTTGAGACCGGCACGTCGCTCAGCGTGGCGTTTAGAAAGTTTCCCATTTACTTTGATAACTTGTATTGCAACTTGGTTGAGGCCGGTGAATCTGCAGGCATCTTGGATCAGTTGCTTGACCGCCTTGCGGTTTACATGGAGAAAACAGAAGCAATAAAATCCAAAATCAAGTCAGCATTGATGTACCCCATTACCGTGCTAATCGTGGCATTTGTAGTGGTTGCCGTCATTATGATTTTTGTGATCCCTTCATTTAAGTCGGTTTTTTCTTCGTTTGGCGGAGAACTACCGACGCCCACGCTCATGGTGATCGCCATGAGTGAGTTTTTCATTGCTTATTGGTACCTTATCTTTGGCGGTATTGGCGGGGGGGTTTACTACTTTCTGGAGTCGTGGAAGCGAAGTACCAAGGTTCAAGCCTTTATGGACCGACTCATGCGCAAACTACCTATTTTTGGTGTTTTGGTGGAGAAATCGTGCATTGCCCGTTGGACGAGAACATTGTCCACGATGTTTGCGGCGGGGGTGCCACTGGTAGAGGCATTAGACTCGGTAGGCGGGGCCGCTGGAAACATAGTGTACGCAGAGGCGACCGTCAAGATTCAGCAAGAAGTATCTACAGGTACCGCCTTAACCGCTGCAATGAGTAACGCCAACTTGTTTCCATCTATGGTGCTTCAGATGTGCGCGATTGGCGAAGAGTCAGGTGCCATTGATCACATGCTCGGAAAAGCCGCAGACTTTTATGAGGCTGAAGTTGACGACATGGTGGCGGGGATCTCAAGTCTGATGGAGCCCATAATTATTGTGATTTTAGGTACTGTCATTGGCGGCATAGTGGTGGCGATGTACCTTCCTATCTTTAAACTGGGGCAAGTCGTTTGATGCTTGAATCTGCGGATATCTATCTAGTACTGGCGGCAATATTGGGATTGTTAATCGGCAGCTTCTTGAATGTGGTGATTTACAGATTGCCAAAGATGCTTGAGATTGAATGGGCGGCGGACTGCGAACCAAATAGCGACATGGGGCGAGGAAAAGCAGATACCTTCAATCTGGTAGTACCCCGCTCAAGCTGCCCTCATTGTGGACACCAGATCACTTGGTATGAAAACATCCCTTTATTCAGTTACTTGGCATTGAGAGGAAGATGCAGTCAATGCCAAGCAAAAATAAGTGTTCGTTACCCCCTGATTGAAGTTACAGCCGCAGCACTGTTCTATCATTGTGCCGATACGTGGGGCATGACTTACTCCGCAATGGCATGGGCATCGTTTGCTTCTATTTTGCTAGCTCTCGCATGTATTGACTGGGACACAACTTTACTGCCTGATGTGTTGACGCTACCGCTGCTTTGGCTTGGGCTCGTTGCAGCAAGCTTGCAATGGACTCAGGTGAGCCTGTTCTCCTCTCTTTGGGGCGCGGTTGCGGGTTACTTGTCGCTATGGATCGTCTATTGGGTGTTCAAAATCGTGACTGGTAAGGAGGGCATGGGGTACGGTGATTTCAAGCTTTTTGCGGCGCTTGGAGCTTGGTTTGGCTGGCAAGGTTTGATACCGATAATTCTCTTGTCCTCCGTTATTGGGGCAATCATTGGAATTGGCATGAAGTACAGCTCGGGTCTGCGGGAGGGTGGCTACATCCCTTTCGGCCCATTTTTGGCCGGCGCGGGTTTCGCAATGCTAGTACTTGGCCCATATCAAATTTCTAGATTCCTGGGGATTTGAATGGATGCCATGCCGTGCCCCAAGATTGGTGTTACTGGCGGTATTGGAAGTGGAAAGAGCACCATCGCTAAGAGACTGGCTGAGTTAGGTGCTGGTTTGGTTGATGCGGATCTTGCCTATCAAACAATTACTGGAAAAAATGCGACCGGCACCAAAGCCATAGCCGCAGCGTTTGGGCCTGACCTAGTTGGCGTGGATGGACGATTGGAGCGTAAGACCCTACGAGAATTGGTCTTCGCTGACCCTATAAAGCGTACTCAACTCGAGAGCATTACCCACCCTTTAATTCGGGCAGAAATGGACCGGTTAAGCACCAAGTTGATCTGGCAAGGTGCGACTTGCATTGTGTATGACATCCCGCTATTGGTTGAATCCAATCACTGGAGAAATGCGGTGGATGCCGTACTGGTGGTTGACTGTTCGCAAGAAACGCAAGCATGTCGCGTCAAGGCGCGGAATGGTTGGTCGACAGAACTCATTTCTCAAGCAATATCAGCCCAAAGCACACGCCTACGTCGTCTAAGCTGTGCTGACTACGTTATATTCAATGATGGCGTCTCATTAGATGAGGTTCAGCACGAAGTGGATGAATTTGCAAGGAAGTTCGGACTATGATTCACCCACTGGAAGAATCAACGTGATCCTATATGAATACCCCTTCAATGAACGCATTCGCACTTATCTGCGACTTGAGCACTTGTTTTTGGGCCTAAACAATCTAGTCATGCGGTCTGACGCACTGGACCATCATTTCGCACTGACGACCATATTCCAAGTTATGGATGTAGGTGCACGCGCGGACCTGAAATCAGATGTTCTGAAAGATTTGGATAAACAGAAAAACATCCTGAACGCGTACCGGGGTAATCCAGCTATTGCTGAAGCCCTTCTAGACCAAGTCGTGGGGCAAATTGACACTTGCTTTTCCGAACTAAATGGACTCAGCGGAAAAGCAGGCCAAGCCCTGACTGAGAATGACTGGCTGATGAGCATCCGAAGTAGGGTAGGCATCCCCGGAGGAACTTGTGAGTTTGATTTGCCAGCCTATTATGCTTGGCAGCATCGGTCAGTCGGCCAGCGACAGGCCGACTTGGTGCGATGGGCATCCACGCTTACCCCCTTAGCGAAATCAGTCCACCTGTTGCTGAAGCTGCTACGTGACTCTGGCTCCGCTCAAAAGGTCATAGCGGTCAACGGACATTTTCAGCAAAACCTCCCACAAGGAAGAACTTTTCAGCTACTACGACTTGCGATCAGACCCGAGTTCAATCTCATACCAGAGATCAGTGGCAATAGGTTGATGGTGTCTATTAGGCTCATGCGTCATGAAAGTGATGATCGCCTTCACGCCACGCATGAAGATGGAACGTTTGATTTAACCTTGTGCTCATGACCTCTGATGTAGCGCAAACTAATGCATCTATCGTAGTGAGGCAGGTAACTTGTCCTCATTGCAAAGGCCCCAGCCTTTATGCCGCCGCCAACGAACATCGACCATTCTGCAGCTTTCGCTGTCAGCAAAATGACTTTGGATCTTGGGCGACAGAGAGTTTCTCTGTGCAAGCTGATACTGCACACGACGAAGACCCACTTAGGTAGTTCCGCCTCGCTCCGCAGGAAAATCAACGGCCACGAAACATGGCACCGGGCCGATGCACCCTTTGGCATGTTTCAAGGGTTTAAAATTTGACGCTACTGAAGTCAGGCTCTTGCGCTATCCATTCAAGTACCGGCACAGTACCCGGCAAAATTGGAGACACCGATACCGGCAGGCACTCCCAAGAGTGACTCTGCAACTCCATCATTCGAATCGAGCCGCTCCAACGAAAAACCTTACAGAAATGGAGTTTCACTAGAGCGTGAGGATAGTCCACTATTGAAGTTTTCCAAACGATTGACTCGGAAATTTCAATTCCTAATTCTTCAAATAGTTCACGGCGAAGTGCCTCATGCACTGACTCGCCCTCTTCAATCTTCCCACCAGGAAACTCCCAAAAGCCTTCATAAGCCTTGCCTTGCGGGCGTGAAGTCAATAAAAATTCACCGGCTTCGGAAATCAGGATACCGACAGCAACCTCAGTGATTTTCCGAGAATCATCACTCTGCCTTGCAATTGAAGCGTCTGCCACTAATACTTGCATCAGCTTAGCCAAGTTGAGAGGTTTGTGCGCCTACATAGGCTCTAGCAAACTGCAACGCAACGCGTCCGGTGCGTGAGCCTCTCTCCAGAGCCCAAACCAAGGCCTCTTGCTTCCACAAAAATGGATCGACTATGGTTCCACGACTCAGAGTGGTTACCCACTCATTTGCAATACGAAGATACTCATCTTGTGAAAATGGATAAAAACTAAGCCAGAGGCCAAACCGCTCCGATAGAGAGATCTTCTCCTCCACTCCTTCACTTGGGTGGACTTCACCATTCTCCAAGTGCTGATATCCAAGGTTCTCGGCCAAGTACTCAGGCAATAAGTGTCGACGATTGCTGGTAGCATAAACCACAAGATTTGAAGCCCCAGCGGAAATGGACCCATCAAGCACTGACTTCAGTACCTTATACCCTGGTTCGTTTGAATCGAAACTTAGGTCATCACAGAAAACAATGAACCGTTCTGGTCGATCTGCAACGAGGTCAACAATTGACGCTAGGTCAACCAAGTGGGATTTGTCTATCTCGATTAATCGAAGCCCTTGCGTTGAGAAAGCCTGTAAGCACGCTCGCACCAAGGAAGACTTACCTGTCCCCCTAGCTCCAGTCAGCAAAACGTTATTCGCAGGACGCCCATTTACAAATTGTTCTGTGTTACGCAGTAACTGATCCCGCTGCGTGTTGATTTCTTTAAGTTGCCCGAACGAGATAGAGGCAACATGCTTTACGGGCTTTAAGAAACAGACACCTGAAGGACTTTTGACATACGAAAAGGCAATCGATTCTTCCCAGTTTGGGTTTTGGAGTGTTGTTGGCAACGACGCTTCTACGCGTTCCATGAATAGCTCACACCGAGCGAAAAATTCTTGAAGCTTATCCATGCCAGATACCTTGTTACGATCGGTAGTCGGCGTTAATCGTTACGTAATCGTGACTCAAGTCACACGTCCATACGGATTGACAGAAGCTGCCTCGACCTAAGCTTACGCGAACCGTGATCTCACTCTGTTTCATGACACGCTGGCCCTCCAACTCCAAGTAATCTGGATGTCTCCCACCGCTCTTGGCGACGTGGACATCATCAAGATACAAGTCAATGCCCTGCTGATCCAAATCTTCGATCCCTGCATATCCTACCGCAGCGAGAATTCGTCCTAAGTTCGGGTCGCTCGCAAAGAAAGCCGTTTTCACCAACGGCGACTGCGCAATAGCGTAGGCAACCTTTAAACACTCTTCCTCTGACCTCCCGTGATCCACCATCACTGTGATGAACTTTGTGGCCCCCTCACCATCACGAGCTATCGCCTGCGCAAGCCTCTTCGCAACGTCCAACAAAGCCTCTATCAGCACTCGGCCGTATTCACTTGACCAAGAAGTAATGGGGGCATGACTGGCCTTGTTTGAAGCTATCACTACCAAAGAATCATTGGTTGACGTATCTCCATCGACAGTTACTCGGTTGAACGATTGGTCCGCAAGCAACTTCGCCAGTTCAGGCATGATGGCATCGTCAATACAAGCGTCAGTCGCAATGTAACCCAGCATAGTAGCCATATTGGGGCGAATCATTCCTGCGCCCTTGCTGATGCCTGTCACCGTCACCCTGCTGCTCCCTAGGGTAGCTTGTGCACTGAAGGCCTTCGCCACAGTGTCAGTCGTCATGATGCTTTCAGCCGCATTAAGCCAGTTGTTGCCACTAGCATTGGCAATGGCCGCGTCCAGTCCAGCTACAACGCGCTCAGACGGCAAGGTTTCCATGATTACCCCCGTAGAGAACGGAAGCACTTGCTCAGGGTCAATTCCCAGCTTGTCGGCCAAAGCCACACAGGTATGTCGCGCCCGTGCCAGCCCATCAACGCCCGTACCGGCATTCGCGTTGCCCGTGTTAACAAGCAGTGCCCTAACTCCCTTGCGAGTCGCTAAGTGCTCTCTGCAAATCTGAACAGGAGCGGCGCAAAATCTGTTTTGGGTAAAGACACCTGAAATGCTGGCATGCTCATCTAGCAGCATGACCATCAAGTCTTTCCGGTGTGCTTTACGTATACCGGCTTGAGCAACACCAATTCTGATTCCGTCAATCGGCAGCAGTTCTTCAGCTTTAGGAGGGAGCAAATTTACTGGCATAAACGGCTTTCAGGCTAACTTGCCATGGCAGTGTTTGTACTTCTTACCGCTACCACAAGGGCAGGCATCGTTGCGCCCAACCCTCGGAACTTCCGTAGAAACGCTGGTCGTCGACACTGCAGCTAGTTCGCTCTCTAACATTGTTTGCGCTGCGCCCGATTCATCGGGCGCACTGTAGGTCACGTTGGAAATGCTCTCGCCCCGACTCTCAATAGCTTCAGCGGCTTGATCTAGCTGCTCGTTGGACTGGATCTTTACCGTCATAAGAATCTTGGTCACATCGTTTTTGACCGAGTCCAATAGCTGGCCAAATAACTCAAAGGCTTCACGCTTGTATTCCTGCTTGGGTTGCTTTTGAGCATATCCGCGCAAATGAATGCCTTGACGCAAGTAGTCCAGCGCACTCAGGTGATCTCTCCAATGCGTATCCAAGCTTTGCAAAAGGACCATGCGTTCAAACTGCGTGAAGTTCGCGGATCCAACCAGATCAACCTTAGTGGCAAAGTAAGCATTCGCAGCCGTTATGACAGTACCCAAGATCTCATCGTCTGTAATGGCCGACGCTTGAGAGACTTGCTCAACCAGGTCAACGTTTAATTGCCATTCATCGACTAAATTTTTTTGCAGCGCTTTGATATCCCACTGTTCTTCAACTGACTCAACGGGTACGAATTGCCGGACCAAGTCATCGAAGCATCCTTCCCGCAAAGCCGTAATCTGTCCATCTAGGTCAGAAGCATCTAAGATGGCATTGCGTTGCTGGTAGATGACTTTACGTTGATCATTTGACACATCATCGTATTCAAGAAGCTGCTTTCGCATGTCAAAGTTGCGCGCCTCCACCTTACGCTGTGCACTCTCAATGCTACGGGTGACAATACTTGCTTCTATTGCCTCGCCCTCAGGCATTTTGAGGCGATCCATGATAGCTTTGACACGGTCCCCCGCAAATATGCGCATCAACGAGTCATCTAGGCTTAGATAGAACCTAGAGGATCCGGGGTCACCCTGTCGACCCGAACGTCCACGAAGCTGGTTGTCAATTCGGCGTGACTCATGGCGCTCCGTGGCAATAATCCTTAAACCGCCCAAGGCCTTTATCTTCTCGTGCTCCGCGGACCAACTGCTGCGTAATTCAGCAAGCTTCGCCTGCTTTGCAGGCTCCTCCAAAGCGGGGTCTTGTTCAATCTCTTGAACATTTTTTTCGATAGAGCCTCCAAGTACGATATCTGTTCCACGCCCCGCCATATTGGTGGCAATGGTGATCATTTTGGCGCGCCCGGCTTGGGCAACAATGTCAGCTTCACGTGCGTGCTGCTTGGCATTGAGCACTTGATGGGGTAGCTTTTCTTGCTCTAGGAGTTGAGCGATGATTTCCGAATTCTCGATGGAAGTGGTCCCCACCAACACAGGCTGGCCTCGCTCGTAGCACTCGCGAATATCTTGAATTGCAGCATCGTATTTTTCTTTTGTTGTTTTGTAGACGCGATCAAGCTGATCTTCACGGCGACTGATACGGTTTGGAGGAATAACAACCGTTTCGAGGCCATAAATCTCTTGGAACTCATAAGCTTCTGTGTCCGCCGTTCCCGTCATCCCAGACAACTTCCCGTAAAGGCGAAAATAGTTCTGAAACGTAATTGAAGCGAGCGTCTGATTTTCAGCTTGAATGCTGACTCCCTCTTTTGCTTCGACCGCTTGATGCAGACCGTCGCTCCAACGTCGGCCTGTCATTAGGCGTCCGGTAAACTCATCGACGATGACGATTTCGCCTTGTTGCACCACGTAGTGTTGATCACGGTGATAGAGATGATTAGCTCGCAACGCAGCATACAAATGGTGCATGAGCGTAATGTTTGCTGGGTCATACAAGGAAGCACCAGCAGGAATGAGCCCTAAGTCGGCAAATATTGCCTCTGCTGTTTCGTGCCCTTGCTCGGTCAGGAAGACTTGATGGCTCTTCTCATCGACGGTGAAGTCTCCTGGTTTGGTAACTCCTTCACCGGTTCGTGGATCAGCCTCCCCCTCTTGTCTTGTTAAACGAGGAGCAGCCTTGTTGATCGCCACATACATCTCTGTATGGTCTTCGGCTTGGCCGCTAATGATTAAAGGCGTCCGCGCCTCATCAATCAAAATAGAGTCAACTTCGTCAACGATTGCGTAGTTCAGCCCACGCTGAACACGGTCGGCAGCTTCGTACACCATGTTGTCGCGCAAGTAGTCGAAACCGAATTCATTATTCGTTCCATATGTAATATCTGCCCGATACGCGGCCTGCTTGTCCTCTCGGGACATTTGAGGCAAGTTAATGCCTACCGTCAGTCCGAGAAAGCTATACAAACGGCCCATCCACTGGGCATCACGATTGGCTAAGTAGTCGTTGACGGTAACAACATGGACACCCTTGCCCGTTAAGGCGTTTAGGTAGACGGGAAGCGTGGCGGTCAAGGTTTTACCTTCGCCAGTTCTCATCTCTGATATTTTCCCCGCGTGCAGCGACATACCACCCAGTAGCTGAACATCGAAATGCCGCATCTTCATTGCGCGTTTTGAGCCCTCTCTCACCACCGCAAACGCTTCTGGCAAGATCGAATCGAGTGTTTCTCCATTGGCGACCCGTTGTTTAAACTCAGCCGTTTTCCCGGTCAGTTGGGCATCGCTCAATGATTCATACTGCGGCTCTAGTGCGTTGATACGCGCAACAACTCCGCGAAATTGTTTAAGCAAGCGGTCATTGCGACTGCCAAAAATTTTGGTGAGGATGTTTATGGCCATGCGTGCAAGACTGACGCTCAACACAAAAGAAGCTGAGCTCAGTTCAGTCCGTTATTCCTGATCTAGGTGGAAGGGAGGTAAACCAATTAGAAAGCTGAAGGTTACTTCGATTTGCCCGGTTGATTTACCCAATCACCTATTTTAGCTCCGCTGAATTCAGTGCAAGTGCGCGGGCGCATGCACCCCGGACCCGCAAACCCAATCAGTTTTTGAGCGCCTGCGCACCCGCGAGTGTTCGACCAGCATCGAGAAACTTCTGAGGGTCTTGCGGGATCCCTTGGACCAGTACCTCAAAGTGCAAATGCGGGCCCGTAGAGCGGCCTGTATTTCCGACCTCCGCCACCTTCTGCCCGCGCTTGATGAGATCGCCCTTTTTTACAAAGACCTTGGAGGCGTGGGCATAACGTGTGATGAGATCATTGCCATGATCTATCTCTACCATATTGCCGTATTGCGTGTGGTACTCCTGAGTGACCACTACTCCGCCAGCTGCCGAAAAAATATCCGTCCCAGGCTCTGCTGGAAAATCGAGTCCCGTGTGTAGCGCTGAACGGCCAGTAATTGGATCAATCCGCCAGCCAAAAATAGAGCCGAGGTTTGCGGCTCGCACGGGCACTTGGGTCGGCACCATCATTTTTTTAATTTTTTGCTCAAAAAGCCGCGACTCTATGACGGTCATAACGTCGGTTCTCTGATTCGCCAATTGATCCAACTCATTCAGGGTAGCTTGGAGCTCTTCCATCGACAAATCGCGACCAATAACCAACCGCCCACCTTGTCCTGGTTTGATCATAATTTCAGCCGGATTCACCCCCGCAAGGCCAGAAACCCGTTCGCCCAAGGACTCCAATTGAATCATTTTGGCCTGCATTTCTCCTAAACGCTTGGCCATCACCTCGATGTTTTCGCGCATGAAGCGATCTTGTTGTGCCACTTCATCCTTAACCACCAGGCGCACAAGCGTCCCAATGATTGGCCACCCCTCCCGCGCACCCTTCAAGAATACCCAGTGGTATAAGGTTGCAGACGCAAACACCAACACCACAGACACTGCACACAGTGAAACCAGTAATTTCATCCCACTAAGGTGGATGGCTCGACTCTTTGCCAGCCATGCATCCGTAATAATCAACTGCATTGCAAACCTCCCTTTACTTCACACATGAACCGGCGCAGTCACTCTATATCCGTACTACAAGCAACGCAGGACTCGCCTACATTTGCTCAGTTAAGTGCCTTGGTGACTGAATCTGCAGCACGCCTTCAAGCCATTGACTCCCTTATTCCGACTTCACTTCGCAAGCTGATACAGGCTGGCCCAATCGATGGGGCGAATTGGTGCATTATTGTTGACAACAATGCTGTCGCAGCAAAAATACGGCAACTGCAACCTGCTATTGAGGCACACTTGAGAAGCAAGGGCTGGGATGTGACTGCTATTCGCTTAAAAGTTAGCGCTTTAAGGAAGTCAGGGTAGCTACGCGGAGTCGCGCAAATGAAATGGTGCCGATTATCGGATTCGAACTGATGACCTACCGCTTACAAGGCGGTTGCTCTACCAACTGAGCTAAATCGGCACTACGGAAATTATAACCCAGCAAACAACCCAAAACTAAGCTGGCCAAATTCTATTTGATGCGTGTTAAAGATGGCCTAGGTGTCGGAGTGGGAGACCGAGGCGGGCCGGAATCATCCGCTCCGGCTTTAACAACACTTGTCAGCGCAGTGGTCGGTTTTAAATCTTCCTGCCTACGCCGTTCACCAGATTTATTGGTAGATGCCGCGGCCATAGGGAAAGTCATGCCCTGACCATTCTCCCTCGCATAGATCGCGAGGACCCTTCCGATGGGCACTACGATATCTCTGGCGACTCCACCAAACCTGCCTTTGAACTCAATAGCATCATTTCCTAACTGAAGCGCACTTGTGGCATCGAAGCTGATGTTCAGCACAATCTCACCGTCTTTTACATACTCGTGAGGTACCCGCACAGTCTCGTCAGCCAATACTGCTATGAATGGGGTAAACCCATTGTCGGTGCACCATTCGTACAGCGCACGGATCAGATAAGGGCGGGTTGAACCCACAACTGGAGTATCTGGCATGTTGGTGACTACTTGCGCATTACTTTTTCCGAGGGAGTCAGTGCTTCAATGTACGCTGGCCGCGAAAAGATCCGCTCTGCATACTTCAATAGAGGCGCAGCATTCTTGCTGAGTTCAATGCCATAAAAATCTAGGCGCCATAGCAAAGGAGCAATCGCCACATCTAACATCGAGAAGCTGTCACCCAACATAAACTTGTTTTTCAAAAACACGGGGGCCAGTTGCGTCAATCGGTCACGAATATGCGCTCGAGCCTTCTCCAGTGCTTTTTCATTGCCCTTTGAAGCACGAGCTTCCAAGGTAGTTACATGAACAAACAATTCCTTCTCAAAGTTTAGTAAGAAAAGGCGCACACGCGCTCGATCAACAGGGTCCCCGGGCATCAGTTGCGGGTGCGGAAACCGCTCATCAATATATTCATTGATGATGTTCGATTCATACAGAATCAAGTCGCGCTCTACCAGAATAGGCACCTGCCCATAGGGGTTCATAACGCTGATGTCTTCTGGCTTGTTGTACAGATCAACATCGCGAATTTCAAAATCCATTCCCTTCTCAAATAAAACAAACCGGCAACGGTGGGAAAAGGGGCAGGTAGTTCCTGAATACAACACCATCATGACGACAGACTCCTAAAAAATAAAAGAGTGGGACGCCTTCGCGCACCCACTCTGACCGCATCAAGCATTTATCGGCAATCGACTTGCGCTTGCTTGCACAAAATCTACTTCACATCTTTCCAAAACGCCGCGTTTAAGCGCCAAGCAAACAAAGTCATGACCGATAAAAACAGCAAAACCCAAACGCCAACCCGAACACGGGTTGTTTGAGCAGGCTCTGCCATCCACTGGAGGTAATTGACTAAGTCACCCACAGCCTCATCGTACTGAGCGGGGGACATCGTACCTGGTGTGAGTTGCTCCCACTTCTTGAATACGTGTACTTCGTGTCCATGCTCTTCGATGGTTTCATACACGGGCACGCGCTTACCTTGCAATTCCCACAAAGCATGGGGCATACCGACGTTCGGGAAAGCCAAATTATTCCAGCCAGTGGCCTTGCTCTCGTCTGCGTAATAAGTTCGAAGATAGGTGTAAAGGTAATCGGCACCACTACCCTGACCAACCGAAGCTCGGGATCTCGCGATCACGGTGAGATCCGGAGGGTTAGCACCAAACCACTCTTTCGCTTGCTTGGGATCAATAGCAGCCTTCATGGTTTCACCCACTTTCTCTGTGGTGAACAACAAATTGTCTTTGATCTGCTGGTCATTCAGACCGATATCCTTCAAGCGATTAAAGCGCATGAATGCAGCGGAATGGCAATTCAAGCAGTAGTTGACAAACAGCTTGGCTCCATTTTGCAAAGAAGCAAGGTCATTGATCTTGTTTGGTGCCTTGTCCCAAGGTATTCCACCTGTACTGGCCTGCGCACCGATTACAAATCCAAGCGCCGCTATCAAGCTAACGAATATTTTTTTCATTTGTGCTTTCCCGGATTCAATGGGCAGAAAAATTAACGCGGGTCGGAACCGGCTTGGGTTCTCCCAAGGTGCTCCACCAAGGCATGAGGAAGAAGAACCCAAAGTAGAACAAGGTACCAACTTGTGAAACACGCTCACCAATTTGCGAAGGTGGCTGCACTCCAAGGTAGGCCAAGACAACAAAGTTCAACACAAACACTGCATACAGATACTTATGCCAATCTGGACGATAGCGAATCGACTTAACAGGGCTGTTATCCAGCCATGGCAAGAAGAACAAGACGACTACTGCGCCACCCATCACTACCACACCCCAAAACTTGGCATCTATTGATAGCATCAATACGGACGCAACTAGCGCAGCTCCTATGATGGCACCCTTGAAGATAGCAGGAAGCTTGAACTTCAGTGCACTAAAGCCAGCAGCACCTAGTACACACGCAATCAGCACATACAACATTTCGCTGGTGATCGCACGCAACATGGAGTAATAAGGCGTGAAGTACCAGACTGGCGCGATGTGGGCAGGCGTCTTTAGCGGATCAGCCGGAATGAAGTTGTTGTACTCCAAGAAATACCCACCCATTTCAGGAGCGAAGAAAATGATTGCGGTAAACACCATCAGAAACATGCTCACCGCGAAGATGTCATGCACTGTGTAGTACGGATGGAAAGGAATGCCATCAAGGGGATGACCTTGGGCATCACGAGGAGCGTTCGGGCCTTTGATTTCAATACCATCAGGATTATTGGAGCCGACATCATGCAGAGCCAACAGATGAGCTACAACCAAACCCAACAACACCAAAGGAACCGCTATCACGTGAAACGCGAAGAAGCGATTCAGTGTTGCGTCACCAACAACATAGTCACCACGGATCAGTAGCGCAAGGTCAGGACCAATGAATGGTACCGCAGCGAACAGGTTTACGATGACCTGAGCACCCCAGTAGCTCATTTGCCCCCAAGGCAGTAGATAACCCATGAACGCTTCGGCCATCAAGCACAAGAAGATCGCACAACCAAATACCCAAACCAATTCACGAGGTTTGCGGTAGCTACCGTATAACAGCCCTCTAAACATATGCAAGTACACAACAACGAAGAAGGCGGATGCTCCAGTCGAATGCATGTATCGAATGAGCCAACCCCAAGGTACATCGCGCATGATGTACTCAACCGAACCAAAAGCCAGAGCAGCATCTGGCTTGTAGTGCATTACCAAAAATATACCGGTAACGATTTGGATAACCAGCACTAGAAGTGCCAATGACCCAAAGATGTACCAGAAATTAAAGTTCTTGGGCGCGTAGTACTCCGACATGTGCACTTTGTATGCATCAAATGCCGTTGGAAACCGGTTTTCGAACCAGTTTGTGAGTTTTTCGCCCGAGGATGCGTTAGGAGAAACTTCCTTAAATTGAGCCATGTCTTATTCCTCAGGCTTTCTTGTCTTCACCGATCAGCAACTTGCTGTCAGAAAGATACATATGGGGAGGGACTTCAAGATTATCTGGCGCGGGCTTGTTTTTAAAGACACGACCAGCCATGTCAAAGGTAGACCCGTGGCATGGGCAGAGGAAGCCGCCAGTCCAATCATCAGGCAAAGAGGGTTGGGCGCCTGCTTGGAATTTATCCGAAGGGGAGCACCCTAGGTGCGAGCAAATTCCAACTGCCACAAAAAACTCTGGCTTGATGGACCGAGCTTCATTGCGTGCGTACTCTGGCGTCAACTCCCCCGGCTTGCGTTCAGACTTGGGATCGGCCAACTGGCTTGATACTTTGGACAACGCAGCAACCTGCTCGGGGGTTCTGCGCACAATCCAGACTGGCTTGCCGCGCCATTCCACCGTTTTCTTCTCGCCGGGCTTGATGTCAGCAATATCAACCTCAACTGCAGCACCTGCAGCCTTCGCTCTTTCAGAAGGTTGAAATGTGCTCACAAAGGGAATAGCGGTTGCAATACCGCCCACAGCACCAGCGCAAGCGGAGGTGATTATCCAAGTCCGCTTGCTGGAGTCGATCTGTTTCGCGTCGACAGGGGTTTCACTCATGAGAATCCTCAATGAACATCACTACTAGGGGTTAGCGGACGATTGTAGCTGACCCTATGCCAAACTTTCAACGCAAAGCAAGCACTGTACCTTGCAACACCCTTCAGTTTTTCGGCAATACTCTGTTTTCCATAACCAGTTAAGGGGCTTAGCGATGGGAATGATTCAAGAATTCAAAGAGTTTGCAATCAAAGGCAATGTCGTTGACTTGGCAGTAGGCGTCATCATTGGCGGGGCTTTCGGAAAAATCGTCGACTCCGTTGTGGGCGACCTAATCATGCCACTGGTGGGCGCAGTGGTGGGAAAACTTGATTTTTCGAACTTGTTTTTTGTTTTAGGCAGCATTCCCACTGGAAATGCGGGCACGTTGGTTGAACTCAAAAAAGCGGGGGTACCCGTGTTTGCCTACGGTAGCTTCATTACGGTCGGTGTGAATTTCGCCATTTTGGCCTTTATCATCTTCTTGATGGTCAAGCAGATCAACCGACTTAAGAAAGAAGCGCCGCCTGCGCCCGTGGCTGAAAGCGTCACTCCAGAAGACATTGTGTTGCTTCGCGAGATACGGGACAGCCTCAGAAGATGAGCTTGTACTCCCGCAATGACTGAAAGCGGCCAATTGGACCAAGCTCTGCCAAGTGGCATGCATTGGCCAATGCTCATGCCGTCGTCAAATCAGCATTGACTTCGCCATTGTTACTGCGGCACGCAAACTAGCTGGATCTGCTTGGCCTGTTCCTGCAATGTCAAACGCAGTGCCGTGATCAGGGCTTGTGCGTACAAAAGGAAGGCCCAAAGTAACGTTCACCCCGTGCTCAACCCCAAGATACTTCACCGGTATCAAGCCTTGGTCGTGGTACATCGCAATGACCACATCCCAACGGCCCTCCTTACCTGCTTTGGCGCGAGCACGCATGAAAACGGTATCGGGTGCAAAGGGTCCCTCAACTTGGATGCCTAGCGCTTGCGCTGCTCGGATTGCGGGAAGCAAAACTTGCACTTCCTCTAAACCAAACAAGCCGCCTTCTCCGGCATGTGGATTGAGCCCCGCAACTGCAATACGCGGGGGGTGTCCCAAGACCTTGGACAGTGAATGATGGCTGATCTCAATGGTTTCCAAAACATTGCGGTAAGTAACTGCATCAATCGCATCGCGCAACGACACATGAATACTAACCAGAACGGTGCGCAACTCATCGTTGGCAAGCATCATCCGCACAGGCAACTCCTGAGTCGTTTTCCCTGTATGGGACGCGGCACACGCTTGCAGCAGTTCCGTGTGACCGGGGTATGCGCTGTAAGGTGCTCCAGCGGCTGAAATCGACTCTTTGTGCAGCGGCGCGGTCACTACCGCGCCCACTTGATTGCGCAAAGCGGCTTCAGCCGCCCAAACGACGCAGCGCCCCGCAAACTCTCCCGCCACCGCACTAACCTGCCCTCTCACAATCGCCTCTAGCGGCTCTCCAATCTGTAGTACCGGTATGCAACCTGGCGGCACTGCCAGCGCATCTTGGGGATCAGATATGCGCGCAACAGGCAGTGGCAACTGCCCACGCGCGGACACCAAGCCACTCGCCCATCGCATGGTTTGCACATCGCCAGCGACAAAACACCTATGAGACGGCGACATATTGCCCTGCTCATTGCGGAACAGTTTCGCAATCAACTCAGGGCCTATGCCAGCAGCATCGCCCATAGTGATTGCTATTGGTTGAATCAGCATCATTTACCTCAACAATTCTGGACCAGCGCCATCGACCTTGACTATTCAAGCAGGATTGTGCAAATCAATGAACAGGTGATCCAGTCCACTTGCGGTTGCAACTGTGCTGGCTACTGCTTGCGCACCATAGCGCTCACTTGCGTGGTGGCCACAAGCAATGAAGGTGACACCGGTCTCGCGAGCAATGTGTGCTTGCGGTTCGGAAATCTCGCCGGTGATGAAAGCGTCCGCCCCGGCCGCAATAGCGCTCTCAAAGTAGCTTTGCGCGCCGCCGGTACACCAGGCAATCTTGCGAATAGGTTGTTCACGACCAGGCACCAGCAACACCCCGCGCCCCAGTCTCTGCTCGACGTGGTCCGCCAGTAGCTGCGCGCTGGCAAACCCAGCCTCCTCGTGGTTATTTGCTGCCAGCTCGCCCACCCAACCCAGTTGTTGCTCACCGAAACAGGCAGCACCTGACAGCCCTAGCAACTTGCCCAATTGCGCGTTGTTGCCCAACTCGGGATGGGCATCCAAAGGTAGGTGATACGCAAATAGATTGATGTCGTGGGCCAGAAGCAAGGCAAGTCTTTGCTTCATCCACCCGGCCACGCGTCCATCTTGACCGCGCCAGAATAGACCGTGGTGAACAAAAATGGCATCCGCATTCGCAGCGATTGCGGCTTCAATCAACGCTAGGCTCGCTGTAACGCCTGACACGATCTTCTGCACATGCAGTTTCCCCTCAACTTGCAGACCGTTCGGCCCATAGTCCTTAAAGCGTTGAGGCTCCAAGAGAAAGTCGAATTGTGACAAAAGGTCTTGTCTAGTAATCATCGTTCGCTTAGTTTGCAGATAGTTCATCCGATGATGCCATGGCATTCAGATCACTGTCGCACCCCTCACCGACTGCAATCCAGCGCAAGGCTAGTCTGCGTAGGGCCTTTGCCACCAATGGTGTGAATGTGGAAAGACGCCCAGGCATGCGCTCACGCACTACTTGCTCAGGCGCATACACAGCGCCACACAGGTAACGAACATCAGGCGCGCTCCAGATCAAAGCGTGGCATGCGCCCGTGCGTTTAAGCGAAATCAGCATACCCACAGGACAAGGTTCAGCAAGGCAACAGACTCCACAGCCATTGCATGTTGAGCCCACAGGGGGCTTTGGAGGGGCCTGTGATTGAATGTGAATGATGCGTTGTGGCAATTTCATAGTCAGAGTTGCTTAGTGATTCAGACTTGGGTGCGCCCTACAATTTAGCCATTGCCGCAATGTACCTTGCATGCGCCCCTCACTGGAACTGCTCATGAAACGCCTTTGGCTCATTTTTTCTCAAACCTCCACCGTTCTGCTGGCGGCCTACTTTGTCCTGGCAACTCTGAAACCGCAATGGTTGAACCATAGCCCTTGGTCTTACGGGTCGGTGCCTGTTGTGCAGTCGCAAGCACCCGAGCCAGGCGAGATACCAAGCGGTAGCTTTCGCTTGGCAGCGCAAAAAGCCTCTGCAGCGGTGGTGAGCATTAACACTAGCAAAGCGGCGCGTAAAAATCCGAATGCGGAAGACCCTTGGTTCAAGTTCTTTTATGGTGACCAGGGGAATGAAGCGCAAACCGGGCTTGGCAGCGGGGTGATCGTGAGCCCGAACGGCTACATTTTGACCAACAACCATGTGATCGAAGGCGCAGACGAAATCGAAGTGTTTTTGAACGACGGTCGCCATACAGCTGCCAAAGTGATTGGTACAGATCCAGACAGTGACTTAGCCGTTCTCAAAATTACATTGGACAAACTGCCTGTCGTTGTGCTCGGTAACTCCGATTCCCTGCAAGTGGGTGACCAGGTGTTAGCTATAGGCAATCCATTTGGCGTGGGCCAAACTGTAACCAGCGGCATCGTCAGTGCGTTGGGCCGGAACCAGCTAGGTATCAATACGTTTGAAAACTTTATTCAAACGGATGCTGCCATTAACCCCGGCAACTCTGGAGGTGCATTGGTCGACACCAACGGAAACTTACTAGGCATTAACACTGCAATTTACTCGCGGTCCGGGGGTAGCATGGGCATAGGCTTCGCCATACCAGTCACCACTGCAAAGCAGGTCTTGGAGGGCATCGTAAAAGACGGCCAAGTCACACGCGGATGGATTGGCGTGGAGCCCAATGATTTGTCGCCTGAGTTGGCCGAGACATTTGACATCAAACGCCAAGATGGCGTCATCATCACCGGCGTGCTTCAAAACGGACCAGCTGCAAAGGCTGGCATCCGTCCAGGAGATGTAATCATCGGCATTATCGGCAACCCCGTATCAGACGTAACGCACTTGCTGTCCCAAGTCGCGGCGCTCAAGCCAGGAGTTTCTTCAAAGTTCACCATTGAGCGAAAGAACAGCACCCTGGAGATAGATGTAACCCCAGGCGTTCGCCCCAAGCCAAAGGAAACGCGGTAAACGCTTAAGCGCCGGGCATCTGCGGGTCGCTAGCTGAAACCGACCTGCTCGCCCGAAAGCACCGCTAGACAGGAATCGACACAAGCGCTCTCGCCTTTCACCCAAAAGAACGCGTTTTAGAAGCTACTGCTACGACAGCCTTGTAAGGCACAACGGCACGTGGTTGAAAAACTAGGCGGGATTAACGGGAGCATCCTCTTCGGGGGCCTGTGTGTGCTTGATAAAGACAATAGCAGCCCATATTCCGACTTCATACAAAGCGACCATTGGGATCAGCAACGCGATCATCGAGACGGGATCGGGTGGAGTCACTAGGGCAGAAATCGCCGCAGCGCCCACAATGAAGTAAGTCCGAAAATCGCGCAACTGCGACACGGTAACAATGCCCATACGAGCCAAGATCACCACCACGATGGGCACTTCAAAGGCAACCCCAAACGCAATAAACATCGTGATCACAAAGTCTAGGTAAGCCTCAATATCTGGACTCACAGCCACTGAGATGGGTGCCATTTTTTGAATGGCGGGGAATGCTTGTCCAAATACAAAAAAGTAGCAGAACGCAGCACCTGTGTAGAAAAGCAAGGTACTGGCCATCACCAAAGGAAACACGAGTCTCTTTTCATGCTTGTACAAGCCAGGTGCTACGAAAGCCCACACTTGGTAAAGAATCCAAGGCAAAGACAATCCAACCGCCGCCAATACGGTGACCTTAATAGGAACCAAAAACGGTGATACGACGCCCACCGCGATCATGTGCGAACCTTCAGGCAAAGAAGACACCAAAGGCTTCGCGAGCAAGTCGTACAAATGTGACGGCCCTGGGTAAAGGAACAGTCCAATAAGCACCACCGCTACGCCATACAGCGCGTACAACAAACGGTCTCTGAGTTCAAAGAGATGCTGAACAAACGGCTGCTCGGTGCCTGCCAATTCGTCGTTTTCTGGATTTGGAGTAGTCATTGGCTTGCTTTGCGGGGCCTGTAGCGCGCAACCCGCGCCGCGCCAGAGAGAGCCTTGGTTCGCACGCCATTGCGTGCTTTGTACCAATGAGGCACTGCACCCTGCTTCAGGCGCCAGTTTTTGTTGGGGTGTTTGTACTCTGGCACCGAGTCGACCGTGTTTCCACCCTCGAGCGCAGCGGTGGTTGCTTCTGACCAGCTCTTTTCGAAGTCCGCGGCATTGGTCTGAATGGTGTTTTCTACGTCCCGAGCCGCATTTTCAACAGTCTCACGCATTTTTTTCAACTCATCCAAATCCATGGATTTGTTGACTTCGGCTTTCACGTCCGCAACGTAGCGACGCGCACGTCCCAGCAGCGTGCCAACTGTCTTGGCAACTGCAGGCAACTTGTCTGGCCCAATGACAATCAGCGCAATGCCGCCGATGATGGCGAGTTTGGTAACACCAATATCAATCAATTACAGCGTCCTTAACCTAGCAACCAGTGCCAAGCAAACCCAAGATACATCCAAGTTTCTTAGACTTTGGACTTGGCTTCCACATCAATGGTGTCTTTGGCGGCAACCTTGTTGCTGACCAGTTCGGTCGGGGCTGCCGCAGTTTCTGCGGGCTTTTCGGTACCGTCTTTCATGCCGTCTTTAAAGCCTTTGACGGCTCCGCCCAAGTCTGAGCCGATATTACGCAGCTTCTTGGTTCCGAAGATCACCACGATGATGACCAAGAAAATCAGCAAATGTGTTGTCGAAAATCCCATGTCTTTCTCCTAAGCAATAACGTTGATTTTAGTCCGCGCAGGACTGCTGACCCAAAGGCTCGTAAAAATTGACCCGCGCTATTCCAAGGTGAACTAGCCCTTGAGCCAAGGGCGAGGGCCGCCCATCACATGAAAGTGCAGGTGGTGAATTTCTTGGCCGCCCTCATCGCCCGCATTGGCCAGCAAGCGGAAACCGCCTTCTGGATAGGGATTGCAGCCCTCTTGGGCCGCGAGCATAGGCACCAAGGCCATCATGCGGCCTAGCAAAGGGCCGTGCTCCGCGCCCACTTGCGCCATGGATGGAATATGCATTTTGGGGATGAGCAAAAAGTGCACGGGCGCCCAAGGGTGAATGTCATGGAAGGCGTAGCACTCGTCATCTTCGTACACAGGGCGGGAAGGAATTTTCTTGGCCACGATCTTGCAGAACAAGCAGTCAGGGTCGTGGTCTTTCACTAAATGGCTCATAAGTCTGCGTACTTTTTGTGAGATATCAAGAATTGTTGGCTTCACGCGCTATGGCTTTGCGCAATGCTTTTTCTTCAATGCCACTGGTACCTGCGCGACGCTCCAACTCTGCCACCACATCAGCGGGAGTCAGGTCGTAGTGGGCCAATGCAATCATGCAGTGAAACCACAAATCCGCCACTTCGTAGACGATTTTTGTCTTATCGCCGCCATGGTCTGCGTCTTTGGCAGCCATCACGACTTCAGTGGCTTCTTCGCCGATTTTTTTCAAAAAGCCGTCAGGACCTTTGTGCAGCAATCGGGCTACATAGCTCGCATCAGGGTCCCCGCCATTGGAGGCCTTGCGACTTTCAATGACAGCGGCCAAGCGCGCCAAAGAATCGTTGGAGTTCACAGCGGTAGTCATGGTTTATTTGTAAATGGATTCGGGGTCCTTGAGCACGGGTTCGGTGGCGGTCCACACACCGTCCTTCAAGACGCTGTAAAAGCAGCTGTGCCTTCCGGTGTGACATGCTATACCCGGCGTGTGACCCTGCTGCGTCACCTTCAAAAGCACCACATCGTTGTCGCAGTCTAGACGCAGCTCATGCACGGTTTGCACATGGCCAGACTCTTCGCCTTTGAACCATAGCTTGTTGCGCGAGCGGCTAAAGTAAACAGCACGCCCTAGCTCTGCGGTCTTTTGCAAGGCTTCGCGGTTCATCCAAGCAAACATGAGCACGTCGTTGCTGCCTTGTTCCTGTGCGATCACAGGCACCAAGCCTTGGGCGTCCCATTTGATGTTGTCTAGCCAGTTCATTGTCTGCAGGGTCCGTAATGTAAAGAGGCAGGCATTGCTACATATTCAATAGCTACCCACGATTACCAGATGCGCGCCGGCGGCACATTTTGCCAAAAATTTACTTAAAGCCGCACCGGTATACCGCGCTCGGCCATACGGGCTTTAGCTTGGCCCACGGTGTATTCACCGTAGTGGAAAATGCTAGCCGCGAGCACGGCATCTGCCCCGCCCTGCTGCACGCCATCTGCCAAGTGATCCAGATTGCCAACGCCGCCAGATGCAATCACCGGCACCGACACAGCATCGGCCACCGCGCGGGTCAAGGCCAAGTCAAAACCGGACTTGGTGCCGTCACGGTCCATGCTGGTCAGCAATATCTCACCGGCACCCCGGCGGGCCATCTCGGTCGCCCAAGCCACCGCATCCAAGCCGGTGTTCTTGCGACCCCCATGGCTGTACACATCCCATCCGGGACCAATCGCCAAACCGTTTACCAGCCGCGCAGCCTCCTGCTCTGAGCGGCGCTTGGCATCAATCGCCACCACGATGCACTGAGCCCCGTATTTGGCAGACGCATCCTCAATGATTTGCGGGTTGGCCAAAGCCGCCGAGTTGAAACTTGTTTTGTCAGCCCCTGCATTCAGCAAGCGACGCACATCTTCTACGGTGCGCACACCGCCACCCACCGTGAGTGGAATAAACACTTGCGACGCCACGGCTTCGATGATGTGCAGGATCAAATCACGCCCATCGCTGGTGGCGGTGATGTCCAAAAAGGTCAGCTCATCTGCGCCTTGGTCGTTATAGCGGGCGGCAATTTCGACGGGGTCGCCCGCATCGCGCAACTCCACAAAGTTAACGCCTTTAACTACACGGCCACCCGTTACGTCCAGGCAAGGGATGATGCGTTTAGCCAGCACAGCGAATCTCCGTGTTCAGAATAAGTTGGTCAGTTTGCAAGAGAAGGCAAAGTCCCAAGTACGCAGCATGCTGCGCCTCGGCGCCATCAACCATTCAGCTCGTCTGCGCGCTCTTGGGCTGCCGCAAAGTCCAAATCGCCGCTGTAAATGGCGCGGCCACAGATGACACCTTCTACGCCCTCGTCTTCGACGGCGCACAGGGCTTCGATGTCTGCCATGTTGGACAAACCGCCAGACGCGATCACAGGAATGGTGAGCGCTTGGGCCAGCTTGACGGTGGCATCGATGTTGATGCCAGAGAGCATGCCGTCACGGCCGATGTCGGTATAGATGATGGCTTCAGCGCCAAAGTCCTCAAACTTCTTACCCAGATCAATCACGTCATGGCGGGTAAGTTTGCTCCAGCCATCGGTGGCTACTTTGCCATCGCGGGCGTCCAAGCCGACAATGATGTGGCCGCCGAATGCAGTGCAGGCATCTTGCAAAAAGCCGGGGTTTTTCACCGCAGCGGTGCCGATGATGACGTAGCGCAAACCTGCGTCCAAATAGCGTTCAATGGTGTCTAGGTCGCGAATACCACCGCCCAGCTGCACATCGATCTCGCCGCCCACTTCTTTAAGAATTTTGCGAATAGCTACCTCATTTTTGGGGTGGCCGGCAAACGCGCCGTTCAAATCCACCAGATGCAGACGCCGAGCACCTTGGTCCACCCATCGTCGGGCCATGACCGCGGGGTCTTCGCCAAAAGTAGTGGATTGGTCCATGTCGCCTTGTTTGAGGCGAACGCACTGGCCGTCTTTAAGATCAATAGCAGGAATGAGAAGCATGGTGGTGGAGTTAACTCGGTAGATTAGGCTTGGAAAGGCTTAGACCGAGCGGTTAGGAGAAATCAAGGGTTCCAGTGAAGGAAGTTTCGGTAGAGGGACAAACCGTGATCGGCACTTTTTTCTGGGTGAAATTGTGTTGCGAAAATATTATCGCGCGCAACCGCAGAAGAAAAGCGCTGGCCATAGTCCGTCTCGCCCACACTGTGGCGCGTATCAGACGGTCTGGCGTAATAACTATGCACAAAGTAAAAGTAGCTCCCGTCGGGCACATCGCCCCATACTGGGTGGCTCGCAGCGCCGTGGTCATTGCGGTACACGCGGTTCCAGCCCATTTGAGGAACCTTGTAGCGGCTGCCGTCGGGCTGAATTTGTCCAGCCAAATCAAACTTAACCACACGTCCAGGAATCAAGCCTAGCGACGGTGTGTCGGCTTCTTCGCTGTGGTCCATCAGCATTTGCATGCCCACGCACACACCCATCAAAGGCTTGTTGGCCGCAGCGTGCATGACGGCATCAAACATGCCGGACTCGTGCAGCTCGCGCATGCAGTCGCGCATCGCACCCTGCCCTGGCAAAACCACACGCTCGGCATCCAACACCTCTTGGGCGGTGCGTGCCCACACCACTTCAACGCCTGCGTCGGCAGCTACGTGCTGGACCGCTTGCGTGACTGAACGCAAATTGCCCATGCCGTAATCGACTACTGCTACTTTTTTCATGCTCTGTATTTGATAGCTGCTTACGCATATTCTATGCGCGCAAACAGCCTTTTTCCTACAAACTTCCTTTGGTGGAAGGGATAGTACCTAGCGCACGCGGGTCTAACTCGACGGCCGCACGCAAAGCGCGGGCAAATGCTTTGAACACCGTCTCCGCTTGGTGGTGCGCGTTGCTGCCTTTGATATTGTCAATGTGCAGCGTCACCAAGGCGTGGTTGACAAAGCCTTGGAAAAACTCATGGGTGAGTTGGGTGTCAAAGCCGCCCACCATGCCACTGGTAAATGGCACATTCATCTCTAGCCCCGGGCGACCCGAAAAATCAATCACCACGCGGGACAAGGCTTCGTCCAAGGGGACGTAGGCGTGGCCGTAGCGGCGGATGCCTTTTTTGTCGCCCAGCGCTTTGGCAAACGCTTGGCCCAAGGTGATGCCCACATCTTCTACGGTGTGGTGACCATCGATATGCAAATCACCTTCGGCTTCGATGTCGAGATCAATCAAGCCGTGGCGGGCAATTTGGTCCAGCATGTGGTCAAAAAAGCCAATGCCGGTGGACAGGCGCGCTTTGCCGGTGCCGTCCAGATCAATCTTCACGGTGATGCGGGTTTCCGCCGTGTTGCGGCTCACCTCCGCAGTGCGTGGAACGGCAATCACAGGAACTTCAGTCAAAGGGTAGTGGGTCATACAGTTTCCTCAAGGCTTGCGCGCAGCGCCGCCAATAGTAGGGTGTTCTCTTCTTCAGTGCCCACCGTAAGTCGCAAACAACCTGCGAGCAGGGGGTCCATTTTAGAAATGTTCTTCACCAGCACGCCACGTGCTTTCAAGCCATTAAACACCTTTGCAGCAGCAGCCTCCAGTGCCGCAGCGCCCTGCGCCTGAATGCGCACTAGCACCATATTGGCATCGCTGTCCCAGGCATGTACTTGCGGCATGCCACGCAAAGCGGCCAACAAGCGTGTGCGCTGCGCACGCAGGCTTGCCGCTTGCTGGGCAAACACATCGGCGTGTTCCAACGCAAACAAAGCGCATTCGTAGTTCAACACGCTGATGTTGTAGGGCGGGCGCACCTTATCCAGCTCTGCGACCAATGCTTTGGGGCCCATGAGGTAGCCCAGGCGAACGCCTGCCAAACCAAACTTGCTCATGGTGCGCATGAGCAGCACATGGCCGTGCCTATCAGGGGCTTGGCGAATGGTGTCGAGATAGGTGCGGCTAGAAAAAGGTTGGTAGGCCTCGTCCAGCACCACGATGCTGCCCACCTCACCCGCAGCCGCAATCACTTGCGCCATGCTGCTCTCGCTCCACAAGTTGGCGGTTGGGTTGTTGGGGTAGGCCAAGTACACCAGGGCGGGCTTTTTGGCCAAAATGGCACCCACCATGGCGGGTACATCCAGCGCAAAGTCTGTACCTAGGGGCACGCCCACAAAGTCCAGCCCCAGCAGTTGGGCGCTCATGGCGTACATCACAAAACCAGGCGTTGGCGCCACCACCACGGCACGCGCGCCGGTAGCATCTGGCACCGCGCAAGCGATGGACAGCATCGATATCAGCTCGTCCGAGCCATTACCCAACATGATCTCAAAGCCTTCTGGCATATCGGCATACGCTGCCAGTGCTTGGCGCAAGTCATTCACGCGGCCATCGGGGTAGCGGTTCAACGCCACGGCACCCAAGCGCTTGCCCAACGCTTCTTGCAATGCTGGGCTAAGCCGATACGGGTTCTCCATAGCGTCTAGCTTGACCATGCCCTTGGAATCTTGCACGGCGTAGGCATGCATGCCACGCACGTCTTGGCGAATGCGCGAAAGCGCTGCAACTGCTGCGAGTGATGGTGTGGTCATAGTTCTAGGCCCAGCTCTTGGGGAGTCATCATGGAAGGGTTGATGGCCGTGATGGCATCTATCTGCTGCAAATGTGGCAAATGCTCGGTGAGCACATGGCTGGCGCCAGACTGTGCGGCGGCGGCTACCACCAAAGCATCCCAGTAGCCCAAGCCAAAACGCGCCTCTACACCCCAAGCAGTCTCCACCGTGCGGTGGTCAATCTGCCAAGGCTGCCACAGCTGAAAGCGGCGCACTTTGGCTCGTGCATCCCCCATGGGCAAACCGAACTGCCGACTCGCCTGCACGTAATACTCGCTCAGCACTTGGGTACTAAGGCGTCCCGCACGGTTTTTCCATAAAGCCAGTAGCCACTCGCGCGTGCGTTCTTTTGCACTGCGGTCACCGGCATCGTCGGCACGTAGCAGCACATGGGTGTCTACAAACACAATGGCGGGCTCAGCCATACAAAGCCTCGCGTTTGCCGTAGACCTTGCCATCAGAACTGAAGGCAGAGGTATCTGCTACCCATTCGCGCATGGCGCGGGCATAGGCATCGTCGTGCTGCATCTTGTCGGTCAACATCTCCCCCACCAAGCGCGACACGCTGGTATTGCGCTTGGCCGCCTCAATGCGAATCCATTCGGCGGTGGCATCTTCCATAGTGATGGTGATGTTTTTCATGCCCAAATAGTACACGAACTTCGTGCACCACGAAATTCGTGTTGCGCATTACAAACAAAACCATGCCCACTGAAAGTGCGGCATCTTTATTGCTTGCTACGGCTTTGATAGTCCAATCGGTCGCGCTAGTGCACGGTTTTGGGCCACAGAGAGTACGCGGCAGCAGAGTACTCGGGTGGCTACCTAGGGGTTATTCGCTAGTCGATTGAACGGGCAAAAAAGGTACCTTCATCACATAAGTGTCATACTGAGCCAGTAGCCTAAACCCATGAACTACCACGCCTCCTCCAAAATTGTGAAGTCGGAAGACAACGCCTTTAACTGGCGTAAACCCGAGAACAAAACACCTGAAGAGCTTGAGCAGGAACGTCAGCGCACCTACGTGCGTGAGTACGCAGCGCGCAAGCGTGCCGCCGAACGGGTGAACACTGCGCAGTTTTTCGCCTCGCGTGAAACAGAGGCCGACAGCGTGAAACTGGCCAAGCTCATTGGCCGCCCTCTGAACAGCAGGGGCCGTTGAGCCCCCCATCTACGGCCCATGTGCCAGCAAGCGTTGGCACGGATAGCGTGACGCGTAACTCCGGCGAGTTGTTGCCAAGCAACGCTTTGTTCGATGCCAGCGTGCCGGTATTTCAGCGCTATTTGCGCCAATTGCAAGGTTTGCTCAACAGCGCCTCTGCCTACTTGGCGCAAACCAAGTTGCCTGAAGCCTATGTGCTTGAAGCACGCCTAGCACCCGACATGCTGCCCTTGGCGGTGCAGGTAGAAATCGCGGTGAATTTTGTGTTCAGAGCGTGTGCACCGCTGGCCGGGCAGGCGGTGCCACCGTTGGAAGAACACCGGGATTCGCTCGCCGCGCTGCAAGCTCGCGTTGCCCAAGGTTTGCAGTACCTAAACAGCCTCTCGCACGCCGATATGGCCCACGCCAGTGGCCGCACGATTTCTGACCCTGCGGGCCAAACCACGGTAACTTTGGATGCCAGTACGTTTTTGCATCAATATGCAATGCCCAACTTCTTTTTCCACGTCAGCATGGTCTACGCCCTGCTGCGCAGCTTGGGCCTGCCCTTGAGCAAAGGGCAGTTTGATGGCTGGCACCAATACGGCGCGCCAGCCCCAAGAGAAACTAACTGAGCCAACTAGACCAAGCGCTCCCGCAGCAGGTCCAGCATGGCCACATTGAGCTCCCATGCATTGGACACCGGTGCTTGGCTATAGGGCAGCGTAGGCGTGTAAGGCACAGGGCCAAACTCTGGTGTGAGCGTGATGCGCGCAGCACCTGCTGCACGGCGCAGATCCACAATGCGCTGCCACCACGATAGGTGTTGCTCCAAGGCAGTGGCCCACTCAGGCGCTCTGAAGTCACTGACCTGCGGCCCTTGCGCATGGCCCACACGGGCGTGGATATGGCGCACATGCGGGAAGGTGGCTTCCAAGTTTTCCGGCTGGTCTTCGAGCAAGGTTTCGCACACACAGCACCAGTGCGACAAATCGGCCGTGAGTTCCAGCTCAGGCATCTCTTGCAAATAGGGCAAGAGCAACATGGGGTGGGCGCTGAACCGGCTGCGGTGAATCTCATGAAAAATTGGCACGCCATGCGCTTGCGAAATGCGCCGGGCCAGTGCAATGAGTTCACGGTTTTGCGCGGGCGAATAAATGTCGCGCCCTGTGTGCGAGTTGACAAACAAGGGCTTGGCGGCACAGGCATTGTTCAGGTAGGTGTCCAAGGCCGCGCGGTGTAGCTCAAACTTGGGGTGCATCACCGTTTCCCACTGCTGGGCAATGAGCGCCAAGCCTGCATCGGCAATGCGCGTCAGCCAGTCCGCACGCTGGGCATCGTCCAGGGGCAACGACATTTCCACGCCATCAAAGCCCGCCGCCTTGACCCGGTCAATAAACGCCTGCGGTGCCAAGTCGCTGCTGCCCCAGTGGGGGGCACATATCAAGATATCCATTGCCGACCTTAAACGAAGCCACGCACCGGAAAGCTGGCATCGCGCTGGATCCAGTTTTGCGACGAATAAGCAGTGCGCGCGTCCGTCACATGCAAGGTATAGGCATGGCGCGACACAGCCGATCGGTTGGGCGCGCTGTAGTGCGGCAACAGGCCATGGAAACACACCAAGCTACCGGCCTTGGCCTCTAGTGGCACGGCAGTGCTGTCGTCAGGCCACGGCGTGCTGTCGAGCTTTTCCATGCGAATCTGGCGGCCGTTGCGCAAAAAGCGCTCACGCAAAGGGCCACGGTGGCCGCCCGGCTCCACCCACAAACAGCCGTTGTCTTTGGTGGCGTCTTCCAAGGCAAACCAAAACGTGGTCACGCTAATGGGCGTGGAATCAAAATAAGTCGCATCTTGGTGCCAACGCACTTCGCCGCCAATGCCGGGTTGCTTGAAGATGTACATCGACTGCCAGACTTGAGCTTCTTGCAAGCCCAAGTCAACCGCCACTTCCGCCAAGCGTGCATCGCGTGAGAACGTATGAAACACGGGGTCCAGGTCATGCATGGCATGGCCAATTTTGTTGATGGACAAAGCCTTGGCTTGGCGCAACTCGCCGTCCGGCCCAAACGCCTCTTCCTCAAAGAAGCAGCGCACCGTGTTGTCGGAGTCTAAAAAGTAGTCTTCGGTCTTGCTCTCTTGGTCGCGCGTGGTGAAGATAGTGCGGCTCTCGTTAGGATCGAAATCATTGACAATTTGCTCCGCCCGCGCACGCAAGGCGGCGATTTGCTCCGCGCTCTTGAAGCCAGGAATCACGAGGTAACCATCACGTTGGTACTGCGCGCATTGTTCGATAGTGAGCATGTCAGAGCCATTTAGCAAGTTGAACGAGGGGCAAATTTTAGGGTCCACCTGTGTGCAGTCAACACGTGCTTTGGTTGACATATTGTCTCCACCCGTTTGACAATCAGCCGCATGGACCAACTCTATGCCATGGAAGTTTTTGTCGAAGTTGCCACCCAGCGCAGCTTCACCGGTGCAGGCAAGCGCCTGGGCCTGACCCGTGCCATGGTGAGCAAGCACATCATGCAGCTAGAAGCCAAGCTGGATGCGCGCTTGCTGCACCGCTCCACCCGCGAAGTGAGCCTTACCGATGCAGGCCAAGCCTATCTGGTGCCCTGCAAAGCCACGCTAGCGCAAGCCGCCGAAGCCGCGCGCACCGTGGCTCACAAAGGCAGCACTTTGGTGGGGCCACTGCGCATCCAAGCGCCTTCTAGTTTTGGTAGTGTGTGGCTGGCGGATGCACTGGCGCGCTTCAACCTGCTGCACCCGCAGTTGCGCCCGCTCCTGCATGTGGACGACGCGCTGCTAGACCCCATCAAACACGGCTTTGACCTCACCATCCGCGTGGGTGGCATTCCTGACAGCCATGCCTATGCCATGCGCGCGCTGGCCCCTTGCCACGGCGTGCTGTGCGCCAGCCCCGCCTACCTGGCCCACTGGGGCCATCCCAGAACGCCAGAAGACTTGGCGCAACACCAGTGCTTGCAATTTAGCCACCTCACCGATGGCAGCACCTGGCGCTTGAGCCGCGATGGGGAAGAACGCAATGTGCGGGTAAACGTGGGCTTTACCGCCAACAACGGCCAGGTGCTGCACCAAGCCGCATTACGCGGGCTGGGCATTGTGTACAACACCACCTTCTTGGCTTGGCGCGACTTGCTCGACGGCAACTTGGTGCCCGTATTGCGCGACTGGAGCTTGCCGCTGAACCACCTCAGTGCGCTCTACCCCGCCAGCCACCAGCTATCTCCCAAAGTACGCGCTTTGATTGACTTTTTGGTGGCCGAGTACCAGCCTGTTGCGCCGTGGGACAAGGCACTACAAGGCGTGGGCTACACGCAGGCCTCAGTACCAGCACCCTGAACACACACCGCAAGGTACTGCAGTAAGCCAAGCCCTACGCGGGGCTAGCAGCACATCGCAAGAGCCGGGTTAGGCCTCACTGCGCTTGCTTAGGACTCCATTGATTGGCTCTCAGGTTCTGGCTGGCGAGCAAGGCGGTTTCGTTGATGCGCTTAGACCGGGTCGTCGCTGTCTTTGCGTTGCCTATCCACTCCAAGATGCCCCGTTTAGCCGAGCGCGGGAATGCTTCAAAGTTCTTCAGTGCGTCTGGGAGTGCGGTGAGCGCGCTGTGCAAGTCATCCGGAACTTCCAGGTTTTCGACGGCATCGAGTTTGCTCCACGATCCATCTAGCTTGGCTTGCTCCACCTTGCGCAAGCCTGCTTCGGCCATGCGCCCAGCCTGCACCATCTGCTCAATCCGCCGCTTGTTCGGGCGCGACCAGCCAGAGCCGGGCTTTCTAGGTGCAAACCACAGCACAGTGCGTTCGTCATCGAGCTTGTTGGGCTTGCTGTCTACCCAACCAAAGCACAAGGCCTCTGTCACTGCCTCGTCGTATTCGATACGGGGCTTGCCTGTGGCCTTCTTGAACGAAACCAACCACACCCCCGTTGCAAGCGCGTGATTCTGCTGCAGCCATGCACGCCACTCTTCGCGGCTCAGCGGATGGGTTGAAGGATGCGGCGCTGCGGACATCATCTGTTTAAAGCTAAGGGTTGGTGCTGTGCGGCACGCTGCGCGCACCGCCAAACTGCATTTTGATACGGCTTGGCCGTGACGAGCAAGCGGTTAGCCAGCACCACCAGAAACCAGCGGAAATGCGGATGGATTTCGAATGGACTGCACTGATAAGTCGACGTCCAACCCCGGCCAATAGAGATGGTCGGGGCTGCAGGCGCGTCCCCAGCGGGGTATTTGGCTCACACCATATGAATAACGCCCATCTTTTGAATAGAGATGATTCGGATCATGCCCCCTCACCCAAACACCCCATGCAAATACCAGTCATCGCCCGGCACGCCGGGGGTTTGGGTGGGTAGGCGTTCGCGGTAGATCCATAGCAGGCCAGCTTGGACGCTGCGGGCGATGAAGTAGTCGCGCAGGGCGCAGGGGGTGTCGTCTAGCCAGCCGGCTTCTAGGCGGTGGGGGCCTAGCAGCAGCGCCAAGGGGCCGTGGTGTTGTGGGCTGTTGGCGCGCACCGGTAGCTTGAGCGGGTTGAGCAGCAGCCACGTGGGGTGCAAGGCCCCGTACTGCGAAAAATATGGGGCAAATGGGGCTGTGGCGCCCATGGTATCTGCGCGAGCAGCTTCTTTTTTTGTAGCAGCACTATTCACCGCCTGCGCCAAGGCGGCTTGGGCTTTGGGCGGGAGCGACTGCCATGGGCGCCAGTGCTGCATGTGCTCGGGGCGGTGGTCGGCATGGGGCTGCACGCACAGCACTTGCTCTTTGCCCAAGCGGGCGCTGAGGCGCTCTAGCATGTGGTGCAGGCTGTCGCCGGGGCGCTGGGTGTCGGGCAAGAGGCTGCGCGTTTCGCTGGCCAGCGCCTCGGTCTGCAAGCTGCGCATGCGCAGGTAGAGCACGGGGGCCGGCAGATTCACACGGGCCAGCTGCTCGCCCAACAGGCGCTGCAGGTGCTGTATGTCTTGCGTGGCTTGCGCGGTGCGCAACACCAAGCGGCCTTGCGCGCCGCCTTGGTGGTGGGCGTCGATGTGCTGTGCGTTGGAGCGGCGGGCGTCTAGCTCCCACAGCAGCTCTAACTCGACCACGCCGCGCTGGCGCGCGCGCAGCCACAGCTGCAACTGGGCCAACAAGCGCCGCGCCCCAAACAGCAAGGCAGGCGCCGACTCCACCTGGGCTGCCAGCTCCAGCGGTGCGTCAAACACCTCGGGCAGGGTGAGCCAAGGGTACAGCTCGCTGCGCTGGCCGTAGGCGCGGTCTAGCGCGTCAACCAAGGCACTGCCAAAGCGGCGCACCAACCCGCCACGCGGCAAGGCGCGCAGTTGCCCCCAGGTGCGTATGCCCATGCGCGCCAGGGTGGGCAGATGGGGCCGCGCCGCGCTCAAGGTGTGCAGGGGCAAGGCATGCACGGCCCGTGGCACGGCTGCGCCTTGGGCCTGCACACTTTGCGGGGTGCAGCGCAGGTGCGCCATTGCTACCAAAGAAGTAGCGCCTTGCGCATATTCCACGGGCGCTAGTGGCCAATTTGGCTCTAACAATTGCCGCAGCAAGGCCGCACGCCCGCCAAACAGGCGCTCGCTGGCTGACACCTCTAGCAGCAGCGCCTCTTCCACCTGCGCCACATGCGGGGTGAACTGCAAGGCCCACCAGGCCAAGGCTGCTTGGGGGTCGGCCAGGTGGGGCGTACTTGGCACGCAGACGCTTGGCACTGCGGCGGGCGCACCAGCCCCGGCCCCACTGCCCACGGCTGCTGCGGGCAAGGCATTAGACGCGGGCACCACGGGCTGGCTGCGCGCCTCAGGCGTGGGTTGCAGTGCGATCCAGTGCATGGCGACGGCTCGCGGCCAAACACATGGCCAGTGCGGCCGGGCGGGCGTGCAATGACACCGGGTGTTCTACCGGCGGGCCACGGCGCTTGAGCACTTGCACCTGCAAGGCATCGCCCCCAGCGTCAGAGGCGGGTGCGGCCAGCAGGCGCAGCACGGCGGGAGATGCGTCTTGCTGCGCTTGGGCGGGGCGCAGCACAAACAGCAACTTGCTGTGCTCGGCGGCGGCCATTTGCAAGCGGCGCAGTTGGTCGCTGCGGGCGTGGGGCAGCCAGGCCAGCACCGCGTCTACCTCGGCACAGCGCAGCGCTTGCTCGGCGGCCCACAGGCGCTCAGCGGCGGGTGCCGCCACCCACACCAAGCGGCGCATGGCCAAGCCTTGTGCGGCCAGTGCGGGGGCAAAAGGCACCCAAGGCGCCCCCACCATGACCACCGGCCCCTGCCCACAGCGCGCCAAAGCCGGCAGGCACAAGCGCCACTCGCTGTGCACGCCGGTGGGCTGCAGCACCTCGGTCAAGGCACCCAAGGGCCAGCCGCCACCGGGCAACAAAGCGTCTAGCGTGCGCTCGCCCGTGGCCACCACCTGCGTGTGCGGGGTGGCCAGCGTGTCGGCGTGCCAGACATCGGCATGGATGTCGAGCAAAGAGAGATCACGCGCAAGGACTGACATGGCAAGGCTTTGGTTTTAAATACTGGTTTTATTTACAGTATATGGCAAGCCCCGTGGCTTGTCCAAGCGGTTTTCACAACCATAATTTGCCAACGCCTTGACCCGAGCTATCACACCCCATGCCCCACCCCATCCCGCTTGACCGACGCCAACTCTTGCTGTGCGCCACGGCAGCCACCACCAGTCTGTGGCTGCCCCGCAGCGCGTGGAGCCAAGCCCGCCCCAGCGACAACCCATTTGCGCTGGGCGTTGCCAGCGGCTCGCCCACCCACCAGGGCGTGGTGCTGTGGACGCGGCTGGCCGCAGGCTCCGTACCCCCCACGCAAGATGCCACGGTGCGCTGGGAGGTGGCGCACGACGCGCAGTTTCAGCGTGTGGTGCACAGCGGCCAAAGCACAGCACCCGCCCTGTTGGGGCATGCGGTGCATGTAGAGCTGCAAGGCTTGGCACCTGACCGCTGGTACCACTACCGCTTTATGTGGGGCGACGCGGTCAGCCCCACGGGGCGCACGCGCACGTTTCCGGCACCGGGCACGCCCGCTGCGCGGCTGCGGCTGGCCTATGCCTCGTGCCAGCACTGGGAGCACGGCTACTACAGCGCCTACCGCCACATGCGGCAAGAGCAGCTTGACGCCGTGGTGTTTTTGGGCGACTACATCTACGAGTACGGCGGCAGCAGCAAAGCGGTGCGCAGCGTGAGCAGCAGCGCTGTGATCAGCTTGGACGACTACCGCGCCCGCTATGCGCTGTACAAGAGCGACCCCGACCTGCAAGCCATGCACGCCGCCTGCCCGTGGTTGATGACCTGGGACGACCACGAGGTGCAAAACGACTACGCAGGCACCACCGCAGGGAGCAAGGGGCCAGCAGTGGCCAACTTTTTGGCCCGCCGAGCGGCGGCTTACCAGGCGTTTTACGAGCACATGCCCGTGCGTGCCAGCGTGCTCACGCAAGCCTTGGGCGGGCTGGCCCGTGGGGCCGAGATGCGCATTTACGGCCAGGTGCCGTTTGGCACCTTGGCCACGCTGTATTTGCTAGACGACCGCCAGTACCGCGACCCGCAAGCCTGCACCAAAGACGGCGCGCCCGGCTCTAGCACCGTGAACCCCGCGCAGTGCGCCATCTGGAGCGATGCACAGCGCACGCTCTTAGGCGATGCGCAAGAACGCTGGGTAGACCAAGCCTTTGCCAAAAGCGCAGGCACCTGGAACGTAGTGGGCCAACAAACGGTGTTCGGCCAGCGTGACTTCAAGCTAGGCCAAGGCCAGTCGCTCTCTAACGACGGCTGGGACGGCTACGGCCCAGCGCGCAGCCGCTTCACCACCAGCTTGCAGCGCCACAGCGTGCGCAACCCCGTGCTCTTGGGTGGCGATGTGCATGCCAACTGGGTGGGCCATGTGAAGGCCGACTACGCGCAAGACCGCAGCGCCACCGTGGGCGTGGAGTTTTGCGGCACCAGCATCACCTCCTACGGCGGCAACAACGACAAGCTGGCCGAGCAGCTGACCGAGAACCCGCACTTTGTCTTTGCCGACCGCGAACGCCGGGGCTACGGCGTGGCCGAGTTCACCCCCACCCAACTCACCACCACCCTGCGCGCCGTGCAAGACCCAAGCCTGGCTAGCAGCGGCATAGACACCTTGGCCCAGTTTGTGGTGCAGGCGGGGCAGGCGCGGATTGAGCGGGTGTGAAGGGTGCGCGCGGGATCGTTTTCAAGGGTGAGATACGGGTCACACAGGTGCTTGTATCCAATGTGTTGACTCGCGGAGCTACGGCAGCTTAAGCAGTGCACAACGCTTACGCAGAGCGCGATAGCGTCGAAGTGGTGCCCCTTTGCGCAAGCTGGTTTTAGGAGTATCTTGTGTGTAACTTGGTTGATCCACATGCTCACTCATAACTATTTCGTTGGCACACTGGCCCACTCCGATACGGCTCCCTTGCGCGCGGGGGACAGTTTGGGACGGTTTGTGTTGCGCAAGGTCCTAGGCCAGGGTGCCCAATCCACCGTGTGGCTCGCATTTGACTCACGCATGGAGCGCGAAGTCGCTGTCAAAGTGATGCGACTGGAGGCGGAGTCTGACACCCAAGCTATCGCGCAATGGCTGCAGGAGGCGCGCAGTGCCAGTCGCGTGGTGCACCCGCACATCGTGCCGGTGTATGAGGCGGACATTCAAGACCACCATCCCTACCTAGTGTTTGAATACGTGCCAGGACAGACGCTGGACCAACTGCTGCACGCGCAGGGTGCACTCCCGCCCGCGCAGGCGGTGGAATTGATGATGGATGTGCTGGATGCCATAGTGGTTGCCCATGAGGCAGGTGTTGTCCACCGCGACCTAAAGCTCGCCAATGTGCTGGTAGATGCTGCAGGCCATGCGCGGGTGATGGACTTTGGCATTGCCGCCTGCATCACAGACAAAAGTAGTACCACTCCCAACACCCCCAGTGGTGGGACTGCTGGCTATATGTCCCCCGAAGCGGCCCGTGGTGACGCGCCTTCGGCAGGCATGGATGTTTTTTCCGCTGGTCTGGTGCTGGCCGAGTTGCTCACCGGCAAGCCACTTATTGCCGAGACGGACCCGCAGCGCGCCATCTCCCGTGTGCTGCATGCGCAATTGGAACTACCTGCGGACACCCCTGCCGATGTGGATGACAAGTTGCGCGCCATCGTGCACCGGGCAATTGCCCAAGACCCTAGCCAACGCTATGCCACTGCGCGTGACTTTCTGGCCGATTTGACACAGTGGGTCAAGCCCGCGGGGGAGCTTATGCCCAGTGCGGACGGTGACACGCACTACAACGCAACGCTGGAGTTCATGCTGCGCCGCATGCGTCACAAAAGTGATTTCCCGGCCATGTCTGACTCGGTGATCCGCATCCAAGCCATGGCTGCGTCCGAGAACGAAAGCATTAACAGCGTCACCAATGAAATTTTGAAAGACGTGGCGCTCACTAACAAACTGCTGCGGCTGGTCAATAGCGCCCACTACGGGCGGGGCGGCACCATCAGCACGGTGTCCCGCGCTGTGAATCTGGTGGGGTTTAACGGCATTCGCAACATGGCTTTAAGCCTAGTGCTACTGGAACATATGCAGGACAAGGCCCACGCGGCCCACCTGAAAGACGAATTTTTGCGCTCACTCATGGCAGGCTCCATTGCCGCAGAGTTATGTCCTTTGCAGCAAGAGGGCGAAGAGGCCTTTATTGGTGCCATGTTTCAGAACCTGGGGCGGCTGCTCATGGAGTTCTATTTTCCTGAAGAAGCCCGCCAGGTGCACAGCCTAATGAATTCCGCGCGCGATGCAGTCACCGAAGACGTAGCCGCGTTTGGCGTACTGGGTTTGACGCTGGAGCAACTGGGCTTGGGCGTGGCGCGGGCCTGGAACCTACCCTACGGGATACAGCGCTGCATGCACAAGCCAGTTGGCACGCCGCCTCACACGCCGCCTAAAGACCCAGATGAGCGCATGCGCTGGATCGCCCTCGTGGCCAATGAAATTGCCGATGTGTTGCTGCATGGTGACCCCAAGGATGCGCCCGCACGCATTGCCCAGGTAACCCGTAAATACGCCCAGGCGATCGGCATAGGGTCTGCAGAGATGCAAACATCCACCGCCCGCGCGCGGCAAAAATTGATCGGAATGGCCCAGGCCATGGACATTCATGTGGCAAAGGGGTCGGTCGGCGCTCAGTTGCTTACATCGCCAGAAGGGAGTTCCGCCACGGCCGGGCCCGTATTGGAGGACACGCACTTGGGCCGCTTTGAGCTGCAACCCACGCAGCCCGCCCTGTCCAGCGCCCCAGCCAGTTCAACCGTGAAAACCACCCGGGTGGCAGAGGCGCTGACGGCAGGTATTCAGGATGTGACCAACGCGATGGTGGACGACTTCAAGCTCACCGACGTCTTGCGCATGATTTTGGAGACCATGTACCGAGCCATGGCCTTTGATCGCGTCATTTTTTGCATGCGAGACCCCAAAACCGAGACGATGACCGGCCGCTTTGGCTTGGGTGAAGGCGTGGAGTTGCATGTAAAAGAGTTTCGCTCGCAACTCAAGGCTTCCCCTCCGGACTTGTTTGCAGCGGTATGTGCTAACGGCTCTGACACCATGATCAACGACGCACAAGAGGCACATATCGCACACCGCCTGCCTGCTTGGTACCGCAAAGGGTTGCAGGCACCCACCTTTTTATTGCTTCCGCTGCAAATTAAGGGGTCGCCGTTTGGCTTGATTTACGCAGACAAGAAAACGCTCGGCACCCTAGAACTGGACGAAAAAGAACTCAGCTTGCTCAGAACCCTGCGCAACCAGGCCATCATGGCGTTCAAGCAGTCCAGCTAATGACTCCACAAAACCGTTGACCGCGAAGTACTGCTGGACCACGACAAGGTGCCCAAGTTCACCAGCGATGTGGCACTGGGTGAGGTGAAGATCGACCTGACCCCGAACATTCATTTACTATAAATTTGATAGCTTCCTGCGCATATTTCACGAGCGCAAACAGCACTTTCTCTTATACTTTTCATTACAGGAAGCATGAACAAAGCCCCACCCGGCGGCGTCCTGCCCGATCAAGTGCGCGTGGTCGCCGCCGTGCTGGCCGCCAGCCCCGCTGCCATGCCACTGCCATGCCACTGCCTGCCACTTCCTGCCATCGAAGCCCGCTTCAAAGGCCGCGGCCCTTGGAAGAAAAGCCTGCCCCGCATTCTGGAAACCCTAGAAGCGCTGGGCCGCGCCCGACGAGAGGGTTATGGTTGGTGGGATGGTATGTAAGAAAGAAAACCAATGGACCACTTTGAAGGCATTGTTGGCATGTTGCTCGAGGCCGAAGGCTACTGGGTGCGGCGTTCATTCAAGGTCAACGTCACGCCCGAGGAAAAACGTGCCATCGGCAAGCACTCGATACCCAGGCCGGAGATCGACTTGCTGGCTCTCCACTTTCAGCGCAATGAGGTCATTGCGCTAGAGGCAAAGTCATACTTTGATTCGCCGGGAGTTAAGTTTGCCGATCTGATGGAAGTCCATGAAGTTCCTGAGGGGCGCTACAAACTGTTTACCACTGAGCGTTATAGAAACATTGTTTTTGAGCGCCTCCGACAGGACCTGACGGCCCATGGCATGGCTAACCTGCAGACACGCATCTACCTGGGCTTAGCTGCGGGCAATGTTTACCAAGGGCAAGAAGAAGCTGTCAGAGCGCCCATGGACACGAAAGGCTGGTTGTTCTGGTCTCCGACCGACATCAAAAACAAGGTGCAAGCGCAAGCCAAGCGGGGATATGAAAACGATGCGGCGGTGATAACCGCCAAAATTTTGATGCGCTAGGCCGTCACCCAAGCTTCCCCGCCAACTGCAATGATGCCCGCAGGGCGTCGTTGATACGCGTCTGCCAACCATCACCGCTGGCACGCAAAGCGGCCAGCACATCAGCATCCAGCCGGATTTTTACGGGCTCTTTGGTACTGGCCGCACGGGGACGACCACGCGGTTTGAGCACCGCGCCTTCGTAGCGATCGGCCCTCTGAAAGAAGGCTTCGGGCAACGCCGGCGCGTCGTCTGGGTCAGTCCATGTAGCGGGCGTAGTAGGCTTTTTCGCGGTCATTGGCTTTCCTCATACTGATCATGCGGCGCACCTTGCCGCGTGGGGTCCACACCAGCACCACCAAGCGTGCATCCAACAGGCCAACCGTAATGAAGCGGTCTTCGGCATAGTCGGTGCGTTCGTCCTGCCCGGTGAAGTGCGGCCCTGCAAATACTTCAGCAGCGCGGGCGAAGTCGAGGCCTCTTTCGGCCAGTGTCTTCTCTCGCTTTTGGCTGTCAAATTCAATTTGCATGGCAATTTATTGTACCCCCATTAAATAACACCCCCAGCCGAAAGCTGCAGGCTGAGGCACTATGGCAACCTCCGATATTCATTTAGCTGTGGCGCAGCGAGTTTTGTGAATACCGAACTGCAGCTCGTCTCGGTTCAAGCTTCGTGTAGCACAAACGTGCATTGAGCGGGTATAACTGCTACCAAATAAATAGCTGCCTGCGCATATTCCACAGGCGCAAACGGCACTTTTTCCTATATCTCACACGGCAAGACCAGGGACAACACCCTCCCCGACTAATTCACCCCTACCCCGCTGGACAAGGCCTATCGGCTGCTCAACCATGGGCCCACGGTGTGGTGGCTTGCGCGCATGGTGGGCAGCACCATGAGATGGCGGCGGCGTGGGCTATGCCGCTGGACTTTATGCCGCCCAAGGTGTCGGACTCAGGCACGCGCCCCGCCGGGCTCAACCGTCCGAATTGATGCGCTGGATCAAGGCGCCCAGTACATCGCCGGCCTGCGCGTTGTCTACCTGGCAGGTGCCCGCTGCATTGTGGCCACCGCCGCCGTATTGCAGCATGAGCTCTCCGACATGGGTCTTGCTGTTGCGGTCCAGAATCGACTTGCCGGTGGCAAACACGGTGTTTTGCTTGTGAACACCCCACATCACGTGGATGGAGATGTTGCATTGCGGGTACATCGCATAGATCAGGAAGCGGTTGGCGGCGAAGATGGTTTCTTCATGGCGCAGGTCTAGCACCACCAGGTTCTGGTGCACGGTGGCGCAGCGTTCGATTTGTTCGCGCGCACGGGCTGTATGGTCGAAGTACAGGTCCACGCGTTCGATGACGTCGGGCAATTGCAGTATCTCGTCGATGCCGTGGTTGCGGCAGTACTGGATCAGATCCATCATCAACTGGTAATTGCTGACGCGGAATTCATGGAAACGGCCCAGACCGGTGCGCGAGTCCATCAGGTAATTCAGCAACACCCAGTCGGTGGGCTCCAAAATTTCTTCGTGCGTGAACTGGGCGGAGTCGGCCTTGTCCACCGCCGCCATCATCTCCAGGCTGATGTTCGGAAACGCCTTGGCACCGCCGTAGTAGTCGTAGACCACGCGCGCAGCCGAAGGGGCGTGGGCCGAGATGATGTGGTTGGGTCGCTCGCCGGTGTTGCGAATGGTCTCGGACTCGTGGTGGTCAAAAGACAAATGCGCCGCTGCTACGTAAGGCAGGTTGGTGGTGATGTCGCGGCTGGTGATATCAATCTTGCCGTCCTGCATGTCCTTGGGGTGGACAAACTTGATGTCGTCGATCAAGTCCAGCTCGTTGAGCAACACCGCGCAGACCAGACCGTCAAAGTCGCTGCGGGTTACCAGACGGAATTTGCTTGCGCTCATAAGAAGGTCCTTTGCTTGGCTGGTCAGGTCAAATGGAAGCGGCTTGCAACGCATGGCTGCACCCCGATTCATACTAACGCAAAAAGCCCCGCCAGACACGTTTAGGCGCACGCCCCGCCCGCACGAGGAGCCCGCGTAGCTCTCGGGCGATCCATCCATTTCAGATTAGCGTGAGGTGCAGCTCGTCTGTCTTGCCTCCGCGCTGAATCCCCCTCACCCCTTGGGCTGCAGCAGGTCCCACTTGTTGCCAAACCTGTCTTGAAACACGGCCACGGTGGCGTAGCTCTCTTCGCGTGGGGTTTCTAAAAACTGCACGCCGCGTGCTAGGTAGCGGGCGTGGTCGCGCCAGAAGTCGTCGGTGTTCAAAAACAAAAACACGCGCCCACCGGTTTGGTCGCCCACGCGGGCCAGTTGCTCAGGGCCTTTGGCCTTGGCCAAGAGCAAGCGGCTGCCCGTGGCACCGGGCGGCGCCACCAGCACCCAGCGCTGGCCGTTGGGCAAGGCGGTGTCTTCCACCAAGTCAAAGCCCAAGTCTTGGGTGTAGTGGGCAATCGCTTCGTCATAGTCGGGGACGACCAAGGCAATACAGGCAATGTTTTGGGGCATGGTGGGTGATTCAGAGGGTTGCGGTTTAAGACAAGAGGGCAGGACTTTACGCCAAGTGCCACTGCCGTGGCCGTGCCAAAATGGGCCAACACGTGTTAGCCCCCCGCTGCCCCAGCACACCATGACCACCATCACCTTCACACTTGCCGATCCTCACACGCACCGTGCGGACCTTCTGCGCTTGAGCAAAGAATACATGGACTGGGTGCTCGGTGAGCTCTCGGCCCTCACGGGTGCCAGCCCCGAAGCCATGATGGGCATGCCGGTTGCCACTTACGTGGAGAGCACCTTAGACAAAGTGTGTGGTGAGCTGCCGCCCGTGGGTGCGTTCTACTTGGTGCATGCCGACGGTGTGCTGGCAGGCATGGGGGGCTTGCGGCGCGTAGAAGACGGCGTGGGCGAGGTCAAGCGCATTTATGTGCGCCCTGACCAGCGCGGCAAGCGCTTGGGTGAGGCCATCATGCAGCGCGTGCTGGCCGATGCGGCGGACTTTGGCTACGCCCGCATGCTGCTGGACTCGGCGCCGTTTATGCAGTCGGCCCACCGCTTGTACGAAAACATGGGCTTCCAATACCGCAGTGCCTACGAGCCCACCGAGGTGCCCCCACAGTTTCACGCCATCTGGCGCTTTATGGAGCGTGGGCAATAAATGGGTAGCCACAACACACGGCTTGCCAACAGCGTGCCGCTGCTGGCGGTACTGGGCTCGGTCATTGCGCTGGGTATTGGCACCTCGTTTGCCAAGCATTTGTTTCCGGTGGTGGGCTCTTTGGGCACCACGGCGCTGCGCGTGGGGTTTTCTGCGCTACTGATGTTGGCGCTGTGGCGACCGTGGCGCTGGGCGCTCTCGCGCAGCGATGCAATATCGCTGCTGCGCTATGGCGTGGCCCTGGGTTTGATGAACCTGCTGTTTTATATGTCGCTGCGCACCATTCCGTTTGGGGTGGCGGTGGCGATTGAGTTTTCAGGGCCGCTGACGGTGGCGCTGTTGTCGTCGCGCAAGGCCATTAACTTCGTGTGGCTGGCGCTGGCCATGGTGGGCTTGGGCTTGCTGCTGCCACTGGGCGACAACGTGGCAAGCCTAGACCCCGAGGGCGTAGCCTACGCCTTATTGGCGGCGGTGTTTTGGGGTGCCTACATTGTGTTTGGCAAGCGTGTAGGGCACTTACACGCGGGCCATTCGGTGGCCCTGGGCCTGAGTGTGGCGGCGATTACCGTGGTGCCGTTTGGCGTGTGGCACGCAGGTACGGCTTTGCTGTCGCCCTCCATTTTGTTGTATGGCTTGTTGGTGGCGGCTGTGTCGAGCGCCATTCCTATTTCGCTGGAGATGATGGCTTTGAAGCGCTTGCCGCAAGAGGCCTTTGGCATCATGACCAGCATGGAGCCTGCAGTGGCGGCCCTCTTAGGCTTGCTGGTGCTTAACGAGCATTTGACTGCGCTGCAGTGGGTGGCCATTGTGTGCACCATGCTGGCCGCTGCTGGCAGTGCGTGGACGGCCGCACCACCCAACCCCGCCACTAAGCCTGCAGCGCAAGAAAGTTAGAGGCTAGAGCAAGTCTTCTTCTGGCACGTAAGACGTAGCGGCAGCACCCAAGTCGCCCGCGATTTTTTGCCAGTCGTAGCCGGGCTGTGCGTCTAGGTATTCAAAGAAGGATGAGTTGGGGTCGTTGAGCAAAATGCCCACCGAGCAGCCGTCCATGTTCTCGCCCAGTTTGAGTAGTGCGTCGTATTTGGTGCCACTGGCCAAGGCGTCGTCGGCAATAGTAGGCGGCGCGCTGAAGTGCACGCGGGGCAAGGCCAAACGTAGGTTGCGGCCAAAGTCGGTGGGAAAGGCCAGCTTAGCGTCTAGCAAAGCGCGTATTTCGGAATAGAAGCCGTAGAGCTGAATGTCAAAAAACTCACGCAGCGGCAGGGGGCTGCCGTTTTGAACCGCCACATCAAAAGCGGCCTCAATTTGCAACAGATCGCCTTTCTTCAGGCGCACACGGACGAGCAGTGCTTCGGTGATTCCCGGGAATCCGGCCGCCTGGAAATGGCGAACAATGCGTTCGGCGGTAGCGTCGGCGGGGAGACTCGTGGTAATCGTCATGCAGCAAGATCTTTCGCAAAAGCCTGCAGTTTACAGAACTCGTATGGTGCTTCTGGCCACAGCATAGAAAGCGCTTATCCTTAGACGCTTACACCCAGCCCTGCCCTCTTTACGCCGCGTTTTGCCCAGCATGAGTTCTAGTTTCCTCGTCTATTTGGACCACCCCTTGGCCCAAGTAGCGCTGTTTTTAGCCGCTTCGGCCTTGATGATTTGGCGCTTGCAAGCGATTGAGAGCAAAGGGTTTGAAGGCACGGTTGTGGGCACTCTCATCATGCCCTACTGCTCGGGGTTTGCGAACCTGGTGTTCGCCTTCATGATGAGCCGCACGCCGGGCAACGGCCGCACCGTGATTGAAAACTGCATCGTCAACAACGTGACCAATCTCACGCTGATTTTGGGGCTCACCACGCTCATCTTTGCGCCCAAGGCAGCACCTGTCAAAGCGGCTGCGGGCAAAGCGCGCAGCAAGAAAAAGACGCCTTCGGTGGACCGGCTGCACCAGCTGGAGCTGCTATTCACGCTGGTGGCGCTTTTCTTGTTTACCGGCACGCTGTGGGCGCTGGCCAAAGACGGTGTGCTGGACTTGTACGATGGACTGGTGCTGGTGGGGCTGTTCCTGTTTTGGCAGGTGCTGCATGTGTTTGAAATCTTGAAAAACAATGTGCGCAAGAACCGGCAGTTTCAGTGGTCTATCTTGCTAGACCTGCTGCTGCTAGCGGCGGGTGTCTATGGCATTTACATCAGCGTGGATTTTTTGGTGCAGTGGGTGAGCACCTCCAAAAGCGCGTACCTCAATGCCTCGCACCTGGGGTGGCTCAGTGGCGTACTGATGGTGTTGCCCAATGCGTTCATTGCGTTTTACTACGGCTTTGTGGGGCGGCAAGACATCATCGTGAGTTCCCAAGTGGGGGACGGGCATATCTGCATTCCCATGTGCATTGGGCTGTTTGCCTTGTCAGACAAAATCAGCATTCCCGGCTTTTTCCAGGCGGGCATTTACACCATCGCCGGGGCGGCTTGCCTGCACTTTGTGTGCATTGCCACCCTAGGCCGCCTGCCACGCGCGCTGGGCGTGGTGCTACTAGGCGGCTATGTAGCGTTTGTCTACGCCGGGGTGGTGCAGTAAACGGGCAAGGCCATTAGGCGTGGGACACGGCTTGGCCAATCTCGGGCCAACGCTTGCGCATAAAAATCCACGCGCCCAAACCAATGCCCATCATGCAGACCGAGGCGGTAGCCAAGCCCACGGTGCTGTGCATGACCAAGGGCGATATGACGCCGGCCACAAAGCCGTTGGCGGTGGAGCCCACACACATTTGCAAGCTAGAGGCCATGCCCCGGCGCTCGGGGTGCAGGTCTAGCACCAAAAGCGTGACCACCGGCACCATGAGCGACCAGCCAAACGCAAACACCGCAATAGGAAACAAAGCCCAACTGACATGCGCTTTGAACACCAGGTTGGCCAACAAATTGACCAAGCCGATGGTCAGCATGATGACAAAGCCAATGCGAATTTGCTTTTTAGGTGCAATCTTGCCCGCCAATCGCCCGCTGACCATGGCCCCGGCCATGATGCCGCCAATGGTCAACACAAAGAACCAGAAGAACTGCTGCGGCTGTAAGCCCAAGTGTTCACCCAAGAACACCGGTGCACTCAAAATGTACAAAAACATGCCATTGAAAGGCACGCCACTGGCCAGGGCCAACAAGATAAAGCGCGGGTCAGCACCCAACTGGCGATAACCGCGCAGCAGGTGTTTCACATTGAACTCTTGGCGTTGGTTTAAATGCAAGGTTTCAGGCAACCAGCGCACATTGATCACCCACAGCGCGACACCTATCGCGCACAAGAACCAGAAGATGGCGTGCCAATTGCTGTGCACCAACAACCAGCCGCCCACCATGGGCGCAATGGCCGGGGCCACACCAAAAAAGATGGTGACCTGGCTCATCACCTTCTGGGCCTGCGATGGCGGAAACATGTCACGAATGATGGCGCGTGACACCACAATGCCTGCACCCGTGGACAGGCCCTGCACGGCGCGAAAGAAGATCAGCTGCCCAATGTTTTGCGACAAGGCGCACCCAGCAGACGCCAAGGTAAACACCGCCAGCCCCCACAGTACCACAGGCCTGCGGCCAAAGCTGTCCGAGATGGCGCCATGAAACAGACTCATAAAGGCAAAACCAAACAGGTAGGCCGACAGGGTTTGCTGCATTTGCACCGCTGAGGCATCTAAAGACTGCTGAATGCCCGCAAACGCCGGCAAATAGGTGTCAATCGAAAACGGCCCCAGCATGCCCAAGATGGCTAACAAAACAGCAAAAGCCCATTGCGGGCCACGCCAAAGACTCTGAGCGTCGGGATTCATGGTTTTATAAAAAAGAGAGAGTAGGCTCGATTGGAACACGCGCCTGCTTTGTCAAAAAGCCACAGCTTGGCATGCGCTTTGCATAGGTTAACCCTAACTCAGTGCCCCTGGGTAACTGTGTATACACTTTTGGTATTACGATTGATTTTTCTAAAAAAAATGGAGCCGGTGCCCATGCATTCTCTCGTGCAGCCCGTTGTACGGCTACTGCTTGCGTGCTTTCTCGGTGCGCCCTTGCTGGTGGTGGCCCAAAGCAATTCGGCCGCTTTGCCAGCGCCTGCCGCCGTTGTCGACCCCTGCAAAAAAGATGTGCTGCACTTCCAAGAAGATTTACGAACCGTGCGTGACACCTTGGGCGAAGCGGCTGCCAAGAAAGTGCAGGAAGACTTTTTGCCTCAAGCGCAATGGAACGCTTTGTTGCTGAATGAAGGTTACTGCGGGATTGCAAAACGCTTGCGAGAGAAGAAATTGGTTCGCTAAACCGCTTTGAGCTTGGCAAACAGGGGGCCGCCAAAGAGATTGACCAAGAGCCCCGCCATGAGCAAAGCTCCACCAGCATAGTGAATCGGCTTTAGTGCTTCGCCAAACACCACCCAACCGGTGGTCAAGCCCACCATGGGCACCATCAGGCTAAACGGGGCCACCCGGTTGGCGGCGTAGCGGGACATCAAAAACGTCCACAGACCATAGCCCAACAAGGTGGCCACCCATGCCAAATACGCCACCGAGCCAAATGACACCCAGCCAAAGTTGTGCAGCGCTGTGCTTATTGCCGCAGGGCCTTCCAACACGTACGACAGGGCCAAAAATGGCAACGGCGGCACCAAGCTAGCCCACACCACAAAAGCAAACTGGTTCATGGGCCCATGGCGGCTGATGGTGCGGGTGACGATATTGCCGGTAGCCCACATCACTGCAGCGCCAATAGTGAGCAAAAAACCCGCCAGCGGCATAGACACGCCATGTGCGCTGCCAATGCACACCAAACCCAGCGCCGCCAAGAGCAAGCCGGCCAACTGGTTAGGCTGCCAATGCTCTTTGAGCCAGAGGGCGGCAAAGAGCATGGTGAAAAAAGCCTGCGACTGCAGTACCAACGAGGCTAAGCCTGTAGGCATACCCACATAAATGGCAGAGAACAGCAGAGAAAACTGCCCTACCGAGATCGTGAGGCCGTAAATGAGGTACAGACGCAACGGAACCTTGGGTGGACGCACCAAGAGCACGGCCGGAAACGCGGCCAGCATGAAACGCAGCGCGCCCAGCAAGAGCGGCGGTACATCGGCAACGCCCACTTTGATGACCGCAAAGTTAACGCCCCACACCGCGATAACCACCAGCGCCAAAGCGATATCGCGTCCACGCATAGGGACAGAGGCTGTTGACATGGCAAACTTTCCAAAAATATTTGCTCCATACTAAGCCAGCCCTCTGGACGGATACCATGTGCAATCGGACAGGTTTCCTTCAAAACCAGACAATTGCCAGCGCCTGTGCAGTGCGCACACCTAGCAGTCTTCACCTCCAACTACCTAAGAAAGTGCACCCTCCATGCCCCAGACCAATCCGGTGATTCACATGCTGGGACGCCGCTTGCGGCTTGCTGCGATAGGTGGCGGACCAGGTTCGTTTATTGGGGCCATGCACCGCCAAGCCGCACGCTTGGACGATAGGTTTGAGTTGGTTGCAGCGGCTCTTTCGTCCGACCCCGACAAGTCGCGGGCTGCAGGCGCGGACCTGGGCTTGCCCGCAGACCGCAGCTATGGCACGGCCTACGCACTGATGGAGGCAGAAGCCATGCGGGCCGATGGCGCAGACGTGGTGGCCATCATGACTCCTAACGACAGCCATCACCCCTACGCCATGCACGCGTTGAAGCTTGGGTTTGACGTGATTTGCGACAAACCCATGGCCAACACCTTGGCCCAGGCCCAAGAGGTGTGCGCCCAAGTGGCCCACTCACAGCGGGTGTATTGCCTGACCCACAACTACACCGGGTATCCCTTGGTGCGCCAAGCCAAAGCGATGGTGCAGGCGGGCCACTTAGGTGACATCCGATTGGTGCAGGTGGAGTATGTGCAAGGCGGCCGTGCTAAGCCTGGCCCGAGTCGCACGGCCTGGAAAGACGATGTGAGCCGCGGTGGCCCGTCTTTGGTGCTGGGAGATATTGGAACCCACGCGCACAATTTGCTGCGCTTTATCACCGGGCTTGAGGTGGAACAAGTGGCCGCCGAAGTGGGCACCATCGTGCCCACCCGCCAAACGCACGACTATGCAGGGGTGCTTTTGCGCATGCAGGGCGGCGCGCGCGGTAATCTGTGGGTGACGCAGGCCGCCGCCGGGGTTGAAAACAGCTTGCGTATTCGCGTCAGTGGCTCATTGGGTACCCTAGAGTGGGCCCAAGAAAGCCCACAGATCCTGAGCTTTAAGCCGCTAGGCGCGCCTGCACAAACCTACACACCCAACGGCCCTGGCACTTTGCCACTGGCAGCGCGTTCCTCGCGCATTGCATCAGGCCACCCAGAGGGGTTTCACGAAGCTTTTGCCAACCTCTATGCGGACGCCGCAGAAGCCATTGCCGCGCGGCGTTGTGGCTTGGCGCCGGATCCTCTTGCCTTGTACTTCCCCAACGCAACGGATGGCTTGCTCGGCGTGCAGTTTGTGACGGCAGTTTTGCAATCCAGTGCCCAGCAAGGGGTTTGGACCACTGTGTAAACTTCACGCATGCACCAATCCCCCAACTCCGACGCGGCCCATTGGCCCCCCGTAGGCACCGGTCTCTGGACCCGCTGGTGGGGCTACTTGGTCAGATGGTTGGTGTTCGGGGTAGTGGTTGCGCTGTTTCAACCCGTAGATGAGACCGCTGATCCGCTGTGGCAGCACAAAGCCCAGCAGGGCGCGCTGGGGCTGCTTTTTGGGTTTTTTGCTGCAGTGGTGTTCACTGCCAGTGAGAATACTTTCAACCAAGCCCGTACCCCATGGAAAACCTGGCTTCTCATTGTGCTGACCTGGTTGCTGGTGAAAACTGCCTTTGTAACCACCATTGCTCTGCTGTAGCTGCCACGCCTAGCCTAGCCTAGCCTGCAAGCGTTCAGGGCCTGCGAAACCGTACCGGCACCTTAGCCCAGTACTTGGACTGCAAGGGATCTAAGCGCACAACCCCACCGGTTGAAGGCGCGTGGACGAACCGCCCCTCTCCGACATAGATGCCCGCATGGCTGGCACGGCCGTCTTGGATAAAGATGGCCAAGTCGCCCGTCTTAACCGCATGGGCGGCGACCGGTTGCCCCCAGTCCGCCATAGCGGCTACTGAGCGCGGGGTCAGTACGCCTGCCCGCTCTTTATAGACATAGGCGATCAGGCCACTGCAATCAAAACCACCTGCAGGGGTGTTGCCACCGTAACGGTAAGGTGTACCCACGAGGCCAATGGCCATCAGGGTCACGTCATTGGCCTGGTCTTCCGAGAGCCGCCCACTGGCAACTGGGGGTGGGGGTGGCAAAGTGGCCACTGGCGCGGGTGGTGGCGCAGAAGCGCATCCGCAAAGCACAGCAACCAAGACACACAGGGTCACGGCCCGCACAGGTGCCCAAGGTCCACGGGAGATCAGACCAACATGCTTAGCGAAAGACAGGGCCATAGGTGTGGGGCGCTTAAGGCGTTTGAATGCGTTGCAGCAAGTCTACTGTGAGGAACCCGTCTGCGGGGAGGCCTAGGCTGCGCTGGAACTGGCGCACACCGCGCTGCGTGGCGGGTCCTGCGACACCGTCTGGAGCCCCCGTGTCAAAACCTTTGGCATTCAGTGCACTTTGCATAGTGAGCACTTGGGACCGCGTCAATGCCTGCAGCTCGCGTGGCCACGGGGTTTGGGGTGGTGCCCCTCCGCCCAAACGCTGCGCCAGCAAATGCACAGCCAATGCGTAGCTATTGGCATTGTTGTAGCGCAGTACGGTTCTAAAGTTGTTGCCCACCAAGAAGGCTGGGCCGCGAGCGCCAGCGGGAAGAAAAACTGACGCATCGGGCAAGTTAGACAAAACGCCACCGTCCATGGCCTGCACGCCGTCACGCGCCCAGGCCACACTGCTTTGGCGTTGACTTAAGTCCGCACGCGCGTAGTCAAAGCCCGCGGGCAAGCGCACCTCTTGGCCCCACTCCTGCCCAGGCACCCACCCAGAGCGCGCCAAGAAGTGGGCTGTGGAGGCCATGACATCCGGAAGGCTGCTCCATATGTCTCGGCGGCCGTCGCCATCTGCATCTACGGCGTATGCCAAAAACGTGGTGGGCAAAAACTGGGTTTGCCCCATAGCCCCCGCCCAGGAGCCCACCATTTGTGCCTTAGAGACTTCTTTGGTTTGCAAAATTTTGAGGGCTGCCATGAGCTGGCCACGCGCCCACTCTTCGCGCCGGCCTTCAAACCCCAGAGTGGCTAGGGCATCAATGGCGGGAATATCACCCATAAAGCTGCCGTAGCTACTCTCCATGCCCCAAATGGCCACCAGTACCTCGGCAGGTATGCCATAGCGGGCGGCAATCGCGTCAATGTCTAGGCCCCCGGGCTTGCGCAGTTCCGCCAACTTGGCGGCTCCACGGCTCACCCGCTGCGCGGAAACTGCAGTGTCTAGATAATCCCACACGGTGCGGGTAAATTCTGGCTGCGCTTTGTCTGCCTCTATGGCGCGCGGCACAAAGCGCACGTCGCCAAAAGCCGCCTGCAAAGTTGCTTCGTCTATCCCTGCCGCGCGGGCAGACGCACGGAACTTCATTACCCATTGGGTAAAGGCCTGCTGAGGGTCCGCAGTTGCGACTGGCTCCACAGACGCACCTTGAGCCGCCGGGGAGCTTGGCACAGGTGAACGCTCTGGCGGGCTAGGCACCGACGAGACCGAAGCGCAACCTGCCGCAAGCAAGGTGGACAGTAGCAAGCTTGCGTATCTGACGTGGCGCAACTGGATGGTGAAAGACCGAATGTGCATACGCGTCATTTTCGCCCGACTTTGCATGCCACGCGGCACTGCGTCTGGCGTGTCTTGCGCACTAAAGGGTCATTTCCAAGTGACGCGTGCTGCCCCGCTGCGCGTCTTTGCCTTTGGCTATCTACGGGATTGAACTTTTTGTTTAGCACTCACTCAGACAGAGTGCTAATATTCAGTTGATGAACACAAGGAGTTCGGCGATGACTTTGCAAATGGCGCACTCAAACACGGCGTTGGCGGTGGCGAATCCATGGGCTATGGTGCCTTCTTTGGGCAATTTGGATGCTTATATCTCGGCAGCCAACCGCATGCCCATGCTCACATTAGAAGAAGAGCAAGACTTTTCTCGCAAGTTCAAGAACGACAATGACTTGGACGCCGCAGGAAAACTGGTGCTGTCCCATTTGCGGCTGGTGGTGTCGATTGCACGCCAGTACTTGGGCTACGGTTTACCCCATGGCGACTTGATTCAAGAAGGCAATGTGGGCCTGATGAAGGCTGTCAAGCGCTTTGACCCAGACCAAGGCGTGCGCTTGGTGAGCTATGCCATGCACTGGATCAAGGCCGAAATTCACGAGTACATCTTGAAAAACTGGCGCATGGTCAAAGTGGCAACCACCAAGGCGCAGCGCAAGTTGTTCTTCAACCTGCGCTCCATGAAGCAGCGCTACAAGAGTGACGATGCGGCCGCAGACGCAGGCACGCACCGGGAAACCCTGAACGCGGACCAAGTGGAGGCAATGGCGCGCGAGCTCAAGGTCAAGCCTGAAGAGGTCATTGAGATGGAAACACGCTTGTCTGGCGGTGATGTGGTGCTGGACCCCGGCCCGGCAGATGATGGCGAAGATTCTTTTGGCCCGGTGACTTACCTGACGGATACCAGCCACGAGCCGATTGCCATGATTGAAGCGCACCAGCGTGACATCTTGGCCACCGACGGCATTGCCACGGCACTGGATAGCTTGGACCCACGCAGCCGCCGCATAGTCGAAGAGCGTTGGCTCAAGGTCAACGATGACAGCTCAGGTGGCATGACCTTGCACGATTTGGCTGCTGAATATGGCGTGAGTGCAGAGCGCATTCGGCAAATTGAGGTAGCCGCCATGAAGAAAATGAAGGCAAGCTTGGCGCAATACGCGTAAAGCAGTTTTCTCACCCGACAATAGCCCCTGAAGGTTTTACCCTCAGGGGTTTTTTGTTTTTGGAGTTCTTTTTCATGCGTCGCCATTTGCTTCGACTTACTACACTTTTTATAGCTGCTTGCGCAATGTCTACGGGCGCAAATGCCCAAAATGACAATGTAAAACAGGGCAACTGGCCCAGCAAACCCGTGCGTCTGATTGTGGGGTTTCCTGGTGGGTCTTCCCCTGACTTGACAGCACGCGCCTTGGCCGAGCCTTTGTCCAAAGCGCTCGGTCAAGCGGTGATTGTGGAAAACAAGGTAGGCGCTGGAGGCAACATTGCCGCAGATTACGTGGCCAAGGCCACCGATGGCCACACCCTGGGCTTGATGATCAACGGCAATATGACGATTGCCAAGATGCTCAACCCCGCCCTGAGCTATGACCCGCTCAAGGATTTGCAGCCTATCAGCCTCATTGGCACATCCCCCCTGGTGTTAACGGCCTCGGCCGCCGTCGCCACGGGCAGCGGACAAGACTTCTTTGTGGCGGCCCGCAATGCAGGCAACAAATGGAGTTACGGCACCCCAGGCGTTGGTACCGTGGGCCATTTGGGCATGGAGCTTTTGAAGAGCAAAAGCAATATCGCACCGGTTCATATTCCCTACCCTGGCTACCCGCAAGTGGCCACGGGCATGATTTCGGGTGATTTGCAGCTGGCGTTACTGCCACCGGCCTTGGCAATGGCACAGGTCAAGTCAGGAAAGCTCAAAGCCATCGGCGTGACTTCCAGCGTGCGCAGCCCTTTGTTGGCCGATGTGCCTAGCTTGGCCGAGGTCGGCATTCGTGGATTCAATCTGGAGATATGGAACGCGGTAGCCGCACCCAAGGCCATGCCAACGGCTGTGGCCAATCGCTTGTCTACGCTGATCAGCGACATCGTACGCAGCCCTGATATGCGCCAAAAGTTGTACCAACAAGGCTGGCAAGTGGCGGGTACCACAGGCGAGGGGCTGGCCAACCGCATCAAGGCGGACACCGCTTTGCTAGGTGGCATCATTTTGGTAGGCCGCATCAAGGCTGAGTAAGCAGCCACCCGGCCAGAGGCAGGAGCCCGTTAGAGCAGCTGTTTGATGTCAGCTGCCAACACCTGGGCGCCACTGCCGTAGCGGGTAAACAAGCGCAGATTGCCTTTGGTGTCGTACACGTAGCTGCCGGCTGAATGGTCCATGGTGTAGCTGGTGGGGGTTTTGCCCTCTACCCGCTTGTAGTAGACCTTGAAGTCTTTGGCCAAGACCTCGAGCTTTTCGGGCGTTGTATACAGTGCCAAAAACGTAGGGTCAAAGCTCTCCATATAGCCTTTGAGCACTACAGGCGTGTCCCGCTGGGGATCTACCGTTACGAAGATGCCCTGGAGTTTGTCGCCGTCTTTGCCGAGCAGGCGCTTGATCTCGGCCAACTCAAGCATTGAGGTGGGGCACACGTCCGGGCACTGGGTGTAGCCAAAGAACATGACCACCACTTTGCCTTCAAAGTCCTTCAGCCGACGCAGCTGTCCATTTTGGTCAGTCAGTTCAAAGTCTTTGGCGTAATTGGCACCTGTGACATCAATCGAAGCAAAGGCGGGCTTGCTGTCCGTACATGCGGTTAGGCCTAAGCCAAACCCTGCAATACCGCTTACCAGTACTGCATAAGCAGCTACTGATTTAAGAGCATTTCTTCGTTGCATAAGTGCCTTAGACGAGGTAGTGGTCGATCAAAAGCGCGGCAAACAGTGCGCTTAAGTGAATGAGTGAAAAGCGAAAGGTGGCTCGCGCCAGTTCATCGGAATAGGCCCGGTACAAACGCAACGCATACCAGCAAAAGCCAATGCTCAAGCCGACTGCCACAACCAGATAGAGCCACGAGCTAAACCCGTAGATAAAGGGCAGCAAACAGGCCGCAAACAGAATCAAGGTGTACAACAAGATCTGCAAACGCGTGAATTCGCTGCCATGCGTCACCGGCAACATGGGGAGACCTGACTTACGGTAGTCCTCCACCCGGTACAGGGCCAAAGCCCAAAAATGCGGCGGTGTCCACAAGAAGATAATGAGGCACAGAATCAAAGCCTCAGGCCCTACATCCCCGGTCATGGCCGCCCACCCTAAGACCGGCGGCATGGCACCCGAGGCGCCGCCGATCACAATGTTTTGGGGCGTCAACGGCTTCAAGATCACGGTGTAGACAATGGCATAGCCCACAAAGGTGGCAAACGTCAACCACATGGTGAGGGGGTTGACCCAGATGTACAAAACCGCCGAACCAGCCGCACACAAGGCTGCCGAGAACACCAAGGTCTGAATATCCCCTAGTTGCCCGCGCGCAGTGGGCCTCCATGAGGTGCGTTTCATCTTGGCGTCGATGGTTTTTTCCACAACGCAATTGAAAGCAGCAGCAGCACCGGCCACCAAGTAGATGCCAGCGCAGGCAATGGCCGCAAGGGCCACTTGGGCAAGGGTCGGCACACCCGGCACGGCCAATACCATGCCAATGAGGGCACAAAAAACTATGAGCTGAATGACCCGCGGTTTGGTGAGCGCGTGAAACTGGCGAATCACCGACAAAGCGGGGGGCAAGGCTAAGGCTGTCATGCTGAAGATCTCGATGGGTGCAGCGCGGCTGCGTGCGCCGAAGGGTGAATATCCTGGGGGGCAATGCTGCAGAGCATCCTTACAAGCACGACGACCATGGCGCCAGCTCCGGCGGTGTGCAGCACGGCTGCGCCAAGGGGCCAGTCGAGCACCACATTGCTTAAGCCCGTGGCAAATTGGAGCACCAAGAGTGCAGCTAAGGCCCGGCCTAAAGATCGGAGTCGATCGGCGCGGGAAGCATGCCATGCCAGGCTACCCAATGCGATGATGGTCGCCATGGCGAGCAGCCTGTGCATGTAATGAATAGCGGTTAGACCCTGAAACGTGATGGCCTCGCCATGCGCACCTAAGCCTAGTGGTCGCCACCAGGTAAAGGCGTGCTCAAACTGCATGTCTGGCCACCAGCTGCCTTGGCATTTGGGGAACTCTGTGCAGGCCAGTACCGCGTAATTCGTACTGACCCAAGCGCCAGACGCTGCTTGCAACACCAACATAGCTAGGGCCAGCACAACCCACAAACTGCTAACTGAAAGAGGCTGGGTGTTTGGCAAGGGACTCACTCCGTTCGGAGGTTCTTCGCCCAGATAAGACTGCATGGTCAACAAAGCCAAAAGCAAATACGCCCCGAGCAGGTGGAGGCTCACGATTGCTGGAAACAGTTTCATAGTGACCGTCAAAGCGCCAAAAGCACCCTGAACACAGACCCATACAAGGCTCAACGTAGGGAGGTAACTCGTCCAAGCTCGCCGTGGCACTTCTCCTCGCCACAACGCTCTCCAAGAAAAAATCGCTAGCAAAAGAATCAAGCCACCCACACTGGTGGCTAGGTAGCGGTGGACCATTTCAATCCACGCTTTGCTATGCGTGACAGGACCTGTTGGCATAGCACTCTGAGCGGCCGATATCTCCTGGTGTGCACCCAGTGGGCTGGCGCTGCCATAGCAGCCAGGCCAGTCTGGACAGCCCAACCCGCTGTCCGTGAGGCGCGTGAAGGCACCGAAAAGCACGAGATCAAAGGTTAAGAACAAGGTCACCAGACCAAGCGCACGCAACTTACCCTGCCAGCTCGCATTGCGATGGGCCCAGGCAACCCACGCCAATGGCAGCGCAGCACATATGGCCCCCACAAGAAGGATGTGGAAAACGGGGGACAAGTCGTACAAAGACGTTTCCATAGCTAATCGACTAGGGAGCCACAGCGTTAGGTTGACGGCCGGGCTTATCCCAAGCGTTGGAGGCGCGCAGCAGACGTTCTAGATCGCGCTTAGCTTTGGGTGCGCCATCCTTCAGGTCCAGGTTGGCGGGAAACCGCATCATCCAATTGCCCAAAGGATCGACAACATACAAGTGATCTGCCAAACCATGGCCTTGTGCCGGTTCCAACCAGCGTGAAATTGCCTCTCTGTTCACGCGCAGTACCGTTGCATCTTTGAGCCCAGGCTGAATCGCTTGTGCTACAGGCTCCGCGTCATCGACAAGCCACACCCAGTCCAAGCGGTCCTTCTCCTTCCCTAGCGTCTCGCGCATTTGGCGCTGCATGTATAGATGCTGGGCGCACTGCGATGCGCACGCACCACTACCAACACTGATCAACAGCCACTGATCCTTAAGCGTCTGCAAGTTAACTCGATCTCCAGAGATAGTTGTGGCGACCAGGTCAGGCAAAGCACGCTGGGGTGTAATCAAGTCCCCGTAATTGCGTCTGCCTTCAGGACGAATGACGTAGTAGGTAAAGTAAGAAGCGACAACCGGACTGGCGCAAATCAGGAATAGCAGCAGCATTTTCCAGCGTCCAACGCGCGTGCGCGCCTGCGTGTCAGTCAAGACGGAATCGGTAGACGGCATCGAATGTACCGTCATGCCCATAGGGTCGTTATCAGGGGAAGTTTGACGTGGCATGTGGATCAGTCTTTGGGTCTAGAAATTCGGGGGCGGATGATTTGAAACCAAGCATACAAACCCGCAATAAGCGCCGCCAGCGCGAACCACTGGAATGCGTAGCCGTAGTGTTTGTCAACACCCACGTTGACGACAGGCCAGTGTTGCAGCAGGCCGCCTGACACTGCGTCTGTTTGCTGCACGCTTATCTCGGTCAAAAGGTCAATACCTGCGGCCGATGCAAACTGCTTGAGATCGACATTTTGCCGGATCTGTCCCTCAGGCTGGGTGCCCAAGTCATAAAGGGCACCCGGTGGCGGGGTGATTCGTCCAACTAAGACCACAACGCCCGTTGGACTTGCGACTTGAGGTACGTCTGCCCGGTTCTCGAAGTTGCGTGGGATCCATCCACGCTGCACCATCACAGATGACTTGCTGCCCTCCAACAAAAAGGGAGTCAGAACGTAAAAGCCAACGCGTCCCTCCATAGGACGGTTGTCTAGCAAAACGGTTTGTCCGGGTATCCACTGACCACGCAATACAGCGCTCCGATACAAATGACTAACGGGAGTGTCAGCAAGCAGCTGCGCGTTGTCCAAGGCAGGCTTACTTGCCTGGGCCTCTACTGCAGCCTGGGCGGTCAGCTTTTGCTCTGCCCGCGAGAGCTGCCAACGCCCAAGCGATAGCCCACTCAGCACAAGTGCCAAAGCAAGTAGAAAAACCAACACGTGCTTGCTTCGGGTTTTCACAACATAATCCCCACCATGACGTACTTAGTGATCATTGCATTCATTGCCATTTTGGCGAGCTTAGGTTTTGCGCTTTACTACATGTTGCGCGGAGGACAAGAAGGAGACGCAAAGTCGAAACGTATGGCCAAGGCCTTGGCGGTGCGCGTCGGCATTTCCATCACGTTGTTCGCCTGTGTATTACTGGCTTGGCAATTGGGACTTATCCATCCAACGGGCATTCAAGCAGGCCAATAAAGCCAAGACTACCTAAGCAGTCGCAAACCCTACTTCATAGACATAAACTAAAAAGGCACCTACGACGGTGCCTTTTTTCATGGGTATCCCAGAACTACATCCAGTAAACCAAGATGTACAGACCCAGCCACACAACGTCAACAAAATGCCAATACCAAGCCGCACCTTCAAACCCGAAGTGGCGTTTGGGTGTGAAATGGCCTTTTTGCAACCTCAAGGTGATGAACAAGAGCATGAGCATACCCACGAATACGTGGAAGCCATGGAAACCCGTCAATAAATAGAACGTTGAGCCATACACCCCTGATGTGAGCTTAAGGTTAGCTTCTTCGTACAAATGGTGGTACTCGTAGCCTTGCACGCCCAAAAACGTGGCACCCAAGAGCACGGTGATCCACATAAAGGTCAAGGTTTTGCTGCGATTTCCATCAACCAAGGCATGGTGGGCGATGGTTAGCGTAACACCTGAAGTCAACAACAAGGCGGTGTTAATTGTGGGCAACCAAAACGGCCCCATGGTTTGAAACTGCTCAACGATATGTGCGGGTGACGCTGTAGCACCAGCTGCAACGCTGGGCCACACCGCCTTGAAACCGGGCCACAGCAGGGAATTATCCAAACTCCCTAATGCGGGCACAGAATGAGCGCGTGCCCACCACAAGGCAGTAAAGAAGGCACCAAAAAACATCACTTCTGAAAAGATGAACCAACTCATGCTCCAACGGTAGGACAAGTCGATTTTGTAGCCATACTGGCCACCTTCACTTTCAGCGATCGATTCGCTGAACCATTGGTACAGGACAAACAGCCAACCAACCATTCCGGCCAACAAGGCCCACATGCCCCACTGCGCGCCGTTGATCCACTGGCCAGCACCCAAGATTACAAAGAACAGGCCCAGTGCGGCCATGGCGGGATGGCGAGAAGGACCTGGGACAAAGTAGTACGGGGTTCCACCGTGTGTAGTTGAACTCATTTCTGCTCCATTTTCAAATTCTTGGCCATCTGCTATTGATGACCATTTACATTACTTCGCAACCACCCAATTGACCAAGGCGATCAAACTCAAAACAAACAACAGCACACCTGCAATACCAACCAACACGACATGCATGGGGTTAACGCGTGCCAAGTCTTCCTGGTAAGCCGACTTGCTTCGGATACCAAGAAACGACCACGCAACCAACTTAACACTAAGCAACCATGTTGACTTAGAGGAAAAAGCGGTATCTTCTTTCATAGCCATCACGATCCAAGTCCTGCTGCCACCAGACCAACTGCAGACGCTATAGGTGCCGGCGGTGTCTTACCACCAACTTCGAAAAACGTATACGACAACGTAATCGTTTTAACGTCTTTGGATAGCTTGGGATCAACAATAAACACCACAGGCCATGACTTTTTCTCACCAGGCTCTAGGGTGTACTGGCTAAAGCAAAAACACTCCAGCTTATTAAAGTGGGCAGATGCCTGCTGAGGCGCGTAACTAGGAATAGCCTGTGCGGACATGCGGCGGTTTTGTATGTTCTGAAACTCATACATCACCGTTGTAACCTCACCCGGATGCACTTGAACAGAACGCTGCCCTGGTTTGAAGTCCCAAGGGCCACGTGCGTTAGCATCAAACTCAATCGTGATTAGTCGACTGGTATCGACCTGGGTATTGGCTGGAGTTGCGGTGCTTTGC